>CAVTFD010000014.1:0-299094 GCA_963733945.1 uncultured Alphaproteobacteria bacterium | reverse complement strand
CCCCAGGCCGGATTTGCCGCCGAGCATTGCATGCGGCAACCGATCCGGCGACTTTGCGGCGGTTCCGAGCCGGTCATCCGCCTACCGCTCGGATGCTCATATCCGACCCGGCGCGCCCGCCAGAACCAAGGCGAGCTTGTCGAACGACCCAGACCAGCCGTGATCGTGATTGCAATCTGCTCGACGCCTATGTCGGGCACCAGGCCGGAAAGCGCATTCTCGAGGGGCGGATCCGCCGCGGCGATGTCGAAGAAATCCACGCGGCGATCTGGCTGTCGGACATGCGCGGGTTTACGGTGTTGGCCGACAGCATGCCGCCGCGAGAATTGATCGATCTCGTCAACCGCTACTTCGATTGCCAGGTCCCAGCTATTGTCGAGCCGGTGGCGAGGTTCTCAAATTCATCGCCGACGGGCTGCTCGCCATCTTTCCGATCGCCAAAGGCGAGGCTGAGGCGGCTGCCGTTTGCCGCAACACCGTCGCGGCCGCGTGCGTAGCGCATTCAAATATCGCCGCCTTGGCGGGACGGTCCGGGGCCGGGAATTTCCCTAGACTTCGCTTTGGCTTGGCCTTGCATCTGGGCGAGGTCTTGTACGGCAATTTCGGCGGCTGCAACTGTCTCGACTTTATGTGCATCGGCCCAGCCGTGAACCTGGCGGCGCGGCTTGAAAAGCTCTCCGCACAACTAGGGCGGGCAATCGTCGCCTCCGGGCAGTTCGCACGTCATTCTCCGGGCGAATTTGCCGCGCTCGGCGAGTTCGCACTACGCGGCTTCGCCGCCACGCAACCGGCGTTCGGCCTCGGAGACGACGCGACCTAGCCGAACACTTTAGTTGTGATCCTTTTCGCTCTTACGAACCTGGCCGCGGATCTCGCCAGCTTTGAAATTCATTGTATGGACATTGGCATAGGCGGTGTTTGAGGCGAGCGCGTCGGTGAGCGCGTCAAAGTCGCCGACCGTGACGTTCTGTCCCGGTATCGCGACAACACTCGATGCCGTGATCGTGCCGCTCACAGAGCCTGCCGTTGGACAAGTTGGGGTCCCCGGAGGGGGGATTATCGTTGTGGAGGGATTGCCGCACAGCCAAACCATGATGCCTCCGGCCACATGCACTTTGCCGAAATGGATGTGAGCCTGAAGAACCGGCGAGGTCAGGTTCGAATAGGTCAGTGTGTAGGTGGCCATTTGGGATTTTTTATCGAGATCGAGCTGAAGGGTGCCGGAAGCGTCGGTCAGGATCGCTCCGGTTTCACCTGCTCCAAGCCCGCCGGTTACGTTGAACCCGTTCAAGCGTGCAGAGAATTCCTCGGTATTCGCTCCACCGCCGTCCGCGCGCGCTATACCGCCCCACAGGATGACAACACCGGCAATCACAGCCGCTATAATTAGGTTCGGTCGACGCATGACCCCCTCCCATTCCGTTTGCGGTTTCGGTATCACTGGTTCGAGGCCCAACGGCCTCACGAAAACTCCCCATAGCTGGGTTCGACGATCCCGAATGCGGACACGTGCACCTACGAGAGTCAAGACACTGCCGTCGACGGCTTATTCCTCAGCGCTAAGTTAACAAAATCGTGAACATGCACGGACTCACTTCAACATGTCGGCGCACACGAACCGAGCGCGCCAATCGGGATGGTCGTCTCGCGCGTCGTAGCCCTGGGCCATCTCGGCAGGATTGTACGCGTCAACGGCGGCGGATGATCCCGGTCGCGTGGTCGGCGGCGGCGAAGTATGCCGGCGACGGATCGAGAGCATACCGGCTGAGGCACGCTTCGGTGAATTTGATGACGTGCTCGTCGCCATTGGCGACAGCGCGATCTATCAGCCCCTCCTCGGTTGCGTCAGACAGTTCGAGATTGTCGGCCATCGCCGTGCCCGTGCCATAACAGGCGTAGAGCGCGCATCCGGTCTGCCAAGCGTAGCGTAGCGCCGAGCGCGCAGACGCATCATTGACGTGTGGAGCGATATTGCCGAGCGCCGCGTGGCTGGTCACGCCATGGATGAAGGCGATCACCGTCGGGATATTTCGGGCGTTGGCGAGGTAGACGCGCGCGAACACGTCGGTCAGTTCCGCGACCAAGGTGGGGATCTCGCCGCCGGTGTCGAGCAAGCCAATCGCGGGGACGAATTCCGGAAAGCCTTGCAGTGCGGCCAGCGCCGCCACGATGTTTCCGGCAAGACGCTTGTCGGGCGGAACGATCGGCACTCGAGCGATCGCCTGGCGCGGCGTCATCGTGCCGTTTGCGGTTGAATTGCCCGCCGGCAGCTCCTGCCAAGTCGCCGCCCAGCCGGCCAGCGCGTCGGCGAGTTCGCGCATCCGTGAAGGCGTCTCGCCCGCGCTAATGCCGCGTACCGCGTGCCCGACGCGGATCACGCCGTGGGTCGCCGAGGCGCAGAAGCCGGATGCGAGGCTGCCTACCCAACGTTCGAGCACGTCATGCCACGGCGCCTCTTCCAGCTCGTCGCGGAAGAATCCGCTCCAATCGGCAAAACGTTCGCGCCGGCCGAGTGCCATGCGCCATGCCTCGCGGCGGATGCGATCGCCCGCCGCAGGCCGCGACGACATTCTCTCCCGATAGCGCGCGAGCCACGGCATCACAGCCTCGGGCCGGCCCATCGCGCACAGCGCTTCCGCAACCATCGGCGCGTGATTGCTGTTGCCGTTCTTGAGTTCGATCCCATAGGGCGAGATCGTGTCAAGAGCATCGTCCAGCGTGGTATAGAGCGATCGACCCATCGCACTTCTCCCTTTGCTGTCAAACTATAATTGTTCTAATCAAATGACGTCTAGCTAGCCAGTCAGTGGCGGCATGGTCCGCAACACGGATCGGCGTCGTCCTGGAGACCGAGCATGGCCGACTATCAGTGGATGGGCAGCGAATTGCCCACATTTGTCACCCACCTCGAATGCAGTATGACCGGGGAGCACTATCCCGCCGACACCTTGCAGACCCTGTCGCGGGCCGGAAGGCCGCTGCTGGTGCGCTACGACCTCGACGCGGTGCGCCGAACCTTTAGCCGAGACGCGCTTTCCAGTCGTCCGCAGAGTTTGTGGCGCTATCGCGAGCTGCTGCCGGTGCGCCGGCCGGAAAATGTGCTGTCGCTCGGCGAGGTGACAACCCCGCTCGTCCCATTGCCGCGGCTGGCCAAGGGCAGCGAAATCCTGGTCAAGGACGAGGGCCGGTTACCCACTGGATCGTTCAAGGCGCGCGGGCTGGCGCTTGCCGTGTCGATGGCCAAGGAACTGGGGGTCAAGACCATGGCGATGCCGACCAACGGCAATGCCGGGGCGGCGATGGCGGCCTATTGTGCCCGCGCCGGGATCAAATCCTATGTCTTCTGCCCCGATGACACCCCGGCGGTGAATATCCGCGAGATCGCGATGCAGGGCGCCGAGGTGTTTCTGGTCGACGGTCTGATCGACGATTGTGGAAGGCTGGTCGCCGAGGGCGAGAAGGCGGTCGGCTGGTTCAACTGTTCGACCCTACGCGAGCCTTATCGCATCGAGGGCAAGAAGACCATGGGGATCGAGCTGGCCGAGCAGCTCGACTGGGAATTGCCCGATGTGATCTTTTATCCGACCGGCGGCGGCACCGGCATTATCGGCATGTGGAAAGCATTCGACGAGCTCGAAAAAATCGGCTGGATCGGGCCGAAACGGCCGCGCATGGTCGTGGTGCAGGCGGCGGGCTGCGCGCCGATGGTCAAGGCCTGGCGAGACGGCGTCGAGCACGCCCCCCGCTGGGAGAACGCGCACACTTTTGCCGCCGGCATCCGCGTGCCGCAAGGGATCGGCGACTTTCTGATCCTGCGCGCGGTGCGTGAGAGCGGCGGGTTCGCCATCGCCGTCGAGGACGATGCGATCGCCCGCGCCTGGGAAAAGGTGGCAAAGGAGGAGGGGCTGCTGCTCTGCCCGGAGGGTGCCGCGACCTACGCCGCCTACGAACAGGCGCTGGCCGACGGCCGGGTTCGCCGCGACGAACAGGTCGTGCTGTTCAACTGCGCCAGCGGGCTCAAATACCCGATGCCCGAAGCCGGGCGCCGACTCAAGCTCGGCAATGCCGTCGATTGGGTTTCGCTGGTCTCATCTGCGGCATAAGGGGCGGACCGAACCGGCTACTGGTGAAAATCTAATGGTTGATACCGGGTTTTGAAGATGCGTCACGACCAAACCCGCAGTTCCGCCCAGCCCACACGATGCCAAAACCGGTCGTTTGCCCGGCGCTCATTCGATGACCTCGTCGGCTTGGGCCAGCAGGATCGGCGCCACTGTCAGACCCAGCTCCTTAGCGGTCTTGAGGTTGATGATCAGGGAGTACTTGGTCGGCTGCTGAACCGGGAGGTCGGCCGGACTAGCGCCCCTGAGGATGCGGTTGATGTAGGATGCTGCCTGGGCGTACCGGTCGACTGGGTTCGACCAGTACGACATTAGGCCGCCAGATCTGGGAAACGTGCTCGTGCCGATCAGGGGCAAACGGTACCGGGTTGCTGCGGCGATGATTACGTCGCGACGTGCCTCGGTAAAACTGTCCGGCAAAGATATCAGGCCGCCCCCCGGCTCACGCGCCTGCGCGGCGATGGCGTTCTCGATTGCTGCATCGTCGTGCACTGGAGCGGGTATCACAGTCGCCCCCAAGGACGGGCTGGCGGCTTTGACATCACGGGTGAAAAATCCGTAAGGTGTGGTATCCGGGTTGAATATGGCAGCGACCCGCGTCAAATCCGGCGCGATTTCCTTGAGAAATTGCAGCCATTTTCCCATCAAGATTGGGTCGAAGGAGCTGAATCCTGTAATGTTGCCGCCGGGTCTCGCGAGGCTCTGAACAAAGCCCTGCCCGACGGGATCGGCCACAGCCACAAATACGATCGGTATCGTCCGCGTCTGCTCTCGGAGTGCCGATACGCCCGGCGTGGTGCTCGTGAGAATCGCGTCAGGCATCAAGCCGACCAGTTTGGCCGCGTAGGTCTTGAAGAGAGCCGGATCGCCTGCGGCGAAGCGGTAGTCGATCCGGATATTCTTGCCTGCGACCCAGCCGAACCGCTCCAGCGCCTGCTCAAACGCGATCCGGCTTTCCTGCGAGAGCGGGTCGCTCTCGGACCAAGAGATCAACACGCCAATGCGACGCATCCGCTCGGGTTTTTGGGCGTGGCCGGCGAGCGACCATCCTGCCGCCGCAGTGACAACGGCAATGAACTTGCGCCGCCCAAGTGATCCCAACTTCATACGTTCTGCTCTCCGGATGCGTACGATAGGAACCAGCGTGATCAAGGTCGCACCACGGAGGAGCCGATCGCGGGCGATCCGTCTAACCGATAATACCTGCTGTCTGTAGAGCGGCCAGCAGTAGCGCTGAATTAGGCAAAGTCTTGGGCTTCGTGGCCAGGCGATGCATGGGGCGCGTTTAAGGCATGGCCCTACGATCTCGGCAAATCGGGAATGACGCAAAACCACCCCGAGCCGAGCCGGACGCAGGTAGCATGTGTTAAATTTTATCGACTAGCCGCGGCCGGATTTCTTGCGGCCGAGTTCCAGCGCCGCGAACGAATAGACCGGGGCCGGCATCAGATAGCGGAAGCCTTTTTCGAGCAATGTCTCGATATTCTTGGCGTCGACATGCGGGTGGCCGCAGGGGACATTGTGCGCCTTGCAGATCGCCAGGATCTCGTCGATCGCGGAGGCCACGGCCGGGTGCTCGTATTGCCGCGGATAGCCCAGATCCTGCGACAGGTCGCCCTCACCGATGATGACGACGCCGATGCCAGGCACCTCTTCGAGCATTTTCGGCAAGTTGCGGATCGCACGCACCTCCTCGCACATGATCGCAACCAATACCTCGCCCTTCGGGTTGAGTGGCCACACATCGGCGCGCTCGTAATATTCCTGCTGCGAGAGGCCCCAATAACGCGCCGCGGCGGCCGGGGCGTCGCCGCGCTGACCGGCGGGCTCGTAATAGGCGGCCGTGCGCGGTCGCGGATAGCGGCATGAGACGACCGCGTTGCGCGCCTCCTCGACGGTGCTGACATGCGGCCAGACGATGCCGTAGACCCCGTGGTCGAGCACCTGCTTGGCGATCCACTGGCTGGTCTCGCCGCCATTGGGCGGAATCCGCACGAATGGCGTCACCGCCGGCGCCAGGCTGGCGCTGCGCGCGATCTGGCGGCGGTCGAGCATGTATTGCAGGCAATCGCGCAAGGCGCGGATGTCATAAGCGCGGTGCTCCATCTCGAAGACGACGCCGTCATAGGCCGCGGCGCCGACCGCCTGCGCGATGCTGACCTCGGCCGCGGCGAAGGTAGTGAAGGCGGGTTTGCCCTCTTCCAGGGCCCGGATCACGCCGTTCAGGCGGGGTGTTTCAGCCATTGCCGCGCTCCTTCCCGAAAACGCGATGGTAGGACCGCGCCGCGCGCCATGGTCAACCCGAGGACCGGATCGGTCCTGGGTGCAAACGTCACCGAGTTGGCTCAGCGCTCAAACTCAGCCAAGCCGCACACGGCCTACCGCCATCGTGACCGCGGCCTGGGTCGGCTCGACCACGGGGATTCGCACCGCCTCTTCGAGATCGGCGCGGTATCGCGCCATGCCGGCGCACCCCATGACCAGTACGTCGGCGCCATGCCGGTCGCGCAATATGTGGCCGACCTCGACCATGCGCGCCAACGCGGTGCGCCGGTCGGCGAGTTCGGTGACCCCGAGGCCCACCGGCAGATCGGCCGCCAGGCGCTGTGTCACCCCCATCGCGCCGATGTAGCGCAGGTGGCGAGCCACCGATTGCGCGAGGATAGAAATCACGCCAAAGCGATGACCGAGGGTCAGCGCCGTCAGGATTCCGCATTCGGCGATGCCGAGGACCGGCTTTGCCGTGCTCTCGCGCGCCGAAAACAGGCCGGGGTCGCTGAAGCAGGCGATGACAAAGGCGGCGGCATCAGCTTCGTGCGCGCGGATCATCCGACACAGCGGCAGGATGACCGCGTCCGCATCGAGCTGGCTTTCGATGCCGGGCGGCCCCTCTTCGAGCGTCACGCACGCGATCTCGGGTCCGCCCGCCAGGCGCAGCGGCGCCATTGCCTCGTCGATCGCGCGGGTGACGGCCACGGTCGAGTTCGGGTTGATCACCAGAATGCGGTCGGGCATGGGGCCTCTCCATTGGACCTTGTCCAGCGATTATCTCATCTTTTCGTCGGTGGTCGACTGCGCTTGGTAAATGCGCGGGTGCAGCTTGCAAACGCCGACTTGCGCCGAGCGACAAACTTGGGCTCCATGAGATAGGGTTTGAGACGATCCGATCAGAGAGGCGACGATGCTGAAGATTTGGGGCAGGGCGACCTCGTCAAACGTGCAGAAAGTGCTGTGGTGCTGCGGCGAGCTCGGCATTCCCTTCGAGCGAGTCGATGTTGGCGGCCCGTTCGGCGGCAACCAGGATCCCGAATACCTCGCGCTGAACCCGAACGGGCTGGTGCCGACGGTTAAGGACGGCGAACTGGTGCTGTGGGAATCGAACACGATCTGCCGCTATCTCGCCACGACCCATCGGGCCGAGCGGCTGTATCCGGCCGCGCCGGCCGGCCGCGCGCTGGTCGAGCGGTGGATGGATTGGCAGCTTTCGACCCTCGGGGCGCCGATGGGCGCACTGCTTTATGGGCTGATCCGCTCCAAGCCCGAAGGTCGTGACCATGCCGCGATCGAGGCGGCGCGGCGCAAGGCGCTCGTCGCCTGGACCATTGTCGAAGAGGCGCTCGAAGGACGCCCCTTTCTTGCCGGGCCGGAGCTGAGCCTGGCTGAAATCGTGATGGGAACCCTGGTCTATCGCTGGCACGCCTTCCCGCTCGAGCGGCCGCCCCTGAAAAATCTCAAATCGTGGTACGAGCGCATGCGCGAGCGGCCCGCCTTTAAGACGTACATCGAGATTCCGATCACATGATCGTGAGGGTGCCGTCCTGTTGTTGCGCCGCCCACCAGTCAACTTAATGTAAGCCTGCCTCGCTAAAAGGGGCGATGCGCGGGGGGCCGCACATTGGCAGGGGAGAACGGATGATATCGGCAATCAAGCGGCGTGCATTCGGCGCGGTTCTGATCATGGCCATCGCCGGCGCCGGCGCCATGGCATCGGCGCAAGACAAGGACGCCATCCTCAAAGACCGGCAGGCGACGATGAAGCAGCAGGGCAAGGACGCCGGCACAGTCAAGGCCTATCTCTCGGGCAAAGCAGATCAGCCCGCGGCTGTCGCGGCCGCCACCGACTTGACCAAGACGACCAGGAAAATTCCGGATTTGTTCCCGCCAGGATCGGGTGGCCCGAGCCCCGATGGTGATTTCCAGCCAAAGGCCACGGTGTGGACCGATTGGGACAAATTCCTCGATGCACAAAAGGCCGCAGCGGCCAAGGCCGATGCGCTGCTGGCGGCGATGACGGCTGGCGACAAGGCGGCGATCCAGACAGCCTTCGCCGATCTGGGCAAGAACGGCTGCGGCGCCTGCCACACCACATTCCGCGAAAAGCTCAAGAACTGAGGGCCGCGGCGTTCGCGATCCTGCTGGGCTTGGCGGGATTGCGCGCCGTTCTCGCGGCCGAGCCGGAGGCGGTGGCGCGCGGCGCCTACCTTGCCGCCGCCGCCGGCTGCGGCCAATGCCATACCGACAGCAAGCACGGGGGCCGGCCCTATGCCGGCGGGCGGCCCATCGAGACGCGGTTTGGAACCCTGGTAACCCCCAACATCACCCCCGACCCGAACACCGGGATCGGCCGATGGCGGCCCGCCGATTTCACCCGGGCAATGCGCTGGGGTGTGGCCCCTGACGCTTCGCATTATCTGCCGGCTTTCCCGTTTCCCTATTACAATCGCCTAAGCGCTAGAGATCTTGGGGATCTCAAGGCCTTTCTCGACAGCCTAACGGCCGTATCCCAGCTCAACCGAGCCGGCGACCGCGCTCCCTTTGCCGCCGCGCGCGGTGCGGTCGTCGTTCTCGCGTCGCGATTTCCCGGACCCTGGCGCCCAGATCCGACCAAGAACGCGCAATGGAACCGGGGCGCCTACCTCGTCGCTACGGTCGGCCGCTGCGGCGATTGCCACACGCCGCGTAATTTGCTCGGTGCGCCCGACCCCGACCACGCTCTGGCCGGCGCTTCGGCGGGCCGCGGCGGCCATGCGTTTCCGAACCTCACCCCGGACCCGGAGACCGGGATCGGCCGGTGGAGCGTCGACGACATCGTCGCCTTACTGACCGACGGTCAAAAGCCGGACTTCGATTTTGTCGGCGGCGACATGGGAGAAATCGTGAACAATACCGCCCGCCTCAGCGACATCGACCGGCGAGCGATTGCCGTCTACCTCAAGTCGCAGCCGCCGATCGGCTCGCCGAAGAAAGACTGAGCGGCGCAGCGTTTCGACACTGGACGCTCGGTCGAGACTTCTTATGATGGCGGGCGTTCCGACAGGGCGCAGTGGGGGACAAGCCCCGGCATCGCTGCCGGAGCGCGGTCGAACTGCGGACCGAGCCTGCTGCGGCTGCTCGTCGGCAATTCGGTTGGCGGCTGGCTAAGGAGCGGATTTTGGCGCGAGGGCGACCGGATAAGAGCTTGGCCCGTTTCGAGCGAATAGCACTGGTGCTGTCGGGCGGCGAGGCGCTCGGCGCCTATCAGGCGGGTGCTTACGCCGCGCTCGAAAAAAGCGGGGTGCGGCCGAATTGGATCGCCGGTACCGCGATCGGCGCTGTCAACGCCGCGATCATCGCCGGCAACCTACCGCACGAGCGGGTATTGCGGATGCGCCAATTCTGGCACGAAGTCAGCAGACGGGCGGCGCAGCGCTCTCCCCGCAGGCTCGGACAGTGGGCGCAGAAAACAGCGGGCCGCTTTATCTCCCTTTTACGCCGCGGCGTAGGGTTGACGCAGCCTGGGGCGGTAGTCTCGGCCTTCGAGCTGCGCGAATTGATCGCCCAGGCCGTCGATTTCGAGCGCGTCAATTCCGGCGCCGTGCGCGTCGTTCTCGGCGCGGTCAATCTGGCGACCGGGGCAGAGACGTTCTTCGACAATGACCGGCACGTGCTCGGCCTTGACCACGTCCTGGCCGGCACCCCGCTGCCTGGGCTGCCGCCGGTCGCCATCGGCCGGCAGCTTTTTGGCGGCAGCGCCGTCCCAGTTTCGGCGTTGGACGAAGCCCGTCCGGCCGATACCCTGTGCTTTGCGGTCGACGGCTACGATCCCGCGCCCGGCGGTCACGGCGGGATCAGCCGCACCGCCCGCGAAATCGCCGCGTTGCGTCGCACCCACGATCTGCGCCGGATGATCGGGCTGCTCGGCGAGCGTCTGCCGCCAATGGTGCACGGCGAGATCGACATCCGCCGCTGCCTCGCCGAGGCCAGCGATGCGACGATGACGATCCTGCATCTCGTTCACGAAGGCAACGTCGCCGATCTCGCGGCGAAGATGGCCGATTTCTCGTCCGGCGCGGTAACGCGGCGCTGGAAGGCGGGGGAACGCGATGTCGCGACGAGCTTGGCCCATCCGCGCTGGTTGGCGCCGCCGCCTCGGTTGTCGGGGGTCGTCGTCCATGAAGTTCGCGACGGCGTCGTCGCCCCGCCGCGCTGAGTTGGCTATGCATATGGAATAGGCAACGACCCCGTTATTGCCTGCGAAAGCGGCCGTCTGTTCCATTCGCAAAGAAACAATCGACGAACATTCCGAGGTTTCAGCGTCGCAGCAAGGTGATCGTGCGCCCTCTTGCCTAAACGCTTGGCAAGACAAATATAAGGTTGAATTAAAAGGATTTTTGAGATGGGATGCTTTCGCCTGATAATCGATCGAAGCGGAAAGCCGTTTCGCTACTTCGGACGCTTCCACGATCGGGAGCGCCCGGCATCTACGAGGGTACATGCTTTACGACGCCTACCAAGCACAAAACGACATTTTCGGGCCGGTTCGGCTAGTGGCCGAGGCCGCCCACGACTGGCTGCGCCATCCCTGGCCGCCGATCGGCGACATGCCTTGCGTGCGCAGCGCCGCTGCGGCGATGGAGCTGCTGTCCCACTTTGGCATGTCGCATGAGCGGCCGGATTTCGGCATCAAATCGGTAACGATCGATAACAAAGAGATCGCCGTCATCGAGGAAGTCGTCGCCGCGCACCCGTTTTGTAAACTAACTCATTTCCGCAAGGACACCACGCGCGAAGAACCAACGGTGCTTGTCGTGGCGCCGCTGTCAGGGCATTTCCCGACCCTGCTGCGCGGCACCGTCGAAAGCTTGTTGGCCGATCACAACGTCTACCTGACCGACTGGGCCAACGCCCGTGACGTTCCGCTGCTGCACGGAAGGTTCGATCTCGACGATTTCATCGAGCTGGTGATTCGCTTTACCCGGCTCCTGGGGCCGCGCATCCACATCATGGCGGTGTGCCAGCCATCGGTCCCAGTGCTGGCGGCGGTGTCCTTGATGGCGGCCGGAGGCGACCCCTGTCAGCCGGGCTCGATGATCCTGATGGGCGGGCCGATCGACACCAGGGTCAATCCGACCGCGGTCAACAGGTTTGCCGAGGCGCACACGCTCGATTGGTTCGAGCGCACCGTCATCACCACGGTGCCGGCGAGATATCCCGGCCGTTTCCGACGCGTCTACCCAGGGTTCCTGCAGCTCGCCGGGTTTCTCAGCATGAATTTCGATCGCCACGTCTCGGCGCATTGGACGATGTTCCGCGACCTAGCCGACGGCAACGGCGACAGCGCGGCAGCGACCCGCGCCTTTTACAACGAATACAGCGCGGTCATGGATCTGCCGGCGGATTTTTATCTGCAGACCATCGAGCGGGTGTTTCATTGCCACGACCTGCCTCAGGGCCGCTTTAGGGTTCGCGGCGATCTGGTCGTCCCGGCGGCGATCGAGCGCACCGCGCTGATGACGGTCGAGGGTGAGCGCGACGATGTCTGCGGGCCCGGCCAGACCGTCGCCGCGCACGCTCTGTGCACCGGCATCGTGCCGGTAAAAAAGACGCACCACCTCCAGCTCAAAGTCGGCCATTATGGCGTCTTCCACGGCCGCCGGTGGCAGACCGAGACCTATCCCAAGGTCAAGTCGTTCATCCGGGCGCAGGGCTAGAGTTCCCTCTCCTGCCCTCCTGAGGGCAGGTTCGCTAGGGTGGGAGCCAAGCCCGCGGGCCGAGCGAGCCTGACGGGAGGAAGAGCATGGCTATGACTGGCAAGGTCATCATCACCTGCGCGGTGACCGGCGGGATACATACCCCGACGATGAGCCCCTATCTGCCGATCACGCCGGACGAGATTGCCCGCGACGCGATCGCCGCCGCCGAGGCGGGAGCGGCAATCCTGCACCTCCATGCCCGCGATCCGAAGGATGGGCGGCCCACTCCCGATCCCGACGTGTTCATGCAAGTTTCTGCCGCGGATCAAGCAGGCAACCAATGCCATAGTCAACATCACCACCGGCGGCGGTCTCGGCATGACCCTCGAGGAGCGCCTCGCCGCCCCGCTTCGCGCCCAGCCCGAGATGTGCTCGATGAACATGGGCTCGATGAATTTCGGGCTCTACCCGATGCTCGACCGCTACAAGGTCTGGAAATACGAGTGGGAACCCCAGTATCTCAATTCGACGCGGGATTTCATCTTCAAGAACACCTACAAAGACATAGAGCGCAGCCTCAAGGAGCTTGGCGAGGGTTGCGGCACGCGCTTCGAGTTTGAATGCTACGATGTCGGGCATCTTTACAACTTGGCGCATTTCGTCGAACGCGGCTTGGTCAAGCCGCCGCTGTTCGTCCAGACGATCTTCGGCATTTTTGGCGGCATCGGCGCCGATCCGGAGAATCTCGCGCATATGAAGCGTATCGCCGACAAGCTGTTCGGCGATTCCTATGCCTGGTCGATCCTCGCTGCCGGCCGGCATCAGCTGCCGCTGATTACGATGGGGGCGATCATGGGCGGCAATGTCCGGGTCGGGCTCGAGGATTCGCTGTGGATCGGCCGCGGCAAGCTCGCCACCAGCAATGCCGACCAGGTCAGTCGCATCCGCACCATCGTCGAGAATTTGTCGCTCGAAATCGCCACCCCGGACGAGGCGCGAGCGATGCTGGCGCTGAAGGGCGGCGACGCCGTCGCATTCTGATCGGGAGCCGGCCGTCGATGATCGACAAACGCGTGCGAACCCTTGCCGAAGCGGTGGCGGGCATAAAAGATGGGTCGGTCGTCCTGTGCGCCGGGTTCGGCGGCGCTGGGCTGCCCGATGCATTGTGCGAAGCGGTGATCGAGCAGGGTGCCCGCGATCTGACCGTCGTCGCCAACAACGCCGGTACCGGCCGCACTGGGCTCGCGGCGTTGATGGCTGCTGGCCGGGTGCGCAAGATCGTGTGCTCGTTTCCGCGCAGCTCGGGCTCGGTTGTGTTCGAAGAACTCTATTCCGCCGGCAAGATTGAGCTGGAATTGCTACCTCAGGGAACGCTCAGCGAGCGCATGCGCTGTGCCGCCGCCGGACTCGGGGGTTTCTATTCGCCGGTATCGGTTGGGACCAGGCTCGCCGAGGGCAAGGAGCACCGTGAGATCGACGGTCGCACCTATGTCCTCGAAAAGCCGTTGAAGGGCGATGTGGCCCTGCTCGCTGCCGATCGAGCCGACCGTTGGGGCAACCTGACCTATCGGAAATCGCAGCGCAACTTCAACCCAACCATGGCGATGGCCGCCGATTTGGCGGTCGCTCAGGTGCGCCATATCGTCGAATTGGGCGAGCTCGATCCGGAGATGATCGTTACTCCCGGCATCTTTATCGAGCGCGTCGTCCAGGTTTCATTTTGACTCAGCCGCGGGACAATAAGGCGCCGATTAGATAACGGAGGAGAAAGTCGATGCCGCTCAAACGTCGCCAAATCGCCTGGCGGGCTGCCCAGGATCTCGCCGACGGGGCCTATGTGAACCTCGGGATCGGCCTGCCGACCTTGGTTTCCGATTTCATCCCGGAGGGTCGAGAGATCGTCTTGCACAGCGAGAACGGCATTTTGGGCGTCGGCCCGGCGCCTGGCGCCAACGAGGTCGATCCCGACTTGATCAACGCCGGCAAGCAACCGATCACGCTCGTCACCGGCGGCAGCTATGTCCACCACACCGACTCGTTCCTGATGATCCGCGGCGGCCATCTCGATCTGGCCTTGCTCGGCGCGTTCGAGGTCGCCGAGAATGGTGATCTTGCCAATTGGACGACTGACGATCCGGGCTTTCCGCCCGGGGTCGGCGGCGCGATGGATTTGGCGGTCGGCGCCAAGGAAATCCGCGTCCTGGTCGAGCACACTACTAAATCGGGCGCGCCTCGCGTCCGCAGGCGGTGCGAATATCCGCTGACAGCCGCCGGCGCGGTGAGCAGGATCTATACTGATCTCGCCGTCATCGACGTGACTCGCGAGGGACTCGTTGTGCGCGAGATCGCCGAAGACATCGACTTCGCCGCGCTGCAGGCCAAAACCGAAGCTACCCTTCGCCCCGCCCCCGACCTCAAGCCGCTGCGCGCCCCATCGGTCTGAAGCCGCGCCATCGAACGTTTCGTTCACCAAGGGGAGGCCTAATGAAAGCATCGCGTCACTGGGTTGTCGCGACCGGTATGGCGTTCCTGGCCGCGGCATGCGCGAACTCCGAGGCGTCGAATAACGGTGACCTGCTCGTCGCGGCAGGCTTCGTGCAGAGGAAAGCTGACGCCCCTGAGCGGATCGCAGCCCTGAAGTCGCTGCCGCCTCACCAGTTCGTGATGCGAAATTCGAATGGCAGCGTGAAGTACATGTACGCCGACCCGATTGCTTGCAACTGCATCTATGTCGGCGGTCAGCTGGCATATAACCAATACCACCAGAAGATGGCCGGGCAGGTTTCCGACGATCAAATCCGAGCTATTTTAAGCAATACGCCTTTGCCCGGAGAATCCGGGCTTTAGTTTCAACCGCTCCGGGGCCCCGCTTCGTTGCAGGTTGAGATCAAGAACAAAGGCCCGACCGACCCTATGCGGCAGTTCGGTTGATGCAACACTGCCGCGAGTTCGGACCATCAAAACCGCCCAGCCCGAGCGCGCATTCCGAAGGCAGATTTTCCCTCAGAACAGGGCACTCAACGACGGTGCCGGCTCAGACCAGCGCCTTCAGCATCGCCTCGGCGCTCGAGGCGTCGACCTGACCAGGCTGAGCCTCGACGTTGAGCGACTTGACGACGCCGTTGTCGACCAGCATCGAATAGCGCTTCGAGCGCACGCCGAGTCCGCCCTTGCTGAGGTCGAGCTCAAGCCCGAGGGCGCGGACGAAATCGCCGCTCCCGTCGGCCAGCATGGTCACTTTGCCTTCGGTCTTCTGATCCTTGCCCCAAGCGCCCATAACCGCGGCATCGTTGACCGCGACGCAGGCGACCTCGTCGATCCCCTTCGCCTTGATATCGCCCGCCTTGTCGACATAGCCCGGCAGATGGCGCTGCGAGCAGGCCGGGGTAAAGGCGCCTGGCACCGCGAACAGCACGACTTTCCTGCCACGGAAGAACTCGTCGGCGGCGACCTCCTTTGGCCCCTCCGGGGTTACCTGCCTGAGCGTCACCGACGGCACCTTGTCGCCGACCTTGATCGTCATGGAAAGTCCCTCCAATGCAGTACAGATCCTGAGCGCGGAGCGATAGCACAGCGCCGACCGCTCGGTAAACGGGCCGGCTGCCGGTTTTTTGTGCGCAGGCGCGCAGCGCAACCATTATGATGGGCACGTAAGCTGCCGAGTCAGTCGGGATGGACGCGATGGTCGACGGAACGCCTCGGGGGTCATGGTGAGTTCGCTCGCAGGCCAGCTTCTGGTGGCAATGCCGCAAATGGGTGATCCCCGCTTTGCCCGGTCGGTCATCTACATGTGCGCGCATAGTGGCGACGCTGGGGCAATGGGTCTGGTAATCAATAAAGTGATAGGATCGCTGACCATGGCCGAGCTACTCGCCAAGTTGGAGATCGCGCCCGGCAGCCTCACCAAGACGCGCCCGGTGCATTTCGGCGGCCCGGTCGAACCCGGGCGCGGCTTTGTGCTGCATACCGACGATTATCGCGAGGAAGCAACCTTGCCAGTCGCCGACAACATCTCGATGACCGCCACCTTGGAAATCCTGCGCGCCATCGGCAAGGGCCGCGGCCCGCGCCTCAGCCTGTTCGCGCTCGGCTATGCCGGATGGGCGCCGGGCCAGCTCGACGCCGAGATCCAAGCCAATGGCTGGCTGTCCGTCGCCGCGGATCAGGAGATTGTGTTCGACCCCGATCACGATGGGAAATGGCAGCGCGCATTGGCCAAGCTCGGGATCGACCTGTCGACCCTGTCGAGCGACGCCGGCCACGCCTAGCCGGCACGATCGCTAAGCGCGAGGCTCCCGCCGATCATCGTGCAGCATGGCGAACAGCAGGTGGTCCTGCCATTTGCCTTCGATGCACAAATACTGGCGGGCATAGCCCTCCTGATGGAACCCGGCTCGGGTCAGCAAGGACCGGCTGGGGATGTTGGTCGGCAGACAGGCGGCTTCGACCCGATGGAGCCGCAGCCGGGCAAACGAGAAATCGAGGATCAGCGGCAGCGCCGCGGTCATGTGCCCCTGGCGGGCAAACGGCTCGCCAACCCAATAGCCGAGGCTCGCCGTCTCCGACACGCCGCGGCGCACATTGGATAGGCCGATCCCGCCGACCAACGTGTCGTCATGGGTGAAAATGAAAAAATTGTATGCCTGGTCGGTGCGCCAATCCTCGGCATAACGAGCGACGCGCGAACGAAAGCTCAACCGGGAGAGTGCGTCGGGCGGCCAGCTCGGCTCCCACGGTTCGAGGAATCCGCGGGAGCGGGAGCGCAGGTTCGCCCAGGCTTCCCAATCGCCGCGTTCAGGCGCGCGCAGGAAAACGCGGTCGCCGGTCAGCCGGAACGGATCTGAGCGCGAAAGAAAAAGCCGGGGAAACGATTTGCGCTGCGGCGCCATCGCTATCGCGGCATCAGGCGGTGAGCCGCGCCTGCACGCGGCCAAAATCCTCGAGCCGGCTGAGGGGCCCGAGCGCAGTGAGTGTCGGCGGGCCCGATCGCCAGCGCGTGACGATGCGCCGGATCGCGGCGGCGTCGACCGCTTCGATGCGCCGCACGATTTCGGGCGGATCGAACGGCGTGCCGTGGATCAAGAGGTGTTGGGCCAGCTGCTCGCAGCGCGCGGACGTGCTTTCGAGCGACATCAACAGACCCGCCTTCATTTGGGTCTTGGCGCGAGCCAGCTCGACCGCACTCAGCCCATCGTCGAGTTTTCTTGCCTCTTCGCACAATGCCGGCACCAGCTCGGCCGCCTCTTCCTCCCCGGTGCCAGCATAGATCCCGAACAGTCCGCCGTCGCGATAGCTATGGGCAAAGCAATGGATCGTATAGACCAGCCCGCGCTTCTCGCGGATCTCCTGAAACAGCCGAGACGACATGCCCCCTCCAAACGCGGTCGCCAGCACCGACGCCGCGTAAAAATCGGGATCGTCCAGGGTTAGCCCGGGGAATCCCAATACCAGGTGGAGCTGTTCGAGATCGCGCTGTTCCCGTCGGTCGCCGCCGGCGTAGCGCGCCGGCTCGGTCGTGACCGGGCGTTCGGCCGGCAGATCCGACAGCGTCTTTTCGGCTAGGGCGGCTATCCGGTCATGGTCGAGGTTGCCGGCCGCGGCCAACACCATCCGCCGCGCGCCGTAATGGTCGCGCAGATAGGCCGTGACCTCGTCGCGCCCGAGCCGGCGGATAATTTCGGGCCGGCCCAGCACCGGGCGGCCCATCGCCTGGTCAGGGTAGGCGCATTCCTGAAAATGATCGAAGATGATGTCGTCGGGGGTGTCGTTGGCCTGGCCGATCTCCTGCAAGATAACGGTGCGCTCGCGCTCCATCTCCTCGGGCTCGAAGGTCGAGTGCTGCAGGATGTCGGAAAGGATGTCGAGCGCGAGCGGGACATCCTCCTTCAGTACCTTGGCGTAGAAGGCGGTGCTCTCACGCGAGGTGTAGGCGTTGAGGTGGCCGCCCACCGCCTCGATCTCCTCGGCGATGGCGAGCGCGCTGCGCCGCTTGGTCCCCTTGAACGCCATATGCTCGAGAAAGTGCGCGACACCGTTGATTTCTGCCGGCTCGTGTCGGGTCCCGACATCGACCCAGATGCCAAGTGAGACCGTGTCGACGGTGTCGATCTGGTCGGTTGCGATCTGCAACCCGTTCGCCAGGGGGGAGACCCTTACCGTCATGCTGCTGCTCCTGCGCGCCGTGCATGGGCGCGAATGAATCGTTTCACGGTGTCGAAATCATTTGCCAGCACCGTCATCCGCTCGCGCTTCTCGAACAGCTCGCCGAGCGCCGGCGGCTGCGTCGGACGGATCCCGGTCGCGCGCTCGACCGCGTCGGGAAACTTGGCCGGATGAGCAGTGGCGAGCGCCACCATCGGCGCCCCGCCCGGCTGCGCACCAAGTTCGGCGCGGGCGGCGGCAACCGCGACCGCAGTATGGGGATCGATCAAAATTCCCGATCGAGCATAAGTGTCGGCGATTGTCTGCATGGTCAGAGTGTCGTCGACCTGATGGGCCGAAAACAAGCCGCGCACCACTCGCAATGCTTGGTCGTCCGCCGGCAGGCTGCCAGATTGGCGAAACATCTTCATGGCCTCGGCGACAGCCGCGCCGTTTCTGCCTTTCAGCTCGAACAGCAGCCGCTCGAAATTGCTCGATACCTGAATGTCCATGCTCGGGCTCAGGGTCGGCTCGACCGGGGCGATCGTCATATCGCCAGTCGAGATGTAGCGGACGAGGATGTCGTTGCGGTTGGTGCCGATTACCAGCCGCTCGACCGGCAGCCCCATCAGGCGGGCGACGTGCCCGGCATAGACGTTACCAAAATTGCCGGTCGGCACACTGAACGATAGCGGCCGTTGCGGGGCGCCGAGCGCCGCGCCCGCGGCAAAATAGTACACCGTCTGGGCCGCGATTCGGGCCCAGTTGATCGAATTGACCGCCGCGAGGTTCAGTGCACGCCGCAGCCCGTCGTCGGCGAACAGTCCTTTGACCAGATCCTGGCAGTCGTCGAACGTGCCCTCGATCGCTATCGCATGGGCGTTCGCCGCCTCGACCGTGGTCATCTGCCGCCGCTGCACCTCGGAAATGCGCCCGTACGGGTAGAGGATGAAGATGTCGATCGCATCACGATCGCGGCAGGCGGCGAGTGCTGCCGACCCGGTGTCGCCCGAGGTGGCGCCGATGATTGTCACATGCTCGCGGCGCCGCGCCAGTGCAGCGTCGAACAGCGGCCCAACGAGCTGCAATGCCAGATCCTTGAACGCGAGAGTCGGGCCGTGGAACAGCTCCATCAACCACAGCCGCTCATCGAGCTGCACCAGCGGAGCCACCGCGGCGTGGCGGAACCCGCGATAGGCCCGCTCCGCGATCGGCCGCAGCTCGGCTGATGAAAACCCGTCGCCGGCGAACAACCCCACGATGCAGGCCGCAAGTTCGGCATAGGGCTGCCCGGCAAATCCGCGCAAATCCTCGGTGGTAAGTGCAGGCAAATGGCCCGGCACGTAGAGCCCGCCATCTTCGGCGAGACCGGCCAGAAGCACATCCTCAAACGAGAGAGTACGCGGAGTGGGCCGAGGGTCGCGCGTGCTGAGGTAGCGCACAAATCTGGGTGCCGCCGGCATGCGTCGAGCCTATCGCCGCTGCCGCGGCGCTGCAACCTGGTGGCCGATCTCTCTGGCTATGCCGGAATACGGACCGGCATCGAGCGCATCCCGTGGATGAAGTTGGAGTAGGTGCGGCGCGGTGGCGCCAAGACCTCGATGACGGGATGGCGCGGCAGCAATTCCTCCCACAGGATGCGGAGTTGCAGCTCGGCCAGTCGATTGCCAACGCAGCGATGGATGCCGAAGCCGAAGGACAGATGCTGGCGCGGCCGCGGCCGATCGATGATGAAATTATCGGGATCCTCGATCGCATCCGGGTCGCGGTTACCCGAGACGTACCACATCACCACCTTGTCGCCGACGCGGATGTACTGGCCGCCGAGCTCCACGTCCTGCGTCGCTGTACGCCGCATATGGATGACCGGGGTCACATACCGAATGATCTCGGGGACCAGGCTGGCCACTAGCGCTGGATCGTCGCGCAATTTTTTATACTCGCCCGGATGCTGGCTCAGCGCGAACAGGCCGCCGGTCATCGAGTTGCGCGTGGTGTCGTTGCCGCCGACGATCAGCAGCGACAGATTGCCCATGAATTCGCGCAACGGCATGTCCTGCGTCGCCCGCCCATGGGCGAGCATCGACAACAGGTCGAATTTGGGCGGCTGCGCGGCGCGCTCGTTGTAGAGCTCGCCCATCCGCTCGGCCATTTTCTTCAATTCGTCGAACTTCTCCTGTTCCGAGTGCACCGGCGATTCCGGGGCATGGACATTGCAGATCACGACGTCGGACCAGTAGGTCAGTTTGCGCCGCTCCTCCCACGGGAAGTCGAACAAGGTGGCGAGCATCATCGTCGTCAGCTCGACCGATACCCGCTCGACCCAATCGAAGGTCTCGTTCCGCGGCAGACCTTCGAGCACCCGGATCGTCCGCTCGCGGATCGTCGCTTCCATCTCGGTAAGATTGGCAGGCGCCACGATCGGACCCACTACCTTACGCTGCTCGTCGTGCTTGGGCGGGTCCATGCGGATGAAGCTCTCGCGCTCCAGTCCCTTCGGCTGGTCCTCGACGGTGATGCCGCCCAGCTCGGACGAGTAGACGCCGTGGTTGACCTCGATCTGCATGATGTCCTTGTATTTGCATACCGACCAATAGGGCCCGTAGCGGCTCTCCCGGCACCAATGAACCGGGGCCTCGCGGCGCAGCCGCTCGAAATAGGGGTAGTAAGTGTCGTCTTGATAGAGCTGCGGATCGCTGACATCGATCGCGTCTAGCGGGATCGAATAGGCGTCATGGAGTTCGGTGCTCATCCCTGCTGCTCCGTTCTTGTCAATGCTGCCCTTGCGGCATGCGGACGATCAATCCATCGAGCTCCTCGCGCATCGCAATCTGGCACGACAGGCGCGAATTGAATTCGCCTTCGGCGGCAAAGCTCAGCATGCTTGCCTCCTGTGACCCGGGCACCGGGATTCCGGTCTTGGCGAGCCAGGCGGGATCGACATAGACGTGGCAGGTTGCGCACGCGCATTCGCCGCCGCAATCGGCGTCGATCCCGGGGACGTTGTTGTTGACGGCTCCGCGCATCAACGAAAGGCCGAGCGGCACCTCGACCTGATGCTCGGCGCCGTTGAACTCGATATAGGTGACCCTCGGCATGCTCCGCCCTTCGATCCCGGAAGCCAGAACCGAGGATAGCGTGCTTGACGACAATCCACCAGAACGGCGGTCGGCCGTTGGCGACGGCGCCGCAAAACTAAATTCTCGGAGGAAGGAGGGCAGTGATGGACGCCAACGCGCTCGGACGCTCTGTTAGGCGGCTCGAAGACTTTCGGTTTCTGACCGGGCGCGGTCGGTATGTCGACGATATCACCGTCCCCGGGGCGGTCTGCCTCCATGTCCTGCGCTCACCCCACGCCCATGCCGAGATCGAACGGGTCGATATCGCCACGGCGCAGGCAGTCCCGGGCGTCCTTGGCGTCTTTGCCGAGGCCGATCTTCGCGCCGAGGGTTTGGGCCCGCTCCCTTGCGTAGCACAGGTCGCTGCGGTTGACCCGCTGATCGTGCCGCCGCGCTATGCGCTGGCGCGGGGGCGGGTGCGGCATGTCGGCGATCCAGTCGCGTTCGTTGTCGCCGAGACCCTCGAGCTGGCGCGCGATGCATCCGAGCTGATCACGGTCGAATACCGCCCTCTCGATGCGGTCACCGACGCGCCGACCGCTTTGCAGCCCGGAGCACCTACGATCTGGGACGAGGCGCCCGACAATCTCTGCTTTCTCTTTCGGCGTGGCGACAAAGAAGCTGTCGATGCCGCCTTCGCCAGAGCGGCGCAGATCGCGGAGATTGTGCTCGTCAATAACCGGCTCGCGCCGACGCCTATCGAGCCGCGGGCTGCGATCGGCCGCTATGACGCGGCCACCGGCGGCCTCGATCTGCTGCTGACCGGCCAGGGCGTCCACAACATCCGCAGCCAGCTTGCGCAATCGGTGTTTCACCTCCCAGACGAGCAAATCCGCCTGACCGCACCCGATGTCGGCGGCGGCTTCGGCATGAAGAATTTTCTTTACCCGGAATGGGTGCTCGTGCTGTGGGCAGCGCGGCGGCTTGGTCGCCCGGTCAGATGGGTCGCCGAGCGCATCGAGGAATTCATCAGCGCCGCCCAAGGCCGCGACAACCACACGCGGGCGCGTCTGGCGCTCGACCAGGACGGCCGGTTTCTGGCGCTCGAAGTCTCCACGGTGGCCAATCTTGGCGCCTATCTGTCTGCAAACGGTCCCGGCAGCTCGACCAATTCGCCAGCGACGGCGATGGGCGGCGTCTACGCGATCCCGGCTGTGTTTATGGAGGTGCGCGGCGCCTTTACCAACACGGTGCCGATCGACGCTTACCGCGGCGCCGGCAAGCCCGAGGCCAATTACCTGATCGAAAGGCTCGTCGACCTCGCCGCGCGCAAGATCGGCAGCGACCCGGTAAGCTTGCGCCGGAGCAACTTGATCGGAAAATTTCCCCACCGCAGCGCGTTGGGCATGATCATCGATTGTGGGCGTTTCACCGCCAACCTCGACGACGCCGCGGCGCTGACCAGCGGTTTCGCCGAGCGAAGGCGAGCAGCTGCGGCGCGCGGCCGGCTGCGCGGACTCGGGATCGGCTGCTTCCTCGAAACCGCGCGCGGCGCCGCCAACGAGGGCGCCGAAATTCGCTTCGAGTCCGACGGGCGGGTAGCGCTGATCCTCGGCACCCAATCGAATGGCCAGGGCCACGAGACCAGTTTCCCGCAAATCGCCGCTTCTGTGTTTGGCCTGCCGCTGGAGACGTTTCGCTATGTCCAGGCCGATACTCAGACGGTGCGAGGGGGTGCGGGACATGGTGGCGCGCGCTCGATGCATCAGGGCGGCGCGGCATTGGTGAAGGCGGCCGAGGCGGTCGTCGAAAAGGGCCGGTCGATCGCCGCCGGCCTGCTTCAAGCCGATGTCGCCGAGGTAGCGTTTTCCGCCGGCTGTTTCACTGTCCCCAGATCCGAGCGCGCGATCGACCTGATGACGATCGCCCGTGCCGCGACCGACCCGGCAAATCTGCCGGACGGGATGGCGCCGGGGCTCGACAGCTATGTGTTCAATCAATGCGACGCCGTTACCTTCCCAAGCGGTTGCCATGTGGCCGAGGTCGAAATCGACCCGGAGACAGGCGCGATCAGCCTCGAACGCTATCTCGCGGTCGATGATTATGGGCGGCTGATCAATCCGTTGCTGACTACAGGCCAAGTGCAGGGAGGGGTCGCACAGGGAGTCGGCCAGGCGCTGCTCGAACATACCGTCTATGACCTCGAATTGGGCCAGCCGCTGAGCGCCTCGTTATTGGATTATGCAGTTCCCCGCGCCGACGATCTGCCGCCGCTCGACATCATGCTCAACGAATTGCCAACCGCCGCCAACCCGCTCGGCGTCAAGAGCTCGGGCCAGGCCGGCGCCATCGCCGCGCCGCAGACCATCGTCAACGCGATCCTCGACGCGCTCGCCCCGCTCGGCGTCGAGTATGTCGACATGCCGGCGACAGCAGAGCGCGTCTGGCGCGCAATCCGCGCGGCACGCAGCATCGGGACCGCAAACCCAACTTAAGGATTGCATCAGGCGGCGGGAACCTGTTCCGTGGCGCTGGCGGCAACGGCGGACGCGCCGCTGCTTGGTGTTTGGCCTGCTTCGCAGAGAGAACCATGCGGGTGTTGGTCGGGTTCTACCTCGTCATCGGGATCGTGCTGCTGGCGATCGGGTTTCTGCTTTCCGGCCCGTGCCCGAACCGGAACACCGACATCGTCAACAATGTCGTCTTTGTGCTGACCTGGCCCGTCGGGCTCTACGCCGAAGTCTATCGCGGGCATTTGTCGGCGCAGGAATGGCTGCACGCGCAAACCTGTGAAGGTGGCGACGGCCTCGGCACCAAAAAGATCTGAGGGTGGCATTTCAGCGCGATCGAGCGCGGCCGGGCGATTCGCTCGACTTCCGTCCCGATGCCGGCGCCGCACCCCGTCGTGCGAGCAATAACGCCGCTCTGCATCCAGGGCGCCCACTTGCTATATCATCCCCATATGCCCGATCCTGCCGTCCTTACCCGTCCGCCGACCGGGGAAGCGCCCTACCTCGCCGCGCTCAACGAGGCGCAGCGGCGCGCCGTCGAAGCGGTCGACGGCCCAGTCCTGGTTCTCGCCGGCGCCGGCACCGGCAAGACCCGAGTGCTGACCGCGCGGCTCGCCCACATCCTCGCCACCCGCCGCGCTTTTCCGTCCGAATTGCTGGCCGTCACCTTCACCAACAAGGCGGCGCGCGAGATGCGCGAACGGCTCGAAGCGATGATCGGCCGTGCCGCCGACGGCGTTTGGCTCGGCACCTTTCATGCGATCGCCGCGCGTATCCTGCGCCGCCATGCCGAGGCTGTCGGGCTCAAATCGAGCTTTACGATTCTCGATACCGACGACCAGATTCGCCTCCTGAAGCAGATCCTGCAGGCGGAGAACATCGACGAGCGGCGCTGGCCTGCGCGGGTGCTGCTGTCCGTCATCCAGCGCTGGAAGGATCGCGGCCTCGGCCCCGACAAGGTCGCGCGGGCCGATGCCGACAGCTTTGCCGACGGGCGGGCAATCACCCTTTATGAGCGCTACCAGGAGCGGCTGGCGACCGTCAACGCCGTCGATTTTGGCGATCTGCTGCTGCACAATTTGGCGATCTTCACCTCCAATCCCGACATTCTCGCCGAATATCACCGGCGCTTTCGCTATGTACTGGTCGACGAGTACCAGGACACCAACGTCGCGCAGTATTTGTGGCTGCGCCTGTTGGCGCAGGCGCGGCGCAATTTGTGCTGTGTCGGCGACGACGACCAGTCGATCTACAGCTGGCGTGGCGCCGAGATCGGCAACATCTTGCGCTTCGAAAGCGATTTTCCCGGCGCCACGATCATCCGGCTCGAAGAGAATTACCGCTCGACCTCCCGCATCCTCGGCGCCGCGGCGGGGATGATCGCCCACAACCGAGGCCGGCTCGGCAAGACCTTGTGGACCCAGGCCGGCGAGGGCGACAAGGTCGTGGTGCGCGCATTATGGGACGCCGAGGAGGAGGCGCGCTGGGTCGGCGACGAGATCGAGGCGTTGCAGCGCAAGGGCCACGCGCTTAGCGAGATCGCGATCCTGGTCCGCGCCGGGTTTCAGACCCGCGAGTTCGAAGAACGCTTTATCGTGTTGGCCCTGCCGTATCGCGTCATCGGCGGCCCGCGCTTTTACGAGCGTCAGGAGATCCGCGACGCGCTGGCCTATCTGCGCCTGGTCAATCAGCCGGCCGACGACCTCGCTTTTGAGCGCATCCTGAATACGCCGCGACGCGGCATCGGCAGCGCCACCCTTCAGCAACTCCATACTCTGGCCCGCAACGACCGCTTGCCATTGGTCGAGGCGGCGCGGGTGTTGATATCAGGCGACCGGCTGCGCCCAGCCGCGCGCAATGCCTTGGCCAGCTTTATCGCCGCGCTCGACCGCTGGCGCGAGCAGGCCGGGCGGGTCTCGCATACCGACCTGGTGCAGATCGTGCTCGACGAGTTGGGCTACACCGCGATGTGGCAGGCCGAACGCTCGCCCGACGCCAACGGCCGCCTCGAAAATCTCAAGGAATTGGTCGTCGCGATGGCCGAGTTTGAGAATCTCGGCGGTTTTCTCGAACATGTCAGCCTGGTCATGGACAACGCCGCCGATTCGGGCGGCGACATGGTGAATCTGATGACCCTGCACAGCGCCAAGGGGCTCGAATTCGACACCGTGTTTCTGCCGGGCTGGGAGGACGGGCTGTTTCCGAACCAGCGCGCGATGGAGGAGAACGGGCTCGCGGCACTCGAAGAGGAGCGGCGGCTGGCCTATGTCGGGCTGACCCGGGCGCGCCATCGCGGTTATGTCTCGTTCGCCGCCAACCGCCGTATCCACGGCCAGTGGCAGAGTGCGATGCGCTCGCGCTTTGTCGATGAATTGCCGTCGGAGCACACCGAAATCGTGGCCGAGCCCGGGCTCCAGCCGGGCGCCGCTCGCGGTCCCACATTCGCGGCAGGCGGATGGGGAACCGCAATCGACCTGCCAGCCACAGCCCCGACGAGCCCCTGGGTCGAACGCCGGCGGCCGGTGCTGATCGAAGCCGGCCCGGTCCCGCGCCGCGGCGCCGAAATCCGCCGTGTCGGCGGGTTCAGGGTCAGCGACCGCGTCTTCCATCAGAAATTCGGTTACGGCACGATAACCGCGGTCGAGGACAACAAACTCGCCATTCATTTCGACCACGCCGGCGACAAAAAAGTCATGGACGCCTACGTCGAGCGCACCTGACGGAGCCAATTACTCCATTCGCTTCCCATTCCTTGTCAGCCGGCGAAGGTGGGACGTAAGACGTTCTCGCACTCTACAATTTTATCTTACATCGCTCGTCGGACCAGGTGATAAACAACGAGCACAATGACAGCGCCAACAATCGCCACGAACATGCTGTAGAGATTAAAACCGGTCACCCCGGTAGCGCCGAAAAATCCAAACAACCAGCCGCCGACTACCGCTCCGATGACCCCGAGGACGATGTCGAGGACGAAACCTTCCCCTTCCTTATTGACGATCTTGCTGGCGATGAAGCCAGCGATCAGCCCGAGGATGATCCAGCCGATGATTGACATTTCCTTCCCCTCCAGTGTTGCAATTTCGATTTAGTTGACATTTCCCGGATTTGTCGAGTTGTAATCAGCATCATCCGCCATTTTGACCACCAAAACAACACGTTTCGAGCCGAAAGAAGCTGTGGGCGGCCAAAAGCGCGGGGCGGTTCCGCCACTGTAACTTGGTTGCCTTTGCCTTGATCAAAAGGCTCCGCGTTTTTTCACGGTCTTTTCATAGCTCGGTCACGACCCGCTCGATACGAACCCCGGCGGGCGCCTCGGCAGCGGCGATCCTGCCGCGCGCCACGGTGCGCGTCCCGGCCGCCCCGCTGCTTTTGCTGTTTTTTGCAGCGAAACATCAGGTATCGCTTCGGCCATTGTTCCTTCGTCCGGCGCAAAAAAAGCCGCCGTGGACGGGCTCGGCGCCGGACGAGGGATATAATCCGATTATGGCATTTCTATCGTCGTTGATTTAGCAACGAAGCCACCTGCACCACGTGGCCGTATGCAGCCCGTTGGTCTGGCGTGCTCTTGCGAGATGTCCCGACCGGTGTAATCGGGCAGCGGGATCGTCGCGATCACAGGTGAGGGACTCGAAGACCTACCAGATAATCTCGCCAAGCAAGAATTATGGGGACGCGCGGATTTCGGCAATGTCCTGGGCGAAGATCATGTCTTCGCTGCCGACAACAGACGGGTCGGTGGGCGAAGACAGATAGCGCGCGAAGACCCACACCCCATCCAACGGGTTCGACACCACCTCGGCGACGGCGCCGTCGACCAAGATAATCTGCATGCCGGGGGTCAGGAGCCGGGTGTTGACGATTTCGCTCATTCGGCGGCCCTGACGATGCCGGGATCTGCCCGCCGCCAGGTGGCCAGCTCGTCCCAGCTGTCGGCTTCCATGAATTCCGCCCAGCGGCGGTACAAATTACGCAGATTGTGCTCGCTCGACTTGGCCTCGGTGATGTCCATCACCGTGCCGGGAATGCGCAATCCCTGCCATTCGTAATTGTCGATTTCGTGTCCCTGCCCCTGCTCGTAGCTGTAGGGATAGCGGCGGGCGATCGTGCCGCGGCTGGCGGCATGGGCGTAGTTCCAGTTTTCCATGTCGTCCTGCTCGGTCATGCCGGCCGGACCGGAATAGCGGATGTAGTAGTCGCGCAAAAAATCCTTGACCTGCTGCGGCGCCGCTTTGTCGACAAAGTACCAGCGCCAGCACTCGGTCTGATGGGCGCCGCGCGGGTGCCATACCGCGATCGTGCGCGGCTGGCGCGGATGCAGCGCGATATTGGGAAAGACCTCGCCAGGGCTGCCGATCACCCGCCCCCATTCGCCTTTCCGCCGCCGCCGCTGCTCTTCGCAATGCGCGAAATATTCGGAAACGACCGGCGAATGGGCGTAGGCCGGCGGGGTCGGTTGGCCGTGCGGCAAGACATAGACTCCGGTCTGGTGGCCGCGTTCGTAAAACGACACCTGCAGCCGGCGCGCCAACTCGCGCTCGCGCATGTCACGGCGGCCGCTGCCCGACGGGCCGATGCCGGCCAAATCGACCGAGCGGTGGCTGATGTTGTGATAGCTGTCGCCGCAGAAATTTTCGGCCGGGAATTTCCAGTTGCACGGGATCAGCCATTTCTGCACGCCGCCGAGGACTTCGACGCCGCTTTCGCCGCCCTCCCAGGTTTCCAATGTCAGGTCGAGATAGCGCGCGAACTCGCCGAGATATTCGGTGAAAGACGGTGCTGCCGGGTCCCAATTCGCCCAGATCGCACCCTTGTAGTTGGTGAGCTGCGCGACCTCGACGAGACCCCATTGCGAGCGATCGAGCTGGGAGTGATAGGCCTCCCGGAAATAGGGGACGCCGACGAGTTTGCCGTCTGTCGAATAGCTCCAACCGTGATAGGGGCAGGTGAAGACCGGGGTGTTGCCTTCGTCGTAGCGGCACACCTTCATGCCACGGTGGCGGCACGAGTTCAGGAACACATGGATTTCGCCGGCGCGGTCGCGGCACAGGATGACCGATTCCTCGCCCATGCCCGAGACAAAGAAATCGCCGGGGTTCGGGATCTGGCTCTCATGCCCGACAAACAGCCAGGCGCGGGCAAAGACCCGCTCCAGTTCTTGCGCATAGATCTCTTCATTGACGAAGATCTCGCGGCTGATCTGTCCCTTTGCCATATCGACGAGACCTCGCCGATATCCCTGCTCGCTGGCCACCACCATGAATGGCCCCTCCTTGGCTAGGGTTGTTGTCGTCCCGGTGAAAGCCGGGACCCATGGCCAACATGGACACCGGCCTTCGCCGGTGTGACGAGGGTGTCAGTTGTGCTCGGCTATCCTAAAAGAAAAACGTCAGGTTCTTGGTCAGCAATACGTTCTGGTCGAGGACGATCTTGCGGCGAGCAATCTGCCAGCTGTCTGCGGACCGACGCAGCCGGTCTTCGCGCTTGCCGACCAGGATGTCGGTCTCGGTCTCGACCCGGTTGCGGTAGACCAGAAAGCGGCATTTGACCGCCACCTCGGCGGCATCGCCGATCGACGGCGTCGCCTCGAGCAATTGCACATTGGAGACGATGTGGGTGATGCGCGACACCGGCTCCTCGGCCCAATGGATGCCGGTCATGATCTGCCTGACCCGGCGGTCCAAAGTCTCGTGGCCCTCGTCGAACCAGTTGATGTCATGATCGGCGCGGGTGAACTCGCGCTCTTGTTCGCCGACCTTGACGTTGCGCCGCATCGGCATCCAGTAACGGATGTCGTCGGCAATCAGCGCCAACCAGTCTTCGTAGCGCCGCTCGTCGAGGAGTTCCGCCTCGCGATAAAGGAACTCCTCGATTTCCTGCTTCAGCAACAGGCGAGTTATTAGATCGTCCCGGTCTGTCATCCGCTTTGCAACCCGATAAACCGCGACGGGCGCCGGACTGTGTATGGAGAGCGTGGATGGCCGGGACAAGCCCGGCCATGACGAGAATAAAGCGGTTGCGGCTGGGGATCGGTATTCAACCACCCTCTCCCGACCAACTTCATGCTGCCGCGGGAACGACGGGGTGAACTTATTGGGCGGCGGCGCGCTGGGCGGCGAGTTCCGCATCCCACGGGCCGGGGAAGCGGCCGTTGCCCATCAGTTCGCGGGTGAAGACGTGCTCTTCATGCGGCCATTCAGAGCGCGGGATCTCGTAATAAACCTCGACGCCGTTGCCATCGGGATCGCGCAGATAGATGCCAAGCGAGATGCCGTGATCGGCGATGTGATCGATCGGGATCTGCTTCTCTTTGATCTGCCGATACATTTCTTTCAGATCGTCTAGGCTGTCCAGGCGCCAGGCCATATGATTGAGGCCGACCTGGCCTTTCTGCTGCAACGGCGCATCCGGCCCCAATTGCATCAGCGCCACCTCGTGCGATTGCTCGCGATCGGCGGACATAAAGGCTGCCCAGCCAGGGCGGTATTCATAGGTGTGCAGACCGAGGACGTCCTCATACCATTTCTTCGAGCGATCGGCGTCGCGCACGAAGACGTTGACATGGCCCAAGTATTTCGGCTTGACGCTCATCTTTGATCCTCCTTCACACGGTTTCGTCGTCGCGTCCCAGAAAATCGAGGACGCGGTCCATCACTTCCTTCTTTGGATAGATCGTGGCGATGGCGCGCGCCCGCGTCAACGGGTCGCTGGCAAAGAAGCGTTCATAGAGCACTTGACGGCTGCCAAAGGCGCTGCCGGCGAGGTCCCAGGCGAGCCGAAACAGTTTGACCCGATCTTTCGCCGGCGTGTTGTCCGTCGCCAGATACTGCTCGATGTCGGCGGCGAGCGGGCCTTTAAAATCGGCTTCGCTTGGGGTCAGCAGAAAACTGCTTGACCCCAACAATTGCAGGATCTCGATCATTCGCGGATAGGCGGTCATGAACAGGTTGCGCGGACTTTCGACCATCAGCGGGTCGGGGCACATGACGCCCCACTCGTCGAGTTTGGCGTCGGCCTCGGCGGCGCGCATGCAGGCTCGGGTCAGCTGGGTGGTCAGCATCAGCTCGCCGATGCGTTCCTCGACGTTCGGCAGGTGAGCGTTGCCGATGGCCTGGGTCATCATTAATGCGACGCCCAGCACGAATTCGCATTTGGCGAGGTTCTTCGCCGCTCCCTGATGCGCCGAATGCGCCGAGGAATGGGTCGCGGTGGCGGTGGCGTTGAGCCGGTCGACATCGCCGAGCAGGAACACCCGCTCCCACGGCACCATCACGTCGTCGAAGAAGACGATGCAATCCATCTCCTCGAAGCGCGAGGCGAGCGGGTGGTCGAAATGCGAACGCCCGAGATCGAAACTGTCGCGGCACAGGAATTTGAGCCCCGGCGCGCCGCAGGGGATCGCGAAGCTCAGCGCAAACGGGCTGTGGCTTTCGGTATGGCGGCCCATGCGCGGCGAATAAACCCCGATCTCGTCGGCGAGCGGCCCCAGGGTCGCGAGAATGCGCGCGCCGCGCACGATTATGCCGGCATCGGTCTCGCGCACCACCTGCAGCGCGGTACCCTCCTGCAGGTTGAACACGCCCGAGACGGTGCGGCTGCGCTGCAGATTGATCAGGGAATGAGTCAGGGTCAGATCATTTTCGCGGATGTATTCGTAATAACGGCGCATGTTATCGCCGTACTCGGGCCGTCCTTGCGCGAAAAAGGCCTCGGCGCCGGCCCAGGCGGCGTAGGTCACGTTCATGAAATCGGGAGAACGGCCCATCATGCCGCAGGTGGTACGGGCCCAATTCAGCATCATGACGCGCCGCTTTTCGAGATCCTCGCGGCTGCGCGGAATGAGGAAGGACAGCCCAACCCGGTCGCCTGATGTCGGCGAGACATAGGTCATCTCGTCGCGCAAATTCGGGTCGAGCTGCATGTCGTAGAGCGATGCGATCGCCTGGGCGCCGCCCTTCAGCCCGGGATGGGTGGTGACGTCGCGCACCCGTTCGCCGCCGAGCCAGACCTCCCGCTCCTGCTCTCGGAGACCGGCGAGGTATTGTCTTCCGGTACGCGCTGGCATCGGCCCACACTCCTTGTCGAATATAGAAGACTACGACAGCGTTCGGCGAAAGGCCAGAGGCCGCCAATCGCCTCAAGGCGCGCGGGTCGACAGCAACCTGTGGCTGCTGCAGGATGCGGCGTCAATTCCACCTGGGAAGGAAACCCGAAAATGCCCGAGACGCCGACCTTTGGCCGCTACGCCGAGATCCCCTATGACCAGATGACGCCGGAGCAGCAGGAAGGCTATCGCTCGCTGATCGAAAGCCGCGGCGCGCTCGGCGGGCCGAACAAGATCCTGGTGCACAACCCCAAGCTGGCGAAGGTGGCGGGGCCGTTCGGGGGGCATTTTCGCACCGGCTATTCGCTGAGCGAGCGCGAGCGCGAGATCGCGGTCGTGATCATCAACAGCAAATGGCATTCGGCCTACCCGACCAACGCGCATGAGCGCGCCGCCAAGGCTGCCGGGCTGCCGGCCGACAAGGTCGAGGCGATGCTCTCGGGCCTGCCGACCTCGTTCTCCGACAAGCGCGAGCAAGTTGTCTATGAAATGGCGACGTGCCTGTCGAATTCGCGCTGGGTCGCCCAGGGCCTCTACGACCGGGCGGTCGAGGCGCTCGGCCATGTCGGCATCACCGATGTCATCTGCCTGATGGGCCATTACTCCAGCGTGTCGATGATCCTCGCCTTCTACGACGTCCCTGCCGGCGCCGAAGGCATCAAGCGCTGAGCTGAGCGGAACGCAGGGCGAAGGCGGCGCACGCGCGTTCGCCCACGGTGCGCGGTCGACAGTGCCGCACGGCTGCTGCAGGATGCACCGCCAATTTCACTCTTGGGGAAGGAACCCGAAATGCCTGAGACGCCGACTTTTGGCCGTTATGCAGAGATCCCCTATAACCAGATGACGCCGGAGCAGCAGGAAGGCTACCGGACCCTAATCGAGACCCGCGGCCGTCTTCCCGGCCCGAACAAGATCTATGTGCACAACCCCAAGCTGGCGAAGGTAATGGGGCCGCTGGGCGCCTATTTTCGCACCGGCTATTCCTTGAGCGAGCGCGAGCGTGAGATCGCCGTCGTCATCATCAACAGCAAGTTTCATTCGGCCTATCCGACCAATGCGCATGAGCGCGCCGGCAAGGCGGCCGGGCTGCCGGCCGACAAGGTCGAGGCGATGCTCTCGGGCCTGCCGACCTCGTTCTCCGACAAGCGCGAGCAGGTGATCTACGAGATGGCGACGTGCCTGTCGAACTCGCGCTGGGTCGCCAAGGGGCTTTACGACCGCGCGGTCGAGGCGCTCGGCCACGAGGGGATCACCGACGTGATCACCTTGATGGGCTTCTACAGCAGCGTGTCGATGACCCTCGCTTTCTACGACGTTCCCGCCGGCGCCGAAGGCTTGGCACGCTGAACAGACGGTCATTACGAGGAGCATCGTGACGAAGCAGTCCAACCCTCGGCATGAGATTGCTTCGCTTCGCTCGCAATGACAGACAATAAAGGCGAAATATCGAGGAGCTAAATCGCCATGTTGATCGTCGACGCACAGGTTCACATCTGGTCGGCGGGGCCGCCGACCAATCAGGCTCACCGCCAGGTCAATTCTTATTCGGCGGAAGAATGCATTCGCGACATGGACGCCGCGGGTGTCAGTGCCTGCTTGTTGCATCCGCCGGGCTGGGACCCGAATTCGGGCAAGATTTCCGAGGAGGCCGCAGCCAAATATCCGAACCGCTTCGCGATCCTCGGCAACTTCCCGCTCGACAAGCCGGAGAGCCGGTCCTTGATCGACGGCTGGAAGCAGCGGCCGGGGATGCTCGGCCTGCGCTATGCCTTCACCCAGCCGCACCAGGCCAACTGGATGACCGACGGCACGATAGACTGGCTGTGGCCGGCGGCCGAGAAGGCCGGGATTCCGATCGCGTTGATGGCCTCGAACTATCTGCCGCAGGTGGGCCAGATCGCCGAGCGTCACCCCGGCTTAAAACTGCTGATCGACCATTACGCCCGGGTGCGTGACGGCAAGGACGATGCCGCGCACGGCAACCAGCCGGCGCTGCTGGCGCTCGCCAAATATCCCAACGTCGCGGTCAAATGCACCGGCGCGCCGGGCAACTCTTCCCAACCCTATCCCTATCGCAACATCCACAAATACACCCAGCAGATCGTCGAAGCCTTTGGGCCGGAGCGCAGCTTCTGGGGCACCGACATCACCCGCATGCCGTGCTCGTGGAAGCAATGCGTGACCATGTTCACCGAGGAGATGCCTTGGCTCAAGGGCCGCAACCTGGAACTCGTCATGGGCCGCGCGTTGTGCGACTGGGTCGGCTGGAAACTGCCGGGTTGATCGTCAACCCGCGCGCGCGGCCTGCGCCAGCGCCAGCATCGCCTGCCGGCACAGGGTCTCGGCGGGCAAGCCGGTTGTTTTCATTTTGATTTCGGCTTGCGCGATGCGATCGAGTTCGTGACGCAGCCGTGCCTCGTTCCATAACCCGAGCTGACGTTTGAAGCCGTCCTCGTACTTGTAGAAGATCGGCGGCCGGGCATTGCGCAGCGCCTCGCCGGCTGGCGTCCCGGCAGATACCAGTGCCACGAGCGCGTGGAGCCGGTGCAGATGGCGCAACACTGCGCGAATCACCGACACCGGCAATTCCCCCCCCTGGAAGACCCGGCCAAGAACGCGCTCAAGCCGGGCGGTGTCACCCTCGGCCGCGGCCATTACCGCGTCGTCGAGCTCGAGCGCCGCGCTGTCGCCGACCGAGAGAAGCGCGTCCTCGAGTTCGACCCGGCCGCCCTCGCCGGCATAGAGCGATAGCTTGTCGAGCTCGGAGCGGGTCAGCAACCGGTCGCCACCGAGATGTTCGACCAGGTACTGCATGGCGTCGCGGCTCGCGACGACCCGGTGCGCCGCCAAACTGTCGCGGATCACCGCGGCGCGGTCGCGTGGCGCGTCCGGGTAGCAGCCGATTGCCGCCGCGCGTGGCGAGCCCTCGAACGCGCGCCGCAGCGCCGATCCGGCCGTTAGTTCGCCGGCCTCGGTCACGACCAGCGCTTCGCCCGGCAGATCGCCGAGAAAGCCGGCGAACAGCCGCGCCAGCCCGTCCATAGCGCCGCGGACCCGCACCACGCGGCGACCGCCGGTGAGGCTCAGCTGTGCGGCCTCGTCGGCGAGGCGCGCCGGATCGGCGCTCAGCACACCCGCGTTCAGATCGGCAATGCGGAATGGGTCGCGCAAATCCGGACAGGCGGTGCGTACAAGGGTGTCGGCGCGCTCGCGCACCAGACCCGAATCCGGACCGTAGAGGAGCACGGCGCGGATGGCCGGATCGGGGCGCTGCAGAAACGCGGCGAGGCGCGCCGGAGCGATCTTCACGGGGTGTCAGCTCGTCTTCGGCGCGCTTTGCGCAGCGCGGTGCTCCATGAACAGCGTAAGCCGCGTCACAATTTCCTGGTTCAGCTCAGCGACGCTTCGAACCCGGGCATCATCCTCGCCGACAACTGTCGAGTACTGGTTCGGATTGAGCGCAAACGAATTCTGCACGTGTGTCGAATTGGTCAGCAAGGTGCTGCCGTTGTGATTGTCGACCAAGACATAGGAGGCAGATACATCAATCCTGCCCAAGGTCGCCGTGCCCTGCGATTGAATGCCGAGAGCACTCAGCGAGACGGTAAGCGTTGTGTGCAGCGCATAAAGGAACTTGGTCGGCTCGCCGGTCGGGTTGAGCGAATTGCGCAGCGCCATCTCGAGCTGCTGGCCGATCCGCTCGGAAATCGGCAATACCTGGATCGCCCGCAAATCCCCGCTCGCCGGGCCGCTCTGGGGATCGGCATAGAGGCGCTCCCAGCCACAGCCCGACAACGGCAATACCAGAACGACAGCCAGGGCCAACATCTCGCGGCGTCGAGCCATGTCAGGCGACGATACTGACGACCCGGTTGGGCACGACAATGACCTTTCGCGGCGAGCGGCCGTCGAGCCAGCGCGCCACCTGCGGCAATCCAAGAGCGGCGCTCTCTACCGCGCCGCTTTCCGCATCGCGGGGAAATTCGAGCGTACCGCGCAGCTTGCCATTGACTTGGACGGCGATCGTCACCTGCTCTTCTCGAGCTAGGTCCGGATCGGCGACCGGCCACGGTTGTTCGGCGAGCGGCCCAGCGCCACCGAGGGTCAGCCACATCTCCTCGGCCAGATGCGGCATCATCGGGCACAACAACCGGGCCAAGATTTCGAGACCCTCGCGCAGCACCGCGGGCGCGCCCGGTTCGGACCGCAGGTTCCCCTCGGGCAACTCCTCGATCGCGTTGGTCAATTCGCGGATGCGTGCGACGGCGCGGTTGAAGCGGAATTTGTCCAGATCGTCAGTCACGGCGGCGATCGTCTGATGGATTGTGCGGCGCAAGGCCATCACGGGCGGCGACAACCCGGCGGTCGCTTGGGTCTCCGGCGCAGGCAGCGGTACCGGCGGTTCGCTCACCATCCGCCACAGGCGGTTCACATAGCGCCAGATGCCCTCGATTCCGGTTTCTGTCCATTCAAGATCGCGCTCAGGCGGGCTGTCCGACAACACATAGAGCTGCGCTGTATCTGCACCATATGTTTCGACGATCGCGTCGAGGCCCACAATGTTTTTCTTGGATTTACTCATTTTTTGTGACGCCCGGCAGTCACCGGCCGCCCGCCAGCGTCGACGAAAGCGCCTGAGCCATCGGTCTCGACCTGCTCCGGAAACAGCCACTCGCCGGTCTCGCTCTGATAGGTCTGGTGACAGACCATCCCTTGCGTGAACAACCCGGCGAACGGCTCTTCGAGATCGAGGTAGCCGCATTGCTTGAGCGCTCGGGTGAAGAACCGTGAGTAGAGGAGATGGAGTACGGCGTGTTCGACCCCGCCGATATACTGGTCGACCGGCATCCAGTAATCGACCGCCTGCCGCTCGAAGGCGACGGGCGCACGCGCCGAGCAGAAGCGCAGGAAGTACCATGACGAGTCGACGAACGTATCGAGCGTATCCGTCTCACGCCGGGCAGGCCCATGACAGCGCGGACATTCGACATATTGCCAGGTCGGGTGATGGGCCAGCGGATTGCCCGGCACCGCAAAGCTGACATCCTCGGGCAAAGTGACCGGCAGATCGCTCTCCGGCACCGGCACAATGCCGCAATCCGGCAATGGATGACCGGGATTGGACAACCCCAATAGCGCTGCCGCGATACACCCCAATCGCGCAGCCGGTAGGCGATCGTGCGCTCGCCGCGCCCCAACGTTTCGAGCCGCTCGCCGGCGACGCGCTTGGCCTCGGCCACCGGCAGGCCGTCGAGGAAATCCGAATTGAATAAGACGCCATCCTCGACAAAAGCGACCTCGCCGACCGCGAAACGCGCCGGCTCCGTACCCGGGGGAAATACTACCGGGAGCACCGGCAACCCATATTTGCGGGCGAATTCGAGGTCGCGCTGGTCGTGCGCCGGGCAGCCGAAGATCGCGCCGGTGCCGTATTCCATCAGCACGAAATTGGCGACCCAAACCGGGACCCGCCGCTCCGGGTCGAATGGATGCACCGCTTCGAGGACGGTCGCATAGCCGCGCTTCTCGGCGGTCTCGATCACCGCCTCGCTGGTCCCCATGCGATTGCACTCGGCGATAAAGGCGGCGAGATCGGCGTCGTCCTCGGCCAGCCGCTGGGCCAGCGGGTGGTTCGGTGACAGCGCGACAAACGACGCGCCGAACAGCGTGTCCTGCCGCGTCGTGAACACCTCGATGCGCTCATCCCGTCCGGCGATATCGAAATAGACGCGGGCGCCTTCCGAGCGGCCGATCCAGTTCTCCTGCATCAGCCGGACGCGCTCGGGCCAACGCTCCAACCCGTGGATCGCTTCGAGCAGCTCCTCGGTGAAAGCCGTAATGCGCAGATTCCATTGCGCCAACAGACGCTTCTCGACGATCGCGTTGGAGCGCCAGCCACGCCCGTCGACGACCTGCTCGTTGGCAAGAACGGTGTTTTCGACCGGGTCCCAATTGACCCAAGATTCCTTGCGATAGGCGAGCCCGGCAGCGAGGAAGTCGAGAAACATCTTCTGCTCGTGCCGGTAATATTCCGGGTGGCAGGCTGCGATCTCGCGCGACCAGTCGTAGGCGAACCCCATGCGTTCGAGCTGCGCCCGCATCGTCGCGATATTCTCGCGGGTCCATACTGCTGGGTGGATCCCCTCGGCGATGGCTGCATTCTCGGCCGGGAGCCCGAAGGCGTCCCAGCCCATCGGGTGCAGCACGTTGTATCCTTGCGCGCGGCGATAGCGGGTGACGAGGTCACCCATCGTGTAGTTGCGGAGGTGGCCGACATGCAGCTTACCAGAAGGGTAAGGGAACATTTCGAGCACATAGTATTTTGGCCGGCTGGGGTCGGCGGCCACCTCGAACAGCTGCCGCTCGCGCCAGACCTGCTGCCATTTCGTTTCGGTTTCTCGGAAATTGTATCGCGACATCGGAGTTATGTTTTGTTCGAGGGTTGGGCCGGCGCAAAATCCAAACACCCGCATCCCGCGATGTCAGGCATCAGGCTTCGGCCCTTAGCAGAGATAGTGCGCAGGCGACCGCCAAGCCGGAGAAATCTGCACCCGCCAGCGCGGGTTTCAACCCGACTTCCACTCCTTGAGCCAGGCTCGTTTGAGCTGACCGGCCCGCAGCAGGATCGCGGTTTCGAGATCGTCCTCGACCTTTCGGGCGATCGTCGTGGGCTCCCATTGGCCGGTTGCCGAGCGCACCTGCCGATCCACCGTCACCGCGAGCGAATCGGATCTGAGCTCCCGCGAGAGCACGAACACGTTGATCTTGTAGCGCTCGTCGGGCTTGCCCTGGGGCGAATACCAGTCACTGACGAGCAGACCGGTCAGTGGGTCCTCCGAGCTGAACTTGACAAAGTTTAAGGTGTCGTGCGCCGCTTGCCACAAAATCGGGCTGACCGTACTCCCGGTTTGCGGTCCCGGTTCGTGCTCCGACGGCTTCTTGGCAAGACCCAGCACTGTCCAGATCGTCGAACTCGGTGTCCATCTCGCCCGGCGGGTCCTTGGCGACGGGCTGGGCATTGGCCGCGCTGGGCGCCCCGCTGGCCGCGCCCGCCGATGTGACCGGCGGACTCGAACCGCACCCGACCAAAGCCAACGAAAGACTTGCGGCGAGCGCCGCGGACAGGCGGTAATGAGCAACCAACATCCGGCGATCCCCGGCGAAACAGCCCTGCTCGCAGCCGGAGCGAGCAACGCAGACTTGTGCCAGGAATGGAGCCGATATGGAAGGGGTCATCGCAGCCAATTTGGCAGCCGTGCGCAGCAGGATTGCGGCGGCGGCGCGGGCGGCCGGGCGCCGGACGACGAGTGTCGCCTCGTCGCCGTCAGCAAAACTCACCCGGCCGAGGCGGTGCGCGAGGCGCTCGCTGCCGGGCATCGGGTTTTTGGCGAGAATCGGGTGCAGGAGGCGCAGGCGAAATATCCGGCGCTGCGGGCGGCGTTTCCCGACCTGGCCCTTCATTTGATCGGGCCGTTGCAGACCAACAAGGTCAGGGACGCGGTGGCGCTGTTCGACGTGATCGAGAGCGTCGACCGGCCGCGCCTCGCCGAGGCGCTGGCGCCGGGAAATGGAGCACAGCGATCGGCGCCCGCCCTGCCTGATCGAGGTCAACACCGGCGAGGAGGCGCAGAAATCGGGCGTCATGCCGGCCGCCGCCGACGACTTTATCGTCGAGTGCCGCGACCGGCTCGGCCTGCCAATCGTTGGCTTGATGTGCGTCCCGCCGCTCGATGAGGAGCCGTCGCCGCATTTTGCGCTGTTGCGCGAAATCGCCCGGCGCACCGGCCTTCAGCTCCTCAGCATGGGGATGAGCGCCGATTTCGAAACCGCGATCCGCTTTGGCGCCACCCATGTCCGGGTTGGCACCGCGATCTTCGGCGCCCGCGGCACCATCGGCATGTGAGAGGAGGCCGATGCGCGTATTCACGACGGTGCCGCAGGACGATCTGCGCAGGGTCGCCGCGGCGGCGCGGGCGGCCGAGGCCGAGGGCTATGACGGCATCGTCGCGATGGAGAACCAGCACGACCCGTTTCTCGCGCTGGCGGTCGCCGGCGCCGCGACCGAGCGGATCGAATTGCACACCGGCGTCGCGATCGCCTTTGCCCGCACCCCGATGGCGGTCGCCGAAGTCGGCTGGGACCTCGCCGGCTCGACCGGCGGGCGCTTTGTCGTCGGCCTCGGCTCGCAGGTCCGCGCGCACAACGAGCGCCGCTTTTCGGTGCCGTGGACCCCGCCGGCGCCGCGCATGCGCGAATACGTCCAGGTGTTGCGCGCGATCTGGCACTGCTGGAAGACCGGCGAGAAGCCGGCCTACGAGGGCCAGCATTACCGCTTCACGCTGATGACCCCGAACTTCACGCCCGAGCCGATCGACGCGCCCCCGCCGGCGGTGATGATCGCCGCGGTCGGCCCGGCGATGCTCAAGGTCGCCGCCGAGGAATGCGACGGCGTCAAGCTGCACGGCTTCTGCACCCGGAAATACCTGACCGACGAGATCATGCCGCGGATCGAGGCCGGGCTCGCCAAGGCCGGCCGCACCCGCGCGCAATACGAGATCTCCGGCGGCGGCTTTCTCGCCACCGGCCCCGACGACGCGACCGTCGCCGAGCGCTTCGAATGGGTGCGCCAGCGCGTCGCGTTCTACGGCTCGACCCCGGCCTATTACCCGGTCCTCGCGGTGCACGGGCTCGAAGACCTCGGCCTCAAGCTCAACGCGCTGGTGCGCCAGGGCAAATGGAGCGAGATGGCGAAGGAAGTGCCGGACGACGTCGCCCACCTCTTCGCCGCGGTCGGCCGCCACGACCAGATCGTCGGCGCGATCGGCGAGCGCTTCGGCGGCCTTGTCGACGCGCTGACCCTGCGCGCGCGACGGCGTCGGCGAGGTGCCGCCCGACCTCGTGCAGGACATCCGCCGCATCCCGCACCGCTTCCGCGGGTTCGCGCCGCAGGATTGACGCCGCGCGTCGGCGGCGCGACCCCGCCGCATAAAAAATTACATCGGCAGCAAAAAATCACTTGACAACGATGATCATGTTTTGTTCCATAAGAACAAGTCATGAACTAGCGGGAGACTCTCGATGAGACGATGGACGCTTGCTGCCGCCGCTTCCGCCCTTCTCGCGGCAGCGCTGTGGCACCTGCCCGCGATTGCGCAACGCGTCGCCGCACCCGCAGCTACCCCTGCAGCCGCAACGGGCACGGCCGCGACGCCCGCGGCGACTCCGCCTGCTGCCCAGTCCGCAGCGCCGCAGCTGATCACCTTCGACGAGTATCGAGATTTCCGCATGCAGAATATCGGGCAACGCCAGGTCAGGCTCGCAGAGCAGCTGGCGGCGCCCAATCTCTCCGCGGCGGAAAAGGCGGGTCTCGAACAGCGCAAGGCCTATTACGATCGGCTGGCGGCGATGCCGGCCGCGGAACGCGACGCGATCTTTCGCGCCCGCTTTGACAAGATCGACACGAACCACGACGGCACGATCGATGCCCAGGAACGGGCGGCGTGGCGCGAGAAGCAGAGAGAACACTATCGCCAGGTGGCGGCCGACCGCGCTCAATCACCGACCGCCCTACATTAGCCCTCCATAAACAATAGCGGGGCGGCCGGAGCGACGCGGCCGCCTTGCCGTTCGCGCCGTTCAACGCCGCGCGGAACGCAGCTTCGCCGATAGCTGCCGCTATCACAGACACCCGCCGGAGAACGTTCGCCGGCGGCACCGCGCATCTCCTTCGGCGCTCAGGGCTGCTCCGGCGACGGCTGCCGGTAAGTCTGGCCGGGTTCGGCGGCGCCGTGCTACGGTTGGCGCGGAAGGAAACTGCTGGTTCCAATAAAGGAGAAAACCATGGCGCAATCACGACCCTCGGCAGCCCGCGACCAAGTCCGCCACGTCGTGCCAAAGCTGATCGATCTCAGTGAAAAAGTGCTGTTCGGCGATGTATGGGAACGCCCGCAGCTGTCCAAGCGGGACCGTAGCCTGATCACCTGCGCCACCTTGATCGCGCTCGGCCGCGAAAAACAGCTCGTCGGTCATCTGCAGCGCGCGCTCGATAATGGCGTGACCAAGGATGAGATCGGCGAGATCATCACTCACCTCGCGTTTTACGCCGGCTGGCCGGCGGCGATGACCGCGGCGCTGGTAGCCAAGGACGTCCTGTAGCACCACAAACTCCAAGACGCGCGGGAGGGCGAGATGAAGATCGGATTTATCGGTTTGGGCATGATGGGTTCGGGCATGGCGGCCAATCTGCAAAAGGCCGGGCACGAGCTGGTCGTTCACGACCTGCGCCGCGCCGCGGCCGAGCCCTATCTCGCCGCCGGCGCCGTCTGGGCCGACACGCCGCGCGCCGCCGCCGAGGCCTCGGAAATCGTTTTCACCTCACTCCCCGGCCCGCCCGAAGTCGAAGCGGTGGCGCTCGGCGAAAACGGCATCCTCAGCGGGATGAGTTGCGGCAAGGCCTATTTCGACCTGTCGACCAACTCGCCGACCGTTGTGCGCAAGATCAACGCCGCCTTTGCCGAGCGCGACGTCTACATGCTCGACTTGCCGGTCAGCGGCGGGCCGCGCGGCGCGCGGACCGGCAAGCTCGCGCTTTGGGTCGGCGGCGACGAGCAGATCTTCAACCGCCACAAGAGCGTACTCGACGCGATGGGCGACAAGGCGCGCTATGTCGGCCCGATCGGCGCCGGATCGGTCGCCAAGCTGGTGCATAACGGCGCCGGCTATTGCATCCAGACCGCACTCGCCGAGATGTTCACGGTCGGGGTCAAGGCCGGGGTCGAGCCGCTCGCGTTATGGGAGGCGGTGCGCGACGGCGCAACCGGCCGGCGGCGCACCTTTGACGGGCTGATCGACCAATTCCTGCCCGGAAAGTACGAGCCGGCCGCGTTTGCGCTGCGTCTGGCGCACAAGGATGTGACGCTCGCCACCCAACTCGGCCGCGATTTCAACGTACCGATGCGGATCGCCAATCTGGCGCTCGCCGAGTTCTCCGAGGCGCTGAACCGCGGCTGGGGCGAGCGCGACTCGCGCTCGCCGATGCTGTTGCAGCAGGAGCGCGCCGGGGTCGAGATCCGCGTCGACCCCAAGCGCCTTGCCGAAGCCCTTGACCGCGATCCGCCATAAGACGATCCCAAGAACACCTAGCCCGCGAACCGCTTGCGTCCACGGCGCACCCACACCGCGGGCGCGCCCCGGCGTCAGCGGCCGATGAATTTGGGCGCGCGCTTCTCACGGAAGGCGGCGACGCCTTCGGCGTTGTCGGCGGTCATGTGCAGCTGCGGCTGCACCAGGCTCTCGATATCGAGATATTCGTCGAGGCTGGGGCCGACCGCGGCGTGAAACAGCTTTTTCGCCAGGCCGAGCGCAAAGGTCGGCGCCTCGGCGAGATCGGCCGCAAGCGCCTCGGTCTTGACCATCAGCTGGTCATCTTCGACGACATGGTTGACGAGCCCCAGCGCCAGCGCCTCCTCGGCCTCGACAAAGCGGGCTGAAAACACCAGCTCCTTGGCCTTCGCCATACCCAGCCGGCGGGTCAAAAACCAGATGGCGCCGCCGTCGGGCGCCAAGCCGATGCGCCGGAAAATCTGCGAAAACCGCGCGGTCTTCGACGCCACGACCAGGTCGCAGGCGAGCGCGATGCTCCAGCCGATGCCTACCGCCGGGCCGCGCACTGCGGCGATCACCGGCTTCTCGATCGCGTGCAACGCGCGGATGAAGGTGTGGCCGCCCTGCTGCAGCCGTTGCCGCCCGCCGCGCAGATCATGATGCTGCCCGGCCATGCGGTCGACATCGGCGCCCGAGCAGAACCCCCTGCCCGCGCCGGTCACGATCACCACCCGTACCGCATCGTCGTAGCGCAATCGGGCGAAGTACTCGCACAGGCTCTCGCGCATCTCGACGTTGAGCGCATTCAGCTTTTCCGGACGATTCAGCACGACTTTGGCGACCGCACCCTCGACGGTCAGATCAACCGACATTCCCGACCCCCAATCAAATTCCACGCGAATTATACCGTCTCGACCTGGCGCTCCAACCCCGGCGGCGCCGCGGTCTCACTCATTCCCGCTCCTCGGCCGTCTCGCCCCGGGGTTCTTTGACGACTCGCGGCCGGCGCGTTCGCTCCTTGGGCACCGCGGTTCGGGTTGCTTTCACCCGCGCCAGCCGGCGCGCGCCCATCTCCGCTTCGACCGCCGGCAGCAAGGCGGCGGCATCGGTTCGCTGGACCGGCGTCCCGGATTGCTGCAGCCGTTTGGCGTTCGTCCGAAGATTGGTGAGCGCGTCATCAGACATCTCCGGCAGCTTGGTAATCAGATCCATGATGGCTTTCCTGGGCGCCCCTACCGGGTGCCCGCGACAAAACGGCGCCCTTTAAGCCAGGCGAGGGGCAAATTTCGCCTCGAAAAGGCCGACCCCCGCGCCGTTCGGACCAGCCCAAGCCGCCCAACCGACATCGACCTCAGGATATTAATTCCAATATAGTGACTGTGCGCCGCAGCGACCAGGAGGAAGCAAGCCATGACCGCGATCAGCCAACCCGACGACGGCCGTGCCGACACCCGCAAGCCGAGGCTCGTCGGCATCAACCACATCGCCCTCGAGGTCGGCGATATCGACCAGGCCCTTGCCTTTTACGGCAAGATCTTCGACTTCACCCTGCGCGCAAAACGGCCGGGGAACGCTTTCATCGAGCTCGGCGATCAATTCATCAACCTGATGCAAAGCGGCGCCGAGCATCACGACTGGCGGCGCCATTTCGGCCTCGTCGTCGACGATCGCTCGCGGGTGCGCGCGCTCGTCGAGGCGGCGGGCGGCGAATTGTTGCCGGGACCTTTTCTCGACTTCCTCGATCCCTGGGGCAATCGGGTCGAAATCGTCGAATACCGCGACATACAGTTCACCAAGGCGCCTCACATCATGAATGCGATGGGGCTCGACGCCGGCAAGAGCGAAAAGGCTCTACGCGAACTTGCCGACAAGGGCATGGCGCCCTAGGGGCATGGCACCCAAGCCGCGCCGCCAAATCTTTTCCGAGGGATCATGCAGATCGCCAAGATCGCGGCCGCAGCGGTGATCTCGGCAGCAATCACTTGCGCCGGCGGCTAAAGCTTTGCACCGTCCGGCATTCCCGGCATAGCATCTCGGGGTTTTCGACCACCGGAGGAAACGACCATGTCAAAGGGTCAATTGATCGCGGCATTCGACTTCTCGAACGTCGCCGAGGACGAGTTCAACGACTGGTACGACCTCGAACACATCCCAGAACGGCAGCGGGTGCCGGGTTTCCTGACCCTCCAGCGATGGATCAGCGCGGACAACGCCAAGCAATCGGTCGCCACCTACGATCTCGACAGCCTCGCGGTGCTGCAGAGCCCGGCCTACCGCGCGATCGGCGGCGAGAATTTGTCGGTCTGGTCAAAGCGGGTCACGGCAAAATGCCAGCGGCTGTTGCGCTTCGAAGGCGAGCAAATCCTGCCCGGTGACGCAGTCGCGCCGCAGAACGCGGGCGGCCTGCTGTTGGTCGGGATGACCCCGGCTCCGCAATATGAGACCGAGTTCAACGCCTGGTACGACACCGAGCACGTCCCGGCGTTGTCCCGCGTCCCGGGTGTGCTGAGCGCACGGCGCTTTCGCGCGGCCGGGAACCCCAAATATGTCGCGCTCTACCATCTGACTTCGCCCGATGTGGTCAGCGGCCCCGACTGGAAGCGCGCCAGCGAGTTGACGCCGATGCCCGAGCATGTGCGGCCGCACATTACCGACCGCCTGCGCCTCGTCTGCCGCAAATACCAGCGAAAGGGCTGACCGCCCAAGCCGCGGCCACTCGATCGGGGGCGAGATGCGGTACGAGCTCTATTACTGGTCGTCGATCCAGGGACGCGGCGAATTCGTCCGGCTGGCGCTGGAAGAGGCCGGCGCCGACTATGTCGATGTCGCCCGCCAGCCGGGCGGCGAAGCCGAGATGATGCGCCTGCTCGATGGCGAAGAGATCGCCCGCCCGTCCTTTGCCCCACCCTTTCTGAAGGCGGGGGCGCTGCTGATCGGGCAAACCGCCAACATCCTGTTCTATCTCGGGGGTCAGCTTGGCTTGGCGCCCGCGGCCGAAGCCGGCCGGCTGTGGGCGCATCAGCTACAGTTGACGATCGCCGATCTCGTCGACGAGGCGCACGACACTCACCACCCGATCGCCGGCAGCCTCTATTACGAGGATCAGCGCGAGGAGGCCCTGGCTCGCGCCGCCGATTTTCGGCGATCGCGGATGCCGAAATATCTCGGCTATTTCGAGCGGGTGCTCGAGCGCAACAATTCGCGCGGCGGGCATCTTGTCGGGGCGCGGCTGAGTTATTCCGACCTGTCGCTGTTCCAGATCGTGGCCGGGCTGCGCTACGCCTTCCCCCGTGCGATGGCCGGGCTCGAACCGAATTACCCGCACGTCGTCGCTCTGCACGACCGGGTCGCCGCCCGACCGCGCATCGCCGCCTATCTCGCCTCGGACCGCCGCATCCCGTTCAACCGGCACGGCATCTTCCGCCACTACCCCGAACTCGACGGCGACTCTTAACTTCGCCGCCGCTCCTGACGCGCCATCAGCCAAAGGGCCAGCGCCACCAGCATGAAGACCACGGCCAGAAACAATGTGGCGAGCGCGTTGACCTCGAGGCTGACGCCGAGGCGAACGCTTGAAAACACCGCCATCGGCAGGGTCGTCGCCGACGGGCCGGTGACAAAGCTGGCGACGACGAGGTCGTCGAGCGACAAAGTGAAGGCGAGCAGCCACCCTGAGGCAAGCCCGGGCGGATCCCGGGCAATACGATCCACGCTAGCACCGCCTACGGACGCGCGCCGAGATCAAGCGCAGCCTCCTCGTCAACGGGCCGGAAAGCGACGTGCCCGGCCGGGCGATCGAATGTTAGACTCGGCTCTTTTCGGGATCGAGAGGTCGGCGGCGATGACGGTGTTTCATCTGGTGCGGCACGGCGAGCACGTCTTGGCCGGTCGGGTGCTTGCCGGGCGCACGCCCGGCGTCGGACTGTCCGAGCGGGGCCGCGGCGAAATCGCCGCGGTCGCCGAGCGTTTCGCCGGCGACGCCATCACGGCGCTCTATTCGAGCCCGCTGCAGCGAACCAAGGAAACGGCCGAGATCCTGTCCGCCCGGCTCGCTCTGCCGGTCTGCTATCGCGAAGACGTGATGGAGCTGGATTTCGGCGAGTGGACCGGGCTGACCTTCGACCAGGTCCGCGCGGACGAGCGCTGGGAATTGTGGCGAGCCTGCCGCAGCATTGCTGCCGTGCCCGGAGGCGAAAGCATGCGCCAAGTCCAGGACCGGGCCGTCGGCGCCTTGCTCGATCTGCACCGCACCCACCGCGAGGCAGCCGTGGTCATCGTCAGCCACGGCGACGTGATCCGTGCGGCGGTGCTGTTCGCGCTCGGGATGCCCATCGATTCTTATTCCCGAATCGAAATCGGCCTTGCCTCAGTCAGCACGATCCGCATCGACGATACCGGGATCCGTGTGTCGGTACTCAACGAGCGACCCCAGCTCTCCGCGCGTTCCTAGGCTCGGGCCAGACTGGCGAGAGCGGCATCGGCGGCGGTGATCCCGCTCATGTAAGCGCCGTGCGCGGTCGAGAAAAAATTCGGCGAGGTGGCTTCGCCGGCGAAAAACAGGCGATCGTCGACCGGGGCGGCCAGTACCGCGCGGTCGCCGGCGTGCCCCGGAGCAGCATAGGAATAGGAGCCGTGCGACCAGGGGGCGGTCAGCCAGCCGGTGGCCGCAAGCAGCGAGATCCGCTTGCGGATGCCGTTGCCGAGGATGCCCGCGATCTCGTCGGCGGCAAACGCGAACATCGCCGCTTCGCCCTCGCGCTCCATCGCCGCAGCAAAACGTCCGCCGAAAAAGCAATAGATCGCCGGCCGGCCGAGCGGCCGAATTTGATAGCTCATGGTCTCGCGCCGTACGGTCGAGCCAACCAGAAACCCGTCGCGGACGATGTCTGGAGCGGGTCCGTCGAGCGCGATAAACAGCTTATCGTCGACCCCCAACGGCAACCCTGCTGCCGCGGCAACCTTATCGGGCAGCGACGGATCGAAGCGCACGGTTTCGGCGGCCAGGATCGAGGTCGGCACGGTGACGATGACCCGCGCGGCGGTGACGGTGCCGCGGGCAGTGTCGAGCCGGATCGCGCGACCGCGATGGTCGATCCGCGTCACCGGCGTTTCCAGCGCCACCGGCAAGTCCTCGGCAAGCTTCTCGAACAGCCGGCCGTAACCCTCTCCCAGCCGCCAGTTAACATTGGTGCTGCTCTCGTCGTAGCGGACATAGTCCTTGACCGAGACCCGTTCGAGCTCGGCTCCGTTTCCCCAGGTGCTGTTGGCGTCGAGCAGCTGGTTCCACCGGCCATTCGGCGGCAGCAGGCTCGCTAAGGATCGGTCCTTCGGCTCCGACGCTGCCTGTCGGCGCGCCCGGCCCTGCGCCTCGCGGGTGGCCAGCCAGTCGGCTTCCGCCTCGGCGCTGTGGCCGCTGCGCGACAACCTGCTCGTCCACTCCGGCGGCCGGCGATGGACCGAGAAGCCGAGGCTTTGCGCGATCGGCGACAGCGGGTTGCGGTCGGCGGAATGGAGCCACTCGGCGCCGCGATCGAGCGGAAACCCGGCGGGCGCGATGGTGTGGACCCGGCCGCCGACCCGGTTGCGCGCTTCCAGTACCAGCACCCGGCGCGCACCGGCTTCGGCCAAACGCCGCGCGGCGCCGATCCCGGCGGCTCCAGCGCCAATCACCGCGACGTCAACGTCCGACGGAAACCCTGTCATCTGCACCCTCGCCACTGCGCCGCGTATACCGGGCAGCATAGCGGGATGAGCCGTTCTCAGGGAACCAGCACGGCGGCGCCTTGCAGCGCGCCATGGCGCAGATCAGCGAGGGCGTCGTTGGCGCGGGCGAGCGGGTAGACGACCGTCTCGGTCCTGACGCCGGCCTGCGGGGCCAGGGCAAGAAATTCCTCGGCGTCGCGGCGAGTCAAATTCGCGACCGAGCGCAAAACCCGCTCCTCCCACAGGAGGCTGTACGGAAAGCTCGGGATGTCGCTCATATGGATCCCGCCGCAGACGATGGTGCCGCCCTTCTTCGTGGCGGCGAGGGCGGCGGGCACCAATGCGCCGATCGGCGCAAAGATCAGCGCCGCGTCGAGCGGTTCGGGCGGCAGCGATGTCGAATCTCCGACCCATTCGGCGCCCAGATCGCGCGCGAAATCCTGCGCCATCCGGTCGCCCGGCCGGGTGAAAGCGAATATCCGGCGGCCTTGGTAGCGGGCGATTTGGGCGACGATATGAGCGGCGGCGCCGAACCCGTAGATTCCGATGGCGCGCGCGTCACCGGCTATGCGCAACGTGCGATAGCCGATCAGCCCGGCGCACATCAGCGGCGCCGCCTCGACATCGCCATAGACCGGGTGGATCGCAAAGCAATAGCGCTGATCGGCGATAGTCAGCTCGGCATAACCACCATCGATCTGATAGCCGGTGAACCGCGCGCGGTCGCACAGATTCTCGCGACCGCTGCGGCAATATTCGCAGACCCCGCAGGTCCAGCCGAGCCACGGCACCCCGACCCTTGCGCCGATAGCGAAGCGGTCGACCTCCGCCCCCTTCTCGACGACCGAACCGATGATCTCGTGGCCGAGTACCAGCGGCAGCTGGGGATCGGCAAGCTCGCCGTCGACGACATGCAAATCGGTTCGGCACACCGCGCAGGCATGCACCGCAATCAGCACCTGCTGCGGTCCCGGACGTGGCACGGACAATTCCGCCGCGATCAGAGGCCGTCCCGCTGCCGTCAGCAATTGCGCATGCATCGCTTTGATCTCGCTACGCCCGGTTTGAAATCCAACGTCCCGCCGCGCAGTATCGTGCCATGAGCCGCGCTTCCGCTCGATGGGCTTCCGCTCCACTGGCCGCCGGTCTGCTCTCACTCGTCGCCGGGTGCCATCTCGTCCCGTCGGGCGGTATGGCCGACCGTTGCGCCGACGTCATGCAGCAGGCTTATCCCGGCGTAGACATCGACATCACCAAGCGTGAGGCTGCGGCGACCAGCATCACGACGATCGTCGCCCATGTCGAGGGCGTGCGCAGCGATATACCCCCCCACGGGCCGTTGCCGCGCAATCTGGCAGTGGAATGCCGGTTTGACGACAGCATTTTGACCGGATTTCGTTGGACGGCAGGGCCCCTGCAGTCGGCCGGCAAATAGGCTCCGCTTGCAGCAACACCCGATCGGCGGCGAAAATGGAGATTACCAAGCAAGCGTTTGTAATCATGTATGATTCTCAAGCCCGGTTGCAATTGGTTAAGTTCGGCTATAGATCGCCGCCCGGGAGGAGCGAAAATGGACCAACGATCGATTGAGAAACACCTGCGCAGATGGCAGCGCCGCGACAAGGGAAATGGCGATCCTGTAGTGATCAATCACGATAAGGAGAGGGCCCCGGGCGGACGTGTGCACAGTCCGACGACAGGCAGCGGCTTGCCGGTGCAGGATCAGCTCCGCAAGCAATGGGATCCGACCAGAGGCGGCGGGCTGCCGGTCTTTCTGCGCCGCGTCGGCTAGGGTTGGTACGCGGGCAGCGCCCGGGGAGGAGGCACACGACGATCTCAACCCGGAGGGCAGCAGCATGAAACTCGCCAGCTTCAGCGCGTCGGGACGGGACTCGTACGGTGCCGTCGTCGAAGGCGGCATCGTCGATCTGGGGCGCCGGCTCGGCGAGCGCTATCCCGGCTTGCGCGCCGCTATCGCCAACGGCGCGCTCGGCCGTTTTGCCGACGAGGTGAAGACCGCCAAACCTGATTTCACCTTGGCGCAGGTAACCTTGCTGCCGCCGATTACCGATCCCGACAAGATCATCTGCGCCGGGCGCAACTACCGTGCCCACGCCGCCGAGGCGGGAGGGGCTCCGCCGGAAAATCCGCAGGTGTTTTTGCGGCTCGTCAACACCCTGGTCGCGCACGATCAACCGATGGTGTGCCCCAAAATCTCCGGCGATTTCGATTACGAGGGCGAGCTGGCCTTGATCATCGGCAACCCGGGCCGTCACATCGCCAAGGCCGACGCGCTGTCGCACATCTTCGGCTATACCTTGTTCAACGACGGCTCGATCCGGGATATCCAGTTCAAGCATTCGATCGCCGCCGGCAAGAATTTTCACAAGACCGGCGGCTTTGGCCCGTGGATCGTCACTGCCGATGAGATCCCCGATCCGACCCGTCTGCAGCTGGCGACGAGGCTCAACGGGCGCGAGGTGCAGCACACCGGGATCGACGATCTGATCCTCGACATTCCGACCCTGATCTCGTACTGCTCGGACTGGACACCGCTGGTCGCCGGCGACGTGATCTCGACCGGCACCCCTGAGGGCGTCGGCTTCGCCCGCAAGCCGCCGCTGTGGATGAAGCCGGGCGACGTCGTCGAGGTCGAGATCGGCGGCATCGGCGTGCTGCGCAACCCGATCATCGCCGAAAGCTGAGCCGCGGTCGCCGGCATGAAGGCAATCCTGCTGCGCCAGCCGGGCGGTCCCGAGGCGCTCGAATATGTTGAGGTGCCGACACCGGTTCCGAGCGACGGCGAGGTCCTGGTAAAGGCCGACACGATCGGCGTCAGCATGCCCGAGGTGCTGGTGCGCAAGGGCGTCTATAATTGGATGCCGCCGCTGCCGGCGATCCCGGGGATCGAGATGAGCGGGACGGTCGTCGCGCATGGGCGCAACGTTGCCGCGCCGGCCATCGGGCAACCGGTCTTTGTCAGCGCCCGCGACCTGCCGGTGCGCGCGGGATGCTATGCCGAATACATTGCGGTGCCGGCGCGGGCGGCCCACCCGCTGCCGCCCGGGTGCGCGGTGGAGGCAGCAGCCTGCCTGTCGAACTATCAGGTGGCCTATCATGTGCTGCACTCCGCGGCGCGCGGGGTCGCGGCCGAGACGGTGCTGATCCATAACGCGGCGGGCGGCGTCGGCAGCGCCGCGGTGCAACTCGCGCTGATTGCCGGACGCAGCGTCATCGGGGTTGCCGGGAGTGACGCCAAAACCCGCGCAGTCATCGGCCTTGGCGCCTGCCAGGCGGTCAACTACCGCACCGAGGATGTCGCCGCCCGGGTGCTGGAGATCACCGAAGGGCGCGGCGTCGACCTGATCCTCGACCCGATCGGCGGCAAAAGTTTCGCACGCAACTTTGCGATGCTGGCGCCGCTCGGGATGGTGGTCTCCTATGGCCGGCTCGACGGTCCCCCGGATACCGATTTGGTGGAGGGGATGCGCGCCCATTCCGCCGCGAGCCCGGCATTGCGTTTGTTTACGATCCACAGCTTCGACGACCGGCCCGACATTCGCGCGGCGACGATGAAGACCCTGCTCGGCCATCTCGCGGCCGGCGAGATCCAGCCGCTGATCCACGAGCGGCTGCGGCTCGCCGAGGCCGCGCGCGCCCATCAGCTCCTCGAAGCAGGCGCTGTGATAGGCAAACTACTGCTGAAGCCGTGAGCCGGCTGATCCCGACGGCCAGGAACCACCACTAAGTGCCGGTGACGCGCCCCTTGCGCATCGGCACCCGCGGCAGCCCGATGGCGCTGATCCAGGCCGCCTTAGTGCGCGACCGGTTGGTCGCTGCCCACCCCGATCTCGCAGCAGCCGGCGCCGTCGAGATCGTGACCATCCGCACCACCGGCGACCGGGTGCAGGATCGGCGCCTAGCCGATATCGGCGGCAAGGGCTTATTCAGTAAAGAAATCGAGGAGGCGCTGATCGCCGGCACGATCGATCTCGCCGTCCATTCGCTTAAGGACATGGAGACCTGGCTCCCGGACGGGCTCGAGATTGCTTGTGTGCTCGCCCGCGAGGACCCGCGCGATGCGCTGCTATCGGCAAAAGTGGCGAGCCTTGCCGCTCTGCCAAAGGGCGGGAAAGTCGGAACCGCTTCGCTACGGCGCCAGGCTCAGTTGCTGCGGCTCCGTCCCGATTTGTCGATCATGCCGATCCGCGGCAATGTCAACACGCGCATCGATAAGCTGGCGGCCGGTGAGTTCGACGCGATCGTGGTCGCGCTGTGCGGCCTGGAGCGACTCGGCAAGGCTGATCTCGCGACCGAAATCCTGATGCCCGATGTCATGTTGCCGGCGGTCGGCCAGGGCGCGCTGGCAATCGAATGTCGGGTCGGGGACGATGTTTTGCGCCAGCTGCTCGACCCGCTCCATGACCCCGCCACTGCCGCCTGCGTCGGCGCCGAGCGCGCCATGCTCGCGGCGCTAGACGGGTCGTGCCGCACGCCGATCGCCGGGCTGGCCGAATGCGACGGCGGGCGGCTGACCCTCGAAGGATTGCTGCTCAAGCCGGACGGCAGCGCCGAAATTCGCGCGTGTTCCACCGGTGATATTGGTGACGCGGCAGCGCTGGGCCACGCACTCGGCAGCGAGCTGCGGTCGCGAGCGGATCCCGGCTTCGGGCTGGCCTGACCGCTCGGCGCTCTGTCAATGCGCAGAGGCAGCCGGTTGCTGGCTGGCGATCTGTGCGTTAGCCCATGCAACAATGCTGCGGGTGTCGCTGGCCCCGGCCCGCCGCGCGATCTCGCGGCCACCGCTAAACAGCATCAATGTCGGAATGCTGCGGATATTGTAGCGCTCGGCGATGGCCGGCTCCTCCTCGGTGTTGAGCTTCAGCAAGCGAAAACGCGGCTCCAGCTCGGCGGCAGCGTGTTCGTAAGCCGGCGCCATCGCAAGGCACGGCCCGCACCACGGAGCCCAGAAATCGACCAGCACCGGAGTGTCGTCGCGCGTAATCTGACGCTCGAACATCGCGCCATCGGCGGTGACCGGCTTTCCTTGGAACAGCAGATTATGGCAGGTCCCACACTTGGCCTGCGCCGCTGGCCGGTCCGGCGGGATGCGGTTGATAGCGCTGCACGAAGGACAAACCACGTGAACGGGCGATCCGGCCATTGTCAGTCCTCCATCTTTCGCCTTGGAAATGGCTTTCGGCTGGATAAGCTTCAACCGCAAACCCCTGGGCCTGGGAGCAGCGCCGGGACATGTGGGGCGAAAACCGGGTTCGCTTATACTGACGATCCGACCATTGAGCGGGTTAGGGGCATTCGATGGATCTGATTATTCGCAATGTCAGGCTGGCCGATCGTCCGTCCCTGGCCGAGCCGACGGATATCGGCGTCGTCGCCGGCAAGATCATCGCGATCGGGCATGAGCTGGGCGACGCCGCCGACAGCTATGACGCGCATGGCCGGCTTGCCTGCGCCGGTCTCGTTGAGACCCATATCCATCTCGACAAGTCACGCCTGATCGACCGCCTTCCGCCCGAGGCCGGCCGGCGCATCAATCCGATGGCCCAGGTCGCGGCGATCAAGCAGGGCCTGACGGTCGAGGATGTCCGCCGACGCGCGGCGCAAACCCTGGAAAACTGCGTCGTCAACGGCGCCACCCGCATGCGCACCCAGGTCGAGGTCGACCCGGCGATCGGCATGCGCGGCTTCGACGGCGTGCAATCCCTAGTCAACGACTACAAATGGGCGATCGACATCGAGATCTGTGTTTTCCCGCAGGACGGGCTGACCAATTACCCCGGCACCGACGAGCTTCTGGTCGAGGCGCTCAAACGTGGGGCCAAGGCGATCGGCGGCGCTCCCCGCTATGACCCCGACCATGCTGGCCAGATCCGCCGGATCTTCGAACTGGCGCGGGAGTTCGACGCCGATATCGATATTCATCTCGATGTCGGCGACACGCCGGACGAGCTTGACGCGCCATTGGTTTGCGATCTGACCGAGCAATACCGCAGGGGCGGCCGGGTCACGGTCGGCCACATGGCCAAATTGTCGGCCATGCCGCCCGATAGGCTGGCGGTGATCGCCCGGCGCATGGCCAATGCCGGGGTCGCGGTCACGGTGTTGCCGCTGACCGATCTGTTCGTGATGGGCCGCGACCAGGACCACAATATCCGCCGCGGCGTCGCCGATGCCAATTTTTTGGTCGAGCACGGGGTCAATTGCTCGCTGTCGACCAACAACGTGCTGAACCCGGTCACGCCCTTTGGCGATTGCTCGCTGATCCGCATGGCGAACCTGCACGCCAATGTTCTGCAAATCGGCCGCGCGGAGCAGTTGCGCGAATGCTTCGCGATGCTGACCGAGCGCTCAGCCCGGCTCCTTAACCTGAAGGATTACGGGCTCGGCGTCGGCAATCCCGCCGACATCGTCATCATCGACGCCGACACCCCTGAACAGGCGATCGCCGAAATCCGCCAGCCGCTCGCCGTCTTCAAACGCGGCCGCCGCACAGTTATCCGCCACCCGCCGGAGCTGCTTCGGTTCGAAAAGGACTAAGTTGCCCTATAGTCGTGCCCAGATCGCGCCTCAGTAGTAGCCGGCACCGCCGTTGACGTGGATGGTCTGGCCGGTGATGAAGCCGCCGTCGTCGCTGACCAGAAACAGACAGGTGGCGGCGATTTCCTCGGATTTGCCCTGGCGGCCGAGCGGGATGCCGCCGGCGTCGGGCACCCGGCCGTGATACCATTCCGGATTGTCGCGCCTGGTGTCGATGCTGCCGGGCGACACCACGTTGACGCGGATGTTGTGCGGCGCGAATTCAGAGGCGAGACCGCGCGCTAGCCCGATCAATCCCATCTTGGCGGCGGAGATATGCGCCCGCCCGGCGCCTCGGCCGGAATAGGCGCCGTCGCCGACAAAGAACAGGATCTGGCCCCACTTGTTCTTGACCATTGGCTCGATCAGCGCCCGCGTCAGGTAGAAGCCGCCGTCGAGCACGACGCCGCGAACGTGTTCCCAGTCTTCCTGCGTCACCTCCGTAAAGGCCTTGTGCGGGCGGATCGCGGCGTTGTTGATCAGGATATCGACGCGGCCGTACTCCGACAGCGCCTGCGCCGCCATCGCGTCGACCTGATCCTTTTTGCCGACATCGGCGATGATCGCGGTGGATTTGACGCCGAGATCGCGCACCTCGCGGGCGACCGACTCGGCCTCCTGCTTGTTGCTGCGGGCGTTGACGACAATGTGCGCGCCTTCCCCGGCCAGCTTCAGCGCCGTAGCGCGGCCGATATTGCGGCCGGAGCCGGTTATCAGAGCGACTTTCCCATCGAGCTTACCCATGACGGCATCTCCATGACGATGTTCGAAGACGTGGAGGAAATTCGTATCCTATCACCTGCCGCGCGCGCCGATCCGATCCCGTCGGCGCCAAGCTACAGGCCTTTCAACCGCCGAGTTCGATGACGGTGTCGTCGGGAAGCCGGCCCTGCGCGCGGTATTGGCCGATCTTTTCGAGCAATGGCATGTCGGACACGGCATAGATGATCGAGTCGGTTTTGCTGCGATTGACGTGCCGCCGCCAAGTAAATCCCGGAACGACGAAGATGTCGTTCTTTTGCCAGTCGAGCCGGCCGCCGGCGATCTCGGTCGCGCCGCTGCCTTCGATGACCTGATAGAGGGTCCCGGCGGTTTCGCGCTTGAACCGGGTTTCTTCGCCCGATCGCAGCAGGACCGCCCGGTAGTCCAGGGTCGGAAAGACCGATGCTCCGGTCGCCGGGTTCGCAAACCGCACGGTTATGCCTTCGTAGGGGTCGCCGGCCTCGCTGCGCAGCCCGTCGAGGGCAGCTCGCACATCGGCGCCGCGGTAGTGGAACATCGGCGAGGTCTTATGCCCGAAACCCCGGCGATGCGAGGCAAAGCCTGGCACCAGCCCGCCCCTCCCGTAGAGGCGCTGCGAGTACCCGAGGTCACGGGTTACTGCCTGAGCGCGGGCATTGCCGGCGGTCTCACCCGGAAATTCCTCATCGAGCCAGACGCAATCGAGAAATTCCATCAGCGGGAAGTCGAGAACATCGATCCATACTACCGGCTCGGCGCCGTCATTGCCGTGGTCGTGCCAGGTACCGTTGGGGGTGAGGATCAAATCGCCGCGGGCGGCTTGGCAACGCTCGCCCTCGATCGTCGTGTAGCCGCCGTTTTCGGACAGGATCGTGCGGCTGGCGTTCGGCGTGTGAATGTGGACTGGGGCGACATCGCCCGGGTTATAGATCGACACCGCGCAACGCATCGTCGAGGTGACTTGCAGCCGACCGCCGAGCCCCGGATTGGTCAGTAAAAACTGCTGACGTTCAGCGAATTCGATCGGCGACACATCGGCGTTGCGGGCGATTTCGGCGATGCGCTCGAGGTAGGGCGCAATCTCGTACCAGCGCCAGTGATGGGTGACGGGTTTGAGCTGGGCTGCACCAACCCGGCCGGCAGCGATCCGCCCGCTGGCCGCCAACCCCGTCTCGCGAAACCAAGGGCGTTGCGCCGGCGCGTTCGCCTGAGTGCGCAGCCAGATATTGAGCGGCGCGGCCTCGGCGTTGAGCCGCTCCATTGCTTCCCGCGCGTCGACGGAGGGCGCGCTCGCCGCTATTGCCATCGGTATCTCCCCACTATGACAATTCCATTGCCCGCATGAAGAGTACAAGGTCGCCAACCAGCCCTTCGTCGCGCTCGATGGCGTACTCGCTGCGCCCCGCCAAATCCTTTTCGAGGACCATCAGCATCGCCGGGTCGGCGGTCTCGAAGACTCGCAAATTGCGGCCGTCGCCGTCGAGTTCCGCGAGCTTCGCCTTGATCGGCATCGGCGGCAGCCGATCGCAGACGTCGATCAACTCGATAAGCCCGGCGACGGTGATCCCAGCATCGACGACCGCCTTGCGGATCTGGTCGGCGGCTGCTTGCTTGGCCTGCCGCTCGCTGGCGAGCACGCGTGCCCGCTCCTCGGACTTTTTGCGGTATTCGGCATAGTGGGGCGCTATCCGCTGCAGAAACACCGGGGTCGGCATATCGCGGGTATCGACCCAGCTCTTCGCTTTGGTCCAGGTGGTCCCGAGCCAGTCGCGAATGCCCGCATCCCGGATTTCTCGCACCCGTTCGGCACGCAATGCGGCAGCCCACCTGATCTGCGTCGGCTCGCCGGTCAGCTCGGCCCAATTCGTGGGGTCAGGCGGCGGCGCGGCATGCGCGCCCACAACCGGTGCAGTGGGGTGGGTCAAGGCGAGGCGCTTTTTTGCCAGCTCGAACTGGCGGCGGTACTCCTCTTCGAACTCCTCGCTGTCCGGGTCGGGCGCGAACCCGTGTTTATCCCAGAAAGCGCGGTTGGTCCCTTCGATGGCCTCCTCTCTGACCAGCTTCAGATCCATCGGGTTGATCCTTGCTTTTTTGCCCTCACCTCCGAACGTATCATGATCGACAACCGCGATGCGAGCGGTGCGGTTGTCGGTCGACGGCCGAGAGGGAGAGGAAAGTGATCAAGAGCATCGGGCTGCTGACGCGCAAGGCCAGCCTCAGTCACGAAGACTTCGTCAAGCACTGGTTCGAGGTGCACGGTCCCCTGGCCCATGCCGTGCCAGGGGTACGGCGCTATGTGCAGTCGCATATCCTCGAAGAGCGGACCCGCCCCGACATCCCGACGACCGAGGTCGAAATCGACGGCATCGCCGAACTCTGGTACGACGATCGGGCTGCGATGGAGCGCGCCAACGCCACAGCCGAGGCCAAGCGGCTGCACGATGACGGCGCGTTGTTCATTGGCCGGATCAAGAGCTTTGTCGTCGAGGAACGGGTAATTATTCCCGTCTCGCCGGGGTGACGACGATGACCCGCTACCTTTCCGGCTTCGGCAACCAGCAGGCGAGCGAGGCATTGGCCGGCGCGCTGCCTGAAGGCCAGAACGCCCCGCAGCGTCACCCGCTGGGCCTCTACACTGAGCAGATCTCGGGGACGCCGTTCACCGCGCCGCGCGCCGACAACCGGCGGTCCTGGCTCTATCGCATCCGGCCTTCGGCAGCGCACCCGCCTTTTCACCGGATCGACAACGGCCTGTTGCGTGGCGCGCCGTTCGACGAGGTAGAGCCGCCGCCGAACCGGTTACGCTGGGACCCGTTACCGTTCCCCGACGCCCCTGCGGATTTCGTCGGCGGGCTGGTGACGATGGGCGGTAACGGCGATGCTGGCCTGCACCAAGGCATCGCCGTACATATCTACCGCGCGACGAAGCCGATGGAGCGGCGAGCCTTCTCTGACGCCGATGGCGAGCTGCTGATCGTGCCACAGCACGGCCGCCTGTTGCTGAGCACCGAGTTCGGCGTGATCGGGGCTGACCCCGGCGAAATTGCGGTCATTCCGCGTGGCGTCAAATTCCGCGTCGAATTGCCCGACAGCCGTGCCCGCGGCTACATCTGCGAAAATTACGGGCAGCTGTTCCGCTTGCCCGAATTGGGACCGATCGGGGCCAACGGACTCGCCAATCCCCGCGACTTCATGACCCCAGCCGCGGCCTTTGAGGATCGAGATGAAGAGTGCGAGATCGTCATCAAATTCGCCGGGAACCTGTGGGCCAGCGAACTCGGTCACTCCCCACTCGATGTCGTCGCGTGGCACGGCAATTATGCGCCGTACAAATACAACCTAGCCCGCTTCAACACGCTAGGCACGGTCAGCTTCGACCATCCCGACCCGTCGATTTTCACGGTGCTGACGGCGCCCTCTGAAGTCCCTGGCACTGCAAATTGCGACTTCGTGATCTTTCCGCCGCGCTGGCTGGTGGCCGAGCACACCTTTCGCCCGCCTTGGTTCCACCGGAACGTCATGAACGAGTTCATGGGCCTAGTCTGCGGCGTCTACGACGCCAAGGCGGAGGGCTTTGTGCCGGGTGGCATGTCCTTGCACAATTGCATGGCCGCACACGGCCCCGATGCCGCGACCTTTGAGAAAGCGAGCGCCGCCGAACTGAAACCACAGAAGATCGAAGACACGCTCGCCTTCATGTTCGAGACGCGTTTCCCGATCCGTCCCACCCGTTTCGCGCTCGAAACCCCGGCGTTGCAGCGCGACTACGATTCCTGCTGGCTGGGTCTACAGAAACTGTTCAAACGGTAACGAGCGACCTCGGTGCTGACATGGCGCTCCGGCTCATTCGGTGATCGGTGCGATCGTATCGAGCGCCAAGCCGCGTGTCTCACCGCTTATCCGGGTCACTGCATAGGCGGCGATGGCCAGCATCGCCGCGATGCCGGCCATCACGTAGCCGAAGCCGTGGACGCTGACGACCCCAATCGCCGGGAACGACACCGCCGAGCCGATCCGACCACCGCCCTGCGCCAAGCCGAAGCCGGAGGCGCGAGCATTCGACGGAAACACCTCTGAGGTGAAGATCTGCATCGAGTTGCCGGCGAGCTGCGTAAAAAAGGTCATGCAGAAGCCGACGATCAGCACCATCGCCTCCGATCGCGAAAAATAGAACAAGATCGACAGCAATGTTGCGAGAGTAAAGGCCGTGACCGCAGTGTTGATGCGGCCCCAGCGCTCGAGCGCGTACATCATCAGCAGGCTGCTGGCCGGAAAGGCGAGCTGGATCACAAAGATGAAGGTCAGCGACTTAGTAATCGTGAAACCGCGCTCGGCGAGAATATTCGGCAGCCAACCGCCGAGGCCGACCGCGGCACTGAAGAATGCAAAAAAGCAGATCATCGCGGCGATGATGCGGCCGCGATAGCGACGGAACACAACACCCATCGGATCGCTGCGGATGTCGGCGAGGCGGTCACTGATCAGTTCCTCGCCGGCCGGCGGCCGGCCCAGCCCCATCCGTTCGAGCTGATCGAGCGCGCGGCTTCCCTGGCCGTGAGTGACGAGCCAGCGCGGCGACTCGGGCAGTCGAAAGCTCGCGGCAAAAACCGCGAGGCCGCCGATGCCGATGATGATCCACACGCCTCGCCAGCCGATCGTGTCGCGCAAGCCCAACGCCAGCAATGTCCCCAACGGCCAGACGCAAGCACCGCCGACGAATTGCATGAAGGCGATGGTGCGGCCGCGAACGCGTTTTGGCGCGTACTCGGCGGCATACGAAAAGCACAGTGGCGACGCCGCACCCATGCCGAGCGCTCCGATGAAGCGCCCGCTGGCGAGCCACGCGACCGACGGGGCTAGGGCGGCCGCAATGGTAGCGACGCTGTAGAGCGCGACCGCGAACTGGAAGACCGTTTTGCGACCGAATCGGTCGGTAAGTTCGCCTTGGCCCAAAGTGCCGATGAACAGCCCAACCAAAGTGGCGGTGCCGATCATGCCTATCCCGGCCGGCGTCGCGAAATGCGTGCGGATCATGTCCGGCACCAACGAGCCGAGAATAATGAAATCGATGACGTCGAAGAACAATCCGGCACAGATGATCGCCAGCACCCGCCGATGGATCGGTCCGATCACCGCATTGTCCATCGCGGTATCGACATAGGTCACGATCGATTGTGCCATCAGCGGGCCCTCTCCCTGCAATGCCGCATTAGTGACGGTCCTTGCTCTCCCTCTTAGCTGAATTCTGGTCTTACGCACAACCTTAAGTGCAATTATCCCGCAAGATTGTGAGGAACAGCCGTCCCAGAGTTGACCCATCTGCATCGGAGCCCTGCGCATATCGGCATAGGATGTCACCGCGAACCGTGGATAGATTAGCTTGGGAACGTTTTTCTCAGAGCGTCTCGCCCGGGCCCAACTTGAGTGGAGGTTATGTCATGCAGTACCGGCGAATTTCGGCCGATTGTCATCTCGACATGATTTGGCTGCCGCCTGATTTGTTCACCTCGCAAGCGGCCCGAGCCTCGAAGGAGGAGATGCCTTACGTCAAGGAACAGCCGGACGGCACCAAGCGCTGGATCGACAATAACGGGGCCGATTACGGCAAGGCGGGCGGGGTCGGCGCCGTCGGATCGGAATACGTCCCCGGCAAGCAACTGCGCGTCGACAAGATGCACGAGGCCGGGCTCTACGATGACTACACGAAGAAGGGCCACCGCCGGCCCGGCGACCCGCACCTTCGGGTCAAAGAGCTCGACCGCGACGGTGTCGATGCCGAAGTCATCTACGGCATTCTCGCGGCGTGCGCGAAGATGAAGAACCCCGCGGCGGCAAACGAGATGCTGCGCGTTTACAACGACTTCATGAAGGACTTCTGCAGCTACTATCCGGAGCGTGAGATCGGCTTGGCCTGCCTGCCCTACAGCGACATCAATGCGGCGGCGGCCGAGGTTCACCGTGTCGCCAAGCTCGGCATGAAAGGTGTCGAACTATCCTGCTCGTGGCACATGACGCCGATGTGGCACCCGATGTGGGATCCGTTGTGGCAAGCGGTCAACGAGACGCAATTGCCGCTGCACTTCCACACCTTCCCGGCAACAGACCCCGAGCTGCGCAAGTCGCTCGAGCCGACGATCGCGCGGCGGATGACCTATAGCGGACTGTGCCGGTTCCAGATGACTCTGGCGACGATCCTGACCGACCTGATGGGTGCGGCCGTGTTCGAGCGCTTCCCCAATATTCGCATGGTCCTGGGCGAGAGCGGCATCGGCTGGATCCCTTACGTGCTCGACCGGATGGATTTCGAATTCGAGGACCAATACCAAGACCTCAAGCTCAAGCTTAAGCCGAGCGAATATTGGCGCCGCCAATGCAGGGCGACGTTCCAGTATGACCGCGTCGGCACCAAATTGATCGAGGAGATGGGGGTTGAGACCCTGATGTGGGGTTCCGATTATCCGCATCCCGACGGTGTCTGGCCGGAATCGAAGAAATACATCGACGAGCAGTTCAGCCACCTGCCGGCCGACGTCACCTTCAAGATGACCTGCGAAAACGCCGGCAAGTTCTACGGCCTGATCAACTAGCACGGCTTCCGATCAGGCAGCGCTGGGTTCAGCGCTGAGCCAAAGTCAGTTCGAGACGAAAAGCACGAGGGGTGGCGCGAGCCGCCCCTCTTCTCGTTGCGGGCACGAGATCCGGTGCAGACACGGCCGGGTCAACAAGTGTGGTTGACGGGTTCCAGTCGAGTTCGCGGCGGCCAAAGAAAAATGGCCCCGGCAGTGCCGGGGCCAAGTTTGAACAGGGAGGCTTCACGTCTGGGAGACGTAGGAAAATGCCTTCGCCGGCTTTCGCCGCTGATCGTCAGCTATCACAAAATCCCTTGCATTGTACGGACTTATGGCCGATGATCGTTCGCAGGCTTTCACGCGCCTTCGCCACAAGCCGGGTTTCCGTAAGTCCCCAGCAAGTCCCCAGCGCGGCGGGGACTTAAGTCCCCAGCGGCGGAAGCGCGAAAGAGGGTCTGCAAATGAGGGTCCGCCGATGCGCAAAAAGCTCACCGATCGCTTTCTCGAACTCGTTGAAGCCGCCTGCTACCGGCCGCGTCGAAATCGTGGATGCCGACGCGCCGGGCTTGGTCATGCGCGTCACGGCCAAAGGCGCGAAATCCTGGGCGATCCGGTACCGGCCGAAAGGCGGCGGACAACAGCGCGCCAGCTACGGCGCCTATCCCGCCGTAAAGCTCGCCGACGCGCGCCAGCGCGCCAGGGACATCGCCGCTGCGGCGGCCAAGAGGATCGATCTGCCGGCGTCCGAGGAACGCGAGCGCGACGAACAGCGAAGGCGCGACGGCCGGCCGCAAACGGTCGGCGATCTGCTCAATGAATACGTCGAGCGCTACTGCAAGCCCAATCAGCGCCGGTGGAACCTGACCGATCGGATGTTTGAGGCGCACGTCAAGCCGGTGATCGGCAAGGTGCCGCTCGGCGACCTGCGACGCGGCGACATCGTGGAGCTGCTGGACGATTTGCAGAACGAGAAAGGCTTCGGAGCCCAGGTCAACCGGGTGCGCAGCCAGATCCTCGCGGCGCTGAATTGGGCGGTCGAGCGCGAATATCTCGACGTGAACCCGGCCGCCGCGGTCAAGAAGCGCAAGATCGAGGCGAGCCGCGACCGCGTGCTGAACGATGACGAATTGCGGGCGATCTGGCGCGCCGCCGATCGCCTGCCGGACCCGAGCCGGTCATTGGTCAAGGCGTGGATATTGACCGGGCAGCGGCGCGACGAAGTGCGCTGCATGGCGTGGAACGAGGTTGATCCGGCGCGCGCCCTCTGGACCCTGCCGGCGGTGCGCAACAAGGGCAAGCGAGACCACGAAATCCCGCTGGCGCCGGCGATGGTTGCGCTGCTAGGCGGGCTGCGCCGGCGTGGCGCGCCGGTGTTCACGACCGACGGCGCCAAGCCCTATGCCGGGCAGAAGCGGTTGAAGGCGATCCTCGATCGCGAATCGGGCGTCACCGGCTGGACGCTCCATGATTTCCGGCGCACGGCGAGCACCGGCATGGCGGCGCTGCATGTGCCGCAGGATACGATCGACCGGGTGCTGAACCACGCCAAAGGCACGCTCGCCGGCACCTATAACCGACACGACTACCTCGATCAGAAGCGCAGGGCGCTGGAGGCCTGGGCCCAGCGCGTCACCTTTATCGTCGGCGAGTCGCGCGACGCGGTGAACGTCATCGAGCTCGCGCGCGCCAGCGCGTAACATCCCGATCGCGACGGATAGGGTAGCTCCCGAAACGGCCGGCACCGCACCGGCCTTCCGCCGCGAACCTTCCTGCGGAGCGCCAGCGGAGGCGCCGCCGATGGTGGTTAAGCCGTACACATGGGTTTCCTGGTCGGACGCCAGGTCGCGCATGCCCGAAATCTGCTCTGGCTGGTCGTGGGATTCGGAGCATGCCGACAAGGCAATGGTGAGTTCCCTGCGCGGCGATCCTCTGCGAAGCCGGAATGTACCCGTCCGCGGCGGCGCGCAGGTCGCGGACGCGGACTTAATGGCGATGCGCTCGGTGCCGCTCAAGGACGTGGCCGCCGGCCTGTTGAGCACGAATGGCTACTCGGCCGAATATGAGGTTACCCGCTTGTCAGCCGGCCTGACGGTCGGCCGGATGCTATTGCCGCCGCAGCATGTCACGGACAGAAAAAACGCTATGCTCAGCGGTGCCCAACTCGCCTGGGAAGCGTTCCGCGACGATCTGATCCGCTATGAGCTGCCGGACGGCGCCAAGCCAAATCCTGACTCGGACGAAACCCCGGTGGGTGATCAGCGCTATCACTTGCCCCGCCAAAGAGGAGCTTACAAGGGCGCGCTCGCGGAATGGATGGCGCGCAAGGGAATCCAGCTTTTGCGCCGAATGACGCCACCGGCCATCGCTACCGACTTCAAAAGCTACTGCGAGTCGAAGCGGCGGGATCTGTTATCGGTGCTGCCAAAGCGGTTGCGCTCGATGGAACCGGAGATCGCGCGAATCATCGACAAGATGGCAGCCGCCGCCGCCATCGGCGAGAGCAAGAAAACAGCCACCAAAGGCCAGTAACGACCGCTTAAGGGCCGCTAAGAGCCACCTCCTTTCCTTCCTCGACCATTTTGCCATCCTTCCCCCGTGTTCACACGGAACGGAGCGGCGAAAGTGAGTATTCACAGCACAGGGTTAGGTGACGACGAACCGCTGGCCGTCAGCCCGAGGCGCGCGGGTCTTTTGCTCAGCAAAGGACTCACCAAAATTTACGAGGCGATCAACGCCGGCGAACTCGAAGCCTACAAAGACGGCTCGTCTACAAAAATCACGATGCGCTCGATCCGCGTGTATATCGAGCGCCGGCTTGAGCAGTCGCGGGCCGCCTGAGCAATGGACAAAATAGGAAGCCCGGCGCCGCGAACGGGCGGCGGCCGGGCTGGTGTCGGATACGCTAGACGGCAACCCGATACCGCGCCTGAGCAATGCGCGCAACAGCCGGCGCACATGCGTTTGCGGAAATGGCGGCCGATCGCAAAAGGCGGCGCTTTACGCGGGTACTGTGAAGTCGAGTTGCCATTCGGCCTGATCCTGCAGGACGTGGGGATCCTCATCGGCCGATATGGCCCGTGGGCCGCCCTGCCGTCCAAGCCGTTGCTCGATCGGGACGGGCGCCACGGGCGCGACATTAACGGCAAGCCTCGATACGCACCGGTCGCCAAGTGGCAAAGCCGAGCCCTTGCCGACTGCTTCTCGACCGCGGTGATCGAGCTGGTCCTTCGCCACCATCCCAACGCGCTCGAGGTAATCTGAGCAGCTTCGTTCGGGCACCGGATAGCTGCCGCGTCGCCGATGAGCAGCGAGCGCGCATCCTTTCGCCCGCGCAAGGTTCGGGATGTCGAGCCTGGCAAGTCTTTTGTCATGCATTCTGCCGAACTGATTGGGTCCGCGGCCTGGCGGACGCGATCAATTCACGTCGCGCGGTTGCTTGATCGACTAGAGGTCGAGCATTGCGCACATGCTGGGCGGGAGAATGGTTACCTGACGGTCACCTACGACCAACTTGTCGAATGGGGTATCGGTCGGCGTTTCATCAAAGGCGCGATCGAGGACGCTGCCGAAAGCGGGCTGATCGAGGTCTATGCCGGGCTCTATCGCGGCGGAGCGCGACGGCAACCGAGCCGATATCGGCTTACGTACCTGAAGTCAAAATTCGTGCCTGTTGCGGGCGCGCCCTATTTTGTGGAGCCGACGAACGAATGGCGCGCCTTTAGGAGCGCCGCGAAGGCTCGAAAATCGAGTCGAATGGTTGCCAAAGGTGAACTGTCCAAGTGCACCACAGGTGAACTCTGATGGTGCTCGCCGACGCGGATGAGACGCACGAAAAGCCCGCATACTCCGGCGAGCGGCGCTGGGACAAACCGGGTTCACCACGGGTGCACTGCTATCTATATTTCGGTCTATAAACGATCATCGCCTTGGTAATGCGCCTATCGCGCTACCCCCGCAACTCGCGACGGTGAAGTTCCGTTAGGGTCCATCATCATCTTTCCCACTAAGTTGCCAGGTTCTTTCCGCTGATCAGCTCCGAGAACCCGGTCGAGCGGGATCTGAAACAACCACTCGATCGAGTGCGTCTCCGCACCAGCGCCCGCCGAGCTCAATAGCTGGTGCAGTGCATCCTGTACGTCGGCCCGCTGATGCCACCGATCGGGTCCTGCTGCATGACGCAATTCTGCGTTTGAATAGGCGACATCTGAAATCCGGCGGTCGTCTGCTGTGCGCGTGCCGCAAATTCCTGGCTCGCAGCCGAAAGCGCCGAAAGGGCCGCCGCCCGTCGCTCAAGCTCTGTTTGGTGTTCCTGCTGCAAGCCTTCTGTGATGCGCTGGCCCTCGGCCTGGAGCTCGGCGACCATCGCCATCGCGTTGTCGCGGCGTCGTTTTGAGAAATCTCCCCAGGTCTCTTTTCTCTGGATTAGAGCGAGCGTGTTGTCCTCGCCCTTCACATATTCGGCTGCCAGGATCGGGACGAGCGAGGGCGTTGTGTTCGTCAGACCGTCGAGTGCTGCCTTTTGGCATTCCTGCAACCGAGGGTGCAAAACAAGGACTGCGCTGATCTCTTCGGGCGTCGCGAGGGAGGTATCGGCCAGTTGAGCCAGCGTGGTATCCCTCGGGTCAATCGCTACGTGTGGGCGCAGAGGCGCTGTCTCAGGTGAATTGTAGATCGCCGTCAGGCAGGCTTTCATTTCGGCGCCCACGCTCCGAGTGTTTACTGCTATGGCCTGATACTGACGCTGCGCCGCTGTGGCGCAGCCAAACAACAGAGCGGCCATCCCCATAGCCGCCGCTACCTTGGTGGGCCTGTTCATGTGCTGCATCTCGCCAAAGGTGCGTGATTCTCATCTCAAAGAATGTTGGGACAAGTTTGCTGTTTTGGAACACCCCGAGCCACATTGACTACGATGTTTCGCTCGCCCCGCCGTCCTGGCGCCCGCATATGTGGCGCCCGTCTCTCGGGTGATCGAGGCCGCTGCCGAGCGGTCGCCATCGCCGGCCGTTCTCGGTGCCGTTGGCATGGCGGGCGATCGACTGGGCCGAAAACGGCGCTGGGCAAAGCGATCGTGGTGGCGTCGATGCAGGCGGGCCGGGAAAGGTGGCTGGCGCAGATGCGGGCTTTGAAGGCGGCAGGCAGGATCGTCAAGATATCCGGCGGGCGACGTCCAAAAGAGCCGCCGCCAACAAGGGCCGTCCAGGATGACGTGATCGAGCGTGCGCGCGCCGTTGTGCCGATCGACCGCGGCGAGGTTCCTGTCGAGCCGGTGCCGCCTTGGGAGGATCAGACCAACGCCGAGAAGCTGAGCACGCTCACGGGCAAGGCGCTGGATACGACGCGCGCGATCCTCGATTTGCCCGTCGACCCCAGTAATCTCAAACTGCTGTCTATTCAAAAGGACGCGGCGCTGTCGGTGCTGAGCACTCAGGCGAAGGTGGACGAGAACCGATTGCGCGACCGGGAGCAGCGCGACGGCGCGCTGCGGGCGCTGCTCCGCCAGATCGAGGAGGACAGGGCCCGGGAGCGTGCCGGGGACTTGCCGGGGACTTGCGGCGAGGCCAGCCCAAAATCCTGAAAATCGGCCGCGGTTTAGAAAGGGTGCGAGTAAATTTCGATCCGCCCCCGCCCAGACCGGGTTTTTCCCAAAACGGGCGAGTTTGGCAGCCGCCGCCGGGCGGGGCAATCGAGCGGTCCCGCAGTCCGGGAGAAGCGCCGGCCGGGTATCGGGCGGCGGCGCGCCAGAGTAGCGAATTGGCGGAAAAGCTTTCGATCAGTATGCGAAACGCCGCTCGCTAAGTCCCCGGCAAGTCCCCGCTGCGGTTCGTGCGCAAAAGAAAATGGCCGGAACCAAGGTTCCGGCCAAGTTTGAACAGGGAGGCTTCACGTCTGGGAGACGTAAGGGTCCAAAGACCCTCTTCCCGGGACTAAATCCCGGGAACCCTTATCGGCGAAAAAACCACCGATAACTCTGTGCGACGTCACATCGCGTTTTCAGAAGATGGACGATCGAGCACATTTCCACCACCGGGAATTTGTTCTGGCTCGTCTGCAAAAAGCGCAATCCTCTGATTACCGGGGAATTGATTTGCCCGGACCGTTATCTGCTCGGCTCAGCTGAGCCGGGTCTCGGCCACCTTGCGCAGCAGAAAATCGCGAAACACGCTGATCCGCTTCGAGGCCCGCAATTCTTCGGGGTAGACGAAATACGCTTCGATTGCCGGCCCGGTCAGCTCCGGCAGCACCCGGACCAGATCACTGTGCTCGGTCGCGATGAAGTCCGACAATGCGGCGATCCCGAGCCCGCTGATTACCGCGCGCAGCATCGCGTAGAAATTGTTGACGGCAAGGATCGGTTTTCGCTCTTGCCCCGGCTTGACGCCGGCGTCGAGCAGCCAGTTGACGTTTTGCACCGGCGGGCGAGCATCCTCGCCATAGACAATCAGCCGGTGCTTGTCGAGATCCTCGGCCTGCTGCGGCAGACCGTGCTTTTTGATGTAGTCGGGCGCGGCATAGACATGGGTCGGTACGCTGACGAGATGTCGCTGGATCAGATCCGGCTGGCGTGGCGGCGACATGCGAATCGCCACATCGGCCTCGCGCATCGACAGATCGAGCTCGGTATCGTCGATCACCATTGTGACCTGGATATCAGGATAGAGATCGAGGAACTCGCGAATCCGTGGGGTCAGCCAGGTAGAGCCAAAAGCGACCGTCGTCGTGATCTTGAGCGGCCCCTTGGGCCGGTCCTTCGACTCGGAAATCAGCCCTTCGGCCATCGATAGCTTGGCAAATACTTCCCGCGCGGTGTGGAACAACAGCTCGCCCTGCTCGGTCAGGATCAGCCCGCGGGCATGGCGATGGAACAACGGTACGCTGAGGCTCTCCTCGAGCGCGCTGATCTGGCGGCTGACCGCCGACTGGCTCAGGTTCAGCGATTCGCCCGCATGGGTAAAGCTACCCGCCTCAGCAACCGCGTGAAAAACCCGTAACTTGTCCCAATCCATCCCACTTCCCCCGGCAACGGCCTCACAGCGGCGACGGCTAGCCGCTATTCGGCCGCACGCATAGTCGCGGCTTCCTCCTGCGCCGCGAGAAATTTCTCCGCTTCGAGCGCCGCCATGCAGCCCATGCCGGCGGCGGTCACGGCTTGGCGAAATATCTTGTCCTTTACATCACCCGCGGCAAAGACCCCAGGAACCCCGGTTTCGGTCGAATCAGCGCGGGCGATCACGTACCCCTCCGGGTCGAGCGGGAGTTGGCCCGCAACCAGACCGGTGACCGGAGTGTGGCCAATCGCGATAAACACGCCGTCGCAAGGGAGATCCGACAGAGCGCCGGCGCGCAGGTTGCGCAGCCGCACCCCAGTCACCTGTGGCGGTTCAGGCTCGCCGAGTATTTCCTCGACCACGGTGTCCCAAATGATGTCGATCTTCGGGTGCCGGAACAGCCGGTCCTGCAGTATCTTTTCCGCTCTCAGTGCATCGCGGCGATGGACAAGGGTAACGCGTCGCGCGTGGTTTGTCAGATATAGCGCCTCTTCGACCGCGGTGTTGCCGCCGCCGACGACGACGACTTCCCTGCCGCGAAAAAAGAACCCATCGCAGGTGGCACAGGCCGAGACCCCGAAACCGCGAAAAATCTCCTCGCTCGGAAGGCCGAGCCAGCGCGCCTGCGCGCCGGTGGCGAGGACCAAGGTGTCACCGACATATATATCTCCCGAATTGCCGGTCGCGACAAACGGCCGGCGCCCGAGATCGACCGATTCGATCATGTCGAGAATGACCCTGGTCCCGACGTGCTCGGCTTGCCGCTGCATCTGCTCCATCAGCCACGGGCCCTGAATGACTTCGGCAAATCCAGGAAAATTCTCGACATCGGTGGTGATTGTCAGCTGACCGCCCGGCTGCAACCCGGTCACGAGAAGCGGATCGAGATTGGCGCGCGCGGCATAGATGGCCGCGGTGTAGCCCGCCGGCCCAGCGCCGATTATCAAGACCTTGCTGTGGTAGCGTTCGGACATGTCGCGAGAATCCAGTCGATACGACGCTTACTATATTATTTCACAAGCCAGCAACTTTAAGGTATCGGCGGCCCGCTAAAATCCGAACATGTGATCGAGGCTGAAGGCGCCGTCGGCGCGGACCAGCCCGTGATAGCCGAAAAGCCGACAGGTCGGATCGCGGATGATCGCATAAGCGCCCGAACTCGCGCGGGTGCGGGCGGCGGTGTCGAACAGCGTGTGATAGCGCCACAGCCGCGAGCCCGAGCATGGGATGGCCATGCTCGCGCGGGCGATTTCCCCGCCGTCTTGGTTATAAAGAATGATGTCAGTGGCGCTCATGGGTCGCCACGGCCGAGAGGCTGGATAGATCAGGTGACACATCGTGTCGTAGCCGCTCTCGCCGAGCCGCAGAAACAGCCGGGTGGACAAACCCGGTGGTCGGCCGCTGTAGGATTGGGGCTCGTCGCGATAGGTCAAAAGCGTGTTGAAAACATGAGCGCCAAAGCTGGTTTCGGCGGCGTGGCCACTCGCGCGGTGGCGGTAACGAAAAATCGCGTGCAGCCAACCATCGGCTTCACCCCCTTCGGAAAAGTCGTAAGCAAGCTCGACATGGCCGTAGCCGTCGCCAAGTGCATCAATCCCCGCCTCTTCGTCGAGATCGAGCGCGGTCGCGTGCCCACGCGGTAAGCGCCCAAGTCGCCGACTAAAAACCTCGTTCCCCTCCCGGTCATAGACGATGGCCATGATCGGCAGCTCGGCTTGGCTGATCGTCATTGGCGTCGGCAGCACGAGGGTAGCCCAAGACGCGCGCGGTAGGACCGGGGCCGGTAGCAGGTAACCCTTGCCGAGCACGCCGGTGAGGCTCGGCAAGTCGGGGTCGGGCATCAAGTCGAGGCGCTCGACGTTGACGTGCGCGATCCTACGGCGCCCCCGGTCGATTACCTCATAGCGCGGGCGCACCATGTGCTTGCCGGCGTGTAGCTCGATTTGCGCTGGCCATGCAAGATCGGGCAACAACGCCGCGACGTCGATGGCCCGGCTCGCGAAGGGCGCAATCGGCTCAGCAAACGGCACCACCCGATCGTCGCCCATCCGGTTCAAGCCGATCGCGCCGGACGGGATCGGAATCGGATGGCTGTTCTGAACCCAGAGCACAACTTGCTCGCCGGGCGCGGGCGCCGGGAGGCCCGCATAGCGGTCCGCCGGCCATGCATTCGCGTCGTGTGTCGCGGAGAGCGATCGATCGCCGTCCGCCGGATCGGTGCCGTCGTCGCCGAAGGTGTCTAGAGCGTACTTGACGACATCGTGCCCAGCCGCTCCGACCGCATGCAGAAACAGCTGGCCGCAGAATTCGGACAAGCGGAATCGAGCGCGAATTTCGCGGCTGTCGAGAATGATTGTGCCGGCTCCCGGCCCGCGCTCCGCGCACCACTCGGCAAGGATCGCACCGTCGGCGCCAAACAACGTCATCCAGCAGGTGACGGCGTCGGCACCGTAGCTCGACCAATAATTTGCCGTAACGAGTTGCGTATGAAGCGCGTCCGTGTCGCGGAAAAAGGCAAAATTGGTCGCAAAGTTCAACGGGTCGAGATAGGCACGACGGTTGGTCAGGCGATCGGGCGGGATGCGCATCATGTCGAGGCTGAAGACGCGCGCGCCTCGCGGCAAATAGGGTTCTAGCTGCGCGATTAACCGCTCAGCGTCGAAAGCGGCGACGAACACCGAGCGCCCGCCGGAATCGGCCAACTTGGACACTGGCTCCGCCGCGCGGCCTAGAATTTTGGTACCGAAACGCTCGACCTGCGGGACATAGACGCCGGCGATTTCGATTTCGAAGAGACCGAACAGTTCGGCGAAGGCCGAAATTGCGCCGCCCGGGTCGCAAATCGCCACCGGAGCATTGTCGGCGAGCGCCACAAGTAATGCTTGGCCGGGGTGGGCCGCCCGCGGGTGCGTCAGCGCTTTGTAAAGGGTGTTTCCCCCCGTCGCATTGTCAAAGGTCCCGATACGCAACACCATGATGAGGAGCCGATACTACACCCGCCGCTGCCGGCGCAAGCGAGGGGCCACCATTCGACCCCCACCGGGGCAACCACGGCCTTATGCCAAAAGATCGGCACGCTCCCTCTCCGGTCCGATCGTCCGCCGCTACTGTTCGAGGCCCGCCAGATCGACGATGCGCGGCTGATGCCCGCAGGCGGCGATAAAGCGCAACAGATCAGGCGGTGCGATCGCGGTGGTACGGTCGTTCGCCAGCGGATGGTAATTGAGCGGGTCGTGGTCGAGCATCGCACGATCGAGCACCGGGGTGACCCGCTGCGCGGCATCGTTGACGAGGGCGAACGGCGTCACGCTGCCCGGCCGCACGCCCAACAACGCCTCAAGGTCGGCGGCGGCGCCAAACGAAAACCGCGGCGCCGCAAGGCGGATGGCCAGCTTGTTGAGATCGATGCGGCGCTCTTCGAGCATGATAACCAGCCAAAACCCGCCCTTTTTGTCCTTGAGAAAGAGACTCTTGCAATGGCCGCCGGGCAATTCCCCGCGAACTGCCGCCGCCTCGGCGACGGTAAACACCGGCGGGTGGGAGACGGTCTGATGCGCTATCTCGAGCACATCGAGGCGCCTGAACAGCTGTTCAGGGGTGAGCGGTACAGCAGGCATAGCCGCCACGATGCCGATCGGCGTTCCCGCAGGCAAGCCCCCAGCGCGATAACCTCGGGACGCAAGTCTTGCAAAGTTGCCGCGCCCGATTATCATGCGCGCCGGACGAACGCGGCCAATCCGGTTGCGATGCGGGCGTAGCTCAGGGGTAGAGCACAACCTTGCCAAGGTTGGGGTCGAGGGTTCAAATCCCTTCGCCCGCTCCAAATTGTTTCAACGGCTTAGGACGATGCTCTCAGCGAGGCGGTGACGGCGGCGGGCCAAAGGGCCTGCTTGCGTCGGTGACGGCTTTGCCCTCGTGGCGCCGCATACTCTCGGCTAAGAACACCGAATTGCTGCACCAGCTTTCGTGATTTTGCACCCGGGTCGATGAAATCGTCGATGACCGCCCCGAAACGATCCCTCGGAGGCCGCGAGGTTGCGGGGCCGGGGCGTTTTCGCTACAAGCCGATCCGACCTATGAGATTGGGCGCGAAGATGACGTTGCCGGCTACGGACGCGGCCACACGAGCTGGCGCGAACGCCGCCGATGTTCGGGCTTATCGGGATCGTCGCCCGCGCAACATCCGGCATTCTCAGCTGACCGTGGGCAGCAGAGAGTATTTCGACGAGGTCGAAGCTCGCAAATATATGGTCGAACCACACATCCCGGGATTTGCCCAATTTCCGAGATGGAGGTAAGCGGGTGCTGGAGATCGGCTGCGGGATCGGAACGGACGCGGTCAATTTCGCTCGCGCCGGCGCCCGCTACACCGGGGTCGAATTGTCGGAAGTCAGTCTCGCCTTAACCAAGCAGCGGTTCGCGGTTTTCGGCTTGGATGGCGAATTTTACAATTGCAACGCAGAGCATTTGACCACGACGCTCGGTCTGCACGGCTTCGACCTCGTCTACTCATTCGGCGTGATCCACCACACGCCCAACCAGCGCGCCATTATTGAACAGGCGCGACAGGTAATTCGCGACGGCGGCGAGTTGCGGATCATGCTCTATTCCGAGCATTCGTGGAAGACGATCATGATCAAAGCGGGTTTTGATCAACCCGAAGCCCAGGCCGGCTGTCCGATCGCGACCCCCTATACACACCGTATGATCGAGGAGCTGATGGAGGGCTGGGCTCTTTACGATCGAGTTGGCTGAACAGGCCCACATCTTTCCCTACAAAATCGAAAAGTACGTGCGATACGAATACGAGATCGAACCCTGGTTCTAGGCCATGCCGCCGGCCATGTTCGCCGCGCTCGAACGGCGCCTCGGCTGGCATTATCTGGTCGTGGCAAGACCGGTTTGAGCCGGTCCGGGCGCAGCGGCCGAATTGTCTCGACCCCTGTCCCTCCAGTGTCCAGCGCTGCCAACTTGTTTGCGGCGGCTTCCAGCTGCGCCGCATTCCGGAGAGGCTAGATGCTGTCAATCGTCGTCTACGGGCGCAACGACAACCACGGCTACAATCTTCATAAGCGCGCGGCCGTCAGCATCAATTGCATGGCCGAAATGTTGCGCGACCCGGCTGATGAGCTGATCTTCGTCGACTACAACTCGCCCGACGATTTGCCGACTTTCCCCGAGGCGATCCGCGATACCCTGACCTCGCGAGCGAAAGCGGTGCTACGCATTTTGCGGGTCAGACCCGAGGTTCACCGCCGGTATCAGCAACGCACCCACCTCTCGGTGCTGGAGCCGGTGGCCCGGAACGTCGGCATCCGTGCCTCCAACCCGGCAAATCGCTGGATACTTTCGACCAACACTGACATCATTCTGGTACCCCGGAAGGTGCCCCGCCTCTCCAAATTGGTTGCGGAGTTGCCACCCGGCTTCTACCATACCGCGCGCTTCGAAATTCCCGAAAGCCTTTGGGAGACGTTCGACCGTGCCGATCCCATCCGCACAATAGAGGACGTTCGCGCCCTCGGCGTCTCGGCGCGCCTCAACGAAGTGGTCTACGGCTCCGACCCGATTCTCTACGACGACCGGCGATTTCCAGCTGGTCGAGATGTCGAATTTGCTTGAAATTTACGGCTTCAGAGAGAATGATTTTCCAATGGCACGTCGATTTAAACCTCGCGAAGCGTCTATCGATTAGGCACTGTCGGGGACGCGCATGCCGAGGACGTATTCTAGCTATCACTGCGACCATCCGCGGCAAGCGACCCTCATCCACAGCCGCGACCGCCTGGAGAAGATCCGAGCTTCTTTGTAGACCAAGTCACTCGCTCTGATCTGCCCGAGCAGAGAACGCGTGGTTGCGTCGATGTGTTAGGGAGATCAACCTGCCGCAAGACGGGCCGGCGGTATCGTACATGTTGCGATCGGTGGTCGCGCCGCTCGAGCTGCATTCAGCGAAAGCTGCTATACTACAGCGAGTTATAATAATTACGGTACGATGCACGGCATGTACTGACGTTCCTCGCCGACCTGTTGAGTTGTATCCGCGCGGGATTCGCTGGGCTGGTGCGAGGTACGCGGTGTTTTTCGGCACGCGGGGCAGGCCTGGCGCCATCTCGGCTTCTGCTGCCCGATCGCGGTCGACGCGGCGAGTGCATCCTGCCTAATGACCGGACCCCAGACCCGGTTCAGGTGCGGATCTTGTGCCGGAGCGCCTGGCTGACAGCGCTGATTTGTAGCTTTGAATTCGGGAGGGCGAGCGACGGCGAGTTCGCGGCCAATTGAAGTCCCGCCCCGGAGCTGAGCCCGAGGATGCCGAGCCCTCTCGATCGTCCGCTCAGGCTTTCTCGCAACGGTAATGCACGAACATACCCGGCTCGCCGCGGACCCCAACGCCGGGCTGCGCCAATTCGTCGGGATAAACTGTATCCACAACGACAGTGAGCCGCTCTTCGCCACCCATACGGCGTTGCGGCGACCCCGTTCAGTCACGGCTGCGCACGGTTGGGTCGTCTCGGCGTCGGCGGAACTTGCACCGCGACCCGCCTGGATGGGCCGCTGGCGGCGCACCGGGAGTGCCGCGGCCACAGTCGGAAGGGCCGCAGGCCGCCTCAGGGTCCGCTGCTGGACGGTGGGCAGACCGCACCGCACCTGGCGCGTCGCGCCGCCATCAATGCCGCGTTCGGACGCGCTTTGTCATGGTTATCGGAAATTCGTCCGGTGATCGCCGGTTGCCTGATCCGGCGCGCCGCGCCCTGGTTCGGCTGGAAGAATTGCGGCCATTCGCTGTGCTCGGCCCGCGACTGGGGCTCACCGTAGGTGACGAGCCGCTGGAAAAACCGGGCGATCGCTCGCTCAGCCGGTTCGCGGCGTATGAAGACTGGGACGATCGGGCGTGGTCGGCCTTTGCCATTCCATATGCAGTCGATCCGCGCGCCGAGGATGGCTTCAGCCGCTGCGCCGCGCGATGGGAGCAGGTGCATCTGCTCTATGGGCTCGACCGTGCGGATAAGCTTATCGGCGCAGCACGAGTGCTGGTCGTCGCGACAATGCCAGACCCGGCCATTGCCGCGATCAGCTGGCGGGTAAGGCGGCTCGATATCGCAGGCGCCGGCGATTGCAGCGGCCCTGGGGCCTCGAGCCCCGCCTTTTGGTGCGCGGGCGCCCCGTATCGCCCTGCCGACCTAAAGGTCCTCGCCGCTGGAACTCGTTTGCAGCAGCTCGAACCGCGCGCCTATGATGCTGTTGTGTTCCCTCATGGCGCGATGTTCGCAGCGGGGTTCGACGGGGCCCTCGAGGCGATGGCAACCGCCGAGCGCCTGTTGCGACGGGACGGGGTTCTGGTGTTCAAGGCCGAAATCGCAGCGGGCGCGGCGCCGCATCCGAAATTCTTTGATACGGGGCTGCTCGGCAAAGACGGGCTGACCGCACGTCTCGCGGCCTTTACCGAGTTCGTTGCGGATGGCGGCTTCGACCCGAGGCTATCGCGAGCCACGATCGATCGGACATGGCCGCAAGATGGACCGCGCTCGGGCGAAGCCTATTTTCTGACGCTCCAGGACGGCCGCATCTTGATCCCGAGCTTGTGGTTCCTGCGTCGGCGCGAAACAACAGGGCAGACGCAATGGGGAAACTTGCGCAACTGGCTGTTCGAGCGTCGGCTTGGCGAACAGATCGAACACCTGCATGTCGGAGCCGCCGGTCGACGCGACGCCGAGGGCTGTATCGAAACTGTGCCCGGTCGCGAAGGGCATGTGTTCTTTGGTCCCTACCTCGCTGTGCCGAGCGGCCGGTACCGCGTCAGCGTGCGCATGAGGATAAGTCCGGGAGTGCGGTACCGGGACGCTTCGGGCGCCGTGCTCGAGGTGGCTGCCGGGAGGACAATTCTGGCCAGCCAGCCGTTCGACCGGAACGGCATAAAATCCGGGGTACTGACGATAGAGTTCGCGGTGTCGCCTGGGCGGGTGGCGCAGGGTGAAGCTCTGGAGATCAGAGTCCACAGCCCATCGAATTTTGCCGCCAGCTTCACCAGCGTCGATCTGAGAGCTTTGACAGCGGTTCCAGCGCAATTCCTGCGGTCCCGCGATGAGCGGTGAAATACGACCCAGTGGGCGCGCAATAGCAGGGCCGGATGGCGGACCCACTGGCGTCCCAGGCCTCTGGAGCGACTGGGGCATCCCGATTGGGCAAGAACTGCCAACGGGCGAGCGGCCGCTTAGCCGCACGATTGCGTGTGAGGATTGGGACGATGCATCGTGGTCGCGGTTTCTCGATTTGTCATTGGATCAGGCGACCGCCAACGATGTGATTTATGATGCCGGCCTTTGGGAGCGCACGCATCTCATCTACGGCCTCGACCGCATGGGCAAACTGACGCCCACGGCGCGCGTGCTGGTGATCGCGACCTTGCCGGACACTGTGATCGCCGCCCTCAGCGAATGTGTTGGACGTGTAGACGTGCTTGATCTGGCGCAAGCATCGGCGCGACGCGGCGCTGAGGCGCGTCTTTATTGGTCGAACGGCGCACTCTATGCGCGCGATCGCCTCTTCGTTCACGAGCCCGGGACCCAGCTCGACGATCTGGATGATCCGGCCTACGATGCGGTCGTCTGCCCGCATGGTTCGCTGTTCATTCGGGGGTCGGTCGGGATCGCTGGTCTGATGGCCGGGGTCGACCGGGTGACCGCTAACGACGGCGTCGGCGTGATTAAGGCCGAAATTGCCACGGGCATGAAGCCGCACCTTGATTTTCTTGACGCGGGTCTGGTCAGCGATGGCGACCTTGCCGCTCAGATCGAGGCATCGACCGCCCTTGCGATCGAGGGCGGGTTCGATCCGCGCCTATCTTTGCGGACCGCGAGGAGTTTTCCTCCCGAGGATCAGCCCGCATCTGGCCCAGGATACCTGTTATGGCGCGATCACGGGCGGGTCGTGATCCCCAGCCTGTGGTTTTTCCGCAAGCGCGGCAGTACGCCAGCCGGGGGGTGGGGGCGGGTCGAGCAGTGGCTTGCCTCGCGCGCGCTCGGCGACCAAACGCAGCGCATGCAGCTCGGCCCGGCCGGTCGACGGGACGAAGATGGCAGGATCGTCGCGATGCCCGGACGCAAGGGGCGGGTCTTCTTCGGCCCCTACATTGCGCTGCCGGAGGGCGATTACGAGGCGCTTATCGGCATTGCAGCGCCAGCAAAGCCGATCCGAAGAAAGCTGGCGATCGATGTCGTCACAGGCGAGCGAAACCTCGAATATGATCGAGCTTGGCTCGACGGCAGCGGGGGGACCGTAGTGCGAATTCGATTTAAGGTTTCGCCCATCCAGGGCAGCAAAGATCGGGATAGGGTCGAAATCCGTGCCTCATCATCGGGCATGGCGGCCGCCTTTACCGAAATTCGGCTGACGCGTGTCGGCTCTTAACGAGGAGACACCGAACAGGAGTTGACATAAAAATCCGAGACCGCGACCATTCGGCGCCGGGACAGCATCGGCCCGATGCCTCTTTCGTCGGAAATCATGCGCCGGTCTCATTGTTCCTTCCGCTCAGGTTCCCTTTTAGCCGGGGCTTCTCGGCGGTCATCTTGTCAAGCGCTCAAGCTACGGTTTTGGGTGCGCGGCGTCGATTCAAATCCACGAATACGCCGAGAGCGAGGCTGACGACTTTGTCGTCGGCGATCTGCGCGACCCCTATTCTGCCGGCAGATGTCGATCGCGTTCGAGAGGTCTATCAGCTGCCGCCGACATGGGCGGCGCCGGGTTTATTTTCACCGGCGAGAATGACGCCGACATCATGCACAATTCGGCGACGATCAATCTCAACGTTCTCGAGCCTGCCATAAGCGCCTGATCCAACGGATCTTCTACTCTCGTCCGCCTGCATGTATCCCGCCTACAACCAAGAGAACCCGGACTCGCCCAATTGCGAGGAAAGTTCGGCCTATCCAGCAGCGCCCGACAGCGAATACGGCTGGGAAAAGCTGTTCAGCGAGCGCCTGTATTTGACTTACGGCCGTTGCTATGGGATGGAGCCGCGGATTGCCCGGTACCACAACATTTTCGGCCCCGAGGGAACCTGGGGCGACGGTCGCGAGAAAGCCCCGGCCGCACTCTGCCGCAAGATCGCAGCCGCCGATAACGGCGAGATCGAGATCTGGGGCGACGCCAGCAGACACGCTCGTTCCTCTACGTATCCGAGTGTGTTGAGGGAACAGTTCTACTGATGCGCTCGGGTTTCACCGGGGGCGGTGAACATTGGTTCCGAGGAAATGGTGACCATCGATCATCTCGCTGACTTGATCATGAGCATCGCCGGAAAGCGGCTTGATAAGCGCCACATCCCGGGGCCGCTCGGCGTCAGAGGCCGCAATTCTGATAACCGCCTGATCCGGACTAAGCTCGGCTGGGCACCAGCGCAGCGGCTAGTCACCGGTCTCGAGCCGACCTGCGCCTGGATCGAGCGCCAGGTTCACGCCAATCGGCCGCACTGAGCGAGGTTTCTTCGAGTGCTTACCGTGCCCTGGGGTGTGGATCTCGTGCGCCGACGAGACCGACCCTACTGGGCTGATCGCTTTGGCCAACATCGCCTCACGGTAATCTCGCAGCCGGTCGGGTTGACCTCGGCCCGCGGTGTCTGATATCCCGGCTATTGATAGGCGTTGATTATAAAATGCTACTGCCCGAGGAGCGTAAAATCCGCTATCGGCGCTGCACGACTTGCTTGTTCGGGGGATTGCATGGAGGTTTCGGTTGTAGGTCTAGGCAAGCTCGGGGCGCCGCTGGTCGCAGTTCTCGCCTCCAAGGGCCTATCGGTTTACGGATCATTGAACCCGACACCGTCGCCCAAGTCAATGCCTCGTGCACCCGTGGAGGAGCCTCGTCTCCAAGAATTCTTGACCGCCAACCGCCCGCGCATCCGTGCAACCACGGATTGGGCCACGGTGATCGGCGAGACCGAGGTCACCTATGTCATCGTGCCTACTCCAAGCGGTGCAGACGGTGCCTTCAAAAACGATCACGTACTGGCTGCGATCGAGGAAATCGGCCGAGTTCTTGCCCATAAGCAGGGCTATCATCTCGTCGTCATAAACTCGACAACGATGCCGGGATCGGTTGGCGGACCAATTCGCGATCGGCTCGAAGTCATTTCGGGCAAGCGTGTCGGCCACGACATCGGTCTATGCTACAATCCAGAGTTTATTGCCCTTGGCAATGTCATCGAGGGATTGCTGCGACCTGACTTTGTGCTGATCGGCGAAAGCGATGCCCGTGCCGGCGGATTACTCGAGGAGATCTGCCGTTGCATTGTCGGCCCATCGGTTCCGGTGTGTCGGATGAATTTCGTCAACGCGGAACTGACCAAGATCTCGGTCAATACCTATGTGACTACGAAAATTTCCTTTGCCAATATGCTCAGCGAAATCTGCGATAAACTTTCGGGGGCGGACGCTGACGTAATTACCGGGGCCATAGGCAGAGATGGGCGGATTGGCCTCAAATATCTGCGTGGGGCGACAGGATATGGCGGTCCATGTTTCCCCAGAGACACGATCGCATTCTCGACGATGGCAAAGCGTCTCGGCATCGACGCCAGTTTGGCGGCCGCCACCCACGTCATCAACGAGCGCCAAGTCGAGCGGCTCGTCACCATCATCGCCGAACATACCGAGCCGGGCGATCGGGTTGCGGTCCTTGGTCTTGCGTACAAACCCGATACCGATGTCGTCGAGCGCTCGCAAGGCGTCATGCTGGCGGCAGCGTTGGGAAGAAACGGTCGTGCGGTCGTCGCGCACGATCCCTTGGCGATAGAGCCGGCGCGCGCGGCGCTCGGGTCTGGCGCATCCTTCGCCGCCTCGCCGGAGGAGGCCGTAGCCTCGGCCGCGGCTGTCGTCGTCATGGTGCCATGGCCTGAATACAGGAATTTTTTCGCCTTGTGGCCGGGGAACGAGCACACCAATCTGGTCGTCGACTGCTGATGGCTGCTCACGGGTGCGCCCTGCATCACCCGAATTCGGGTGATGCAGCTAGGCAACAACGAGTTCCCTGACCGCCGCCGGTATGGCCGCGGCAGCGTAATCCCTTGCCCTGGGTTCCCGATACATTTTGGACATCGAAGCCGTCGTTAATGCGGCGACCCCATAAAGGCTGAGACGTGCAGTTCGCACCATCAGCGCCCCGAGCCAGTATCGAGCCCGCCGCGGCGGATGTCCGCTCGGGCCCGGATCATCCGGCGCGGTCGGCAAGTCCCCGAGGCTGATCCAAATTCGGAAACAGCCGCTCCTCTACAAGCCCGCAGATAATGTGGCCGGCGGTGATATGGAGTTGCTGGATCAGCGGCGTCGTGTCAGCGGGCGCATAAAGGCAGAGATGGCAACGCGCGGCCATCTCACCCCCGGTGCTACCGGTAAAGCCGACGACCACCAGACCCTTGGACCGCCTCGCCTCGATCGCGCGCAGAATGTTTGGCGAGCGCCCCGAGGTCGAGATCGCGATCAGCACATCGCCGGCAACTCCAAGACCCAGCACCTGCCGCTCGACCACCGGCAACTCCAAGACCCAGCACCTGCCGCTCGAACACCCGCTCATAGCCGTAATCATTGCCGATCGCGGTCAGCACCGAGCTGTCGGTGGTGAGCGCGATGGCAGGGAGCGGAGCTCGGTCGTAATTTAGCCGCGAGAGAAACTCGCCGGCGAGGTGCTGGGCATCTCCGGCGCTGCCGCCATTGCCGGCAAACAGCACCTTCCTGCCGGATGCGATCGCCTCGACGAGTCGATCGACAATTGCCTCGGCTGTCGACAAAAAGACAGCGTTGTCGATCGCAGCCTGGACCGCGTCGCGAGACTGTCCGAGATAATCGACGATCGAGGCTGTTACTTCACTCGTCATAAGCTTACCTGGTTCGCGTCTCACCGCTGACTGGGCTCAACCAAGCGGTCAGTCCCAAACGGTCCTCGGGATGTACGACCAACGTGGGACCGCCGCTAGCGGCTGGGACGACCCGCATGGATTGGAACTATGAGCCGCGGCCTGTTGAAAACCAAGCGTCTCCACGCTGGACCTCCTGAGCGCACATCCTGTTATTCATCTTTATTCATTTCTCTGAGATCGTTAACATCGCCGGTAAAAGAAGCTTCGACCGCCTCGGCGTACCGGACGGTCAATAAACAAGCGGCTGTGCGGCCGCTCGCTAGCTGGGAGGGTTCGATGATGACAACCGGTATCGCTGCGGGTTCACTTTCAGAGGCCGAGCACAGTCGGCAATTGCGCCGCGCGATCTTCGCCGGGACCGTCGGCACGATCATCGAGGCATACGATTTCCTGCTTTACGTGATCGTTGCCCCGCTGGTCTTCGCGAAATTGTTTTTCCCGGCATCCGCCCCACTGGTCGGCATACTGCAAGCCTTCGGCATCTATGCCGTAGGCTTTATCGCCCGCCCGGTGGGCGCGGCGCTGTTCGGCCATTACGGCGACCGCATCGGGCGTAAGGTGACGCTGATCGCGACCTTGCTGCTGACCGGGTTATCGACGTTTGCCGTCGGCTTCGTCCCCGGTTATCAGACGATCGGCATTTGGGGCGCGGTGATCCTGACCGTCGTTCGCTTTATTCAAGGTCTCGGCATCGGCGGCGAATGGGGTGGGGCCACCCTGATCGCAATGGAATGGGCAAGAACCAACGCCCATCGCGGTTTTATTACCTCATGGCCGCAATGGGGCGGCCCGGCGGGCTTGTTTCTTGCCAATCTCGCGGTGCTGGTGTTCAGCGCGATATCGGGCGACCAGTTTCTCGCATGGGGCTGGCGGGTACCGTTCTGGCTGTCGATCGTGATGGTCGGGGTCGGGCTCTACATTCGCCTCGGCATTCTCGAAACCCCGGTTTTCACGCGGATTATCGAAGAGCGCCGGGTCGAGCGCACTCCGGTTATCGAGGTCATCAAGCGCCAGCCCAAGCAGATCATCCTGACGGCTCTCTGCCGGATGGCCGAGCAAGGACCATTTTATGTCTATGCCGCCTTTGTGTTTGTCTATGGAACCAAGGTCTCCGGCATGTCGCGCGACTTCCTGCTGACCGCCGTTTTGGTCGCGACCATCCTGTCAGGTGTGACAACTCCGCTGGCCGGGCACATCTCGGATCGTATCGGACGCAAGCGGATGTACCTGATCGGCGCGGCTACTGTCGGGGTGTTCGCTTTCATCTACTTTGCGATGATGAACACCATGGTTCCCGCGTTGGTCTTCCTCGCGATCGTGCTGTCCTTTGTTCCGCACGACATGATGTACGGCCCGCAGGCGGCACTGATTGCCGAATGCTTCACCCCACGGCTGCGCTACAGCGGCTCTTCGCTCGGCTTCCACCTTTCCTCGGTCATCGCCGGGGGGCCGGCGCCGCTGATCGCGACGGCATTATTCGCCGCCTTCGGATCGGGCTATGCAGTTGCGTGCTACATCCTGTTCTGTGCCGTCGTGAGCATCAGCGCTACGGCTTTCCTGCCGGATTACACGAACCGCGACATCTCGCAAGAACACGACGCGCCCGCGGATGCACCACAGACCGCCGCGTCGTCGTGAGATCACCGTCGATCGCTTGACAATCCCGCAGCCCCGACTGATTGGACCGATCCTGCGGGCAACCGAGCGCGAATTGCGGATTACACCGCCGTGAGGCTTTTAATGCTCGGGATAGCAGAGGGAGGGCGATGATGCGGGTGCTGACCGGCGCCAGGCTGATCGACGGGACCGGCGCAGGGCCGGTCGACGCGACGATCGTCGTCAAGGACCAGCGGATCGAGGCTGTCGAGACCCGAGCCCACGGCGAGTGGCCGGCTAATGCCGAAATCATCGACATTTCCGGCATGACCGTCCTGCCGGGGTTGATCGATACCCATGATCACCTGGCGATGCACGGCTACGACCTGGCCCGGCGCTGGGGCATCGACGAGCCACAGACGACTCGCACCCTGCGCACTGCAAAAGTTCTCGCCGACACCTTGGCCGCCGGCTATACGACGGTCCGCGACGCAGGGGGGCTCGATGCCGGTTTCAAGCGGGCGATCGACGAGGGCTTGATCGCCGGCCCGAGGCTTGTACTTTCGCTCGTCATCATCTCGCCGATCGGCGGCGTCGGCGACCGGGTCAGCCCGTCCGGATTTTCCTGCTGCGTGCCGAACGATCCACTGCTGCCCGACGGCGTCGTCAACAGCCTGGCCGATGTCCGACCGGTGGTGCGGCGCGTCGTGCGCGCCGGGGCCGACGTGATCAAATGCGCCACAACTGGCGGCGCGAGCTCGCGGCCGGGCCACGGACCGCATGACGGCGCCTTCAACCTCGACGAGATGCTGGCCCTGGTCGAGGAGGCGCATGCGCTCGACCGCCGCGTCATCTGCCACGCGCTGGGCGGGCGCGGCTTGCGCGTCGCGGTCGAGGCCGGCGTCGACTCGATCGACCACGGCTGTTACCTCGACCAGAAACCCGAGCTGCTGGAGATGATGGCCCGGCGCGAAATCTTCTTTGTGCCGACCTTCGCGGTCTACGATTACCACCGCAAATCGCCGCTCTCGCATGTCCGCGAGCGCGCTCAGCATCTCGAAGAGCACCATGTCGCGAGCTTGCGCCGGGCGCTCGCCGCCGGGGTCAAGATCGCCGCCGGGACCGACGCCGGCGGCCATGGCCATCCGCCGAATGCGATCGAGATCGCCTGCCTCGTCCGCGCCGGGATGACGCCGCTCCAGGCCTTGCGTGCGGCGACCGGCTGGGCGGCCGAATGCATCGGGCGGGAGCGGGATCTAGGCACCATCGAGAACGGAAAGCTCGCCGATCTCGTCGTGATCGCTGGCGATCCGCTCGCCGAAGTGACGATATTGCAGAACCCTGAGAATATCGCCCTGGTGATCAAAGGCGGCCAGATCGCCGTGAACCGCCTGGGGCGGACCGAAGGGCAGCGCCGCCCAACGAGCTGACGGGCCGGCGAAAGTGAGCGCCGTGGTGGCTAATGCCTAAAGTTTGATCGTCTTCGATTGACAACTTTGGCCCGGGCCGGTGTTTCTGGATTGGCGCAAAATATGCGTCACGCTGCTGTCGGTGGTTGTCTTGGATAGGCGCATGGATCGCTCGCTACTCGATGGGTACGATCCGCATGGGTTTTATTGCGAGATGCTCGGGAGCCCGGCGAGCACAGCCGTCAGGGAGCGTCTGTCTGGCCTGTCGATCGATGCACTAAAGGAGCGGGCCGCCGCCGCCAATGCCGAGCTGTACAATCTCGGGATTACCTTCACAGTCTATTCCGACGCCAAGACGATCGACCGGATTCTGCCGTTCGATGTATTGCCGCGGGTGCTTTCAGCAGAGGAATGGCGGCATCTGGAGACTGGCATCGTCCAACGCATCACCGCGCTGAACCTGCTGCTCGACGACATCTACCACGACCAGTCTGTGCTGGGCGACGGCATTGTTCCGCGCGATCTGATCCTTGGCAACCACAACTACCGCCCACTGATGCGTGGCATCGACGTGCCGCACAAGGCTTATGTCAACATTTGCGGCACCGACATTGTGCGCGATGAAAGGGGCGGCTTTCTCGTGCTCGAGGACAACGCGCGTACCCCGTCGGGCGTCAGCTATGTCGTCGAGAACCGGCACATGATGCTGCGCGCCTTTCCCGACCTGCTCGACGACATCGGCCTGCGCCCGATCGACAATTACGGCACCAAGCTGATCGCGGCATTGCAGGAGCTTGCGCCCGCTGCTGTCACCGACCCACAAGTCGTGCTGCTGTCGCCCGGCACCTACAATTCAGCCTATTTCGAACATGTCTTTCTCGCACGAGAGATGGGCGTCCCTTTGGTCGAGGGGCCGGACCTAGTGGTCGAGGACGAGCGCGTATGGATGCGCACGACCGGCGGGCTGGCGCGGGTCGATGTGATCTATCGCCGCATCAACGATGATTACCTGGACCCCGAAGCGTTCCTTCCGGACAGTATGCTGGGCGTGCGCGGGCTGATGCGGGCCTATCGCGCCGGGACGGTCGCGCTTGCCAATGCGATCGGCACCGGGGTGGCCGACGACAAGGCGGTTTATGCCTATATGCCCCGGATCATCCGCTATTATCTCGGCGAGGAACCGATTCTGCATAACGTCGAGACCCACATCTGCCGCGAACCGGCAGCATTGCGCTATACGCTCGACCATTTGCCCGAGCTGGTGGTCAAGCCGGTCGGCGAAGCCGGCGGCTACGGCATCACGGTCGGGCCCAAGGCGAGCCGAGCCGAGCTCGACGATTGCCGGGCGAAGCTGATCGCCGATCCGGCTAATTACATTAGCCAACCCTGCATAAACCTGTCGGTGGCGCCAACCTTGGTCGATGGCCGTATCGAGGCGCGCCACGTCGATTTACGGCCGTTCGCCGTGACCGGGTCGAGCACCTGGGTCTTACCGGGTGGATTGACCCGCGTGGCGCTGCGCCGCGGCTCGCTCGTCGTCAATTCCTCGCAGGGTGGCGGTTCGAAGGATACCTGGGTCCTTGGTTGACGTTCTACTCGCCCGTTACGCGGACTGCATCTTTTGGCTCGCGCGCTACGTCGAGCGTGCCGAAAATTTGGCGCGCATCCTCGACGTCAACGAAACCTTCTCACGCGACAGCCGGGGTGGCCAGAACTGGCGCTCGATCATCCAGCTGAATTCGGACGAAGAGAAGTTCTTCGCCGATGATCGCGTGGTCTCGGCGCAAAGCGTGCTCGAGTTCTACGTAGTCGATGCCGACAATCCGACCTCGATCGTCAGCACCATCCGCGGCGCGCGCGAGAACGCCCGCACCCTGCGCCCATTAATCTCGACCGAGATGTGGGTACAGCTCAATGTCTTCTACAATCGGCTCGCCGCACTCAGAGTCGCCGACCTCGCTCCCGGCAGGCTGGCCGCGTTGTTCGCGACGGTAAAGGAAGCCTGTCAGACCCACACGGGCATCACAGAGGGCACTTTCTTCCGCGACCAGGGATGGTATTTCTACCAGCTCGGCCGCTATATCGAGCGCGCCGACCAGACGACGCGACTGCTCGACATCAAATACCACCTGCTGTTGCCCGACGTTGCCGATGTCGGCTCGCCGACTGATGTCAGCCAATGGAACGCGCTGTTGCGCTCCGCCGCCGGCTATCACGCCTATCGCCGACTGCACGCGGCCAGCACGACGCCGGCGCGGGTTGCCGGCTTTCTGCTGCTCAACCAAGCCTTTCCGCGTTCGGTTCATCATTGCGTGCGCGAAGTCGGGCGACTTCTGGGCGACGTCAAGTCGCACTATTCGCTGCGGGGGGGCAATGACGCCGCCGAGGAGCTCGACCGCTTGCGCGCCGTCCTCGGCACGCTCACGATCACGGCGATCCTGAGCGAGGGTCTGCACGAGTTTCTCGATCTAATCCAACAGCAGCTGATCGCTGTCAGCCGCGACCTGTCGATCGCCTTCTTCGGCTACACGCCCGAGGCCTCGCAGACGCAGACCGCGGTCGCGCAATAGGCCGGTGTAATGCCTATCATTAACGTGCGTCATGTCACGACCTACCGCTACAAGCAACCGGTTGCTTTTGGCGAGCATCGCATGATGCTGCGGCCGCGCGACAGCTACGACCAAAGGCTGCTCGACAGCAAGCTGGTGATCACGCCGCAACCCGCCGATATTCGCTGGGTCCATGATGTCTTCGGCAATTGCGTTGCGATCGCCCGATTCGCCGGCCGCGCGGCAGAGCTGCGCTTTGAAAGCGTGATCCGTCTCGATCACTCGGCGACCAATGCTCTCGATTTTCAGATCGAAGAGTATGCGACGCGCTATCCGTTTGCCTATGGCGCCGAGGAGATGCCGGATCTATTGCGGCTTATCGAGCGCCAGTATCTCGATCCCGAACACGAAATCGACCGCTGGGCATGGCAGTTTTTGCGCCATGACGGACGCAGTGACACGACTGAGCTATTGGCCGCGATGACCCAGGCTATCCGGCGCGATCTGACCTATGAGGCGCGCGAAGAGAGCGGCATCCAAGATCCGGTCAAGACCTTGCGGATTGGCAGCGGCAGCTGCCGCGATTTTGCAGTGCTGATGATGGAGGCAGTGCGCTCGCTCGGGCTCGCGGCCCGTTTTGTCAGCGGCTACCTCTATGTTCCCCAGGGCCGGGTTGGCGGCCGGGTCGGCGGCGGCGCCACCCATGCCTGGCTCGAAGTCTACCTCCCGGGTGCCGGCTGGATCGAGTTCGATCCCACGAACGGCAACGTCGGCAATCACGATTTGGTCCGCGTCGCTGTTGTTCGTGATCCGCGTCAGGCGGTGCCGATTTCTGGGAGCTGGACCGGTTTCCCGTCGGACCATCTCGGCATGACCGTAGAAGTCGAGGTCACCGCTGAGGCCGCTACCGCAGCCGCATCACAGGAGCGCCGGTCGTTAGCCGGCGGCTGATCTTGGCTGCAGCGAGCCTCGACGCCGGCTGCGCCTAGACATCACCGAGACCGGACTTCTATCATCGGCTCTCCGGATCTCGCGAGCAGGTCGCGCGCCGGGGGGATGGAAGGCCGTGACCAACCCGCAAAACTATCCACGGAAGCGGCCCAACAATCTCCTTGGCTCCGGTGAGGGCCGGCGCTGGCCGACCTATCTCGGGATTACCGGCCTCCTCTTGTTCATTCTGGTGGCGCTGGCCGGTGGGATCATTTGGTACAATTCGAAGAAGTCGACCGAGTTGGCGATCGCTGCCGCACAGCGGCTGATGCAGGAGGCGGACGACAAAATCACCGATCGAATCAGACTGCTTTACGACCCGATGTATGCGATCGTCGGGATCGCCTCGCTGGTGCCGGAATTGACCACTCCGGCGATCAAGGACGACCCCAACGCCCTGGCCCTGCTGTTGCGGGCGTTGCGCATCTATCCCCAAATATTATCGCTCTATGTCGGGTTCGATGACGGCGATTTCTTCATGGTGACGCACATCGCCGGAGAAAAGATCGCCGCGTTGCGCAAGGCGCTGCAAGCACCCCCCGAGGCGGTCTTTGCCAACGAGATCGTCACGGACGATGCCGCCGGTCAGCGCACCGTGCGCTGGGTCTTTCTCGCCGAGGACGGCACGATCGTTGGCCGCCGCGATAAGGCGCGCCGTTCGATCCCCGCGAACGACCTTGGTACGCGGCCGCCAAGCGCAGCGACGTGGTCGAGCACAGCGAACTTTATATGTTTGCTTCAAGCGGCGAGCCTGGTTTCACCCTGAGCCGCCGCTTTGGGGGGCTGACGCCGGGGGTGATGGGAGCCGATTTGGCCGCGGTCGATTTGGCGAGTTTTTTGGGAAAGCAGCGAATCACACCGGGCAACACGGCTTTCATCTTCACCAAAACCGGCGGGGTCGTAGCATTGCCCGACCAGAACCGAATCGCCAAAGCAGTGCGCGCCAACGGCAAAATCACGGCGATGTTGCCCAAGATCGCTGAGATGAACGATCCGGTGATCGACGGCCTTGTCGCCGCCTATCAGAACCAACAGATGGCCGGCACCCGCGTCTACGACGTCGCCGGCCGAACCTATATCGGCCGGGTGACCGACATCCCGCCGCGGTATGGGCGCGATCAGTTGCTGGCGATCGCCGTGCCGGTCGACGAGATCGAGCAGCCGATCATAGACATCCGTAACGACACTCTGCTTTATTCAGTCGCGTTTCTGATCTTTGCGCTGCCGCTCTTCGTGACATTGGTCGTGTTCTGGATCGATCGGCGGCTCGAACGCCGCGCGCCTTGGCCGCAATTCCGCGACGATGAATGAGGCGGCGGCGACGCGTTGGCTTCGTTTAGCCGATGCGCTGTTCCTCGACGACAACGGTGCCGACTGTCACCAGCTCGTCCTGATAAAGCCAACGAGTGAAAAAGCCGGCGAGCGCTGCGCCGATGATCGGGGCCAGCCAGAACAGCCATAGCTGCGATATATAGTGCCCGCCGGCGAACAGCGCGGGGCCGGTGCTGCGGGCCGGGTTGACCGAAGTATTGGTGACCGGGATCATGATCAGATGGATCAGGGTCAGGCACAGTCCGATCGGGATGCCGGCAAAGCCGACCGCGGCGCCCCGCGAGGTCGAGCCGATGATCACGAAAAGAAAGAAGAAGGTGGCGACCACCTCACCAATAAAGCAGGCGCCCAACCCGTATTTGCCTGGGCTTAGATCGCCGTAGCCGTTGGAGGCAAAACCGCCCGCAACCCAGCCCGGTTTGCCAGACGCGATGGCGTAAAGGATTGCCGCGGCGACGATCGCGCCGATCACCTGGGCGATGATGTAGGGCAGCACGTCCGCGGCCTTGAACCGCCCGCCGGCCCACAGCCCGATCGTCACGGCCGGATTGAAATGGCCGCCCGAGATGTGTCCGACGGCATAGGCCATCGTCAGCACGGTCAGTCCGAAGGCGAAGGCTACTCCGAGGAAGCCAATCCCTAGTAGCGGAAAGCCGGCCGCGAGCACAGCGGCGCCGCACCCCCCAAAAACCAACCAGAGCGTGCCGAAGAATTCCGCAGTGGCACGACGCGTCATGTCCATGGTTTCCCTCCCGCTTCGATCCGGTGGGTTGGGCGTCGTAAACCCAACTCGACGGTTTACAACATCAGCCTGCACAAAGTTGCGTCATGCGCAACCGATCTTTCCATGACTATACCCAGCGCAACGCCCCGCGCCGTGATAGCGGCCACGACCGACGGCTACATGGCGCCGATTCGTCTCGACCTAATCCGGCCAGCGCCGATGCACCCAGAGCCACAGCTCGGGTCGGTCGCGAATCCACACCTCTAAGGTCGCATTGACCGCTGTCATCAGGGCGGCGGCGTCGGCCTGACGATCACCGCTTCGAGGCAAGGGCAACGGCGGTGAGACCGTGACCCGGAAGCGCGCCCCCGCGAGCCGCTCGACCCGAAGCGGAAACACGTCGCAGTCGAAGCGGAGCGCCAGAAAAGCGAGGGCAGAGCTGGTCATCGCGGGGCGTCCGAAGAACGGAACCGGGATTCCGTCATTCATCTTCTGGTCGGCGAGCAAGCCCAGATGCACGCCACGATTAAGCGCCAAAATCGCGCGCCGCGCCGCAACGGCGCCCTTCGGGATGAACTCCTCGCGATCGCCGCGCAACTTCGCGATCAAGCGATCGATCAACGGATTGTTGGCAGCTCGATAGATCTGGGCGACCGAGATCCCGTACTGGACGCCGGCGAGCGAGCCGATCTCCCAATTGGCGATATGGCCGGAGAAGACGATCATCCGCCGCCCGGCAGCGACCGCCTGGTCGATATGCTCGAAGCCGTGGGTCTCGACCCGTCCGCCCGGCTCGAAGACGCGGAATCTCCGGAGGTGCGGGTACTCAGCCGCGACGCGGCCGAGATTGTCCCACATGCCGATGACGATCTGTTCGATCTCAGCGTCGGGAAGGTCGGGAAACGCGCGGCGAAGATTGAGCCGGGCCCGTTTGGAGATGCCGAGAAACGGGCCGATGCGCCGCCCCAGCGCGCCGCCGATGGCGGAGGCGCAATCGAGCGGCAACAATCCGCACACACCGAAGAAAGCCGCTGCCCCCCAAGCTTCTAGGCGATGGCCGAACCGGGGCGCCTCAACAACGGTATTCGCCTGCGCCGTGTCCATTGCCCTGGGCGGATAGCACATCGGGGCCGAGAAGGCCATCGAGGGCGGCAAGATCGGGCCAGCGGATTTCGACCTCGAGTACCTCGATCCCGGCCCGCGCCGCGAGCGGCACCCGCACATAGTCCTTTGCCGTCGTCACCAGCCGCGCATTCTCGCGCGCCGCCGACCGGTGCAGTTCGGCGATCTCATCGGAGCGGAACGGGTGGTGGTCGGGAAAACGGCGCGCGGCGACAAGTTCAACGCCGAGCCCACGCACGGTTGCGAAGAATTTTTCCGGCCGCCCGATCCCGGCAAAGGCGACGGCGCGGCTCCCCGCGAGCCGGGCGCCGTCCACTGCCGTCAGTACCGCAGGTACGATCGGCCGACTGGCATCGGCGGCAATTGGCCGGTGCGGGCGCGTCTCTCCTTCGGTCGCGAGCAGCACTACGCCATCGGCGCGGGCCAGACCGCGGCGCAAGCTCTCGCGCAATGGGCCGCCGGGCATCACCCGCCGATTGCCAAAGCCATAAACGGGGTCGACGACGATCAGCGCCAGGGTTGCGGCGACGGTCGGATTCTGGAATCCGTCATCGAGCAGGATGGCTTTGGCTCCGGCCGCGACCGCGGCGGCGACCCCCATGCCGCGGGCTCGGGCGACCCAGCACGGCGCGCGTAAAGCCAGCAACAACGCTTCGTCGCCGACTGCAGCGGCGTCATGCTGGGTCGGATCGACGCGAACCGGGCCAACGAGCCGGCCGCCATAGCCGCGCGTCACCACATGAACCGCGATGCCATGCGCCGAGAGGTATGCGGCGAGCGCCAGTGCCACCGGGGTCTTCCCGACGCCACCGGCCACCAGATTGCCGACGCAGATGACCGGCACCGGCGGACGATACGGCCGTGCCAAGGCGCGGCGGAGCCGGCCTGCAGCATCCCAAGCTGCGCCGATCGGCAGCAGCAGATCAGCTGCAAGCCCCGGCTCCCTCCCCCAAAAATCCGGGGCGGTTCGCATCAGGCCCGCAGCGAATGCCGCGCCCCGGCGTTGCCCGCGATCAGTGCGCCTTCCGCCGGGCCGTTTTGCACCGGCGCGAGCCCGTCGAGCCATGGGGCGAGACGGGTGAGGATGGTGTCGAGAATGCTCTGGCCGGCAGCGGCCGCCCGCGCAGCGGCCACGCAACGTGTCGCACGCAGCCCGCGATCGGTGAGGAGTGCTGAAACGGCCCGGGTCAGCTCTTCTGCGTCGGTCACAACCTCTGCCGCCCCGGCCGCTGCCAGCGCCGAAGCCATCCCGACACAATTGCTCATGTCCGGCCCGTGCAATATGGCGCAATCGAGGCGCGCCGCCTCGAATGGGTTGTGTCCGCCGTTCCGCGTCAGCGAGCCCCCGATAAAGGCAATCCCGGCGAGACGGTAAAACAGGCCAAGTTCGCCAATCGTATCCACAAGGTAGACCGCGGTCTCGTCGCTGATCGGCTCCCTATGGCTGCGCCGGGCGACCCGCAGCCCGTGCTCGGCGAGCATCGCAGCGATGGCGTCGCCGCGCACCGGATGGCGGGGGGCGATGATCGTCAGCAGGCCGGGCTGGTCAGCAGCGAGACATCTATGGGCGGCGGCGACGATTTCCTCTTCGCCCGCGTGAGTGCTGGCGGCGAGCCATAGCGGGCGCGAGCCAATCTGTCGGCGCAGCCGCCACAGCTGCGCCTGGTCGACCGGCAGGGTGGCGCCTGCAGCCTTGAGGTCGCCGACCGCGGCGACATCGCGGGCGCCGAGTCGGTGCAGCCGCGCGGCCTGGTCCGCATCCTGAGCGAGGCATTGCGAGAAAGCGCCGAGCATTGGGCCGATTAGTCCTGGCCACCGGCGCCAGCGCCGGTATGAGCGCGCCGATAGCCGGCCACTGACCAACATCATCGGAATCTCGCGCGCATGCGTCGTCAGCACCAAGTTTGGCCACAACTCGGATTCGACCCAAAGCGCCAGGTCCGGTCGCCAGTGATCGAGAAAACGCCCGATCCAGCCCGGCAGGTCGACCGGCACGAATTGATGGCGCGTCCGCGGCGGCAGCCGCCCTTCGAGCAGCCGGGCCGAAGCGACCGTGCCGGTAGTGAGGAGGATTTCGAGCGCGGGCCGCATCTCGATCAGCCGTTCGATCAGCCGCAGCGTCGCCGTCGCCTCGCCGACGCTCGCGGCGTGAACCCACACCAGTGGCCCCGACGGTCGGGCACCGCATGCAAAACCCTGGCGTTCTCTCAAGCGCCGCCTGTCCTCCTTGCCGTGCCGGAGGCGCCGCTTCAGATACAGCAGCACGAACGGCGCTAGCGGCCGGGTCAGGATGCGATAGACGAGCGGCAGCATCAGCGCGGCTTTTCTCCTTGAACGGCATGGCGCGGCGAGGTCGCTTTGGCCTCGCCACTTCTCCGCGTGCGGGGAGAGGGAGACAGCCTCGCGTCGGGTGGCTGAAGAGCTTTTACCCCGTGCCCGATACGGCGGTCGGCTTCGTTGACCATCTCGATCATGCGCGCCTCGATCAAGGATCGGGCGTGCTCGACTCCAGTCTCGTCAAGGTCGGTAGCGATTTCGATCGGCTGGCCCCACAAAAACAGACCACGCCCGAACGGCAACGCGACATGGAAATGGTCCCAACTTGGGAACATCCACCGGCGGCTCGTGGCATAGGTGATTGGCACAATCGGCACCTGGGCCAGCCTCGCGGCATTAACGATGCCAATGCTGACGGTCATCGCCGGGCCGCGCGGCCCATCCGGAGTGATCGCCACACAATCCCCTTCCTTCAACTTTTTGAGCAGGTTGCGGAAAGCTGCTGAGCCACCACGGCGGGTCGAACCGGCGATCGCCTGGATACCGAAATACGACACGGCGTCGGCAATAATTTGTCCGTCGCGGTGTGCCGAAATCAGCATGTGCATCGGCGCCATGCGCTGCCACGCCATCGGAATCATCATCATGCGCCCGTGCCAGAATGCGCCGATGAAAGCTCGACCCTCGGCGATCAGCCGGCGTGGCGCCTCACCGCCTTCTACGGTCCAGCGGTTGGTGCGATAGACGAAGCGAATGTAGCACTGCATTGCCCAACATGCCGCTCGCCGCAGCCGAGCATTGCGCGTGACACGCCGCCACATGCCGCGCCTGGGAAAGATCAGCGCCACACCGCTATTGCGCTGGAGCGGCAGCGGCGACGTCTCGCTCATCTGCGAACTGCATCGCATAGAGCCGCGCATAGAGACCGCCGCGGGCAAGCAGCTCAGCGTGCCGGCCGCTCTCGGCGATGCGCCCGCGATCAACGACGCAGATCAGATCTGCACCCTGGACCGTCGACAGCCGGTGGGCGATGACCAAGGTCGTGCGCCCGCGGATCAACGTACGCAACGCAGCCTGCACCTGGCGTTCGGACTCACTGTCGAGGGCCGAGGTCGCCTCGTCAAGCAGCAAGATCGGGGCGTCCTTGAGCATCGCCCGGGCGATCGCCAGGCGCTGGCGCTGCCCGCCGGAGAGGCGCACACCGTGCTCTCCGACCTGCGTGTCGTAGCCGTTCGGCAGCTCTCTTATGAACTCGTCGGCGCCGGCGGCGCGGGCTGCCGCCTCGATATCGGTCGCTGCGGCACCGAACCGCCCATAGGCGATGTTGGCCCGCAGAGTGTCGTCGAACAGCGTGACCTCTTGGGCGACGAGCGCCACCGCACCGCGCAGCGAGGCCAAGGTCACGCTGCGGATATCCTGCCCGTCAATCGCGATGCTGCCCTCCTCGACATCGAAAAAGCGGGGGATCAGGTTGAGGATGGTCGATTTGCCGGCCCCCGATGCGCCGACCAGCGCGACCGTACGCCCGGGCGGGACGGTCAGCGAGACGTCGTCAAGAGCGACGGCGCCGGGAGCGTATCCGAACCGTACACGGTCGAAGCGGATTTCGCCTCCGGCAATGCATAGTGGCCGAGCCGCGGATGTATCGCGAATTGTTGGCTCGACGTCGAGCACCTGGAAGATTCGTTGGGCTGCGGCGAGGCCTTCCTGCAGCGAGGCGTTCAGATTGGCGAGGCTCTTCACCGGCTGATAGGCGAGCAGCAGCGCGGTAATGAACGAGAAGAACGCGCCCGGCGTCCGGGTCCCGACGATGACCTGATGACCGCCATAAAGGATGACGATCGCGATTGCCGCGCCGCCCAACGTCTCCATCATCGGCGAGGCGCGCGAGCGCGTCCGTGTTGCCCGGTCGATCAGCGCGAACAGCCGTTCGAACAGGCCGGCGGCGCGCCGCTCCTCGTAATCCTCCATGCCGTAGGCCTTGACCAGACGGGCGCCCTGAAAGGTCTGACTGAGCAGCGTCGTAAGTTGGCCAATCTCTGCCTGAGTGTTGGCCGAAACCCGGCGCATGCGGCGGCCGATGCCGACGATCGGGCGGATCGCCACCGGGAAGACGAAGAACGAGACCAATGCCAAGAGCCAGTCCTGATAGAACATGACCCCAACCAGGAACATCACAGTCAGCGCATCCTTGCCGATCGCACCGAGGATGTTCGCCGCGGCGTTGCGCAGCAGCACGGCGTCGCTGGTGAAGCGTGATATCAAAGTTCCGCTCGGATGCGCGTGAAAATAGGCGAGATCGGCGCGCATCAGCCGAGTGAACAGCGCGATCTGCACATCGGCGATGACGCGCTGGCCAACGCGGTTCATCAGCACCGCCTCGCCGTAATCGGCGAGACCCTTCACGATCGCGATAGCCAATGCGCCGCCGGCGATCAGCAGCAGAAGCGAGCCGTCGCGCCCGACAAAGATGCGGTCGAGAACGGGCTGCATCAGCCAGGCGCGCAGCGCCGTGCTGCCAGCCGCCAATCCCATCAGCAAAAAGGCAAATGCCACCCGCGGCGCATGCGGGCGCATGAAATCGCGCACCAAGCGCCATATGAGCGCGGCACTGCGCGCGCCCTCCTCAAGGATCGGCGGCTTTCCGAACATGGGTCCCCGCCGGCAGTGTTAAAGACAGGGACCGCCCTTGGCAAGGGTGGCGGCGTCCGGCAGAGGCTTACCCGCCGCGCCACCGCCCCGCGGCCTTATGCCGGGTAGGAGACGAAGCACTTATCCGACGCAAAGATGTGCGTCTCGATGTAATCGTGCACGACCGGTTTCCGGTCGAGCTTTTCCATCGCCCCCATCAGCGCGCACCAGTTCAGCATTTCGTGCTGCCCGGCTTGCTCCATCGCCTTCAATGGGCGCTTGCGCCAAGTGTCGTAATCGCGCTGCGACAGCGCGTCGAACAGCAACCGGTCCGCCTTTTGGTCGGGCCACATATAGCCGTTGGTCGGCGACAGGAAGCAATGCGACCAGCTCGACGAGGCAATCACCGCCACCCGCCAGGGCGAATCCGCGAAGGTCTCGGCCACCGCCTTGCCGACCTCCATGCAGCGCCAGGGATGCGGCGAGGGCGGATCGCCGGCGATCGACGGATCGCGCGGCGGCATGAACAACGCCGCGGTGCCGCCCTTGGCGTGCAACAGGTTACTGCCGTAGCAATTGATCGCGAACGGCACGACCGGATAGGGGAAGCCCTTCCGGTCCCAATCGAGATAGAGGAAGGTGTTGGTAAAGGCGTGCGCCAGCGGATGGTGCAGCGGCTTATAGGCATAGGCCATGTCGACGCCGCGCTCGATCAGACCGGTGGCGAGATGCTTGGCGGCCTCGCGGTGACCGTGCAGCTTCAATGCCCAATCGCCCGGCTCGCCCCAACGATTGGTGCGGCCGCCATTGCCGTTTTTCCATGGCTGAACCGCGAAATCGTCGTCATATCCGAGTAAGCAAAAGGCCGGGATGATGTCCTCGCGGAAATTCTCGTACTGGTCGTCGCCCCACACCAGCACGACATCCGGGTTGAACGCGTCGAGCGATTTGCGTACAGCACGGAAGCCTTCGGCCATCCGCGCACTGTAGCGCTGGGCCGAGGAAAACCCCTCGTCATTGCCGAGTTCGGCGACAAGCTCGGCCGGCCAGTTGGCCGGGTTCTTGTAGTGCTCGGGAACGTTGGGTGCCGTCAGCAGCCGGTGAAACAGCGACGGCAGCTGCTCGTCGGGCACCGTCAGCCCCGGATAGTGGGTGCAGCCAAGACCAAGAATCTCGCCCATTTCCTTGCTCCTCTGCCGAAGCGCCGCGCCGGAACCGGCACTGCTGTTTGAACCCGGCACCGATCCTATCCGATTTCGCCTCGCCCGGCACGGATATTAGAGCCCGTTTTGGCAACGGGCATAGACACCCGGGTGCGGAAAGGCGCAACGGCGCAGTTTACAAAGGGGGATCGATATGCTTGCCGCTCCGAAAGGGGCGCTCAAATGGGAGGGGGCGCAGGCGCAGGTTAGGAGCGTGTTTTGGCGTTACTTCACTCGATCTGCGATGCGTCGACTTAGCCGTGCGCGCTGGCGCGCCGGCGACTGAGGGCGATTATCCCGATGGCGCCGACGCCAAGGGCAAGCAGGCCGAAACTGGCCGGCTCGGGTGCTGCGACGACTTCACCGGCGGTGAAAAAGCGGGTGTCCGCGCCGGGATTGCCGGTGTCCGGCCCGGGGCAGGTAAAAGCCGCACACTCATACGATGAGGCCAGAACGATCGGGTCCGGTCCGCTCGATTCTAGCGAGTTCTGGAAAACGATGTGCAGATCCAGATTGTACGACGGCGAAAAGAAATCCACGCCGAAAGCGGGCGGTGTGTTTGGCACGATGTCAGACGGATCGGGCGGCGCATACGAAAACCCACCGAGCAAGGTGCCGCCAGTGGTGGTGACGGCAACCGGCGCGATCAGATAGCCGTAGGGTCCGATCGTGAACTTGCCGGATACGGTACCGCCATCGTCGAGCTCGGCGCCTTGCAAGACCCACGTCGTCGGCAGGGCGAATGCCCTATCGCTGCCGGCGCCGCAGACGCCCGCAACGATTGCGACTGCGAGCGCGCCGGCCGCGAGCTTTCCGGTTGTCTTAGTTCGGATCATCTTGCCATCTTCCCTCGCGGCGGCCAGCAAAAGCGCGCCATTCTGCGTTGCTCAACACAAAGAGGCGGATGAACACATCCAATGTTGATGAAGCGTATTAAAGATCGGCTCTCGCCGGCCGATTTCCGACGGAATTTAGCCAAAATGAACAGCATGTCAAATGGACATATGGTAAACGACAATTTTATTTATTAACGTCCATCGATTCGACTCGCTCGGACCTCATCATCTCTCTAGATCGGCGAAGAGACCAGCTCAGGCGCCGGCGACGGTCAGATCGTCGACGCGCAGGGTCGGGGCGTCCATGCCGGCCTTGAATTCGAGGTCGTCGGCAACGACGAGGCGGGCGAAGATCTCCTTGAGGTTGCCGGCGACGGTCATCTCGCTGACCGGAAAGGCGATTTCGCCCTTGTCGATCCAGAAGCCGGCGGCGCCCCGGCTGTAGTCACCGGTCACGCCGTTGACCCCCATCCCCATCATCTCGGTCACGTAAAACCCGCTCTCGATGTCTGATATTAGCGCCCGCGGGCTCACCTTGCCGGGCTCGATCCACACGTTGGTGGCGGAAGGCGAAGGCGGCGAGGCGGTGCCGCGTGCGGCGTGCCCCGTGGTCTTGAAACCCAATTGGCGGGCCGACCGCAAATCCAACAGCCAGGTCGTGAGCACGCCTTTCTCGACAATCGCGCGGCGATGGTTGGCGATGCCTTCCCCGTCGAACGGTTTCGAGCGGAGGCCACGCCGCCGGTGCGGGTCGTCGACGATGGTGATCGCCTCGGGAAAGATGCGATCGCCGAGCCGGTCCTTCAAAAAGCTGGTGCCACGGGCGATCGACGGGCCCGAGATCGCGCCCAGCAAATGCGAGATGAAGCTGCGCGCGACCCGCGGATCGAACACCACCGGGCACCGGCAGGTCGGCATCTTCCGGGCCCCGAGCCGCTTGACCGCGCGCTCCCCGGCGCTTTTGCCGACCTCCGCCGGGTCGCGCAGATCAGCGGCATAGACCACGCTGGAATAATCATAGTCGCGCTCCATGCCGGTGCCGGTGCCGCCGATGACCGACGCGCTGACCCCGTGGCTCGAACCCCGGTAAATCCCGGCAAAACCGTTCGAAGCGACCAGCGCCATCTCGGAGCGGCCCCACCCGGCTTCAGCGCCCTCGGAATTGGTCACCCCCTTGACCGCGAGGGCGGCTTCCTCGGCGGCGCGCGCCCGCTCGATCAATACCTCGGCGCTGGGCTCCTCGGGGTCGAACATGTCGAGTGCGGGCCAGTCGCGGGCGATCTCGTCGGGTTCGGCGATCCCGCAATACGGGTCCTCGGGCACGGTCTTGGCCATCGCCACGGCGCGCTCGACGAGCTCGCTAAGCGCCTTCGGCGACCGGTCACTCGACGACACGATCGCCTGCTGCCGCCCGATGAAGACCCGCAGGCCGAGGTCCTGGCCCTCGGAGCGCTCGAGCTTCTCGGTTTTCCCGAGACGGCGGCCATGCGACAGCGAGGTGCCCTCGAACAGCACCGCATCGGCAGCGTCGGCGCCGGCGCGGCGGGCGCGCCCGATCAGATCGTGCAGCAGGTCGATCGCAGCCGAGTCTCGGCCAATATCATTCATCGGATCTCCGCTATTTCCATATCGGCTTGCCCGATCCAGGCAGCCCGTAACTCGTCCATTTGCTTGTCACCTCCGCGACGACCGCCTCGGCCATGCGGATCGGCCGGCCCCATTCGCGCCGGGTCTCGGGTGGCAGTTTGCCGGTTGCGTCGAGGCCGATCTTGCCTCCCAGCCCGGATTCGGGCGAGGCGAAGTCGAGATAGTCGATTGGGGTATTGTCGATGAGGGTCACATCGCGCACCGGATCCATGCGGGTCGAGACCGCCCACATCACATCCTTCCAGTCCCGCGCGTCGATATCGTCGTCAACGACGATGACGAATTTTGTGTACATGAATTGGCGCAGAAACGACCAGATTCCCATCATTACGCGCTTGGCATGGCCGGGATAGGCCTTGCGGATCGCCACCACCGCGACGCGGTAAGAGCAGCCCTCGGGCGGCAGCCAGAAATCGACGATCTCCGGGAACTGCTGTTGCAGCAGGGGGATGAAGACTTCGTTCAGCGCCTCGCCGAGGATCGAGGGTTCGTCGGGCGGGCGGCCGGTAAAGGTCGACAGATAGATCGGGCTCTGCCGCATCGTGATCGCCGATAGGCGGAAGATCGGAAAGCGCTCGACCGCGTTGTAATAGCCGGTGTGATCGCCATAGGGGCCTTCGTCCTCGAACTCGTCTAGCGAGACATGGCCTTCGAGCACGATCTCGGCCTGCGCTGGCACCTTCAACGGCACGGTCTTGCAGTCGACCAATTCGACCTTTTGCCCGCGTAACAGCCCGGCGAACTGGTATTCGGACAAGGTGTCGGGAACCGGCGTCACCGCGGCAAGGATCGTGCCTGGATCGGCGCCGATGACCGCGGCCGCCGGCAACGGCCCGCGGCGCTCCGCGCTCCAGCGCTGATGATGCTGCGCGCCGCCGCGATGCTTGAGCCAGCGCATCAACGTAGTGTCGCGGCCGGTCACCTGCATACGATAGATGCCGAGGTTGAAGCCATCTTCGCGGCGCTGCCCCGGCCCCTTGGTCACGACCAACGGCCAAGTGATCAGCGGCGCCGGCTCGCCCGGCCAGCAGGTTTGGACCGGCAAGGCGCCGAGGTCGATCTCGGCCCCGCGCAATACGATCTCCTGGCACGGCGCGGCGCCTACGGTGCGCGGGCGCATTGCCATGACCGTGCGCAGCAGCGGCAGCAGATCGAGCGCTTCACGCCAGCCTCCCGGCGGCTCCGGCTGCTTCAGAAAGGCCAGCGTCCGGCCGATCTCGCGCAGGCCACCCGGCTCGCGGTCCATGCCCCAAGCGACGCGCTCGATGGTGCCGAACAAATTGACCAAGACGGGCATCGAATATTTCTTGCCGTTTTCGCCCGTCACGTTCTCGAACAGCACCGCCGGCCCGCCCTCAGCCAACAGACGCGTCTGGATCTCGGTCATTTCGAGATGCGGCGACACCGGCGCCGCGACCCGCGCCAGCCGCCCGCTCGTCTCGAGCCGGTCGATAAAGTCACGCAGGCTGGCATAGGGCATGCCGCGCTATATGGGTGCAGCGGAGCCGGTTGACGAGCGTGCTTCAGGGCGGCAGGACCCGCCAAACAACGCCGTCGCGGGTTGCACTATCTTCGAGCTCTAGGCTTGTTGGCACGGTATAGGAAGCAAGCCGGAGCAGGCCCTCGGTCGGCAGATAGGCGCGCCCGGGGTCGCCGAGCAGCACAAGACAACCGTCCCCCGCCAGCGCCCGCAGCCATCGTATGACGCGATGTGCCATATCGCGCTCGTAGCAAACATCGCCGGCAGTAACGACCTGCCAGCGAGGGTCGGCGGCGTCGATCGCATCCGCGATCATTACCTCCACCACGACATCGTTCAGCGCGGCGTTGGCGGCAATGGCGGCCGCGGCGAAATGGTCGATCTCGGCCGCCAGCACGGAGCGGGCACCGGCTTTGGCGGCGGCGATTGCGACCAGTCCCGAGCCGGAGCCGAAATCGAACACATAGCGCCCGGCGACCGTCTCGGGACGTTCGAGCAAGTAGCGGGCGAGTGCCTGGCCACCGGCCCAGGCGAATGCCCAAAACGGCGGGGGCACGCCGCCGCGCGCCAGGCTTTCTTCGCTGGCCTGCCAGATCGGGGTAACCTCGGTCGCCAGATGGAGTCGGATCTCGGGTAGCAGCGGCGGCGCTGCCACCGCAGTGTTACGGCGGACGAAAAGGGCCGGATCCAAGGGAGAGCTCAGATCAGGTGACCAGCGACGATCCCGGCGAGCATCAGCCAGCCGACCGAGCGGTTCGAGCGGAACTTGGCAAGGCAATCGGCCGGCTGGTCGATATTTACACCAGCCGCCTGCCAGAGAAGCTGCACCGTCGCAGCGGCGAGCCCGGCCCAGAACCATCCGCCGAGCCCGACTACCCAGCCTGCCAGGCCCCACAGCAGCACAGCGGCGGCGTAGAAGACGAAGAGCCACGGGCGAGTGTGCTGTCCAAGCGCCAAGGCCGAGGATTTGACACCGATCAGCGCGTCATCCTCCTTATCCTGATGCGCGTAGATCGTGTCGTAGCCGATCGTCCAGAATATACCGCCGAGATAAAGTAGCAGCGCCGGCCGGCCGAGCGTCCCGGCAGCCGCGGTCCAGCCGACCAGCGCCCCCCAATTGAAGTTGAGGCCAAGGAACACCTGTGGCCAATAGGTAATTCGTTTCATAAAGGGATAGCTGCCGATCAGCCCGAGAACCGCGATCCCGAGCAGGACGCTGATCCGGTTGAGGCTGAAAAGCACCGCCGCTCCGATCCCTAATTGCAGCAGCAGAAACCCGACCGCCTGACGCGCGGTCACCGCGCCGCTCGGCAATGGCCGCAGCCGGGTGCGCGCCACCTGCCCGTCATAGTGGCGATCGGCGACGTCATTCAGGGTGCAGCCGGCGCCGCGCATGACCACGGCGCCGAGCGCGAACAGCGCCATCAACCGCAGGTCCGGCCAGCGCGGCGCGGCGAGCGCGATCCCCCACCACCCGGGAAAGAGCAAGAGCCACGTCCCGATCGGGCGGTCAAGCCGGGCTAGACGGGCATAAGGCCGGACGCCTGCCGGCAAATAGCGCTCTACCCAATCGCCTGGGCGAATATCGCTCGGACCGGCACCTATTGCCGAATGTCCCTCACCCTCCCGCGACGCGGGAGGGTGAGGGGCAACCGGACCTGGGGGAGACAAGTGCATGATCATTTTCTTGACCCAGAACCTAATCTAGCTGTCGAAGCGACGCGATTCGAGGATCCCGGCATGAATGAGCGCCCTAAAGCCCGGCTTTACGTTGCAGAACCATTCGCACCCGGCGGGTCAATCGAACTCGCGCCGGGACAGGCACATCACCTGCGCACGGTGCTGCGCCTCGGGGCCGGCGCTTTGGTGGCGGCGTTCAATGCGACGGACGGCGAATGGGTCTGTCGGATCATCGAAATTTCTCGGATTCGCGGGCGGCTGTCCGTCGACCACCTAATCCGGCCGGCCGAGGTCGAGTGGGATCTCTGGCTGGTGTTTGCACCGATCAAGCGGGCCCGTCTCGACTGGCTGGTCGAGAAGGCGACCGAACTCGGCGCCGGGGCGTTGCTGCCGGTGTGGACGCAGCGAACTCAAACCGAGCGCCTCAATCTCGATCGGCTTCGCGCGCATGCAGTTGCCGCTGCCGAGCAGACCGAGCGACTCTCGGTCCCCAAACTGCACGAACCGCAGGCGCTCGATCGCGTGCTCGGCAGCTGGCAGCCGGAACGGCGTCTGATCGTCTGTGACGAGACCGGTGCCGGCGAGCCGATCGGCGCGGCCGTTGCGCGGCTCGGCGCCGGGCCGATAGCGCTGCTGACCGGCCCCGAAGGCGGTTTCGCCGAGACGGAGCTTGACGCTCTAGGGAAACTCTCCTTTGTTACTCGCGTCGGGCTCGGGCCCAGGGTGTTGCGCGCCGATACGGCTGCCCTCGCGGCGTTGGCGGTGTTGCAGGCGATCGCCGGCGATTGGCGCCGCGTCCGCGGCGAGTGAGCGCTTGTCGTTTGGCGCGCAACGAGCTGCTGCCAATCCTTCCGGCCCAAATGTCCAGGGAGTTCCGCCGAGTATGACAACCACGCCGAGCACGCCCGGAGAACCGATCACGGACAAGCGACAGCTCGTCGAATACCTCGATTCCGGGTCGAAGCCGCCGGCGGCATGGCGGGTCGGGACCGAACACGAGAAATTCGTCTTCCGGCGCTCCGATCGACGCCGAGTGCCCTATGAAGGGCCGGATGGCATCGCCGCATTGCTGCAGGGAATGACCCGCTTCGGCTGGAAACCCGTCGTCGAAAACGGCAACACGATCGCGCTGTCTAACGACGCCCAATGTTCGATCACCCTCGAACCGGGCGGACAGTTCGAATTGAGCGGCGCGCCGCTCGAAAGCGTGCATCAGACCTGCGACGAGGTACACGAGCATCTGCGCCAGGTGCGTGAGGTTTGCGACGAACTCGGGCTCGGCATGCTTGGGCTCGGCTTCGACCCTAAATGGCGCCGCGAAGACATCTCGTGGATGCCCAAGGCGCGCTACCGGATCATGCGCGATTACATGCCGAAAAAGGGGCGGCTCGGCGTCGACATGATGCTGCGCACCTGCACGGTGCAGACCAACCTCGACTACCAGTCCGAAGCCGACATGGTCAAAAAGTTCCGGGTAAGCTTGGCATTGCAGCCGGTGGCGGTGGCGCTGTTCGCCAACTCGCCATTTGTCGAGGGCCAGTCGTCCGGTCTGCTGAGCCATCGCAGCTATATCTGGACTGACACCGACCCCGATCGTTGCGGCACCCTGCCGTTTGTTTTCGAGCCAGGTTTCGGGTTTGAGCGCTACGTCGACTACATGCTCGACGTGCCGATGTATTTCGTCTACCGCGACGGCCGCTACATCGATGCAAGCGGTCAGTCGTTCCACGATTTCATCGCCGGACGCCTGCCGGCCCTGCCCGGCGAAATCCCGCGATTGGGAGACTGGATCGACCACCTGACGACTGCCTTCCCCGAGGTCCGGCTCAAGACTTTTCTCGAAATGCGCGGCGCCGATGGCGGGCCGTGGCGGCGCCTGTGCGCGCTGCCGGCCTTGTGGGTCGGGGTTCTGTACGATTCGACCTCGCTCAACGCCGCCCACGACCTCGTTGCCGACTGGACCGCGGAGGAGCGCGAGGCGATGCGCCGGGACGTGCCGCGGCTGGCATTGGCGACCCCCCTGCGCACCCGCACCTTGCGCGATGTGGCGCTCGAAGTGCTGGACATCGCTCGCGAGGGGTTGCACCGCCGCGCTCGCCGCAGCGCCTTCGGCGAGGACGAAACGCATTATCTCGACCCGCTGTTTGCGATCGCCGGTTCCGGCCGCACCCCGGCCGAAGAATTGCTCGAAGACTTCCGCACCCGCTGGCACGGTGAGATCGACCCGGTCTTCACCGATTACGCGTATTAGGAACTTAATCCTACTCCCGTTCCAGGCCGGCTCCCCCGGCGAGCTCGGCGTAGAAGTGGAAAGAATCCTTGGGCCGGCGTTCAAGCGTCTCATAATCGACATGGACTAGGCCGAAGCGCTTGCTGTAGCCGAGGGTCCACTCGAAATTGTCCATCAACGACCAGACGAAATAACCGCGCACCGGCACTCCGGCTCCGATCGCGTCGAGCACGGCGCCCAAATAGCCCCGCAAGTAGCTGACGCGCTGGTGGTCGCGGATGCGCCCGTCCTGCTCCACCTGATCGGGGAAGGCAGCGCCGTTTTCGAGGATATAGATCGGCAGTTCTCCGCTGTAGCGCTCCTTGACCTCGATCATCACCGCGCGAAAGGCATCGGGTGCGATCTCCCAGCCCATCTCGGTGACCGGCGTACCGGACGACGGCGGCAAGGTGCCGACCTCGAAGGGATGGTCCGGATCGCGGCGTACCCGCGATCGCGTGTAGTGGTTGAAGGCGAAATAATCGAGCTTTTGCCGAATGATCTCAAGATCGCCGGGCTGGACCAACGGCTCGACCATCTCGGCGGCGAGGGGCTCGGGATAATGCCCGAGCATCTGAGGGTCGGGAAACGAGCGGTTCCATAGGGCGTCGAGCATCAAGGTCGCGATCTCGTCTTCCTCGCGGTCGCTCGCCGGCTCGCGCGGATGAAAATTGTAGATGTTGCCCAGCAGCAGGTCGGCGCGCTCCGAGCGCATCGCCGCAACACCCAACCCGTGCGCAATATTCATGACATGAATTGCGGTCAGCGCGCTGACGCGACCGCGAATGCCCGGCGCGTGCTCGCCGTCGCCATAGCCCTTCACGCAAGCACAATTGGGCTCGTTGAACGTCGCCCAATGCTTGACCCGGTCGCCTAGCCGCCGCGCCGTCAGATGCGCGTATTCGGCAAACCAGGATGCCGTGTCGCGGTTTTGCCAGCCGCCGCGATCTTCGAGCGCCTGCGGCAAGTCCCAATGGTAGAGGCAGACCCACGGCTCGATGCCGGCTCCGAGCACACCGTCGACGAGCCGATCGTAGAATTCCAGTCCTTTGGCGTTGGTTCCGCCGCGACCCTGAGGCAGGATGCGCGGCCAAGACAGCGACAGCCGATAGGCGCCCAGTCCGAGTTCGCGCATCAGCGCTACATCCTGCGGCCAACGATGGTAATGGTCGCAGGCAATATCGCCACTGTCGCCGCCGAGGATCTTCCCCGGCAGATGGCTGAACGTATCCCAGATCGACGGCCCGCGCCCGTCCTCCCTGACTGCGCCCTCGATCTGGTAAGCCGCCGTCGAGGCGCCCCACAGAAACCCGTCGGGGAAATGCGTCGCCATTGCTCGGCCTCAATACTCGTTGCGCTGCGCCGACATGAAACCCGACCGGCCGTGGTATTCACGGCATCCGCAAATCCGCCGGCGCATCAACCGTGTGCCCGCACCGCTAGCGTTGGCGCGCTCTCAATTATCTGCGGGCCGTCGCCGAGGCGCGCTCGTCGCCAACCGGCGGGATCGCGCATCGCCGCCGCGGGATCACGCCCCGACAGCGACATCCAGCGGTCCCGGTCCCACGAGGTGACGGCAATCTCGACGCGCAGCGGCGTCCCCGCGCTCGCCGACGCCGCCCCCAGCGCCGACCAGGGGATCAGCGCCTCGGCGGTGATGCGCGGCTGGTCGGCGCCGAAATAGAGGGCTTCCGCGCCGGTTACGGGGGTGCAGCCCTGACCGATCGCCCGAGTTGCGGCTCCGGCGCAGAGCTCAGCGGCCATTTCCGGATAATCGTGGATCTTGGTGCGCGGCGGGATAAAAAACAGCGTGAAGCGCCGCGGTCCATCGCCGAGATCGATGCCCAATTCGACCCGATAGGCTTCGCTGAGCGGGAACTGACCGTCATAGGCCAATAGATCGATGTCGAAATAGTCCTGGCCGATCGTCGCCAGCTGGAGGCCGCGCGGGCTCCATGACAGATAGGCCTCGCCGAATTCGACGGCCCCCGGGGACGCTATCAACCTCGGGAGCAGGCTCGCCGGCTTCGGCCAATCCGAGAGCGAACGGTTGCGCAGCTGAACCTCGGCTCGCGGAATAGTGAACACCCCCATCCCGGGCGTCCGAATCGTCGCTTCGCTATGAATTTCGTAGGCGCGGCGATTGGCGATCGCCAGCGCCGTGGTTAGCCGCCGATAGGGCTGATCGTTGATGTCGACCAGCCCGAAATCGTAGTCCTCGCCATCGGGGCGTCCGCCCTTTGGATGGTCGTAATACTGGAACCAATGGGCGCCGACGACTTCGGGGATTGCCGCAAGGTTCTCGGTCGCTGCCGCCGCACCTGCGGCCCGCTCGGCCTGGGTATCGACGGTCATCAGATGGCCGTTGTTGAGGTTGCCGGTGCGATTACTCTTGGCCGCGAAAAACCACTCGGAGACCAGCACCGGCTTGCCTCTCGACAATTTGCGCAGCCCATCGAAAAAATAGTCGGCGATCCAGCCGTCGCTGCTATCGACATTGTAGTTGGTCGCGATCGCATCGACATAGGGCGCCATCGCGCGCACCGCGGCCGGGTCGTAGTAGATCGGCAGCCGGTCGCCAAAATAGAGCGCGTCGGGATCGGCGGCCCTGATCGCGCGCGACGCCATCGCATAGTAATGGCGCGCCACGATGCCGCACCACTGGCGCACGACATGGATCCCAGCGCCGCCGGGCCGCATCCGCGTCATCCCGGTCGCGGCGAGCAGCTTCGCCCACGAGTTGACGCCCGCCGGCGGCATAAAATCGACGATAAAGCGAGCCCAGTCGCCGCCATAGTAGTGCTGCAGCGTTTCGATCCAGCGCTGCTTCGTCACCGAATTGGGCGGTTTCATTGAATAGAAAACGAACAGCGCCCCGGCCCACCAGCCAACCTCGTTATCGGAGAAATAGCCGATGCGAAATGGGGTGTTGCGGTAGGGGGCGACGAGTTCGCGGGCGAGCGCCATCATCCGCGTCTCGGTCTCGGGCGCGAACGGGTCGAACCAGTGAAAGCGCGCGTTGCGGCCAAGTTCGAGATTGACGATGGTTGGCAGGCGCAGCTGCGGCGGCGGCAAGGCCCAGCCCCCTGCACTGTTGAACCCCCAGGCGGAGAGGCGTTGCCGGGTCGCCTCGACCCACGCTTCTTGAGTTGGTGCGAACGCCGTCCAGCTATAATAAAGTTTGCCGTTCCGTTCGCGATAAGGGTAGCCGCTATCGAGCGCGTTGACGCCGAGGCTGAGAAAAGCCTGGCCGCAAGGCGTCACCAGCCAGGAAACGCCGTGGTCGGTTGCCAGCGACCAGCGTGTCGAGGGCGCAGCGCTGAGATCGCTGCAAGCGTGAGCGCGGGCGCACGGCAGCGCCGCGACGAGCACAATGAGCGCGAGCGCACACTGACGGTCGCGAAACCGCATGATCCCCCCGGATGCCGCCGTGGCCCGACGGCTGGCCTTACGCGCTGGTGCCGCCGACCGTCAAGCCATCCATTCGCAAGGTCGGCTGGCCGACGCCGACTGGAACGCTCTGCCCATCCTTGCCGCAGGTGCCAATCCCATGGTCGAGGCCGAGGTCGTTGCCGATCATCGTGACTTTGGTCAGAGCGTCGGGTCCATTGCCGATCAGGGTCGCGCCTTTAACAGCGGCGCCGATCTTGCCGTCCTCGATCAGATAGGCCTCGGAGGCGGAAAACACGAATTTGCCGGAAGTAATGTCGACCTGACCGCCGCCGAAATTGACCGCATAGAGACCGCGCGGGACCGAGGCGATGATCTCTTGTGGGTCCTGGCTTCCGGCCAGCATGTAGGTGTTCGTCATCCGCGGCATTGGGGCGTGAGCGAAGCTCTGGCGCCTGCCGTTGCCGGTCGGCGCGGCGCCGAGCAGGCGGGCGTTCATCCGGTCCTGCATGTACCCTTTGAGAATGCCGTCCTCGATCAGGGTGGTGCAGTTGGTCGGTGTCCCCTCATCGTCGACGGTCAAAGAGCCGCGCCGATCAGGCAAGGTCCCGTCATCGACCACCGTCACCCCCTTGGTCGCAACGCGCTGGCCGATCATCCCGGAAAAAGCCGAGGTCTTCTTGCGATTGAAATCGCCTTCGAGCCCGTGACCGATCGCCTCATGCAGCATAACTCCGGGCCAACCCGGTCCGAGAACCACGGTCATCTCTCCAGCCGGCGCCGGCACGGCACCGAGATTGACCAATGCCTGCCGCAGAGCCTCGTCGACCTGTTCCTTCCAGTGTAGGGGATCGAGATAACGTTCATAGGCGAGACGGCCGCCGGCGCCTGAAGAGCCGGTCTCCATGCGGTCGCCGTCACCGACGACGACGGCGACGCCCAAACGCACCAGCGGGCGGATATCGGCAACGCGGCGGCCATCGGCGCGGATGATTTGAACCGCCTGCCACATGCCGCTCAACGACGCCATGACCTGCTTGACCCGCGGGTCGCGGCTGCGCGCATAAGCGTCGATTTCGGCCAACAGGCGGGTCTTGGCGCCAAGCTCGACCAGACCGAGCGGGTTCACATCGGTATAGAGGCTGCGATTGGTGCCCGGCGGCGGCCCCTCCATCACCCCGGAATAGCCGCTGGCTACCGCTCGCACCGTCGCCGCGGCGCGGCGGATCGCCGCTTCGGAGAGGTCGGAGGCGTGAGCATATCCGGCGGCTTCACCGGCCACCGCGCGCAGCCCGAACCCCTGGGTCGTGTCAAAGCTGGCACTCTTGATCCGGCCATCGTCGAGCGAGAGGCTTTCGGATTGGCTGTATTCGAGAAACAGCTCGCCGTCGTCCATGCCGGCCAGCGCTTGGGCGACGATTGCCTCTACCCGGCCGGGATTCATGCCGGTGCGCTCGAAAAACAATTCGTCGGTGACGGCGAGATCGGTCATTCGCTGCTCCTTAGCTGCCGATCCACAATATGGTCGCCGTCAGCCGCGAACGGAAGTCGCGACCGGCGTATCGGCAAAGCCACAGTGGCGGCGGGTGTTAATCGCAAACGCCTGCGGCGGCTTGACGCAATGGGTTGGGCCGGTTGTGACGCGCGCGGGCGATGGTGTAGGCTCATCGCCGTGCGTGGCCGCGGCCCGCCCGCTGCGGCAAAATAGAGCGGTACGAGGCCGAATGGCGCCGCTCGGACCGTCCTTTGCGGAACAAGCCACCGCGGGCCGCCCGATCGGCCGAATGGGACGGATCAGAGGCGGCAAGGCATGGTGCGGTTGTCGAGGTTGCTGACGAAAGAGCGGGCGGCCCGGGTATTGCTCGTGCTGATGCTTGCGGTGATCGCCGCCGGATCGCTCGCCGCGATTGCCTGGGCCGCGCAGCCACGGCCCTGGCAAATGGGCATGCAGCCCCCGGCCACCCCGGTCAAGGATCGGCTCAACGCGTTTCATAACGAGTTGCTGGTGATCATCTTTTTGATTTCCGGGTTCGTTATGGCGTTGCTGCTCTATGTGATCGTTCGCTTCAACCACCGGCGCAACCCGGTGCCCTCGCGCACCTCGCACAACACCGTAATCGAGATGCTGTGGACCATCGTCCCAGTGCTGATCCTGGTCATGATCGCGATCCCGTCCTTCAAGCTGATGTATTATATGGATCGGGTCCCGAACCCGGACATGACGATCAAGGTCACCGGGCATCAATGGTACTGGTCCTACGAGTATCCCGACCAGAAGGGATTGGCCTTCGACAGCAACATCATTCAGCAAGCCGATCTGAAGCCAGGCCAACTGCGGTTGCTCGATGTCAACAACCCGCTCGTCGTGCCGATCCATACCAACATCCGCGTCCTGGTAACCAGCACCGACGTTATCCACAGCTGGTTCATTCCATCCTTCGGGGTCCAGGAATATGCGATCATCGGTCGGGTCAACGAGAGCTGGTTCAATGTCGAGCGCGAGGGCACCTATTACGGCGAGTGCAATCAGATCTGCGGCGTCAATCACGCCTTCATGCCGATCAAAATCGTCGCTATGTCAAAGGATGCGTTCCAGCGCTGGCTGGGCGAGGCTCAGAAAAAGTTTGCAGATAACCAGCCGGACGAGGATGCGATGCGCGTCGCCGCCGTTTCGGCGCCAGCCGGCAACTGACAGCGAGAGGGTCCCCGGGATGACTTACGAGCGCGAGGCGCATATTGCCGACACTCACGGCTACGGCGCGAATGCTCACGACGACCACCGGCCGGGGTTCTTCACCCGCTGGCTGTTCTCGACCAACCATAAGGACATCGGAACCCTCTATTTGATGTTCGCGGTCATCGCAGGGGTAGTCGGCGGCACCTTGTCGGTGATCATGCGTATCCAGTTGATGCATCCCGACAATCATTTCATTGAGGATCATCAAATCTACAACGTGATCATCACCGCGCACGGGCTGATAATGATCTTCTTCACGGTCATGCCGGCGATGATCGGCGGCTTTGGCAACTGGTTTGTACCGCTGATGATCGGCTCGCCCGACATGGCCTTTCCACGCATGAACAACATCAGCTTCTGGCTGCTGGTGCCGTCCTTTGCGCTGCTGATCGGATCGACCATGGTCGGCGAGGGGGCAGGTGTCGGCTGGACGCTCTACCCGCCGCTTTCGGGTCCGGTCGGCTCTCCCGGGCCGGCGATGGACATGTTGATCTTTTCGATCCATCTGGCCGGCGCGTCGTCGATCATGGGAGCGATCAACTTCATCACCACGATTTTCAATATGCGCGCCCCCGGCATGACGATGCACAAAATGCCGCTGTTCGTGTGGTCGATCCTGGTCACCGCATTCCTATTGTTGTTGTCTCTGCCGGTGCTGGCCGGAGCGATCACGATGCTGCTGACCGACCGCAATTTCGGCACCAGTTTTTTCAACCCAGCGGGCGGCGGCGATCCGCTATTGTTCTCTGAACCTGTTCTGGTTCTTCGGCCACCCTGAGGTCTACATTTTGATCCTGCCCGGCTTCGGCATGATCAGCCAAGTGGTCTCGACCTTCTCGAAAAAGCCGATCTTCGGCTATCTCGGCATGGTCTACGCCATGGTCGCGATCGGGGTGGTCGGATTTGTCGTGTGGGCGCATCACATGTTCACGACCGGGATCTCGATCGACACCCGCGCTTATTTCACCGCGGCGACGATGGTCATCGCGGTGCCGACCGGGGTCAAGATTTTCTCATGGATCGCAACGATGTGGGGCGGATCCATCGAGTTTAAGACGCCAATGCTGTGGGCGATGGGCTTCATCTTCCTATTTACGATCGGCGGCGTTACCGGCGTGGTGTTGGCCAACGCAGGCGTCGATTTCGCCTTACACAACACTTATTACGTCGTTGCTCATTTTCATTACGTGCTGTCGCTCGGCGCAGTTTTCTCAATCTTTGCCGGGTTCTATTATTGGATTGGGAAGATGTCCGGGCGCCAGTACAACGAAACCTTCGGCAAGATTCACTTCTGGACCACTTTCATCGGGGTCAACCTGACTTTCTTCCCGCAGCACTTCCTCGGGCTCGCCGGGATGCCGCGGCGGATCGCCGATTACCCGGATGCGTTCGCCGGCTGGAACATGGTTTCCTCGATCGGCGCCTTCATTTCCTATGCCTCGACCCTGTTCTTTGTCTTCATCGTGCTGCACACGCTGTTCTTGGGCCGCCGGGTCGGGGCCAATTACTGGGGTGAGGGCGCCACGACGCTCGAGTGGAAGCTGCCGTCGCCCCCGCCGTTCCACAGCTATGACGAGCTGCCGGTGGTTTCGTAGGGAGCGCCGTCTTCGTGACCGAATTGTCCGAAACCCGGCCGACCGCCGGCCTGCGCCTTTTGGGGTCGCCCGCCGCGGGGGTGGGCGACTATGTCGAGATCCTTAAGCCTCGAGTCATGTCGCTGGTGGTGTTTACCGGGTTGGTCGGGCTGGCGATGGCACCTGGGCATCTCCACCCGGTGCTCGCCGCGGTGGCTGTACTGTGCATCGCGGTTGGCGCTGGCGCCGCTGGCGCGATCAACATGTGGTACGAGCGCGACATCGACGCGATCATGCGCCGCACTGCCGGCCGGCCGCTGCCGGCGGGCAGGATGATGCCCGGCGAGGCGCTCGGCTTCGGCGTCGTGTTGGCGGTCGGATCGGTGCTGATGATGGCGTTGGCGGTCAACTCGATGGCAGCCGGGCTGCTGGCGACGACAATCGGCTTTTACGTCTTCGTCTATACGATCTGGCTCAAGCGGCGGACCCCTCAGAACATCGTCATCGGCGGCGCGGCCGGCGCCTTTCCGCCTTTGATCGGCTGGGCTGCAGTCACCGGCGATATCGGTTGGGGAGCGGTTGCGCTGTTCGCGATCGTCTTTTTTTGGACTCCTCCGCATTTCTGGGCGCTGTCGCTGTATCGCGTCGATGACTATGCCAAGGCCGGCGTGCCGATGCTGCCGGTGGTGGCCGGTCCGGACGAGACCAAGCGCCAGATGTTGCTATACACGCTGGTGCTGTGGCCGGTCAGTGCAGCGCCGTGGCTGCTGGGTATTGCCGGCGCACTCTACGGTGTCTCCGCACTGGCGTTGAGCGCATTCTTCAGCGCTTGCGCGGTCCGCGTATGGCGCGACGAGGGAGACCGCAGCGCTCGGCAGATGTTCGCTTTTTCGCTGCTTTATCTACTGCTGATCTTCAGCCTGCTGCTCGTCGGCCGCACCGACGCGGGCTGGTTGAGAGGAAGCTGGTTGTGACCGCGACGGACGACGCGGAGCGCGAGCGAACGATCCGCGCGCGCAATCGCGCTCTCGTCGCCGTGCTGCTGGCCCTGGTAGCCTTATTCTACGTCATCACGCTCGTGCGGATCCGGGGTTAGCGCGTGAAAGGAGGCGGAGCTTTCGGCCGGCGTCGCCACGGCGCAACCGCACTGATCCTGGCGGCGGTGGTCGGCGGCATGGTCGGATTGTCCTTCGCTTCCGTGCCGCTCTACCGTATTTTTTGCGGCGCGACCGGCCTCGGAGGGACAACCCAGCGGGCCCAGGCGGCGCCAGATCAAATCTCCCCCGCGCTGGTGACCGTCAGCTTCGACGCGCAGACGGTGCCGGGCCTTGCTTGGGAGTTCCGCCCATTGACACATGCGGTGACTGTGCATCCGGGGGCGGAGACTCAAGTGTTTTTTCGCGCAGTCAATCACAGCTCCGCTTCGGTTACTGCCCGTGCGGTGTATAACGTCAGCCCGGCCAAGGTCGGGATCTACTTTGACAAGCTCCAATGCTTCTGCTTCAGCAATCAGACCCTGCGGCCCGGCGAGAGCGTCGATATGGGGGTGGTATTCTTTGTCGATCCCGATCTGTTGACCGATCCGGATACCCGCGAGGTGCGGGCGATCACTCTGTCCTACACGATGTTCCGGGCAGCGGACGTGGCAAGTCCAAACGCTCAGGCCGCACCGGGCCCGCCAGTAGCGGCGCGTTCTGTAAACTGATCCATCGAGGCCGGAACCCATGAGCGAGATGAACGCGGCGCACGCCGCACCAAAGCACCCCTACCATCTGGTCGATCCTAGCCCGTGGCCGATCCTCGGCGCGATCGCCGCGGGCCTGCTCTTCGGCGGTGCCGTTCTCTACATGCACGGCCATGGCTGGACGCTGATGATTATCGGTGTTCTGTGCGTATTGGGGATCATGGCGGTGTGGTGGCGCGACGTGATCCGCGAGGCGACTTTCCAGGGCTACCATACTCCGATCGTACAGCTCGGCATGCGCTATGGCATGGCGCTGTTCATCGCCTCCGAGGTGATGTTCTTCGTGGGCTTTTTCTGGGCGTTTTTTGCCTCGAGCCTGTTTCCGGTCGGCGGGGTGTGGCCGCCCAAGGGCATCCACCCCTTCGATCCGTTCGAGTTTCCGTTTCTCAACACCCTAATCCTGCTGTTGTCGGGCACGACCGTGACCTGGGCGCATCATTCGCTGCTCGCCGGCGACCGCAACGGCATGTTGCGCGGCCTGGCGCTCACCATCTTGCTCGGCCTGTGCTTCACCGCGGTCCAGGCCTACGAGTACAGCCACGCCGCCTTCCATTTTACCGGCGGTATCTTTCCGTCCACTTTCTTCATGGCGACCGGCTTTCACGGCTTTCACGTCATCGTCGGCACAACCTTTCTGATCGTCTGCCTGGCCCGGGCATGGCTCGGGCATTTCAAGCCGGATCACCATTTCGGCTTCGAGGCGGCGGCCTGGTATTGGCATTTCGTCGACGTCGTCTGGCTGTTCCTGTTCGTCTGCATCTATTGGTGGGGCGGCGGCGGCGCTTACGAAGGGGCTGCCGGCTGATCGCGGCGGCGGCGCGGTCGATGGGAACCGACAAGATCGGCGCCGATCGGTTTCCTGCGGTCTCGGTGACGCGCGTGGCACTCGGCTGCCGCTGCCCGCGCTGCGGGAAGGGCTCGCTGTTCACCGGTCTGTTGCGCGTGCGACCCAAATGCGCAATCTGCGGCCTAGATTTGTCGACGCAGGATGCCGGCGACGGGCCGGCGGTGTTCGTGATCCTGTTTCTCGGCCTGATCGTCGTCGGCCTGGCCGGGTTCGTTGAGATTCGGTTTTCGCCCCCGATCTGGGTACACCTGCTGCTGTGGACGCCGCTGATCTTCGGTGGGGCGGTGGGCATGCTGCGCCCGTTCAAGGCCGGTCTGATCGCGCTGCAGTATCGCCATCATCTGCTCGGCGTGCCGCCGCTCTGCTGAGCGGCGAGCCCGCGATGACCGGGTTTCGCCCGCAATTCTGGCCGACCGTATTCGCCGTGCCGATAGTCCTGTTGTGTCTGGGGCTAGGCTCTTGGCAGATCCAGCGATTGTGCTGGAAAGAGGGCCTGATCGCGGCGCGCGCCGCGGCGGTGGCGGCACCGCCGGTTCCGGCATCCCGCATTGCCGCCCTGGCGCGGAACATGGAGTTCCACCACGTCACCGCGGAAGGCGACTTGCTGAACGACAAGGAGATCTTTCTCGGCGCCACCTCGGAGGGCGGACGGAACGGCTATCAAGTGTTGACCCCCCTCAAGGAGCCCGATGGCCGCATCGTTTTTGTCAATCGCGGGTTTATCCCCTCCGAGCTCAAGGACCGAGCGAAGCGGATGGCGGGCGAGCCGACCGGCACCGTTAGGATCGAGGGATTGCTGCGCCTGCCGCCGGACGGCCGGCCGAACTGGTTTCTCCCGGACAACCGCCCCGACCTGAATTATTGGTTCTGGGTCGATCTGCCGGCGATGGCGGCGGCTGATAAGCTCGACGATGTGGCGCCGTTTTACATCGATGCCGACGCGACTCCCAACCCCGGCGGCTGGCCCAAAGGCGGAGTGACCCGATTGGTCCTGCCGAACGATCACCTGCAATACGCGATCACGTGGTTTTCCCTGGCGGTTGCGATGATCGTCATCTATGTCCTGTTTCATCGCCGCAATGCGGAGCCCCGATGACCGCTTATCAGCAGTTGGAAGCGCGATTTCGTTGCCTGGGCGCGATCGAGGAAGCGATCGGCGTGCTCAATTGGGACAGCGCGACGATGATGCCGGCAGGGGGTGCAGCAACCCGGGCTGAGCAGCTGGCGACATTGAGCCTCCTCGCCCACCAGCAGCTGACCGCCGCCGAGATCGGCGACCTTCTGGCCGAGGCCGAGAGTGTGAGCGACGCACTCGATCCATGGCAACGCGGCAATCTGCGCGAGATGCGGCGCCGGCGGAGCCATGCGACGGCGATGCCCGCCGCACTCGTCGAGGCGCTTTCCCGCGTGTCGTCCGAATGCGAGACTGCGTGGCGCAAAGCTCGCCCTGCGAACGATTTTACCGCCGTTCTGCCGTTGCTCGACGAGATGCTGCGGATCCAGCGCGAGGTTGCGGCAGCCAAGGCCGAGGGGCTAGGGGTAAGCCCGTATGAAGCCTTGCTTGACCGCTATGAGCCCGGGGCTTCGGTTGCCACGATCGATCGCCTGTTCGGCGAGATTAGCGATTTTCTACCGGATCTGATCGAAACGGTGCTGACCCGGCAGGCGGCGCAACCGTCGCTCGCGGAGCCGCCCGGACCGTTCCCGATGGCGGCGCAGCGCCGCGCGGCGGTACGACTCATGGAGGCGGTCGGCTTTGACTTCGCGCACGGACGGCTCGATGTCAGCGCCCACCCGTTTTGTAGCGGCGCTCCCGATGACGTGCGGATCACGACGCGTTACGACGAGAGCGACTTTACCAAGGCGCTGATGGGGGTCCTGCACGAGACCGGGCACGCGCTCTACAAGCGTAACCTGCCCGCGCAATGGCGCTTGCAGCCCGTCGGCGCGGCGCGCGGCATGGCGATCCACGAGAGCCAATCCCTGCTACTCGAAATGCAGGCCTGCCGCAGCCCGGCCTTCACCCATTTCGCCGCACCGATCCTACGCGAGGTCTTCGCCGGCGATGGACCAGGGTGGGAGCCCGCGGCGCTCCACCGCCGGCAAATCCGGGTCAGTCGAGGCCTGATCCGGGTCGAGGCCGACGAGGTTACCTATCCGGCCCATGTGATCCTGCGCCACCGTCTCGAACAGGCGATGATCGTAGGCGATTTGATACCAAGGGATTTGCCCGGCGCCTGGGCCGAAGGAATGCGCGCACTGCTCGGCGTCGCGCCCGACAACGATCGCGACGGCTGTCTGCAGGACATCCATTGGTATGATGGTTCGTGGGGTTATTTCCCGACTTACACGCTCGGTGCGCTGATCGCAGCGCAGCTGTTTGACACGGCGCGCTGCACAATCCCGGACCTGATGTCGGCAATCGCCGGGGGTAATTTCGCTCCACTTTTTGCTTGGCTAGGCGAGAGGGTGCATAGCCAGGCATCGCTGTTGTCGACGGCGGAGCTAGTTGAGCGTGCTACTGGGCGCCCGCTCGGTACGGCAAGCTTCGAGCGCCATTTGCGCGACCGCTACCTCGGCGGGCGCAACGAACCCGCTGTCGGAGTGTTAACCGAGACAACGAAATAGACTGGGGGGCCCCGTGTCGGAAAGTGCCGCGCAACCACAAACCTGCAGCGCGGATCGCCAGGTCATGCTCGATCGGTTCACAACCGTGCGGAGCGACAGCGAAGCGCTAGCGGTTAACCTGACGCCCGAAGACCAGGCGATTCAATCGATGCCGGATGCAAGTCCGACAAAATGGCATCTGGCGCATACGACTTGGTTCTTTGAGACTTTCATCCTGAACCGGCTCGACCCCGACTATCGGGTTTTCGACCCGGCCTTTGCTTACCTCTTCAACTCCTATTACGAGGCGGTTGGTCCGCGTCACCCGCGGCCCGAGCGCGGTCTGTTGTCGCGCCCGACCGTCGACATCATCGGCGCTTATCGCGACCATGTCGGCGCTGCAATCGCCCGCTTCATCGAACGGGCGCGCGAGCCGGTGTGGCATCAGGCCGCACTGCTGCTTGAACTCGGTCTGCACCACGAGCAGCAGCATCAGGAACTGATCCTGATGGACATCAAGCATGTCTTCTCGATCAATCCGCTGCTGCCCGCCTATCACGCGCCACAGCCGCAGATCGCGGCCCCTGTAGCACCGCTCGATTGGATCGAGGTTACCGGCGGCCTGGTCGAGATCGGACACCGCGGCTCCGGCTTCGCCTTCGACAACGAAACGCCCCGGCACAAGGTCTGGCTAGACCCCTTCCGCCTCGCCACGCGACCGGTGACTTGCGGCGAGTTCCTCGAATTCATCGAGGCCGGCGGCTATCGGAGCCCGGAATTCTGGCTATCCGATGGGTGGGCGACGGTGCGCGAGCAGGGCTGGGAGGCGCCTTTCTATTGGCTGCGCGAAGGCAGCGCTTGGTCGCTATTCACGCTCAGCGGCCTGCGCCGCCTGAACCCGGCCGAACCTGTATGCCACGTCAGTTTTTTTGAGGCCGACGCCTTCGCCAAATGGGCCGGAAAGCGGCTGCCGACCGAGGCGGAGTGGGAGACTGCCGCCGAGGACGTGCCGGTGTCGGGCAATTTTTCCGACCGCAGGCTATTTCACCCCGCCGCCGAGGGCGCTGTGGCGGCGGCGAACGACCGACCGATCCCGCGCCAGATGTTTGGCGACGTTTGGGAATGGACTGCGAGCCCCTATATTCCTTACCCGCGTTTTCGCGCGGCAGCGGGCGCCGTCGGCGAGTACAACGGTAAGTTCATGTGCAATCAGATGGTGCTGCGGGGCGGCGCCGCAGTCACCTCGGCCGGACACGTGCGGGCGAGTTATCGCAACTTTTTTCCGCCCTCGGCGCGATGGGCCTTCGCCGGGTTGCGGCTCGCGGAGGACTGTTGATGATGGACGGCTCGCATTTCGCCTTTCACGACCTGGCCCCCGGCGAGGAGAGCTTTCGCGACGCCGTGCTGAAGGGACTCAGCCGACCCCGCAAGGCGATTCCCTGCAAGTTTTTCTATGATGCGCGCGGCTCGGCATTGTTCGAAGAGATCTGCCGCCTGCCTGAATATTACCCAACCCGCACCGAGATTGCGATCCTCGATGAGAATGCGGGTGAGATTGCGGCGCAGATGGGCTCGCATGCTCGGATCATCGAGTTCGGCAGCGGGGCAAGCCACAAAGCACGCATCCTGCTCCAGGCGCTCGACCGCCCAGCCGCCTATGTCCCAGTCGACATTTCGCGCGATCACCTGCGCGACGCTGCCGCCTCGCTCGCCGAGGATTTTCCCGAACTGCCGGTGATTGCCGTCTGCGCCGACTACACCCGCCCTTTCCGGCTGCCGCCCTTGCCCGGGCCGAGCGGCAAGCGGGTCGGGTTTTTCCCAGGCTCGACGATCGGCAATTTCGAGCCCGGTGCCGCCGAGGATTTTCTTGTCAACTGCGCCGGCATTCTCGGCTCGGGCGGCGAGATGCTGATCGGCGTCGATCTGAAGAAGGACGTCTCGGTCCTCGACGCCGCCTATAACGATCGGGCAGGGGTGACCGCCGCCTTTAACCTCAATCTTCTCGGTCGGATTAACCGTGAGCTGGACGGCGATCTCGATCTCGATTTTTTCGAGCATTTCGCCTTTTATAACGAAGCCGATGGGCGGGTCGAAATCTATATCCGCAGCCTCGCAAACCAGGAAGCGGCCATCGCCGGCCGGCGCTTCGCCTTTGCCGCGGACGAATTGATCCATACCGAATATTCGTACAAATACGCGGTGCCGGAGTTTCGCGCCTTGGCCGCGCGCGCGGGTTTCCGCCCCGTCGATACCTGGACAGATCCGGCCGAGTTGTTCAGCGTGCACTATTTCCGGCTCCGCTGAACCGCTCGTCAGGTTTTGGGCTCTCGGCGCTCATTGGAGACGGCGGCGAGAAAGCCTGGCAAGTCGCGCCAGCCATAAGCGATCGCTTCGACCAAGCTGCCGCCGACGGGAATCGCCTTGCGGATCGTTTGATGGCCACCAAGGCGCTCGTAAAAGAATCGGCTCGGATTGTCGCGCAGCACCCAGACGATCGCGGCATCAAGGCCGGATCCAACCAGACGTCGAAACAGTGCGATTAACAGTCGGCGGCCGATTCCTTGATTCTGCTGGTCGGGCGCCACGTAGAGCGTGAATACCTCGCCGGGAAAGTGCCGTTCGCTGCGGCTCGGTCCACAACTGCCGAAGCCCAAGATCATGCCCGCGGCATCGAGCGCAACACGCACGTCGCGAGGCTCGCGCAGGATCGCCATGCGCCAGCCGATCTCGCGCCGGCGCTCGGATAGCCCGACAAGGTACGAGGCCGACAGCACCCCGGCGTATGTCGTGCGCCAGGTCTCGACATCGAGCCTGGCGATACCGCGTGCGTCTCCCGGACGCGCCGGGCGGATCGTGATCTCGTCCATCGCCCCCACATTTTGCCTTGTTTCGCGGGCCGAGGGGAGAGCCATGTGTGTGGGCGCTCTATCTGCTAGAGTTGGGAAGATGCCGTTTGCGTCGGGAACGCCATAGTGCCCAGCGATTATTTCGTGACCCTCGCTCGCTATAATGCGTGGGCCAACCGCGCCTCGATCGAGCCTGTGGGCGGTTGAGCGAGAGCGAATATCCGCGCAACCAGCTCCCGGCCTTCGGCTCGCTTCATGCCACGTCGAACCACATCCTGGTTGCTGACCGGGTCTGGCTCGCGCGGATCGAGCATATGTTCAACCATCAGGCGCATTATCGCGGAAAGGCAAGCGCGTTGCTAGCACAGACCGACGTACCGCCGCCACTCGACCTAATCCGCTTCGTCCGGCAAGAAGAAAGCGCAGCCGCCTGCTAACGTTTTGGCGTCTGTTTGACGGGATGTTTATGATACGAGTTATGATGAGATATTGGCGAGCCCGGGTCAGCCTGCTGATTATAGTGATGCTTTCGCTCGCGCCGCCGGGACGTGCGCAAACCGAGAAAAAGCACCCGGTGACGAAGCATCCGCCTGCCACAACTCCGGCGCATCGGATCGGCGGCGTCGGAGCGTGGAATGCCTATTTCTACAAGGGGAAATCCGGGCGGGTTTGCTATCTCGCCGGTGCGCCGCAAAAAATCGAACCGGCAAAGATTAAGCATAATCCGCCGGCGGCGACGGTTACCCATCGTCCGGAAGAGAACGTCTTCAATGTCGTGAACTTTGACGAGGGCTATCTGCTGAAGGAAGGTAGCGCCGCGTCGGTCGATGTCGACGGCACGACTTTCGAGCTGTTCACCAAGGGCGATGGCGCCTGGTCGCGCACCTCCGATCTCGATAAGGCGATTGTCGAAGCAATGGCGAAGGGCAAGCAGGCGATCGTCAAGAGCATCTCGCAAAAGGGACCGCCGACAACTCAGACCTATTTTCTCGCCGGCTTTGCTCAAACTCTGGCCTTGATCGACAAGGCCTGCGACGTCAAGCGCTAGTGATCTGGCGTCCCAGAGAATCCCACATTTGCGGATGATGTCGAGCGAGATCCCGATTACCAAGCAGCGCCGCAACCTCGTCGGGGTCGGGCGCGAGGGCTTGGCGGCCGAGATGGCCCGGTTCGGCGCTGAACCGTTTCGGGCGCATCAGCTGTGGCACTGGATCTATCATCGCGGCGCCACCGATTTTGCGCAGATGACCTCGCTGTCGAAGGTGTTTCGCGATCGTCTCGCCGAGCGTTACGAACTGCGCCGGCCGGCGGTGTCGCACGCTCTCACCTCAGTCGATGGCACGCGCAAATGGCTGCTGCGCTTTGCCGACGGGCAGGAGGTCGAGACTGTCCATATTCCTGAGGAGGATCGCGGCACGTTGTGCGTTTCCTCGCAGGTCGGCTGCACCTTGAACTGCACCTTCTGCCATACCGGGACCCAGCTGCTGGTGCGTAATCTCGGGGCGGCGGAGATCGTTGGGCAGGTCATGGTCGCGCGCGATGCGCTGGGCGAATGGCCGTCGCCGCGGGACGATCGGCAAGTCACCAACATCGTCCTGATGGGCATGGGCGAGCCGCTCTACAATTACGATGCTGTCGCAGCGGCGATGAAGATCGTCATGGATGCCGAGGGCCTATCGATCTCGCGCCGCAAGATCACCCTGTCGACCGCTGGGGTGGTGCCGATGATCCGAAGCTGTGGCGCCGAACTAGCGGTCAACCTCGCCATTTCGCTGCACGCGGTGCGCGACGACATTCGTGACCAACTCGTGCCGCTCAACCGCAAATATCCGATAGCCGAATTGCTCGAAGCCTGCCGCATCTACCCGGGCAGCAGCAACGCGCGGCGGATCACCTTTGAGTACGTGATGCTGAACGGAGTCAACGACAGCCCGGCCGAGGCGCGCGAGTTGGTGCGGCTGTTGGCCGGCATCCCCGCCAAGGTCAATCTGATCCCGTTCAATCCCTGGCCCGGCGCTCCTTACGAGTGCTCGACCGACGCGGCGATCGCGGCGTTTTCCGAGATTGTCTTCGCCGCCGGCTACTCCGCCCCTGTGCGCACCCCGCGCGGCCGCGACATTCTCGCCGCCTGCGGCCAGCTCAAATCGGCGAGCGTCAGGCTCCGCCGCAGCGAGCGCATGGCGCTGCCCGCCGCCTAACCTCTCGCTAATTCAGCCCGCTCGCGTGCTCTTTTCGTTCCTCGGATGTGCGCTCGCCGCCTATGGCGGGATCGTCGGCGGCCTTTATCAATTCCAGCGCCGGCTTCTCTTTCGCCCCAACAGGACCCGACCCAGGCTCGAGGATCTGGAGCTGCTGGGCGTGCGTGAGGTTGTGCTGACGACCTCCGACGGCCTCTCGCTCTTTTCGTGGTATCTACCGCCCAACAGTGGCCGGCCAGTGATCGCCTATTTTCACGGCAATGGCGGGCATATCGGATATCGCGCCGAGCGCTTGCGCCGTCTTGCGCGCGATGGCTACGGGGTGCTTTTGGCGGAGTATCGCGGCTATGCCGGCAACCCCGGAACGCCATGCGAAGCCGGATTATACGCCGATGCCGAGGCGGCCATTGATTTCCTCGGCCGTCAAGCGATCACGCCGAATCGGATCATGCTGTGGGGCGAGTTGCTCGGATCCGGTCTCGCTGTTTATCTGGCCACACGCCACGCAGTCGCGGGGGTGATCCTCGAAGCCGCCTTCACCAGCATCGCCGCTGCCGCACAGCACCGCTATCCCTTCGTACCCGTCCGCCGTCTGGTCCGCGACCGGTTCGACTCGCTGTCGCGGATCGGGCGGGTAAGGGCGCCACTGCTGGTCCTGCACGGCGAGCGCGACATGATCGTTCCGGTCCGCCAGGGCCGCGTGCTGTTGAAGGCGGCATCAGCGCCGAAGGAGGGTTGGTTTGCACCTGGCGCCGGGCACCAAAACCTCGCGCAGTTCGGTGCGCTCGACGCTGCCATCGCCTTTATCGAGCGACGGCTTCCCAGACCGCCGGAACTCGTTGCCGCAGACGAGAATTTCATCGATTAGTGGGCGCGGTCGATGGCGAGGGGATAGGGCGATGCCCGATACGGTTAAAAAAGTCGTGCTCGCCTATTCGGGCGGGCTCGACACCTCGGTAATCCTGCGCTGGCTGCAGGAGACCTATCGCTGCGAGGTCGTGACCTTCACCGCCGATCTCGGCCAGGGCGAGGAGCTGGAGCCGGCGCGCCAAAAGGCCGAGTTGCTCGGCGCCACGAAAATCTTCGTTGACGATTTGCGCGAGGAGTTCGTCCGCGATTTTGTTTTCCCGATGTTTCGCGCCAATGCGCTCTACGAGGGCGCCTATCTGCTCGGCACCTCGATCGCTCGGCCGTTGATCGCCAAACGCCAGATCGAGATTGCTCGCGAGGTCGGCGCCGACGCCGTCGCCCACGGCGCCACCGGCAAAGGCAACGACCAGGTCCGCTTCGAACTGGGCTATTACGCGTTCGCCCCGGACATCAAGGTCATCGCCCCTTGGCGAGAATGGGACCTGACCTCGCGCACGCGCCTTCTCGACTATGCCGATCGGCACCAGATCCCGATTGCCCGCGACAAGCGCGGCGAGGCGCCGTTTTCGGTCGACGCCAACCTGTTGCACGTCTCGGCCGAGGGCAAGGCGCTCGAAGATCCGTGGACCGAGCCCGAGGAATTCGTCTTCAGCCGCACCGTCGCCCCCGAAGCCGCGCCCGATACGCCTGAATATGTCGAGATCGCTTTTGAGCGCGGTGATCCGGTCGCGGTCGACGGCGAGCGGCTCTCGCCCGCCGGGTTGCTCACACGCTTGAACGCGCTCGGAGGTCGGCACGGGATCGGCCGTCTCGATCTGGTTGAGAACCGGTTTGTCGGCATGAAATCGCGGGGTGTCTATGAAACGCCGGGCGGCACGATCCTGCTCGCGGCCCATCGCGGCATCGAGAGCCTGACCCTCGACCGCGGCGCGGCGCATCTGAAGGACGAGCTGATGCCGCGCTATGCCGAGCTGATCTACAACGGCTTCTGGTTCTCGCCCGAGCGCCGGATGCTTCAGGCGCTGATCGACAACAGTCAAGAAAATGTCGAGGGAGTCGTCCGGCTGAAGCTCTACAAGGGCGCGGCCAGCGTCGTCGGGCGTAGATCACCGAAGAGCCTCTACAGCCAGGCCCACGTCACCTTCGAAGAAGACGCGGTCTACGATCAGCGCGACGCGGAAGGCTTCATCAAACTAAACGCCCTCCGCCTCCGCCTCGCCGCCCGCCGCGGTCGGTAGACGCCGCCGAAAGCTTCACGCCGCGCCTCGGACGCTGATGTCGAGACGCTTGCCAATCACGCGCAAGGCCTGATCAATGTGCTCGATCGCCGAGCGGTGGTTCAGGTCGAAAAGCCGGTCTACCTGGGGCCCATGCCAGCCGAGACGGCGCCCCAACTCCGCCTTGGAGACGCCAGCCGCGCGCACCGCACGATAAAGCTCGACCTTGGCAATGGTGAGTGGCGGCAGCCGAACGATCCAGGGACTTAGCTCGGGCGAAGGTGCGCCATCTGGGACGCCGAGCCAGCGTTGCAGGAATCCTTTCGGCCGATGGGGCAGCACGGACGAAGCTTGAATGTCGCCGCGCTCGACAATGCTAGCAGCTAGCGCTTCTTCGATCGCCGGGTCGGGCGCGACGGAGGGAGCTGCACCATCTTCGCGGGCCCCAAATCTTGCGGCGAGTGCCTCTAAAATCGCCTGCTGGGGTGTCATCGAGGGGGCAGGGATATCCTCACGGCGGGCGATCCTGGTGGCAAGCGCCTCCTCGATCGCGTCGGCGGCGCGCCCGATCGCATCCTCCTCGTCTTCGCCGAAGGTGGTGACCTCCGGCAGGTCCGGGCATGTGACGAGGACGGTGCCGTTTTCGTCGGGTGTGAGGGTCACACGGTACATGAGCGTCGCTTCGCCAAAGCCATTAGTCGAGATGCAGATCCTTTTTGATTTTGTTGATCAGACCGGCACCCAACTCTTTGCCGCTGCCGTGCATCGGGAGTTGCGAACGCCGGCTGTCGCGGATCACCCCTCCGTCAAATGACCGCTCCCGCCCTTGTGAGTTCGAAGGTACAACCTTGCTTGGCCAGCCATCTCCGCAACTCGCGAGCCGTCATCGATACAACACGGATGTTGGGTCTCGTTCATTCCCGAGCAAGTGTCTGAGTTGCCTATTCCTCCCTCCGGTGGGCGTCGAGCCAGCCGAGCATGATCCGGTTGAAAGCGTCGGGGGCCTCGACGTTGGGGAAGTGACGCATGCCGGCGATTTCCTCATAGCGGGCGCCGGGGACGAGGCCGGCGAGGCGGCGGTTTTCGGCTGCGGGCGTGCCGGCGTCGTGCTCGCCGCAGACGACCAGCACCGGGAGAGTCAGCGAGGGCAGCCGCGGCACGAAATCGAAATCGAGGATTGCGGCCGAGCAACCGAGATAGCCAGCCGGGGTGGTCCCCACAACGGTGTCGCGCAATTGCTTCCAGCGGCCGGGGTTACCGGCTCGGAAGGCGGGGCTCAGATAGCGGTCCATGCTGGCCTCGGCGATCGGCTCCAATGAGTGCGCCTCCCGCACCGCCTTGATGCGCGGGCCCCAGATATCGGACGCACCGGGCGGGCGCGCCGGCAGAGTGTCGCACCACAGCGCGGAAATCAGCTTTTGTCGGTACTCCAGCGCGAAGGCCTGGCCGATCATCCCGCCGATCGACAGCCCGATGTAATGCACCCGCGCGAAGCCGAGTGCCTCGAGCACGCTCGCGACATCGCCGGCGAGCTGGCTCATCGTATAGTCGCCAGCTACCGGGTCGCTGCCGCCATGCCCGCGCATGTCGAGCCGCAACACGCGGAACCCGGCTGCCAGCAGCGCCGGCACCTGCTCGGCCCAGCTGCCGCCGTCGGAAGCCAAGGAATGGGTAATGCAGACGACCGGGGCATCTTCGGGGCCGGCAAGATCGTAGTAGAGGCGGCGCCCTGCGAGCGGCAGCAGCATGACAAATCCTCCAAATCAAAGGCAACTGGGCGGGCTCTAACCGTGCAGAGCCCACGGAACCATCACCGGCACCCCGGCTAGGATCGGGTGAGCGAGATAGAGGACGACGTAGAGCAATAGTGCCGCGACGGGCCGCAACACCCCGATGTCGCGCCAGCGCAGTTGCGTCCGCCCGGCGACGAGGGCGGCAAAGGGAATATTCGAGGTGACATCGGCGAGCCGCTGCCAATGGCTGCCGAGGGCGAGCCGTTTTTTGCGATCAATCAGGACCGTGCCGCCGAAAGCCAAGGCGGCAATCAAGCCGAAGAACCACACCGAGGTGAGATCGCCGTTCGCAACCAGATGGCTCAGCGCCCACAGCCCGACCGCCCACATTGCAGGATGGCGAGTTACCCGCAAGACACCGGGAGCCGGGTCATCGGCTCTTGCCCATCGCTCCATGCCGACCGCGGTCGGATTGGCGGTCGTGTAGCCGGCGACCAACAGCAATGTCGCCAATGGCATGATCAGCACCGGGACAAACGCCGTCCACCGGGGCAGTATCCACAGCACGATGGCCGGCGCCCGCGCATAGGCCATCACGAACCATGCAAAGGTCACCACTGCGGTCAGCGAGTAGACAAACAGAAACCCTTGCTCGCCGAGCTGATCGCGCAACGATCCGCGCAATCGCGTACTCGACAACAGGGTATGCGACCCGCAAAAGGCGACGCCGGCGACAGCGAGAGAGACCAGGGCATGGTCCATCCCCTCTCCCGCCGTCTCAGAGACCTGGCAAGGCCGCGATTAAAGCGCCGAGTCTGCCGGAGAGCTGACGAGGATCGCCGGCGACGCTTACGGTCTTGTGCCGGCTAGTCGTGCCGGCGACGATTGCCAGGTCGCGGCGGGACAGCTGCCAAACCCGGGCCAACAGCTGCAGCAACGCCTCGTTGGCGCGTCCGTCCTCGGGCGGCGCGGTGACCGAGGCTTTTACCACGCGCTTCCCCTCTGCCGTCGCGGCGACGCCAAGCACGCGGTCGGCCCTGGCCCGCGGCGTCAGGCGGACCGCCAGCTTAAGACCGTCGCGCGCCGCGATCAGCGGACCATCAGGCAAGATAATACTGCATTTCGCTATCCAAGAAAGCCAACAACAAGATCAGGATCACCGGCGAAACGTCTATCCCGCCTAGATCGGGCAGGATACGTCGAATCGGGCGCAACAAAGGTTCGGTTATTCGCCACAGAAAGTCTCCAGCCATGGCGACAACTCGGTTGTGCCGGTTTACTATGCCAAAGGCGACGAGCCAGCTTAGCACCGCTTGCCCAATCAAAAGATAAACGTAAATCCAGATCACGGTGTGAATAAGAGCAATAAGCGGGAGCATCAGAAATGGTCCGTCGCGGCAAATGACGCCGCGACCGTAGCGTTAGCCGTCGGGGTCCGCAAGCAGAGCAACGCGGTGCTCCTGGCCGAGAGGGCGGCGCAAGTGGGGGCCGCGCTTGACAGGGAGGAACGCGCTCACCATAGTCCGCCGCGCTTGGCAGACTGTCCGAATCGCGCGATGGGGCCGTAGCTCAGCTGGGAGAGCGTCGCGTTCGCAATGCGAAGGTCAGGGGTTCGATCCCCCTCGGCTCCACCAAACCGTCGGGCAATCGCAAGTGCGGGATAACTGAGTCCGCCATTCCCACCGCCGCCATTGCGAATGCCCGGAGCGAGGTCGCGCCGCGGACGAACCAGGCCGAAATCGTCTTGGCATAGCCGAGCGCTAGTTGTCTCGGGGAGCACAGAAGCCTCTTACCAGGCAGTCTGCCGGGATGGAAATCGCCCGCCGGCTTCGCTTGTATGCCTTCACCCGATGCGCTCGCGCCGGCTGCGTTCAAGTGCTTTCCGGATCAAAGCCCCCAGGACATCGCGTCGGTAAGGCTTCTCGACTAACAGGAACCCCTCGCCTGCCGCCGGCGACACGTACTGGCTGTAGCCGGTCGCCAGCAGAACCGGCAGCTCCGGGCGACGCTTGCGCAGAATCCGCGCCAGCCCGAGACCGCTCATTCGACCCGGCATGACGATGTCCGACAACACCAGCGCGATCTTCGGATCCCGCTCGAGGGCGGCCAACGCACTATCGCCGTCACGAGCTTCGACTGGCCGATACCCGATATCCTCCAATAGTTCGGCAGTTACCTCGGCAACTTCAGCGTCGTCCTCGACAAAAAGAATGTGTGCTGATGTCGTCTCCGCTGCAGGTTCGGCCTCTGAGAGTGGAACGCGCAAGTCAGCGGTCGCAGTCGCTCGGGGCAACAGTAGCTTGACAGCGGTGCCTATGCCGCGCGTGCTCTCGATCGTAGCCGTGCCGCCGCTCTGCTTAGCAAAGCCATAGACCTGGGAGAGGCCGAGACCCGACCCGAGGCCCGCCTCTTTCGTCGTAAAATAGGGTTCGAAGGCTTGGGCCAGCACATCGGGCGACATACCGGTGCCAGTGTCCGACAAGATCACCGCGACGAAATCTCCGGTCAGCCCATCACTCTCCAAAGTGCCGGACCGGTAAGTGACGTTGCTTGCGGTGACCCGGAGCCGACCGCCCTCAGGCATCGCATCGCGCGCATTCACCCCAATGTTCAGCAGCGCGAGTTCGAACTCCGCAGGATCGATCGCAACCGGCCAGAGCTGCTCCGGCATGTCCACGATCACCTCGATGTCCGTTCGCAGTGACCGGGAGAGCATGTCGGCGATTTCGCGCGTTCGCTGCCGCAGATCGACCGGCTCAGGGCGTAGAGTCTGGCGCCGCGAAAAGGCGAGCAACTGTCGAGTTAACCGCTTGCCGCGCTCGGCGGCGCGCACGATCGCCGAGGCGCGCCGGAGCACTGCGTCATTGGGAGCATTGTCACACAAAAGTTCAGCGTTGCCGCTTACCACCGTCAGCAAGTTATTAAAGTCGTGCGCGACGCCGCCGGTGAGCTGGCCGATCGCCTCCATTCTCTGTGCCTGATGCAGTGCTAATTCCGCTTGCTCGCGCTCTTTGACCTCGATCTGCAGGCGCCGGTTAGTCGCTTCGAGATCGTGCATGCGTTGGTCCACCACGGTCTCGATCCGCCTGGTATAGCCGGTGCCAAGCATTAGGAGCGCGCCCAACAAGCCGGTGCTAAAAACGCCGACGACGAGCACGCCCCAGCTCTGCCATCTGCGGTGCCGCGCCAGATAGGATGCGGTTGGCGTCGTCTGGACGTCGTAGCGGCGTCCACCAAAGGTGAACCTTTCGTCGTAAGAAGTCTCGCCGGGTATCGAGGGGGAGCTGACGAAGAGCGGCAGTTTCCTGTCAAGATCGACAATCTTGACTCCGATCATCGTGTTTACGGGGGCTAGCAGCTCTTCCATAAACGTGCCCATCTGCAGGGCGACGATCAGCACCCCCGGTCCGTTAGGCCCGTCACGCACTGCGAAAATCAGCAACATGCCGGTCTGCTGCCCATTTTTTTCGGCGACGCGGATAGGCGCTGTTGCCGCAACCGTCCCGGTCTCAACTGCCGCTTCGGTCGCAGTAGCGCGGTCGCGATCTGATGCGAGATCGAATCCTAAGGCCACCTCGTTGCCCGCGATCGGCTCGACATAGGTTATGGGGTAGTAATGCGCCCGCGCTCCAGCACGATGCGAGCGCCCCATGGAATTGACCTCTCGAATTTCGAACCCCGGCAGATCAGTCTGCTGCGCCGCCTCGAAGGCGGCGCGGTGAGCGAGATCGATCCGGGGCGCCCACTTGACCGCCTGAATCGTCGGGACGCGCTGTAACAAGTTTTGCGCGAGATGACGAAAGTCCGACCGTGATAGCAGTGCCGGCTCAGTGAATGATCGTTCCAATTGTTCCAGGAAGACATCATCTTCTTCCAGTCCGGTATGAACCTCGTCGACCACCTGGCGAGACAGGAGCCGGAAATCCAGCAAGCCTTCGTCGTGCTCCCATTTGCTGACGCGAACGAAAATTGCCGTAAAGAGCGCGCAGAACAGCAGCATCGGCACTGCTACCGGCAGCGCGCGGCTGCGCCATAGAGCGCGCGGCTCGCCCGCAACCACGAGCATCAAGGGCAGAACGACCAGAACGCCAAGCGTGTCGCCGATCCACCATGAAATCCAGCTCGTTGCCAAATCGGGACGGGCGACAACACCAAGGATCGACAAGCCGGCCAGTGACAGGGTTGCGCTGGTCAGGCAGCTGGCCGGGGAGAGCAGCAGAAAACGCGATATGTCGCGGCCATTATCGAGGGGCGCCGGATAGCCGATTGCGCGCCGCAATATCGCTCCGCCGATGGCCGCCTGCAGCGTCGAGGCGGCGGCGATGGTGATTGCGGCGGCGACACAGGTTGCGCCGAGCTTCGGATCGATTGAGTACCCGGCCCACAGATTGAGCAGTAATGAGCCGAGAAAGATCCAGGGCAGCGTTGTCCCGCCTCGGATCAGCGTTGCGGTGACGGCAATTCCGGCCGCGGGAAAGATCGGGGATGCATAGCCGGGCGGGACGGCCAGCATCAAACCTACCTTGCCGCTGAGCGTATAGACCACGGTCAACAGCGGGTAGGCAAAGACGGACTTCACAATTTGGGCAGACAGAGACCGGCGTTGGGTCCGGAGCATTTGGCGATCGCCTGCACTCACTGGGGAAAGCAGAGGCTACACGAATTCTCCTGCGGGTAGAACAACTCGCCGAACCGAGGTGATGCTGTGAGCCCATTCTCCCTATCTTCCTCGCTTACGCGGAGGTACGGGAGTGTCGCTGCCTCGCGCACCCTTTTGGGCGAGGGCTGCCGATCCGCCGGCCGTTACCGCGCCCTAGCTCAAATTGACGGCAAATCCGCGCTGTACGCCGGGGCGGGCCATGATCGTCTCGTACCAGCGCTTGACATTGGGAAAGTCGTCGAGATCGACCTGATGACGCTCGTGCCGCCAAGCCCAACCAAGGATCGCGAAATCAGCAATCGAGATATCCCCGCCGACGAATTCGACCTCGCCGAGCCGCTTGTCGAGCACGCCATAGAGTCGGCGGGTCTCCTTCGAGTAACGCTCGAGACCGTAACGCCGGTCCCGCTCGTCCTTGACCTGCAAAAAATGATGCACCTGTCCGGGCATCGGGCCAAAGCCGCCCATCTGCCACATCAGCCACTCCAGCACCGGCACTTGCCGGCGCAGATCGGTGGGCCAGAATTTGCCGGTCTTTTCGCCGAGATAGATCAGGATCGCGCCTGACTCGAAGATGCTGATCGGCTGGCGCCCTGGACCCTCGGGATCGACGATCGCCGGGATCCGGTTGTTCGGGCTGATCTTCAGAAATTCGGGGGCGAATTGCTCGCCCTTGGAGATATTGATCGGGTGCACCGTGTAGGTCAGGCCCATCTCTTCGAGCGCGACGCTGATCTTGCGGCCGTTCGGAGTGTTCCAGGTGTGGAGTTCGATCGTCATCGAGGGCTCGCCTTTCCTATCGTTGGCGTCGGGGCGCAATGCCCGCTGGGGATCAACGGCAGCACCGGAGGGACTGCCGACAACCGTCAGGCGCGGATTGGTCCCCGCTTAAGCCACAGCACGACGAGGCGCAACGGCGATGAGGGGGGGCACACTTGTCCCCTATTCACAGTCTTTTGCCACTGATCGACCAGACCGCAGAGCGCTACGGGTGCTCGCAGGCGAAATAAGCGACGTTTTCTTGCGCACTCAAAAAACGCGGCACCCGCTCATACCGGGCGCATGCGTCTTTTGCCACGGCAGTAGCGACCGCCGGGTCGTTGCCGCTATAGCCGACCGCGGCGGAGTTCGCGTCCCCGCTCGACAGGTAAGGCTTCCCGGCGCATCCGGCCGCCACCCCGCCGACCAGGATCACACAGAGCATCGCTATCGCCGGGCCCGAGCACTGACGCATACATGATCGTGGTCTTATCACGCGCCCTCCGCTCCGCTCGGCGCCCACCCGATTTTGGCGGCGAAGTCGCGGCCCCGTTCGGCGAAGTCCCGATAGTAGCCATAGCTAGGCGCTGCCGGCGACAGCAGCACCACGCCGCCCGCCGGCGTCACCTGCTTGGCATAGGCGACCGCCTCTTCCATCGATTGAGCCCGGTAGGTGGTGAACGCCTCGGGCCGTTCTTCGGCAACGGCGCGCAACCCGGCATGGATCCGTTCCCCGCTGGCGCCGAGGCAGATGACCGCGCGAGCCGCGCCTTGCGCCAAGGTCGTGACCAGCTTGTCATAGTCGATACCGCGGTCATGGCCGCCGACGATCACGGTGATGTCTCGGCCGGCATAAACCGAAAGCGCCGCGATCGCCGATTCAGGTGCGGTCGAGATGCTGTCGTCGACAAACAGCACGCCGTCGATTTCGCCGAGCTCCTGCTGGCGATGAGGCAATGCCGCAAAGTCGCCCGTAGCATCGAGGGCGGCGGCGAGGTCGATGTTGAGCAATTTCGCGACGGTCAGCGCTGCGCATACGTTCGAGGCGTTGTGCGGCCTGACGAGGTAGCGATTGCAGATTTCGCCGATCCGTCCTCGCGGGTTGAAGATATCGGCGCCGCGGAAACGGATGCCGCGCTCGTCGTTGAAGTAGAATGCCCGTGGCAGTGACGTTTGGGCGAGTTCGCCGATCGTAGACGCCGCCTCAAGGTTGACGACCGCCTGCTGGCTGTGGCGCAACAGGTTGAGTTTGTCGCAATAATAGGCGTCGATAGTGCGGTGCCAGTCGATGTGTTCCGGAAACAGCGAGGTCAATACCGCCACATCGCAGACCCCGTCGAAATCCGCCGCCTGATAGCTGGACACCTCGACGACCGCGTAATCGGCCGTCGCCGGGTCGATCTCAGTAATCGGAACGCCGATATTGCCGACCAGCGCCGCCCGGCGGCCGAGCTTGCCCAGCATGTGCGCGATCAATGACGCGGTCGTGCTCTTGCCCTTGGTTCCGGTGACGCAGATTGTTGTCACAGCGATTCGCTCGGCGAACCACAGGTTCAGTAACGAGGTAATTTTGATGCCGTTGTGGCGCGCGGTCTCGATTTCGGGGCGATAGAGGCTGACCCCGGGTGATTTGACGATCACATCGACATCATTGAGAACGCGGGCGATCTGCTCGGCGCGAAAGACGCAGTCGATGCCATCGAATTCGCGCGGCGCTTCGTCGTTTCCGGCGTCGTCGAGCAGCAACAAAGACAATTTCGGGTGCCGCGCGCGCAAAAACCTAATCGCCGCCCGGCCTTCGCGGCCGAGCCCCCAAATCGCGACTCGCGACGCGCCCAGTTCAGCCGCACGCATCGAGCATGGCCATGAATCTTTGCGGAACCCGGTGCGGGTGCCGTACCTCGAATAGAGCTCGATAACGGTCGGCCTTCCGCAGTGACGGGAATAGGGCATGCAGCCGACGCACGACGGCATCCTTTCGCCAATCGGAATGGTCACTCAGATGCGCCATTACCGCGGCGCTCTCGGCGATCTCGCCGACGCATTCGAACGGCTTGTGCTCGCGCAAGCCGCACAGCGCGGCAAACCCATCGCATTGGGTCTCGTCATCGAGCAGGTCGTGGCCAAAGATCGTGATCAGCTCAAGTTTGGCGATGGACGGCGCCAAAGCCAGGAACACGAAGCGGCATTTCGGACAATCGCAGCACCAGTGCTGGCCGCGCTCGGCCGGCGATTGCCGAAACGCGGTGTTACAGCTGCGGAAGCTTCCGAAATACCGCCGGTACCGAGCGAAACGTCGGGCGATCTCGATTTCCGACAATGGCCGCAACAGCGAAAAATAGGCGATATCCGGCGAAATCTGGTTTGCGATGTAATCAGCGAAATCCCGCTCAAACCCCAGCGACTTGCTGAACTGATGGTTGATCGCCACGCCGTCAACCGTCAGGTTCGGCGCACTGGCCGAGTGTTCGTTCGACATCACGATCGTGTCGAAACCCGATAGCACGGCGCAGGCCAGCACGATCGCGCTCAAGATCCCGGTGATCGGAACGTGACCGTTCAGCGCGCCGCCGTCGTTGAGCTTTAACAGGCCGGGGTCGAGCCGGCGGCTAACCCGGATGAACGGCAGGCCGGCCTCGGCGATGCAGGCGGCAATCGGCTGAGCATCGCCCAACGAGAACAGCACGAGGTCCTCGCCGGCGGCTTTCAGGCATTCAACAGTGACAACCGAATCCTTGCCGCCGCCGACGGGCACGCAGGTGCGCCGGGGCAGTTCGAGCGCAATCGGCGCCCGTGGTGCGATCGGGTCGAAATCAAATTTGCAATGGCCTCGCAGCGATATCCGGTTTTCCCATGCGAATTCGGCGAGGCCCTTTTCATAAAAGTTTTGCAGAAATTCGGCAGTCTGTCGGTCCAACGGGAACGCTTCGCAAACCAGCCTCGGCGGCACGAATGTCTTGTAGTAGCTGACGCCGGAGAACAGGAAGATCAGCCGAAAGATGCGGTCGAGCGCCGCATCGGCGTCGGACGATCGCGTCCGTGACGGAAAATCGAAGATCAGCTGTTCTTCGAACCGCGGCCCGTCGGCAAAGCGATAGCGCAGCGACAGCAAAGCGCGCGCCGGGTCATACGCGTAGCTTTCGAATACAAACTCGCTATACCGCATGCCCGCCCTCAGCGAGCGTACGGATCGCTCGCAGTTTTTCGTTGTGGGCGGCGAGATCGAGATTGTCGATCGTCGGCGTCTGGCGCCGCGAGACGCCGTCGACCGCCGGCCCGTTCGCCAGCGTGGCCTCGAGCACCCGCCGCTCTAGTCCCTCGTCGAGGCATTCCAATAGCTGGTCCCGCCAGTCCGTGCGCAGAACCGCGAGCGCCCCGAGCAGCGCATAGGCCCCCCAATGCGAGACGCCGGCCACGATCAGATGCTGAGCCGGGGTAACGCAGGCGATCGTCTCGCCATGCGTGACATATTGGGCGATCAGGGCTCGCGGCAGCGCGCCCATGCCGATCTCGTTGCCGCCGTCGCCGACCGCGATCGTCTGCCACGGCCCGGCTGTGAACAGGTCGTCGAGCGCCGCTGTATGGGCGCCGATGTCGAGACCGCGCATGTTTCGCGGCGCGCCGTCAGCGCTGCGCCCGCAGCGCTCGATCGAGATCGCACGGGTGATCCCCGCGGCTCGCCAACTCTCGATCAGCGGGGTCAGCGCCGCGCCGATCGCGACCGTATCGACGGGTACATCAAACGCACGGGCAGCGACCAAGGCGACTTCGCACGCGTTACTGCACGGTTCGTCGGTCGCCAGTCGGCATGGCGTCCCCACCGCGGTTAACCCTCTGGCCAAGAGGGCCGCGCCGACCGGCCCGTCGGTTTCCGCGGCCGGCGGCGAACCCGTCGGAACGTAAAACCCGGTGATCAGCCCCACCCGGCAAGGCTTCGCTGCCGCCAAGGCCGAGACCGCACCCCACAACCCACCACTCGCGGCATCGCATAACGGGCCGATATTACGTCCGACGTCGGTTTGGATCAGCCGCTCGATCCGATCGACGAGTACCCGATGGTCGGCGCGTCCCGCCATCGCCGACGACCGCTACAGGCTCGCCAGCTTCGTGTTGAGCAGATCGGTGATCAGCATCGAGCCCGGCGCGTGGGTGATGCAGAAATCGGGCTTCACTTCGGCGATCACCGCCTGTGGGGTGACCCCGCAAGCCCAGAACACCGGCAATTCGCCTTCTCGCATCGGAAGACTATCCCCGTAATCTGGCGTTGCCAGATCCTCGATGCCGATCGCCTCTGGCAGCCCGATATGCACCGGCGCACCATGCACCGACGGGAAGCGCGAGGTGATCTGAATCGCCCGGATCGCATCGGCGGGAGCCAACGGCCGCATCGAGACGACGAGCGGCCCGGCAAACGGACCGGCTGGAATGCAGCGGATACTGGTTCGGTACATCGGCACGTTCGACCCGCAAGTCATATGGCGCAGCTCGATCCCTTCCTCGATCAATGCCTGCTCGAACGAAAACGAACAGCCAAGCGCGAAACTGACCAAGTCGTCGCGCCACACGTGACGAACATCGAACGGCTCCGCAACCAGTTCGCCATCGCGCCACACCCGATACTTCGGCATATCGGTGCGAATGTCGAGATCCTCGCCGAGGCTCGGCAGGCCGGGATCGCCCGGTTCGGAAACCGCCAGCACCGGGCAAGGCTTGGGGTTGGCCTGTGCGAAACGTAGAAAATCATGCGCCAGCGCCTTGGGCAGGATCACCAGATTGGCCTGGACGTTGCCGGCCGCCAGCCCCGCCGTCGGGCCGGAAAAGTCCCCAGAGCGAATGCGCCAGCGCTCACGCGTGCCGGCTTGGATAGCTCGATCTGTTGGTGCGCTCATCACCTGATCCTAATCGGAAGGCGCTTGATCGTATCGCCGATCGAACGCGAGCCGTCAAAGCGTCCTGTCGTCCGATCCCGTCAGCTCGCGAGCACGGCGGCGCAGCCGAGAAAAGCGGGCAGCTGATGGGTCACGACATGAGTCGGGATTACGGCAAGATAGGACTCGAACCGGCCCATCGCCTGAAAGCGGGCGCGAAACGGCGAATTGACAAAGAACCGCCCGAGCCGCGGCACAATCCCGCCACCGATGAAGACGCCGCCGCGCGCACCCAAGGTCAACGCCAGATTGCCTGCCATGGTGCCGAGCATCGCGCAGAACATCGTTGTGGTCTCGGCACACACCGGGTCCTCGCCGCGCATCGCAAGGTCGGTGATCTGCGCCGCCGTGTAGCCGCGCGACGGGACCTCGTTGATCTCGGACAAGGCATTGTAGAGGTTGACAAGACCCGGGCCCGACAGCACCCGCTCGGCTGAGACATGGTCGAAATGCCGGCGCATGCGATCGAGCACAGCGCTTTCGCGATCGGTCGCCGGCGCCATCGTCGCGTGGCCGCCCTCGCCGGTCAGCGCCACCCATCCGGTGCCGCAGGGGACGAGACCCGAAACCCCGAGCCCGGATCCCGGTCCCAGCACCGCCAGCGGCACGCCCGGCACTGCGGCGCCGCCACCGACCGTCATCCGATCGTCCGGCCCGAGCCGAGGCAAGGCCAGCGCCAGAGCGGTGAAATCGTTGATTACCTCAAGCCGTTCAAAGCCGAACCGCGCCTTCAGCGCCGCGATCGAGAAGCGCCAGGGATGGTTGGTCATCGCCACCCAGTCGCCGGTGACCGGCGAAGCAACGGCGATCGCCGCCTGGCGCGGCATCGGCAGACCCGCTCGCTCCCCAAGATATTGGGCCAGTGCGTCGTCGATTGTTGGATAGCGTTCACAAGCGTAACTGTGCCAGTGCAGTAGGTTTCCTCCTGGGGATGCGAGGCCGAAGCGGGCGTTGGTGGCGCCGATATCGCCGACCAGCCAGGTCTCGCCCTCGACGTTCGAATTCCCCGCTGCCGTCACGACTGGGCGCCGCTCGCCGAGAGAGCGTCGATAAAGCTTTGACGCCAGGCGTTGATGTCCTTGCGCTCGATGGTCGTCATCATTGACGTCCACCGCTCTTTGCGTTCACCGAGCGACATGGTCAATCCCAGCCGGATGGCCTCGGCCATGCCCTCGATATCGTGGGGGTTCACCAGCACCGCCTCTCCCAGTTCTTGCGCCGCGCCGGCAAAGCACGACAACACCAACACCCCCGGATCGGTCGCGGGTTGCGAGGCCACATATTCCTTGGCCACCAGGTTCATGCCGTCCCGCAAAGGCGTTACTAACCCGATCCGGCTCGCGCGAAAGAATCCGGCCAGGACCCTGTGATTGAAGCTCTTATTGATGTAGCGCAGCGGCGTCCAGTCGAATTCGCCATAGCGACTGTTGATGTGGCCGGCCGAGGCGGCGAGGGTGCGGCGGATCTCCTGATACTCTGGAACCTCGGAGCGCGATGGTGGCGCGATCTGCATGAAGACGATCCGACCGCGCGTCTCGGGACAAGTTTCGAGGAGCTGCCCGAAGGCCTGGAACCGCGCAGGCAAGCCCTTGGAATAGTCGAGCCGATCGACCCCGATCATCAATGTCCGGTCACCCAGGCTCTGCCTAAGTCGCAGCATTTGACGGGTTCCGTCGGCGGCAGACGCCTGTGCCGCGATGGTGGCCGCGTCGATGCCGATCGGAAAAACCTGGGCATGCAAGGTCCGGCCGAACGCTCGCAGCACGCCGCGTCCGAGGTCTTCGGCGCCGGCGAGCCGAATTAGATAGTCCCTAAAGCCGTGGAGATCCGACGTAGTCTGAAAGCCGACGAGGTCATAGGCACACAATGCCTCGACGAGATCGCGATGGTTTGGCAACACCCGCAACAGCTCGGCCGGGGGAAACGGCGTGTGCAGAAAAAACCCGATCGGTTGGCTGCAATCGAGGCGACGCAGCTCGCGCCCGAGCGGGATCAAGTGATAGTCGTGGACCCAGACCAGGTCCTGCGGCGCCAGCATCGGCGCCAATGAGCGGGCAAATCTGCGGTTGAACTCGTAGATAGCCGGCAAAATCTCGCCGGGAATAGTCGACGAGCGAGCCCCGAAAATGAAACAGCGGCCAAAGCACGCGGTTCGCGAAACCGAGATAGTATTCGTTATAGTCGCGCCGCGACAAGTTTAGGGTCGCGTAGGTGAGAGGGCCGCGCTCGACGCGTACGGGCGCATTGCCAGCCTCATCCTCGACTTCTCCACTCCAACCGAACCACATGCCACCGTGGTGTTCGAGGGCCGCGCGGATGGCGACCGCGAGACCGCCCGAATCAGGATTGCCGCTGTCGGCCGCTACTCGATTGGAGACAACGACCAGCCGGCGGTCCGCTCCCGGAACGGACCTTACCGCCGGCGCGGCCCAGGGTTGCCCCATCGCGTTCGATAGCCCGGTGGCAACGATATCGCCCTCCGCCATAGTTTTGCCCCCTTTTCTGTTCCCTTCCAAACGCCGCCGATGTCGAGAGTGTTCCGCAGACGCTTGTTTCTCAGCCCGGGTGCGGGTCCTCGGCGAGCCAGGCGAGCACAGCCGCAACCGAGGGCAAGGCGTAGCTGGCGCGTGTTTTCGCCGGCTCACCGACCCGGATCCCAACCCCGCCGCGTCGAGCGATTTCCTCAAAGCCGTCCTCGTCGGTCGCGTCGTCACCCAAAAAAACGGGACGGCGTCCGAGAAACGGCGACTCGCTGAGAAAGGCGGCGATCGCGGTACCCTTGTTAGTGCCGCTTGGCCGAAACTCGACGACCATCTTGCCGACGATAAGGCGCAGCACTGATCCAGCCTGCCTGCACAGCGTCTCCGCCAAAGCGCGAACCTCAGCGGCGCGTTCCGGCGCAGCGCGGTAATGGAGCGCCAAAGCGCTGTGCTTGTCTTCGAGAAGGAGGCCGCTCCGGGCGCAGGCGAAGGCAGTAAGCCGCGGCCGGATTTGGTCTATCGCAACAGTCGCGGCGACATCGGTATGGTCGGCGAAAGTGCCATCGGCGCGCCGGCGCTCGCTGCCGTGCACCCCAGCAGCGGCCCCGCACCACGGCTGGAAGAGCCGATCGAGTTCGGCGAGCGGGCGGCCGCTGATCAGCGCCAAGGCGCCGCCGCGCTCGGCGCCTAAATCACCGAGCAACGCTGGTAGCTCCGGCGGCGCCCGGACAAGGTCGGAGCGGGCGGCGATTTCGAGCAGGGTACCGTCGACATCGAGAAACAGAGCCGCGAGCCCGTCCAATTTCGGCGGCGAGTCAACAAACGAAGAAGCCGAAAAATCGCCCATCGTCAAAATCGCGTCCTTGTGCGCTGCACATTATTTTGCCGCCGGGTGTGGTCTAACTCCCTGATCTGCCCCGGAATCGCCAACGATGCCAGACGTTTCGAAAAAGCCGCTTGACAATTCGGCGCAACACATTAGATTGTGCGTTGCGGTAACGATCGCCGGTTGTGGTCTTACCGTACGTCTTCTAGGCGTTTCCTCCCTAAACTTGGGTCGCGCTTTGAGCTGCGGCCCATTTTTTTGTGCTCGAAGGCGGTGCCGAATCGGCGATCGCAGTCCAGCACCGCATCGGGATCGAAATCAGGCAAGACGGCAATCTCGCGATAGATCGGCGTGAAATCGGGGCGGGTCGCCGCGAACAACTGCGCGAAATCGTCGATTACGAAATAGGTTTCCTGGAATCGGTCGATGCGATAGCGGGTGCGCATGACCCGGCGCAGATCAAAGCCCAGACGATGCGGCCGCGGGTCGTCAAGGCAATAGATCGATTCGCCGGCCGACGAGAGGATTCCCGAGCCGTAGATGCGCAGGCCAGCCGGGGTCGCGATTAGACCGAATTCGACCGTGTACCAATAGAGCCGCGCCAAGTGCTGCAGATGCCCGAGCCCCTGCGCCTTGAGTCCGCCCTCGCCATAGGCCTGCATGTAGTCGGCGAAGACCGGGTTCATTAGCAGCGGCACGTGGCCGCAGATGTCGTGGAAAACGTCAGGCTCTTGGAGATAATCGAGCTGGTCGGGGCGGCGGATGAAGCAGGTCGACGGAAAACGGCGCCGCGCGAGATGGCCGAAGAACACGGCATCGGGGACGAGGCCCGGCACCGCCACGATCCGCCATCCGGTGGTCCGCTCGAGAACATCGCTGAGCCGGCGAAAATCGGGAATGCCGCCCGCGGCGACACCTAGCGCGCCGAGCCCGTCGAGATATTCGCCACAGGCGCGCCCGACCAGCAATTTCTGCTGGCGCTCGAACAGCAGCCGCCAGACCGCGTGCTCCTCCTCGCTGTAGCCCTGCCAGTTCTGCTCGATCGTAAAATCCGAGACCGCCCGCGGCTCGTTCCTGCTCATCAACCTCTCCGCGCCCTCTTCTCATGAAGTGAGAATGCCGGCGCTTCCGGTCAATTACGGCGGCGTTGCGGATATTCTACCAGAGGTGTCGGCCAAGCACTCCTGCGCGGCCAGGCTCAGCCGGCGGATAAGTTCGCCCATCTCCGCGGCAAGTTGAGCAAAGCGGGCCTTTCGTCGAAAATTGCGCTCATCCATGTAGAGCGCACGGTTGATCTCGATCTGCAGGGCATGGCGGCAACGACGCGGATCGCCATAATGATCGGTAGTGAACCCGCCGGCATAGGGTGCGTTGACCGCGACGGCAAAGCCGCGCTCGGCGAGGAACTGGCGCGCAGCTTCGAGGATCGCAGGGGCACAGGCGGCGCCGTGGCAATCGCCGAGCACAATGTCGGCCCCGTTGGGCCCGCAGCCCACGCCGGCGGCCGACGGCATCGAGTGGCAATCGATCAGCAGATAACCGCCGAATAATGCCTCGGTCTCCTCGACCAGCCGGCTCAGAGCCTGATGATAGGGATGGTAGAGGCCTTCGATGCGCCGCCGCGCGTCGGCGAAATAGAGCTTGCCGGAATAGATCTCTTCGCCATTGGCGACGATCCGGGCGATCGTGCCCAAACCCATGCGCACCCGCGGCGAGCCGGCATTGACGAATTCCGGCAGCGCATCGGAGAACATTGTTGGATCGAGCTCGTAGGCCTCACGGTTGACGTCGAGATAGGCGCGCGGGAAACACGCCGACAGCAAGGGTGCGCCGAGGCTTGGGGCCGCGCCGAATAATTCGTCGACAAAACTGTCCTCGGATCGTCTCAAGGCCAGCGGATCTAGCCGCGAGGCGGCGACGAAATCGGCCGGATAGTCGGAGCCGCTATGCGGCGAAGCAAGAATTAGTGGCAGCCGCCCCGACCCCGGCCGCTGCAGATCGATAACCCCGCAGGAAAGCTCGCCATCCATGCCACCAGCTTAGTGTTCCGGTGCAAAGCTGTCACCCTTGGCCGCGCGGCAAAGACAGCTGCGGCGTCTTTCTTGAAATTTCCAAGTCGCGCTAGGATGAGGCTCTATCGCCCATACGACTGATGGGAATTGGCGCCAGATGCAACGCCGCAAACTCGGTGAATTGGAAGTTTCCGCGATCGGCCTCGGCTGCGCGACGATGACGCCGTTCTACGGCGAGCCCGACCCGGCTGCGGCGCTCGCGACCTTGGAGCTCGCGGCCGCGATCGGCGTCGGCTTTCTCGACAGTTCCGATGCCTATGGCCAGGGCCGCAACGAGGAGCTGATCGCTCGTGTTTTGAAGGGACGCCGCGACAAATATGTAATCGCGACCAAATTCGGCAATATGGGGCGCAATCCCGACGGGTCGGCGGCGGGAGAGGGTAGGCCGGAATATGTACGGCTCGCCTGCGAGAGGAGTCTCGCGCGGCTCGGGACCGACATCATCGACCTCTATTACATCCACCGCGTCGATCCTAGGGTGCCGATCGAGGACACGGTCGGCGCGATGGGCGAACTCGTGCGCGAGGGCAAGGTCCGATTTCTCGGCATTTCGGAGGCCGGGGAGGAGACGATCCGCCGCGCGCATGCGACCCATCCGCTGTCGGCTGTCCAAATCGAATATTCGCTGTGGTCGCGAGACGTCGAGCACACCATTCTGCCGCTCTGCCAAAGGCTCGGCATCGGGTTTGTCGCCTATAGCCCGCTTGGCCGCGGCTTTCTGACGGGCGCTGTTGCCACGCAGGACGATCTTGGCGCCAAAGACGCGCGCCGGCATATGCCACGCTTCGAACCGGGAAATCTGGCGCATAACCTCGACCTCGTCGCCGAACTGCGACGGCTCGCAGCAACCGAGGGATACACGCCGGCCCAGCTGGCGATCGCCTGGGTATTGTCGCGCGGCGACTATATCGTGCCGATCCCCGGGACCAGCCACCGGCAGCGGCTAGAGGAGAACTCCGCGGCGGCCGAGATTACGCTGTCAGCGGCGACGTTGGCGGCGCTTGAGGAGATCTTCCAGCCCGGCGCTGCCGCCGGGCAGCGCTATCCCGAGGCCTATGCCAGGACGCTGGGAATCTGAGGCAGCGCCGCCGCACCTAGGAGTATCCATCATGCGTTTCGGATTGTTCGGCGGCGCGCGCACCGAGATCGGGGAGCAAGCCAGCGACAGCCAGATATACACCGACTACATCGACTACATCTGCGAGGCCGAGGCGCTCGGTTTTCACAGTGTCTTTTTGGTCGAGCATCATTTCACCGGATTCGGCCAAATCTCCGCGACTCTGAGCTTTCTGACCTATCTGGCGGCGAAGACCTCCCGGATCCGGCTCGGCACCGCGGTGCTGGTGTTGCCGTGGCATAACCCGGCGTTGCTTGCCGAACAGGCGGCGACATTGGACCTGCTATCCAACGGCCGTCTCGATTTGGGTATCGGCAAGGGCTATCGCTGGGGCGAGTTTCACGGCTTTTGCATGCCGATGGAGGAAGTCGGCGAACGCTATGACGAGGCGATCGAGTTTCTGTGCAAGGCGTGGACCGCTAAGGGCCGCTTCTCGCATCACGGTAGACGCTGGCATTACGAAGATGTCGTCATCGAGCCGGCGCCGGTACAAAAGCCACATCCTCCGTTGTGGATCGGCGCCCAAAGCGCGCCGTCGATCCGCAAGGCGGCCGAAGACCGCTTCAACCTGCTGCTCGGTCAGGCCGGCAGCCCGGAACTCGTCGCCGAGAATATCGGGATCTACCGCAAAGCGGTCGAGGCACAGGGCCGCCGGTTCGATCCGATGACCGTAGGGCTGACCCGGGCATTGCACATCGCGGTGACCCCGGAAGAACGCGAGGCGGCGCACGAATTGCGCATGACCTTCATGCGCAATGTTCAGCAATTGTCGCTGTCGCCGACCGGAGAAGCGCCAACTCTCGGCAGGCCGCGCCGGGCGATGTCGGCGGAAGAAATGCACCGGGCCACCGAAACCGACGCGCTGATCGGTACTCCGGACGAGATCGTCGGCCGCCTCAAGCGGCTCCAGGCGGGTGGAGTCGAATATGTCATGGTCATCGATGTCGGCGGCTCGCTTTCAGCGCTGAGAACCTTCGCCCGCGAAGTCATGCCGGAATTTGCCCACTCCTAGAGAGGCCGCCGGCTCTACGGTGCCAGGTGTGCGAATGATCAACAGACCGGCGCGCTTATCGCTTGCCTGGAATATCGGCGTCGCCGCATGATCGCGTTCAGGTTTTTATAGAACAGGCTATGAAGATGAAGCGTATCGATCCGCGAGCGGCCGGCGCCCTGGCGCTGTTGGTTTCCTTGGCGGCTTGCGTGGCGCCTCCAATGGGGCCGACGATCCCGGTTGCACCCGGGCCGGGCAAGACGTTCGACGCGTTTACCTCCGATCAACAGGTCTGCTCGCAATTCGCCTATAATCAGACCGCGGCAGGCGCTGCCGCCGCCAACAACCAGGCGGTCGGCACAGCGCTCTTCACCACCGCCCTGGGTGCCGCCATAGGAGGGGCAGTGGGCGGTGGCCGGGGCGCTGCGATCGGAGCCGCCTCGGGAGCGGGCCTCGGCACGGTGGCGGGCGCCAGCAACTCGGCCTATGCCCAGATGTCGCTGCAGCAGCAATACGACGTGATGTTCGGCGAATGCATGGCGGCCCACGGCAACCAGGTGCCCGGCTTCGCACCGCCACCTGGGGCGCCAATGTATCCGGGCTATGGCCCGCCGTCCGGCTACGGCCCGCCGCAGGGCTATGGCCCGCCGCCGGGTTACGGTCCGCCGCCGGGTTACCGGCCGTATTGACGCCGATCGTCGACCCTCACGCTCATTGCCGGGCGCCGGCTTTTCGGTTGTCGGTGAGAAAGACCTGGCCGAGCCCGCGGCGACGCGCCAGCGACCGCGCCCAGACAATCGCCTCATCATCCGAATCAAAATGGCGGATCATCGGCGCCATCTTCGCCGTCCCGCCGATCTCCTCCCATTCTTCAACCAAGCTCGCACACACGCCGGCGGGCGCGGTATCGAAAGTCAGGGTCAGCTTCATTGGGCCGCCTTTTGCGGAATTCTTTCCGGTCGCCGACAACGCCGATCCAGGCTACACCCATGCGGGAAGGCTGATCTACCAGGGCGGAGGACGATATGCTGGATTTGCGCATTCGCGGCCGTAAGGCCATCGTCTGTGCGGCGAGCAAGGGGCTGGGGCGAGCTTGCGCCACGGCGCTGGCCCGCGCCGGGGTCGAGCTGGTGATCACCGCACGAACCAAGGAGACCTTGGAGCAGACCGCCGAGGAGATCCAGAAGGAGACTGGCGCCAAAGTGACGGCCGTCGCTGGCGACATCTCCACCGAAGCCGGCCGCGCCGCCGCCCTCGCCGCCTGCCCGGCCCCAGACATCCTCGTCAACAATTGCGGCGGTCCGCCGCATGGCGATTTTCGCGAATGGTCGGTCGAGGACTGGCAAAAGGCGGTCAACGCCAACATGCTGACCCCGATCATGCTGATCAAGTCCACGGTCGACGGCATGTGCGAGCGCAGGTTTGGCCGCATCGTCAACATAACCTCGGGCTCGGTCAAATCGCCGATCGCCAATCTCGGCATGAGCAACGGCGCGCGCGCCGGACTGACCGCCTTCTCCGCCGGCATTGCCCGCCAGGTGGCGAAATACAATGTGACGATCAATGGCCTCTTGCCCGGCCCGTTCCTGACCGACCGGCTGCGTTCGGGCATCGAGTACGAGGCGCAGCGGCAGAATCTTTCATTCGAGGAGATGCTGGCCAAGCGCGGCTCGACGAACCCCACGGGCCGCGTCGGCGACCCGGCGGAATTCGGTGACGCCTGCGCCTTTTTGTGCGCCGCGTCCTCCGGCTTTATTGTCGGCCAGAACCTGCTGCTCGACGGCGGCGCCTTCAACTCGACAATGGGCTGATCTCGAGCCTGTCGGCTAGCGGCGGTGCTCGGCCGGCCGGTGACGCCGCCGCCTCGGGCTGCCGATCAGCTTCCTCGCGCAGCCATTGTCGGAAGGCCCGCACTTTGGGCCGTTCGAGCGCCCCCGGCGCGGTGACGATGTAGTAGGCGAACTGGTCGGGCAGCGCCAATGAGAACAGCCGCACCAGCCGGCCGGCGGCGAGATCGGCGGCCGCGATCGTGCTGTAGGCCAGCACTACGCCATGCCCGGCGATCGCCGCGTCGAGCGCCAGGCTCATATTGTTGAAGCTGAGCCCGGCCGTCGCTGCGACATCCTTGACCCCGGCGGCTTTCAGCCACATCGGCCAGGTCGGCACCAGCGGATCGCGCTCGATCGCCTGATCGTGAATCAGCGCATGATGCCGCAAATCATCCGGCGTGCGCAGCGGCGGCCCGTCGGCGAGCAATTGCGGGCTGCAAGCCGGGAACACCTCGTTCGTAAACAGCAATTCGACGTCGAGCCCCGGGTAATGCCCGGTGCCGTAGCGGATGGCGATGTCGAAATCACCTTTGCTCAGATCGACGACCTCGTCGGTGGCCGAAATTCGCACATCGACCTCGGCCCATCGTTCCTGGAACCGGTGCAGGCGCAATACCAGCCACTTAGCGGCAAAGGAAGGTGACGCGGTCACTGTCAACGACCCGGTGTCGTTGTGCGCTCGTAAGCGCCTGACCGAGGACTGGATCCCGGAGAACGCCTGCGACAGCCCGGGCAATAGCACCTGCGCCGACGCAGTCAGCGCGATTGACCGGTTGAGGCGGTGAAACAGCCTGACCCCGAGGTCCTGCTCCAGGGCATGAATCTGATGGCTGATTGCGGCCGGGGTCACGAACAGCTCTTCAGCCGCTTTGCTGAAGCTCATATGGCGGGCGGCTGCTTCGAAGGCGCGCAGCGCGCTCAGAGGTGGCATATGGTCATTCATCAGACATGAGAAATTCTAATTCGGGCCTGAAAAACTCTCGTTTGCGGATCGATGTCATCGCTCGCATTTAAGGGGCAGGAAAGTTGTTTGCAAGCGCGGTCATGCGCTGACACGGGTTAGAGGCTTTCACATGAGTGCAATCAGGTTCGAGGATTTGGGCGGGCGTAATGCCAGGGCACGCCGCTCTGCGCATACCGCAGGCAACGCCATCCCTCGACTATTCGAGGCGTTGCGAGAATGGCGGCGGCGTTCAAAGGGTCGCGGCCAACTCGCCACGCTCGACGACCGAATGCTCGCGGATATCGGCATCAGCCGCGCCGACGCCGAGTTTTTGGCTAACAAGCCGTTCTGGAGGGAATAATGATGATGAGAACACATACCGACGAGCGCAAATCGCCCCGCATCGGGACTTTGCGCCGTGCCGCGCGCGCCATCGGCGCGTTGTTGGCTCGGGTTCCGCTGCCAGCCAGCAGGCCGGAACAGAAACCCTGGACTGAAACGTTGCGGTTTCCGCCCTTTTGAGCGACCCTTTGAAACACCAAGGAGGACCAGGCTATGAGCCATTTCGCCACTCTTCCCTATGTCGAGGCCGAGCTGAATTATCTGGCGCCGATGGCCGAGCGGCCACGCTATTACGCCTATGACGTCGGCGAGGTCAGCTCGAACATGACGCCCGAGCCGCACCGGGTACACATCCGCGACATGCGGCCGATCGCTGCGGAAATCGAACTCGACCGCCAGGGCTTCGCCCTGGTCGAACAGCAGACCGCGGTCAGCGACTTCTGGGATGATGAAGAGGTGCGCCGGGTCTATTACCCCGAGGCGGAGCGGTTTATCGCCGAGAAAACCGGCGCCAGCCGCGTCTTCATCTTCGACCACCTGCAGCGCCGCCGCGTACCGGGGGCGACAAGGCGCGCGCCGGGCGTGCCGCCGCAGCCGGCGACCCGGGTCCATGTCGACCACACCTCGCGGTCCGGTCCGCAGCGAGTGCGCGATCTGCTGCCTGACGAGGCCGAGGCATTGCTCAAAGGCCGTGTCCAGGTGATCAATCTGTGGCGGCCGATCCGCGGGCCGCTGCAGGATTCGCCGCTCGCAGTGTGCGACGCGCGCACCGTCGATCCGGCCGATCTGGTGCCGTCCGATCTGGTCTATCGCGAGCGCGTCGGCGAGACCTACTCGGTTACCTATAACCCGGCCCACGAATGGTACTACGTGCCCGAGATGCGGCGCGAACAGGCGCTTCTGCTCAAGATCGCCGACACCAAGACCGACGGGCGCGCCCGCTTTATGCCGCACACCTCGTTCACCGACCCAACGACTCCGCCCGACGCCTTCCCGCGCGAGAGCATCGAGCTTCGCACCCTCGTCTTCCACCCAAACTGAGACGGCATCCTTCGCTCCCGGCCCGGCAACCCCCGGGCCGGGAAACCGCCTATGTCCTCACAATTTTCGGCGACTGGGCGATCCCACCAGCCGGTTAGCCGCCCAGAGTGACTGCTTCGGATCCGCCCGGATGGCGCCCGGCGCGTTGCGGCAAAACAACTACACAGGCGACAATAAACGCGGCGATCACGGCCGAAGCCAGCGGGCGGCTGAGCGCCAGCCCGCCGTGGTTCATCGGCTTATCGAGAAAATCGCCGACGGTGGCGCCCAGCGGTCGGGTAAGGATGAAGGCCGCCCAGAACAGCAGCACTCGCGATAGGCTCGTCCAGAAGTATAGTCCGGCGATTACGGCGAGCCCCGCGGCAAACATCAGCGCGCCGTCGCCGTATCCCAGCCCGCCGGTGTCGGCTGCCCAATCGCCGAGCGCCGTGCCGAGCGTTTGCGAGAACGTGATAGCCGCCCAATAGAAAGCCTCCACCTTCGGCGTGCTCACCGTGTTCACCGAGATGGTGCCCTCCGACCAATACCAGAGACCCAGCACTGCCATCAGGCTGACGAACAGCAAGGTCGAGCCGCCGGTGTAACCTATGCCGAGAGAGCGATCGGCGAAATCGGCCATAGTGGTGCCAAAGGTGGTAGAGGCGACGATTGTGCCCCAGTAAAGGAAAGGATGAAATTTTCTGGCGAGGATCTGCGCGATCACCAGCACGATAAGTAGGCAGAGGAATAGGGAGGTGCCGGCAAGATAGCCCCAGTTGAAGGTCATCGTGACCGAGTCGCCGCCGGTCTCGCCCAACGTCGTCGCGGCGATCTTGATGATCCAGAAGACGAGAGTGACTTCGGGGACCTTGCTCAAAGCCCCCCTTCCGGACGTGTCGCTCATCGCTTTGGCGCCCACTCGGTTGAAACCGGAATCCCTACTTCTTCATCGACTAAACCGTGGCGATGGCGTTGGCGGGGGAGCCAACGGCGCCGGGGAGGCGCAAGGGCGGGGCGGTCAGCAGGAAACGCGAAGGGCCGTGGGCGCGCAGCCAGTCGGCAAGTTCGGACAGCCACCAGATCTCGCCCAGATAGACGCCGAGCTTGAACAGGCAATGGGCGTGTAACGGCAGGGAGGCGCAGTGATCTTCCTCGCAAGGCCGCGACGGTGAGGCCTCGACTGCGCGGTTGTCGGAAATCAATGCCACCACGCCCGATCTTGTGATCCAGTTCAAGATCCGCTCGTCGCGGCCGTCGAGTGCGGCGCAAGGATATTGTTCGAGGGTTGCCGCGTCGGGGTTCTTGTTCATACCGAGGATGACTCGGTCGTAGCCGGTGCGAAAGCAGACCAGGTCGCCCTCTTCGACCGTAACTTTGTCGGCATCCATGATCCGCATCAGCTCGTCAAAGCTGACGAATTTGCCGCCGCGGCCGAAATGGGCTTCGAGATCGATCATCACGCCGCGGCCCTGGATTGGATGCGCCGCCATGTTGTCGACCCCAAGCGCCGTGGCGCCAACATGCTCGCCGGTTTCGACCGCCCGGCCGCCGCGGTAATCCATCGGCCCGACGATGTGTTCGCCGGCGCGGTAGCCGTTGTAGAAGACGATCTCGGGCTCGCCGTCGCCGTCGGCGTCGAACAATTGCCCGACATGCGCGAGGCTGTCCCACTGCGTCGAATATTGCAGGGTCATCTCGACGATGTCGTCGCAGATCACATCGACGAGACGCGGGTCCTCGCGGTTGAGCGGGTAGGTCATGTAGGGCATGCCGTTGCGCTGGTTCGCGATCAGCCGCGGGGGATGGCGGCGCGGGTTGACGACGGTGCCGCCCGGATAGTCGAGCGGCAGGCTCAGGCAAAAAGTCTTGCCCTCCTTCACCTCGGCGATGCCCTTGAGCACCTTGTCCGCGGTCAGCAGGTTGAGCCGGCCGAGTTGGTCATCCGGACCCCAATCGCCCCAGGTCGAGCCGGGTGGGCGGCGCTTCCAGCGCGGATTATCGGGCATCGTCAGGCTCCTCTAATTTTGCTGCCTCTGCAACAAATCAGCAGCAAATTTCCAGTCTTGCTCTATTTGCCCATTTTGATCAGTCTATCATGCATCGCGATAGCGGCATTTTTTGGGGCGATCGTCTGGCCCGCAATCGCCCGAGGTCGAGCGCGACGGACGGCGTTTCCAGCGCGGGTTGGCGGGCGTTCTCAAACCCTCTTGTCGAAATATTATAGTCCTTCGTCATCCTGAGGAGCGGCCCGCATGGCCGCGTCTCGAAGGACAAACTGCCGTTGCACCGCGGCGCGCCAGAAACGGCAGAGCGGCGACGTCACCCCGTATCAAAGCCTCCTTCTTGTCGCGCCAGCCCTCGACTTGCCGTTCGGCGGCAGCAGCATTTCGAGGCGGTCGAAACGTTGATGGAACACCTGTTCGACGGGTCGCCGCAGAGCGGTGTATCCGTCGAAATCGCCGGCCTGATGCTCGACAACCGCCGTTCCAATCCGGCGGTCGTGGTCCCGACATAGTACGAGCCGACGGCGCAGCGGAGCATGTAGAGATAGGCGTCCATCGATATCGCGTCCTTCGAGACGCCCGCTACGCGGGCTCCTCAGGATGACGGAGGCGAGACGCCCGCTGCGTGGGCTCCTCAGGATGACGGATATTCGGTGGTGGGACCGACCTAATCGACCTTGGCAAGCTTTTGCAGGCTCCTGAGGCCCGGCGGGATGGGCTCGCCCTTAGCCCGGACGCGGCGGCCCCAATTGGTGAACGAGACTTCGCCGACATAGATGTCGCCGCGCGAATCCACCGAAATCCCATGCGGCGAGATGAACTGTCCAGAGTCGAGGCCGGCATGCGCAGCGCCGAGCCGTGCCAGCAATTCGCCCTTGCTGGTGTAGATGCTGACCCGCGGCCCGCAATTCGGAAGGTCGATATTGACCGCCATGTCCGGCCCGATCTCGCCGACGAAGAAGCGCGGCGTCTTGGTGCCGGTTTCCATGTAGAGGCCCGAGGGCCGGTGCATGTTATTCCACTGCGCCTCGTATTTACCGTTGCCGTCGAACACCTGAACGCGGTGGTTCTCGCGGTCGGCGACATAGACCCAGCCGTCCGGGTCGCAGCAGATGTTGTGGGCGATGTTGAACTGCCCAGGGTCGGTGCCGGGCTCGCCCCACGACATCACTCGCTTGCCGTCGGGCGTGTATTTGTGCACCCGCGAATTGCCGTAGCCGTCGGAGATGTAGAGATAGTCGGCCTGCGGCGACAGCGCGGTATGGGTGCAGCGGTGGAACGGCTCCCCGCTCATATAGGGCGCGGGCTTGCCGGGAATGCCGATGGTCAGCAGCACCTTGCCGTCGAGCGTGCATTGGCGGACCGTGTGGTCGCCGTCATCGGTCAGCCAGATCGTGTCATCGGGCGCCATGTGGACGCCATGCGGGCGAAGGAACACGCCCTCGCCCCAGGAACGCAGGAAGTTACCATTGCAGTCGAACACGCACATCGGGTGCTTGCCGCGGTTGAAGGCGTAGACATTGTCGTTCTTGTCGACGCCGACCGCAGCGACATCGGCGTTGAACTCATAGCCGGGCGGCAATTTCGCCCAACCATCGACGACTTCGTATCGGTAGCCGTCCGTTCCGAGCATTACCGCCATTGCGTTTTCCTCCGTCGCTGGATTTGAGGGATTATAGGGCCGTACCGCGCTCGCTCAACTCACGCGGCGTCACGCGAGCCGGCATGACAAAGATCTGCGACCGCAGCGACTGCCTTACATGCTCAGGGGGTCGGGGTTGCCACCTGGATCCCGATGGCCGACCATGAGCGCCGATCTGCAGGGAGGGGCCGGCGATGAAATACGATCTTCTGCTCAGCGGTGGCGAAGTTCTCGACCCCGCCGCCGGGTTGCACGGGCTGATGGATATCGGCATTGCCGGCGGAAAGATCGTTGCGGTGGCGCCATCGCTGCCGGCAGCAGAGGCGCGCCGCACGATCAGCGCCAAGGGCCGGCTGGTGACGCCGGGCTTGGTCGACATACACGCACATATCTTCGTCAATGCCCATGATATGGCCGGGGACACCGATCGCTTCTGCCGGGCGAGCGGGGTCACCACCCTGTGCGATGCCGGCAGCGCCGGCTCGGCCACCTTTGCCGGGCTGCGCCAGGTCATCGACCGGGAAGTGCGCACCCGCACCCGCGCCTTTGTCAATTTGTCGGCGATCGGCATCGTCGGCACCTCGCGCGGCGGCGAGCTATCGCATTTCCCCTATGCCGATCCCGAGGGCTGCGCCCGCACGATCAGCGAAAACCCGGACCTTGCGATCGGCGTCAAGCTGCGCTACGGGCCGGGCCTGGTTTGGGAATACACCCCGGAGCCGGTCAAGCTGGCGCGTAAGACCGCGGATATGGCGGGCGGCGTGCCAATGATGATGCACATCACCGACTCGCCGATCCCGCTGCCCGAACTGCTCGCCCATATGAAGCCGGGCGACATCGTCACCCACTGCTATCACGGCCGCGCTCACGGCATCATGGGCCAGGAGAAGCAATTGGTGCTGAAGGAGGTCATCGAGGCGCAGCGCCACGGCATCATCTTCGACTGCGCGCATGGCCGAAATCATTTCAGCTTTCCGATGATCGAGAAGGCGCTCGACCAGGGCTTTCTGCCCGACACGATCTCGACCGATTTGACCTTCACCAGCGCCACGCAGGGGCCGGTATGGGATCTGCCGACGACGATATCGAAATTGCTGCATTTCGGCATGTCGATCGATGATCTCGTTAGACGCTCGACCGCAGCGCCGGCCAAGATCCTCGGCTATGAGGGGACGGTTGGCACCCTCTCGCCTGGCGCCAATGCCGACATCGCCATATTCGAGCTGCGCGACGGCAATTTCCAATTGCGCGATAGCGACGGCAACGCCGTCGCCGCCAAGCGCCGCCTGATCGCCCAAATGACGATCAAGGACGGGCGCGTGTGGTACGAGCGACCGACCGAATAAACCACGCTTCATCACAGTGGGCGCGGAAGCTGTCCCCGTGACCCCATAGAATGATCGCGACCCGGCAGACTGCCGAGCTTTCCGAGGTAGCCGCGGAGCGAGCGCAGAGGTGGCGGCCGGCGCTCGCCGCGGTCGGCGGCAGCGTGATGGTGGGCTTCATGCCGATCGTCACCTTGCAGCTCTTCAAGGCCGGGATCAGCGCACCGTCGATGCTGGTCTGGCGCTATGGTCTGGCGCTGGTGCCGCTGGCCGCGGCCTCGGCGGTGGCGGGCCACAATTTTGGCGCGGCGCTGCGCGGCGGCGCGTGGCGGATTGCTCTGGTCGGGGCGACGCTCGGGGCCGGGCAGACGCTGTGTTTCTGGGAAAGCCTGCACACCCTCGACACCAGCATCGCGATCCTGTTGTTCTACACCTATCCGGCGCTGACCCTGGCGCTCGACCGGCTGATCTTCAAACGGCCGATCCGACTGCGGGCGGCGCTGTGCGTTGCGATCATCCTGATCGGCGCCGGACTGATTACCGTTCCGGGGTTGCACGGCGGTCTCGACCCGCGCGGGTTGATGTGGATATTGCCGTCGCCGGTGATCTACGCGCTCTACCTCGCCGCGAATTCGGTGCTGATGCGCCCTCACCCGCCGCTGATCGGCGCGGTCTTCCTTTATCTCGGACTGATCACGACGTTTGGCGTCGCCAGCCTCATTCTCGGCCTCGACATTCCGACTTCGCCCAACACCTGGCTGCTGCTGGTAATGGTCGCATTGGGGCCAGGGGCGCTGACCGTCGCGCTCTTCTGCTACAGCGTGCCGCGGCTCGGGCCCGCCAGCTATGCGGTCATTGCCAATTGCGAGCTGGTGACCGTGATCCTGGTCGGCGTGGTGGCCTTGGGCGAAACCGTGACCGCGACGCGGGCGACCGGCGCCGGCCTGATCCTTAGCGGCATCCTGCTGCACGGGTTTTTCCGCAGGCCAAACCCGCGCTCAACATGAGTGTACCTATCTGTGCCGCCGCACTGAGAGAGAGCGAATTACATGTGATTCGATAACGTGGCAGAAAAATATCTCTCTAAGAGGGAAATTTTAGAGACATGATGGCTGCGCCGAGATATAAGTGCCCTCCATTAGGGTAAACGACCGCTTAATGCCCTTTTAGCGCGCCCCGCGGGGCACCTTTGCCCGGAAAGGAAACAGCATGGCCCGCTGCCCGAATTTCGTCCAAGCTGTTCTTGTTATGTGCTGTTTGGCGGCCCCGGCGCACGGCGCGACCGCTGGACTGAACCAGTCGACGACGCCGAGCGCCTCTGCCTGCTCCGCCACTTCCTGGATCGATGTGCGCTGCTATGGGGCCAGCGGAAACGGCAGCACCGACGACACCGCCGCGATCAACCGGGCGTTGTCCGCAGCGCTCGCTACCGACCAGCCTTTGTTCCTTCCGCACGGCACGTACAAACTCACGCGCCCCCTCGTCATCGATTACCGGACCCGATCGGACACCGGCTTTCGAGTGATTTCGATGGGCGCCATCCTCGACGGAAAGACGATCGCCGCGCAACCGGTGCTCGAGATCCTGTGCTCCGGCGGCACGCCGATTTCGCCAAAAGGATGCTTTTATTTCAACGAGCAAGGCACTCTGTTCGTCAATGGCCGCAGCGACAGCTACGCCGTGGTGATCGGCCAGCACGATTTTTCGGACGCACAGAACTCCCTAAAGATCGATCATCTGATCGTCAACAACGCGGGCGCCGGCGCGCGGGCGGGCGGGCTCCAGCTCAACTACGTGCTGAGCTCCGAAATCTTTGCTGTCGCCGACGCCGCCGGAGGGGCCGCAGGCATCGCGCTGGAGCAGACCCAGATTTCCCGCATCAGCGGCGCCGGCTCGGCCGCAGCCAAAGGCGGGGCGGGGCTTCTGATCGAGAACGGCTACAGTTTTGCCAATACCATCGACGCGATGGACCTCGAAGTCGCGCCGACCTGCCTGGTGATCGATTCGCGCAACGCCGCTCACAACACCTTTATTTCGCCTTACATGGCATGCCCGACGGCGGTCGATGCGAGTGCCGGCAACACCACTCGTCTGGTCAACCCGCTGTTTGGCGGAAACGTAAAAAAGGAGTTCGCCGCGGCGGTCGGCATCACCACGAGTCCGTGACCGCGAGCGTTGGAGCTCGCGGCCTTTGACAAAGACGGCCTCACTGGCCAAATCTGGGTTGCCAGACGGCCGGACGGCCGCTCTCCGCCGTCGTGCGGGGAGAGGAAAGTCCGGGCTCCACGGAGGTACGGTGCCGGGTAACGCCCGGCGGGGGCAACCCCAGGGAAAGTGCCACAGAAAGTATACCGCCGAGCCCGCCCGCGGCATGCCTCGGGCGGGCGGCAAGGGTGAAACGGTGCGGTAAGAGCGCACCGCGCCGCCGGCAACGGCGGCGGCAGGGAAAACCCCACCGGGAGCAAGACCAAGTAGGAGCGGCAGGCATCAGGGAGCGATCCCGAGGTGCCGGGCGGACCTTTGCGCCGCCGCTCGGGTCGGTCGCACGAGGCGTCCGGTAACGGGCGTCCCAGAGGAATGGCCGTCACCGCCCCCGCAAGCCCGTCGGGCGATCTGGGGGCGGTACAGAACCCGGCTTACGCGCCGTCTGGTATCGCCCAGCCCCGCACGGTGCAGAGGGCGGCCCGCCATGGCCGCAACGGGCGGTTTGTGACGTGGACGATGTGCCGGACGAAACGGGGATAACTACGCTTTTTTGGGGAAAACCCTGTGGATCACCGATTGCCCCGTTGCCGCTCGCCTTCATCCGCCTAAGCTCGAACGGGTGTGGTCGCGCCACTGACGCCTGAGGTTGCGGCGGGGAGCCTGCAGGCGATGTTGCCGAGCCCGCGCGCCACACTTGGGGAGACGGGGCGGGCGACCTCCGGAGGTCGCCCGTTTCTCTTGAGCGCCATCTCGAACTTGGTGCATAGCCGCCGCGCAACAGCTCCGGCTCTGGCGCCGCAGATAATTCCTCTGGTCATTATCACCGTACTTATGGCATTCTTTTGCCATAATTTCTGGATGGCGGTCGCGATGGCGAGAGATGTAAACCCGTTGAAATCAGAGCTGATCACCTTGTCGCTCAACGTCCAGACCGTCTGGTACCTCGACCGCCTGGTCGAGACCGGTCTCTTTGGCAACAACCGCACCGAGGCGGCGCGGGTCGCCCTCTACGACCATTGTAAATTGCTCGTCGCCGAACGGAAGTTGGAAATGGCCCCGCGTCTGCCGAGCAAACTGGTCGCCATGACCGAGTAGTCCGGCGATGCCGATCCCTATCCACGAAGCAAAAGTCCAGCCGGCGATCCCATTGCCGGCGATCCCATTGCCGCGTCGCCGACAGGTCGGACCGGCCGCGCCACTCGGACGCAGGCCGCCCGTCAGCAGCGTCCCCAACGCCGGTTCAAGCATAACCGCGTGTCTCACCGCTGGAATGTCAGGGCGCGCGCCGGCGGTGCGATGCCCCGCTCCCACGTCAACCGCCTCACTCACGTCATGTCCGAACGTGGCCCATCCGAAATTTCTGACATATCGGTCGCGCCGGCCTGGCTTGCCCTTGAGACAGTCATTCCGCCGCTTGTGTCCAGGACGCCTACGGCGACTACATGATGTGGCCAGGCCATATCACCCACAATCTCTACAAAATCCAGAGTTTTATTTCAGAAAGCCATTGACGACCATGAAGTACCATGCTATCCCATGTTTACCCATGGACGGATGTAGCCGATGGGGGGAACTTCGGCAGCATCTATCGGGCGCCCCTTGCCGAGCGTCCACGGGCGAGCGTTGGGGGAAGAAGTGGCATGTTTCTGTCCACTTACGTGAACAAGGTCGACCGCAAGGGGCGAGTTTCAGTGCCGGCGACCTTTCGCGCCTCATTGGCGGCCCAGCGTTTTCCGGGCATCGTCGCATTTCCGTCATACAAATACCCGGCGATCGACGGCAATGGCATCGAGCGAATGGAGGAGCTGGCCGCTCGCCTAGAGACTCTCGAGGAATTTTCCGACGAGCACGAGAATCTGGCGGCACTGCTGTTCGCCCCGTCGCAGCGACTCCCCTTCGACACTGAGGGCCGGGTGGTGTTGCCGGCGGACCTAGCCCAGCATGCCGTTATTACCGACAGCGCGGCCTTTGTCGGCCTAGGCAAGAGCTTTCAGATCTGGGAACCCGGCCGTTTCGCCGAACATCTGGCGAATCTGCGCGAACGCGCCCGCCGGCAAGGGACCAAGATTCCGCCGCTCGGCGGTATGCCAGACCGGCGCCGGGAATGACCAGAAGCCGCCCGCCGCCGCCGCGGCGCGAAGACGGCGCCGGTCGAGACGAGAGTGAGGCGATTGGAGGGGCGGGGCATGTGCCAGTGCTGGTCGAGGCTGTCATCGATGTGCTGGCGCCGCGCGACGACGCCCTCTATGTCGACGGCACATTCGGCGCCGGCGGTTATAGCGGGGCGCTGCTCGCCGCAGCTAATTGCAGTGTCGTCGCGATCGATCGCGATCCCGATGCGGTGCGGCGCGGCCGCGAGCTGGCGCGTGCCCATGGCGGCCGGCTCACCATCATCGAAGGGAATTTCGGCGACATGGAGCGGCTGCTGGCGTCGCCCGGGTCCATGACGCCCGCGCCGATCGCCGGGATCGCGCTGGATCTGGGCGTCTCCTCTATCCAGCTCGACACTGCCGAACGCGGGTTCTCGTTCCGCTTCGATGGACCGCTTGACATGCGCATGAGCGGGGACGGGCAGACCGCCGCCGATTTGGTCGCAACTCTCGCCGAGAGCGATCTCGCTCGGCTGATCCGCGAATTCGGCGAAGAGCGCTTTGCGCGCCGAATCGCCCGCGCGATCGCCGCGGCCCGGCGGCGTCAGCCGATCGGCCGTACCCTCGAACTCGCCCACATCGTCCGTACCGCGGTGCCCAAGGCCGAGCCCGGGCTCGACCCGGCGACCCGCACCTTTCAGGCGCTGCGGATCGCCGTCAACGACGAGCTTGGCGAACTCGATCGCGCGCTCGGCGCGGCCGAACGGCTGCTGATGCCCGGCGGACGGCTGGCCATAGTGTCATTTCATTCGCTCGAAGATCGGCGGGTCAAAGACTTCTTGCGGCAGCGCAGCGATAGGGCGCCTCGCACCTCGCGCCACGAGCCGGTTCCCGCCACGGTTGCAGCGCCGAGCTTCCAGCTGCTGCATCGCCGGGCGCTCAAACCTGACATCACGGAAATCGACCGCAATCCGCGAGCGCGAGCGGCGCGGCTGCGCGCGGCGGAACGAACCGCCGCCCCACCCTGGCCGCCGAGTCGCGACCGGCAACAACGGCACGCCGCATGATCAAGCTCTCCGCACTGTTCTGGTTGGTCTTGGTCTCGGCGACGGGCTTCGCAATGTTCGCGATCAAGTACGAGGTGCAGGCCGTCGCCGACCAGCTGGCCCAAACAACCAAGCGGGCCGACGATGCCGAGCGCGACATCCGGGTCTTCGACGCGGAATGGGCTTATCTGAACCGGCCCGACGCGCTGGCCCAGATGAACCAACGCTATCTGTCTCTGGCGCCGATCGCGACGAAGCAATTGATTGCCAATATTGCCGACATTCCAATGCGCCCGACGCCGCCGCCGGCGGTCGAGACAGCGGCTGTAGTCGCCGAAAACTCACCCCCGCAGAACGCATCGCCCGCGCCGAACCCTCCTCTTGCGGAGCAGCCGCCTCAAGGCCAGCCGTCTACAGAAAGCGGGGCCCCCGTCCTGACCGTCGCACTCGAAACCCGAAACCCGACACCCGAGCCGGCGAGACCGGCGCCAACCAAGGCGGCACCGCACCCGAATTCGGCAAACCGGGCCAAATCGCTCGATGAATTAATCGCGCAGATTGCGGAGAACCGGTGATGAGCGCGGTCCACCAGTTTGACGACAATCCCTGCCGGCCGCGCCATTTCAAGCCGCCGCACTGCGCCCCGGTCGTTCCGGATGGACCGGCGAGGCGGGCGCTCGACGGCTGCCGCGCCCGGCTCCTCGTCGCGGCTGTCTCATTCATAACGGTCTTTGCGGTCATCGCTGGGCGGCTCGTCCAGGTTACGTTGCTGCCGGGCGCCGTCACCGTACCCTCTATTGCTCGCTTCCACCAGGCGCCGCCGCCCCCACCCGGCCGCGCCGACATTATCGACCGCGATGGCAAGCTGTTGGCGACGACACTGGACAGCCCCTCGCTCTACGCCAATCCGCGGCAGATCATCGATGCCGCAGACGCGACGCGTAAACTCCTTACCGTACTGCCGGGTCTCGACCCCGCCCAACTCTTGGCCAAACTCAACTCGGGCAAGGGTTTCGTATGGGTCAAGCGCCATCTGACCCCGGACCTGGAATTTGCGGTCAACCAGCTCGGGATACCGGGGCTGCAATTCGCTCATGAGGAACGCCGCGTCTACCCTTATGGCAACCTGTTGTCGCATGCGGTCGGATATTCCGGGATCGACGACAACGGTCAGGCCGGGATCGAGCGCGGCCTCGACGATCAGTTGCGCGGCCGTCAGGAGCCGCTACAGCTGTCGATCGACATGCGTTTGCAATATATTCTGCACGAAGAACTGCAGCGCGTTGTCGACGACTTCACCGCCAAGGGCGGCGACGGGCTGATCATGAACGTCAACACCGGCGAGGTCCTGGCAATGGTGTCCTTGCCGGATTTTGATCCGAGCCATCCCGGGGCGACCGATCCCGCCCATCCGAACATTCCGGTGGCCGATCGGATGTTCGACAGGGTCACGCTGGGCGACTACGAAATCGGTTCGGTGTTCAAGATCTTCACCACGGCGATGGGGCTCGATTCGGGCGCCACCACGATGACAGGAGTTTTCGACGCGACGCATCCGATTCATATCGGGCGGTTCACGATCTCCGACTATCACGGCAAGCATCGCCCGCTGACCGTTCCTGAAATCCTGATGTATTCGTCGAACATCGGCGAGGCCAAGATCGCACTCGCGGTTGGCGCCGAGCGGCAGCAGGAATATTTACGCCGATTCGGGCTATTGACCTCGCCCAGTTTCGAGCTGAAAGAGATTGGCCGACCGCACTTTCCGGCGAAGTGGCGCGAGGTCAACGTCATGACGATCGGTTTTGGCCACGGCATTTCCGAAACACCGTTACAGATAGCCAGCGGGGCCTCGGCGCTGGTCAATGGGGGCGTGCTGCGCCAGGCGACCCTGCTCAAACTGCCGCCCGGCGATGCGCCGGAAGGCCGCCAAGTGATCTCGCGGGAAACCTCGGACCACATGCGCAAGCTATTGCGCATGGTTGTCCTCTATGGGACAGGCGAAATGGTAGATGCGCCGGGCTACGTTGTCGGTGGCAAGACCGGCACCGCGGACAAAGTCGAGGGCAAGCATTATGCCGAACGGAAGCTGCTCTCGAGCTTTGTCGGTGTCTTCCCGATGACCGCCCCTAAGTATCTGGTCATGGCGATGGTCGACGAGCCTCATGGCACGAAGGCGAGCCACGGCTTTGCGACCGCTGGCTGGACTGCAGCCCCCGCGGTCGGCCGCACCGTCGTGCGCATTGCGCCATTGCTCGGCGTGCAGCCGGTCGATGAGTCCTCGCCTGCGATCGCGCAAGCCCTGACGCCCGAAAGCATGCAAGGCAAGCGGGTTGAAGCTTACTGAGCTGATCGACATCGCCGAATGCCCAGCCTGGCCCGGCCTCCGAGGCAATCCTGAAATTGCCGGGATCACCGCCGATTCACGCGCGGTGCTTCCCGGCTTCCTATTCGCTGCTCTGCCCGGCACGCGGCTCGACGGCAGGTCATTCGCCGGCGATGCGGTGGCGCGTGGTGCGGTCGCCATCCTGACCGACGACGCTGCGGCGCTCGCCCTCGCGGCGGAAGACCGCGCGCGGGTGGGGATCGTGACCGATCCCAACCCCTATCGCCGGCTGGCGCAGCTGGCAGCGCGCTTTTGCGGCAGGCAGCCGCGAACGATCGCAGCCGTCACGGGCACCAACGGCAAGACCTCCGTCGCCCATTTCCTTCGTGAGATCTGGACCGCCGGCGGTCATCCGGCAGCGAGTGTCGGCACGCTCGGGTTGGTAACGCCGAGCGCGCGCCGCCCGGGCGCGCTGACAACGCCCGACCCTATCGCCCTCCACCGCGATCTTGCCGACCTTTGTGAGCAAGGGATCGAGTATGTCGCCGTCGAGGCGTCGAGCCATGGTCTCGCCCAGTTTCGCCTCGACGGCCTTACGGTCGCCGCTGCTGCCTTTACCAATCTGACCCGCGATCATCTCGACTACCACCGCGACATGGCGCATTACCGCGCCGCCAAGGAACGGCTGTTTACCGAGCTGTTGGGATCGGGGCAGCCGGCAATCCTGAATCGTGACAGCAGTGAATTTCCGCGACTCGCGGCGCTGTGCCATGATTGCAGCCATCCGGTCATCGGCTATGGCGCCGACCTGGCTGCCGACTTGCGGATCGTGGCGTCGCGGCCGTGGCATCGTGGTCAGCGCCTGGTCCTCGATATCTTCGGCCGGCGTCATGGACTCTTGCTGCCGCTGTTCGGCGAATTCCAGGCGATGAACGCACTGTGCGCACTCGGTCTGGCGATTGCGACTGGCATCCCAGCGGCGGCGGCGACCGCGGCGCTCGCGCAGCTCAGCGGTGTCCCAGGGCGGCTCGAATTCGTCGCCGAGGCGGGCGGCGGAGCCCCGATCGTTATCGATTACGCGCACACTCCCGATGCGCTCGCGACTGTGCTCGCGGCGCTGCGCCCGCATGCGCCGGGCCGGCTCGTGGCCGTGTTCGGTTGCGGCGGTGATCGCGATCCAGGTAAGCGGGCGCTGATGGGACGCGTCGCCGCTGACGCCGCGGACCGGGTATACGTGACAGATGACAATCCTCGTAGCGAAGATCCCGCCGCAATTCGCTACGCGATCCTTTCTGCCGCCCCCGGGGCCATCGAGATCGACGATCGGCGCGCCGCGATTGCAACCGCGATCGCCGATCTCGCTCCCGGCGACCTGCTGGTGATCGCCGGTAAGGGTCACGAAACCGGACAGATCATCGGCGGACAGACATTTCCCTTCGACGATGCGGAAATCGCCCGCGACATCGCCGAACGTCGAAGCATGCCGCGGACCAGCGGATGACGCCGTTGTGGACCGCGGCGGATGTCGCTCAGGCAACCGGCGGCGCGGGCCCCGCCAATTGGGCGGCGACGGGTGTTTCGATCGATAGCCGCACGCTGGCGGCGGGAGACCTCTTCATCGCGTTGCGCGGCCCCAACCATGACGGCCACGATTTTGTCGGACCGGCGTTCGAACGCGGCGCCGCCGCTGTGATGGTCAACCGACAAATCCTCGGGCTCCCGCCGGGGGCGCCGCTAATACGTGTCGATGACACGCTTGCGGGGCTCGGCGCCCTCGGCCGATTTGCTCGCGCCCGCAGCAGCGCGCGGATCATCGCAGTGACCGGCAGCGTCGGCAAAACCGGGACCAAGGAGGCGCTACGCTTGGTGTTCGCGGCCTGCGGCGCGACTTTCGCGTCCACTGGTAGTTTTAACAATCACTGGGGGGTTCCGCTGTCGCTGGCCCGCATGCCGCCCGATACGGCGTACGGAATCTTCGAGCTCGGCATGAACCATCCCGGCGAGATCGACGCACTGACCCGCCTGGTACGGCCCCAGATCGCGCTGATCACAACCGTCGCGCCGGTCCATCTTGGCTTTTTCGGCTCGGTCGACGCGATCGCCGATGCCAAGGCCGAGATCTTTTTCGGGCTCGAACCGGGCGGGGTCGCCGTCCTCAACCGCGACAACCCACACTTTCTCCGCCTCGCCGGGTGGGCTAAGCGCGCGGATGTGGATCAAGTGATTAGCTTCGGCGCCGATCCGGAGGCCACGGTCCGGCTCGTCGATTCTGTGCTCGATCCCGACGGCAGCACAGTCGAGGCAAGATGTTCGGGCGTTCCGGTGCGCTTCCGTTTGCCCGTCCCCGGACGGCACTGGGTCATGAATGCGCTCGCCGTGCTGGGCACAACAATGGCGGCCGGCTGCGATGTCCGATCTGCAGCAGACGAACTCTTGGGCCTCGAAGCGATGCCGGGCCGAGGACGTCGTCACCGGCTGGCTTGGAAGGGCGGGATCTTGACCCTGATCGATGAGAGCTACAATGCGAGTCCCGCTGCGATGGAGGCCGCCATTGCGGTGCTCGCCTCAACTTCGCCAGCGGCGGGCGGGCGGCGGGTGGCGATTCTGGGCGACATGCTCGAGCTCGGCGATGCGACAGAGCGTTTTCATCGCAATCTGGCGGCACCTCTTGCCGCGGCCGCGGTCGATCGCGTGTTCCTGGTCGGCAAAGCCATGGCGGCACTCCACGAGGTGCTGCCCGAGGCCGGCAGGGGCGGATTGTGGCGGTCTGCCGATCAAGCTATCCCCTCGCTGGTAAGCTTCCTTCGGCCAGGCGACGTCGTGACAGTCAAAGGCTCCTACAGCTTGCATGTTGACCGGATCGTCGAACGGCTGATTGCTGAATCGGCGCGCCCCCGGGACCTGATCTGATGCTTTACCGGCTGCTCTACCCGCTCGCGGACCAGTTCCAAATTTTCAACCTGTTCCGCTACATCACCTTTCGCTCGGGCGGAGCGGTCGTCACCGCGCTGTTGATCAGTTTCGTCTTTGGCCGGCCGATCATCGCCTGGCTGCGTGCAAAACAGACTAACGGTCAGCCGATCCGCTTAGACGGCCCAGCCGGCCACCTGATCCGCAAAAAGGGCACGCCGACGATGGGCGGCTTCCTGATCCTGCTGGCGCTGACGGTGGCGACCTTGCTGTGGGCAGATTTGACCAACCCCTATGTCTGGATCGTGCTCCTGGTCACCGTCGGGTTCGGGTTGATCGGCTTTTTTGACGACTATAAGAAGCTGACCAGCAATTCGCATCGCGGGCTGTCCGGGTCGACCAAGATCGTGCTCGAAATCGGGGTCGGCGTGCTCGCTTGCATCGCGCTCGGCTATGTGACGCCAGCGCCGTTGGCCCACACTCTCGCCGTGCCGTTCTTCAAAAACGTGCTGATCCCTCTCGATGGGCTGTTCGTGCCATTCGCCGTCCTCGTCATTGTCGGAGCATCTAACGCGGTCAACCTGACCGATGGGCTCGACGGGTTGGCGATTGTACCGGGGATGATCGCCGCCGGCTGCTTTGCACTGATCGCCTATTTGGTCGGCAATGCGGTCTTTGCCAACTACCTGCAACTCCACCACGTCCCGGGCGCCGGCGAGCTGACCGTGTTTTGCGGCGCTATGGTCGGGGCCAGCCTCGGGTTTCTGTGGTTCAACGCTCCGCCGGCGATGGTGTTCATGGGCGACACCGGCTCGCTCTCGATCGGCGGCGCGCTCGGTACGATCAGCGTCATCACCAAGCACGAGCTCGTGCTCGCGATCATCGGCGGGCTTTTTGTGCTCGAGGCGGTTTCGGTCATAGTCCAGGTCGCCAGCTTCAAGGTCACCGGGCGGCGCGTCTTTCGGATGGCGCCGCTGCACCACCACTTCGAGCAAAAGGGTTGGGAGGAGCCAACGATCGTTATCCGCTTTTGGATCATCGCCTCGATTCTGGCGATCGCCGGGCTCGCCACCTTGAAGCTTCGGTAGTGCGTGATGACCGATGGAGGCATCGCACAAATAGTAGCTAGATACGGCCACAGCCGCTATATATTCTCTCTCCACGAGAGTTGGGGGGCTTGGCCCGGCGGCAAGCCTTGCCCGAATGGCGAGGATCGATCCCGATGAGGTTCGCCCGCATCGATCAAAGCCCGGTAGCGCGTTGGTGGTGGACCGTCGATCGATGGAGCCTCGCGGCGCTCAGCGTCCTGATGGGTTTCGGCGTCCTCATGAGCCTGGCGGCGAGCCCGGCGGTCGCCGAGCGAATCGGCTATGACGGCATGCATTTCGTGCGCCGTTACCTATCCCTCCTGCCGGTTACGATCGGTGTGATGTGGCTGATCTCGCTGCAAACGCCGCGGACGGTTCGCCGCATAGCCTTTATCGGCTTCGGCATCGGAATGGTGCTGCTGGCGCTGACTTTTGTCGTCGGTGGCGAGATCAAGGGAGCGCGGCGATGGATCAATCTGCCGTTGCTGTCGTTGCAGCCCTCCGAGTTTGTCAAGCCCACCTTTGCCGTTGTCGCTGCCTGGCTGTTCTCGGAGCAAAAGCTGCGCCGGGGTTTTCCGGGCAACCTGATCTCTGCCGCACTGTTGCTACTGATCGTTGGGATGCTGATTGCGCAGCCCGACATCGGCATGGCGGTGGTGGTGGCGACAGTATGGTTTGGACAATTTTACATGGCTGGGCTGCGACTGTATTGGGTTGTGTTGTTCGGCCTTGGCGGAATTGGTGCGCTGGTCGGGGCCTATACTTGCTTGCCGCATGTCAGGATTCGCGTCGATCATTTTCTCGATCCGGCAACCGGCGACTCTTACCAGGTCAGCCGCTCGCTCGAAGCTTTCGCCAATGGCGGATTGTGGGGGCGCGGTCCGGGCGAGGGCACGATCAAATACGTGCTGCCCGATGCGCATGCCGATTTCGTGTTCGCGGTTGCCGGAGAGGAATTGGGCCTAATCGTTTGCCTTTTCGTTGTCGGGCTCTTCGCTTTTGTCGTGCTGCGCGGGTTTTCCCGGCTGCGCCAGGAGGGCAGCCTGTTCGTGCTGCTGTCGGCTACCGGCTTATTGATCCAATTCGGGCTTCAAGCGGCCATTAACATGGCCTCGACCTTGCACATGATGCCGACCAAGGGGATGACATTGCCGTTTTTGTCTTACGGCGGCTCCTCGATGCTCGCTCTCGGGTTGGGGATGGGGATGTTGCTTGCGCTGACCCGCCGCCGGCTAGCGGGAAGCGCTCTGTGAGCGCCGCCGTCGCTCTTGCCGCAGGTGGCACCGGCGGCCACTTGTTCCCGGCAGAGGCTGTGGCAAGCGAACTGATTGAACGCGGCCGGCAGGTCCACCTGCTGACCGATGCCCGAGCCGATGCCTTCGCCGTAGGCGTTCACGGAGTCGCGGTTCATTGCGTGCGTTCCGGAAGGCTCGGCGGCGGCCCGGTTCGGGCTGCTCACGGCCTAGCCGAGCTGGCGGCCGGTATCGTTCAGGCACGCCGCCTGCTACGCCAGTTGTCGCCGCAGGCGATCGTCGGCTTCGGCGGCTATCCGTCGGTGCCGACGATGCTGGCTGCCGCGTCGCTTGGACTGGCGACCCTCATTCACGAGCAGAACGCGGTTCTCGGCCGAGCCAACAAGCTGCTGGCGCCCAGGATGAGGCGGATTGCCAGCGGTTTTCGTGAGACCACGGGAATGCGCCCCGCCGACCGAGCCCGCTCCGTCTATACCGGGAACCCGGTTAGGCAGGGAGTCCTCGCCATCGGCGAGCCCAGCTATGAGCCGCCACTGCCGGGCGGGAAGATCGAGTTGCTGATCCTTGGCGGCAGCCAGGGAGCCCGGGCTCTGAGCGAGATTGTGCCGCCGGCCCTCGCGGCGTTGCCGTCGGACATGCGCGCCGCGCTCAGGGTGACCCAGCAGGCGCGCCCCGAGGATCTCGCCTCAGTCGCCGAAGCCTACGCCGAAACCGGCATCACCGCAGAGATCGAAAGCTTTTTCACCGATGTGCCACGGCGCATGGCGCGCGCACATTTGGCGATTTGCCGGGCCGGCGCCTCGACTGTGGCCGAGCTCTCCGCGATCGGGCGGCCGGCGTTGCTGATCCCCTACCCGCACGCAACCGACGACCACCAAACCGCGAACGCCCAGGCTTTCGCGGCAGCCGGGGGCGGATGGGTTGTCGCGCAGACGGACCTCCGCCCCGACACCCTCGCCGATCGACTACAGGGTCTCCTCGGTGACGGCGCTTTGCTGACTCGAGCAGCGCAGCGCGCACTGGGTTTCGGCCGGCGCGATGCAGCCCGGCGTCTGGCGCTGCTGGCGCTGGCTCTCGAACCCGGCAATGCGTCCGAAGGATACGCCGCATGAGGGCGCTGCCGCTGACCATCGGGCCGTTGCATTTTGTTGGCATCGGCGGCATTGGGATGAGCGGCATCGCCGAGGTTCTGCACAATCTCGGCTATAACGTGCAGGGCAGTGACCTCGCCGATGGGGCGAATGTACGTCGCTTGGTCGAGCTGGGCATCCCGGTGGCGATTGGGCACGAGGCAGGCAATCTCGGCTCCGCCGAGGTCGTCGTGATTTCCTCGGCGGTAGCGCCCGACAACCCTGAAATCGTCGCGGCCCGGGGGCGACGGCTGCCGGTAGTACGGCGCGCCGAGATGCTCGGCGAGCTGATGCGGCTTAAATGGTCGTTGGCGGTCGCCGGCACCCATGGCAAGACGACGACGACCTCAATGATCGGCGCTCTGCTCGAGACCGCCCAGCTTGATCCGACCGTGATCAATGGCGGCATCATCAATGCGTACGGCACCAATACCCGGCTTGGCGCCGGCGACTGGATGGTGGTCGAGGCCGACGAGAGCGACGGAACCTTCGCCCGGTTGCCGGCGACAGGCGCAATCGTCACAAATATCGATCCCGAGCATCTCGACTTTTTCGGCAGTTTCGACGCGCTGCGCCAGGCGTTCGAGACCTTTGTCGGCAACATTCCGTTCTATGGGTTCGCGGCTCTGTGCATTGATCACCCGGTCGTGCAGGGGATGATCCCAAAATTGTCGGATCGCCGGGTGTTGACCTACGGCATGAGCCCGCAAGCCGATATCCGCGCCATTGACCTTAGGCTCGGGCGTGACGGGGCTCGCTACGACATCGTCGTATCGGATGGCGTGACGGAGCGTGGACGTACGGTTCCGGACCTGTATTTACCGATGTTCGGCCGGCACAACGTCCAGAATTCGCTGGCCGCAGCGGCAGTTGCCGAGGCGCTCGGACTCGGCGACGACGCGCTGCGCGCGGCGTTGCGCAATTTTAAAGGGGTCAAGCGCCGCTTCACCAAAACCGGCGAATGGAACGGCGTGACCGTGATCGACGATTACGGCCACCATCCAGTCGAGATTGCGGCGGTACTGAAGGCGGCGCGCGCGATCGTCGCGGGCAAGGTCATCGCTGTCGTGCAACCCCACCGCTACAGCCGTGTGTCCCACCTGTTCGAGGGGTTTTGCACCTGCTTCAACGATGCCGACATGGTTTTCGTCGCTGATATTTATGCCGCCGGCGAGGCGCCGATCGAGGGCGTAACAAGGGACGCGATCGTCGCCGGGCTGATCGAGCACGGACATCGCAACGTGCGCGCGCTCGCCGACCCTGGCGATCTCGCACCGCTGACCGCAGAGCTGGCCCGGCCCGGCGATATGGTGGTGTGTCTCGGCGCCGGCTCTATCACCGCTTGGGCCAACAGCCTGCCCGGCGCACTCGCCGCCCTGGAAAATCGCGAGCGCGTCGGATGATCGCGCTGCACGCGGAAGCCATATCCCCGCCGATTGCGGCGCTTGGCCACTTGCGCGGCCGGCTGATCGCGAATGCACCGATCGGAAAGCAGACCTGGTTCGGCGTTGGCGGACCGGCGGAACTACTGTACCGGCCCGCAGACTGCGCAGATCTCTCTGCTTTCCTCGCGGCGCTGCCGCCGGAAGTCCCGGTAACGGTGCTCGGCGGGGGCTCCAATTTACTGATCCGCGACGGCGGGCTTCCCGGTGTCACGATCCGGTTGGGCCGCGGCCTTGCCGGCGTCTCCGTCGAGGGGAGCGAAGTGGTGGCCGGCGCCGGGTCGCTCCACCTCAACGTTGCGCTGGCTGCCGCCAAGGCCGGGATCGCCGGGCTTGAATTCCTCTCCGGAATCCCAGGGACGATCGGCGGTGGGTTGCGCATGAATGCCGGCGCCTATGGCCGTGAGACCAAGGATGTCCTGGTTTCCGCAACGGCACTCAACCGCAGCGGCGCCGCCCACTTGATTGCGGTCGATTCGATGAGGTTTTCCTATCGCCATTGCGGGGTCGACCCGGACCGGATTTTCGTCGAGGCTCGACTGCGCGGCACCCACGGCGATCCGGCCACAATCGTCCGGCGGATGGCCGAGATCAGGCAATCGCGTGAGGCGACCCAACCGGTCCGCAGCCGCACCGGCGGCTCTACCTTCAAGAACCCGCCGGGCGACACGGCCTGGCGTGTGATCGACCTTGCCCGCTGCCGCGGTCTGGTGCGCGGCGGAGCGATGGTATCGTCGCAGCACGCGAATTTTCTGATCAATACCGGCAACGCCACCGCCGCCGATCTCGAAGGGCTTGGTGAGGAAGTAAGGCACCGAGTCTATGAAGCGACCGGGATCGTGCTCGAGTGGGAAATCCGCCGTGTCGGCCGCCCGCTTTCCGGCCTTGAGCCAGTCGCTGAGGGGTGCTGAAGCGGTGACCAAAACCGTCGCTTTGCTGATGGGTGGCTGGTCGCCCGAACGCGAGGTGTCACTGTCGAGCGGGCGGGAATGCGCCAAGGCGCTCGTCGACCACGGCTATCGGGTAAGGACCGTCGATGTCGGCCGCGAGCTCCCGGCATTGCTGCGCGCCCTCCAGCCCCGCCCCGAGGTGATCTTCAACGCGCTGCACGGCATCGGCGGCGAAGACGGTACGATCCAGGCCGTCTTCGAGATGCTGACGATCCCGTATACCCATTCGGGCGTACTCGCATCGGCTCTGGCAATGCACAAGCCGACGGCAAAGACGGTCTTTCGGGCCGCTGGTCTGCCGGTCGTCGAGGATTTCGTCGCCAGTCCCGAGGAACTCGCACGGCGCGATCCGCTGCCCCCACCCTTCGTCGTCAAGCCGACCAATCAGGGATCCAGCGTCGGCGTGCGCATCGTCCGGGTCGGCGACAATTCCTGGCGCGAGGAGGTCACGGGCTGGCGCTTCGGTCGCGAAATCATGGTCGAGCGCTTTATTCCCGGGCGCGAGTTGACCGTCGCGGTGATGGGCGACCGAGCGCTTGGAGTTTGCGAAATCGTCCCGCGCGGCAGCTTTTACGACTACACCGCGAAATATGCGCAAGGTGGGTCCGATCACCTGGTGCCGGCCCCGATCCCCGCCCGGATCTACGAGGAGGCGCTCGACATCTCGCTGCGCGCACATCGCGCGCTCGGCTGCCGCGGCGTTAGCCGAGCCGATTTGCGCTACGACGACACGCCGGAGGGCGACGGCCGGCTCTATCTGCTGGAGGTCAATACACAGCCGGGTATGACCCCTACTTCGTTGGTGCCCGATATTGCCCGCCATGCCGACATTGGCTTTGACGAATTAGTGGTATGGATCGTGGAGAACGCGGCATGCGAGGGGTAAGGGCGGCGGCGCCGATGCGCCGCCGCCGCGCTGGCTGGACCGGACGACTCCGTCGCCTCGCTTGGTGGATCGGCGCCCCCGCTGTTCTCGCTGTCGCCGTTTACGGCGCCGCCCTGTTCAGCCGTTCCTCGCTCGGCCAGTCCGTCCTCGATAACGCCTCGAGTCGTTTGCTCGGCGTCAGTGCGGCGATTGGGTTGCGGGTCGCCGACATCCGGGTCGAGGGGCGCGAAACCACCGATCGCGAGACAATCCTCGATGCGCTCGGCGCTCGGCCCGGCACTCCGATCTTGGCGGTCGATCCGGCCCGCGCCAAGCAGCAGCTCGAAAGTCTGCCATGGGTCCGCTCCGCGCTGATCGAGCGTCGGCTTCCCGATACGCTCTACGTCCGCCTCATCGAGCGCTCGCCGCTGGCCTTATGGCAGCACGCCGGCAAGATCGAGTTGATCGACCGCACCGGCGCTGTAATCCCGGTCTCCCGTCTCGACCAGTTCGCCAAGCTGCCGCTTGTCGTCGGTGAAGACGCGGCGAGCCACGCAAGCGAACTATTGGCGATGCTGACGAGCGAACCCGATCTCGCCTCACGCGTCACCGCAGCGGTGCAGGTCGGCGGCCGACGCTGGAACTTGCGCATCGACAATTCGATCGACGTTTTGCTGCCTGCGGACGACCCGGCCGGAGCGTGGGCGGATCTCGCCCGCCTCCAACGATCGAGCGCTATTCTGAAGCGCAACGTTCAGGCCATCGACATGCGTTTGCCCGACCGGCTCGTCGTGCGTGTCGTCCCAGAACCGCCAAAGGAAGCCCCGATAGCCAAGAAAGGACGCCTGCCGGCGAAGAATACATGACCGCGATGGACCAGGCGTTGATGCGTGCGACCGACCCGAAGGAGAACGCGACAACCGCAAAGCGCAAAAAGGGCGAAAAGAGCAAGTCGCGCCGGGCGCCGCGACCGCCCAAACCGCATCATCGGCCGCACGGCAGCGTGATCGCAGCGCTCGATATCGGCACGACCAAAGTGTGCTGCTTTATTGCCCGGGTCGAGCCCGAAAAACCGCAGGTCATCGGCATCGGTCATCAAATTTCGCGCGGCCTGCGCAACGGGATGATTGTCGATCTCGAAGCGGCTGGCGCCTCGATCGTCAACGCGGTGCACGCCGCCGAGGAAATGGCAAAGGAAACGATCGAGCAGGTGGTGACCAATTTGTCGGGCGGTTTCTCGGCTTCGCGCATCATCAAGGCTGAGATCGGCATCGCTGGGCGCGAGGTTGGCGAGGCCGAATTGCAGCGCGTGCTCGATCAAGGCTATCTGCTGCGCGAGCCTGGCGACCGCCAGATCATCCACTCGGTGCCGGTCGGGTTCTCGATCGACGACAGCCGCGGTATTCGCGACCCGCGCGGCATGTATGGTGAGCGACTCGGCGTCAACATGAACGTGGTGACGGCCGGCGCCGGCGGGGTGCGTAACCACACGGCAGCGATCGGGCGCTCGCATCTCGACGTCGAGGCGTTGGTCGTCAGCCCTTATGCCGCAGGCCTCTCCTGCCTTGTCGAGGACGAAATCGGCCTCGGGGTGACCGTGATCGACATGGGTGGCGGAACGACGACGATCGGGGTGTTTTTCGATGGCAATCTGATCTTTGCCGATTCGGTGCCGGTGGGCGGCTGTCACGTAACCAACGACGTCGCCCGTGGGCTGTCCACCCCGGTCGCTCACGCCGAGCGGCTGAAAACGCTGTTCGGCACCGCCGTTTCCGCCAGCACCGACGAGCGCGAGATGATTGCGGTCCCCCAAATCGGCGAGGAGGAAGAGGGACATGTCAACCATGTGCCGAAATCCCTGCTCGTCGGTATCATTGCGCCGCGAATCGAAGAGACCTTCGAGCTAGTGCGCAATCGGCTCGAAGCGAGTGGGTTCGACAAGATCGCCGGACGGCGCGTGGTGCTGACCGGAGGGGCCTGTCAACTGCATGGCGCCCGCGAATTTGCCGGCCTGATCCTCGACAAGCAGGTTCGCCTCGGGCGCCCGCAGCGCGTTGCCGGCCTCGCCGAGGCAACCGGTGGTCCGGCATTCTCGGCCGCCGCAGGTCTGCTCCATTTCGCGATGTCGCAGCGCGCCGAAACGCCGCACGCAGTGCGCGCGCCGGCAGGGCCGCCAAACGGGATCATTGGCCGACTAGGCCATTGGCTGCGGGAGAATATCTGAGAGAAATTGTCGTTTTGATGCTGGCGCGACTACCGGTACCGGACAAAACCGGCTAAGTCGATGTAGGCCAAAAGAGGGGGAAGCCCGGATCCTTCCGGGCATGATCGAGGCTGCGAAGCAGTGGAGGACATATGATCAATCTGAGCATCCCGAGGGACGAGCAGGAGATGAAACCCCGAATCACCGTTGTCGGGGTAGGCGGCGCCGGGGGAAACGCCGTCAACAATATGATCCGCTCGAATTTGGTCGGGTGTGAGTTCGTCGTCTGCAATACCGATGCGCAGGCGATGCAGCAATCCACCGCCCACCGCAAAATCCAGCTGGGGATCGGCGTTACCCGCGGGCTCGGCGCCGGGTCCCGCCCCGATGTCGGGCGCGCCGCGGCCGAAGAAGCGCTCGACGAAATCCTCGAAGCGATGCACGACTCGAATATGGTGTTCATCACTGCCGGCATGGGCGGAGGCACCGGCACCGGCGGTGCGCCGGTTATCGCGCGTATCGCCCGCGAATTGGGCATTCTGACGATCGGCGTCGTGACCAAGCCCTTTCATTTCGAGGGCACTCACCGTATGCGGATCGCTGAAGCCGGGATCGAGGAGCTGCAGAAATTCGTCGACACCTTGATCATCATTCCAAACCAAAACCTGTTTCGTGTAGCCAACGATCGGACGACGTTTGCCGATGCGTTCAAGATGGCGGATGACGTCTTGCATTCGGGCGTGCGTGGCGTAACCGACCTGATGGTGATGCCGGGCCTGATCAATCTCGACTTCGCCGATATCCGCACGGTGATGAGCGAGATGGGCAAGGCGATGATGGGCACCGGCGAGGCCGAAGGCGATCGCCGGTCGATCGACGCCGCCGAGGCTGCGATCTCGAACCCGCTGCTCGAGGACGTATCGATGAAAGGCGCCAGGGGCGTTCTGATCAACATCACCGGCGGCCCCGATATGACTTTGTTTGAGGTCGATGAGGCCGCCAATCGTATTCGCGAGGAGGTCGATCCCGAAGCCAATATCATCTTCGGTTCGACTTTTGACGAAACCTTATCGGGCAAGATGCGGATCTCGGTCGTCGCTACCGGCATTGACGCCGAGGCGCTCAACCAGGCGCGTCCGGCGATCAGCCTCGTCAGCAACAGGGAGACTGTGCCGGCGCTCCGCGAAGCGACCTCCGGGGGCTATACTCAGCCAGTGCTGACCCAGAACGCGGCGCCGCCGCCGCTCGATGCTGGACGAAACGCTGCCCGCGCCGAGCATGACAGCGAGCCAGTGCCGCAGGAGGCGGCAGCGGCCGAGAGCGTCGCGATCCGCGGAGGCGCCTTCATCGCCCCCAGGCCGGTCGATGCGGGTCCAGCCCGCCCGGTCCCGCTGACCCAGCCGGCCGTGCCGGTAACTCCGCCAATGCGCGATGCCGCCCCAAAACCGAAAGGTCGCGTGCCGAGCTTGATCGAGCGCGTCACTGGAGTAGGCCGCGCTCGCTCAGCGCCGCCGGTGCCCGAGCGGACTGCTCGGCAGCCGATCCCGCCCGCCATCAATCCGGCTCAGCCACGGCTCGCTTCGCTGGAACCCGAGGATCGGCCGGGATCGAAGGAGGACGATCTGCTCGACATTCCAGCCTTCCTGCGGCGTCAGGCGAACTGAACCAGATAGGACGCCGCGTCTTGCCACGTCGCAGCCGGAACGGCGGTGTGTTAATTTCAGGAATATCGCACCGGCTGTCGTGTCTAAATGCTTGATCCGGGTAGTGTTCTCCGTCATCGCAATGCAACAATCGGTAACAAAGAGTGATTTGGGGCGGTTCGTTCGCGCGAGTAGGTTTACTCGTCGGGGGACAATGTTCGAAAGTCGATCGCATGTCGGGGGAAATCACAGCACCGCTGCAACAGACGCTTAAAACTGAAATTGGTTGCCGAGGGGTCGGCCTTCACTCGGGTCGTCGGGTGGCGATGAATTTGTTGCCCGCGGCACCGGGAACGGGAATCGTTTTCCGCCGCACCGACGCCGATGCCGAAATCCGCGCAAATTGGGTCAACGCCGTCGAATCGGGGCGCTGCACTGCATTGTCCGATGGCGAGGGGACGAGTGTTGGTACGGTCGAGCATCTGATGGCGGCTCTGGCGGGCACCGAGATCGACAACGCGGTTGTCGAGATCGACGGGCCCGAGGTACCGGTCATGGACGGCAGCGCCGCGCCCTTCGTTTTCTTGATCGAATGCGCCGGCATCGTCGAGCAGGACGCGCCGCGGCGCGCTATTAAGGTGCTGAGGCCGATCAGCGTCGTAGCTGACGGCGCCATGGCGACGCTTTCTCCCGATCACTCTTTTTTGATGAGCTTTGAGATCGATTTCGAAAGCTCGCTGATCCGGCGGCAGAGTATGAGCGTCGCCATCGACGCCGGCACCTTCAAATCCGAACTCAGCCGCGCCCGTACCTTCGGCCTTCTTGATGAAGTCGCTCGCCTGCGGGAGGCGGGTTTGGGTCGCGGCGGCTCGCTCGACAACGTCGTCGTGGTCAGCGGCGATCGGGTGCTGAACAGTGGCGGCCTGCGCTACGATAACGAGTTTGTTCGCCACAAGATGCTCGACGCGGTCGGCGACCTCTACCTGGCCGGCGCGCCGATCATCGGCCATTTCCGCGGGGTGCGCTCGGGCCACGTTCATACGAGGCGGTTGCTGGCGGCTCTGTTCGCCGACCCTGAGGCTTGGGGCTACACGACCCCGGTCCCAACATTGCGGCCCGTAGCACTTGATCAGCCGGACGAAAGAGCGCGCGTCCGCGCCTAACGCAAGCTGCCGCTCTGCTGGCCTTGCGCAGTTTCTGCGGAGAAGCCATAAACCGCAGTAGACATATCGTGGGGTTTTGCTGGGTTTTGCCGATGCGTCCGTGGTCCCCTTCCCGGTGGTTTGGCTTGGCCGCGTTGACCGTCTCGCTCGCCGCATGCGGCGGCGCAAACAAAGATGCGTATATCGAAAAGCCGGTCGACGACCTCTACAACCAGGCGATGGACGAGATGGTCGAGGAGCGCTACGCCCCGGCGGCCAAAACCTTCGAGCAGGTCGAAAGCCAGCATCCCTATTCCGTCTGGGCGACCAAGAGCCAGCTGATGTCGGCCTACGCCATGTACGAGGCCGAGGATTACAGTGGAGCGATCATCGCCGCCGACCGTTTCATCCAGCTCCACCCGGGGAACCGCGATGTCGACTACGCCTATTATCTGAAGGCGATCTCCTATTACGTACAGATCGTCGATGTCGGCCGCGACCAGAAAACAACCGAACTTGCGCTCAAGGCGCTGGAGGACGTGATCCGCCGTTTTCCGGACACCAGATACGCCCGCGACGCCAAGCTTAAGCTCGCTTTCACCCGCGACCATCTGGCCGGCAAGGAGATGGAGATCGGCCGCTATTATCTCAAACGGGGGCAATATCTGGCCGCGATAAACCGCTTCAAACGGGTCATCGACAACTACCAGACGACAACCCACGTCCCCGAGGCGCTCGAGCGACTGGTCGAATGCGATCTGGCGCTGGGGCTCAACAATGAGGCCAAGCGCAACGCCGCCGTCCTTGGCTACAATTATCCGGGCAGCGAATGGTACGGTGACGCCTATGCCATGTTGAAGGGGGCGCCGGAGCCCGACGCACAGACACAAAGCTGGCTTAGCCGATTGTTCTGACGCCGATCTGGTGCGGTCGGGTCACGACGAAAGAAGTAAAATCGTTCGGCACGGCCGCGCTTCGCGGCGTAGCTGCGGCCGTAGCCTTGCCGCTCCGGAAAAGCCGAATTCTCAACCCAACAGGCGGCGGCTTCCACCCGGACGCCGTCGATCCGATTTACATCGCCGCGGCGGGATGCTTGGTCAGAACTGGCCTGCCATCCGCGGCGCCTGTATTATTCGCCCTCGCCATGTTGCTCGGTCTCTCCATTCGCGATGTCGTTTTGATCGACCGGCTCGATTTGGCCTTTCGCCCGGGACTGTGCGTGCTGACCGGCGAGACCGGGGCTGGGAAGTCGATTCTGTTGGATGCGCTGGGACTGGCGCTGGGAAAAAGGGCCGAAGCCGGGCTGCTGCGCGCCGGCGCCCGCGAGGCGGCGGTCACCGCAGAATTCGCCGTCGGTCGCAATCACCCGGCCAATGCGATGCTGCGTGAGGCTGGGCTGGCGAACGATGGCACCGGCGAGACCATCGTGCTGCGCCGGCTGTTGCGCGGCGACGGTCGCAGTCGCGCCTTTGTCAACGACGAGCCGGCGAGCATCAACCTGCTGCGCCAGCTCGGCGACAGTCTGGTCGAAATTCAGGGCCAGTTCGAGCAGCGGGGCCTATTGGACCCCGTCAACCACCGTATGATCCTCGATGCCTTCGCCGAGCATGTCGGCGGCATCGCGGCGCTCGCGCAGTCCTGGCGGGACTGGCGCGCCGCCCGCTCGCGCGAAGAGGCGGCGGCGCGCCTCGTCGCCGCCAGCCGCGAAGAGGAGGATGTGCTGCGCCACCACCTCGCCGAGCTCGATGCGCTCGCACCCGAAGCCGGCGAGGAGGATCGCCTCGCCGCCCGCCGCACACTGCTGCAGAGCGCCGAACGGCTGGCTGAAACTTTGGCCGAGGCCATCGGCGAACTCGATGGCGAGGCTGGCGCACAAGCCGCCCTCGCCCGTGCGACCCGTCGCCTCGAGCGGGCTCGCGAGCGCGCCCAGGGGCTGTTCGACGATGCACAGGCCGCGGCCGAGCGGGCCGCCAACGAGACCGCCGAGGCGCTCGCCGCGCTCGAAGCCGCCGCGCGCAGCCTCGAACTCGACCCGCATGAGCTGGAAACAGTTGAAGAGCGGCTCTTTGCCCTGCGCGCCGCCGCCCGCAAGCATCAAGTGGCGATCACAGATCTGCCGGCCATGCGCGAGGCAATAGCCGCACGGATCGACGCGATCGAGGCCAGGGTCGAAGGTGTCGAAAGCCTAGCGAGAGCAACCGCCGCCGCCCGCGCCGAATATGTGGCGGCGGCCGAACGCGTCTCGCGCGCGAGAGCCGGCGCCGCCGATCGTCTCGATGCCGGTGTGGCGGCCGAGCTGAAACCGTTGCGGCTCGACAAAGCGCAGTTTCGCACGGTATTGGCGCCACTCGCTGAAGCCGATTGGAGCGAACATGGCCGCGAGCGTGTGCATTTCGAGATTGCGACAATCCCCGGGGCGCCATTTGGCCCGCTCGCGCGCATCGCCTCCGGCGGCGAGCTGTCGCGCTTCATGCTCGCCTTGAAACTGGTGCTGGCCGGCACATCCTCGGTGCCGACACTGATCTTCGACGAGGTCGACAGCGGCATCGGCGGCGCGGTCGCCGCTGCGGTGGGTGAGCGATTACAGCGGCTCGGCACCAGCCTGCAAGTCCTCGTCGTGACCCACTCGCCGCAGGTCGCGGCGCGCGGTGCTCATCATTGGCGTGTCGCTAAGCAGCTCTCCGAACGTCAGACCGTGACCCGCGTTGAGGAGCTCAATTCGGATACGCGACAGGAGGAAATCGCCCGCATGCTGTCCGGCCGCACCGTGACCGTCGAGGCACGAGCCGCCGCCGCAAGCCTGATCGCTGGAGGGCGGGCGTGAACGCGTCGGGCCGGCGCCGCGCAGGACCGGTCGAGCCGCCGCCGGTCGATGCTTTGAGCGAAGAGGGGGCCCGCTCAGAACTTGCTCGGCTCGCCGCAGAAATCGAACACCATGACCGGCTCTATTACACCGAGGCTTCACCTGAGATTTCAGCTGCCGATTACGATGCGCTCCGCCAGCGCAACACCGCAATTGAAACTCGCTTTCCGGAGCTAATCCGCAGCGATAGCCCCTCTCGCGCGTGTCGGAGCGCCAATGACTGTGACAGCTTCGATGCGTATCGAACTTGACATCGCGTCCGACAGCGCCCCGCGGCGGCACGCGGGTGGTCGCTGGCACGCCCATAGGGCTGGAGTTCGCGAAGGTCACGCATGCTCGGCCGATGCTGTCGCTCGAAAACGCATTTGAGGAAGCCGATGTTCGCCGCTTCTTTGCCGGCATCCGTAATTTCTTCAGCCGGCCAGCCGACCGTAATCTGGTCGCCGAAGATGCAATCGAGATCATGGCGGAGCCGAAGATCGACGGGCTATCGCTAGGGCTACGCTTCGAGAACGGCCACCTGGTGCAAGGCGCCACTCGCGGCGATGGCGTCGTCGGGGAGGATGTGACCGCGAACATCCGTACATTGGCGAGCGTCCCCGCTCAGCTGGGCGGGACCGGATGGCCTGCGGTGATCGAGATCCGCGGCGAAGTCTATATGGAGCGCACCGGATTTTTCGCGCTGAACGAGGAACGCGCGGCGGCCGGAGAGCCGGTGTTCGCCAACCCGCGCAACGCCGCTGCCGGTTCCCTGCGCCAGCTCGATTCGTCGATCACCGCACGCCGGCCGCTCAAATTTTTTGCCTATGCCTGGGGCGAGGCTAGCGCGCCCTTCGCCCGCACCCATGCCGAGGCGCTGGCGCAATTCCGGAAATGGGGGCTGACCGTCAACGAACGCTCTCGCCTATGCCGTGGCGTCGATGAGGTGCTGGCCTATTATCGCGATATCGCCGCCGATCGCGCGGCGTTGCCCTACGACATCGACGGCGTCGTTTACAAGGTCAACGATCTCGCCTTACAGGAGCGGCTCGGCATGGTCAGTCGAGCGCCGCGCTGGGCGCTCGCGCACAAATTCCCGGCCCAGCAGGCGCAGACGGTACTGCGAGATATCCTGATTTCAGTCGGACGGCAGGGCGCGCTGACCCCGGTCGCGGCGCTCGAACCGATCACCGTGGGCGGTGTGGTGGTGCAGCGCGCCACCTTGCACAACGAGGACGAGATCGAACGGAAAGACATCCGCGTTGGCGACACGGTCATCGTCCAGCGCGCCGGCGACGTCATTCCGCAGATTGTCGCGGTCGTCACCGAACGGCGCCAGCCTGGAGCGCAGGCCTACCATTTCCCCGACCATTGCCCGGTCTGCGGCAGCCTCGCCGTGCGCGAGCCCGGCATGGTCGCACGGCGCTGCACCGGCGGACTGATTTGTGCGGCGCAGGTCGTGGAGCGCCTCAAGCACTTCGTCGCCCGCGACTGCTTCGACATCGAGGGGCTCGGTTCCAAGCACATCCAGGCGTTTTGGGAGGATAGGCTGATCCGCCAGCCGGGCGACATCTTCCGCCTTGATCCCGATGTGATCGCCAAGCGCGAGGGTTGGGGCGAGGTCAGCGCCAAAAAGCTCGTCGCCGCAATCGACGAGCGCCGGCGCATCGCGCTCGACCGCTTTATCAATGCGCTGGGCATCCCGCAGGTAGGGCAGGCGACGGCGCGGCTCCTCGCCCGCCACTACCGCTCGCTCGCGCGCTGGCGAGTGGAGATGGAAATGGCCCAGGACCCTGAGAGCGAGGCGCGAGCTCGGTTGATCGATATCCACGGCATCGGCGAGGACATGGCCGCCGATATCATCGGCTTTTTTGCCGAGCCCCATAACCGCGCCGTGCTCGACGATCTCGGCACGGAAGTCACGGTGGTCGACTACGAGGCGGTGGCGCGTCGCACTGTGTCGCCGCTCACCGGTAAGACCATCGTCTTCACCGGTGCGCTCGAAACCATGAGTTGGTCCGAGGCCAAGGCGCGCGCGGAAGCGCTGGGCGCCAATGTCACGAGTTCGGTCTCGGCCAAGACGGATTACGTCGTGACCGGCGCCGACCCCGGCTCGAAGGCGACGAAAGCGGCGGCGCTCGGCGTCAGCTTGCTCGACGAGGCCGCATGGCTGGCGCTAGCCAACGAGGCCGGCGCAGCCGGATGATCGCGGGCGGTGTTGCGCATCGACCACCCGATCGAGGAGGCTCGTAACGAGCCTCTTTTCTTGCCGCATCCGGGGGAGGCGCCGCGGCTGCGCCTGTCGGTTTCGCCTACACCGATCGCAGACGGCATCCCCGCCGATCGTTGCGAACCGTCATCTCCGCTTGCCGAATCGCGGCCGACCGGATCGGCGGCTCTGCCCGACCGCGAACGACCGCTCGAGTCAGAGCCGCGCCACCGGCCGTTCGGTCCGATCGTCTCGCTCATCCTGCATCTGCTGCCGTTGCTGCTGCTGATCGATTGGCCGATGCATCCGCCCGCGGAGGTCACGCCGATCCCGGTGCAACTGGTCTTTCAACCGCCGCCACCTCCTCCGCCAATACCGAAACCGGCGCCGAAGCCTCGACCGGAAACGCGGCGACCCCCTGGGCGTCTCGCATCCGCAGATATGGGTGACACAAAGACCAGGGGGCAGGATCAGGCAAAGACCCAGGAGCCCAGCCCTAACAGGGAACCGCCGGCGACAATGGAATCCCAGTTCGAGGCGCCGCCGAAGATCGCTTCCATCGAACCGCCGCTGCTGCCCGCGCCGGCCGAAATCACGCCACAGCCTCTGGACATGTTCTCACCAAAGCCGTTGCCGAAGCTGGCGCCAGCCGTGCGTCAAGCGGTCGCCCGGGCGCCGCAGCGCGCCCATCTGATGCCCCGGTCGGGACGATTTCCTGGGCCCTCGGCGACCCGGGATGAGTATCTGGCCTACGTCAACTCGCTGATTCTGCGGCACCTCGGCCTGGTGTCCCGCTCGCTAGTCGCCGGACGGCGTGGCGAGACAGCCATCCTGATGTTAGTGCTCGATGATGGGACGGTAGCGAGGGTGAGCGTAATGCGAAGCTCGGGGTATACCGACATCGACCTAAGAGTGGAGGAAATGGTCCGCGCGGCCGGCCGGTTTCCACCCTTGCCCCAGTGGATTCAGGCTCCAAGCACCGGGTTAGTGTTCGCATTCCCGTTCCCCGGGGGGCTCGAAGAGTGAACCAACCGCCGCTGGCCCACTCCCTAACCGGGCATCACCGTACGCGCGACGTGCTGACCCTGGCTGCGCGTGTCGCGCATCATTGGAGGCCGCACCGGCCGCGCAGGCGCGGGTTTCTCGCTTTTCTCGGCCCCGGGCTGATCACCGGAGCCTCCGATGACGATCCGAGCGGCATCGCTACTTACTCGCAGGTCGGTGCGCAGTTCGGCTACAGCATGGCCTGGGTCATGCTGTTTACCTGGCCGCTGATGGCGGCGATTCAGGAAATCAGCGCCCGGATCGGCCGGGTTACCGGCGAGGGGATCGCGGGCAACATCCGCGAGCATTACCCGCGCTGGCTGCTGCTGGTGATCGTGGCGCTGCTGCTAATCGCCAATATCATCAATCTCGGCGCCGACCTCGGCGCGATGGGTGCGGCACTAAAGCTTTTGCTGGGCGGTTCGGCGCAATTCTACGTCGTTGGGTTTGCCGTCGTCTGCGCGCTGCTCGAAGTTTTCTCGCGCTATGAAGAATATGTCCGGATCTTGAAGTGGACCGCGGTGTCGCTGTTTGCCTACGTCGCAACGGCTTTGGCGGTCGACGTGCCCTGGGGCAAGGTCGTCTTCAACACCCTGGTGCCAACCCTTATTTGGCGGACGGACTACCTCGTGGCGATTGTCGCCGTCCTCGGCACCACGATCACCCCGTATTGCTTCTTCTGGCAATCGTCGGAGGAGGCGGAGGACGAGCGCATCGATCCCGCGGCCCACCCGTTGCGAGACGCGCCCGGCGAGGCGCCGGCGCAGATCAGCCGCATCCGCATCGACACCTATATCGGGATGGGGTTTTCTAACCTGATCAGCCTGTTCATCATCATCACCGCTGCGGCAACGTTGAACGCGAACGGGGTCACCGACATCCAGACCTCGGCGCAGGCGGCCGAGGCGCTTCGGCCGATCGCCGGTGTTTTTACCTTTGCCGTGTTCGCCGCCGGCATCATCGGGATCGGACTGCTCGCCGTACCGGTGCTGGCCGGGTCGGCAGCTTATGCGCTGGGCGAGGCACTGGGCTGGCCGACCGGACTGAGCCGGTTGCCGCGCGACGCCAAGGCGTTTTACGGCACGATCGCGGTCGCGACCCTGATCGGCATCTTGATCAATTTTGTCCACCTCGATCCGATCAAGGCGCTGTTCTGGTCGGCGGTCGTCAACGGCGTCGTCGCGGTGCCGCTGATGGCGGTGATCATGGCAATGTCCCGACAAACCCGGGTCATGGGCTCGTTCACGATACCGCGCCCGCTATGGGCGATGGGCTGGCTGACCACCGCGGTCATGGCGGTTGTGGTGGCTGCGATGTTCGCGACCTGGTGACAGCCGGGATCAAAGGCTTTCTGGCTCGCGCAAGGCGGGGTCATCGGGGGCGGGGTCATCAAGGGCGTCGTCGGCCTTGCGCAACGCGGCGCGTTCCTGTTGCAGCTTGATCTTTTCTTCCTTTTTGGCTTTTTTGACACGGTCGCGTTCAGCTCGTTCGAGCCGGTAGTTCGGTTTGCGCGGCATCAGGCAAAGCTCCTATCGGCTCGCCGGAGGGCGGCGAGCAAACCGCAGGTGAGGGCCTTGGCAGATCGAGTCGATCCGATCGTGGCGTCGGTCATTCGGCATCGCCTCCTGGCGATCGTCGAAGAGATGGGCGAGGCGATGCTGCGCACATCATATTCGCAAATCCTCAATTCGAGCCGTGACTTTTCAACGGCGATCTGCGGCCTCGACGGCAGGCTGATCGCCCAGGCCGAGCACGTGCCGATCCATGTCGGCGCGTTGCCCTACGCGGCCAGGGCGGTGACCGAGTTTTTCGCCGACGACATCCACCCGGGCGACGTCTTTCTGCTCAACGATCCTTATCACGGCGGCAACCACCTCCCCGATCTGACCGTCTTCGTCCCAGTGTTCGCCGGCGAGCGACCGCGCTTCTGGTCGATCAACCGCGCCCATCAAAGCGATATCGGCGGGGCGACGCACGGCGCCTACAACGCCGCCGCCACCGACATTTGGCAGGAGGGGATTCGTATCACCCCGTTGCGGCTTTATGATGGCGGCGACTTGCGCCGCGACGTTTTAGAGATGATCGCGACCAATGTGCGTCATCCCCGCGATTTCCGCGGCGATCTCGCGGCGATGATCGGCTCGGCCCATGTCGGCGAGCGGCGTCTGTTGGCATTGGCCGCCGAATTCGGCTGGCCGGTCGCCGATGCCGCGATCGAGGCGGTGCTCGACGGCGCCGAGCGTCAGACGCGCGCAGTCATCGCGCAGTGGAAAGATGGCGTCTATCACGGCGAGGCGTTGCTCGACGATGACGGGCGCGGTAACGAGGACATCCATATCCGCGCGACGGTCGAAAAGCGCGGCAGCGAACTGGTTATCGACCTGTCCGATTCGCATCCCGAAGTCACCAGTTTTGTCAATTCGTCGTACCCGAACATGTACTCGGCCGTGGTGGTGGCGCTGTCTTATCTGATTGATCCCGACACGCCGAAGAACGACGGCACGTTTCGCCCGATCACGGTCATCGCCAAGCAGGGCACGGTGGTGTGGGCCAATCCCGGCATGCCGGTGACCCTCGCCACCAACCATTGTGGACAGGAGATCATTGAGGCGATCGTCAAGGCATTGGCGCCGGCCTGTCCCGACCGGGCGATGGCCGGCTGGGGCCGCCGCTTCCGCATCGCGATCCAAGGCCGCGACCCGCGAGGCGCCGTCCGCACTACAGCGGTATCAGACGAAATCGAACCGTCATTCCCGCGAAAGCGGGAACCCAGGGCAAGCGACGTGCGGTTGCCCCTAGACCCCCGCTTTCACGGGGGCGACGAACAATTATCCGACGTAAACGAAACCCGCTCAAACGTTCCGGGGGGCAAGCCGTTCATCTGGCATTTCTTTCAGGCGCGGCCCGGCGGCGGCGCGTCGCCCGCAGGCGACGGCTGGCCGGGTGCGGGCGAATGGCAGGCGGCCGGCGGCATCAAATTCGGCAGCCTCGAAGTGACCGAATTGCGCTTTCCACTGTTCTTCCGGCGGCACGAATTCCGCCCGGATTCCGGAGGTGCGGGCAAATATCGCGGCGGCCCCGGCGGCGTGGTCGAAATGGTCGTCGAAACCGAGGAGCCGGCCATCGGCAACACCGCCGGCGATGGCGTGCGTCACGGTGCCTGCGGCATCCTCGGCGGCACCGACGGCCTGCCGCACCGCTACACGCTCTACTCCGACGGCGAGCCGCCGCGCCCGATCAAGACCAAGGAAACCGGCATCACGATCCGCCCCGGCGATGTGCTGATCCTCGAATCCGGCGGCGGCGGCGGCTGGGGCAACCCCGCCGACCGCAACCCCGAGGCGATCGCCGCCGATCGCGAAAACGGCTTTGTGACCGCACCATCACCGATGTCCGAGGGCTAGTGCGGCAAGATTCTCCGCTGCCTCTCGGTCGCCCGATTGCGCAGCCAGATGGCTCCAATGGCCTTATCGCGGTTATTCCGCAGCTTGAGCCAAGGGGCGGATGGCGGTGCGCGATTGCATGTCGTAGGCGTCGCGCCAGCTAATCTTGGCGTCGGCGAGGAAGTCGCCGCTGCGGACGTTGGTGTAAACGTCTGGATTGTCGACGCCGGGCGGAACCGCGCCGTCCTTTTTCAGCGCGCGGGCGGCGCGCAGCAGACGGCGGCGGGTGCGGGCGATCATGATATCGCTCGGTCCCAGATTCTCGAAATCGTGGTCGGTGATCGGCCCCATGCTTTCGGTGACCGCCTGATCCTGCGCCTGGATGCCGACGATGCCGGTGTAGATCCCGCCGTTTTTCTGCGCCTCCCGGTCGATCAGCCAATCATTACCCTCGACGCCGGCGAGCCGCCAGCGGCCATACCAATCGGTCGTGTTGTGCTGGAAATCCATCGTCAGTTTCGAGCCGGGCAACACCCGGCTCTTGCTGAGCGCCGCGCGATCCGCCGGTAGCCCCTTCCACGAGACGCTGGCGGTCCGCGATTGCATGTCGTAGGCGTCGCGCCAGCTGATCTTGACGTCGGCGAGGAAGTCGCCGCTGCGGACGTTGGTGTAGACGTTGGGGTTGTCGACGCCGGGCGGCACCGCGCCGTCCTTTTTCAGCGCGCGGGCGGCGCGCAGCAGGCGGCGGCGGGTGCGGGCGATCATGATATCGCTCGGTCCCAGATTCTCGAAATCATGGTCGGTGATCGGCCCCATGCTTTCGGTGACCGCCTGATCCTGCGCCTGGATTCCGGCGATGCCGGTGTAGATCCCGCCGTTTTTCTGCGACTCGCGGTCGATCAGCCAATCATTGCCCTCGATGCCGGCGAGCCGCCAGCGGCCATACCAGTCGGTCGTGTTCGGCACGAAATCCATCGTCAGCTTGGAGCCGGGGAGCGTTCGAGTGTTGCTGAGCGCGGCGCGGTCCGCGGGCAAACCCTTCCAGGAAAGGCTGACGAACATCGTATGTCCGTCGTCCATCGGAACCCAGGCGCGGCTGTTGACCCGGTCAAAGGCCCCTTGCGGCGTCTGCGTCCAGAACGGGAACAGGAAATTGGCAAACCGCCAGTAGGTCTTACCCGCCTCGCCCGGGCGATAGGCGGCGTACATCGTGCCCCAATCGGTGTCGGTCACGTGGTATTCGGGCGCGCGGTTCGCGACCGTCCAGCGGATCAGATTGTCCGCCGACACATTTGCCGGATCGACCGAGCCGGCATGCAGAAAGCCGAAATGCGAGGTATCGATGTCGCCTTCTAGCGCCTGGAGCCAATTGCATTCGCGCTGCGCGAAGGTGATCTGCAATTCGCTCTCCGGCAACAGCGAAGCCTCGATGCCCGGCAGTGGCGGCGCCTCTTTACGCTCGCCCATATACACCCAGACGAGGCCATTGCGCTCGGCCACCTGGTAGGCCTTGGCCTTGACCTTTGCCTTGTAGTCCTGCTTGGCCGGCGTATTCGGCATGTCGATGCAGTTTCCCGCCACATCGTATTTCCAGCCGTGATAGACGCAGCGGATGCCGTCCTCCTCGTTGCGGCCGAGGAACAGCGAAGCACAGCGATGCGGGCAGCGGTGGTCCATGACCCCGACCCGGCCACTGCTGTCGCGAAACGCGATCAGCCGCTCGCCCAGCAGCATCAGTCGCGTCGGCGCGCCGTCGCGCTGCAGTTCCGACGCCATCGCCGCCGGCAGCCAATACTGCCGCATCATCTCGCCCATGGCCGTGCCCGGGCCGACGCGGACGAGATCCTCGCTGTCCTTCGGTTTGCTCATTGTCGACCTCACTGGAAAACGGCGAAACCGAGCCCGGTGCCTGACCCGGCGGGCGTGCGATAGCCAGGGACGTAATGCGACCAAGCCAAGTCGAGATGCTCGACGGCGCCGCCGACGGCGATCCACATGCGGATCTCCGAGCTGCCGGAATTCAGCTTTTTGCGCGGCAATGATTGCAACGCCGCGCCGTCCTTGCGGGCGAGAGCGTCGATGATGCCGCGGTCCAACTCCTCGTCGACGACGAAATGGCTAAGCCCGCCCGAGCCGACGATACCGATGCGGGCGTCGCCCGGCCAGCTCTCGACCGCCTCGCGGATCGCCTGGCCCAGTTTGTAGCAGCGCCGCGGCGTCGGCTGGTTCGGCGGGTAATAGGTATTGAGGAAAACCGGCACGACCGGCAGGTCCTGACGTTCCATCAACCGCTTGCGCACAAAGGCGTGGGCGTGGCCTTCACCGTGTCCGGGCGCTAGTCCGTTCGACGAGGCGATGTCGAACTCGCGGTCGATCAATTCTTCGATCAGGTGCAACGCCAAGGGTGCCGCGACCGGATAGTCGCGCGGCTCTTTCTCCTCGTAATAGCGTGCGGTGGCCAGCCGCGACCATTCCGGGCCCTTGAAACTGGGCGATAGCGGCACATTGCGGATCGTGTCGCCGTAGTAGACGAGAATGGACGGCAGGTGATCCTCGTAAAACAGCTCCTTCTGGTCGTCGCCAACGATGATCAGCGCGTCCAGTTCGGCGCGTCGCACGCTCTGCCTCAGATGCTCGACCGCCGCTTGCGCCTCGTCGTGGCGCGCGGCAAAGCGCTCCGGCGTCAATTCCGGCAGCGCCCTCGGGTCGGCGCGAGTGAGCAGTTCCTCGTAGCTCGCAGGGTCGCCCTCCTTGTCGAGAAAATCGCGGACCCCGTCGCGGTCGATAAAGCTCGGCCAGTCCTTGGCCGGGGTATTCAGCATCGGGGTGTGCGAGGTAGCGATCCCGAGGACGATTTTGGCCATCCCGTTCCTCCTTGCGCGTGTCGCGGGCGTGGTTAGGCGCGACCGCAGCGTATCGTCGAGCGCCCGAGCGCGTCAACCGGCGCGGGCATCGCCGCAACGCTCTGGCCGATCGCCCCTCTGCTTGTCGGGATAGAGGTGCTCGCCGACCGCCACGCGCGAATTCCCCTGAACCGGGAAAACTAACGGGAAACATGCGATTTGGCGACAATGCCACTCAGAAATACCGTTTCTATTCAATGGATTACGACCCAATTCCCGTGAGGTGAAACCGGGAAATTATTTGACCGAACCGGGAAATTATTTGGCGGAACCGGGAAATAATCGGGAATTGGTTGGAGACCGTTACGAGGATAGACCGAGCATCGAGAGCAGGCTGTGCCCGGCGGGTCCGAGCCACGATGCAAGTGCGGTCAGAGGAGGCAGCAGCTTTCCGGCGTTCTCGGTGAAATCACCTGCCGCCTTCGCATATTTGACCGCGCGTTCAAGCGCGCCGCCGACCTCCTCCTTGTCGGGCTCGGATTTGGCGGTTTCTTCGACCGCGTCTTCGATCGCGCGGTCGAGCTTGCCGCGATCGGGCACCTTCTGCAGCGCGGCCAGGGCCTCCCGCAATGCCGCAAGCTCCGCCTTCACATCGACCTGGTCGGCCGGTGGCAGCGGCACCTGTTTCATCGTCGTCGTGACCGTATTGTGATCGCCGGTCACAACACTGCTGCCGGTAATATCCCGCGCCGTAACCGACCGATTATCTCCGCTCATGCCTTTTCCTCCTGTTGCTTCATTTTCTCAAAAACAGCCAGCGCCGGACTGAGCAGGTCCGCGTCGGGCTCACGCCCCGCAGCCTCGCACCGCGCCAGATAGCATTGCACAATTCCGGTCATGATCCCGACCACCGCTTGCGGGACCCTCAAGAAGGTCGGGGAAAGATGACGGATCGCCTCAGCCAGGGTTCCTGCGGCAAGATCCGGCTTCCCCGCGTCGCCCTGCAGATTGCCTAAGACCCAGAGCGATCGGGCCAATTGATCACCGAAGGCGTGGGGGCGCACCGCAACCAGCGCGCGGTAGAGGCGGACCGCTTCGTCGGCCACGGTCAACGCGCCCTCGCGGCGCCCCAGATCGCTCAGCATCGCAGCGAGGTTGTTCAGCGAGCCGGCCAAATCGGGGAGGAAGGCGTCGGCGCGCGCCGCGGCCAGCGCGCGGTAGAGGCGAACCGCTTCTTCGGCCGCGCTCAGCGCCTCTTCGCGCCGCCCCAGATCGCTGAGCATTTTGGTAAAGTTGTTCAGCGACATGGCCAAATCGGGGAGGAAGGCGTCGGCGCGCGCCGCGACGAGGGTGCGGCGGAGGCGGACCGCTTCTTCGGCTGCGGTCAGCGCTTCCTCGCGCCGCCCGAGATCGCTGAGCCTGAGGGCGAGGTTGTTCAGCGAGAGGGCCAAATCGGGGAGGAAGGCATCGGGGCGCGCCTCGGCGAGGGTGCGGTAGAGGCGGAACGCTTCTTCGGCCGCGGTCAGCGCCTCTTCGCGCCGCCCCAAATCGCTGAGCCTGTTGGCCAAAGTGTTCAGCGACATTGCCAAATCGGGGGTGAAGGCGTCGGGGCGGGCGGCTGCCAGCGCGCGATAATGGCGAACCGCTTCCTCGGCCGCGCTCAGCGCCTCCTCGCGCCGCCCCAGATCACTGAGCCTGAGGGCGAGGTTGTTCAGCGACTGGGCCAAATCGGGGAGGAAGGCGTCGGGGTGCGCCTCGGCGAGCGCGCGGCGGAGGAGGATTGCTTCTTCGGACGCGGTCAACGCCTCTTCGCGCCGTCCCAGTTCGCTGAGCCTGTTGGCAAGGTTGTTCAGCGAACTGGCCAGGTCGGGGAGGAAGGCGTCGGGGTGGGCCTCGGCGAGGATGCGGTAGAGATTGACCGCTTCTTCGCACGCGGTCAGCGCGCCTTCTCGGCGGCCGAGACGGCTCATCGCGTTGGCGAGGTTATTCAGTGATAGGGCCAAATCAGGGCCAAAGGAGTCAGGACGTGCCTCGGCCAGAGCGCGAAAAAGGCGAACCGATCCCGTAGTTGCGGCCAACGCCTCTTCCATCCGGCCCATTTGGATCAGCGTGCCGGCGAGGTTGTTCAGCGCCCGGGCGAGGCCGGGATTAAAAGCCTCCGGATACTTGTCCACGAGGGCGTGGTAGAGGCGGACCGCTTCTCCGGCAGCTGGCAGCGCCTCCTCGATCCGGCCCAGATCGCTTAGTACCCCAGCTAGGTTGCTGAGCGACAGCGCAAGAGCGGGGTTGAGGGCGCTGGGGCGCGCCTCCGAGAGCGCGCGAAAGAGGCAGATCGCCTCCTCGCTCGCTGCCAGTGCCTCTTCGCGCCGGCCGAGATCGCTCAACGTGCTGGCAAGGTTGTTCAGCGAGGCTGCAAGATGGGGCGTGACGGTGTCCGGGAACCCTTGTACGAGAGCGCGATAAAGGCGGACTGCCTCCCTAGCCGCTGTTAACGCGGCTTCGCGGCGGCCCAGCATATTCAGCCTGTTAGCGAGGTTGTTTAGACAAGCCGCAGCACTCCTGTGAGCGACTAGATCTTTGCTGAGCTCGGCCTTGTCGAGAAAATAGGTCGCGAGCAGCTGCGTCAGCTCGGCTGCCAGCTCACTGAGGATCGTGGTCTGCTGGGGGAGCGCAAAGGCGAGCGGAACCAACTGCTCGGGATCTTCGCTTTCCCGCGTGAGATTTAGCAGCCAATCCATGATCCGGCGCCCGGTCGCCTTTTCCTCGTTTGCGGCGCCGGGGTCTTCGACGGGGTAGGCGAAATCCTGCACGAGGCAGAAAAGCGCCTGCGCTGTCGTCCCATCCAACATGTAGGCGCGACGGACCACTTCGGCGGCCTCGGCTTCTCGGGACGGTTCGCCGGTGAAGGCTTCGATGATCGCCGCTTCGACGATCAGATCTGGTTGGATCGTCGCGAGGCGTGGTTGCGAACTCGGCTCGGTGCGTGGCGGGTATTCCTGCTGGAGCAGAGTCAGCAATGCGTCGAGGCGATCAGCCGATCGGCGCGAGGCCTGGAGCTCATTGGCGACCGCGTTGCGCAGATCGGTGACGGGTAGCCCGCCGACGAGGCCGTTGAAGGCGACGACATGACGCATTTCGCCTTCGCCGATCTGATGGCTGCGTGCCAGATCGGTCAGGCGCCGCAATTCGCGGCGGGCGATCTGCCGGGCGGCGTCGAGACGGCGCAGGGCGAGTGCTGCTTGCGAACCGCGGTCGAGCGCGATGACGCCGGCCATGATCAGGTTCAGCGGATTGCCGAATTGGGGTTGCGCGAGGCGGCGGTCGAAATCCGGGTCCGCATCCTTTACCGGGATCGCCGTTTCGCTAGATGCTCCGGGGCGGAGTTCGCAGGCGGCCTGTAATGCCGCATTCATCAGTGCGCGGCGTTCCTCGATATCGGACAGATCGGGCAGCTGCGGTGGGCGCAATTCGTAAAACAGATCGCGGCGGCTCGGCGGGGCTAGGACGGTAAGCGTGTGCCACCAGCCGAAATTCTCCGGCGCTTCGCGGTCGAGCAACAGGATCCGAAGCTTGGTGGCAACCTTGCGCGTGGCAAGCCGGTCGAGCCAAGGTCCCAGCGGCTCGTGGCATTGCGCGGCGTAGTCGATCACCAGAAGGGTATGGCGCTCCCAATCAAAGCTGCGCGTCGCGAACGCCTGGTTGATTTCGTCGAGGTCGGAGGGCGACAAAAACCCGGTGATCCAGGGACCCTTGCCGCCCGGATCGCTGTCGATGGTCCGGCAGAATTCGATCGCCAGCCGCGTCTTGCCGGTGCCGGCGCGCCCGATCAGCCCGTAGACTGAGATATCGGTCTCGTCGTCAAGCCACGCCCGCAACTCGGTGAGCAGGTCCAGACGGCCGACCAATGGCAGTTTGCCGGCTTCGGCGACGAGGAGGTCGAGTTCGCGCGGCGTTTCGCCGGCGCGGGGCCGCCGGCGGCGGTCGGGCGGCGGAAACTGCTTTCGCCGCAATGGCAGGGTAATGCCGCTGTCGCCGAAGGTCAGCGCTACATTATTGTGGTCGCCGGGGATGACGACGCTTCGAATTATGTCGCGGGCGTCAACCGAGCGATCGCCCATGTGATGCCTCTCCTGTCTCAGGAGAGAGGTTAGACCAAAATCACGGCGATTTCGCGGTCCGCGCGCATCGCTGTTTTGAGGAGGCGCTCGGCGGAGTCGCGCTTCCCAGTTTCGTCTTGGCCGGCTTGAGCTGTGGGCGTTCAGCCCACGGACTAGTTCCGTGGGAATCCACGCCCTCGCTCGAAGCAAGACGTGGATACGCGGGTCAAGCCCGCGCATGACGACTAGAAATGTTTTCTACGGGCGATTCATTTGGGCTGGATGCCATGACCTCGTCGCGGCGCCGTGGCGACCGAGCTGCCAAGTTGCCCTGGGTCCCCGCTTTCGCGGGAACGACGGCGAAATTGGGCATCTTGGCGAAGCCTTATGGCAGATCCACCCCTTTGCTCACCGCAGCGGCGAGGGCCGGCGCCCACGGCGGAAATGGGTCCCAGCCTGCGCCAGGAAGACGGGGACTTCGCGATGGGCGTGATAGAATGCGGCGCGGGATCAGGGATGGTGGGGTTGGCGATGATCGAGAGTTATCAGGGCAGCTGCCATTGCGGCGCGGTGCGGTTCCGGGTGCGGGCCGATTTGTCGAGTTTGCTCGAATGCAATTGTTCGGTGTGCACCAAGAAGGGGATCCTGCATCTGATCGTACCGCCCGGAGATTTCGAGCTGTTGCAGGGCGGGGACGAACTCGCGACTTATCAGTTCAATACCAACACCGCGAAGCACACCTTTTGCCGGCATTGCGGGATGCACCCGTTTTATGTGCCGCGGTCGGACCCGGACAAGATCAGCGTCAACGCGCGTTGCCTCGACGGCGTCGATCCGGCGGCGTTGAAGCCGAGCCATTTCTTCGACGGGCGCAATTGGGAAGAGGCGCAGCGGGCGCGCCGGGAGGCCGAGGGGCGAGGATAATAGCGGCGTCGAAAATCAGGCGGATTATCTGAACAAGTTATCGTCCTCGCTGCGAGCGCAGAGACTGGGCGCGCCCGAACAGGTGGCCCTGGGTTCCCGCTTTCGCGGGAATGACGGGGTGAAGAGTTTGAACACGTATATGTCGCGCGCAGATATGATGCGCGTCGTCCCCGCGAAAGCGGGGACCCAGGATCCGCCCATGGAACGGGCATGATGCAGAAGCGCCCTTGCGTTTACATTCTCGCGAGCCGACGAAACGGCACCCTCTACGTTGGTGTTACGAGCAACCTTGCCAGGCGTGTTTGGCAACATCGGTCTAGCGACGTCGATGGCTTTGTCCGGGACTATCATGTGCATCGGTTGGTCTTTGCCGAGTTTCACGAGACCATGGCCAATGCGATCCTCCGCGAAAAGCGCATCGAGAAATGGCGGCGAGCCTGGAAGCTGGAGTTGATCGAGCGCGAGAATCCGCAGTGGCTGGACCTTTATGGTGAGCTGGCGTTGTAGCGGTCGCCCTGGGTCCCCGCTTTCGCGGGGACGACGATTAGCCGCCGATCGGCGCTGTGACCTTGGCGAGCCAGTGGGCGGTGTTGGGGTCGACGAGGGGGGTCAACACCTCGCGGACGTGGGCGTGGTAGGCGTCGAGCCAGGCCATCTCGTCGTCGTCGAGCAGCGACGGGTCGACCAGGGCGCGGTCGATCGGGGCCAGGGTCAGGGTTTCGAAGCCGAGCATTTCGCGCTCGGCCGCGCCGTTCGAGGGCTGCACCAGCACCAGATTTTCGATGCGGATGCCATAGGCGCCGGTCTTGTAGTAGCCGGGCTCGTTCGAGACGATCATCCCCGGCAATAGCGGCTGGGTGCTCGGCGCCTTGGAGATGCGTTGTGGCCCCTCATGGACGCCGAGATAGCTGCCGACGCCATGCCCGGTGCCGTGGTCGTAATCGAGACCGGCCTGCCACAGCCCGCGCCGCGCGAAGCCGTCGAGCTGGGTCCCGGTCGTCCCCTTCGGGAAGCGCGCCAAGGCCAGCGCGATGTGGCCTTTCAACACGCGGGTAAAGCGGTCGCGCATCTCGGGTGAAGGTTCGCCGATCGCGACCGTGCGGGTCACGTCGGTGGTGCCGTCGAGATACTGCGCCCCCGAATCCAACAGATAAAGGGTGCCGGGTTCGAGCCGCTTTTCGGTCTCGGGCATCGCCCGGTAGTGGACGATGGCGCCGTTCGACCCGGCGCCCGAGATGGTCGGAAAGCTCAGATCGCGGAAATATTCGCCCTCGCGGCGGAAGGCTTCGAGCCGGTCGCTGGCGGCGATTTCGGAAAGCCCGCCCTTGGGCGCCTCCTGCATCAGCCAGGCGAGGAATCGGGTCAATGCCGCGCCGTCGCGGCGGTGGGCGGCGCGAGTGCCGTCGACCTCGACCCTGTTCTTGCACGCCTTGGGCAACACGCAAGGGTCGGCGGCGCGGTGGATCCTGGCCCCGGCCGCGTCGAGCCGGTCGAAGATCCACGAGGCGGCGCTCGCCGGATCGGCTTGGACCAGTCCGCCCTCGCCGGCCAGCGCGTCGAGCGCCGGCCCTAGGTCATCGGGCATGGCGATCGCGACGCCATTGCCGAGATGGCGGTCGAGGCCGGGGGCCAGCTTGCGCCGGTCGATGAACAAGGTGACCGTCGCGTCGTTGCGCAGGATGGCAAAGGATAGCGGCAACGGCGTGTGCGGCACATCGCCGCCGCGGATGTTCAACAGCCAGGCGATCGATTCGGGCATCGTCAGCACCGCCGCGGCGACGCCCTCCCCGGCCAAGCCGCGGGCCAGCCGGGCGCGTTTGGACTGCGCGCTCTCGCCGGCGAATTCCTCGGCATGCGGCACGACCGGCGCCAGGGGCGCGGCCGGCTGGCCGGGCCAGACCCGGTCGAGTGGGTTGTCGGCGACGGTGCGCAAGCTCGCACCGGCTTTTTCGGCCGCGGCGCGAAACCGCTCGACCTCTTGTGGAGTGTGCAGCCACGGGTCGTAGCCAAGCACGGCGCCGGCGGTCAGGGCTAAGCCGATCCAATGCGCCGGCGGCTCGTCGATCAGGTGATGGATCTCGAACAGATCGCCGTCGACCTGTTGCGCGGCCTGCAAGGTGTAGCGGCCGTCGACGAACAGTGCGGCCCGGTCGCGCAATACGACCGCGAGGCCGGCCGAACCGGTAAAGCCGGTCAGCCAGGCCAGACGTTGGCCGCGCGGCGGGACGTATTCGCCCTGATGCTCGTCGGAGCGCGGCACGACGAAGCCGTCGAGCCCCCGTGCGGTCAGCTCGCGGCGCAGGCGCGCGAGCCGTTCCGCGCGCGACAGAAGCGCAAAATCGGCGCGAGCCAGACCGTCGCGATAGCCGGCCGCCAGCTGCGCGCGCAACGCCTCGAGCGCCTCGGCGAGGGCCGGGGTCATCGGATCGGCGACCAACTTATGCCAACTGGCGCCGATCTCGGCCGGGGCTCCGAGCACGCCGGCAATCAGCGCCTCGACCGCTTCCGGGTCATAGGGCGACCGCGCCTCGCGCAGCAGCCGCGCCAAGTCGTCCCGGTCGGGGACCGATCCATTCACCACCATCGCCTGCTCCTCATCCTGCGCCGCGCCTAGCCATCAAAGCCTTGGCATAGCTGAATTGCAACAACCCTCTAGCGGATGGTGCGGCGCAACACCAAATCTGTTGCAGTGCAGCAAAAGCGGCGCACGGAGTCTATGTAATGTCGTTTCTCAACCTGTTCGTTTCAGCCGGTAAGGCTTTTTCGGCTTGGCGGCGCCGGGAGCGGGCTTATGCCGAGCTTATGGCGCTCGATGACCGCTCGCTCGCCGATATCGGGGTTCGCCGCTCGCAGATCCGCGCCCTGGTGGAGGGCGATTCCCCGCGGGATCGCCGGACGGAGCCTGCCCCTTCGCAGAAGGAGGCGGTCTTCGGCCGGCGGAAGGCGGCCTGACCGGTCTTCGACCCGAACCTGATCGATAGATGGGGGCTTTGGCCCCCATCGCCATTTGTGGAGCCGGCATTTTAGGAGCTGTCCCGGTGCGTAAGATTAACGTCGACCAGCCGGCGATGACGATGCGGCGTTCGAGCGCGATGCCGAGGCCGCGATGCGGCGCCAACACGATCGGCTCCTGGCGGCATAGCAATCCCGACAGCACCGCCCGCCCGCCGGGTGCGAGATGACGCGCCAGATCGGCGGCCAACAGCGCCAGCGGGCGCGCCAGAATATTCGACAGGATCAGGTCATGATGCCGCCGACGTATGGCGCGGCCGCGGTATCCTGGGAAGTGGCCGACCCGCACCAGGCCGGCGACGCCGTTGCGCGCGATATTGTGGCGGGCGACCGCGACCGAGCCCGAATCGATATCGCCGGCCGACACCTTGCGCCGCAGCAGCTTGGCCGCGGCGATCGACAGGATTCCGGTCCCGGCGCCGATATCCAGCGGATGGGTTATCCGGCGCTTTTGCGCCAGTGCCTGCAAGGCCAGCAGACAACCTCGGGTCGAGGGATGCTCGCCGGTGCCGAAGGCGGTCGCCGCGTCGAGCGCGACGCCAATCGCCCCCGCCGGCACCCCACCGCGATGATGCGAGCCGTGGACGAAGAACCGGCCGATCCGCAGCGGCGGAAAAGCGAGCTGGTTTTCCGTAAGCCAGTCGCGATCAGGCAGTTTCTCCTCGCCGATCTCGACGAGTTCTCCTCCACTCGCCGCGGCGGCAAGCGCGAGCCGTGCCGACAGGTCCGGGGTCAGAACCGGAGATTGCGGGTAGGCCTCGAGGCGCCATTCGTCGGGTGCGGTCTCGAAGGCCGACACGGCTGCGGCGATCTCGTCGAGGAGCGCAAAGACCGCACTCGCCGCCGCGGCCCCGCAGACCCGGGCGTGGAGGTGACGGACGCCGGCGCTCACCGGGCGCAAGTTTCGAACGGTGCAACCGGCTTGTTATGTTCCCGCCGGCAGATGATCGGAGCGCGACAGATTATCGAACTTGGTGGTCTCGGCATCAAAATAGAGATTGATCGAGCCGATCGGGCCGTGCCGTTGCTTTGCCACGATAATTTCAGCCAAACCGTGGATCTTGTTAAGGTCGTCATGCCATTTATCGTAGCGCTCATTGTACTTTATGTCGTCTTCCCCGGGGCGCTTTGTCGGTTCACGACCATCATAGTATTCCTGACGGTAGATGAACATGACGACGTCGGCATCCTGCTCGATCGACCCCGATTCGCGCAGGTCGGCCAGCATCGGCCGCTTGTCCTCGCGCTGCTCGACCGCGCGCGAAAGCTGCGACAGCGCCAGCACCGGAACATCGAGTTCCTTGGCCAGCGCTTTCAACCCGCGGGTGATGTCGGAGATCTCCTGCACCCGGTTTTCGAGTGACCGCACCTGAACCGAGGGGCGCAGCAGCTGCAGATAGTCGACGACGATCAGCCCCAGCCCCTGCTGCCGCTTCAGCCGCCGCGCGCGCGTGCGCAACGCCGAGACGGTCAGCGCCGGGGTGTCGTCGATGAATAGTTTCAATGCCTGAAGGTGATGGCTCGCCAGGACGACGCGATCGAAGTCCTCATGGCTGACATCACCGCGGCGAATACGGTCGGAGGAGACGCTCGACTCCTCGGCGAGGATGCGGGTGGCGAGCTGTTCGGTCGACATTTCGAGCGAAAAGAACCCGACGACAGCGCCGTCCTCGGCGGTCAGGCGGCCGTCGGGCAGACGCATCGGTTTATAGGCGCGGGTGGCGTTGAAGGCGATGTTAGTCGCCAGCGCCGTCTTTCCCATCGACGGCCGCCCGGCGAGGATGATCAGGTCGGACGGATGCAGCCCGCCGAGCTTTTTGTCGAGGTCGATAAATCCGGTGGCGACGCCGACTATCTTGCCGCTCTTCTTGAACGCCGATTCGGCGATGGTGATGGCGCTGGTCAGCGCCGCGCCAAAGTCGCGGAAGCCGCCCTCGGCCTGACCCGCTGTGGCCAGATCGAACAGCTTTCTCTCTGCCCGTTCGATCTGCTCGAGGGCCCGGTCGTCGAGATCCTGGCGAAAGGCGTCGTTGACGACATCCTCGCCCAGCGCGATCAGCTGGCGGCGCAGATAGAGGTCGTGGATCGCGCGCCCGTAATCCTCGGCATTGATGATCGTCACCGCAGCAGCGGCGAGATGGACCAGATATTGCGCGCCGCCGATCTCTCCCAGCGCGCCGTCCTGGTCGAACAGATTTTTCAACGTCACCGGGTTGGCGATCTGCCCGCGCTCGACCAGTTTGCCGATCGCCGCATAGATGCGGGCGTGCACAGCGTTGCCGAAATGCTCCGACTGCAGGAATTCCGACACTCGGGCATAGGCTGCATTGTTAATCAGCAAGGCGCCCAGCAACGCCTGCTCGGCCTCGCTGTTATAGGGCGGGGTGCGGATCAGCTCGGGTTCGGCGTCGCGCAGAGGCGTGACGCGGGACGCGGTCATCGTTTCCATGTGAAAGAGTACCACCCGCCGCGGGACGGGGCCGCGTCCAGAAGGACTCACACCCTGTGCAAGGCGTGGATACTTCGCGCACTCGGATCGTCTCGCCCCGAGCCGGATTCAGGCGGCGCGATCGGCGACGGCGCTGCGGGCGCGCTCCCAGTCGAGCATATAGTCGCGGGTCAGCGGCACGGTATCGACCGCCTTCGCAAGCTGCATCTGAAAAACGAGGTGGCCGGCGCGCCGGAATGCGATTTCCGAGCCGACCAGATACATCTCCCACATCCGGCAAAAGCGCTCGTCATAGATGGTGCGCAGGCGATCGCGGTTCTGCTCGAACCGGCGTCGCCAGAGCCGCAATGTCTGGGCGTAATGCAGGCGCAGGATCTCGATGTCGGTGATCCATAGCCGCAGCCGCTCGACCACCGGCACCACTTCCGAGAGGGCCGGCGCGTACCCGCCGGGGAAGATGTATTTGCGCATCCAAGGATGGGTCGAGCCCGGCCCCTCCATCCGGCCGATCGAATGCAGCAGCGCCACCCCGTCCGCCGCCAGCAGCGCCTTCACTTTGGCGAAAAACTGGCCGTAGTGGTTGATGCCAACATGCTCAAACATGCCGACGGAAACGATCCGGTCATACTCGCCCTCTTCCTCGCGGTAATCGCGCAGGTGAAAGCGCACGCGGTCGGACAGTCCCGCCGCGGCGGCACGGCGCGTCGCCACCTTGTGCTGCTCGACCGAGAGGGTGAGCCCGGTTACCTCGGCGCCGCATTCGCCGGCAAGGTAAAGCGCTAGACCGCCCCAGCCTGAGCCGATGTCGAGCACCTTATGCCCAGGGCGGATCATCAGCTTTGCCGCGATATGGCGCTTCTTATCCAGTTGCGCGGCATCAAGATCCTCGCGCCCATCGTGGAAATAGGCACAGGAATACTGACGGTCCTTGTCGAGAAAAAGCTCGTACAGCTGGTCCGACAGATCGTAGTGGTGCGCCACGTTCTGCCGGGCGCGAGAGAGCGGGTTGTATTGATGAACGCGCCGCCACAGAGCGAACGAACCGTTCAGCAGCTGCGATAACACTCCCTCAGGCATGGTCTCGACATTAACGACGAGCAGGTCGACCAAATCGTAGAGGCTGCCTTCCTCGATCGTCAGCGTTCCATCCATGAAGGCTTCGGGCAAATAGAGACGCGGTCTGACGACGAGCTTCCAGTGCAACGCCGGGTCGTGAAGCCGAATGGCGACGCTCGGACCCGGCGCCGCCGAGATGGTATGAGTCCCTCCGCTGGCGTCGGTTATGCGGAGCCGGCCAACGGAGATGATTCGCTCGAAAAGACGCGTGAGCAGCATCGTGACGAGACCGAAGAGGGAACCGACGTAGCACTATCCATGAAAAAAAGTGGCAAAGCAAACGCAACACGTTCACGGCAGGATTATGCGTTCTCAGCGGTTGCGGCGGCTGCCAGCACGGGCGACCCGGCGGCTCCGCGTTCGTCCTCGTCCTCGTCAGCCATGCGCAACGGGTCGATGCCGCGCGCCTGCATCGCCGCCTCTTCGGCCGATTGCGCTACATTGGCGGTGACCCCGACCGAGACTTCCGGATGCAGCACGATCCGCAACGGGTGAAGTCCGAGGGTTTTGATCGGGCGTTCGAGGATCACCTGGCGCTTTTCGATCGTGAAGCCGGCCTGGGTGACCGCATCGGCGATATCACGGGCCGAGACCGAGCCGTAAAGCTGCCCACTCTCGCCGGCCTGGCGGACGATCACGACGGTCAGCCCTTCGAGCTTGGCGCCGACCTCGCCCGCTTCGGCCTTGCGTTGCAGGTTGTTGGCTTCGAGTTGGGCGCGCTGGGTTTCGAAATAGGCGAGGTTCGTTTCGGTCGCGCGCATCGCTTTTTTCTGCGGCAGCAAAAAGTTGCGGGCAAATCCCGGCTTGACTTTAACGAGCTGGCCCATCTGGCCGAGCTTCTCGACCCGTTCGAGCAAAATCAGTTCAATCATCGCCTCTTCCTCCGACTCATGAGGGCTGTACGAAATGCCGCCGCAGCCCGAACAAGGCGTCGAGCAGCCCGACGACAGCAATCACCAACAACGGCCAGCCGAACAAACTGGCCAGCACATAAAAACCGACGAGCGGGACCTGCGGCCGCCGCAGGCGGCGCACCGCAGTGTGCAGCACCGCCAAGCCCGCGAGGCAAAACGGGATCGCCAGAATGATCATAACGTTGATGGCCAAAAATCGCGCCGCCCCGCCGATCAACGCAGCTGCCGCCGCAACCCCGAAGACCACCGAAACCCATAACGGCAGGGTCAAAGCGGCGAGATCGGGCGAGGGTCGCCAGCTGGCCCCAAAGCGCGCCAGTATACCTTGCGCGAGCATCGCTGTGCTTGCCGTCATCACCATCCACGAAGCGACGATGACGCCGGGAACGACGCGCGCCACCCCCTCGATCAGCGCGTCGCGGCTGACCTCATTCGCGTCGACAAAGCGGTCGACGGCGGGCGCCAAGCTCTCGCGCAACATCGACTCCATGCTGCTGGGGCCACCGAAGAACAGCAAGGCCGCGGCGAATGCCGCGAGGCCGAGCCCGGTCAGCCACGCCGTCAACAATCCCGGGGGGTACCATTCGACGGCGCCCTCCGGCCCGTTGCGCGCCAGCAAGGCCTGGCGGACCAACAAAACCACCGGAGCGGCGTAAAGCCCGGCAAACAGCGCGGCGGCGATCATGCCGCCCGCTGCCAGCAGGACCACAGATGCGGTCAGCGCGGCCGTCGCAGCGGCGCCGATTCCGAGCCATAATCCGGCGGCGAAGAGCGGGAGTTGCGCCAAATAGACGAGGATCAGCGCGCCCGGCGAGCCGGTCAGCACCGCCAGATAGAGCGCTGCCCCGAGGGCGCCCAACAGCGCGCCCGTTCCGACAATCCCGGCCCAGCCCATGACCATTTCCGCTGCACGCCGGTCAACGCGCCGGGCCGGCTACTTTACCATATAGGGCAACAACCCGAGAAACCGCGCCCGCTTGATCGCCTGCGCGAGTTCGCGCTGACGCTTGGTCGAGACCGCGGTGATGCGGCTGGGCACGATCTTGCCGCGCTCGGATACGAAGCGCTGCAGGAGCTTGACGTCCTTGTAGTCGATCTTGGGCGCGTTCGGCCCCGAGAACGGGCACGATTTGCGGCGCCGGAAGAACGGCCGGCGGGTTGCGGCGCCACGCCGGTCTCCGCCCGCTGTCTGGCTTTCCATTTAAGGCTCCACCGTTTCGGCGACAGCGGGTTCGGCGACAGCGGGTTCAGCGGGTTCGGAGCGTTCGGGTTCGGCGCGTTCGGCAACCGCGCGTTCAGGCACCGGGCGGTCGACACGCTCGCCAGCGTCGCGTGGCTCGCCATAGCGCTCCCGGTCCCGATCCCCGGGCCCCCGCCGTGGGCGGTCCTCGCGGCTGCCGCGGTTCTGCATGATTGCCGACGGCCCCTCGTCGAGCGCATCGACCCGGAGCGTCAGATAGCGCAGCACGTCCTCGGTGATCCGCATCGTGCGCTCGAGCTCGGCGATCGCAGCCGGCGGCGCCGACAGGTTCATCAGCACGTAATGCCCCTTGCGATTCTTGCGCATCCGGTAAGCGAGGTTGCGTAGGCCCCAATATTCGCGCTTCTTGATCTCGCCGCCGTTGTCGGCGATCAGCTGGGCAAAGCTATCGGCGAGGGCGTCGACCTGCGCGCCCGATATATCCTGGCGTGCAATGAACACATTCTCGTACAGAGGCATAGAGACCGAATCCCTTTTGGCTGATCGAGGCCCGGGGCGCATCCGCCGACCGGGCCGAGCCGGCACATGCCGGCAAGGGTAAGCCCGCGCACTATACAGAGACCTGCCCGCAGGACAAGATGGCGGACGCCGGTTCCAGATCGATGCCGGCCGTGGGGGAATGGGGGATAAGTTGCGATGAAGCGTGCGTTCGTGTTTCCGGGTCAGGGCTCGCAGGCGGTCGGCATGGGGCGCAACCTCGCCGACGCCTTTCCGGCGGCACGCCGGCTGTTCGATGAAGTCGACAACTCGCTGTCGCAGCATCTCTCGCGCCTGATGTTCGAGGGGCCGGAGAGCGAGCTGACCTTGACCGAAAATGCTCAGCCAGCGCTGATGGCGGCGAGCCTCGCGGTGATCCGTGTGCTCGAAACCGAAGGCGGCCTCGATCTCTCAGAGCATGTCGCTTATGTCGCCGGACATTCGCTCGGCGAGTATTCGGCGCTGGCCGCAGCCCGGGCGCTTTCGGCCGGCGACGCGGCGCGGCTGCTCAAATTGCGCGGCCAGGCGATGCAACGCGCGGTGCCGGTCGGCGAAGGAGCAATGGCGGCGCTGATCGGGATCGATGCCGCCGAGGCGCGCGCCATAGCCGCCGAGGCGGCACGCGCCGGGATCGACCACGACGAGATCTGCGCGGTCGCAAACGACAACGCTCCCGGGCAAGTCGTCGTCAGCGGCCATCGTGGGGCCGTCGAGCGGGCGATTGCAATCGCCCGCGAACACGGCGCACGGCGCTCGATCCTACTTGCCGTCAGCGCGCCGTTTCATTCGCCGCTGCTGGCCCCGGCTGCCTTGGCTATGGCCGAAGCCCTGGAAGACGTCACTCTACGGGCGCCGCAGGTGCCGCTGGTCGCCAACGTCTCGGCGACCGCCGTCAGCAATCCCGCCGCGATCAAACGCCTGCTAGTCGAGCAGGTGACGGCGATGGTGCGGTGGCGCGAGAGCGTGCTGTATCTCGCCTCCTCCGGGGTTGAGGAAATCATCGAGATCGGCGCTGGTCGTGTACTCGCCGGGCTCGCCAAACGCATCGCGCCAGCGCTCGCGGCGCGTTCGGTCGGCGCCCCGGCCGAGGTCGAGGCACTGCTCAGAGACTTCTAAGCACGGTCCGGCAATGTTCGATCTGTCGGGTCAGACGGCGTTAGTGACCGGCGCCTCCGGCGGCATCGGCGGGGCGATCGCCAGGGCAATGCATGCCCAGGGGGCGGCGCTGATGCTGGCGGGCACGCGTGCCGAAGCCCTCCAGAAGCTTGCCGCCAAGCTCGGTGGGCGCGCCCATGTCGGACTCGCCGATCTTGCCGATCCCCAGGCTTGCGAACAGCTGGTCAAGAATGCCGAGGCGGCGCTCGGCCATATCGACATCCTCGTCAACAATGCCGGTCTGACCCGGGACGCGCTGGCGTTGCGCATGACCGACGCGGATTGGCAGGCGGTGCTCGACGTCGATCTGACCGCTGCCTTTCGCCTCACCCGTGCGGTGCTGCGCGGCATGGTCCGGCGCCGGCACGGGCGGATAATCGCGGTGACCTCGATTGTCGCCGCGACCGGCAACCCCGGCCAGGCGAACTATGCTGCGGCCAAGGCGGCAATGATCGGAATGTCGAAATCGATCGCGGCCGAGGTCGCCGGCCGCGGCATCACGGTCAACTGCGTCGCTCCAGGTCTGATCGAGACGGCGATGACCGACAAGCTGACCGCGGATCAGCGCGCGCGGCTGGGCGCGGCGATTCCCGCCGGAAGGTTCGGCATGCCCGAGGACATCGCCGCCGCCATCGTCTATCTGGCGAGCGCCGAGGCTGCCTATGTCACCGGCCACACCTTGCACGTCAACGGCGGCATGGCCATGCTATGAGGTCGCGCGGCGCGGAAGTCCGATTCAGCCGAATTGGCACCGCTGGGGAAATCTGATATGTGACCGGCGCCTTGATCGCCGCCCCCGACGGCGACACTATGAACGCGGATATGCCCGCAAACTTGTGTCGAAACGACTTTCACGCGAGCCACTGAGGGGAAGAACGGATGAGCGACGTCGCCGAGCGGGTCAAAAAGATCGTGGTCGAGCATTTGGGCGTCGACGAATCGAAAGTGACCGAGAATGCCAGCTTTATCGATGATCTCGGCGCCGACAGCCTCGACACGGTAGAACTTGTGATGGCTTTCGAAGAGGAATTCGGCTGTGAGATTCCGGACGACGCGGCGGAAAAGATCGTGACGGTCAAGGATGCGGTCAGCTTTATCGAATCGCACAGCTGAGTGGTCGCATTCGTTTTGTCGTTCCGTATTGTCTCAGGAGGTCTTCCGGCCGTGAACTTTCGACCGTCCGGCCGTTCGTGAGAATGGAATGCGACGCGTCGTCGTGACCGGCATGGGGCTTGTGACGCCCCTCGGCATTGGCCTCGAGCGAAACTGGCAGCACCTGATCGCCGGCGCCTCGGGCGTCAGCGCGATTCAGTCTTTCGACGTGTCCGATCTTCCAGCGCGGATCGCGGCCCAGGTGCCGCGCGGCGACACCGCGTCGGGGCTGTTCAACGCGGATGACTGGGTTCCGCCCAAGGATCAGCGCAAGATGGACGGCTTTATCGTCTATGCGCTGGCCGCGGCCGCCCAGGCGGTCGAGGATGCCGATTGGACACCGGACAGCGAGTACGAGCGCGAGCGCACCGGTGTCATGATCGGCTCCGGCATCGGTGGTCTCTCCGGGATCACCGAAGGGGCGCTGACCTTGCACGAGCGCGGTCCGCGCCGGGTTACACCATTTTTCATCCCGGCCAATCTGATCAACCTGGCGTCCGGTCATGTCTCGATCCGCTACGGTTTCAGCGGGCCGAACCACGCAGTGGTGACGGCGTGCTCGACCGGCGCGCATGCGATCGGCGATGCCGGGCGGCTGATCATGCTCGACGATGCCGATGTCATGGTTTGCGGCGGCACCGAAGCGGCGATCTGCCGGCTCGGTCTCGCCGGGTTTGCCGCGGCGCGGGCCTTGTCGACCGGGTTCAACGACGATCCGCCTCGGGCCTCGCGCCCGTGGGATCAGGCCCGTGACGGCTTTGTGATGGGCGAGGGGGCCGGGATTCTGGTTCTCGAAGAGCTGGAGCACGCGCGACGCCGCGGAGCCCGCATCTATGCCGAAGTCATCGGCTACGGCATGTCCGGTGACGCGTTTCACCTGACCGCGCCCGCCGAGGACGGTAACGGCGCCTTTCGCTCGATGCGCAACGCGTTACGCCGCGCCGGCATTGCCGCGGACCAGATCGATTACATCAACGCCCACGGCACCTCGACCCCGCTCGGCGATGAAATCGAGCTCGGCGCGGTCAAACGGCTGTTCGGCCGGCATGCTTACGAGCTGTCGATGTCATCGACGAAATCGGCGATCGGCCATTTGCTCGGCGCCGCCGGCAGCGTCGAAGCGATCTTTTCAATCCTCGCCATCCGCGACGGCGTGGTGCCGCCAACTTTGAACCTCGACAACCCGTCGCCGGCTTGCGACATCGATCTGGTGCCGAAACAAGCCAAAGAGCGTCGGGTCAGCTATGTGCTGACCAATTCGTTCGGCTTCGGCGGTACCAACGCCTCGCTCGTCTTCGCAGGACCGCCGTAAGCGGCTGATCCGCGTAGAATCGCCCGGAGTTTGCTGATCGATGCACGGCGCCCTTCGCCTGTTTGCCTGGGCGATGCTGGCCGTCTCGGCGGTTATCGCGGTCGCCGCCGGGGCCGGCTGGTGGCTTTACCAGGACCTGACCGCGCCGGGTCCGCTGACCCAGGCACGTACGGTCGTCATCCCACCGCGCACCGGCCTTGGCGGCATCGCCGCACTATTGGCGCGGCGCGAGATAATCCTGCACCCGCTCTCGTTCGAGATCGGGGCGACACTGTCCGGCAACGGATCGTCCCTGCTCGCCGGTGAATACGAGTTCCCGGCCGGGACGAGCGCTCTCGCGGCTATCGGCATCCTGGCCAGCGGCAAGACCGTCGAGCACCGTCTGACCATCCCGGAAGGGTTGACGAGCGCTCAGATCGTGGCGCTGGTGCGGGCCGCCCCGGCCCTCGACGGCGACACCGGCAAGCCGCCCCCGGAGGGCGCGCTGATGCCCGCCACTTACCTCTACAGCTATGGCAACACGCGCCGGGCGTTGCTCGCGCGGATGGAGCGGGCGATGGCCCGTGCGCTGCAAACGGCCTGGGCCGAGCGGCGGCCCGATATCCCTTTGGCGGACCCGGAGCAAATGCTGATTCTCGCCTCGCTGGTCGAGCGGGAGGCTGCGCGCGCGGACGAACGGGCGCGGATCGCCGCCGTCTTCGTCAACCGGCTGCGCCTCGGGATGCGCCTGCAATCGGACCCGACCGTGATCTTTGCGCTGAGCGACGACGGCGCCAAGAAAGTCGATCACCCGCTGACCCGCGCCGATCTCGCGGTCGCATCGCCCTACAACACCTATGTCGAAAGGGGGCTACCGCCCGGCCCGATCGATAACCCGGGGGCGGCGGCACTGCGCGCCGCGGCGCGGCCGGCGCCGACCGACGACCTTTACTTCGTCGCCGACGGCTCGGGCGGGCATGTCTTCGCCAAGACTCTGGCCGAGCACAACCACAACGTCGCTCAATATCGCCGCAGTGTCACCGACGACACCGAGCGGCCGGGTCCCGGCCCTTGACGCGATGCCCGCGCGGCGTTGTTGGCGCAGCGCCGTGCCGCTATAACGCCGGATCAACAGCGGGGAGCGCGGCGGCGTGGGCATAGCCAGTATGACCGGGTTCGCCCGAGCGCAAGACGAGGCGCCCGGGATGTCCTGGGTGTGGGAGGTCAAAAGCGTCAACGGGCGGGCGTTCGACCTGCGGCTGCGGCTGGCCCCTGGCTTCGACGCGCTGGAGCCCGAATTGCGCGCCGCGCTGGCACAGCGGTTTCGCCGCGGCAATTTCTCCGCCAACCTCGCCGTCACCCGAACCACTCCGCCCGCGCTGCGCGTCAACCGCGAGGCGCTCGCTCAGCTCGTGACCCTGATCAACCAATTGAGCGGCGAGATCGAAGCAGCCCCGCCGCGCCTCGACGGATTGCTGGCCTTGCGCGGCGTCGTTGAGACCGTCGAGGACGAGGATAAAACGGTGATCGAAGCGCGCGGGCAGGCCGTGCTCGCCGGCTGGAATGCGGCGCTCGACCGGCTCGCTGATGCGCGCGCCGAGGAGGGGGCGCGCATCGCGGCACTGCTGGGCAGCCAGCTCGACGAGATGGCTGCGCTCGTCACCGCGGCCGCAGACTGTGCCGTGGCTCAGCCGGCGGCGATTCGCGAGCGGCTGCGTACGATGCTGACGAGCCTCGCCGATCTGATGCCGTCGATGCCCGAAGAGCGGGTGGCCCAGGAAGTGGCTCTGCTGGCCGCCCGCTCGGACATTCGCGAGGAGATCGAGCGACTGCAAGCGCATCTCGAGCAGGCGGGTGAATTACTGCAACAGGGCGAGGCGGTCGGCCGCCGTCTCGATTTTCTGTGCCAGGAGCTGAACCGCGAGGCCAACACCCTGTGCTCGAAATCGGCCGATATCGAGCTGACCCGGATCGGCCTCTCGCTGAAGGCCGTGGTCGAGCAGTTTCGCGAGCAGGTGCAGAACATCGAATGAGCGGGCCACGGATCCGGCGGCGCGGGCTGCTGCTCGTGCTTTCGTCGCCCTCGGGAGCGGGTAAGACGACGATCACGCGGCGGCTCGTCGAAGAAGATCGTGCGCTCACCCTTTCGGTCTCGGTGACGACCCGCCCGCGGCGGCGGGGTGAGGTCGACGGGCACGACTATCGGTTCATCGATCAGCCCGGCTTCGACGAGATGGTGGCGCGAGACGAGCTGTTGGAGCATGCGCGCGTGTTCGGCAATTGCTACGGCACGCCCCGCCAGCCGATCGAAGCCGCACTCGCCGCCGGGCATGACATCGTCGGCGATCTCGACTGGCAAGGTACTCAGCAGCTCGCCCGCAAGGTGCGCCCAGATCTGGTCGCCGTTTTTGTGTTGCCGCCGAGCCTTGCGGCGCTTGAAGAGCGGCTGCGGACCCGGGCTCAGGACAGCGCCTCCGACATCGCCGCACGGATGGCGAAATCGGCGGAGGAGATGCGCCACTGGCCCGAATACGACTATGTGATCGTCAACGATACGGTCGAGGACAGCGTTGCCGAGGTCCGGGCGATCGTCACCGCTGAACGGCTGCGCCGCGAGCGGCAGCCTGGGCTCGCCGAGTTTATCCAGAGCCTGCGCGCGGGCTGAACGTGCGGGGGAGGGACGCCCCGGGGAGAGGACGCCCCTCGGCTTCGGGTTCGGGTTCGGGTTAGTAATGCCCTTTTCCAGAGTCGAGCCCGACACCAGGCAACACCTGCGTGCCTTCCTTCTGCACGGCGGTGAGTTTCTCGGGATCGAGCCCCAGAGCCGCGAGAATCGTCGGCGCGATCTGGTCGGTCTCGACCGGGCTGGTCACTGTCCCGGCGGCAAAGCTCGGATTTGACAGCAACATCATTACGTTCGTGTCGTCGTGCGAGAAGCCGCCGTGCTCGGCGAGTTTCTTGCCGCTTCCCGAATAGGTAACGCCGATATTCGGTGTGACGATGATATCCGGCGTGCGCGGATCGCCGCTTGGCGGCAGCCCCGGCAGATTGAACATCTGGCCAATCCCCGGTCCGGAGAAGATCTCGCCGATCCCAGCGATGTTGCTCGTGGCCGGCGACTGACTTTCCAACATTCCCACGGCGGTCGCGGTTTGCGTCGAGTCCGCCAGCCAGATCAGCGAGACGTCGTCTTCGGTAGGCCCGATCCCGCTGGGGTTTGACGGAGACTCGGAGAATGGCAGCAGGTTCGCCAGGATCGTCGCCGGCGATGTCGTTACCGGGTCATTCGGCGTGGTCGATATGCCCAAGTATCGAGCGGAGTCGATCGGGCTCTGGCCGTGCTTGGCCGAAATGACGATCAGGGTAGACTGATACAAGCCGCGCTTTTTGAGCTCGGTGACCATTTTCCCGATCGAATTGTCGGCAAACTGGATCTCGCTGAGCAGCGCCTGGCTCGGAGTGCCGACATTGTCGAGATAACCGCCGGTCACGCCGATCGACTTTTCAATCAGCTTCTCGCCCACGCTTACCACTTGAAAGTTCATCCCGAAGACATTCGGGACCGGTCGCCGCCGCGTGCCGGAGTGATCCTTTCCTTTGATCTCGTTGAGAATCGCCTGCACCTTCAGGCTATCGTAGCATTGGATATTGGCGAAGCTGTCGGTCCACGCGTTTTTCGGCGACACCGCGGTCTGGTCGGGCAGCGGATTGCACGGCAGCAGCGTAACTTGCGGCAGATTAACCGGGATCGAGTTGATTTCCGGGGAGTAATAGTCGTCTACGTTCGTCCCGTCGCCGGGGCCCGAGACCGACAAATAGGAAGGATGCTTGTCCGACCAGGCGGTGTAGCCGCCGGCCGCGTGCACCACACCAAAGATTGTGTTGGTGCGAACGAAGTTCCACGGATAGACGGGAGCGCAACCGTGAGCCGGGTCGCGCTCGAGCTTGTTCATATCGATCGACGCGATCCCGCCGTCCACGTCCGCCGATGCTCCGCCGTTCAGCAGGGTCTGGTCGATATCGATGCCCTCGTCGAACTCGGTGGTCGTGCCCGTCGGAGCTGCCCCGGGCGTGCACAGCCCCGGCGCTCCGGCGACGCCGTTCCCGGTCGTCGCCGCGGGCGGATCGAGCGAGCGGTCGTAGGCGACGTCATAAAAGGCGCCGACGGTTCGCGGCGAGCCCCCGGTCACCAGCGCCATCAGTCCGGGGAACGAATCGGACGGCTTCGACGTGGAAGTCTCCAGATAATTCACGCCCGTTTCAGCGAGTTGGGCCAGATTGGGGCAATAGGGCGAGCCGCCATTGACTCCGCTAATGCCTTGCGCGCAGTTGATAAAATCGAGTGCGTGCATGCCGTCGATGCTGATCAGCAGCACCCGCTTGACGCCGTTAACGCCGAAATCGCCGCCGCCACCCGCGTAGACCTGCGGGCCGGCCGATACCGCCAGCAATCCCGCAGCCAAGACCGCGTTCCGCCATTTTGTGGCCATCGCCCCCTCCATCATTGCCAATTGCGCGGGCATGCTATGAGCCGCCCATGACGCCTCCGAGACGGTTCGGTTACGCTCGCATGGCAAGTTCGCGAGTTGACGATCGGGGTCAGTCAGCTGGCTGAAACATTTCCCCGCCGGCGAGGGCACGGGGATCGCCACCGCCCAACGGCAGCGCTGTCGCCTCCAGAGCTGCACAAGCGAGACTAATCGGATCCGCAGACCCAACGACAAGCCCGCGGCTCCCGGTGACGTTTGAGGGCGCGGTTGCCGCCTCACCTCGTTGTCTTAATGCCGTGGAGCTTGCGACAAAGGGCGGCCCTTGTCGCCCTCGGCGCCGCCGGCCAGGCCCCGGCGACGTGTGTGTCCAGCGCACAGATCAGCGCGCCGGATCCCGGCGCCGGCACGACCTGCTAGATCATCTAGCCCCCGAACGGCCCCGGTTTCACGATACTATATGAATGTCAAGCATGTGTGCGATGCACAATTATCATTTGAATTCATTGCAGATTGGTGCTGAGGTATCAAGTCACATGATCTAACACTGGAGAATTCACAATGCGAAGTTTGCTCAAATCGACGGTTATGGGCGTAGGGTTGCTGGCGGCCGTCACCGTGACCGCCAATGCGCAGTCGGTCTCGGCCTTGCCGCCGACCAGCCCCGAGACGGCTTCGACCGCAACAATGCCGCCGGTATCGGCCGATAAAATCACCCCCAACCCCGGCAACAACGCCGCATGGCAAGAGCAACATTACACGGCGGCGCCATCCAATGACGATCCGGCGACGCATCCATATACGGCGCCCCATTTCGCCCCCGCTCCGAACTAAATCCTTCTCGCTCGCAAAAAAGGCCCGTCCGGCCCCGCCGGCGGGTCTTTTTGCTGCGTGCGATGCGGGTGTGATTGCAGGAATTGCGGGGACCTAAACTCGGCCTGGTAAAACAAAACATTAGAACAGGGATGCCGAGCGGCGCGGGCGGTTTGGCCAAGGGCCGGTTCGGCTATCCTCCCTCGATGGCCCTCGCCAGAGCGCAGAATGCTGCGATGGAGAGCTCTTCGGCGCGGGCGGTCGGCGGGACCCCGGCGCGGTCGAGTAAAGGGATGACCGGGACGCCGAGCACTTTGAGGCTGGAGCGCAGCATCTTGCGGCGCTGGCCGAAGGCGGCCGCGGTGACGCGTTCGAGGGCAGGCTTTACCGCCAGGGCCACTGGTGCGGCGCGTGGGATGATGCCGACCAGACTCGAAATCACCTTGGGCGGCGGAGTGAAGGCGCGGGCCGGCACGTCGAACAGAATGCGCGGCTCGGCGAGCCATTGGGTCAAGACCGAGAGCCGCCCATAAGCTTTGGTGCACGGCGCCGCTGTCAGCCGCAACGCCACCTCGCGCTGAAACATCAAGGTCAAGCTGTCGAAAGCGCGGATTTGGCCAAGCCAGGCGAACAGCAGCGCGGTGGCGATGTTGTAGGGTAGGTTGGCGACGATCTTGCGCGGCGCGGTGGCGAGCGCCGCCGGGTCGATCGCCAGTGCGTCCCCAGCGACGAGGTCGAGGCGCCCTGGATATGCCGCCGCCAGCTCGGCGAGGGCGGCGAGGCAGCGCGGGTCGCACTCGATTGCGACGACGCGGCGCGCGCCTTCAGCGAGCAGCGCACGGGTCAGGCCGCCGGGACCGGCGCCGATCTCGATGACCGTGGCCTGGTCGAGCGGACCGGCGGCGCGGGCGATCCTGCCCGTCAGGTTGAGGTCGAGGAGAAAATTCTGCCCGTACCGGCGCTGCGCCGCGATGGCGTGTCGGGCGATGACCTCGCGCAGCGGCGGCAGCGCAACCGAGGCGGCCCGGAGAGCGGGCTCAGACGCGGGCCTCAGGCCAGGGCCATCCGCTTCGCCGCCATCTCGGCCGCCAGCCGCAGCGCGGCGATCAGGCTGCCGGCGCGGGCAACGCCGCGCCCGGCGATCGCGAATGCGGTGCCATGGTCCGGCGAGGTGCGCACAAACGGCAGCCCCAATGTCACGTTGACGCCGCCGTCGAAGTCGATGGTCTTGATTGGGATCAAGGCCTGGTCGTGATACATGCATAGGGCGGCGTCATAAGATCGGCGCGCTTCGGCGTGGAACATCGTGTCGGCCGCCAGCGGGCCGCGCGCGTCGATCCCGGCGGCGCGCAGCGCGGCGATGGCCGGGGCGATGATCTCGATCTCCTCATGGCCCAGACCGCCTGCCTCGCCCGCATGGGGGTTGAGACCGGCGACAGCGAGCACCGGCGCGGCGACGCCGAAATCCTGCCGCAACGCCGCCGCGGTCACCCGGCCGGCTTCGACGATCGCCGCTGCGGTCAAGCTTTCGACCGCCCGCCGCAGAGCCAGATGGATCGTGACCGGGACGACCCGCAGCTCAGGGCAGACCAGCATCATAACCGGCGTCGCTCCCTCACCGGCGAGTTCGGCGAGGTATTCGGTATGGCCGGGATGACGAAAGCCGGCGCGATAAAGGCTGTCCTTGTGGATCGGGTTGGTGACGAGGGCAGCGGCGCGGCGCGCGCGAACATCGGCGACGGCGGCTTCGATCGCGCCGATGATCGCAGGCCCATCAGCCGGGTCGGGGTGGCCTGCCCGCCCGCGCAGTGCTGTGCCGATCGGGGCGACAGGCAGCGCTTCGGCGAAGATTTCGGGCGCCTGAGCAGGCGTTGTGATCGGCCGGACCGGCACAGGCCAGCCGAGCGCCGCCGCCAAGGACACGAGGCGATCAGGGTTGTCGATCAGGTAAAAGGCCGGGACCCCTCGGCTGCGGCCGAGCCAGGCCTTGAGCGCTATCTCGCCGCCGATCCCGGCAGGCTCGCCCATGGTCACGGCGATCGGCAACGGCATGGCGGTCAAACCCGGACATCGACATAGGCGGAGCGCCGCAGGTCTCGCATGTAACGGCGGGCCAGCGCGTCAACGCGCTCGCGCATCAAGGATTCGAAGACCTCGTCGCGCGTAGTGACGGTCGGTTTCGGCTCGGTCTTTTTACACACCATGATCACGCCGATCCCGTTTTTTTGGACGATCGGCTCGGATGGCTGTCCGATCCCGAGGCCGAGCACGACGCTGCGCATCGCCGGGGAGATCTGGCTCGCCCGCAGATCGCCCTCGCTCGACAATTTGGGCGCCTTCGCCTTGCCGATCCGCAGCATATCCTGACAGTTTTTCGCGTCCGTCCTTGCCGCCGCTGCTTCGGCGAGCGCCGCGCGGCGGGCCTCCTCGCTCGGCTGCGGGGGCAGCGGGAAGACCACTTGCACGATGTGCAGCACCGTATCGTCCGCGCTGACCACGCGGCCGTCGCGCCGGTCGAGAACGAGCAAAATATAATAGCCGGCCGGGGTCCGGATCGGCGGCGACAGCTCGCCCGGACGCATCGGTCCCACGGCCTTTGCTAGCGGAGGGCTGAGCTCGTCAGGCTGAATCCAGCCGATGTCGCCGCCAACGGCCGCGGTAGCGGATTGCGAGAATTGCTGGGCAACCGCGGAAAACCGCGCGCCTTGCTTCATCTGGTCGATCAGCCGATTGGCCAGCGCGAGCACCTCCGCGTCCTGCTGCGGGTTGTCGACCGCGAGGAAGATCTCGGCGACGCGGCTTTGTGGATCATTTTCGTTTTGCTTTAGCCGCTTCAGCGTGTCGTCGACCTCTTGGTCGGAGACCGGGTCGGTGTCAGCAGCCATCTGCCGGATCAGCTTTGCCCACACGATCGACGCCGTCACCTGCTGGACCATCGCGCTATGTTCGATGCCGTTGGCCTTCAGGATCTCGTCGATTTGACCGGGTTTCATGTTGTTTTGCTGCTCGATCGTGGCGATCGCCTTTTTGATCTCAGCGTCGGTAGCGGTGATGTTCTTGTGCTTAGCCTCCTGAATTTGCAGCTTTTCGTCTATCAGCTGCCGCAAAACCTGGGCGGCGAGACGCTGGCGCGCTTGCGGCGTATCCGGAATGCTGGTGGACAGCATGACCATTCTGATGCGCGAAGCGAGATCGCTAACCGAGATCACATCGTCATTGACGACCGCAGCGATTCGGATTTCGGGATATGACGCTCCGGGCGCTGGTGCTGCCGACCCGCGGGGCGAGGCCGCGGGCGCCGTCGTCTGCGCCCGCGAAACCCCGCAGAGAACGATCATAAGAACGCAAAACCACCGGATTCCCTTCATGGATCAGCCCAGCTCCGTTCCCCCTGCGAACACCGCACCCTACACTTTCCGGAAGGTTATGTCGCCAGCGCGAACGGCAGCCGCAGGATCCGGGGTCGCCGAAAATCCATATTTTGCGACTATCCGCCGCCGACCGTCGCGACGTTGCCGCCGACCTCGCCGAGATTCTTGAATACCACGCTGAAAAGCACGCTGACCCCGGGGGTGACGGCCCCGTTGCGTATCCCCGATTGGGTCAACGAGCCGATGAAGGCCATACACTCGTCCTGATAAATCGCCGATACTGAAGCATAGAGGCTGTTGCTGCTCGACTGTGGCGTCACAACCCCGTTGACCAGGTTTGAACTGCTGGTCAGATTCACCGTCTCGTTCCCCTGAAGCGACCAATAGCGTGTCAGTTTCGCCGTGGCCGAGAGTGACAGCTGCTCCTGTTTCCCGTAGAGGACGTTCTGGCCGGTGGTCGGGTTGGTGACCACATCGCTCGCGACCTGGGCAGGGATCAGAATATAGCTCGCGCTGACGCGCAGGGTCGCCGGCCCGGTGCTGACCGTGGCCTGTTGCTCGCGGTAGCTGAGGTCGCTGCCGTTGAGGCGGAAGCGATAGATCAGGTCGAGATAGGAACTGGGCGACAGCACGACCCGCCCGACAACATCGGAAAGCCGCGTTTCGGCGCCCGAGCCCGGCGGCAAAAATGGGTTGGTCTCTGCCCGGTAGCTTTGACCAATCAACGTGCGATAGCTGCCGCCGGTGCTGTCGTAAACGCCGAGTTTTAGGCCGTAGTCGACCCGCTGGCCGGTATCGAGGAGATCGTAGCCGGCCAGACGGTCCGGGCGAAACAACAGCGAATCGTCATAGTCGAAGGAGAGGCTGTCCTCGTTCGGGATCCTGCGCTGGTTGCCGCCATCGGGGCCAGCGTAAATGCCGACGATCGGCTCGATTAACGGCGTCAGCGTTTGGCCTGGGTGGATCAGCGGGTAGCTCCATTTGAGCCCGACTTGCGGGAAAACGCGACCGGCCAGAAAATTTGGGTTGGTCGGGTCGGTGGCCGGCACACCATTTATCGGGAAGAAGGCGGAGGGCAGGTCCGGGTTCGACTGCGGGGTCAGATCGTTGACCCAATAGCCGTCGCCGCGGACGCTGGCGAAGAACTGATATTGCCCGCCGATGCCGTCGCGGAAAGTGCGTTCCCATTCCGGGCCGAGCGAAACGCGCCTTGTTTGGGTGCCGACGTCGCGGACAATGTCGAGGAGATTGGCGTTCAGATTCCATCGTCCGCCGAGTTGGTCGGGATCGCTTTGCCAGTTGCGGTTGATAACCGGGAGCACAATCGGCTGGGTCGAGGTTGCAAGACCGGGCAGCAGCGGCTGAAAAGCATAGGCGTCGACATCGGTCGAGCCGCGCGCGTCGAAGCCTTCGAGGTAGGCTCGGCTGATTTCAGCGTTCAACAGCGGATTGCCAAAGCCGAATTGCAGCAAATAGCTCTGATCGGAGACGCGCTGTACGTCGAGGCCGGTGCGCCAGGTGTCATTGAGATCGAACACGCTGCGCTCGTTGATGTGGCCACGAATCTCGTCGTCTCCAGGGCCCTCGCTTCCGTTCGGATTGCTGCGGTTGATGCTGCCGATAGCATCGAGAAAGCCGTTGCCAAAACGTTGTTCATACTCGCCCGCCAGCAGCGGGCCCGCCTTGGTGGTAATGCGCGGCGCCAGGGTCAGATCCTTGTCCGGTCCGAGCACTATGAAATACGGAACCGTTATTTGGGCCCCGACGCTGCTAGAGCCGCCGAAGTACGGTGGTAGAAACCCGGTCGCGCGCTTGACCGTAGGGTCGGGGGTCGACATGTACGGGCTGTAAAACACCGGCCAGCCGTCGATTTCCATCGTGACGTCGCGGAATTCGACCAGCTTGAGCTCTTTGTCGTGATCGATCTCGCGGGCCTGCAGTTGCCATGCAGGCGGCGCGCTCGGATCGCTCTTGCACAAGTCGCAAGGCGAGTAGACGGCGCGCTGCAGCTCGGTGCGGTTGCCGCTGGTGCGGCGCACGGCGTTGCCCGCGAGCCTGGAGTGATCCGCGAGCAGCATGCGCACATCCTTGGCAAACCCCTCGTTCATTGCGTCGCGCAGCTCCATGTAGTCGGCAAACACAATCTCGCCGGTGGGCTCGGAGAGGCTGACATTGCCCGATGCGGTAATGGTGTCGGTGCGCTGGTTGTAGGTGACCGTATCGGCGAGCAGAACCTCGCCGTTTTGCGAGATTTCGACGTGCCCGCGGGCAATCGTCAGCACGAGATCCTGGTTGTACTCGATCTCGTCGGCGCGGACGGCGATCGGGGCGTTCGGATTCTGCTTTGCGCCGCGCGTCACCGCGAGTTGGGCGGCGGCCGGAACTGCCGTGACCGCCAGGGCAAAACAGCCAAGCAGCGCGTAGGCGAGTAGCTGCCACGAGGCCGAGCGGGGGAGGAGCCGATGGCAATCGAGGCTGCGGCTCCTCCCCATCAGCCATCTTCCAAATGGAGCAGCATCGAGGCGCCGAAGATCAGACTGATCCCGGTCGGGGTCCAGGCGGCGAGCACAACAGGCACCTTTGCCGAGATTCCGAGGGCGAAGACGACGTCCGACAGGACGTATAGTAGAAACCCGGCGACGACGCCGCCGACGATCATCGCGATGGCGCCGCCGCGCCGCTGCATGCGCAGGCTGAAGGTCGCCGCGACCAGAACCATCGCGCACAACAAAAACGGACGGGCGAGCAAAACGTTGTAATGCAGGCGGTGGCGCTGCGCCGGAAAGCCCGATTGCTCGAGCAGCGCGATGAAGCTCGGCAATTCCCAAAACGACATCGTGTCCGGGGAGGCGAAGCTCTCTTCGATCTTGTGCGGCGTCAGCTGAGTCGGCAGGCGCCACCGGGCCAGGGGCTGGGGCGGCTGGTCGGGCAGCCAGCGCACCCCGTCCTTGATCAGCCAGTCGCCGGTTTCGAGCTGTGCGCTGTGCGCGTCGATGCGTGAGGTGAATTGGGTCAGACCGTTGAAAAAGAACAGCGTGACATTGTCCAGCACCAGATTCGGCGAGGCCAGTTTGCCGGCATGAATGATGATCTGGTTGCCGGCCTCGTCGCTCTGGCGCAGCCACAATCCCGCATTCGACAATGACGGCTCGTCAAACTCGTAATGCAGGATGCGGCTTTCGAGCCTTTCAAAGGCCGCCTGCGCGACTGAGGCGATCGGATTGAAAACCGTCACCGCGAAAATGCCGACGAGCAGCGCCACCAGCACTGCCGGGGTCAGAAATTGCCAGACTGAGACCCCTGCCGCGCGCGCCACCACGAGCTCATTGTTGCGAGTCAGCCGCCAGAAGGCGAGAATTGTGCCGAACAGGACGGCAAAGGGCAGCACTTCCTGTGCGGTCTGGGGCGACTGTAGGACCGCCATCTCGAACAGCACCCCCAGGGTCGCCTGTACCCTCGATCCGCCGCGGCGAAGCAGCTCGACGTAGTCGGCCAGAAAGGTGATGATCGCCATCGCCCCGAAGACACAGCAGAACCACCCAAAAAATTGACGGGCGATATAGGCGGACAAGGTCTTTGCGAGCTGCACCGAGAATCGCCCTTTCACATCCCTAGGGTCTCAGCGCGCGCTGATTTCGGCGAGCGGCGGCCAGCGCCCGCCGAACCGGAGCCGTTCGGAGAGCAGGCTTGCGATACCGAGGGCTAACGGCAACAAATCGATCGCGTACATCAGTGGGATCGCCGGCGCAAAGCGGCCGGCAAGGTCGTTGACGCCGAGGGCGGTCGTTTGGAACAAAAACGCGGCGGCAATTGCCAGAATGACGCGTCTGACCTGACCTCTGCGGTTGAATTCCCCAGGTAATAGGCAGGCGAGCGGGATCAGCGCGAAACTGAACACGGAGAGCGGGACCAGGATGCGCTGGTGACCCTCCATGATAAAGCTGTGGCGCAGGAAGGGATCCAATTCCTTAGGCGGAAAGAACAGATCAGGGAGAAACCGCTCCTGGGCCAAGCGCAGCCGGACGACCGAAGGATCCTGCAACGTGTCGAGGTCGAGCGTGTAGCGCGCGAAGGTCAGGATCGAAAGCTTGCGGGTCCGGGGGTCGAACTGCTGGCGGTTGCCATTTACCATGATAATGCGGGGGCCGGTCGGCGTATCGACAAAGGCAGCTGTCTCGGCGAGGATCGTGACGGGGCGCTGTGGGTCGCGGATGTCGTTGATCAAGAGACCGGCGACATCACCATTGGCCTCGCGGCTGCGGATATAGAAAGTCAGCTTGTCAGAGACCGTGGTGAAGGTGCCCTCCTGGATCAGGCTCGAGATAAAGCGATTGCGGATTTCGAACTGCACATCCCTGAACGCCCGGTCGGCCACCGGCAGGAGGTAGGCCGACAGGCTCATCAGAAAGACAAAGGCGATCGCCGCCAGGATCAGCACCGGCTTGGCCAGCGTCAACGGGCTCAACCCCGCCGCGCGCATGACCACGAGCTCACTCTCCGTGCTCAATCGGTTGAAGGTGAAAAGCACCGCGATAAAGACGCCGATCGGCAGCACGATGTCGATAAAGCGGGGCAGAATCAAGACCGCCAGGTAAAGGAAAACATCGACCGACAAACCTCGATTGACGATCAGGTCGATCAATGTGAGCGACTGGGAGAGCCAGACCGCAGCGCTGAGAGCGGCAGTCACGAAAACCATGACGCCAAAACTCTGTCGTAGTATGTAGCGAGTGAGGGTGGTCATCGTCGCGCGATCATAGGGAGGCCACCCGAGGCCGGCCAGAGGCATCTCCGCGGCCCGTCGACCCCGCCGTCAGTCGCGGTAAGCCGCGCCGCCTATAGGCGAATCGTTCGAAACGTGACCGGGGGGAATTTCCTGGCATTGGTGAATTCCTCCGCGGAACCGTCCGAACCGACCGTGTCATCGGTGGGCACAATCGGCACGCCACCGGCTCCGGCCGACATGCTCGCCACGCGCCATGCACCAGCATTACCGGGGCGCGACGACGTGGATCGCACGCGGTTCGCCCCCCTCGCCATCCGTTCTGTTTCGCCAATTGCCGCGGTGGCGGCCGCGCTCGCGCTGCTGACGATGTTGCGGTTGGCGCTGGCCGCCTCGCTGCCACTGGCACCGGACGAGGCCTATTATTGGATCTGGTCTCGGGCGTTGGCGACGGGCTATTTCGACCACCCCCCGATGGTCGCGTTTTGGATTCGCGCCGGAATCTGGCTCGCCGGCGACTCCGCGTTCGGCGTCCGATTGCTCGGGCCGTTTTCCGCCGCGCTCGGTTCGGTGCTGCTGTGGGACGCGGCAGACCGCCTGCTGCCCGGACGGAACGCCGGCATGATGGCTGTCTTGCTGCTGAACGCCACGCTCCTGGTCGGCGCCGGAGCGATCGTCATGACCCCCGATTCGCCCTTGCTGCTGTTCTGGATGTGCGCGATGTGGGCAATGGCGCGAATCATCGCCGGCGGCTCGGGCGCCTGGTGGCTGGTGGTCGGGCTATTTGTCGGCCTCGCCGCAATCAGCAAGTACACCGCGATGCTGCTGGCTCTCGGCATCGGGACATGGCTGGCGATCGCGGGGCGGCCATGGCTGCGCCGGCCCGAGCCTTATGCCGGCGCGGCACTGGCGCTGGTCATCGTTACGCCGGTGCTGTGGTGGAATGCCACGCATGAATGGGTCAGCTTCGTCAGACAGGGTGGGCGGTTCGCCCACTGGTCGCCGGGCCGGGCGCCAGGATACCTGCTCGAACTTTTGGGCGGCCAAATTGCCGTTGTCACGCCGCTGGTTTTCTTATTCTGCATCGCCGGCGTTGCCCTCGCCACGCGCGCCGCTTGGCTTAAACGCGATCCGGCCTGGACTTTGCTCGCAGTCCTGAGCCTACTGCCCGCGCTGGTGTTCATACAGCATGCGGTCGGAGATCGGGTCCAGGCGAATTGGCCCGCGATCCTCTATCCCGCCGCGGCAGTCGCGGCGGCGGGACTGAGCGGGCGGTTCTGGCGCGGCCTGCGAATTCCAGCGATCGCGCTGGGCCTGTTTATCACCGGCGCCGTCTACGTTCAGGCGGCGTTCTCGCCGCTGTCGCTGCCGACCAAGCTCGATCCCATCGCGCTGCAAATGGGCGGTTGGCCCAGTCTCGCCGCCGCCGTGGAAGACTCGGGCCGCCGCATCGGCGCAAGTTTCGTCGCAGCGGACCAATATAGCCTGGCTGCCGAATTGGCTCGCAACTCGCTCCCCGGCGTGCCGGTGATCGCCATCGGGCCGCGGTGGTCGAGCTTCAACTTGCCGGCGGCGGCGGTCGACGGCATGCCCGGCATTCTGGTGGTCCCGGAGCATCGCGCGGCGCCCATCAGCGAGCCAGAGTGGAGTGCGGCCGTGGAGATCGGGAAGGCGGCACGGGAAACCGGCGGCATCATCATCGAAACCTATCGACTCTATCGGGTCGTCCTCAAACGCACGGCGCGCGCCGTGCTCTTGCCGCGTCCCGCAATCAGTTAGCGGGCCGTTCGATCCAATCGACGAGCCGGGCCCGAGGTCGTCCGGCGATGCTTCGGAGGCACCGCGCGGGCCAAGGCGCGGATACGCTCGGCGCACCGTTGTTATTGCTCGCTGCTCTCTGGCGCCGGCCGCCGCGCTTAAATATATCTATTGGCCAAGTTCGCTCCATGCCGCGGTCGGCCGTTGCGCCGCCGCGACAACAGCCCGAGGTCACGCGATGAAAATCAGCTTTGCCGAGCCGGACCTGCCCCATTCCGGCGCTGCGGTCGCAGGAATATGGGAGGCGCGGATTTTGACGCCCGCCGCCCGTCGACTCGACGAAGCGACCGGAGGTGCGATTGCTCGCGCGCTTGGCCAGGCCGCGCGCTTTAGCGGCAAAAAGGGCGAGCTGCTGCCGATCGTGGCGCCGGCAAACCTGGCGCTGAGCCGAATCGTCCTCGCCGGGCTCGGCAAGGTGGAACAAGTCGCCGCCCGCGTCTTCGAGGAGCTCGGCGGCGCGCTTGCCGCACATCTCGACGGCGCCGGGGAAACCGAGGCGACGGTATTCGTCGACATTACCGACGAAGCCCCGATCGGCGCCGCCGAGGCGGCGGCCGAAATCGCCTTTGGCGCGCAGCTGCGGTCCTATCGCTTCAACAAATACAAAACGAAGCAGAAGCCCGAACAGAAACCCTCCCTGGCCCGGCTGACCGTGTCGACGGATCAGGCGGGCGCCGCGAAGCGGGCCTATCGGCCGCTCGAAAAGACAGTCGATGCAGTTTTTTTTACCCGAGACCTCGTCTCGGAGCCGGCCAATGTGATTTATCCCGAGACGCTCGCCGATCAGGCGCGAACACTTGAGGAGCTGGGCGTCAAGGTCGAGGTTCTCGACGAGAAGGCCATGCGGAAGCTCGGCATGGGCGCGCTACTCGGCGTGGCGCAAGGCAGCGCCAGGCCGCCGCGACTCGTCGTCATGGAATGGCGCGGCGCCGACGACGGGGGCAAGCACGGCGCGCCGCTTGCCTTCATCGGCAAGGGCGTCACCTTCGACACCGGCGGCATCTCGATCAAGCCGGCCGCCGGCATGGGCGACATGAAATGGGACATGGCGGGCTCGGCAGTGGTCATCGGCCTGATGCGGCTGCTCGCCGCGCGCAAGGCCAAGGTCAACGCGGTCGGCGTCGTCGGTCTGGTCGAGAACATGCCCTCGGGAACAGCACAGCGCCCGGGCGACATTGTCACTTCGATGTCGGGTCAGACGATCGAAGTCCTTAATACCGACGCGGAGGGCCGGCTCGTTCTGGCCGATGCCATGTGGTATTGCCAGCACCGCTTCAAGCCGCGGCTGATGATCGACCTCGCGACCCTGACCGGCGCCATCATCGTGGCGCTTGGGCACCACCGCGCCGGGCTTTTCGCCAATGACGACGAGCTGGCGGCGCGGCTGACCGAAGCCGGCAAGGCGGTCGGCGAGGAGGTCTGGCGTCTGCCGCTCGCCGACAGCTACGACCGCGAGATGGACAGTGACGCCGCCGACGTCAAGAATATAGGCGGTGGACGCGCCGCCGGCAGCATCACCGCTGCGCAGTTCCTGCAGCGTTTCGTCGACAAGGTCCCGTGGGCGCATCTCGACATCGCCGGCATGGCGTGGTCGAGCAAGGACGCCGCAACCGTGCCCAAGGGTGCGACGGCGTTTGGCGTGCGGCTGCTCGACCGCTTTGTGGCTCAGCATTACGAGAAAGACTAATAGGATTAATAGCGGTGGCCGAGATCGGCTTCTACCACCTGCTGTCGACGCCGCTCGAGCGGGCGCTGCCTAAACTCCTTGAGCGGGCCCGCTCCGAAGGCCATCCGATCGTCGTCAGAGCGGGCTCGGCCGAGCGCGTCGCACAGCTCGACGCAATATTGTGGACTTACGATGAGGCAAGTTTTCTGCCGCACGGTTCGGCCCGCGACGGCAATGCAGCGATCCAGCCGATTTGGCTCGCAGACTGCGACGAAAACCCGAACCAGGCGACAATGCTGGTGCTGCTCGACGGCGTCGAGGCCGGCGATCTGTCGTCCTTTGCCCGCTGCGCCGACATGTTCGACGGCAACGAAGACAGCGCGGTCGAAGCGGCGCGCGAGCGCTGGCGCCGCGCCCGCGAGGCGGGTCACATCTTGACCTATTGGCAGCAGACCGCCGCGGGATGGGAGCGCCGGGGATGATCGGCAGCCCGCGCGGGTAGTGCCTCAGTTTGAGATTTCCGCTTCCATCGCAAAGCTGCCGAAGATCCTTGGAGCGGAGTCGGCTGAAGATGCCCCCATACCGGACATGAAATTTCAGCCGGTGCTGCTACAGCGGCGCCCGCAGCACGATCCCCAAGGCATATGCGAACCCCTGCCGCCCGACGGCGCCAGTCGCGCCAGAGCGCGCGGAGCTTCGCGATGGGCACCTGACGTCAACTGCCGACGCGATGGCTCCCCTCAGCTCTGAACGATCGGGTATTTTGCAGCGATCGCCTCGATCTTTCTGAAGGCGGCTTCGGTGGCCGCCTTGGGGTCGACGCCGTCGCGGATGACGTCCGCCTCGGCCGCGCCCCAAATCTGTTGAGCGTTGACCTCAGCCCAGCCCGGGTTGAATACCGGGTAGTTGGGCACGGTCTCGGTCAACAACCCTTCTGTGGTGTAGGCCTTGCGCTGCGGGTTGCCGAGCCAAAACGGATCGCTCTTGACCAGCGAGGGCACCGCCGGGAGAAAGCGGCCAAGTCCCTCCTTCAAGTAGTTGTTCGTCACCTGCGGCTGGATCACATACTTCATGAAATCCTTGGCGACATCGATGTTCTTCGCGCCCTTTGGGATGACCGCGGCGGCGACCCCGAGTTGCGCCGGCATCGGGTTTGCCGTCGTTACCGAGCGGCAGCCCCATGGTGGTGACCTGGGCGCGCTCGGCCTGGTCCTTGATCGCGACCTCGGTCGAGATCGTGCCGTCGAAATCCATGACGAACAGTTTCGAGTGGAAGGCGTTGTTGTCGTCGGCGTCGTTCCAGCTCAACGCGCCGGACGGAACGTAGCCGTCCTTGTAGGTCTTGGTAATGTATGTCATCGCCTTGATCACCGCTTCCTTGATCTTCGGATCGTCGAGATGGACCTTGCCGTCCTTGGTGACGATGCCGTTGCCGCCATTGGCGATCAGGAAATGGTTGAACAGGTTATTGCCATCGGTCGGGCCGGTCGTCGTGCATTGCATGCCCATCGAGTAAATGTTGCGCATGCCGGAATCGCGCAACTTGGCCTGCATCGGCTTGAAGAAATCCCAGAACGCATCCCATGTCTTCGGCGCGTCGGACAGCTTGAAGCCAGCCTTTTCCACCAGCGAATTCCAGACGTGGAACGGCACGACCGCAGTCTTGTACGGCACTATGTAGATGCTTCGCTTCTTCGCCACGTTGTTGTAGTACTGCGTCGCCAGATAGACCGTCGGGTGGTACGCGTCCTTCTGCGTATCGACGACGTCGCTGACCTCGACGATCTTGTCGCCCCAGACGTTTTGCGGCACGAGAACGTCAGTGTTGATGTCGATTAGGTCAGGCACATCGCCGCTGGTCAGCGCCGAGACGGTCTTTTGCGTTCAACGGCGCGAACGGGATCAGGCTGAAATCGATCGTGTTACCGCTCTGTTTCTGATACTCGACGACGAGCTTCTTAAAGGCCGCATCCTCTTCCGGGACAAAGCCCTGGGTCCACCACACAGTCGCGGTCGAGGCCGCGGCATTGGCGATGAATGGGCGCGCGAGCGACCCCGCTGCGGCGACCGCCAGGGAGTTGCGAAGCACCATACGTCTGGTGATCTGCGTCATTTGGAGTTCCTTCCTGTTCGCGCCGCCCATGATGCTGGGGCGTGTTTGTTCCAATTTTTCTTTATGAAGATACACGAAGAAAGATACTGCGCAAAGTGGCATCATGCGGTCGTGACGAGTGGCCGCTGGCGGCCCATCGCCGTCACTCCCGTGGGTCGCCGCCAGGACCGCTTACCAGCCGAAGCCGAAGTTCAAACTGAGGCAGTACGCCGCCGGCGCGCCGCGGATTGCCGATAACGCCGGCGGAAGCTATAACCCCGCGGCTTCTCGCCGATCGTGAAGGTGCCGATGGCCATCGAACGGACGCTGTCGATCCTCAAGCCGGATGCGACGCGGCGCAATTTGACCGGGGCGATCAACGATCGCTTCGAGCGCCGCGGGCTGCGCATCGTCGCCCAGAAGCGCATCCGGCTGACCGAGGCGCAGGCCGAGAGCTTTTACGAGGTCCACGCCGAGCGTCCGTTTTATCGCGGGCTCGTCGCCTTCATGATTTCAGGCCCGATCGTCGTCCAGGTAATCGAGGGACCGGATGCGGTGGCGCTGAGCCGGGAAATCATGGGCGCCACCGATCCGGCCGCGGCCGCGTCTGGCACGATCCGCAAGGATTTCGCCGAGTTGATCGAGGCGAATTCGGTGCATGGCTCCGACTCTCCCGAAAACGCGGCGCGGGAGATTGCCTTCTTCTTCTCGGCGATCGACATCCAACCCTAGCGTGCAAAGCGGCAGACCTTCCGAGACGGCGGGCGGCCTTTCCGGGCAGCGCGCCTCAGCCTGGGCCACCGTGGGGCATTTGACGATTGGCTTGGAGGCCGGTCTCGACGCAGCGGCTCTGCTGTTTCTTCCGCTGCTCGTCTTGGCGCCGCGGGGCGTCGCGGCGCTGGCTTCGGTTGCCGGGCTGTTTGCCGCCGGGCTGGTTCTATGCTCGAACCGTCCGATCTGGCGCGCCGGCCTCGCCGTTCCGGCGGTGCTGGTCGGGTTGCTGTTGGTTTGGGGGGCCGCCTCGACCATCTGGGCGATCGATCCACTGCGCTCGCTCGACCAAGCGGCGCGGCTCGCCGGCATTTTCGCCGCCGGTCTGGCGCTGGCGGTTGCAGCCGAGCTGATCTCAGCGCCGCAGCGGCTGACCGCGTTCCTGGTTGCCGGTTGCATCCTGGGAATAGCCTTGGCGACAGTCGATCTCGCTACCCAAGGGGCGCTGAGCAAGCCTTTTTCGGACCGCTTTTATCAGGACACCTGGTTAAACCAGGCGTCGGTCACATTGGCGATATTGCTGCTGCCGGTGAGCGCGGTGCTCGTCCAACGCGGGCGCAGGGCGGGCGGCCTGCTGTTCGCGGCTGTTGCCGTCGCGACGGTGTGCGCGCTGGCCGGGACGGCAGCAAAGGTCGCGTTGGCCGCCGGGCTGCCGATGGCGTTCCTGTGTTACTACTGGCGCGCCCGCGCGGCGCGGGCGGCGGCGCTCGTCTCGATCCTCGTCATCATCTGCGCGCCGCTGACCTTTGCCCGGCTCGAACGGGTGTCCGATCTGGTCGCCACGGCGGATGCGGTGAAATTTTCGGCCGGACACCGGCTACTGATCTGGTCCTTTGTCGGCGACCGGATCGCCGAGCACCCGCTCGCCGGCTGGGGGCTCGAACTCGTCACGCGCGATTCCCGGCGGTAAGGACCCGATCGAAGCAGGCGCCACCTGGCTGCCGCTCCATCCGCACAATGCTCCTCTTCAGCTCTGGCTCGAACTCGGCGTTCCGGGTGCGGTGCTGTTCGCGCTGCTGGCCGCTTGCGCCTGGCTCGCGCTCGCCCGCGCCTGTTGGCCGCGCCTGTCGGCGGCAGCCGCCGGCGGCAGTCTGGCGACCGGCTTGGTCGCCTCTTTCGCCACCTACGGCATCTGGCAGGAATGGTGGCAAGGGACCTTGTGGTTCTCGCTGTTTCTAATTCTTGTGATGGCGCGAGCGACGGCCGGCGGTAAACATCGATCGTCCACGGCGGCGCGCTGATGCGGGTCTTTGCCGCCCTGCCGATGCATGATTGGCGCGAAGCCGGACCGTTCGCCGCAGCGGCGGAGACGGCCGGCTTTAACACGGTGATGACGGTCGAGCTAGGCCACGAGCCTTTTACGCCGCTCGCCTTTGCGGCGATCGCTACCACCGGGATCGAATTGACGACGTCGGTCGCCGTCGCGTTTCCACGCAGCCCGACGGTTATGGCGAGCCTCGCGTGGGATCTGCACGCGAATTCGAACGGGCGGTTCGTTCTCGGGCTGGGCAGCCAGGTCAAAGGCCATAACGAAAGACGCTTTGGTGTCCCATGGAGTCCGCCGGCGCCCCGCCTGCGCGACTACGTTGGCGCGCTGCGTGCGGTGTGGCGATGCTGGGAAACCGGCGAGAGGCTCGACTATCAGAGTGAGCATTACCGGCTCACCCTGATGACCCCGGATTTCTCGCCGGAACCGACCGGTCTGGCCCCGGTGCCGGTGACGATCGCCGCGGTCGGGCCTGCCATGCTGCGCCTCGCCCGCGAGGTGGGCGACGGGGTGCGCCTGCACCCGCTGTGCTCGCGCCGTTACCTCGACGAGGTATGCCTGCCGGAGATTCGCGAGGGGATGCGGCGAGGCGGGCGCTCGCGGGCGCATTTCGATCTCCACGGCGGCGGATTTGTCGCCACCGGTCCCGACGAGGAAGCCGTCGCTGCGGCGATGGACGGGGCGCGCCGACGCATCGCCTTTTACACCTCGACCCGCACCTACAGCCCGATCCTGTCATTGCATGGGCTCGACGATGTCGGGGCGAAGCTCCATCGCCTATCGGTCGAGGGCCGCTGGAACGAGATGCCGTCTGAGGTGTCGGACGACGTCGTGCGCCTTTTTGCCGCCGTCGGCGCCTATCGCGACATCGCTCAGGCGATCGTCTCACGCTATGGCGGCCTCGCTGATTCGATCGAGATCAGTTTCCCGCCCGGCACGCCGCCGGAGCTGCAACGCGAGCTGTTGTCCGACATCCGCCGAATCCCTCATCTGTTCGAGGGTTTCGTGAAGGGTTGACGCGGATGATTTTTACAGTCCGGCCGCCGCCATCAATTCGCCGATGACACGCTCGGCGGCGAAATAGTCATGGGCCAGGGCCCGCGCCGCGCGACTGTGGCCGAGGTAATCGGCGGCGATCGCATCGATGCCCGCGAGCGCCTCGTCCGTGCTCGAAAATTCGAATAGGCCGCGCCCGACCGGGTAGAATTTGCTGAACCCGGTGCGCATCGTCACGACCGGCCGCCCCGCGGCGAGATAACAGACACTGCGATCGCTGAACCAGCCGCTGTTCGGCCGAGCATAGATGTCCTTGGCGACGGTGAACTCGCCGCGCGAGCCGGCAATGAAGTCGCAATAGGGCGCCATGCCGGCCGAGAGCGGGGCGGGATCGATGACGGTCCAGCCCGCGCCGGTGACGTGCTCACGCACCTGGGCGTCAGGGGGATCCATCGCCAGCGCAAAGCAAGTCTCGGGGCGGCGGCGTGGGAGGTCGAGAAACCGCAAAAAGTTCACATGCTTCGACCAGACGTAGCGCGAGCCGGCGAATTCAATGTCCTTTCCTTTGTTCTCCCAAGTGGCGACGGTGGTGAAGCAGCGGGGCGCATCCTCCGCCGCCGGCCACAGGCTGGGCATCACCGGCGGCCGGGTCGGACGCCACGGGATCCCGGACAGCGGCACTGGGCAATCGGCCGCGCCCAAATTCTCGCCATAGGTGAAAAAGTGCGTGTGGGCGTCGAGGTAGGCGCGCGCCGCGAGGTCGGTCTTGGCATATTTGATCTGCTCGTAGACCGGATCGGTGTCGATCATGATGCGGACCGGGCAGGCGAGATGTTCTTCGCGCAGCCGGGTGGCGCCGCACAGATTGATCAGCCCGTCCGCTTCGGCGTAGAGCCGCTGTACTCGCTCGCGGGGCAGCCCGTGCCACACATCGTTGATCGCGTCCCAATAGGCCCAGCGTCCTCCGAGCCCGTGGCGCTCCATCGCGCGCCGGAGATAGGCGACATTGTAGTCGCACGCCATCATGACGCTGGCGGCGCGGGGATCATAAGGATTGGCCCCGCCATCCTCGATATACCAGACCTCGTAACCCAGCTGTTGGAGGCCGAGGAGGTAATGGAGCGCCTGCCATGCAATGCCGGCGAGCGGCATCTGACCGACGAAATGGAGAACGAGAATATTGCCGCGCTTGCTCAAGGGCCGCACCTGTTATCGCGTCGCCGCCACAACGGCCGGGTAGGCTGATTCATTTCCCCGCGGCGACCGGGCAGGTGGGGAACGCCCGAAGCGGCAAGACCCCAAACCACGTGGGGTTGCCCCTCAGGGCTCGGCATGTTAGGCAAAGAGCCATGATCGAGAGCCTTCTCGGATGGTTGACGGGTACAGCTCCCCACGGTTCAGTGGGGCCACAAGACGGGCTGCAGCTCGCCCTGACCGCGCTGCTTGTCGAGGCCGCCGACAGCGACGACCATTTCGACGAAAGGGAACGGGCGGTCATCAAACAAATGCTCGAGCGCCGCTTCGAACTGTCGCATGACGAGGCGCGGGCGCTGCTCGCCGCCGGCGAACGCGAGGCCGGCCGCGCCGCCGAGTTGTTCCACCTTACCCGAATCATCAACGAGCGGCTTTCTTTCGAGCAGCGCGTCGAACTGGTCGAGATGCTGTGGCAAGTCGCCTATGCGGACGGTGTGCTCGATCAGTACGAGGACAGCCTGCTGCGCCGCGTCGGGGGACTGATATACGTACCAGATCGTGAGCGCGGCATGGCGCGGCAGCGTGTTCTCGGGCGGCTGGGACTCGACGCGACTGCGTGATCCGCCGCGCCGCGTCGAGCCGGCGGTCGAAGTTCAGGAGAAGAAGTCACCACCATGACCTATGTCGTCACCGAATCCTGCATCCGCTGCAAGTATATGGACTGCGTTGAGGTCTGCCCCGTCGACTGTTTCTACGAGGGCGAGAACATGCTGGTGATTCACCCCGATGAGTGCATCGATTGCGGGGTATGCGAGCCGGAATGCCCGGTCGACGCGATCATCCCCGACAGCGAGCAGGAGGCGGAGCGATGGGTCGAGCTGAACCGCGAATATGCGGCGAGCTGGCCCAATATCACCCGCAAAAAGCCCTATCCCGAAGATGCCGACGCGTGGAAAGACGTGCCGGACAAATACCAGACGCAGTTCAGCCCCAAACCCGGCGGAAGCTGACGAGCGCGATGTGGGAGAGGCCGGGAGTCGCATGATTTGCACTGCGGGCATGCGTGACCCGCTGGCATTCGACCGGCTTTTCATGGTATTCTGTTTGCGGTGCGATTAACGCGTTCCCCTCCGGTTCCGCGCTCTTCGTCGAGTTGTGACGTTGCTGTCACCGCGGTGCGGCAACGGCCGAAGCGTCCCGGCATTACCTCTCGGGTCGATTGTGAGAGACGGACATGACGTTGGAAAAGGCTATATTCTCTACGGGTGACCTCGTCGTGTATCCGACCCATGGCGTGGGCAAAATCACCGGCATCGAGACACAAGAGATCGCGGGGTCCACGCTCAGCGTGTTCGTGGTGGCGTTTGACAAGGACAGAATGACGTTGCGGGTGCCGCTGGCCAAGGCCAAAGCCTCGGGCTTGCGGAGATTGTCGAGCCGCAAGGAGATGGACGCCGCGCTAGCCAAACTGCGCGGCCGTTCCCGGGCCAAGCGCACGATGTGGAGCCGGCGCGCCCAGGAATACCAGGCCAAGATCGCCTCTGGCGATCCGGCCTCGATCGCCGAGGTAGTTCGCGACCTTTATCGCAATGTCGGCCAGCCTGAGCAGTCCTATAGTGAACGGCAGATCTACCAGGCGGCACTTGACCGCTTCGTGCGCGAGTTCGCGGCTGTCGAGCGCATCGACGAGACAACGGCGACTCAGCGGGTCGAGCAATTGCTGACCGCCTGATTGGAGCCACGGCGCCCGCCAGCGGGGCGCAGCGCGGCGTGAACGGGCCGCGGCGGCCGCAGGCTTTTGGTCGCCTGCGAGCTGCCCAGCGGGTGTGGGCCATCGGCGCCATCCATGCTGAGGCACAGCGTCTCGTCCGCTTACATGATTTGATCAGCGAGCGCTTTCGCGAGGGCGACCAGGTCGTTTATCTCGGCAATTATCTCGGTCATGGCGAGGCGGCGCGCGCCACGCTCGATGAGTTGCTCGATTTTCGCCGCCGGGTTCTCGGGCGACAGCGCGGCTTTGCTTGTAATGTGGTCTTTCTGCGCGGGACGCAGGAGGAGATGTGGCAAAAGTTGCTTGAGCTCCAATTTGCTTCCAACCCCGGCGAGGTGTTGACGTGGATGGTCAAGGCCGGCATCGGGGCGACGGTGCGCGCCTATGGCGGCGATTTGCAGCAGGGTTTTGCCGCCACCCGTGACGGCCCGCGCACGATCACCCGCTGGACCGGAGCGCTGCGCAGCGCGATGAACGCAACCCCGGGTCACATCAATCTGTTTTCGGCGCTGCGCCATGCCGCCTTCACCGAAGATCACGCCCTGCTCTTCGTCCATGCCGCTATCGACCCGACCCGCAAGCTTACCGCGCAAGGCGACGCGTTCTGGTGGGGCCGCAAGGATATTCTCGATATGACCGCTCGGTTCGAAGAGTTTGGACGCGTCGTCAGAGGTATCGACCGCCAGCGGCGCGGCTTTGTCGAACGCGAATTTGCGGTATCGCTCGACAGCGGCGCCGGGCACGGCGGCCGCTTGCTCGCCGCCTGTTTCGGCCCGACCGGCGCCATTATCGATCGGGTCGAGGCCTGATCGTTGCTTGGCGGTGGCGCGACGGGAACGAAGGTCCGCGGGAACCTTTGCCGGCGATGATATGTTGCGCGAACCAACGCTGGTTCACATTTGGTGTCGGATGATCGCAACCTCGAGCTTGCACGAAGACGGGACCGGTCCGCCGCGTGAAGGCCTGCGCATCTACAACCTCTTTCCGACATTGGCCGGCACGGTGCGGCAGTGGCAGGAGCATTTGCCGGGAATCGCGGCGATGGGGTTCAACGCGGTTTACGTCAACCCGTTCCACTATCCGGGGTTCTCCGGCAGCCTCTACGCGGTCAAGGACTATTACCGGCTGAACCCGCGTTTTCGCGGGGATGAACCAGCCGACGACGATGTGTTGCTGGGCGACTTCACCAAGGAAGCGCGCGCACAAGGGCTGCGCGTGATCATGGATCTCGTCATAAATCACACCTCGAAAGACAGCGAGCTGGTCACCGCGCATCCCAATTGGTTCGCTCACGACGTCAAGGGTGAAATTGTCTCTCCTTACGCGACCGACCCCGCCGACCCGACGCGCAAGACTGTCTGGGGCGATCTCGCCGAACTCGATTACCGGACGCCGCAGCGCGGCCAAATCGTGGCCTATTTCCAGGATCTGGTGCGCCACTATCTGCGACTAGGCTTCACCGGCTTTCGTTGCGATGCGGCGTATAAGGTGCCGGCCGAGGTGTGGCGCGGCCTGACCGGCGTCGCCAAGGCGGCAGCGCCGGACGTGGTGTTTTGCGCCGAAACCGTCGGGGCGCCAAAGGAAGCGGTGCTGGCGCTGGCCGGGGCCGGGTTCGACTACCTTTACAACAGCGTCAAGTGGTGGGATTTCAAAAGCCCGTGGCTGCTCGAGCAGTATGAAGCATTTCGGCACATCGCACCGTCGATCGGTTTTCCCGAGAGCCATGATACCGAGCGGTTGGTGACCGAGTTGCGTTCCGCGGGCATTCCAGAAAGCGAGATTGAGCCACGTTATCGCCAAGCTTATGCCTTTACTGCGGCGTATTCGACCGGCGTACTGATGCCGATGGGGTTCGAATACGGCTGGGCGGGGCGATTCGAGGTGGTGAGGGGTCAGGCCAAGACGGTCGAGTCCAAGCGCTTTGATCTCAGCGAATTCATCGCCGAGATCAACGCGATGAAGCGGGCGATCCCGGCATTGAACGAGGAGGGTCCGCAACGGCAGCTGCGCGGCGCCCAAGACGATTTGACGGTGTTGGAGCGCCGGACCGAGAACGGTCACGACTGTGCCTTTATCGTCGTCAATCGGGACTCTCGCCGCTCACGTGAGATAACGCCGGATGTCGTTGCTAAGGGGTCTGAAACCGGTTTGCCCCCGGCTGGGCTGATGGTCCAGCCGCTCGGGGTGCGGGTGTTGCGTGCGGACAGCACAGAAACCCGGCACGCGGCCGGTATGCATGCGTTGTGGCGGCCGGAAGCAAGGATCGCAATCGAGGATGTGTATCCGGAACTCGATGGTGGCCGCTATCCAGTCAAGAGGATCGTGGGCGATACCTTCGAAGTTTGGGCCGATTTGTTTCGCGACGGGCACGACAAGCTACGCGCCATCGTCAAATACCGCCACGAGGATGGCCCGTGGTGCGAAACGCCGCTGACCTTTTTCGACAACGACCGCTGGGTCGGGCGCTTTGACCTCGACCGGGTCGGACTGTGGCACTACACGATCGAAGCTTGGACCGACCGCTTCGAGAGCTGGCGCGAGGAATTCGAGAAAAAACGTGAAGCGGGTCAGGACGTCGCCCTCGAGATCGAGGAGGGCCGGGCGATCGTCGAGGCGGCGCTGCCGGAGGCCGAAGCCAGCGACGTGTCCAGAATCCGCGAGTTGCTGCTCGATTTTGAGGGCGGCAGTAGCGCCCGCCAGGCCGCGCTGTTGTTGTCCTCGGCAAGCCGCGACGTGATGGCGAGTGCCGCACCGCGCGAAGGCGTTATGCGGTATCCGCGAGAGCTTGAGATCGTGGTCGACCGTGCGGCGGCGCGCTTTGCCGCCTGGTACGAGATGTTTCCACGCAGCCAGGGTCGCGAGCCCGGCAACAGCGCCAGCTTCGACGATTGCATTGCGCGGCTGCCGGAGATCGCGGCACTCGGGTTCGACGTGGTCTATCTGGTGCCCATCCATCCCATCGGCCGGGTGAACCGCAAAGGCCGGGACAATACGGCCGTGGCGCAACCCGGCGATCCGGGCAGCCCGTACGCGATCGGTTCGGAAGAGGGCGGGCACCGGGCGACCGAGCCCGGTCTAGGCACGCTCGCCGATTTCCGCCGTTTCGTGCGGGCCGCGGCGGCGCACGGGATCGAGGTGGCGCTCGACTTCGCAATCCAATGCGCTCCCGATCACCCGTGGGTGCGCGAACATCCCCAATGGTTTCGCTTTCGCCCCGACGGCACGATCAAATACGCCGAGAACCCCCCAAAAAAATACGAAGACATCGTCAACGTCGATTTTGACAATCCCGATCGTGAGAGCCTGTGGGCGGAGTTGCGCGACACTGTCTTGTTCTGGATCAGCGAGGGGGTGCGCACCTTTCGCGTCGACAACCCGCACACCAAGCCGTTGCCGTTCTGGGAGTGGCTGATCCGCGAAGTGAAGCTCCGCTGTCCCGAGGCAATCTTTTTGGCCGAAGCCTTCACCCGGCCCAAGATGATGCGGGCATTGGCTAAGGCAGGGTTCAGCCAGTCCTATACTTATTTCACCTGGCGCAACACCAAGGACGAACTCATTGAATATCTGATTGAACTGACGGCATATCCGGCTAAGGAATATTTCCGCCCGAACTTTTTCACCAACACGCCCGATATCCTCCCGGTTTTTTTGCAAGACGGCGGCAGGCCGGCGTTTCGGATCCGCCTGGCGCTCGCGGCGACATTGTCACCCGTTTACGGGATCTATAATGGTTTTGAATTATGCGAGAACACGCCGATCCCCGACCGCGAGGAATATCTGAACTCGGAGAAATACGAGTACAAGGTCTGGGACTGGGATCGGCCCGGCAATATCAAGGATGACATTAGGGTCCTGAACCGTTTTCGCCACGCAAATTCGCCGCTGCACGAGTTCCTAAACCTGCGCTTTCTCGAATGTGCCAATCCTCAGGTTCTGGCCTACATGAAGGTGTCCAACGACCCAATCAACGTGGTGATCGTGATCGTCAATCTCGACCCGCATCAGGCCCATGAGGCTGATGTCGAATTGCCGCTGGAGGAGCTCGGGCTGAGCGCGGATCGAACGTTCGCGCTTGAGGAGGCGTTTACCCGATCCGTTGCGACCTGCCGGGGCGCCCACCAGCGGTTCCGCCTGGATCCCGAGACCAACCCCGCACTGATCTTTCGCCTACTGCGCATCGAGCCCGAATGAGCCCACCAGACGACGCCGCAGCCGCGCTGCCGCTGAGCCGTGCGCTGGCGCGACCCGCGATCTCGGACCCGCTGTGGTACAAGGACGCGATCATCTATCAGCTACACGTCAAAGCCTTCTTTGACGCCAACGACGATGGCATCGGCGATTTCCAAGGGCTGTGCCGCAAGCTCGATTATCTGCAGGACCTCGGTGTCACCGCGTTGTGGCTGTTGCCGTTCTACCCCTCGCCGCTGCGCGACGACGGCTACGACATTTCCGACTACAAGAACATCAACCCGTCCTATGGCCGGATGGGCGATTTCAAAGCCTTTGTCCGAGAGGCGCACCGTCGCAATCTGCGGGTCATCACCGAGCTCGTCGTTAATCACACCTCGGACCAGCATCCCTGGTTTCAGCGCGCGCGCCGGGCGAAGCCGGGTTCGCACCTGCGCGACTTTTACCTCTGGAGCGATACCGACCAAAAGTTTGCCGAAACCCGCGTCATCTTCGTCGACGCCGAAAAATCGAATTGGGCGTGGGACCCGACGGCCCAGGCTTATTACTGGCACCGGTTCTATTCGCATCAGCCTGATCTCAATTTCGACAATCCGCGCGTGTTTCGCGCGGTCGCCGACGTGATGCGGTTCTGGCTCGATCTCGGCGTCGACGGATTGCGGCTCGACGCGGTGCCCTATCTGATCGAGCGCGAGGGCACGACCAACGAGAACCTGCCCGAGACCCACGAGATCCTGCGGCGGTTGCGGCGCGAGTTGGACCAACACCATGGCGATCACATGCTGCTCGCCGAGGCCAATCAATGGCCAGAGGATGTGCTGCCGTATTTTGGCGCTGGCGACGAATGTCATATGGCGTTCCATTTTCCGCTGATGCCGCGCATCTACATGGCGGTTTCGACCGAGGACCGCCATCCGATCACCGACATCATGCGCCAGACCCCGGACATCCCGGAATCGTGCCAATGGGCGGTGTTTTTGCGCAATCACGACGAGCTGACCTTGGAAATGGTCACCGACCGAGAGCGCGACTATTTGTGGAACCACTATGCGGCGGATCGGCGCGCCCGGATCAATCTCGGGATCCGGCGGCGTTTGGCGCCGTTAATGGAGAATGACCGCCGCAGGATCGAATTATTGAATGCGTTGTTAATCTCGATGCCGGGCACCCCGGTGTTTTATTACGGCGACGAGATCGGCATGGGCGACAATGTCTTTTTGCGCGACCGCGATGGTGTGCGCACGCCGATGCAGTGGTCGTTCGACCGCAATGGCGGGTTTTCCCGGGCGGACCCCGCCAGCCTCTATCTGCCGCCGATCATGGATTCGGTTTACGGCTTCGAGGCGGTCAATGTCGAGGCGCAGAGCCGCTCGCCGTCTTCGTTGCTGAACTGGATGAAGCGGCTGATCGCGGCAAGGCGGTCGCGCAGCGCTTTCGGTCGCGGCACCTTGCGCTTTCTCTACCCCTCGAACCGAAAGGTTATCGCCTACCTGCGCAGCCTGGACGACGAGGTTATCCTGTGCGTCGCCAACCTGTCGCGCTCGCCTCAAGCGGTCGAGCTCGACCTCGCGGAATTTCGCGGCCGGCACCCTGTCGAATTGCTCGGGCGCAGCGTCTTTCCGACCATTGGCGACCTCCCCTATCTGCTGACCCTCCAAGCTCATAGTTTCTTCTGGTTCGAGCTGATGTCGAGCACACAGGAGGCGGGGAATTTGCAATCCTCACCGCCCGAATTTGTCACCCTGGTAATGCCACAGGGCTGGGCCGACTTGTTCCGCCAGCACAATCTGGTGCAACTCGAAAGCGAAATAATGCCGGCGTTTCTGGCGCGTCAGCGCTGGTTTGCGGCTAAGGACCGGCGCATCCGAAAGGTAACGGTCGAAGCTCGCGGCGAGATCTCGCGCCTGTCGGAAGACGGCGCGGCATCGGAAAGCTTTCTGGCGACCGTCGTCGAGACGGCGTTCGGTGAGGGGGAGCAACAGCACTATTTCCTGCCGCTCGCCGCGATCTGGTCGCCGGCCGAGAGCGAGCTGCGCCAAGGGCTCGTTCCGGCTACGCTTGCCGAGTTGCGCCAATTCCGCCGTGAGGGCGCCTTGGTCGATGCTCTGTCGCAGGACGGTTTCGCATTGGCAATCATGGATGCGATCGCCGGCGAAAGCCGGCTGAGACTCGACCGTGGCGAGATCCGCTGCGCAAAGACCCGGAGCTACCAGCAGGCGGCGGTACCGCAACGGCTGACGGTTCGCCGCGGTAGTGTCGAGCAATCGAACAGCTCGGTGTTCTTCGACGAATATGGAATGCTCAAGCTCTACCGCCGACTCGGACCCGGCCCGCACCCGGAAATCGAAATGTCGCGGTTTCTGGTCGAGCGCGCCGGGTTCGCCAATACGCCGCCGCCGCTGGCGACGATCGAGCTGGCGCTCGACGGCGAGACCGGGCCGCAGACGATGGCAGTTGGCGTGCTGTTCGGCTTTGTCCGCAATCAGGGCGACGGCTGGACGCAGGCACTGAACTACCTTACGCGATACCTCGACGACGCGCTGATCTCGACCGACCAACGGTCGTCCGAGCTGCCCGACCCCGATCACTTCTTTCTGACCTTGGCGCGCCAGATCGGCATCCGCACCGCCGAGATGCACCGCGCCTTGGCCGAGCATGCGGGCGACGATCCTGGTTTCGCGTCTGAGCCGATCACACGGGACGACATCGCCCAGTGGCAGCAAGCGCTCGACGCTGAGGCCGTCGCGATGCTGGTAAAACTCGAGCGCGAGCTGCCGCGCCTGCCCGATCGGGCTCGAGAGGACGCCGAGCGTCTGCTGGCCCTGCGCGGCCTGCTGCTAAGTCATATCCGCGGCTTGCTCCCGGACGAGGTCGCGGCGCAAAAGACGCGCTTTCACGGCGATTACCACCTCGGGCAAGTGATCGTCGTGCAGAACGACTTCTTTATCGTCGATTTCGAGGGCGAACCTTCACGGCCGCTTTCAGCGCGTCGCAGCAAGAGCTCGCCGCTGCGCGATGTGGCCGGCATGATTCGCTCCTTTGACTACGCCGCGGTCGCCGCGGTGCGCCATCTGGCCGCGACCCGCCCGGCCGCGGAGCCACGAATGGTGCAGCTTGCCGAAGCTTGGCGCCAGCGCGCGGTCGACGGGTTTCGCGCCGCCTACCGCAAGACGATGCGCGGTTGCGCCGCTTATCCGGCGAGCAAGAAGCAGGCGCGCGCGATGACGACATTCTTTGTCCTCGAAAAGGCTGTCTACGAGGTGTCCTACGAGCTGGCCAACAGGCCGCTATGGGTCGATATCCCGCTCGAAGGCATCCTTGACATTTTGAACAAGGCAAAAGCGGGGGCCGGTGGCGAAGCGCGATGATCCGGTCGGCGCCGAGGCGAAGCGCCGAAATGTCGGACGCGCCGACCCGCTCGACCTTGACCGGGTCGGGCCTGCCGCAGACCAGCCAAACCCGTTTGAGCGCGACCCCGAGATAGCGGCGATCGTCGAGGCGCGGCACGGCGACCCGTTTGCGTTCCTCGGGATGCATAAGATCCCCGCTGGGGTATGTGTGCGGGCGATATTGCCGGCCGCAGAGAAGATGTCGGTCGTCGACAGCACGACCGGGCAAATCGCAGCCGACGGGGAGCGGGTCGATCGCGAGGGTTTCTTCGTTGCCGAGATCCCCGGCCGGCCGGAGCCGTTCCGCTATAGGTTGCAGGTGTCGAGCGGCGGCGTCGCTCGCGAATTCGACGACATCTACCGCTTCCCTCCGGTATTGGGGGAGCTCGACATCTACTTGCTCGCAGAAGGCAACCATCTGGCGAGCTACCAAAAACTCGGCGCCCATCCTATCGTCCATGAAGGCGTAGAGGGCATTGCGTTTGCCGTGTGGGCCCCCAATGCTCAAGCGGTCAGTGTCGTTGGCGATTTCAACGCCTGGGACGGACGCCGGATGGCGATGCGGCGGCGCGGGCCCAGCGGCCACTGGGAACTGTTCGTGCCTGGGCTGCGGCCGGGTCACCTCTACAAATACCAAATACACGGGCCGGACGGGCAGCTCCTGCCGCTCAAGGCGGATCCGCAAGCAGAGCGAGCCGAAAAGCCACCGGGGACGGCGTCCGTCGTCGCCGACCCGTCGCGCCATGTCTGGCACGACGGCGTCTGGATGGCGGAGCGCTGGCGCCGCAATGATCGAGAATCCCCGATCTCGGTCTATGAAGTTCATCTCGGCTCATGGCGCCGCAACCTTGCTGAGCAGGGGCGCTATCTGACCTATCGCGAGCTTGCCGAACAGCTCGTTCCTTATGTCCTCGAAATGGGATTTACCCATATCGAGATCATGCCGATTATGGAGTATCCGTTCGACGGATCTTGGGGATATCAGCCGGTTTCGTTATTCGCACCGACCAGCCGCTATGGCGCACCGGATGATTTCCGAGCCCTTGTCGATGCCTGTCACGGCGCCGGACTGGGTCTGCTGCTCGATTGGGTCCCCGGCCATTTTCCGAACGACCCGCATGGGCTCGGACGATTTGACGGCACCGCGCTTTACGAGCACGCCGATCCGCGTCAGGGCTTCCACCGCGACTGGAACACCCTGATCTACAATTTCGGCCGCCGCGAGGTCGCAAATTTTCTGCTGTCGAGCGCATTGTATTGGTTGCGAGAATTTCACATCGACGGCATCCGGGTCGATGCGGTTGCCTCGATGCTGTATCGCGATTACAGCCGGCCGCCGGGCGAATGGATTCCGAATGCTTTCGGGGGCCGCGAGAACCTCGAGGCGATCGCGTTTTTGCGGCGGGTCAACGAGCTGGTCTTCGGCGAGTCGAGCGGCGCCACTTCGGTCGCCGAGGAATTGACCGCGTGGCCGATGGTGTCGCGCCCCACTTATGTCGGCGGTCTCGGTTTCGGTTACAAATGGAACCTCGGCTGGATGCACGATACGCTCCATTACATGGCGACCGATCCGATTTACCGAAAATACAGTCATAACGACCTGAGCTTTGGCTTGCTTTACGCTTATCACGAAAACTTCATACTGCCGCTCAGCCACGATGAGGTCGTCCACGGGAAGGGGTCGCTGATCAGCAAGATGGCCGGCGACCAATGGCAACGTTTCGCGAACCTGCGCGCCTATTTCGCCTTTATGTGGACCCATCCCGGCAAAAAACTGCTGTTTATGGGTAACGAGTTCGCACAGCAGCGCGAGTGGAATCACGATATCGGTCTCGATTGGCAGCTGCTGGGCGAGCCGCTGCACGAAGGGGTGCGCCGGCTGGTCCGCGATTTAAATCATCTCTACTGCGGCACGCCGGCATTGCACCGGCTCGACTGCGACCCCGACGGTTTCGCATGGATTGATGTCGCCAATGCGGCTGAGAGCGTGGTGTCGTTTCAGCGGCGCGGCCGCGGTCCGCTCGAGCTTGCCGTCGTCGTGTGCAATTTTACGCCGGTGCCGCGCGAGGATTATTGGATCGGGGTTCCCCGCCCCGGCCGCTACCGCGAGCGCATCAACACCGACGCTCTCGACTATGGCGGCACCGGCGTCGGCAACGCCGGTGAAGTTCACTCTGAGCCGCGCCCGTTGCACGGCCACCAGCACGCGATCCGCCTGCGGCTGCCGCCGCTCGGCGCCCTGATATTCACCGCGGATTAGCTGTCCAAAGGCCGAGCTTCATGCCGTCGATGCCCCAATATCTTCGTGTATTAGGCTACGCAGTTCCCTGCACATTGTCCGCGCGCTGAGATAAGCGATGGCGTCGCCGACAAAGGTGTGGCCGGGCCGCCCGTATCCGCTGGGGGCGACGTGGGACGGCAAGGGCGTGAATTTTGCTCTTTTTTCGGCTCATGCCGAGAAAGTCGAGCTGTGTCTGTTCGACCACACCGGCCTGCACGAAGAAGCGCGAATTGAATTGCCAGAGTATACTGACGAGGTCTGGCACGTCTATCTGCCGGATGCGCGCCCCGGCCTGCTCTATGGCTACCGGGTCTACGGGCCGTACGATCCGGCCAATGGGCACCGTTTCAATCCCAATAAGGTGCTGATCGATCCCTATGCGAAGTCGTTCCATGGCAGGCTGCGATGGGCCGACCCGGTATTTGGCTATCGCGTCGGCGGCCCGCGCGAGGATCTGGCAATCGACCGGCGCGACAATGCGCGCTTTATTCCCAAAGGCCGGGTCATCGAGCCCGCGTACACCTGGGGCGAGGAGAACCGGCCGCGGACCTTATGGGAAGAATCGATCATCCTCGAGCTGAGTGTGCGCGGGATCACCAAACGCCATCCCGGCGTCGACCCTGAGCATCGCGGCACCTTCGCCGGCCTCTCCTCACCACCGATGATCGACTACCTCGTCGACCTCGGCGTCACTGCGGTCGAGCTGTTGCCCATCCACGCCGCGATCGACGACCGCCATCTAGTGGAACACTATCTCGCTAATTATTGGGGCTACAATACGATCGGTTTCTTCGCGCCCGACCCGCGCCTGTTGTCGACCGGAGCGATCGCCGATTTCAAAACCACAGTCAGACGGCTGCACGATGCCGGGATCGAGGTCATCCTCGACGTGGTCTACAACCACAGCGGCGAAGGCAACCATCTTGGTCCGACGCTGTCGTTTCGCGGCATCGACAATTTGTCCTACTACCGTTTGGATGCCGATCCGCGCTTCTACCAGGATTTCACTGGCACCGGCAATACGTTGAACCTCGATCACCCGCGGGTGTTGGCGCTGGTGATGGATTCGTTGCGTTATTGGGCAACGGAAATGCACGTCGACGGCTTTCGCTTCGATCTATGCACGACGCTCGCCCGCGAGAACGGCGATTACGGACAAGGCAGCGCATTCTTCGACGCAGTGCGTCAGGATCCGGTCATGACCGGCGTCAAGCTGATTGCAGAACCATGGGATCTCGGCCCTTACGGCTATCAGCTCGGCAATTTTCCGCCAGGCTGGGCGGAATGGAACGGCCAATACCGCGATACACTGAGACGGTACTGGAAGGGTGATCATGGTTTGGTCGCCGATGTCGCATCGCGCGTCGCCGGCTCGTCGGACATCTTCGGCTATCGCGGGCGCCGACCTTGGGCCAGCATCAATTTCATCACTGCTCACGACGGGTTCACCTTGCAGGATCTGGTGAGCTACAACGAGCGGCACAATGCGGCCAATGGCGAAGACAATCACGACGGTGCCGATTCGAATTTCAGCTGGAATAGCGGGGTCGAAGGGCCTTCCGACGACCCCGAGATCGTCGCGTTGCGCGACCGGCAAAAGCGCAACATGTTGGCAACCTTGCTGCTATCGCTTGGCGTGCCGATGCTGCTCGCCGGCGATGAAATAGGGCGCACCCAGCAAGGCAACAACAACGCCTATTGCCAGGACAATGAAATCTCCTGGACCGATTGGGAGAGTATCAGGCCCGAGGATCGGGAGTTAGGCCGGTTTGTCAGCTATTTAATAAACCTGCGCCGCAGCCATCGTGTCTTTTCGCGCCCGCGCTTTCTTCGCGGCGAAGTACTGTCCGAGGCGGGGGTCAAGGACATCACCTGGATCACCCCGTCGGGCCAAGAGGCGAGCCCAGAGGATTGGAGCAATCCTGTCGCGCTGTCGCTCGGCTATGTGTTGAGCGGCGCCGCCGGCGAATTTTTTACCCCGGGAGGCCAACGCGACATTGACGAGAGCTTTCTGGTGATGATGAACGCCTATTACGGCGAGCTCGATTTCCGCATTCCCGAATTAGCGGCGCCCATGTCATGGCAGCCGCTAGTCGACACCTCTCAGCCGACTGGGCGCGTCGCTGACGTAAAGCTCTATGCGCCGGGCGAGGTTTATCAGTTGCAGCCGCATTCTTTTGCCTTGTTCATCAACCGCGCGCCGCGCCCGGAACTGCGGGCGAAACCGCAGAGTGACCCTGAGATCGCCGCCCCGCCGTGGAACGGAGACGAACAGCGTGGGTTTTATGGCGCCGACGCCAATCCCGGAGCGCAGGCGCGGAAGGACGATGCGCCGCCGGCATGAGCTGCCGTTTGGCGCCGAATCGATCCCCGGCGGGGTTCGCTTCCGGTTGTGGGCGCCTCGCGCCGTAGCCGTGTCGCTGCGCCTCGAAGGCTCCAGGCCGAGGACAGTTCCGATGCTCTGCGAAGGCGAAGGCTGGTGGGTGCTGACGACCGCAACCGCCCGGCCCGGCAGCCGCTATCGTTACGTCGTCGACGGCCGCGCCTTCCCCGACCCCGCGTCGCGTCGTCAGCCCGAAGGGGTCCACGGTTCGAGCGAGGTCGTCGATCCCGAGGCCTACGAGTGGAACGATCTCGGCTGGCGTGGACGGCGATGGGAAGAGATCGTCCTATATGAGCTGCATCTCGGCACCTTCTCGGGAGCCGGCGATTTCGATGGCGCGGTGCGACATCTCGATCATTTGTGCGGTATCGGCGTGACCGCGGTCGAGTTGATGCCGATCGGTGAATTTCCCGGCGAGCGTAACTGGGGCTATGACGGGGTATTTCCATTCGCCCCATCGTCGCGTTACGGCCGGCCGGAGGCGCTGAAAGCCTTGGTCGAGGCCTGCCATATCCGCGGCCTCGCAATACTGCTCGATGTCGTCTACAATCATTTCGGCCCCGAGGGGAATTATCTGCCGGCGATCGCACCCGACTTCTTCACCAAGCGCCACCAAACGCCGTGGGGTGCGGCGATTGATTTCTCCGGACCGCAGAGCCGGCCGGTGCGCGATTTTTTCATCCATAACGCGCTATATTGGCTCGAAGAGTTCCAGTTCGACGGGCTGCGCCTCGATGCGGTCCACGCCATATTCGACGACGGTCGGCCCGACATCGTCGACGAAATCAGCGAAACGGTACGGCAGCGCATCCAGGATCGCGAAATTCACCTGGTCCTCGAAAACGACTGCAACGAGGCGCGCCGTCTCGCGCGGCAAAACGGGCGGATCGAGCGCTTCAACGCTCAATGGAACGACGATCTGCATCACGCTTTGCACGTGTTGATCACTGGCGAGACAGCAGGGTTTTATGGCGACTACGCGACTGAGCCGGCGGCACATCTGGGCCGCGCTTTGGCTGAGGGGTTTGCCTATCAGGGCGAGCAGTCTCCATTTCGCGAAGGCGAGCGCCGCGGAGAACCCGCCGCCGAGTTGCCGCCGACCGCTTTCGTCGCCTTTTTGCAAAACCACGATCATATCGGCAACCGCCCATTCGGGACGCGGCTCGCTGCTGAAGTAACGGAGCCGGCATTGCATGCCGGCGCCGCGATCGTGCTGCTGTCGCCCGAGATCCCGCTGTTGTTCATGGGCGAGGAATGGGCGAGCCGGCGATCTTTCGCATTTTTCTGTGATTTCGGCCCCGGTCTCGCCGAAGCGGTGCGCGAGGGGCGGCGCCGCGAGTTCGCCCATTTCCCTGATTTTCAAGACGAGGCCTCGCGCGAGCGCTTCCCCGACCCGACCGATGCCGCGACGTTCGCGATGTCGAAACTCGACTGGACCGAACTTGAACAGGCAGACCGTGGCCGCTGGCTTGCCCGATACCGGGCGCTACTGGAGATCCGGCGGCGTGAGATCGTGCCCAGGCTTGCTGGAATGCCGCCCTTTGCCGGCCGGTATCGCACTCTGGGGCCGCAGGCGGTCATCGTCGAGTGGAAGCTCGGCGACCGCTCGCGGCTGATCCTCGCCGCGAATTTCTCTGCCCGGACCGTGCTGCTCCCTGAGGAAGCAAGCGGTGGGCGATTGCTCTATTCGTCTGCTGTGCCGGGGGCTCCGGTCAGTGCTAGTTTCTTTCACTTGGCCCCGGTCGCCTAGAGTATGACCGGCCGCGCTGCGCTGGTCCGCCTCGCCGGGCTCGTCGGCATCGAGACGCGATATACCGACGCCCTCGGCCAAACCCGCGAAGCTTCGGACGAGACCCTGCTGGCCCTGATTTCCGCGTTCGGTCTGCCGCCCAACCCAGTAAAGGCAGCAGCCGAGCTAGAGGAGCGCGAGCGAACGCCCCGTTTGGCGCTTGCCCCGGCGCACCTTGTCCATTTCGAAGAAACCCGCCCAAAGTTGGCGCTGCGGCTGCCGGCTCGTTGTCGTGAGATCACCTGGACCTGCCATCTCGAGGGCGGCGACGAACGAGTCGGCAAGGCAGCCGTGAAAACCGAGTTGTTGGGCGAGCGCTTTATGATGCCGTTGCCGGCGGGGCTGCCACCAGGCTATCACCGGCTGGCGCTGGAGGCCGGCGGCGTCGCGGCACAGCTCGATTTGATCGTTGCGCCTGCACGCTGCCATCTGCCGCCGCAGCTCGGACCAGGCGCGCGCAGTTGGGGGCTGACCTGCCAGCTCTATGGTCTGCGCAGCGCGCGTGATTGGGGAATGGGCGACTTCACAGATCTTGCGTCAATCAGCGGCGCCGCGGGCGCCTGTGGTGCCGCTGCGCTCGGCATCAATCCGCTGCACGCCCGGTTCATGGCCGAGCCATTGCATTTCAGCCCCTATGCGCCGTCAAGCCGAACACGGCTCGACTATTTATACGTCGACCCCATCGCTATGCCCGGCTTTGCCGAGGACGAACGCGTGCAAGCATTGATCGAGGGAGAATGGTTCGGCGCCACCCGCTGGGCAGCGCGCTCGGCCGAGCTGATCGATTACGGCGCGGTAGCCGCCTGCAAAAGACCGGTGCTAGAGGCGTTGTGGCGGCGCTTTCAGGGGCTCGATCTCGACGGCGACGGCGCCGCGAACACGGGGCTCGGCGCGAGCTTTCGCCGATTTCAGGAAAGAGAAGGGCGATCGCTGCGCGATTTCGCCATCTTCGAGACGCTGCATGAGCATTATTGCCGGGAGCGGCGCGGGTTCTCGTGGCGCAATTGGCCGGCGGCGATGCGCGATCCGCACTCGTCCGAAGTCGCCGAATTCGCTGCCGCTCATCGCGACCGGGTCGAGTTTTTTCAGTTTCTACAATGGGAGGCGGACCGCCAGCTCGCCGCGGCGGCCCAAGCCGGGCATGAGGCCGGGCTGTCGATCGGCCTCTATCGCGATCTCGCCGTCGGCGCCGACCCGAACGGGGCCGAGGCCTGGGCCGACCAGGAGCTGGTGGCGCCGCGCGCCTCGATCGGAGCGCCTCCCGACCCCCTGAGCCGCGCCGGGCAGAATTGGGGGCTGGCGCCGGTCAACCCGCTGGTATTGCGGCGCCAAGGTTTCGCACCGTTCATCGCCTGCCTGCGCGCCAATATGCAGCATGCGGGGATTCTGCGGATCGATCACGTCATGTCGCTGAACCGGCTCTATTGGATACCGAACGGAATGTCGGCGACCGACGGCTGTTACGTGAAATATCCTTTCGATGATCTGCTGCGACTCGTCGCGCTCGAAAGCTGCCGGCATGGCTGCGCCGTGATCGGCGAGGATCTGGGCACGGTGCCACCGGGGTTTCGCGAGACGCTGCGGGCGGCCAATCTCTTGTCCTATCGCATTATGACGTTCGAGCGGCACCGCGACGGCGGCTTCGCGGCGCCGGCCGAATACCCCCCGCTTGCCGCCGCCTCAGCCGCGACCCACGATCTCGCCACCCTCGCAGGGTTCTGGCTCGGTCGCGATATTACCCGGCGTCAGCAGCTCGGTCTGTATCCCGACGCGGCCACCGAAACGGCCGAAGAGGCCGTGCGCAGCCGCGACCGCCGCCTGCTGTTGCAAGCGCTCGTCGTCGAGGGATTGTTGGAGCCGGAAGGCCTCGGTCGATATCTCTCGGAGGCCGGAGAGCCAACCTATTCGCCCGACCTCGGAAACGCGATCCAGTGTTTTCTCGCCCGCTCGCGCGCCCGGCTGATGCTGGTTCAGCTCGAAGACGTGGTCGGTGAAACCGAGCAAGCGAACCTACCCGGCACGATCGACAAGCATCCCAATTGGCGCCGGCGCCTGAGCCGTACCATCGAGAATATCATCGACGGCTCGAAATTGCGCCGAACCGCATCGATTGTCGAAGAGGCGCGTCGGCGCTCCACCCGGGCATGAGCGGCCCGCCCGCAGTCGAGGTCCCGCTCCGCGCCACCTATCGGCTGCAGTTCCACCGTGGCTTCACCTTCCGCGATGCCAAGGATCTGGTGCCGTATCTCGAAGCCCTGGGGGTCAGCCACGTTTACGCCTCGCCGATTACCGAGGCGCGGCCCGGCTCGACGCATGGCTACGACATCATCGACCACAACCGGCTCAATCCCGAAATTGGCAGCGAGGAGGATTTCGGGGACTTCACAGCGGCGCTACACGCGCACGGCATGGGCCTGATCGTCGATTTCGTCCCGAACCATATGGCGAACGGCGCCGACAATGTCTGGTGGCGCGATGTCCTGGAATGGGGTGAGCAATCCCCGTTCGCTCGCTATTTCGACATCAACTGGCATTCGCTTCGCGCCGATCTGGAAGGCCGGGTGCTGCTGCCAGTGCTCGGCGAGCAGTACGGAGTGATCCTCGAACGAGGCGAGATTACACTGAACTTTGATCCGGCGGAGGGTAGCTTCAGCGCCTGGTATTTCGATCATCGCTTTCCGGTCTCGCCTCGCTCCTACGCGGTGATTCTCGAAAACGGCGGCGCGTTGCTGGCTGAGTCCGCCGGCGATTTCGCGGCGATTGCAAGAATGCCCCCGACAACAGCCCGCGGACGTGCCGCAGAGCTGAAACGCAACTTGGCCGACCGCGCCCAGCAACCGACCGTCGCCGCCTCGATCGACGTGGCGCTGCGGCGCCTTGCCGGTTGCCCCGGCCGGCCGGACAGCTTTGGCCTTTTGCACGGGCTGCTCGAAGCCCAATCCTACCGGATTTCCGATTGGCGAGTGGCCGCGGAGGAGATCAACTACCGCCGCTTTTTCAACATCAACGATCTCGCCGGGCTGCGCATGGAGCTGCCCGAGTTGTTCGCAGCGACCCACCGGCTGCTCTTCGCCCTGATCGAGCGCGGCGACGTGCAAGGGCTGCGCATCGATCACATCGACGGCTTGTTCGACCCGCTGAGCTATTGCGATCGGCTGCAGCAGGGCTCCAGCGGACCGCTATACGTGCTCGTCGAAAAGATCCTGGCGCGCTACGAGATGTTGCCCGATTGGCCGGTCGCCGGCACTACCGGCTACGATTTCGCCAATCAGGTACTGGCGATCTTCGTCGATCCCGAGGGCGAAGCCGCCATGACCCGGCTCTATCGCCGCATGACGACGAACCGGGAAAGCTTCGACGACGTCCTCTACGCCTGCAAGAAGCGCATCATGCAGGTCAACCTGGCCAGCGAGATGAACGTGCTGGCGCGCGAGTTCCACCTTTTGGCCATGCGCGATCGCCGCACCCGCGATTTTACCTTGAACGGCGTGCTGGCGGCGATCGAGGAGGTCGTCGCCGCCTTTCCGGTGTACCGCACCTATGTCTCGAGGCAGGGCGCCAGCGCCGACGATCGCCGCTACATCGATTGGGCGATCGGGCAGGCACGTAACCGCTGGCGCGGCGCCGACGACAGCATTTTCGATTTCCTGCGTGCCGTTTTGACCGGCGACGCCGCGGAACCGGAGCGCGATCCCAACCCGGGCGGCGCATTGCATACCGCGATGCACTTTCAGCAGATGACCGGTCCGGTCATGGCCAAGGCCGCCGAGGACACCGCCTTCTACCGCTACGTCCGGTTTTTGGCGCTGAACGAAGTCGGGGGCGATCCGCGCCGCTTCGGCATGTCGGTCACGGCTTTTCATCACCTGGCGCAGCAGCGCGCCCGGCAATGGCCGCGTGCGATGGTGACGACCGCCACGCACGATACCAAGCGCGGAGAGGATGCTCGCGCCCGCCTCGCGCTGCTGTCGGAGATGCCGGGCGAATGGGGCCGCCGGGTGTTCCAATGGTCGCGGCTCAATCGCTCGCGACGTTCCGAGATCGACGGTGCGCACGTACCCGACCGCAATGTCGAATACCTGTTTTATCAGGCGCTGTTTGGGGCGTGGCCGCCGGGGCTCGCTCTTGAAGACATCGAAGCCCTCGACGGCCTCGCCGGGCGGATTGAGGCTTACATGATCAAGGCGGTGCGCGAGAGAAAGCTCGAAACCAGCTGGAGCAATCCCCACGCCGATTACGAGGCCGCATTGCAACGCTATGTCCGCGCCGTGCTCGACGGATCGCGTCCGAACCCGTTTCTCGCCGAGTTTCATGGGTTCGTCGCCGGGTTCGCGCGACACGGGGCGATCACCGCGCTCGCCCAGCTGGTGCTGAAGCTGACCGTGCCGGGGGTGCCCGATATCTATCAGGGCGGCGAATTATGGGATTTCAGCTTGGTCGATCCGGACAATCGCCGGCCGGTCGACTGGGGCACGCGCCGCGCGTTGCTCGAAGCAGTGGCCGACGCGCGGCCTCACGACCTCGTCTCGAATTGGCAGGACGGACGCGAAAAGTTGTTCATAACCCGTCGCCTGCTGGCGCTGCGCCGCGCTTACCCGCGACTTTTCGTTGAAGGCGACTACCGACCGGTCGAGGTCGCGGGGGACAGAAGCGCCCATCTCTGCGCCCTCTCCCGCAGCCATGACGGCGTCTCGCTGGTCGCCGCCGTGCCACGCCTGACCCTTCAACTCTACGGCGGCGGCGAGGCTGCGGATTGGGGTGGCGCGGAGATCGTGCTGCCGCCGGGTGGCACACGGCGCGACGTGTTCACCGGACGCCGGCTCGACCGACAGGATCGGGTCGCGGCCGCCGAACTGTTCACCGAATTTCCTGTGTCGGTGCTGATCGGGGAAACTTGATGCAATTTGTCTACAGCGCCGGGTAAACCGGCTATAGTCGAGTAATCACGAGCTTGGGTATGAGCCGCGGGATCCCGGGTTACCCTGGCGGTCCACCCAGGGGGTCGGCGGAGGAGGCGGGGCCCGTGCCTCCCCGCCCGCTCGCTTCTCTTCGCCCGTCATCCTTGAGCATGCAACACCTTGCCGCCGGCGGTGACCGGGTTGGCGGCAATCAGCACAAAAGCGATGACGCAGGGTTCGGCGCCGCGATTGACCCAATTGTGGATCGTGCCGCGCTGCACCAGGACGTCGCCAGCCTTTAGATGAACGGTTGAATCGTCAAGCTCCATATCGATCTCACCCGACATCACTACCGCGTAATCGATCGAGTCGGTCCGGTGGTTGCGCGGGGTGGAGCCGGGCATCAGTTCGAGCACCCGAAAGACGGTGCCGTTCGCCAAGGTCGTCCCGGTCCGGCGCAAGCCGCCGTCTTCGCTGCCGTTGTTGTCGGCCGGAAAGCCTTCGGTCGTCCAGACCACGCCGGCCGTGGCGCCCGGCCGCGCCGAAACCAGGTTCTTCGCCATCTCGTCGATCTGGACGATGGCGCGTCCATTGGTGTCGTGGCCGGTCACAACCCGGCGAAATTTGAGAGGCATCATGGGTCTCCTTGGCCGATGCTGGCGTCTGTCGGCGGATCTTCGCCCGGCACATCCGGGATCTGCAATATCGGGGATGCGTTCGGGATGTGAACCGCGCATAGTCGGCTGCCCGGCGCGGAGACCCCGACATGCAGTTGCGCGTCCGCTCGATCACTTATCTCGCCGAAGCCATCAATGGCTACGAGCTCGTCGATCCGCGCGGGCGCGACCTGCCCCGCTTTGCCGCGGGATCGCACATCGCGGTGCGGCTTGGCGGCGGGCTGTTGCGCGATTATTCCTTGTGCAACGACCCGGCCGAGCGCCGGCGCTATTGCATCGCGGTGCTGCGCGAGCGGGACGGGGAGGGCTCGCGCCAGCTGCACGAGACAGTCCGCGTCGGCGATCCGGCCGAGGTCTCTCTGCCGCGCAACAATTTCCCGCTCGCCGAGGAGGCCGAGCGGCACCTTTTCCTCGCCGGCGGCATCGGCATTACGCCGATCATGGCCATGATCGCCGAATTGCGCCGCTGCGGCGGCGAGTTCCTGCTGCATTACTGCACCCGCTCGCCCGAAGCGACCGCGTTCCGCGAGGAACTGGACCTGCTCGCGGCGCAGGGGCGGGTCCGCTTTCACCATGACGGCGGCGATCCGCGGCGGGGCCTCGACATCGCGGCAGCCTTGCGCGAGCCGCAGCCGGGAACCCATCTTTATTACTGCGGCCCCGCCGGTTTGATGAAAGCGGCCGCCGCGGCCGCCGCCGAATGGCCTCCGGGTACCGTGCATTTCGAATATTTCACCGGACCGGCCGCGCGCCCGCCGGAACCGCTGACCGAGGACGGGGCGTTCCGCGTCAGGCTGGCCAAGAGCGGCGTTGAATACGAAATTGCGCCGGGCGAGACGATCATCGAGGTGCTGCGCCGCCATGGCGTTACGGTAAGGAGCTCGTGCGAGTTCGGCTATTGCGGCGCCTGCCTCACTCCGTACCGCACCGGTGAGCCCGACCACCGCGACCAGATCCTGTCCGCCAAAGACCGCGAGCGCTACGTGCTGATCTGCTGCTCCCGCGCGAAAACCCCTGTCCTTGAACTGGATCTGTAGCGGGTGCGGGAGTGTTCATCGTTGGAGCGAGCACCGACTGTGATCCAACGCGATACGCCTACCGAGTGCCGCTTTTCGAGCGATTGTCGGGACTAACCAATCGCGCCGCTGCGGAAAGACAATTCTTGGACAGTCCGCCTGAAATGAGCGATCAGCCCACTCCGGAAATCGCCAACTGGCCGGCAGGTGTCGTTTTCACTCTCGGCCATTCAACCTTGCCGATCGAACGTTTTATCGCGTTGATCAGAACCTATGGCATCGAACGCTTGGTGGATATCCGCACAGTGCCGCGTTCCCGCCATAACCCGCAATTTAACGGCGCCACGCTGGCTGACACACTCTCAGCCCAAGGCATCGACTTTGTTCATATTCACGCGCTGGGCGGTTTGCGGCACCCACATAAAGATTCTCCCAATACCGGCTGGCGCAATGGCAGCTTTCGCGGCTATGCCGACTATATGCAAACCGAGGCGTTTCTACGCGCGCTCGAAACCTTAATTCAGCTTGGTCGCTCAAAACGAACTGCGATCATGTGCGCCGAAGCGGTGCCGTGGCGGTGCCACCGTTCGCTGGTAGCCGATGCGCTCGGTGTGCGCGGCATACCGGTGGTCGAAATTCTCTCCGAGTCCAGTTACCAGATGCATAGGCTCACATCATTTGCCCAGGTGGAAGGAATGCGAATTACGTATCCCCCTGAGCAGGCGGCGTTACTGTAGTCGTTGCAGTGCTTTCTCGACACGCGCGCAGCGCGAAGACCTCGTCGCCACCGCTTCAGCACGCACAGAGAACCCTGATGGCTCAAGATGCCGGCTCCCGCGCCCCTTGTTGCAAACATCGGGCGCCCCAATGTGACCGCTGTACTTTTTTGGTTTTGATTCGACGAGAGATTGCCATGTCGCCGACGATCTTGACAGCGTAGCCTCCCGCGGCTTGTCTCGATAAAGGCGCCTCCCCAACCGGGTCCGGCCCCGCCTGCCCGTACTCGGGGCGCAGATCGCATGCCATGCCTTTCGGAGGAATCACGGTGGCCCACAAAAAGGTCATTCGGCATCTCCTGGTGGCCCTCTTCCTCGCAACGCTCGCGCTTGAGGCGGAAGCTCAACCCGCGCCGAACGGGCCGCCGGCGGTGGGGGTCGTGCGCGTCGCTCGCCAGGACATCACGCAGTCGAACGAATTCGTCGGCCGCATCCAGTCGATCGGACGCGTGTCGCTGGTCGCCCGCGTCACCGCCTTTCTCGAAAAGCGCGAATTTGTCGAGGGCGCCGAGGTCAAACAGGGCGACCTCCTCTACCAGCTCGAACAGCCGCCGTTCCAGGCGCAGGTCGATTTCAACAAGGCCAATGTCGCCCAGCTCGAAGCGCAGCACACCTTTGCCGCACAGCAGCTCGCGCGCGCCGGGTTCCTGCTCAAGACCCCGGCCGGACGGCAGCAGGAGGTTGACCAAACGATCTCGAACGAGCATTCGTTGGCGGCGCAGGTGGCCGCGGCGCAGGCGCAGCTTGCAACCGCCGAAATCAACCTCGGCTACACCGAAATCCGCGCCCCGATCGACGGCAAGATCAGCGCCACCGCGGTGACCGAAGGCAATGTCGTCTCGCCGAATAGCGGCACATTGGCAACCCTGGTCAGCCAGGATCCGATGTACGTCAACTTCCCGGTCGCGCTGCGCACCGCACTCGAGTTGCGCGACAAATACGTGCCGAAGGGCGGGTTCAACGCCGTCGTGATCCGCCTGCGGCTACCAACCGGGAAGATCTATAAACAGGTCGGCCACCTCGATTACCTCTCGCCGACCATCGACCAGAACACCGACACGATCACCCTGCGCGGCGTGATCCCGAACCCTGTGCTGGTCGCCGCAGAGCCCGGACAACCAACTCTTCGAGAGCTCACGGACCAGGAATTCGTGACGGTACTGCTCGAAGGCGTGCAGCCGGTCTCGGTACTGGCGATCCCGCGCGCCGCAGTGTTGTCCGACCAGCAGGGCGATTATGTCTACACCGTCGATAAGCAAAATCGGGCGCAGATCCGGCGAATCCATCTCGGCCAGTCGACACCCTCGACGGCGATCGTGACGAGCGGGCTCAACGAAGGGGAGCTGGTGATTTCCGAGGGCGTGCAGCGCGCCCGTCCCAGCGAGGTCGTCTCGCCCGGTCCGGCGAGCCCGCCGCCCTCAGCCGCCGGGGGTTAGTCCGTGATCTCCGCGATCTTTGTTGACCGGCCGCGGCTGGCGGTCGTCATCGCGCTCGTAATCACGATCGCCGGGCTGATCGCGTTGACCCGCATTCCTGTCGCGCAATTCCCCGATATCGTGCCGCCGCAGGTTCAGGTCGCGGCCACGTATCCGGGCGCCTCGGCGGCCGATGTCGAAGCCAGCGTCGCGCAGCCGATCGAGGCGCAGGTCGTCGGCGTCGACAAGATGATCTACATGAAGTCGACGAGCGGCAACGACGGCAGCTACAACCTGACCGTCAGTTTCGAGCTCGGCAGCGATCCCGATATCGACACGGTGAACGTCAACAACCGGGTCCAGACCGCCCTCTCCCAGCTCCCCCAGGAAGTCCAGCTCGAAGGGCTCGTCGTTCAAAAGAAATCATCGGCGGTGCTGCAATTCGTCGTGCTCTACAGCGAAAGCGGCAAGCAAGATCCACTGTTTATTACCAATTACGCGATCATCAATGTACTTGACGTGTTGTCGCGCACGCCGGGGGTCGGGCAGGCGCATATCTTTGGTGCGCTCAATTACTCGATGCGGATCTGGTTTGACACCCAGCGTCTCGACAACCTGCAATTGACCCCGTCCGACGTGATCGCAGCGATTCAGACGCAAAACGTGATAGCGCCGGTCGGGCGTATCGGCGCGCGGCCGATCTCGAACGAGCAGCAGTTCCAGCTCAACATCCAGACGCAGGGGCGGCTCGTCACGCCCGAGCAGTTCGGCAATATCGTCTTGCGCGCCAACCCGGACGGCTCGCTGTTGCGGATCAAGGACGTGGCGCGGGTCGAACTCGGCGCCGAGAACCAGGACATCGAGGCCCGCTTCAACGGCAAGCCCGCGGTCGCGATCGGCATCTATCTGACCCCCGGCGCCAATGCCGTCACGACCGCAAATCTGGTACGCGCCAACATGGCGCGGTTGAGCCAGCGTTTTCCGCCGGGTCTCAAATACGTAGTCAATTACGACACGACCACGTTTGTCTTTGACACGATCCACGACGTACTGATCACGCTGCTGATAGCGTTTATCCTCGTCGTCATCGTTGTGTTCCTGTTTCTCGGCTCGTTGCGCGCGACGTTAATTCCGGCGATAGCCGTGCCGGTCAGCGTCATTGGCACTTTCGCGGTATTGCTGGCGATGGGCTATTCGGCCAACACCATCTCGCTTTTGGCGATGGTGCTGGCGATCGGCATCCTCGTCGACGACGCGATTGTCGTCGTCGAGAACGTCGAACGGGTTATGGAAGAAAACCCGGAATTGTCGCCGGCCGACGCGACCAAAAAGGCGATGACCGAGATCACCGGGCCGATCGTCGCGATCACGCTCGTGCTGTTTTCGGTATTTGTGCCGATCGCCTTTATCCCCGGCGTGTCGGGAACCTTGTTCCGACAGTTCGCGGTGACGATCAGCGTTGCGATGGCGATTTCGGCGCTGAATGCGCTGACCCTGTCGCCGGCGCTATGCGCGGTGTTTTTACGGCACGGCGGTCCCAAGCGCGGGGTCATGGGCTGGGTGCTTGGACGCATCGACAATGTCCGCGACGGTTATGCGGCGATTGTCGCCCGACTGGTCCGCGTGTCCTTCCTGGGGGTTGTCGCGATCCTGGCGGCTGCAGCGGCGATTTACGCGCTGCAGGGGCGCGTGCCAACCGGGTTTCTACCGGAAGAGGATCAGGAGGCGTTCTTCATCTCGGTGCAGTTGCCGGACGGCGCCTCGGTGACGCGCAGCAGCGACGCGGCAAAGCGGATCGAGGCGCTGCTCCACTCGATGCCGCAGGTCGAGAACGTCGCTGCAATTATCGGTTTTTCGATCATCGACGGCGTCAACGAACCAAACGCTGCTTTTATTGTGCCGACGTTGAAGCCGTTTGCCGACCGCGTCGGCGCCGCCAATTCGGCGCAGGCGCTGATCGGGCGCGTGTTTGCTGCCGGGCAGGAGCTTCGCGCCGCGACCGTGATCCCGTTCAACCTACCGCCGATCATCGGCCTATCGACGACGGGCGGCTTTGAATACGAACTCGAAGGCCTCGAAGGCCAGGAGCCGGCGGCGATGAACAGCGTCATGCAAGGGCTGCTCGCCGCCGCCAATCGCGACTCCAGGCTCACGCGCGTGTTTTCGACCTACACCGCCAGCAACCCGTCGATCTTTCTGAATATCGACCGGCAGAAGGCGCAGGCGCTCGGACTGTCGATGAGCGACGTGTTCACCACGTTGCAGGCCGCGCTGGGCAGTTATTATGTCAACAACTTCAATCTGTTCGGTCGGGTCTGGCAGGTCAATATCGAGGGCGAACCGGCCGATCGCCAGGACATTTCATCGCTGTGGCAGATCTATATCCGCAACAAATACGGCACCGACGTGCCGTTGGCGTCGATCGCCCATGCCGGCATCATCGTCGGGCCCCAGGTCATCACCCGCTACAACAACTATCGCGCAATCCCAATACAGGGCAGCCCGTCGGTCGGCACATCCTCCGGCACCGCGTTGGCAGCAATGGCGGAGGTCTCGGCCAAGACCTTGCCGGCAGGCTTTAGCTACGAATGGACCGGGACTGCCTACCAGCAAGTCGCGGCCGCGGGTCAGACCGGAGCGATCCTCGGGCTTGCGATCCTGTTCGCGTTTCTGTTTCTAGTCGGCCTTTACGAAAGCTGGATGATCCCGGTGCCGGTGTTGTTGTCGGTGCCGGTCGGGGTCCTGGGCGCCTTTATCGGCATCCTGCTGTTCCGCGTATCGCTCGACCTTTATGCCGAAATCGGGCTCGTCGTGCTGATCGCTATGGCCGCCAAGAACGGCATCCTGATCGTCGCCTTCGCCAAGGACCAGCGCGAGGCCGGCAAGGACATCCAGGAGGCGGGAGTGCTGGGCGCCCGGATGCGGTTTCGCGCGGTGATGATGACCTCGTTCGCGTTTATCCTTGGGGTCTTCCCGCTGGTCGTCGCGACGGGAGCCGCCGAGATCAGCCGGCACAGCGTCGGCACGCCGGTCTTTGCCGGGATGATTGCCGCAAGCGCGATCGGCCTTTTCGTGATCCCGATGCTGTACGTAACCTTCCAGAGCCTGCGCGAGCGTTCGAGCGCGCTGTTTCGTCGAAGAACACTGCGCTAGACGGCGTCGGCGGTTATTTGGTGGGTGCACAAGGACTCGAACCTTGGACCCGCTGATTAAGAGTTGCCGCCGACGCCATCCGCTAACCCCTTGATCAGATACGAGCCCGCCTCGGTTAAAACCGCCAATCCGCCAATCTGCGCAGTAGACGGCAGATTGGCCGACGATAGCCTCTCCGCTAGACCTAAGTGGCCGCGGAGAAATACCAAATGTCTGATGATGTTAAGCAACATCAGTCCGTCACTGTCGGACTGATGCCTCTGGAGCAATTCGCGCGGGACATCAACCGCAGCGTCCGCACCGCTCGCCGGTTCATCGATCGCAGCTGCCCGATAGTGCGCATTGGCTCGACGCCCTACGTCGATCCGGCAGCGGCCCGGCAGTGGTTCACCGACGGCATGCCGACGCCGAAGCCAGCATCACGCGGCCGTCGCGTAGAGTGAGCCGAGAAACCGCGCCGGTCACTAGCCGGCGCGGGGTGATTTCTCAACCGATGACATTGGACAGGCGCGGTGCCACGCGCGGGCCGCTTATAGCCGCGATGCGGCTGGACGTAAGCCCCTCGCGTCTCCGCCAGGGAGACACGGATGCCGGACGACGATGACGTACTTGAATATCCGTCGGGACTCTGCAGTCACATCGACGCGATTCATAGAATTCTCGACGACAAGAACAGGCTCACGGACGCCGGCCTTCGAAGGTTTCTCTATTGCCCGGCCACCGGCTGGTGCGGGCTGCATGGCCAGCTGTTGGTCCGCATCGCCCCGCCCGCGCAGACCCTGCGAGATGTGCCCGGGGCTGAGGCAATCTTAAATCGCCCGCCCTGTGCGAGCGGACAGATCAGCTTGACCGAACCCAGCGCCCTACGGTGGCGCGGCGGCCTGCGACCAGGCCGGCCAGCCCGAGCAGGCCAGTCCCGAGCAGGGTGCCTGAGGCCGGCTCGGGGACCGGGTCGTCGCCGGCCGGCGGATCGGCCCCGACTAGGCTTGCGTCAAGCATCGCTGGCGCTGTCGGTTCGGTGATATCGACCACGCCGTAGCCGCTGCGAACCGCGCCGTCGTACAGCTTAGAGGTTGCCGCTGGTAAAATATCCGACCCGCCACCGCCACCGCCATACCCCAATTTCTTCGCGGTCTCCACGGTGCCGCCACCGCCGCCGCTATATCCGCCGCCGCCACCGCCGCCATACTTGCCGCCGCCGCCGCCGCCGCCAAACCCGCCCTCGCCACCGCCATCATTGCCTGAGCCGCCCCGAAGAGCGGGGAAACTATCCCCTCCCCCGCCACCTGCGGCGCCACCATCGGTGGTGTAGCCGCCACCACCACCACCACTATACGGGGCGGTGCCACCGCTGCCTCCGTGGCCTATGGAACCGCCCTTGCCTCCGCCAACGCCGCCCCCATTGGAACCTCCCTTGCCCGAGCCATTCACCGCGCCACCGCCAGCGGTTCCCATGTTCTCACCGCCGCCAGCACCGCCGCCGCCACCAGCGGCAATCAGTAACTCGCGGTCGTCCTGGTCTTCGATCCAGGTGCCGCCGCCGCCTCCTGCGCCGCCCTTCAAGGTGGCCGAGCCCGCGCCTTTTCCGCCTACCCAGATTAACAACTCTTCGCCCTCGGTCAGGGCAAAATCAGCACTGACCTCAGCGCCCAACCCACCTTTAGCGTAAAAATTGGAGCCGCCTCGTGCCCCATAAGCAGTGATTTCGTAGGTTCCCGTCAGAGGAGCTGTAAAACCCTGAACGCCTAACTTGCTATCGTAGGTGAATTTGATAACAGTGGCGTGCGCCGGTTCCCATAGAGACGCGAGCGCCAGCAGCGAGCTTCCGACCAGCAGCGGCAGTCTTGTCATGCAACCCTCCCGTCAAATTTGCTGTGGCGGTCCCCTTGGCTGGGGCTTCTCGTTCTGCCGTAAAGGTAAAGTGTCGACTGTGTGTGAGGGAGAATCGCCCTTTCGTGCGGCTCATGCAACCGCGATATCGCATCTGGTGCGAGAAGATCGAGCCCAGCCGGGGCTGGTGGCACGGAGCAGCGCTAGAGATAAGCTCGCCGCCGGCCGTGCTGCCGGCTGACTGATCCTGCTCTTTCGTCATGGGAGCGGTTCCCGGCTCGGGCGCCTCATCGGAATCGCGAACTTGGTACGGACTCGATCCTTTCTTCGCCTCGACGTTCCTCTCTAAGCCTTTGATTAGATTGGTGGGTGCACAAGGACTCGAACCTTGGACCCGCTGATTAAGAGTCAGCTGCTCTACCAACTGAGCTATGCACCCGCCGCGGGACGCGCTCTATAGCAAAGCGCTCAGCGCTTGTCGAGGTTGCCCCGGCGCTCAGACGCGGCCATGGCAGTGCTTGAATTTCCTGCCCGAGCCGCAAGGACAAGAGGCATTGCGCGGTGTTCCTGCCCAGGGCGCGCGTGAACCCGCCATCCGCTGCGGCTCGCCCCGGTCTTGGTCGCCGCCATTTACCGGGCCCGCCCGACGCTGGGCGCGGGAGCGCGCCATGACCGGCCGTCCGGTAGTGCCGGTGGCAAGCATCTCCCCGGCCATCGCCTCCTCGGGCTCGGCCGTCGCATCGGCAAAGGCCGGCTGCTGCGTCCGAAGCTCGATATGGGAGAGCACCGAGGTGACATGCTGGCGCAGGCTGACCAGCATTCCCTCAAACAGCTCGAACGCCTCGCGCTTGTATTCGTTCAACGGATCACGCTGGGCGTAGGCGCGCAAGTTGATTCCCTGCCGCAGATGGTCGAGCGACAGCAGGTGGTCTTTCCAGATCTGGTCCAGGAGCTGCAGCAGCAGGCTCTTTTCCGCCATGCGCATCAGCTCCGGGCCGTAATTCGCCGTTTTCTCCGCCATTCGGCGGTCGGCAGCGGCGGCAACCCGCCCGGTCACCTCGTCGTCGGTGATTCCCTCCTCTTTGGCCCATTCCGCCAGCGGCAGATCGACTGCCAGCAGACGCAAACATTCGGCGTGGAGCCCGACGATATCCCATTGCTCGGGGAGGGCGTTTTCCGGGATCGCCACCCGAACCGCCTCCTCGATCGTCTCGTTGCGCATATCGGCGACCGTCGCCGCGACATCGCGCGCGTTCATGATCTCGCGGCGCTGCTCATAGATCACCTTGCGCTGATCATTCATAACATCGTCAAATTTGAGCAGCTGCTTGCGGATGTCGTAATTACGCGCTTCGACCTTTTGCTGCGCCTTGGCGAGAGCCTTGTTGACCCACGGGTGAATGATCGCCTCGCCCTCTTTGAGACCGAGACGCTGAAGCATCGAGTCCATCCGCTCGGACCCGAAGATCCGCATCAGATCGTCTTCGAGCGAAACAAAGAATTTGGAGGCGCCCGGATCGCCCTGCCGGCCGGAGCGGCCGCGCAGCTGGTTGTCGATCCGCCGGCTCTCGTGCCGCTCGCTGCCGACGACGAACAGGCCGCCGGCTTGCACGACTTCCCCGTGCGCCGTCTCGATCTCCTGCCGGATGGCGGCGCCCCGGACCTCGCTCTTATTCAAATCGTCGATCGTCGCAAGCTCGGTCCGCAGGCGCATTTCGAGATTGCCGCCGAGCTGAATGTCGGTGCCGCGGCCCGCCATGTTGGTGGCGATCGTCACCGCCCCCGGCCGGCCGGCCTGAGCGATGATATGGGCCTCCTGTTCGTGATAGCGGGCGTTCAGCACGTTGTGCGGGATTTTGTGCTTTTTGAATTGCGCGGCCAGCGCCTCGGATTTTTCGATGCTGACGGTGCCGACTAGCACCGGTTGCTGACGCTCGCGGCACTCCAGCACGTGCTGTACGATCGCATCGTATTTTTCGCGCGTGGTGCGATAGACCTCGTCATCGGTATCGCCCCGGCGCACCGGCTCGTTGGTCGGGATCTCGATGACATCGAGCTTATAGATATCGCCGAACTCTTGCGATTCCGTCATCGCCGTGCCGGTCATGCCGGCAAGCTTCGGATAGAGGCGGAAGTAATTCTGGAAGGTGATCGAGGCAAGCGTCTGGTTCTCGTTCTGGACCGTGACCCGCTCTTTGGCTTCGAGCGCCTGATGCAGCCCTTCGGAGTACCGCCTACCCTCCATCATCCGGCCGGTGAACTCGTCGATGATGATGATCTTGTCGTCTTTGACGATGTAATCGGTATCGCGAGCAAACAACTTATGCGCGCGCAACGCCTGATTGACGTGATGGACCAGCCCCACATTGTCGATATCGTAGAGCGAGCCCGTCACCATCAACGCGGTTTCGCGCAGCATCGTCTCGATCTTTTCGACACCGGATTCGGTCAAAGTGACAGTGCGCTGCTTTTCGTCTTTCTCGTAATCGTCGGGTTCAAGCGACGGGATCAGCTTGTCCACGCGAATGTAAAGTTCGGAATTGTCCTCGGTCGGGCCGGAAATGATCAATGGCGTCCGCGCCTCGTCGATCAGGATCGAATCAACCTCGTCGACGATTGCGTAATGAAACGGCCGATGGACCATATCCTCGAGCCGGAACTTCATATTGTCGCGAAGGTAGTCGAAGCCGAGCTCGTTATTGGTGCCATAGGTGACGTCGGCCAAATAAGCCTGCTGGCGCTGCATGTCGTCGAGATCGTGGACGATGCAGCCGACCGTCAGTCCGAGAAAGCGATAGATCTGACCCATCCATTCGGCGTCGCGCCGGGCGAGATAATCGTTGACGGTCACGACGTGCACACCGTTGCCGGTCAGCGCGTTGAGGTAGACCGGGAGGGTCGCGACCAGGGTCTTACCCTCGCCGGTCTTCATCTCGGCGATCATCCCGCGATGCAGCACGACGCCGCCCATCAGCTGCACGTCGAAATGACGTTGGCCGAGCGTGCGTTTGGCGGCCTCGCGAACGGTAGCAAAGGCGTCGACCAGGACATCCTCGAGCTCCGCGCCGTCGGCGAGCTGCTCCTTGAACCGCGCGGTCCGCGCCCGCAGCTCGTCATCCGTCATCGCCTCGAGCTGCGGCTCGATCTCGTTGATTGCGGAGACGATCGGCCCCAGGCTTTTGACGTAGCGGTCGTTGGCGGAGCCAAACAGCCGCCGGGCTAAGGCGCCAAGCATGGAACCCTCGGAAAACGGTTGGAAGAAGTGGGATGTGTTCGCACGGCGACCAGTGCAGAGATAGGCCGACCGGCCGAAGCTGTCAATTCGACAGCGCCGGCCGCGACCGGTGATGCTCGCAGCAGCGGGCCCATTACCTAGCTTGTTCGGGCGACGACGATATGCATTGATGGACGCCTTCGGTAAAGACCGCCACTCTCGACCTGCCCAAGGGGATCGTGATGCCGTCCCGTTTTTCGCTCGTCGCGGCGCTTCTCATAGCGCTGGGTGCCGGCCTCACTGCCGGCCCGGTAGGTGCGGCTGATCCGACGGTGGCGCCTCCGGCGCTGAATCCGGCAACGGCGGGGGGGCCACCAGCGGGGAATCCGGTCGTCGCTCGGGTTGACGGGACCGAGTTCCGCCTTTCCGACGTCGAAGCTATGCAACAGAGCCTGCCGCAGCAGGCGCAAAAGCTGCCGCTCAAGCAGATCTACCCGATTTTGCTGGACCGGCTCGTCGATGGAGCGCTGGTTGTCGATGCCGGGCGCAAAGAGCATCTCGACCAGGATCCGGCGGTGGAGCGCCGGCTGAAGCTATACGAGGACCGCCTGATTCAGCAGGCTTATGTCGAGCAGTTGATCAAGGGGGCGGAGAGCGAGGACCAGCTCAAGGCGCGCTATCAGAAATTCCTCGAGGAAAAGCCGGCGCGCGAGGAGGTGCACGCTCGCCATATCTTGGTGAAGACCGAGGCTGAAGCAAAGTCGATCATCGCCCAGCTAGATAAAGGGGCTGATTTCGCCACCCTCGCCAAGAAGAACTCCACCGACCCGGGAGCCGCCTCCGGCGGCGATCTCGGCTATTTTGGCCGCGACGACATGGTTCCCGCATTTGCCGCTGCGGCATTCGCGCTGCCTGTAGGCAAATATACTGAAACGCCGGTCAAGACCGAGTTCGGCTGGCATGTGATCCTGGTCGAGGACCATCGGGTCAAAAAGCCGCCAAGTTTCGCAGAAGCGCGCGAGCAAGTAAGCCAGCTACTGGCGCGGGATATAATCCAGGCGAAGCTTAAGGAGCTGCGAGAGGCCGCTAAGGTCGAGACCTACGGGCTTGACGGCAAACCGCTTCCCCCGGCCAAATAACTTTGTCCAGGTCCAATTTGCCCAGGCCCCGTTTGTACAGTTCCGATAGGGAGAAGAATGACCGCCGCTGCTGTTTCCCCGTTGGCGCCTGCCGGTTTTCCGGTGCTTCCGCCGGTTTCAGGGGTGCGGCTCGCCGCTTTCGCCGCCGGCATCCGCTACACCGGGCGCAATGACCTGATGCTGGTCGAGCTGGCGGCGGGCAGCACCGTCGCCGGCGTGTTCACCCAATCGACGATGCCAGGGCAGCCGGTGATTTGGTGTCGCGAATGCCTGCCACTCGGCAAGGTGCGCGCGATCGTCGTCAATTCCGGAAACGCCAACGTCTTTACCGGACGCGCCGGGCGGCAGGTGGTCGAGAGCACCGCGGCCACCGCCGCAAAGCTGTTCGCTTGCGACCCACACGAGGTGTACATCGCCTCAACCGGCGTCATCGGCGAGCCGCCACCGGCCGACCGTATCAGCGCCGCCTTGCCGAGCGTCGCCGATCTGCTTGATGCCGCGGCCTGGCAGCCGGCGGCCCGCGCGATCATGACCACCGACACCTTTCCGAAAGGGGCCACTGCGACGGCGACGATCGACGGCGTTGCCGTGCGGATCAATGGTTTCTGCAAGGGTTCGGGAATGATCGCACCGGACATGGCGACCATGCTCGCCTACCTGTTCAGTGACGCGACCTTGCCGCATCAGGTGCTGCAACCGCTGCTGGTCGCGGCGAACGAGCGGTCGTTTAACTCTATGACCGTCGACGGCGACACCTCGACCAGCGACACGGTGCTGCTGTGCGCGACCGGCCAGGCGCGTCATGACCCCGTCGCCAACGTCGATGACCCGCGTCTCGCGGGATTCCAAAGCGCGCTGGAGGCGGTGATGACCGACCTTGCCCAGCAGATCGCTCGCGACGGCGAGGGGGCCCAGAAATTCGTCTCGATCGAGATCACCGGGGCGGAGAGCGACCGGGCGGCGCGGCGGATCGGGTTAACAGTCGGCAATTCGCCGCTGGTCAAGACCGCGATCGCCGCCGGCGACGCCAATTGGGGCCGCATCGTCATGGCTGTCGGCAAGGCCGGCGAGAAGGCCGATCGCGACCTGTTGTCGATCTCGGTCGGCGGGATCCAGATCGCCGCCCATGGCGGGCCGGTGCCCGGCTATGACGAGGCGCCTGTCGCCGAGCACATGAAAGGCCGCGAAATCGAAATCGCCGTTGATCTCGGGATCGGCCGCGGCAGGGCGACGGTGTGGACCTGCGATCTGACTCACGGCTATATCGACATCAATGGCAGCTACCGCAGCTGAGCCGGCGCCTCCCCTCGTCCTGGTCGCCGCGGTTGTTCTGGTAGACGCCGACGGGCGCGTTCTGCTTGCCCAGCGCCCGGAAGGCAAGCAGATGGCCGGGCTCTGGGAGTTTCCCGGCGGCAAGGTCGAACCAGGCGAGACGCCGGAAGCGGCGCTTATCCGCGAGCTTCGCGAAGAACTTGGCATCGATGTTGCCGCGAGCTGCCTCGCTCCGTTCACCTTCGCCTCGCACGCCTACCCCGATTTTCACCTGCTGATGCCGCTCTATGTCTGCCGCAAGTGGTCCGGGATCCCGCTGGCGCGCGAGGGGCAGCGCCTCACCTGGGTGCGCCCGGCCCGGCTCGCCGACTATCCGATGCCGCCCGCCGACAAGCCGCTTATCGCGATGCTGCGGGATCTACTCTGATTGTTGGCGGCCTGTTCGGTCCCGTCTATCTGGCGGCGCGGTGGGGTCGCCGGTCAAAATTTCGACGGTGCCGAGAGCGGCGGCGAGGCGGTGCGCGGCGCTGCCCGGCCGCAGCGGCTGCGGCTGGCTCGCGTCGGGCGCCCAGCCGGTCAGGAACAGGATCTCGAAGCTGGCGGGGATGCGTCCGCCGGGCAGGCCGAACCGCTCTGCGTAAAGCGTTACCGCACGAGCGAGCGTGCTGCGGCGCAGCGAGATGCGCCGGCGCGCCGACAGCGCATTTGTCTCGCCCATCGCGCGCAGGTCATGCATCAGCGCCAAAGCGTCGGGGTAGGTGACGGTGATCGTATCGGCATCGGCGACCGGCATCGCAAAGCCGGCGCGCTGCAATAAGGCGGCGGCATCGCGGAGGTCGGCGGTGGGCGACACCCGCGGGCTGGCGCCACCTTCTTCGATCAGTTCGCTCTCGATCAGCGCAGTCCGCAGCTCCATCATGGTGGCGCCGCCGAGCATCGCCCCGACGAATAACCCGTCCGGTTTCAGAGTCCGGCGCAGCTGGATCAACGTGCCGGGGAGATCGGCAACCCAATGGAGGGCAAGAGCGCTGACCGCAAGATCAAAGCTGGCGTCACGAAATGGGAGCAATTCCGGGTCGGCGGCAATTAGGTTGGCCGAAGTCTGTGTAGTCAAGACGATAGCGGGTTCGACGGCGACGATACGCTCGATCCCAGGTCGATGGGCGAGCGCCCGTGACAGCGCGCCATGGTGCGCGCCCAGATCGAGAACTGTGCGGAATTGGCGGCCAACGTCATCCAGGCGATCGACGATCCGATCGGCGACCTCGACATGCAGAAAGTCGACGCACCCGCAACGCGCCGCACGCTCGCGGTGCAGCCGCCAGGCGCGGCGATCGAACAGCGTTGTCGATTCGAACTCTCCGGCGGCCATCCGGGGCCTTTCTGCGGATGGGGGTTGACGAACGCGAATACGCTTTGATGATGCGTGCCCATGACGGCGACGGCAACATTTACCCAATTGCGGCGGATCGGTCGTGGGTTCATTGACATCCTGCTGCCGCCCCGCTGTCTTGCCTGCGGGGAGACCGTCGAAGAGCCTGATGCGCTGTGCGGGAAGTGCTGGGGCGGGATTACCTTTTTCACGCCGCCATGGTGCATCGGCTGCGGCCTGCCGTTTCCGCATCCGATGGGCGACGACGCTGTGTGCGGTGACTGCGCCCGCGAGCAGCGAGCCTGGGATAGGGCTCGCGCGGTGCTACGTTACGATAAGAACAGCCGCAGCCTCGTTCTTGGGCTGAAACACGCGGACCACACTCACGTGGCGAACGCCTTCGGGCGTTGGATGCACCGCGCCGGCGGCGAAGTCCTCCTCGGCGCCGACCTCGCCGTACCGGTGCCGCTGCATTGGACGCGGCTCCTCCAGCGACGCTACAACCAAGCTGCCCTGTTGGCGCACGCGATACACGCAGCCGGAGGGCCGCCCGTCGCGGCTGACTGGTTGGTTCGTCGCCGTCGAACGCGGTCACAAGGTCACTTGGGCGCGACGGCCCGCGAGAACAACGTACGCGGCGCCATCGCCCTGCGTCGGGATCGTAGCGTTGCGGGGAAGCGGGTCGTTATCGTGGACGACGTGATGACGACCGGCGCCACGGCCGATGAATGCGCGCGCGTGCTGAAGCGCGGCCGGCGCCGAGTTTGTCGGTGTGCTGACCCTGGCGCGGGCGCTGCGGACCGGCGCATAATCGGCAGGTTCCGGGATGGCGCGGGGAGAGGCGAGGACGATGGCTGAGGTCGAGCTTTACACGACGATGTACTGCCCTTATTGCTCGCGTGCTCGCACCTTGTTGCAACGCAAGGGGGTAGCATATGTCGATATCGACATCGCCGAAGAGCCAGCGAAACGAGACGAGATGATCCGGCGCGCTCAAGGGCGCAGCACGGTGCCGCAGATTTTTATCAACGGCGAGCACATCGGCGGGTACGACGACCTCGCGGCGCTCGATCGCGCCGGGGAACTCGATCCCAAGTTGGGAATTCCAGAATGAGCGACGCCTTTACTGCTGCCTGCGTTCAATTTACTGCCGCGCGTGACTATGAGCCCAATATCCGGACGGTATCGGATTTGGTTCGCCGTGCGCGCGACGGCGGTGCGGATTTTGTCCTTACGCCTGAGAATACCGGGCTCATGGAGCCGGTCGGGAAACTCCGGCGCGAGAAGGCGCGCGACGAGGCCAACCATCCGGTGCTGGTGGCGCTGCGGGCTGTCGCGAGAGAAACCGGGGTGTGGCTGCTGATCGGCTCGATCGCCGTCGACATCTCGCGCGAGCCAGGAATACCGAGCGGCGAGCGGCGGCTCGCCAACAGATCGTACCTAATTGACGCGAGCGGCGGGATCGTCGCGCGCTACGACAAGATCCATATGTTCGACGTCGACCTTGCCGACGGCGAAAGCTACCGCGAAAGCAATGCGTTCCGGCCAGGCTGCGAAGTGGTGCTAGCCGAGACGCCGTGGGGCGTGCTCGGGATGACGGTATGCTATGATCTCCGCTTTCCGCAGCTCTATCGCACGCTGGCACAGGCCGGCGCAGAGTTTCTGGCGATCCCGTCCGCATTCACGGTGCCGACGGGAAAAGCGCACTGGCACGTCCTCATGCGTGCAAGGGCGATCGAGAATGGATGCTTTGTCTTCGCTCCCGCGCAGTGGGGCGAGCACGCGGAGGGCAGGCACACCTACGGCCACTCGCTGATCGTCGATCCGTGGGGCGAGGTGCTGGCCGATGCCGGACAAGGCGTGGACATCATCGTCGAGCGCATCGAGGTTGCACGAATTGCAGAGGCTAGGCGCATGGTGCCGTCGCTCGGCCACGACCGGCCTTTTGCGCGCCCGAATCGTGCCGGGCGTCCTCTGGCGGCCGAGTAGCGCCACAGCGGATTTCCTCGCTTGACACCAACGCTGTACGCCCCGGAAATCGTCAAACAGGGATTTTCGGTACCCGGTCCAAGCGGGCCGGCGACGGCGGCGATGCGTTGGATGACGGCGGGCCGTGGCTCGGTTACGAGGCCTTGTTCGAAAGCAACTATCGTCAACACTGCAAAGGCTGAGAGCAATTCGCCTGGCCGTAATAGGAAATCGGGATTTTGCGGCCGCCCAAACTTCTCGTTGCCGACCGCAAAAGTTTCGTAGATCACGACCCCGCCGGGGGCGAGCGCTAGCCCGATCGCCGGCAGCAACGGCCGATGAAGGTAATTGGTGACAACGATCCCGTCGTAGCCACCGCCGAGCGGCCAGTCTGCACCGCTTTCGAGGTCGGTCTCGATGATTTCGCAGCTCGGTCCGACCAAAGGCAGCAAAGCCGAAGCGTCGCAGTCGACCGCGCGGACGGCAAAGCCGCGGTCTAGCAGCAGCTGCACATGGCGGCCTGTACCGGCTGCCAGGTCGAGCACTAACCCACCCGGTCTGATCAGTGGCGCCCATTGCTCGACCCAAGGCGAAGGCGCCGCAGGGGACCTAGAAATTGGGAAATTCTTCATCTTGTCGTCAGAGAATTGCTATAGCGGAGCGGTAGATGTAAATTAGTCGGTCAGGAGGCCGGCTTTATGATTTTGTACACGTTGCGCTGCTCTAAGGACCATGAGTTCGAGGGGTGGTTTCGTGACGGCGCCGCGTTTGAAGCGCAGCAAGCGGCCGGCGGCATAGCCTGTCCCCATTGTGGTGACTCCTCGGTCGAAAAGGCGGTGATGGCGCCGAGGGTCGGCCGCTCGCGTGAGGGAATCCAGCCGGCAGCGGCGCTAGCGCAGTTGCGCACGGCGCTGATTGAGATGCGTCGACGGATCGAAACCCATTGCGACTACGTCGGCGGGCATTTTGCAGAAGAGGCGCGGCGAATTCACTACGGCGAGACCGAACCTCGCGGCATCTATGGCGAGGCGAACGACACCGAGTCGCGCGAACTGGCCGACGAGGGCATCAGCTTTGGCCAAATTCCCTGGCTCCCGCCCAGCGACAGTTGAAGACGCGGGCGGAGCGTCACTGCCGCACCGCCATGACGAGGTAATTGACCTCCATGTCCCGCGATAGAACCCATTCGCCGGCACGTGGATCGTAGCTGAGCCCGGCGATCTCAGTAGCGACGAGACCATTGCGGCGCAGGTCGAGGATCAGCTCCGAAGGGCGCAGAAACTTACGCCAATCGTGAGTGCCGCGCGGGAGCCAACCGAGCAGATATTCGGCGCCGACGATTGCCAACGCGAAGGATCGAGCGGTGCGGTTCAGGGTGGAGGCGATCGCAGCCCCTCCCGGGGTGACCAGCAAGCCAAGGTATCGGCAAAAGGGTTTGGGATCGCTGACATGCTCGATTACCTCGAGCGCCAATACCGCATCGAAACGCTCGCCGGCATCGGCAATCGACTCGGCGGTTGCGACCCTGTAGCCAACCTCAAGACCAGCCATGTGCGCGTGCGCTCGCGCTGCTGCGATTGCTTCGGGCCCCGCGTCGACGGCGGTCACGGTAAAGCCGAGACGCGCCATCGGCTCAGCCGCGAGGCCCCCGCCACACCCGATGTCGAGCAAGGTCAGTCCGGTGAACGGCCGTAACAGGTGAAAATCGCGATGGAAATGCTTCAGCAGCCGGGAGCGGATGAAGTCGAGCCGCGGCAGATTGAGGCGGTGCAATGCGCGGAAACCGCCATCGGCGTCCCACCAGGCATCGGCCTGCGCGCCAAAACGCCGGATCTCTTCATCGTCGACGGTGGCGCCGCTAGCGAGCACGGCTCGATCCTCCCTTTAATTCTTGGCCCGATGGCCTGATCACCGAGAAAGGAGTATGTGGTGAGGTTCGCAACCCGGCAACTGCTCGGATGGTGTTCAAAAGCATATGGCGCGCCTCGTGCAAAAATTCGGCGGCACATCGCTCGCCGATACAGAGCGAATAAAAGTCGTTGCCCGGCGCGTTGAACGCGAGATCGACGCCGGGCATCAGGTAGCCGTCGTCGTCTCGGCGATGGCGGGGGTGACCAACCAGCTGGTCGACTGGACCCGCGAGACCAGTCGCCTGCACGACGCCCGCGAGTTTGACGTCGTGGTTTCCGCCGGCGAGCAGGTCACCGCTGGCCTACTCGCGCTTGCGCTGCAGAATCTCGGGATAGATGCACGCTCGTGGCTCGGATGGCAGATCCCGATCCGTACCGACGGGGTCCACGGCAAGGCTCGGATCGAGGCGGTCGATGTGACCGAAATCAGCCGCCGCTTGGCCGGAGGCCAAGCCGCTGTCGTGGCGGGATTTCAGGGGATCGATTTGCGGGGGCGGATTACGACCCTTGGCCGAGGCGGCTCAGACACTTCGGCCGTTGCGCTCGCGGCGGCGCTCAAAGCCGATCGCTGCGATATCTTCACCGATGTCGACGGGGTCTATACCAGCGATCCGCGGATCGTTGCGAAAGCCCGCAAGCTCAGTAGGATAACCTACGAAGAAATGTTAGAAATGGCCTCGCAGGGAGCCAAGGTATTGCAGACGCGCTCGGTCGAATTGGCAATGAACCATCGGGTACGGGTTCAGGTTCTATCGAGCTTTACCGATACCCCCGGAACCCTAGTTGTCGACGAGGATGAGATCGTGGAACAGCGGGTAGTGAGCGGCATCGCGTATAGCCGGGACGAAGCTAAGATCACTGTGCAGAAAGTGGCGGATCGTCCGGGCGTAGCGGCCGCCATCTTCGGCCCGCTCGCCGACAGTGCGATCAATGTCGACATGATCGTGCAGAATGTCTCGGAAGATGGTCGCGCCGACCTGACATTTACGGTGGCGCGAGCTGATCTCGACCGGGCCGTATCGGTGTTGGAAGAACGGCAAGCCCTGCTCGGCTTTGCCGCATTGAAGCCGGATTCGAACGTGGTCAAGATCTCGGTGATCGGCGTTGGCATGCGCAGCCATGCCGGCGTCGCCAAGCAGATGTTTCAGACGCTGTTCGAGAAGGGGATCAATATTCAGGTGATCTCGACGTCGGAAATCAAAGTCAGCGTCCTGATTGCCGCCGAATACACCGAGCTTGCCTTGCGGGCGCTGCACACGGCCTACGGGCTCGACGCCGAAGGATGATCGAGGAAATCGCCGCGGCGGGGGTTCCGGCAGGCGGCGAGCGCGCGGCAGCCCGGGGAGTTTCCGGGTGCGACCAATTCCGGGCCGAACTTGACCGCTTGTGGGCTCGCGGTACAGCTGTGCTCGGCTGCAAATGCGCCATTATGGGCGGTGCGATGACCTGGGTGTCAGAGCGCAACCTGGTCGCAGCTATATCCAACGCAGGCGGTTTCGGAGTCATTGCCTCGGGTTCGATGACGCCCGAACTATTGTCCGCCGAGATCGCAGCGACCAGATCGCTAACGGAACGGCCCTTTGGGGTCAATCTGATCACTTTGCATCCGCGGCTGATCGAACTCATCGACATTTGCGCTGCCCATCGCGTCGGCCATGTCGTATTGGCAGGCGGCCTGCCGAGTGGCGCGGCGATGAGCCGGATCAAGCAAAATGGAGCACGGGTGTTTTGCTTCGCGCCGGCACTCGGCTTTGCCCGCAAGCTCGTACGCATGGGCGCCGATGCGATTATCATCGAGGGAAGCGAGGCTGGCGGACATGTCGGGCCGGTTTCGACCGGGGTGTTGGCGCAAGAGATTCTGCCGCATCTCGACAATGTTCCGGTTTTCATTGCCGGAGGTATCGGACGAGGCGAAGCCATGCTGGCCTATCTCGAAATGGGCGCGGCTGGCGTGCAGCTCGGCACGCGCTTTGTCTGTGCCAAGGAATTGATCGCCCATCAGAGCTTCAAGCAAGCATTCATCCGCGCCGTGGCACGAGACGCCGTCACGTCGCCTCAGCTCGATCCTCGGTTCCCGGTGATCCCGGTCCGGGCGCTCGCAAACCTGGGAACCGAGCGGTTTATCGTCGTGCAGCGCGAGATCATCGACCAGTTCACGCGGGGTGAGTTGTCGCAGAAAGCGGCACAATTGGAAATTGAGCACTTTTGGGCCGGTGCACTGCGGCGTGCAGTGATCGACGGTGACGTCGAAGCAGGCTCTCTAATGGCAGGGCAGAGCGTGGGTTTTGTGACGCGGGAACAGCGTAGCGCTGAGATCCTGGAGGAACTGATCGATCAGGCGCTAGCCGTACTCGCCGCCCGCAGCGAGCGCGTCGGCCATCCCGCGCCTTTGCCCGGGGAGGCTGTATCCGGGCGTCGGAACGCATTGGAATGAATGAGGTTCCGGGTAGCGTCAGCGGAACCCGCCGGCTGCTGCGCCGGCTCCGCGACATTATGGCCAGCGCCGCCAACTCGCAGGACCGGCTCGACACCATCGTTCGTATAATCGCCGCGGAGATGGTCGCGGAGGTCTGCTCGGTCTACATCATGCGCGCCGGCGAGGTGCTCGAATTATTTGCTACCGAGGGTCTGCGGCCGGAAGCCGTACATCGCACGAGGCTTCGCGTCGGCGAGGGCCTTGTCGGGCTGATCGCCGCAACGGCGCGTCCTCTGGCGCTTGAGGACGCGCAGGCGCATCCGGCTTTCGCCTACCGGCCAGAGACCGGCGAAGAGATATATCGGTCGCTAATGGGCGTTCCAATTCTGCGGGGCGGCCGGGTCCTCGGCGTGCTCGTCGTGCAGAACCGGATCTCGCGCCGTTATGCCGAAGACGAGATCGAAATATTGCAGACGATCGCCATGATCGTGGCCGAGCTCGCGGCCAGCGGCGAGCTCGTCAACCCGCTCGAATTCGCGCAGAGCCAGGCCGGCGGGATGCTCCCCGTCCGGTTGGTTGGCGTCCGGCTCAATCCCGGGCTGGCAATCGGACCGGCCGTGCTGCATCAACCACAGCTGGCGATCCGCCAGGTTGTCGCAGAGGACGTTGCTGCCGAGCTCGATCGCCTCCGGCGGGCGGTTGCGGCGATGCGCGAGTTGGTCGACGAACTGGTCTTAGCCAGCTATGGGCTCGGCGCGGGCGAGCACCGCGACGTTCTCGAGACGTATCGCATGTTTGCCGCCGACCGCGGCTGGATCGCCCGCATCGCCGATGCCATCCGTAGCGGCCTGACCGCCGAGGCAGCGGTGCAGAAGGTTCGTGACGAAACCGGCACCCGCATGATGCAGGCTAGCGATTCCTATCTGCGGGAGCGCTTGGTCGATCTCGACGACCTCGCCAACCGGCTACAGCAGCATCTATCAAAACGGCCGCCGAATGCCGAGTGGGACGAGCTGCCGCCCGAGTTCATTTTGATTGCCCGCGCGATGGGCCCGGCCGAACTGTTGGACTACGCCCATCGGCGGGTGATCGGTCTCGTCCTCGAAGAAGGGTCGCCGACGGCGCATGTCGCGATTGTCGCTCGCGCTCTCGACATTCCCGTCGTCGGTCGGGTCGACGGCGCAGTGACCCGGATCGCGTCCGGCGACGTCGTTATTCTCGATGGCGATCACGCTCAAATCCTGATCCGGCCGAGCCAAGACGTTCAACAATCAACAACGGCGGCGGTAGAGGCGCGAACCCAGCGGGGTAAACTGTACGACAGTCTCCGCACCGCCCCGGCAATTACGCGCGACGGGATCGGGATCAAACTTCTACTGAATGCGGGTTTGCTGATCGACATGCCACTATTGGCGGCAACCGGGGCCGAAGGCGTCGGACTGTTTCGCACCGAGATCCCATTCATGGTGCGCGACACATTTCCCGCGATCGAGGACCAGACCGAATTCTACCGCAGTGTGTTCGAGCAGGCGGACGGGCGGCCGGTCGTGTTCCGCACTTTGGATATCGGCGGCGACAAGCTACTGCCCTATCTGCCGCATGCGCCAGAGGACAATCCGGCGATGGGCTGGCGTGCGATCCGCATCGGACTCGACCGGCCGGCGATGTTGCGAGAGCAGCTGCGCGCTTTGGTGCGTGCCGCCGAGGGACGCGATCTGCTCGTCAAGTTTCCGATGATCGCCGAGATTCCCGAACTCGAACGCGCCCGTGCGTTGCTCGATATGGAGCTTGCCTACGCGGCCGGTGAGGGGCGCGCGCTACCGGCATCGGTCAAGATCGGTGTCATGCTCGAGGTGCCTGCCTTGTTGTGGCAGCTGCCGGCGCTGTGCCGGCGGATAGATTTCCTATCGATCGGCACCAACGATCTGCTCCAGTTTCTGTTTGCGTGCGATCGCGGCAATCCGCGGCTCGCCGATCGCTATGATCCTCTGTCCCCGCCGATGCTGGCAATGTTGCGCGAAGTCGTTGTGCAGACCTGCGCATCGGCGGTGCCGCTAAGTATGTGTGGTGAGATGGCGGGTAACCCAATCGAGGCCATGGTCCTGATCGCTCTCGGCTTTCGGACATTGTCAATGGCGGGGACCGCAATCGGCCCGGTGAAGATGATGATTCGCAGCCTCGATGCCGCTGCGGTCGCGGACTATATTGGCGAAATCAGCGCAAGGCCGGACCATTCGCTCAGACCAAAACTCGAAGCCTATGCCCGCGACCATTTAATCGCATTGTAACTCCAGCCAACTCGGCGCCCCGCCGCCGAATTATGCGCGGAGCCGACCCGAACCATCACGCGATCCGCGGATGGGCCGTTATCGGATTCGCGAATAGGAGGTGAAGAGTTGGGTGGGCGATGGCGCGATTGGACAAATAGAAGCCTCCTTGGTTAAGATGTGTTTCTGGCAACCGTTCGATGGCTTTGTTTCAGCGGACCAAGACCCCTCTCGCGGAGATGGAATTCGAAGGCGAAGTTCCACTCCCAGCGGGCCCGCGTTCTGCGGGTGATGCGCTGCGGCAACAGCGCGAAGCGCTCGGCCTCAATTTCAACGACGTTGCAGGGGCGCTTCGGATCAAGCCGGCCTACTTGGCCGCGATCGAGGAGGGACGCCCCGATCGCCTCCCTGGCCCGGCCTACGCCGCCGGCTTCGTGCGCGCCTACGGCGATCACCTCGGGCTCGACGGCGCGGAGATACTGCGGCGTTTTAGGCTCGAGGCCGCGGGTCTCGACGCAAAGCCTGATCTTTCGTTCCCGATGCCGCTCGGCGAGCGCAGCGTGCCGGGCCGCGCAATGCTTCTGCTGGCGCTGATCTTGGCAATCTGCGGATACGGAACATGGTACTATCTATCGACCGATGAACTTGCCCGGCCAGAGCGCGTAACGGAGGTGCCGGCAACGCTGCTGCCGCCAAACCCGCCAAAACCTGCGGCTTCGACGCCGTCGGCTCCGATTGCGCCAGCTACCTCGGCGACAACCACCGTGCAGGCTGGCGTTCCGCCGTCGGCTCCGATTGCACCAGCCACCTCGGCGACAGCCACCGGGCAGGCCGGCGCTCCGCCGTCGGAACCCGTATCAGGCACCGAGATGCCGGCTGCAAGCGAGGCGGAGGCGGCGCCAAGCGGGTCCCCTCCGCCTGCTGCTGCGACGATCCCCGGCACTCCAGCGACGCCTCCCGCACCCGTTCCGGCAACCACTTCCGCTGCTGCCTCCGTGCCGCACATTCCGAGCACCAGCGCAGATGCGGCGGCAGGCTCAGTGCTCGAAGCCGAGAGCGGGACGCCGCAGACCTATGGCGCTGCCGATGGGTCGACGAGAATTGTTTTGCGGGCCACTACCGACACTTGGATTCAGGTACGTGATTCCGACCACTCGGTGCTGTTCACCGGTGTGCTGAAGCCAGGCGAGAGCTATCGGGTGCCAGACCGGGCTGGCTTATCCATGAGAGCCGGCAATGCCGGCGGACTCGATGTCGTGGTCGACGGTAAACCGGCGCCGTCTCTGGGTCCAATCGGCGCTGTGCGCAATGTGGCACTAGATCCCCAATTGCTGACGGCGGGGAACACGACTCACAATTGAGACCGCCCGGGTACCGCCCCCTCCTTTTGTGCGCTGCCCAAACCAGCTATAAGCCAGTTTGCGAAATCACCCGAGCGAGGTCGATAATGAGTGTCAGACCGTATCGTGACATCCACCGCCGCAGCTGCCGCAAGATCCACGTGGGCAAGGTGCCGGTCGGCGGCGATGCGCCGATCACGGTGCAGTCAATGACCAACACGGTGACGAGCGACGTCAAGGCGACGGTCGAGCAGATCCAGGCGCTCGAACACGCCGGCGCCGACATTGTCCGGGTTTCTTGCCCCGACCAGGAATCGGCGCTGGCGCTCAAGGAGATCGTGCGCCAAGCCACGGTGCCGATCGTTGCCGACATCCATTTCCACTACAAGCGCGCGATCGAGGCGGCGGAGAGCGGCGCCGCCTGCCTGCGCATCAATCCAGGCAATATCGGCTCGTCCGCGCGCGTCCGCGAGGTGATCAAGGCGGCCAAGGATCATGGTTGCTCAATGCGGATCGGAGTCAACGCTGGCTCGCTCGAGCGCGATCTGCTCGAGCGCTACGGCGAACCTTGTCCCGAGGCCATGGTCGAGAGTGCGCTCAACCATGCCAAAATCCTCGAGGACAACGACTTCTTCGAGTTCAAGATTTCCTGCAAGGCATCCGACGTGTTTCTTGCCGTCGCAGCTTATCAGCAGCTTGCCGATGCTTGCGACTATCCGCTCCATCTTGGCATCACCGAGGCGGGCGGTCTGCGCAGCGGCACCGTCAAATCCTCGATCGGCCTGGGGATGTTGCTGTGGTCCGGCATCGGTGACACGATCCGGGTTTCGCTGTCGGCCGATCCGGTGGAGGAGGTCAAGGCCGGCTTCGAGATGCTCAAATCCTTGAACTTGCGTCGCCGTGGAGTCACCGTGATCTCATGTCCTTCGTGCGCGCGCCAGCAGTTCGAGGTAATCAAAACGGTCGAACGGCTCGAAGAGCGGCTCGCCCATATCACAACGCCGTTGACCGTTTCTGTGATTGGCTGTGTCGTGAACGGTCCCGGAGAAGCGCGCGAAACCGATATCGGCTTTACCGGCGGCGGCAATGGCACCCACCAAGTCTACATCAGCGGCGTGACCGATCACCGTCTGAAGAACACGGACATCGTCGATCACCTGGTCGAGCTGGTCGAAAAAAAGGCGGCCGAGATCGAGGCCCGGCGGAACGACGCCGAGCCGGTCCTCGAGCCCGCGGAGTAACGCCGTTCGCACAGGGCAGCGAGGCCGGGCCACGGCTAGGTGAATGACATAGTTTCTGGTGACCGTCCCAAAGCGGAGACTCTCGAAACGAAAGCGGTGTCCCGCGTTAGGTCGTCGCCCGACGCGAATGATGAGAATGGCCACGAGAGCTGTGACAGCGAAGGCGCCAGAGGACGTATCTGACAGCGACGCCTGACGTGGCGGCCGGCCTCCGAGTTGTCCGGCTTTGTTTTCGACCTCAACGGGATCGAGGTTGCTGCGGGCAGCGATTGGATTCGCATGGCGATCCATGCTTGGCCGTCACCCAAGCTTGACGATGGGGTCATCGAGGCGAGCCGACGGATCGTGACGCCGCGCGCGTGGGAGCTTTACGCCGGGCTCGGCTACCCGATCCCAAGTTTTATTCACCCGATAGTCGCGCCTCTGACTGATTCAATTTTTCGCTCGCGGTTCCGGAGCCGAGGGAACAGCCGGCGAAGCAAGCCCGCGACGTTCAACCAATGCTGATGGCCTGCTGGCGTATTTAGCGCTGCGCGTAGGCGGTCGCGCTCGGCCTCGGCGCGATCGAGCTCGCGTTCTGTCTCGCGCAAATGCTGACGCAAATGGCCGAGGACCGCTAATAGCTCCGTGCTCGGGAGCTGGTCAACCGCCAAGAGCCGCTTGGCCGCGGAGACGAAGCCGTCGACCTCCTCGCGGCGCTGCGCTAGCTCGCTTCGCGCAGCCGCGTCCTTCTCCACCAATTCGGCGATCTGCAGCGCTGACCACGCCGCCTGGTTCTCTGCCCCAGCGAGGCGGCTCTGCAACTCCGAGAGCTGCCCATGAGCTTTAGCGAGATCCTCCCACGCCTTTAACACTTCCGCACGCAACTGTCGCTTATCGTTCTCGAGCGCCTGTGCTTCGGTTTGCAAGACCAGGCGCTCGGCCTCCCATTCTGCTGCGCGTTGAGCTGTCGCATCCTGCAGCGTACGGATCGTCTGCTCCCATCCTTGGGCCTGCGCCTCTATTGCTGCTGCATGCGCACTGGTCTCGCCCAACATGGCTTCGAGCTTTTGCTGCTGCTGCAGGAAACGCTGGCGTTCCGTGGCGATCCGGCCCTCGGCATCGTCGTATGCAGAGCGCAGCTGCACGACTTGATCCGCTAGCCGCCGCGCCTCTTCTGTCGCGGCCGCGCGGTGCGCCGTCGCTTCCGCAAGCTCGGCCTCAAGCACCGCACGGCGTTCCTCTAGCGCAGAGTTTCCCTGCGACAGCGCCTGGCGTTCGGCATCTCGTTGCCGAATACTGTCTTCGAGCGCGCCACGCAGTTGCGCTGATTGTGCTGAAAGCTGCTCGGCTTCCCCGGATGCCGCCAAAAGCCGCAACCGCGCTTCCGCAAGCTCACCTTCGAGTCGACCCGAAATCGCCGATTTTTCGGCCAGCTGGTCTCGCTCGACCGCGAAGTCCTGAGTCAGCTGCCGCATCGCTGCGCGCAAACCAGCGACGGGCGAACGCAAGTTGCGACCGCCGATCAGGGGCATCGTTTCGGGATTCCGGTGGTGCGCCCTACCATCGAACACCCCGACCGGATGCAACATCAGGAATGAGAGGTCGGCTGGATAGCCGTGTGTCTCCAGATCCCGATACACGGCTTCCGGCCGGGCTAGGGTGGTGAGCAATGCGGCGCGGTCCCACAACACCTCGAAGCGACGCAGGGATCCGACGCGATCGAGCTCGCGGTCGGCATGAGCCGTCAGCCAATCGACGGTGAGCTGGGATTCGCAGGACGGGTCCATGACGTAGATCTTCCGATCGCGCGTCTCACATCTGATGTCAGGCAGCTGATCGGCGCGCAATCCCTCGAGGATCTCGTAGAAATCCGCGCGGTATCCGAGGTTGAAAAAGGGGTCGTGGATCCGTAAGCGACCATCTAACTCGACTACGGTCACCATATGCGTCAAGCTTTCGGGGAAGCCGAAATCATAGCACCAGGCGCGGAACCCGGCATCGGTGGCGGCGCGCCACAGTGCCAACGCAGCGCCTCCCGACAGCACCCCGTGATCGCCGCGGCGAAACGTTGAGATCAGGCTGTCGTAGGAACCGCGCCAGTCGACCTCGGCCGCTCGATTCCAGGTCGCAACCGGCACTTCCCGGTAAACCTTGCGGCGCAGCTTACGCAAGAGGCGCGCGGCATTCTTCACGATCGACTTATCCTCCTGATCGTCGCCCGTTGCCGGGTTGTCCCCCCACCATCGCCCCCAGCCCAAATGATGCCGATCTGCGTATTCAATTTTAATTCGGCGTCATTGTCTGTGGCTTCCGCCGCGGCTTTGCGAGCAATCCGAAATCCCGCCGACTGTGGACCGCCACCACATTGAGCGACATAGGGCTGCCGGATAATGTCCAAGGTACCGGGACGCCGGTAGTGTCGTCGATGGTCGGCGGCACGTAGTGGGCGTTTTCCAGCAGATTGCACAGGGTTGCTCGTGATCCGCCCCGGCGCACCTGGGCGGCATCGGAAACCTCGATTAACAGCAGCGGCCTCATGTTTCTAAGCGTATTGCGGGCCCCGATCAATGCCCGGAACTCGGCACCTTCCAGGTCAAGTCTGACTTCACTCTTTAAACTATCCCAAAAATGGCGCGCCCGAGAGGAGTCGAACCCCTAACCCCCAGATCCGTAGTCTGGTGCTCTATCCAATTGAGCTACGGGCGCCTGCGGCGAAGCGAGCCGGATGGTGGCGGCAACAACTACTCCCGCGGCACCCGAAAACGCAAGGTGGATCGAGGGAGACGCCGTAAGCCGGGCGGGGGCTCGCAAGCGGGCCGCGATGTTGCCAGATAATGGCTGACGCAGTGGCGAGCCGTGAGTGGCCTGGGATGAGCTCCGAGACAGCTGTGATCAGCGAGGCGATCGACGACGACCCGGCCGCTCGGCCGTCTGTCGGGCTACTGCCGGCGCTACACAAACGCGCCGAGACCGGCCATCCATGGGTCTACGCGAACGAGGTGCGAATGGACGCGGCGGCGCGGGCGCTGTCACCGGGCACGCTCGTTACCCTGCGCCGCGCCGACGACAGCGCGCTCGGAGTGGCAATGTTCAATCCGCATTGTCTGCTAGCCGCACGTCTTCTCGACCGCGACGCCGGCCGCTCGATCGGTGGGCGTTTCCTGACGCGCCAGCTCGACCGTGCGCTGCGGCTGCGCGAGCGGTTGTTCGACGAACCCTATTACCGCCTCGTTCATGCCGAGGCCGACGGGCTGCCCGGTCTTGTCGTCGACCGTTACGGGGCAGTTCTTGCAGTGCAGTCGAACGCCGCGGGCATTGCCCGACTCGAGCCGCTCATCCTCGATGGGCTTGCCGCGCTGTTGAAGCCGCAGGCGATCGTGCTTCGCAACGACAGCCCGGCGCGCGCGCAGGAGGGCCTGTTATCCGAAACGCGGGTAGCGCTGGGCGCGATCCACGGACCGGTTCTGGTTCGTGAAAACGGAGCCGTCTTTCCGACCGACCCGCTGGCCGGGCAGAAGACCGGTTGGTTTTTTGACCAGCGCGACAACCGTCGGTTGGTTGCCGGCTTGGCGCGCAATGCCCGCGTCCTCGATCTGTATTGCTTCACCGGCGGGTTTGCGGTGCAGGCGGCGCGCGCGGGCGCAAAGGAAGTGCTCGGGATCGACCGCTCCGAGCCGGCGCTCGCTCTCGCCGCCAAGGCGGCGGTGATGAACGAGGCCGACGGCATCTGCAGCTTTCGCCGCGCCGAGGCATTCGGCGAAATGGCCAGGCTCGCCGCCGCCGGAGAGCGTTTCGACATCGTCGTCGCCGACCCGCCGGCTTTCGCAAAATCGCGTAAGGAAGCGCCGGCCGCAGTTCGCGGCTATCGCAAGCTTGCGCGCCTCGCGGCGTCGTTGACGGCGCGCGGCGGTATCCTGTTTCTCGCCTCGTGCTCCTACAATGTGGGCGCGGCCGAGTTCGCCGAGGCGGTGCGGCGTGGCCTCGCTGACGCCGGCCGCGGCGGGCGCATCCTGCGCAACGTCGGCGCGGGGCCCGATCACCCGGTTCATCCCTCGCTGCCCGAGAGCGCTTACCTCAAGACGACGACACTCGCACTTGACTGATCTTCGCAGCCCGATCTGCCGGGGCGGGAACGGTCAGGCGGAAAACTGTGCCGGCGCCGGTGCTAGAGACCAGCGTCAGATCACCGCCATGCGCGCGCATCAATTCGCGGGCGATCGCCAAGCCGAGCCCGCTGCCGCCGGGGCGAGCCGAGCCGAAGAACGGCCGGAACAAATTTTCCCGCGCCTTTGGCGGCAGGCCGGGGCCGTCATCGGCCACCTCGATCGCGATCGACCCGTTGTCGCGAGCCGCCGAAATGAGCAACCGTGGCGCCCCGGCCTCAAGGGCGTTGCGCGCCAGGTTCGACAGAACACGGTAGAGTTGGTCGCGATCGGCTTCGAGATCCAGGTCTGGCGAGACCGTGCATTCGATCGCTAGATCGCGCTCGGAAACCGCGAGGCCGGAACCCACCTCTTCAATCAGCGGGCCCAGGCGAAATCGGCTCGGCACCAAGGGCGCGGCGCCCTCGCGCGAAAAATCGAGAGTGCGCGTGCATAAGGCCACGGCGCGGTCGATCGCCTCAAGCAGGCGCGGCAGGATCCGGCGCACTTCGGGGGCGGCGCTCGCGGTCAGGCCGTCGGTAACCAGCCGTGCGGTCGCCAGGATGTTGCGCAGATCGTGATTGATCTTGGTCACGGCCGTGCCAAGCGCCGCCAGTCGTGCACGCTGGCCAAGCGCACGGCGCACGGTCTGTTGCATGACCGCGAGCTCGCGCTCGGCGACCCCGATCTCGTCCCTCCTGCGGCTTGCCGCGATCATCCGTGAGGCGTCCTCTGGGTCGGCACGAAACTCGATCATGCTCGCGGTCAGGCGGCGCATCGGCCGTACCAGCAGCCACTGCAGGCTGAGATAGACAAGGGCCGCGGCGACCAATGAGATCACGATCGACAATTCGAGGATGCGGATGCCGAAGCCCCACATCTCGGCTCGCAGCGGCGCTTCGTCGAGCAACACTTCTACGGTTTCGCCGCTTCCGGTCGACGATGGCCCGAGCACGCGCAGGATTCGATTGTCGGTGCGTGAAAGGGCCATCAGAGAGCCGCGAATGGCGGCCAGCATGCTGGGATGAGTGAGGTCAATTGTAATATCCGGCTTTGGCGGAGTCGGCCGATCGAGCATCAGAACCATCCCGTCGGCACGATGCAGGATCACGCCGTGAGCACCGACTTGGGCGAGCAATTTTTCCACAAGCGCACGATCGAGACGCCCCGTCGGGCTCGCTTCGAGCGCCAAGGTTGCAAGTTCGCCGGAAGCGATCCGATTCTCGAAATAGGTCATACGAAAACGCGCGACCGACGGCACGAAGATCAACACCTCGCCGACCATCACGAAAAAGACGGTCAAGACGAGAAGACGGGCCGACAGGCTCCTCAGAAGCACGGGGATCGTCCGTTTCAGCCGAACCGCGCCAAGAAACGTACAATCCGACGGGTGCGCGCCGAAAACAATGCTGGCGTATAAAAGCTGCCGGCGGCGCGTTTGCTGGCCTCGCCGCGCGTCGGATAGGGCACAACCAGATTGGCCAGCGCGCCGATCTTGAGTTTTTGCGAGATCGCCAACGCCCAGGGCAAGATCAAATCCCCGGCCTCGGCGCTAAGGATTGAAGCGCCAAGGATCCGACCGTCGCGTCGGGTCAAGATTTTGACCAAGCCTTCGGTGTCGCGTTCGGTTTGAGCGCGATCATTCCTTGCAAAGGGCCAGCGCAGAACTCGCACCGGACGGCCGGCGTTTCGCGCCGATGGCTCGGTCAGCCCGACCTGGGCGAGTTCAGGCTCGGTGTAGGTAACCCACGGCAGGGCCCGGTAGTCGACCTTTGCCGGAAGACGGAACAGCGCATTCCGGATCACGACCCCTGCGTGATACAGCGCAATATGGGTGAATTGCGGCCCCCCTGCGACGTCGCCGACGGCAAAGGCGCGGCGGTTGGTCGTGCGCAATCGGGCATCGACAATGATCCCTTCCGGCCCGGCGGCGATCCCGGCAGCGGCGAGATCGAGCGCTGCGGTGTTCGGTCGCCGGCCGGCGGCAACCAACAGATGCGATCCAGCTATCCGCTCCCCGCCCTCGAGCGTGACCACCACGCCTTCGCCAGTTACCCCGACAGAATCCATTGCGACCCGCGGGCGCAACACGATCCCCCCGTCGGCGAGACGTTCGGCGAGCAATGCAACCAGCTCGGGATCGTCGCGAGCCAACAGCGGGCCAATATCGAGCACGGTGACCCGCGCGCCCAGCCGGCGATGCGCCTGCGCCATCTCGATGCCGATCGGCCCGCCGCCGATCACGATCAAATGTTCGGGTAGTTCACGGTTGGCGAAGATGGTCTCGTTGGTCAGATAGGGCGTGCTATCGAGCCCGGGAATCGGCGGAACAGCCGGGTGCGAGCCGCTGGCGATCACAAAGCGCCGCGGCCGGATCTCGAACTCGCCGGCAAGCACCGTGCGCGGGCTAGTGAAACGCGCCTCGGCGCCCAGCACAGTGACGCCGAGACCCTCGAACCGTTCCACCGAGTCATTCGGCGCGATGCGCGCGATAACCTGCTCGACGCTGTTGCCGACTGCAGCGAAGTCAATAAGCGGCGGGTCGTAAGCGAGACCCAAGCCGAGCCCGCGCCGCCAGAGATCGGCGAACCGGGCCGAAGCGAGAAGAGATTTTGACGGCACACAGCCAAAGTTCAGGCAATCGCCGCCCATTGCGCCGCGTTCGACCAGTACAACATCGGCACCGAGCTGCGCCGCGCCGGCGGCGACCGCCAGCCCGCCCGAGCCGGCGCCGATGACGCACAGATCGGGGGCGAGATGGCGGTTCATATGGACTGTCTGCGGCGCCGTCGTTTGTACCACACCGGGACAAGGGCGAGCACAGCAAGCAAGATGATCGGGAGCAGCACGCTCGGGCGAAAAACGACACCGAGGTCAGGCTTGTCGACCACCTTGCCGAGCCCGTTGCCGAGGCTGGCATAGACGAAGGTGCCGGGAACGATGCCAATAAACGTCGCGAGCAGGTAGGTGAGAAGACCGACACCGGCCAAGGCTGGCACGAGGTTGACGAGCCAGAACGGGAATAGCGGCACGAGGCGCAACACCAGGAGATAGCTGAATGCGTTGGCGCGAAACCCGGCCTCGAGCCTGGCAAAGAATGGCCCCGCGCGCTGCGCCAAACCGTCGAGGCCAGCGCGCGCGGCAACAAAAACCGCAGTCGCCCCCAAAGTCGCGCCGACAACCGCGCACAGCCCACCGAGCCAGGTCCCGAATAGAAACCCGCCGGCAATTGTCAGCATCACCGCGCCAGGGACCGACAAAGCGACCAAGACGGCATAGACCGCGATATAGAGAAGTGCGGCGACGAAACCCCAGCGGGCAACCAGACGGCACAGCCAGCCACGGTTATCGGAGATCGTGGCAAAGGTCAGATAATGGTGGCCACCCAAAACAACAAAGGCGATTCCCGCGACGATGAGAAGCCCCAGCGGCACCAGGCGGCGTGCGGAGAAGCCGGGTCGCGGCGAGGGATCGTTGGGCATCGCGAGTACGGGTTGGCCAGCATAAGCCACGATGGTAGCGGTCAGGTCGTCAATGGGCGGTCACCTTCCCGTGAGCACTATGAGAATCTTCAGGGACGAGACGATGTGGCAAGCCCGCCCTAACTCGCCGCACCTATTCCCGTTTTGCGGGTTCAGTTGGATAGATGCTTAATTTTGCGATAAATATTGCAATATTTACGGGCCAGCTGCAATATGTGCCTGCATCGTTCTGTCTCCCCGATCATTCATCCCAAACGGTGCACGCGGTCCTGCCCTACCTCCAGGTGCAGAGAGAGACAAACCCCGGTCATTGCGACCGGGGTTTCGTTTCGAGGCGTCGCGAAGGTTGTGCCCCGGCGCCACGTCCATACAAGCGGCCGCTCTCGATGAGCTCCCACGCGCCGAGCGCGGGCAGCCCTATCACGGCGTCGCGAGCGCGTTTCAACAGCGACAGCGCCAGCCCGATCTCAGGCGTCAGACCAAAGCTCGCTCCGAGAAGGATATAAGCGCCCTCCTGCACCCCGACCGCGTTCGGCACGGCGAAGGCGACACTACGGATGGCATAGAGCAAGCTCTCCATTACCAAGACCGCGCCAAAGCCGAGCGGGGAGCCAATGAAACGCAAGGCCAACCAGATTTCTGCCGCGCTCGCAATCCAGCAGCCAAGATGGAGGGCAACGCTGGTCAATACCGCACCCCTGCGGGCATAGATACCGGCAATGCCTGCGTGAAGTGCTGCGGCCCCCGCCGCTGTCCGCTCCGCCCATCCGCGGCCGAGCGCGCCGGCGAAGCGATCGAGCAAGCCAAAGCCGCGGCGCTGTGCAGCAAGCAACCCGGCGGCCAAACTCCCTGCGACGGCGATCCCGGTTGCGGCAGAGGCCACAAACCGCACCTGTGGTTCAAGATGCACCAGCCATGACAGCGCGATCGCCGTGTAGGCGATTTGAGCGAAGAATTCGAGGGTGACGTCGACAATCGTGCTCGCCGCGGCCGTGCTGCCGGGGATCCCGGCGATAGCGATGGCCCGCGCCCCTGCGACATAGCCGCCGACCTGCGAAAGTGGCAGCACCTCGGACGCGGAATCACGGACCAAGCGCGCCCAGATAGCGCTCCATGGGTTGGTTCCTGGCAGCAGTATCCACCAGGCAATCCCCATCACCGCAATCAGCGCGAGATGGATCAGACAAACGGCCGCAAAGCCGACCCAGCCGACCGCGAGCAGAGAGCGGGCCACCGCAGCTGCACCAAAGTGGACGACGAGCACGCGCGATCAGGACGATCCCGGTCGCCGCGGCCAGAAGCGAAACCGGTTTCATGCGCGGTTAGCAGGAACCGCGCGTGCTAACTCCAGGGCGTAGCCCCACCAAGCCAACCGCGGCGAGGATCCGCCGAAAGCGGGCTGGAGCAGATCGGGGGCGAACGCTTGCCCGGCAATAAGAGCGAGCGTCGATCGTCGGCCGCAGCCATGGCGCGCCCCGTCCAGCGGCGTTCCTGCTCCGACGCCATCCAGTTGAACGAAGCATTCACGCAACAACTGATCGCACGATTGCCGCATGCGCTCCTCGGAGCCTATCTTCATGACGCAGCCGCGGCATTGCCCCGCCACCGCAGCAAGCGGTGGACGACACGCATCAATCGCGGCACGATATTCGGCCGCAACAGACGCGGATCGTAACCGGAAAGCCGCCGATCGTTCTCGGCCAGGCAGATTTCGATCAGCGCCGCCGGAGAAAGATCGACCGCGGCCAGCGACTTGCCGCCGGTTAAGGTGAAGTTGTTGTCCTGCGGCGTCCCCACGACACCCGTCTCGGCTTGGGCGCCGGCGACACCGCGCGCAATCCCGATCCGCTCCCAGATCAGAAAGGCCCAGACCGCGAGGGTCTTGATCGCGAACAGCGGACGACGCCACCACGGCAATCCACGCCGGTGCCAAGCCGCCCAATTGACGAAGAACAGGATATGGCGGCCTTCCTCCTGCATGACCGGCTCGAACGTGTCGACCAGGCTCAGCGGAAAAAAGCCAGACCGCTGTGCCAGAGCGAACAGGCCAAAGGCAAAAAAACTGTCGATGCACTCGCTGAACCCGGTGACCATAAAAGCCCATTCGGGGTCGCGCGGGCGGGTGTACTCGGGCTCGGGAGCTAGGCGGATGCCGTAGGCCTCGACGAGGTTGGAGAGGACCTCCTTGTGCCGGCCCTCCTCGAACCCGTCGAGTTCGATTGCCTGACGCAAAAGGGGGTCAGCGATGGTCTCGGCGTAGCTCAGCACGCGCCGGCGGGCTTTTCCTTCGGTTTGTACTGCGATGTCCCAGATCGGCAGACAGATCAGCCGCTCGCGCGCTTCGCGCTCGAGCACCGGCCAATCGATGACGGCCGGCTTGTAGCGGTTATGGGTATCGAGCAGCATCCGGCAAAACGCCGTCTTGTGCGCCTCGCTGCCGGGAACAATCGGTCCGGGTTCGGCTGCAGCCCACACCCGGGCAGCACGATCGGCAGCCTCGACCGTCGCATCATCCAACATCGGCGCCACTTTGCTCCCTGAGCTTCTCAGACATGCCACGTTCGCCGCCAACACCCTAACCGAACGGCATCGGAAGACCGGGCCATTCCACGCCACGGATCGGCCGTGTCGTTGACTTGGCGGATCGCCTCCCTTATATAGCCGCCTCCGCTCGTGAGAGATGCCGCAATCGGAGCCGGTGCCGTGAAGCGCACTTACCAGCCCAGCAACCTCGTTCGCAAGCGCCGCCACGGGTTTCGCGCGCGAATGGCGACCGTCGCGGGGCGCCGTGTGATTGCCGCTCGGAGGGCAAAGGGCCGCAAGCGACTCTCCGCCTGAGGCGGCGGGCTGGCCTTGCTCGACCGCAGCGGTCGGGAATCTCGTGGCCGGCAGACTTGCGACACTTAAGATTCGGGCCGATTTCCTGCGGGTCGCAGCGGATCGACAGAAAGCGGTCATGCCCGGTCTGGTCTTGCAGGTTGCGCAGCAGCCGCCGGATCTGGAAGGCGGCGCGATGCTGCGGGTGGGATTCACCGCTAGCCGCAAAGTCGGCAACGCGGTGATCCGCAATCGGGCCAAGCGGCGGTTGCGGGCGGCGGCCGCGCAGATTTTGCCAGTTCAGGGGAGCCCAGGTACTGATTACGTGTTGATCGCGCGGGCAGCGACGGCAGCGCGCCCTTATGGGGCGCTGGTTACCGATCTCGCCGCAGCGCTGCGCAGGGTTGAGCGCAGCCGAGCGGAACACCGGCCCGAGCGACGCGCGGAAGGAGCAGGATGAGACCGCTATACGGTGGCAAGTTTTTGAGTGCGGGCTTGCGGGTAGCTGTTCGCGCCTACCAGCTTATTGTTTCGCCGCTGCTGCCTCCCTCCTGCCGCTTTCTGCCGAGCTGCTCGGATTACGCGATCGAAGCGCTGGAACGGCACGGCGCGCTTCGCGGCGGCGGTCTCGCGCTGTGGCGGCTCGCGCGTTGCCACCCGTGGGGCGGCAGCGGCTACGACCCAGTGCCCCGCCGCAAGACGGCCGTCAGACCCGCCGACTGTCGGCATGTCGGCGCCGCAAACTGAACCTGACTGGGCTAGACCGAAATGGAACAGCGCAACCTCCTGATTGCGATCGCGCTGTCGGTCGGAATCCTGATCGCGTTCCAATTCGTGTTCGAGCGGCTGCGCCCACCGTCCGTGCCGCATGTAGGAACCACGGCCACCACGCCCGCGACCCAATCGGCAGCCCCGGGCACAGCCGCGCCTGGAGTCTCCGCCCCCAAAGCAGTCGCTGCCAGCGCCGCCGAGTCGCGGGCTGCGGCGATCGCCAGCCAACCGCATGTTAAGATCGACACACCGCGGCTGCACGGCTCGATCGTGCTGGTAGGCGCGCGGTTCGACGATCTGACGCTCGCCACCTACCATGAGACCGTCGACCCAAAGAGCCCAGAGGTGGTTCTGCTGTCGCCGCCCGGGACCACGAGCCCCTATCTCGCCGAATTCGGCTGGGTTGCGGCCAAGCCCGGGCAGGTGAAAGTTCCGGGACCCGAGACCTTGTGGAAAGCCTCGGGCGGGCCGCTGACCCCGTCGACCCCGATGACTTTGACATGGGACAATGGCCGGGGGCTTCTTTTCACGCGGACGATCTCGGTCGACCCCTATTACATGTTTACGGTGCGCGACACCGTCAACAACAGTGGCAGCACTTCGGCCGAGCTGCTGTCCTACGGTCTCGTCAGTCGCACCGGCACGCCGCAAGTTGCCGGCTATTATATTCTGTTCGAAGGCCTGATCGGTTATCTCGAAGGATCACTACAGGAGGTTAAATATTCCTCGCTGAGTCCTGGCAAGCCGCTCGACTTCTCATCCACTGGCGGCTGGCTTGGGTTCACCGACAAGTACTGGCTGACCTCGCTGATTCCACCGCAAGACGAGAGGGTCGAGGCTCGCTTCACGCATACGCTCGAAGGCGGCGTCGAGCGCTATCAAACCGACTATCTCGGACCTAAAATGACGGTAGAGCCCAATGGGACGGCGGCGATCTCGACTCGCTTTTTCGCCGGGGCCAAGGAACTCAACCTGCTCGAAGCCTATAGCGCCTCCGGGATCCCGCTATTCGAATATTCCATAGATTTTGGCTGGTTTTGGTTCTTGACCAAACCGATCTTTCGAATTCTACTTATCTTCGAACGGATGCTTGGCAACTTTGGCTTGGCGATCCTGCTGTTCACCTTTTGCGTCAAACTGCTCTTCTTCCCGCTCGCCAACAAATCCTATCAGGCGATGAGCAAGATGAAGCTGCTGCAGCCCGAAATCCAGAAATTGCGGGAGCGGTTCCCGGATGACAAGGCCCGCCAGCAGCAAGAGATGATGGCGCTCTACAAGCGCGTCGGCGCAAATCCGCTGGCCGGCTGCCTGCCAATCGTGATCCAGATTCCAGTGTTTTTCTCGCTCTACAAGGTCTTGTTCGTCACGATAGAGATGCGCCACGCTCCGTTCTTCGGCTGGATCCGTGATTTGTCGGCGCCCGACCCGACCTCCTTCGCCAACCTCTTCGGCCTGTTGCCGTTCACTCCGTCAGCCGTGCCGATGATCGGCTCTTTTCTGATGATCGGCGCTTGGCCGCTGATCATGGGCCTGACGATGTTTCTGCAGCAAAAGCTGAACCCGCAGCCGGTCGATCCGATGCAGGCGCGGATGTTTATGCTGTTGCCGATCGTCTTTACCTACATGCTGTCGCACTTTCCGGCGGGGCTCGTGATCTACTGGGCATGGAACAACACACTCAGTATTGCCCAACAATGGGCGATCATGCGCCGCGCGGGGGCGGCCTAAGCGCAGTGCCGGGGACGGCAGGAAACGGCGCCGCGGATCTGTTCCCTCCGCGGCTGCTCGACGTGGATCTCGTCACGGCAGGAGGGCGGCTGTTCGCGCGCGAAGCCCGCTTTGTCGGCGGGGCTGCCGAACCCGCGGCGTTGCCGCCTGAGATCTTGCCCGAAATCGCCTTCGCCGGCCGATCCAATGTGGGCAAATCGAGCCTCGTCAACGCCTTGACCGGGAGGCGCGTGCTGGCGCGCACTTCGAACACGCCCGGACGCACGCGGCAGATCAATTTCTTCGATCTCGGCGGCGCGCTGATGCTGGTCGACCTCCCGGGGTATGGTTACGCCGAAGCATCGAAAGCCGCGGTCAAGCGCTGGACGGGGTTGGTGCGCCGCTATCTGCAAACTCGCTCAGCATTACGGCGTGTTTGTCTGTTGATCGACGCCCGCCACGGCATCAAGGAAGTCGACCGACCACTGCTCGACATGCTTGATCGTGCCGGTGTCTCCTATCAGATCGTGTTGACCAAGACGGATAAGCTGGGCCCGACGGTTCTTGCCGAGGCGGCCGAACGGGTCGCGGCCGAACTCACCACCCACATTGCCGCGCATCCGGAGATCCAGTTGACCAGCGCCGAAGAGCGCCGAGGCATCGCCGCGCTGCGCGCGACGCTCGCCGACTTTGCGATCGCCCGATCAGACGCTCCTGCCTTGGCGGCGTCTCAACAAAGACGTTAGAGTGCCCCCGCGATGAGCCCCACCGCCGATCCCTCATCATCCTCCGCCTGCGCCAACGCCACCCCACGACTCAAGGCCGCGGTGTTGGCCGAGGCGCTGCCTTATATGCGCCGCTATGCCGGCCATACAGTGGTCGTCAAATACGGTGGCCACGCGATGGGCGAAGGCGGCGATTCATTTGCCCGCGACGTTGTGCTGTTGCGGCAAGTCGGTATCAATCCGATCGTGGTGCACGGCGGGGGGCCGCAGATCGGCCATATGCTGGAGCGTCTCGGCATCGAAAGCCGCTTTGTCGACGGGCTCAGGATCACCGACCGCGAGACGATGGAAGTCGTCGAAATGGTCCTTGCCGGCACGATCAACAAACAGTTGGTAGCAGCGATCAACGCCGAGGGCGGTTGCGCGATCGGATTGACCGGCAAGGATGGCGGGCTGATTTCGGCGAAAAAGGCCGTCCGCACGCGGGTGGAAGGAGGCGCCAGGATCGAGATCGATCTCGGCTTTGTCGGCGAGCCGGAGCATGTGGCGGCCAGGGTGCTCGACACCTTCAGGCAATCGGACATCATCCCGGTGATCGCTCCGATCGGCGTCGGGGTTGCCGGCGAGACCTACAACATCAACGCCGACACGGTGGCGGGGGCGGTCGCCGCCGCGGTCAAAGCAACTCGGCTGTTGTTGCTGACCGATGTCGCGGGCGTTCTCGACGGCGACAAACGGCTATTGTCGGAGATCGCCGCCGGCTCTGCGCGGAGCATGATCTCCGATGGCATCATTTCCGGCGGCATGATCCCCAAAGTCGAGACCTGCCTCGACGCCGTTGATGGCGGGGTTGAGGCGGCGGTGATCCTCGACGGGCGCGTGCCGCATGCGATCCTGCTCGAACTGTTCACCAATGCGGGACCGGGCACCCTGATCCGAGGGGAGTAGCACCGGGATGCCTGGCGTCGGCGGCCGACCGCTCGACGAGATCGAGACCTGGATTTTCGATCTCGACAACACGCTTTACCCGGCGTCGTGCCGACTGTTCGACCAGATCCATGCGCGAATGCAAAGCTTTATCACCGGGCGGCTGGGCCTGTCTCCGGAGGCGGCGCTGGCCGTGCAGAAAACCTATTTCCGCGAGCATGGGACGACGATGCGCGGGCTGATGACGGTCGACCGGGTCGATCCCCACGAATTCCTCGCGTATGTGCATGACGTCGACCTCGCCTGCGTGCCGGCCGACCCGATGCTGGCCGCGGCGTTGGCCGCCCTTCCCGGCCGCAAAATCGTGCACACCAATGGCTCGGTGCGCCATGCCGAGCGGCTGCTCGATCACCTCGGCATTGGCCAATCGTTCTGCGGGATCGTCGACATCGCCGCCGCCGGGTTTGAGCCGAAGCCGGCGCTCCCCGGCTATTATGAGCTGCTGCGGCGTTACGAGGTCGGTCCGCAGACCGCGCTGATGGTCGAAGATATGGCCAAGAACCTGGTCCCCGCCGCCGCCCTCGGCATGACCACGGCCTGGGTGCGCGGCACCGTCGACTGGGCCGCTGCCGGAGCCGACGGCGGCCACGTCCACCACATCATCGACGATCTCGGCGGCTTTCTCGCGTCCGCGGCATCGCTCGACCGCAGTTGCGCGTGAGGGCATTCGCGGTGTCCGTCGCAAACACGATCCGCAGCAAGCTGACCGACCGATTCACGCCGGCGAGGCTAGACGTCATCGACGAATCGCATCGGCATGCCGGACATGCCGGAGCGCGGCCCGAGGGCGAGACCCATTTCAGCGTGACGATCGTCTCCGCGGGATTTGCCGGCTTAAGCCGAGTGGCTCGGCAGCGCCTTGTCTATGAGACCCTCGCCGAAGAACTAGCGACTAGCGTTCACGCGCTGTCGCTGACCACGCTGACGCCCGCGGAAGATCGTCGCAGCTAGCGAGAGGCGTCAAGCCGCCGTATCAAGGAAATCGTGCAGTTCGGCGGTCGGAGCGTTTTTCATGACAAAGGCGTCGCCGATGTGGCGGGGCAGGATCAGGGCGATCCGGCCGTCGCGGACCTTTTTGTCCTTGCCCATATGGGCAAGGAGACGCTCCGCCGAGATGCCGGAGAGCCCGACATCGGCGAGCCGCGTCGGCAGCCCCGTCGCCGCGAAATGGCGACGCACGCGTCCACCCTCCGCCGCCGGGACGAGCCCGAGCCGCGTGGCGAAATCGAAGGCCAGCACCATGCCTAACGCTACGGCTTCACCGTGTAGCAGCCGGCTGCTGAACCCGGTTTCGGTTTCGAGGGCGTGCCCGAAAGTGTGGCCGAAATTCAGCAAAGCGCGTTCACCCTCCTCGCGCTCGTCGAAAGCGACGATCGCCGCTTTCATTCGGCAGCTGGTCATCACCGCTTGTCTGACGGGTTCGGGCTCCAGCGCGCATAGGGCGTTGCCCTGGCGTTCGCACCACGCGAAAAATTCGGCGTCTCGGATCAGGCCGTATTTGACAATCTCGGCATAGCCGGCGAGCAGCTCGCGGCGGGGCAGGGTCGACAGCGCCCCGGTATCGGCGAGAACGAGGCGCGGTTGGTAAAAGGCGCCGATCAAGTTCTTGCCCATCTGAGTGTTGATGCCGGTTTTGCCGCCGACCGAGCTATCAACCTGGGCCAGTAAGGTTGTCGGGATCTGCGTAAAATCGATCCCACGCAACAAGGTGGCCGCGGCAAACCCGGTCATGTCACCGACAACGCCGCCGCCCAACGCCAGCAGCATCGAACCGCGCTCGATGCCGCAGGAGAGGATCTCCTCGACGAGACGCCCGAAATGGCCGAGATCTTTGGTCTCCTCGCCGGGAGGCAAGACAACCGTGTGATGTATGATCCCGGCTTCCGCGAGGCTGTCGCGCAGCGGCGCCAGGTAATGCCGGGCGACGGTCTCGTCGGTGACCACGACCGCCTGCCGGCGGCGCATCAGCGGCAGGATTTCCCTGCCGGCTTGCTCGACCAAATCCGGTCCGACAACGATATCATAAGCGCGCTCGCCCAACGCCACGCGCAGGCGCTCGGATGCGGGTTGGGAGGTCATCGTTATCCTTCGCTATTGGTATCGGGCGGTGTCATCGTGCACGGGCAGGCCGCGAGCGCCGCAATCGCCCGATTGACTGTCGCTTCGGGCGAACCGTCACCGCTGTCGACGGTCACCTCGGCCTTCGCATAGATCGGATGCCGCCGCTCGATCAGTTTGCCCAGGATTTCGCGAGGGTCGCCCGCTTTCAGCAGGGGCCGGTCGGCGCGGCGCGATACCCGCTGGACCAGCACGTCGAGATCGGCGCGCAACCACAGCGACACGCCACGCCGCGCGATTACTGCACGGGTCATCGGATCCATGAACGCGCCGCCGCCGGTCGCCAGCACATGGACCGATCCGGCGAGCAGCCGGGCGATGACCCGGCGCTCGCCGTCGCGAAACGCCTGTTCGCCGCGATTGGCAAAGATCTCCTCGATGGTCTCGCCGGCAGCCGCTTCGATCTCCTGGTCCGAATCAAAGAACGGCAGACCGAGCCGGATTGCAAGTCGGCGGCCGATTTTGGTCTTGCCGGCGCCCATCAGTCCGACGAGGACCACCGTCCGGCACGGGACAAAGCGCCGCACCGCCAAGGTTCGCCGTCCGATTTCGAGCGCGTCAGTCTGCACCCCGATCCTCTCCGCCGGCATTGCTCTTTTTCCCGGCGTCTGAGACCCGTACTAGCATATCGTGCTGCCTGGTCGTCAATCGGCGTGGGGCTGGTCCGGCTGGGCAATTCGGCCGAAACTCTCCGGCCAGGGGACATGCGAGCCGCGGCATGGGAAAGCTGACTATCTGGTTCGTCGCTGTCGTCGTCTTGGCGGCGCTCGGCGGCGCCGCCTATCTCGCCCTGTGGAACCCGCCTGCGCCGTCGGCGGCGGTCGAAAAGGTCTTGCCGGATGCACGGTTCCCGAAGTAGCCGGCGGAACCTTGCCGGCGGCACCGCAGCGCCGGCCTTCTCGAAACATCTCGAAGCGTTCCTCGAAATGCTGACAGCTGAGCGTGGCGCCGCGCGCTTGACAGTCGCCGCTTATCGTACCGACCTCGCCGACCTGTCGCGGTTTTTGGCGGCGCGCCGGACCGTCCTCGAAGCCGCGGACGAAGCCGCGCTGCACGCCTATCTGGCGGCGGCGGCGACCGCGCGGCTAGCGCCGCGCAGCCTGGCGCGGCGGCTCTCGGCAATCCGCCAGTTCTACAAGTTCCTGGTTGTCGACGCAGTGCGGCAGGACGATCCGACGGCCGGTCTCGACACGCCGCGGCTCGGCCGTCCATTGCCGAAGCTGCTGTCGGAAAGCGAAGTCGAAGGTCTGCTCGCGGCCGCGCGCGTCTGGCCCGGCGAGGAGGGAGTGCGCATCCTCTGCCTGATCGAGCTGCTTTACGCGACCGGAATGCGCATCTCGGAACTGCTGACCTTGCCGCTCGCCGCGGCCCTGCGAGACCCGCGCTTTGTGCTGGTGCGCGGCAAGGGCGGTCGCGAGCGGGTCGTGCCGTTGAGCGAACCGGGACGCAAGGCGCTCGCCGACTATCTCAACTCCCGCGAGTATTTCCTGCCCGAAGAACGGCCGTCGCGCTGGCTGTTCCCGTCACGCGGCGAGGCTGGGCATCTGACTCGCCAGCGCTGCGGCCAATTGCTCAAGCAGCTGGCGCTGAAGGCTGTCCTCGACCCCGCTCGGCTGTCGCCGCACGTGCTGCGCCATGCCTTCGCCAGCCATTTGCTTGATCACGGCGCCGATCTGCGCAGCGTCCAACAGATGCTGGGGCATGCCGACATCGCAACGACGCAGATCTACACCCACGTCCTGTCCGACCGGCTGCGCCGGCTGGTGCACACCGCGCACCCGCTCGCGCGGCGCAAATGATGCGCCACTTTCTCGATTTCGAACGTCCGATCGGCGAGCTCGAAGGCAAGATCGAAGAGCTGCGCCACCTGTCGACGACCGGCGAGATTAACATTGCCGACGAGGTCGGACGGCTCGAAGCCAGCGCGGCGCGGCTGTTGCGCCAAACCTATGCCCGGCTGACCCCGTGGCAAAAGGTGCAGGTGGCGCGCCACCCCGAACGGCCGCACGCTCTCGATTACATCGGCGGTCTGATCACCGAATTCTTGCCCCTGGCGGGCGACCGCGCCTTTGCCGAGGATCGGGCGATCGTCGGCGGCCTCGGCCGGTTTCGCGGACGCAGCGTGCTAGTGCTCGGCACCGAGAAAGGCGCCGACACCGAGGCCCGGATCACCCGCAATTTTGGCATGGCACGGCCCGAGGGCTACCGCAAGGCACGGCGGCTAATGCGGCTAGCCAATCGTTTCGATCTGCCGGTGCTGACATTTGTCGATACCGCCGGCGCCTATCCAGGGGTCGATGCCGAAGCTCGCGGCCAAGCCGAAGCCATCGCCCGGGCGATCGAAACCTGTCTTGATATCAAGGTGCCGCTGGTAGCCACGATCATCGGCGAAGGCGGCTCGGGCGGGGCAATCGCACTCGCCGCCGGCAACACGGTGCTGATGCTGGAGCATGCGGTCTATTCGGTGATATCTCCCGAAGGGTGCGCCTCGATCCTATGGCGCGACGGCGAGCATGCGCGCGAGGCAGCCGAAGCGCTGCGGCTGACCGCCCAGGATTTGCTGCGTCTAGAAGTAGTCGACCGGATCGTGCCGGAACCGCTCGGCGGCGCCCACCGCCTGCCAACAGCAGCAGTGGAGCAGCTAGGCCGAGCGATCGACGAGGCATTGCAGCCGCTTTTGGGCCTCGACGGCGCAGAATTGCGCGCACAACGCCGCGAAAAGTTCCTCGCGATGGGCGGCCATGGGCTGTAATCGGCCCGGACGGGCCTAATTTCGGGGATCATTGACCGCGCCGTGCTCCTCCCCACATCTAGGCCGGCGCGGCGACCCGAGCCGATCGGGAAGTGTTCTCCTCAGGGACGGGTCAGAGCGCTGCTGCCCTTCGTCGAAGGGCGCCGCTTTTCGCGCAGTGGAGTGCAGTCATGGAACCCCAAGAGAGAGACCTGCTCACGACCCTGCTGGCGCGGTTGAAAAGCACCGCGAACCAACCCAAGGATCCGGAAGCCGATGCTCTGATCCGCCAGGCGATGACGGAGCAGCCCGACGCGCCCTATTTCCTGACGCAAACCGTGCTGATCCAGGATCTGAGCCTGCACAACGCGCAGAATCAAATCGCCGAGTTGGAAAAACAGCTAACCGACGCGCAGCAGCAGGCGGCGCGGCCAGCAGCGACGAGTTTCCTCGGCGGTCTGTTCGGCACGCGCCAGCCGGCGCCGCCGGCGCCTGGCGCCGGCAGCGTCCCTCCGGCCGGCCCCTGGACCCGCGCCCCGCAGGTCGCCGGATCGCCGCCGGCACAGCCCTGGGGCCAACCCAATCCGCAGGGCGGCTATGCCCAGCCGATGGGTGCGGGAGGCGGCTTCATGGGCGGTGGAATGGGCGGTGGTGGCGGGTTCCTGCGGTCGGCGGCAACGACCGCGGCCGGAATTGCCGGCGGCGCGTTGTTGTTCCAGGGGATCGAATCGCTGTTCGGCCAGCACGCCAGCGCCGGCATCCTCGGCGGCCAGGCGATGACCCCCGGTCTCGGCGAGAGTGTCGTCCAGAACTATTACGGCGGCGACGCCGCCGGCGGCCAGGGCGGCACCGACACGGCCGACCAGGACTTTTCGGGCGGAGGCGGTGGTCAGGACCAGGATTTCAGCGGCGGCGACGCTAGCGGCGGCCAGGATTACAGCTCCGACCAGGATTTCAGCGGTGGCGACTCTGGCGGCGGCGACATGAACCAGTGCTGATGCGGCGGCCCTCGTGGCCGCGGCGCTGCCGACGGTGAACGGCGCATCGATCAGCGGGTCCACCACCGCGGGCGTTAGCTGTCGCCGATCCAAATCTTGTGGCACCTCGAGCCGCCGCAGCTCGCCATCGCTCATCAGCTGAACCGTCACCCCAAACCCCCGAAAATCCCCGGGGCAGGGTCATCTCTAACTGGCAGACGGGTGACATTTTGATCGGGCGCTTACTCAACCGTCAGATTGAGATAGCGGGCAAACACGGCTTGGCT
>CAVTFD010000013.1:0-49961 GCA_963733945.1 uncultured Alphaproteobacteria bacterium | reverse complement strand
CGGGATCGTGGAAATAGGCGCGCGGGCCGTTGACCACGCCGCCCTGCCGATCCTCTTCGAAGGTGATCTCGACGCCATGCGCGCGCAAATGGTCGAGCGCGGCGGGGTATTCGTCATGCGCGACGGCAAAGGAATGATGCACGCCGCCATGGTCGTCGAGCTTGGGGTTGATCGGCGGCTCGCGCTTGACCAGGATCAGACAGGTCCCGGCCGCGTCGAGGAAAGCCATGTGCCCGCCCGGCACCGTCGACAAATGCCGGCAGCCGACGATCTCGGTATAAAATCGCGTGCTGCGGCGACATTGCTGACCGGAATGCTGAAATGGGCGACGGATTTGATCGCGACCATCCGAGTCCTCCATGTATGGCGGCGCTCACCGCTATGTTGACACCTGCTCCAATACCACGCCGGCCTGCTTGATCCCGAAGGTGCGAATCAATATCGCCGGCAATAATGCCCCAGGAATCAGGATCCACAAGATCCAGCCCAGATGGTTTGGGCCCAGCACATAAAGCGGTCCGAGCAAGGTGACCCCGGCCCAGGCTCCGAGATGGCCAAGCCCGTCGGTCCAGGCGAAGGCCGTCGCGCGGATGCGGGTCGGATACGAGACCGCGGTGTAGTTGTACAGATTGAACAGCCACAGTCCGGTCCCGATGCCGGCGAGCGGCACGAAAACAGCGATGACCGGCAGGGCGGGGATCAAGTAAATGACGATCCACGATAATATGAACAGGCCCGCCATGCCGCACATCACATCACGCCGCTCGACCCGCTCGCCGAGGAGCGAATTGACCTGAAATGCGACGAACCTGACGCCGCCGGCGGCCGCGAAGAGCAGGAACACGAAATGCGCCGAGGCCCCGTGGTCGACCATGTACACCGCGGCGAAAGCGCCCGTCCCATAAATCAGGCCGGCATAGCCGAGCAGCCAAACAGCCAGCAGCACCGTGGTGCGGCCGCGATATTGCGGGTTTGTAAATATCTCTCGCCAGCCGCGCTGCTCGCCGATCAGAACCGGGTGGCGGCCGTGCTCGGGCTCGGGTAAGTCCAAATAGCCAGCGCGCCGGCAGCGCTGTTCCAGCCGAGCCATCTCTCGCTCGGCTTCCTCGTGGCGCCCTCTCGCCTCGAGCCAGCGCGGCGATTTCGGCAATAGCCAAAGCAGCAGCGGCAGGAAAATGCCGATCAGAATGGCTGCGCTCGCCCATAAATAGAGCTGCCACCGCCCCGGGATCAGCCAAAAACCCATCAGATTGACCGAGACGGCGACCAGCGCGGTAAGGCCCTGCGAGGCCAGCAGCACCCGGTTGCGGATAACGGGCGAGGTCATCTCGGAGAGGTATACGGCGTGCGTGGCGATGATCCCGCCGGCGCCGAGGGTGCTGAGGATCGAGAGGAAGACCATCCCCCAGAAATTAGTGACGTAGACGAACGGCCAGACACAGATGCCGCCCAGCAACGTCGCCAGCAGAATCGCGGGACGGCGTCCGTGGCGGTCGGCGACCCAGCTCATCAGGTAAACGCCGAGCAGAATGCCGAGCCCGACTTGCAGGGCCTGGATCACCGAATACTGGAATACCGTGATGATGTGGTTTGGGCGCCAGACAAAGGGATAAAGGCGGGCGGCGATGCCGTCGGTGTCGAAAATGATGAAACCCCAGGTGACCTGCACCAGGATGGCCAGCTGCCATTGCACGCGGGTCAGCGGCAATCGGTCGATGCGCGCCGCGATATGACCGCGAATTGCATCCGCTCGCGCCGGCTCCGCTGATGCGGCGTCCGCGACATCCGTCTCTGCCATTCGCTTCCCCCTTTCAGCGCCGTGCCAGGTTTATGGTTCGCGCCTGACGCTCTCGCTTTTTCGCCCTCCGAGCCCGCCTCGCGCTCGATCGGCGTGATCAGCACGTTATCGACATCATGGGCGGACCCGGCCGATCAATCCAATTTTTCGTGGCGCTGGGAACCGTCCATTACTGCCTTTTCAAACCAATGGTGGGCATAGGGCTCATCGCTGAACCGGGCGACTTCTTGGTAGCCGCTGGTCCGGTACAGGTTCTGCGCTTCCTTCAGCGCCTTGTTCGTGTCGAGCCTGAGTACATTTAGTCCGAATTCCCTCGCATGTTCCTCCAGCGACATGAGTATGCGGCGGCCGATGCCGAGACCGCGAGCGGAAGCGGCGACCCACATGCGCTTTATTTCCCCGATCGTCGCATCCTTTACCTTCAGCGCACCGCAGCCGATCGGCGCCCCGTCAAGGTACGCGACGATAAAGCAGCCCGTCGGCGGGATCAGTTTGTCCGGACCGAGCGGAAGGGCCGTCGCGGGATCGTACCCTCCCTCGAACCGCTGCGCGAGTTCCTGGTAATAGGTTTCCAAACACCAGAGCGCCGCGGCGCTATCCGGTTTCTCCACTCGTATCTCGACCGCCGCCGCGCGCATCAACCTTTCGACTTCGGCCATCGCGGCAACCAGACGATCGCGCTGATTGTTGCTCAGCGGCAGCAGCAAGGATTGCGCAAAACCATCAGAGCGGCGCCGGTACTCTTCCAATTCATCGACGCCCTTTCGCGTGGGCTCGACATACCGACCGCGGCCGTCGCCGGCCCCCCGTCGGGTGCGAACCAGCCCCTGTCGTTCAAGCGATCGCAGCAGGCGGCTCAGATAGCCGGAATCGAGCGCCAGCTTTTCCCGAAGCACACTGACCTCGCGGCCGTCCGGACCGATTTCGTAAAGTAGACGCGCCTCACCCAGCGGACGGCCGAGATCGAGAAAGCTGCTGTTCAGCGCACCGATCCGCTGTGTGACCGTGCGATTGAAGCTGCGCACGCAGCCGATGTGATCTGTCTCCATACCTGACTTTAGTCAGATAATATCCGCAAGACAAGATCGTTTAGCCCTGACCCAAAAATGGCTGGCGAGCGAGGGCTAAGGTCGGCAAATCAGTTCGTGAACGGACCTTCGTCGGAGCGCGCGGCAAACGACGAGGATGCGCCGAAAGCTCCGTAAGGGGTCGTTCGTTTTGTCGCCAGGAGCCGGCAGGAGTTGACCCTGAGCAGCCGTTCGGCTAGCCTTACTCGATCACCTCGGTCGCGCTCGCGAGCAGCGATGGCGGTACGGTGAGGCCGAGCGCCTTGGCGGTCTTGAGGTTGATCACTAGGTCGAATTTGCTCGGCTGCTCAACCGGCAGATCGGCGGGCTTCTCGCCCTTGAGGATCCTACCGGCGTAAATGCCCTTCAGGTGATAGACGCCGGTAATGCTCGGGCCATAGCTGATGAGGCCGCCGGCTTCGGAAAAATCGCGTAGCAGACCGATCGCCGGAACGGCATGGCGTGATGCCAGCGCCGCGATCTGGGGCCGGAAGGCGACTTGGCCGAGCACGAGCCCATCGGCTTGCGCCTGGACGAGTGTCGCGAAAGCTGCGTCCGTCTCGCTTTCCGTGCGGGCCTTCAGAACACGGAGGTCCACACGCTTCGCGCGCGCCGCTTCCTGCATATGTCCGATGATGCGCTCGTTAGACGGCTCATCAGGAAGCACCAGCAGGGCGATCACCCTGGCCCGCGGAACCAGCTCCAACAGCAGCTCGAGTAGTTTGGGCATCAGGTCGGCGTACATCAAGCTGACGCCTGTGAGGTTGCCGCCCGGCCGCGCGAAACTGGTGACCAGGCCGATCGCAACCGGGTCGCTGGCGGTGTGGAAGAGGATCGGGATCGTCGAGGTCGCGTTCTTCGCCGCAAGCGACGACGCGTCACCGCCCTGGGTCACGATCACGTCGACCTTGCGGGCGACGAGGTCGGCGGCCAACGCGGGCAGCCGATCAAGATGGCCCTCGCCCCGGCGGTATTCAATCACCACGTTTTGTCCCTCAACGTAGCCGGTCTTGCTCAGTCCCTGACGGAAAGCGGCTTGCTCCAATTCAATCTGTGCTTTCATGGTGGGGTTAAACCCGCCAAGGAAACCGATCACCGGCATCGCCTTCTGCTGCGCGCGCACCGCGGATGGCGATCCACTTGCGCCGGCAAGTAAAATTATGAATTCGCGGCGTCTCATGCCCAGCCCTTCGATCTGGCCCCGAGCAGGGATTATGACTCAGCAGAGGCGATATCCGATAACGCCTAATGAGCAGCGGCTTGCCACCCAACTGAGCCGGCCCCGACTCCTCTGGCGAGCGGCAGGTGTGGGGCCATAAAGAGCGGTTCCCGCCGCCAAGGCTGAGCGGCGGTTGTGGGTTCCAAAGCGGTCCGCTGCTGCCGACAATTAGGTCGTGCAAACTTTTTGGTCAGGCTCTTAGCCCTCACCCGCGCCGGCGAAATAGAGCTTGGGGTCGGCGGCGCGGATATGGGCTTCGGGGAGGCCGAGTTCGCGGCGCACGATGTTGGTGCCTTGGACCAGCGAGACGCATTTGTAATAGGCGATGCGGCGCGACAGCCCCTCGCGGCCAAAGCCGCAATCGGTGGTGATCACCAGCCGCTCGGGCGGGATGTATTCGAGCGCCTTCCTAATCAGCCCGGCGACGTGCTCGGGCGGCTCGACGATCGTGTTGCAATGGTTGACGACGCCGATGCCGATCTTCTTGTCGGTCGGGTATTTGGCGAAGAGCGGCAAATCCTTGCCCTCGCTGCTGGCGCATTCGAAGGTGATCACGTCGGCGTTCAACTGCAGCAGATGGGGCAGCGCGCGCTCGTAGCTCGGCACCTCCCAATAAACCCGCTGCTGGTTGGGATTGCCCCAGCAGGTGTGCGCCCAGATCTCGGCTTCGACCCCGACGAGCTGGCGGTTGAACACCTCGGTCTGGAATTCGAGGTCTGCTTCGGTACAATCGGGACGCGTCGTCAACCCGTGCTGGCGCGGCTCCTCAACCTGGATCAACGGACAGCCGGCTTCCGCCAAGGCGCGGAATTCGGCGTTCATGATGTCGCAGAGGTCGAGCACCATCGCCTTGTCGTCGGGGTAGTGCTGGTTCCACAGCATGCTGGCCAAGGCCGGCGCGCAGATCGCGCCGAACTTGACCGGGCGGTCGCTGAGCCGCTGGGCGATCTGCCACAGCGCGGCGTATTCGAGCGGGCCGCGGGAGAGCTTTTCGGTGACGATCGCCGGCTGATAGGCTTCCTGCACCTCCCACAGGATGTGCCCTGGCCCGAGTCCATGCCGGCCCATCCAGCCCTGCGAGGTGCTGCGGTGACCGCTGATGCCGCCGAGCCGCTCGATCGGATAGAAGAACCACGACTTGCCGCCGACCGCGAGGTCGAAGCGGCTGTCGCCGTCGGTGACGATGTCGAGCCCCGCCGCCTCCTGCGCATTGATGACCGCGGCGACCGCGTCGAGATACTGCTCGCGAAACAGCGAGTCGCCGAGTGCGGCCTTGAACGACCGCCCCTGCAGGCTCGCATCGAACCATAACGGCCGCGGATACGACCCGGTGATCGCCGTCGGCATGATCATGTCGCGCGTGGTGGTCAACATGGCTCAACACTCATTTGTTAGACCCGCATCTCTGCGACGGAAGCCATCTTGGTCGCGTTGCCCCGTCGTCGCCCGAGTCCGATAAAAAGCAGATTGTCCCAAAAATGGAAGCGCCTCCGCTTCGCAACCCCGCCCTGGAAGGATCTTGACGGGGTGCGACGTCTCGTTGCCGATTTGACCGGGATCAGAGGCGCCGTGCTTATCTATCTTCAATGTATGATTTTTCCTCGAGGATTAGCTGAGCCCGCGAGCTGATTGAGCTGGCGCTTGACGGCGGACCGGCGGTCGTTGGTCATGTAGACGCGGCGAGCGAGCCCGATGAACTTGGCACCAAAATCGTTGTTGCGCTCGCAATCGCGGATTTGATCCTCGATCTCCCACAACGCTTCGTTGATACGGCGCAGTTCCGCCTTCAGTTCACCGGCTCGTGGCGGCAGAACGCAAAAACGAGCGAGAGCGGTCGCGAGCAGCTCGAGTTCTAAGCGGATGTTGACGAGTTTGCTGGAATCGGCGATCCGTTCGCTCTTGATCTCCAGAATCGTGATCTTGTCGACGAGCTCGCCGAAGGAAACAGGGACGAGCGCCGTACCCGGTGGAACCGCTTGGGTTGGATCGAGGCTGTCGGCCCGTCGCTGAGGTAAGAGATTCCCGGGATTCGTCTTGGCGGCAACAACGCGGGCGAGTTCACCGGCGATCCGTTCAAAGACCTCATCCCAATCGTCGCGCCGCGCTTGGCGGAACAGTCGTGCCGTCGGATACCAGGGAGTATCATCCCGATCCATCATCCACCGCCAGTCGGGCACGTGTTTGAGGACAATCCACACTGGCCGCCCAAGCGCGCCGGCGAGATGGACCGCGGCGGTATCGCTGGAGATCACGAGATCCAGGTTCATCATGACCGCCGCGCAGTCTACGAATGCATCGTCGCCGGCATCGAATTCCGCGCCGAGAGTTTCTACCCTCATACGGGGCGGAAGATGTGCCAACTGCCGCACGCCGTCGTGTTTCTGCAGGCTGATCAGGGTAAGGCCGGGGATGCGGCACAGCGGAGCAAAGGAACGAAGCGGGATTGAGCGGCCAAAGTCGACATCTGCAGTGGATTTGCCCTGCCACACGATTCCGACTCGAAATTGACCGGCGGGCAGTCGCTTGGCCCAAGCCTCGACACGAGCCGGCTCGGCAAACAGATAGGGAAGATTTCCCGGCATGGTCTCGGGAGTCGCTCCGAGAACATGGGGCAAACTCATCAATGGCAGTTCGGCATCATGCTTTCGCAGGGTCGCCCCCTTGGGGATCACTCTCACACCTTTGAGGCTGCGCAGCAAACCTACGAGCGAAGGCTGAACTTCCAGCAGCACCTCTGCTCCCCTTGCCGCGACTGAGCACGCAAATCGGCAAAATTGGATCGTATCTCCCAGACCTTGTTCATAATAGAACAGCAGACGCTTGGCGCTTGTGTTCCCTCCGGTCCACTCGGGCCCGGATTGAGGGCGGGCAGTCCCGCTGTCGATCTTCCGCCGCCATTCGTATCCTTGCCACCCTTCGGCAAAGCGGCCGATCTGCAGCAGCAAGAATGCCCTATTTACGTGACAATTTGCGTAGTCTGACCTAATGGCGAGCGCACGCTCGTAGCTCTCCAGCGCCTCGTCGAAGCGCACGAGCTCCTGAAGGGTGTTACCGCGATTGTTGAAGGCCTCGGCATAGTCCGCCCTAATGGCGACCGCCCGGTCGTAGCTCTCTAGCGCCTCGTCGAAACGCCCGAGCTTCTGAAGGGCGTTACCGCGGTTATTGAAGGCCTCGGCATAGTCCGGTCTGATTTCAAGCGCCCGCTCGAAACTCTCGAGTGCTTCGTCGAAGCGCTTGAGCTCTTGAAGGGTGTTGCCGCGATTGTTGAGGGCGTCGGCATAGTCCGGCTTGATTTCGAGCGCCCGCTCGTAGCTCGCAAGCGCCTCGTCGAAGCGCCCGAGCTCCTGAAGGGTGTTGCCGCGGTTGCTGTGGGCCCCGGCATAGTCCGGACTAATGGCGAGCGCCCGCTGGTAGCACTCCAGCGCCTCGTCGAAACGCCCGAGCTCCTGAAAAATAATACCGCGGTTGTTGAAGGCCGCGGCATAGTCCGGCCTGATGGCAAGCGCCTGCTCGTAGCTCGCCAGCGCCTCGTCGAAGCGCCCGAGCTCCTGAAAAATAACACCGAGGTTGTTGAGGGCATCGGCATAGTCCGGCCTGATGGCGAGCGCCCGCCGGTAGCATTCCAGCGCCTCGTCGAAGCGCGCGAGCTCCTGAAAAATAACACCGCGGTTGTTCAGGGTATCGGCGTAATCCGGTCTGATCTCGAGCGCCTGCTCGAAACTCTCGAGCGCCTCGTCCAAGCGCTTGAGGTTGTGAAGAGCATTGCCACGATTGTTAAGGGCCTCGGCATAATCCGGCCTGAGGGCAAGCGCCCGCTCGTAGCTCTCCAGCGCCTCGTCGAAGCGCCCGAGTTTCTGAAGGGTGTTGCCGCGGTTGTTGAGAGCCTCAGAGAAACCCGGGTTAATGGCGAGCACTCGGTTGTAGTTATCGAGAGCCGCATCGTAATTGCCAAGTTCCGATTGCGTCAGAGCCAGGAGATGGCGTGCGTCAAGATATCTATCGGTTACCGCAAGAATGCCGGCACACAGGCGCTCGGCTTCCGAAAAGTCTCCATTGTCGTAGGCTGCAAAGGCTCTCCCCAGAGTTTCTGAGAGACTCGACATGATGTCAGGCACTTGACCTCCCGCCGCAGCATCAAGAAGAAATCTGCACAGCTACATCCTTAAGTACAAAAAATGAAGAGATCGAAGTACAAAAAATGGAGAGACCGCGGCGCCCCATCCAGATAATGCTCATGAAACAGCGAGTCGCCCAGCGCCGCCTTGAATGACCGCCCTTGCAGGCTCGCATCGAACCCCAACGGCCGCGGATGTGCCTCGGTGATCGCCGACGGCATGATCCTGTTGCGGGTGGTTTTCGACATCGCCGGATTTCCTTCTCCTCGTCAGCTCCACGAAAGCGGGTATCCAGTTCAGGCGCAGCCTTCGACCCTGGGCTTCCGGCTGGGTGGGGATGACGATAGACTAGAAATTAGCCCATGTCTGCGGGCGCAGATGTTGTCACGACCCGTTTTGACCGGTACTGCGCTTCGTCAACTGACTGAATAGGGGAGGCTTGGCATATGAAGGAATTCGCGGGAAGGATCGCGGTCGTTACCGGCGGCGGGTCGGGGATGGGGCGGGAATTGGTTCGCCAGCTGGTCGCCGAAGCTTGCAATGTCGCGATGTGCGACGTCTCGGCGGTGGGGTTGGCGGAAACGCAGCGCCTGTGCGAAGCGGCGGGATTGCCGCAGGGCCTGCGCGTGACCACCCACATCGCCGATGTCTCCGACCCCGTGCAGGTGAAGCGGTTTCGCGGCGAGGTCGCCGATCGCCACGACGCAGACGAGATCCACTTGCTGTTCAACAACGCCGGCATCGGCGGCGGCGGCAGCATGATCGCACACAGCCCCGAGGAGTGGGAAAGGACATTCAACATCTGCTGGGGCGGGGTCTATCACTGCACTCGCGCCTTTCTGCCGATGCTGCAAAAGGCCGATGAGGGCCACATCGTCAACACCAGCAGCGTCAACGGCTTCTGGGCATCGGTCGGGCCGCGCATTCCTCACACCGCCTATAGTGCTGCGAAATTTGCGGTGAAGGGCTTTACCGAAGCGCTGATCGCCGATCTCAAGATCAACGCACCCCACATTAAATGCTCGGTCGTGATGCCTGGCCACATCGGCACTGGGATCGCATCCAACTCCCGCAAGATCCACGGCGGCAGCGACTCGGACGCGATCACCGCGAGACAGATCGCGTTCGCACGGGCGCGCATCGCCTCAATGGGCAGGGACGTCTCAGGCATGTCCGACGAAGACATTCGCAAGATCATCGCCGAGCGCGAACGCCGCTTTACCGAAGATGCCCCGACGAGTGCGGCCGAAGCGGCCACGATCATTCTGGATGGGGTCAAGGCCGACCGGTGGCGCATTCTGGTCGGCCCGGACGCGCATATCATCGACGAGATGGTGCGCGCCTCACCGGACCGGGCCTACGACACCGATTTTTTCGAGGAGTTCGCGAAGAAGGCCGGCTGGCGCCTCCCGACCTGACCGGCGCCGTTCGACGGCAACCCGTGCAACGGGGCAACAGGGCAGTCAACCGAAGGGCGGATCGCCCTATCCGCCGGCCACCCAAACTGAGCGGCCTCAGTTCAGCGGCGAGCCCTGGATCGTAATACGGTGCAGCAGGCGGCGCTCACCGTGATAGTCATTGACCGCAAAGTGCCAGGTCGAACGGTTGTCCCACAATGCCAACGAGCCCTCCCGCCAATGAAAGCGGCAGGTGAATTCTGGGCGCGTCGCGTGGCGATACAGATAGTCCAACAGCGGGCGTGATTCCTCCTCGGTCCAGCCTTCGAACCGAAGGGTGAATCCAGGGTTGACGTAGAGCGCCTTGCGGCCGGTTTGGGGATGGCGGATGACCGCGGGATGGACTGCGTCCTGCGTCGCCAGTTCGGGATTGCCAATCCGGCCGACGAGGTCGCCGCGGCGCGCATGGGCCTCGGGGCCAAACACGTGACGGCTCGAATGACACGCGCGCAGCCCCTCGAGCGTCGCCTTGAGCCCCTCGGACAGCACGTCATAGGCCGCGTACATGCTGGCGAACAATGTGTCACCGCCGGTCCTCGGCACCTCGCGAGCATAGAGCATCGAACCCAGTGCCGGCACTTGGTCGTAGCTGTGATCGGTGTGCCACCCGCCGCCGATATTTCGAGTCTGCTCGGGCTCCTTGCGGACCTCGGCGATCATCGGATAGCCGGGAACGGCCGAGAAAAAGCGGTTGATGTCAATGGGTGCAAAGCGCTCGGCAAAGGCGAGGTGCTGCTCCGGCGTCAGGCGCTGATCCCGGAAAAACACGACGCCGTACTCGCCAAAGGCGCGGCGGATCTCGGCGAAAGTCTCGTCCGCAACCGGGGCCGCCAGATCGACCCCGGCGACCTCGGCGCCGAGCCGGGTAGAGAGCGGCTCCACCCGGATGTGCTGGTAATTCATCTACGTTCTCCCCAAAACCTAATCGAATGTCAGCACCGTGCGGGCGACTTCGCCGGCTTTCATGGCGCGGAAAGCTTCGTTGATGTCGGAAAGGCGGCCCTTCTTGGTGACCATCGCGTCGAGGTCGAGCCGGCCCTGGCGATAGAAATCGAGATAAAGCGGGATATCGGTGCGGAACCGGTTCGAGCCCATGCGCGAGGTCTGCACCTTGCATTCAGGGCGGATCGCCATCCACGGGAACTCGATCATCGCGTCCGGCGGCAATACCCCGACGATCGTCGCGGTGCCGCGGATGGCCAGGCTTTCGATCGCCTGCCGCACCAGCTTGGCATTGCCGACCGCCTCGAAGGCGTGATCGACCCCCAACCCGCCGGTCAATGCCCGCACGGCCTTGACGGGCTCGTCCTCGGCGCTGTTAACGAAATGCGTGGCCCCGGCTCGGGTCGCCATCTCGCGCTTTGTCTCGAACTGGTCGACGGCGATGATCTGGCGGGCGCCGCCGATGCGGGCGCCCTGGACGATCGACAATCCGACCCCGCCGCAGCCGAACACCGCAACAGTTTGCCCCGCCTCAAGCCCCGAGCTGCGCAAGGCTGCGCCGACCCCGGTCAATACCCCGCAGCCGACGAGTGCCGCCTTGTCGAGAGGCAATCCGGGATCGATCCTGACGATCGAATTCTCGTGCAGCAGCATCTTTTCGGCATAGCTCGAAATGCCGATAAACTGGCGGAACGGCTCGCCATTTTGCGACAGCCGTGGTGCCGCGGTCTCGGACCGGGTGACGATGCCGCCGGTGCAAAGATTGGGATGGCCCGAGAGGCATTGCGGGCAGCTGCCGCAAAAGCCCGAGAGACAGGCGACGACATGGTCGCCCGGCTTGACCGTCGTCACCTCGGTCCCGACCGCCTCGACGATGCCGGCGCCCTCGTGCCCAAGCACGATCGGCCTGTCGAGCGGAAAACGGCCGATCCCATCGACGACATGCAGATCGCTATGGCACACGCCGGTCGCGACGGTGCGCACCAGCACCTCGCGCCCCCACGGCTTATCGACCTCGACCTGCTCGATCGTCAGCGGCGCCTGCACCTTGCGAAAAACAGCGGCGTTGATCTCCATCGGTCTACCCCCTCATCGCATCGATGTCGCAGCGACAGCTTGCGACGAACCTGACCGGATCACCGCGACGAACGCCAGCCGCACCCGACTTGCTGGACCGGCGCGCCGCGGCGGTGCGCGCCACAACCGCGGCGGCCGCGGGAAAGTATTATTCGGCGGCGGCTCTCTCGCTCGGCGCGGCCTTTGCGACGCTGGCGAGCATCGCCGCGGCATTGCGCTGCAGGATCTGGTCACGCGCTTCCTCGCCGATTTGCGCTTCGGCGAGCGCCTTTCTGGTCCAGTCGCAGCCGAACTGGGTGCCGTCGGTGCCGCACACGATGCGCTCTGCGCCGTAGAGCCTCACGGCCGCCTCGATCGCGTGCGGGCCGAACGAGTTGCAGTCCACATACACCCTCGCCTTCCCGATGCGCGCCGACGGCAACTCCTCCTCCGGCGTGTCGAGCAGACAGCGATGGTCCATGCGCTCTACCTCGTAGGGTAGGTTACCGCCCAGATTGTGGACGCAGACCGTCGCGTCGGGGTAGTCGGCGAGGAGATCGGTCAGACACAATGTCACCATCACCGACGATAGGCTCGCCTGCATGTCGAGCGTGCCGTTGCGCCGGCGCGCGTTGTCCGTGTCGGCCGCGACCTTGGGGAAAGCGTCACCCGGCCGCGGGCCGTGATGGATGAAGAGCGTGGCGTGATGGCGGTTCGCGACCTCCAGCAGCGGACGCATCGCTTCGGCGTCCTTGCTGGTCAGGAAGCCGTTGCCGGGTAGCTGCGCGCCGATCATGCCCGGCAGCCCGAGCGCCCGCTCGAGTTCGGCGGCGGCGGCGGACATGTCAGTCAAGGGCAGCGCGGCAAAGGCGGCGAAGCGGCCGGGATGCTTCCGGCAGATCGCCGAAAGCCCGTCATTGACCTTCCGGCACAGCGGCCCAGATACCTCCAGCGGCTGGGACTCGACCCAGCAGAACGAACCGAGGAGCGACAGCACGCTCGTCTTCACTCCCTGCCGGTCCATCCGGGCAAGATGGAAATCGACGTCGTCGAAGGCCTCGGCCAGCGGCGCTTCACCCATCCGTCCGGACTGCAGCACCTCGACCCCGTCTTGATTGCGCGCGATGCGCGGTTCCCTGGTACGGGCGCGCAGGGCGTCGGCTACTTCCGCGGGCCGCCAATGGGCATGCATGTCGATCATCGCTGTCATGGCTGTTTCCTTCAATGGGCCGGGCGCCAGTGTAACCCCTCGGCGTCCGCTCGCAAGTACGACAACCGTCGAGATCGATCGAGGGCGCGAGCCGACGCCATAATTATGGCTATCTGATCAATCCGTGAATCTCGCCAGGCTGCTCAGGCCAAGAGCGCTCCAACCTAGGGCTCGCCGGTAAATTCAATCGTCGTCCCGGCTATCCCGTTTAGTAAGGTACAATTCCTTGAGCCTAAGAGGACGCCGCCCCATGCTGATCGTCGATGCACAGATCCATCTCTGGGAGAAAGGTACGCCGTCCGCCCACCATCGCCAGGAGCCCTACTCGGCGGCGCAGGCGATTGCCGGCATGGATGCCGCCGGCGTTGACCGGGCGCTGATCCACCCGGTGCTGTGGGACCCGGACTCGAACGAGCTGGCAGTCGAAGCGGTGCGGGCATACCCCGGCCGCTTCGCCATCATGGGCTGGTTTTACCTCGATGATCCGAATGGCCGCGAGCTCGTCGCGCACTGGAAGAAGCAACCGGGAAAGCTCGGCCTGCGCTTCTACACCAATGAGCGGCACCCGCAATCCTGGTTCACCGACGGCACGCTCGACTGGCTATGGCCAGCCGCCGAGCGCGCTGGGGTTCCGATCGCGCTCGGCGCGGCGATGTTTCTGCCGACCGTCGGCAATATCGCCGAGCGCCATCCTGGCCTTAAATTGATCGTCGATCACATGGGCGTACCCCGGGCCAGCACAGGCGAGGCCGCTTATCGGTTCCAACCGGACTTGCTGGCGCTTGCCAAATACCCGAACGTCGCGGTCAAGGCGACCGGACAGGCGGGCTTCGCCGAAGACGCGTACCCGTTCCGCAGCCTCCACCCGCACCTGCATCGCTGTTTCGATGCGTTCGGTCCCGAACGGATGTTCTGGGGAACCGACATCACCCGGATGCGATGCACCTGGCGGCAATGCGTGACCCTGTTCACCGAGGAACTGCCGTGGCTAAAGGGCCGCGATCTCGAGCTGGTCATGGGCGAAGCCGTCTGCAATTGGTTGGGTTGGCCCCTCCCTGGTCAAGCCAAAAGCTGACCCCGACGCAAATGCTCTGGCTCTCTTCGTCCGCTTTGCCCGCCACCGAGGACACCCCATGCTCGAAACACGACAGCTCCACCCGACCCTGGCCCGGGAGGTCGTCGGCCTCAGATTATGGGACCGCCTGGATGACGCCACCGTCGCGGAGCTGCGCACCCTGTACGCGCAATTCGGCGTTCTGGTGTTTCGTCGCCAGGCGTTGAGCGAGGCGGAACTCGCCGCGTTCTGCGCCCTGCTTGGACCGCTGGAGCGCACGGTGCGCAGCGATTGGGCCTCGCCGACGACGCCCGAGGTGACGGTGCTCTCCAATCTGAAGGATGGGTTCGGCCGGCCGATCGGCGGGCTCGGCGACGGTGAGCTGCATTGGCATTCCGACCAGTCCTATATGCTGAGCCCGGCGACCGGTGCGGCGCTCTACGCGCTCGAATTGCCGAGCGAAGGCGGCGAGACTTTTTGGGTCGATCTGCGCGCCGCCTATGCAGGCTTGCCCCGCCGGCTGCGGACGGCGATCAGTCGGGAAGCGCGGGATTTTCGATTACACGAAGCGGCTCGCAGGGTATGGCCGCGAGACGGACCAGCAGATTTCGGAAGACGCGAAACAGCCTGACGCCGCCGGTCACCCATGCGCTAATTCGCGCCCACCCCGAGACCGGCGACCGCTCGCTCTACCTTGATTCGACGACGACCGTCGGCATCGACGACATGGACACGGCCTCAGGTCTCGCCGTGCTTGATGAGGTCTACAAAAGCGCCACCCGCGACGAGTTCGTTTACGCCCACCAATGGCAGGTCGGCGACCTGGTCGTATGGGACAACGGCTTTACGATGCACCGGCGCACGCCGTTCGACCCGGGTGCCAGGCGCCTTATGAAACGGATGACGATGAACCTCGACCGTCATCACCACGTCATGCCCGACGGCAGGCTCGCCCAATCCGGAGTCGGAATGCCGATCTAGTCTAGTTGATCGGGATCGCTTCGATTGAGGAACTTCTGCAGGTTTCGCATCCCAGGTGCTCAAGCCTGCGCATACGATGACCGCTTTCCACCGGGGCTGCGTGAGACGCGTGTTTAGCAGGTTCTCCTCGTCCTAGCCCGCACCGACGGGGGGTAATGCGAGTTTACGGAAATCCTGCGCTCGGATGCCACAATTATGGGGTAAAGATCGCTCACTGGCCACCTTTCACAGCCAGGACGGCGAGGAAAGCACCTCCAAAAGTGGTCAGTTCGCCAAGCAAAGGATCGGCCGGCGCCATAAGCCGTGCGATCGATCGGCAGCGCGGATAGTACACTGCGCCGGCGACGTGCTCGACGCGAAGCTGCGCTCTCTCAACCATTACCCGCAGTTCTCTTGCGGACCTGAACCGCGCGTCCTTCCAGATCTTTGCGCCCAGCCAGCTACGCGCGCGTCTCGAAGCGGACCATAAGCTCCACTTGCCGAGATCGCCGAGGATCAGTCGGCCACCTGGCCGCAGCACGCGCGCAATTTCCCGAAGCGCGAGGTCAGGGTCCGGCACGAAGGTCAACACGGTGATGATGCTGACAACGTCGAAGCTCCGGTCCCGAAACGGCAGGTACTCGGCCTTGGCAAGCACATAGTTGATCGGAGCCCCGTATCCTGCCCCCTCAGCATTCGCGCGCGCGATCATCCTCGGATCGCTATCGCACCCGACGACGCGCACAGCGCCATTGCGCGAAAAGGTCAAAGCTAGCGCACCGTCGCCGCAGCCGACGTCTAGAACCGCCCGACCTCTGACTTCACCCGCCAGTCGCAAGATTAGCCGTTGTTCGAGATTTTCTGTGAGGCTGCCGAGCGAGGTCGTGCGCCAGTCGTCGTAGGATTCGGGCCCAAACGCGCCGGCGGGAACAGCGAGGGGAGGCAGGCGCGAGACTAGGTCAGTCCGGGATCGGGCAGGCATTCGAGACGGTAACCGTCATCACGACGTGACCCAACTCCGCCGCCTTGGCAAAGGCTTCCCCCAACGCCGCGAAGACCGCGGTATCCTCGCCGACGACAATGGTGCTCATGGCGCCGACCTGAGGCGCAAGTCCGTGCGAGATCAGCGCGGCGCGCACCATGTCGATGGCTGGGCCAAGCCGGTTCTGCCGGAGCGGATATACGCTGATTTGCGCGCTCGTAATGACGGCCATTGTTACCTCAGCAGTTTAAACGGTATTGCCCAAACCGCCACCCGACAAAGCGTCGCGTACCGGCTTTTACATCCAGGGAGAACGCTCGGCGCCGCGCGCCGCCGCAGGCGCCGGCGCTCAGGTCAATTGAAGAAACGCGCAGGCCGGAAATCGGCGAGCTCGGCTCTTTGCCGTCCATTGATGATCTCCTCAGCCGCCGCAGCGCCGAGGAACGGCGACATTGTCACGCCGCTATGGGTGACGGCGATGTAGTAGCCGGAAGTCCGCGGCAGCGGCCCGATGGCAGACAGATGGTCGCCGGGGATCGGCCGGATGGCGATGCGCACCGCCTCCGGCTCGACCTCGCCGATCGAGGGCAGCAGCAGTTTGGCGCGCCGCGCCAGATCGCGCGCCTCTGGCATCGACGGGCTGAGTCTCGCCTCGAAGCTTATTTTCGCGTCGGTCGGGTTCCAATGCAGCATCAGCCGCCCAGCGCCATCAGGGCGCGCGTCAATTACCGTGCTGCGGACGACGCGACTCAAGCTGGCCGCGACCGGGGGCGTGAACACCAGGAACCCTACAGTCGGTGCGAGCGGCAAGTGCAGACCTGCATCCCGGGTTGCCTCGTTGGTCCAGCGGCCAGCACAGTTCACGACGGTGTCTGCCTCGTATTGCGCGCCGTCTGCGACGCGGACGCCGGTCACGCGATCGCCGGCCATGATCAGGTCTACGACCCGGGCCCCGCAGATGACTTTGGCACCATGGCGAAGCCGCGCGGCGGACAGCATGGCATGCACATAGACCACCGGGTCGAGCCATCCCTCTTCCGGGAAAAACGCCACCGGCGCGTCGCCGATCGTCGCCGGATCGATATCGGGCTCCAATTCCTGCACCTGCCGCAAGGTGATCCACTCCGCGGCATAACCCCAGGACCGCAGCCGCTCGATGTTTTCACCTTGCGCCTTGCGGTCGGGTTCGGCTTCCCATTCCAGACTGCCGCCGCCGTGCCACCATGGCGTGGCGCCGAACTCGTCGGCCAGTGCCAAATGCGCGTTCATACCGGCGACATTCAGATCATGATAGGGCTTTGGCGGCTTATTGTGCGCGTTGGTCCAGGCGAAGCTGATGCCGGAGGTGCCGCCGCCGATCCGCGTCGCCTCCAGCACCGTAACTTCCGCGCCGGCCTGAGCCAGCCGGTACGCGATCGAGGCACCCATTACGCCGGCGCCGATCACTATCGTCTTCATCATCTGCCCCTCCTGTAGTTCAAGCCGAATTATAAATATCCGCTTTGCCGGCGTACCCCACGATGCCGGCAGTTGCCCCGAAGCGGCCCTCAACCGCAGCCCCGAGGATCGGCCGGTCGATGGCAAGCTGACCTTCAATGCCCGTTGAACCGCTCGGCAACCGAGAATCCCCCCGATCCGCCGAACCGTTTCGCTACGCGCGCGACCAGTTGGTCTGCCCTTGAGAGAAAGAGCTTAAGAAGGGGGGACGTGTTGGCTTCGTGGTAGCCTAAGACCAGGTCGATCGAAGGCGTCTCTCCAGCAAGCGGCCGGCTGGTGAGCGACGAGGTGATGAAATTGCGGGCAAAGTCGGGCAACAGCGCCAGCCCGCCGGTCGAGGCGACGAGTGATATCGCCATGGAGAGATATTCAACCCGATGCGCCGGGTGTAGCTCGATGCCCGATCGCCGGAAGTAGTCTTCTATCAGCGAGCGCAAGACTGGCGCCTGGTCGGCCATACCGATGAACGTCTCCCCCACGAAATCCAGCGGCTGGATCGCGTCATGCGACGCCAGACGGTGATCGCTTGGTAAAACGACAATCAGTGGTTCCGTAATCAGAACCTTGTAGACGAGATCAGGATGGCCCTCCTCAGGTCTCATGAAAGCCGCGTCCAACTTTCCGGTAGCAAGGCCCTCGGCGAGCTGTGGCGAGTGCTTGCTGGAAATCGTGACCTCGATCTTCGGCAGCTCCTCCCGAAGAACGTGCATCACTGCGGGCAGCCATTCCGGCTCGCACCCGCTCAGAAATCCTAGCGCCAAGGTCCTCTGCTCCGGATAAGCGGCCCGGCGCGCCGCTACGCCGGCCGCCTCGACCTGAGAGAGCGCCAGCCGTGCGTGATCGAGAAACGCCCGACCAGCCGCCGTCAACTCGATCCCACGCGGGCTGCGTATCAGGAGTTGGACGCCGACTTCCGATTCCAGGTCACGGATCTGCCGGCTTAATGAGGGCTGTGCGGTATGCAGCCGCCGATCGGCTGCGAGCGTCAGACTTCCTTCCTCGGCGACGGCCACGAAATAACGCAAATGCCGCAGCTCCATACTCTGATGCCATGCCCGCCAAGTATGACCTCGATCTTACAAAGTCTTTCTCGGAGCCGCCATGAAAACCCAAATCTTCGGTACCGGCAGCGATCCTTGGAATGCCGGCGCCGGGCCGATGATGTGCGGTCTCCGCTCTTGCGGGGAGGCCCGGCGTATCATCTCCGTAGAAGGGAGTAGCCGATATGAGCACCCCCGTTGTCTTGATTACCGGCGCGCTGACTGGGATCGGACGTGCAGCGGCCTTTGCGCTTGCGCGGGAAGGCAACCGCGTCGTCGTTTCGGGCCGTCATGAGGAAGTCGGCCAGGCGTTGGCCGCTGAGCTGCGCGAGTTCGGCGGCAAAGCGGAGTTCATCCGCGCCGACGTGCGCCGCGAGGACGATGTGCGCAGCCTGGTCGATCAGACCGTCGCGCGCTTCGGTCGTCTCGATGCGGCGGTCAACAGCGCCGGCACCGAAGGCCGGCCCGGCCCGGTGGTGGATCAGACCGCCGACAGCTATGCCGCGACATTCGATACCAATGTGCTCGGCACGCTTGCTCAGCATGAAGCATGAGCTGCGGGTGATGCAGTCTCAGCACAGCGGCAGCATCGTCAACGTTTCGTCGACCTACGGTCACGCCGGCACCCCCAACGCCTCTGTCTATGCCGCCAGTAAGCACGCGGTCGAGGGGCTCACCACATCCGCGGCGCTCGAAGTCGCGGGCTCGGGCGTTCGCGTCAATGCGGTGGCGCCGGGGCCAACCGAAACCGGAATGCTCAACCGCTTTACCGGCAGCGCCGAAAGAAAGGCCGGCCTCATCTCGACGGTGCCGCTCGGCCGGGTCGGCGAGCCCGACGAGATTGCCAACGCCATCGTGTTTCTTTGCTCCGACCGGGCGTCCTTTATCAGCGGCCATGTGCTTTCGGTCGATGGCGGGAAGTCGGCGGGGTAAGATGTGAACCCGAAACCCAGAGACAGCGAGGTGAAGCCGTGGAACCGAATGTCGCAACCGCAACAAAGCCAGCCAAAATTCCCGGGCCCGATCATCCGATCACAATCGAGCGCAATCCCGCTCGGATCGTCGTCTCGGTCGCGGGCCGGGTCGTCGCCGACACGCGCGAAGCGCTGACCTTGCGCGAAGCCGCCTATCCCGCGGTTCAATACATCCCGCGCAAGGATGTCGACATGACGCTCCTGGAACCCACCGATCATAGCACTTATTGCCCGTACAAAGGTGATTGCAGCTATTACAGCATCCCGCTCGGCGGCGAGCGCTCGGTCAACGCGGTGTGGAGTTATGAGGCTCCATACGCCGCCGTCACGCCGATCAGGGATTATCTCGCCTTTTACTCCAATCGGGTCGACGCGATCGAAGAACGGCGAGAGGCCTAAACGAGAACGATGTACTGCGTGATGAGGGCGAAGCCTAGGCCCGGAAGCTGAGCAGCGTGCCTGCCGATCACTGCGACGCGCTATCTCGGCACGATCGGTGATTTCGTCATGCTGAACGGGCTGCGATCCAGCTCGGTCTCGGCGCATTGGCAGCGGCTAGTCCCAGGTCGCGCCTGTAGAGAGCGCTCGCCAATGCGCCGATGCTGGTCATGTTTATGGTTTGGCATTGCAGAAACGACAAGGTTCCACCCTGAAGCCCCGAAGGAGAGATACCGATGCAGGTTCCGCAAACAGTACGCGAAGTGATCGAGAAAGGACCGTTCGCTCATTTGACCACGCTCAATCCCAACGGCAGCCCACAGGTCACGGTCGTGTGGGTTGGAATTGAGGGCGAAGAGTTCGTGATGGGCCACCTGGCTATGCACCAGAAGGTCAAGAACATCCAGCGTGATCCGAGAGTTGCGTTATCCTTCCTCGGATACAATACGACGCAAGGAATGCGGGAATACCTGGTGGTCTACGGCAATGCGCGGGTGACCGAAGGTGGCGCTGTGCCGCTGCTGCAGCGCCTGGCCCCCATTTACCTCGGGCCGGGGGCCGAATATCCGCCGGCTTCAATGCGGAACATTGCGGGGTATGTCACCAGGGTCACCCCGGCACGCTTCTCTGGGATTGGTCCGTGGGCTCAATCAGCCGCTGGCTAGACCGCAAGGAAGGTGCAGCGAGGAACGCAATTCGGTCTGCCACTACCTGATGCAGTAACGTGGCCCCGCTTTCGGGGATCGTGAACACTTGAAACCACGAGTATAAGCCTAATTCCGCATATCTCGTGATTCACCCGCTGCCTGAGACCGCCGCCAACCCTCAACACGATGTCCTGATCAAGGAGAAAGCCCATGTCCGAGACCAACAAAGACATCGCCGTTGCCTTCTACAAAACTCTGTTCGAAGGCCGGGTCGAAGATGCCTTCCGGCTTTACGCTGGTCGCCCCTATCGCCAGCACAATCCACTGATCGAAGACGGCATGGAAGGCTTGAGGAAGTTCGTTACCTGGATGGCGTCGAGTCATCCGGATGCTCGGCACGAGATCAAACGGGTCTTTGCTGACGGCGACTACGTTATCCTTCACTGTCATTGGCACGGCCTGTCCGGAGATTATCTAGTTGGCAAACCAAATCCTCGCGGCGAGGCGGTGGTGGACATCTTCCGCCTGGAAGGCGGCAAGGTCCTGGAGCACTGGGACGTGATCCAGCCGATCCCGGAGACCTCGGCTAACGCCAACACGATGTTCTAAGCTCCGGAGAACCTCGATGAACGGCCGTGTACTTGGGCGCGTCGCGCGAAAAGCCATAGTTTCCCGCTGAGCTTTCCGGGGCGTCGCTGTTGGGCGGCGACCCCCTGGAGCGCCGGCGCGCCTCGGGATGCAGGCACTGCAGCGCATCGGCGAGTTGGCCGATCTCGGATCGGTCGTCGCCTTCCTCGCATCCGACGATGCCTGCTGGGTCGCCGGCGACACGATCCAGTTCGATGGCGGCTCGAAGCTGTGAGCCTCCTTCTTGACGCAAAGACCAACGGGTGAATGTCATGGGTGGACTGGTGGATCGCATTCGCTATGTATTGGCTCACCCGCTCAGCGGCGAGCACGCCATCGACCCGATGCGCGAACTCGCTGCCTTGCTGCGCGAGGTTGACCTGGAACCCGAGTCCGGCGGCGGTGCAGTAACGTTCGCCGGGCGCGACCCGATCATCGGCAGCCCGCTTCCCTTCGCTACGATGGCTGCAGTTGAACTTATGGCGAAGGCCGTGTCAGTGGCGGCGCTATGGCGGTTCCGGGGCGGCCAAGGTCAGGATCTTTCGGTCAACCTCGGCAAGGCCCTGCATCGGCTGTGTCCGTTCTACGACAAGAAATGGGAACTGCTGAATGGCTACGCCCCGGGTAATCCGGCGGACCCGAGGAACCCATTCATGCCGACGAACATGTACCGGACGCGCGACAATCGACGAATCCTGTTCATGAACATCTATCCTGGAAGCCGGAGCGGGGCACTTGCCTTTCTCGGTTGCAACGATGATCCGACAGCAATCGGCAGCGTGATCCGCAAGTGGGATGCGTTCGATCTGGAGGAGCAAGCGAACCGCGCCGGTCTACAGGCTACCGTCGTGCGCAGTGCACAGGAGTTCCTCGACACCGAGCAGTGCCGCTATCTCTCAGATCTGCCGCTCGTAGACATCGAAAAGATCGCTGACAGCGACCCGGAGCCCTTCACGCCCCGACCAAAGACGCCGCTGGATGGCGTGCGAGCGCTCGGGTTCAGCCACGTCATCGCCGGACCGGGCATGGGGCGCGCACTAGCCTATCACGGAGCGGACGTCCTGAACCTATGGACGCCGAATGATTTCGAGATGGATTTCAACTATTACTCGGCCAATCTCGGAATGCGCTCGGCGATCATGGACTTTCGGCGTCCCGACGAGATGGCGCGGTTCCGACGGCTCGTGGCCGGCGCGGATATCTTCTTCGCCAACCGGCGCCCTGGCCTGCTGGAGAAGCTTGGAATAACAAGCAGCGAACTGGCGCGGCTGCGTCCCGGCATCGTGCAGGTCGATTTCTCGATCTACGGCGCTGTTGGACCCTGGGCCAACCGAATTGGGTTCGATCATACTGCTGGCGGCGTTTCCGGGGTGCTTGCACTCGAGGGCTCCGTCGAAGAACCGAAGCTCCCCGAGATCTTCGTCGTAAACGACTACATTTCGGCCTGGATCGGAATGGTCGGCGCTATCGCCGCGTTGCGGCGCAGGGCCACGGATGGCGGCAGCTACCGCGTCCGCGTGTCGCTGGCGCGAGTGTCGCTGTGGCTGCTGCAAATGGGGATCTTCGACAAGGCCTACGCCAGCGATGTCGCAGGGCGTGCGGGCGATCACGCCTATTCCGACCCTGAACTGTTCGAAGCAGAAACACCCTGCGGCCATTATCAGGGCGTCACCGACCAGGTCGTCATGTCAGGCACACCGGGTTTCTTTGCCGTACCCCTGGTCCCGCGCGGCTCCAGCAGGGCGGAGTGGCTGGCCCGCTGACTTCGCCCGGGTAAGATCAATAACCTGAAAGGAACGCACCGTGGCTGGAAGACATTAGGCAAGCGAGCGATCGTCACCGACCCGACGGAATATCACGGTGCAGACATCGTGGCATTATTCCGCGAGGAGGGCGCTGAAGTGTTTGCCGAATCCTGGGACATGACAAAGCCCGAAAAATGGTCGACGAGATCGTCCGCGAGGTCGGGCATGTCGTCATCCTGATCGCGAACCTTGCCTATCCATACAACTGCGCGCGGGCTCACGAAAAGACCGATGCAGATCTCGAATATGCCATGCAGAGGATCATCTATCCGCTGTACCGGCTGACCCGGGCCGTCCTGCCTCAGATGCTCGAGCGCCAGCGCGGAAAGATCGTCGTGGTCGGCAGCGCCAAGAGCTTGCGCGGCCGCAAGTGCGGCGTTGCAGTGTATGGCGCGGCACGTGGAGCGCAGCACGGCTATATGAAAAACGTGGCCATGGAAGTTACCCCCTATGTCAATATCAACGGCACGGCACGAACCTACGTGGACAACATCACCTATTGGCCACGGAGTATTGCGAAACAGCGGAGTTTCGCGAGCGAATGGCCGAAAACCCGTCCGCGCGCTTGGCCACCTGTTGCGAGTGCGCGCAAACCGTGCTGTTCCTGGCCGGGCCCCGAAAGCGACTTTTTCTACGGCCAGATCATTCCGTTTGCCGGCGGCTGGACGGTGTGAGCATGGGGGGGGCGCACGCCGTACCCGCGCACTCGGAACGGCCTCGACGGTGCCGATTGCGGCTAGAACGCCGGTCGAGATTACCGGTCCGATGCCGGGCGCGCTCATTTGTCGTCCGTGAAGAACGGTTAGGCGGCGATCTTTAGAGCGTGACCTGTTAGGCTGAAGCATAGCCGGCGTTAGCGAGGTAATTGGCGCATTCCTGTGGGGCGAAGTGGCCGAGGAGATTGCCGTGGCCTCGATCGTGGGCGGGTCGGTTTTGCGCAGCAGGGTCTTGAGCTTGGCGAAGACCTGCTCGATCGGATTGAGATCGGGCGAGTAGCGCGGCGGGAAGAACAGCTTGGCGCCGGCGGCGCGGATCGAGCGGCGCACGACCTTGCCCTTATGACTGCCGAGATTGTCCATGACGACGACGTCGCCGGGGCTGAGCGTGGGCACCAGGAACTGTTCGACATAGGCGCGAAAGCTGGCGCCGTTGATCGGCCCGTCGATGACACAGGGAGCGGTGATGCGGTCGTGGCGCAGGGCCGCCAGAAAGGTCAGCGTGCGCCAGCGGCCCTGCGGCACCCTTGGCGACGAGCCGCGCGCCGCGGCGGCAGCGCCCGTACCGGCGGGTCGTGTTGGTCTTGGCCCAGAGCCTGCCCCGGCGCAGGTGTTTCGTCTCAGAAGATTGGCGCGACGGCGTACGATTGTGGCAAGCTACCGAGCGGCTGCGGCGGCAATTGCGGCCAGACCAGGCGCAGCTCGTCCCGATAGTCCATAGGAGGGACCCGCGCGCCGGCGCCGCGACCGCCGCGAGTTTGGCGGCGCGGCGCGTGGGAGGTGCCTGTGGACCCACCGGGGCGAGCGTCCCGACGATGCACCCCCGCCGCCGCCGACCGATCGGGGGGAGGACCCGGTGATGGATCTCAAACTCCACGCCAATGCCACCACCACGCCGCGCACCCGCGCCTATATCCAGAAAAGCCAGGCGCGCAACGCCGCACTGGCCCGCGAACCCGGCATCCACAGCCGCACCGTGGCGCGTTGGAAGGCGCGCCGGGAGACCGTCGATCGATCCACCCGCCCGCATCGGCTGGCCACGACGATGACCCAATGGGAAGAAGGCTTGATCGTCGAATTGCGCCGCAGCTTGGCGCTGCCGCTTGACGACATCGTCGAGGCGATGCGGCGCTGCATCAACCCCGCGCTGTCGCGAGCGCCATCCACCGTTGCCTGCAGCGCCACGGCATCTCCGCCCGCCGCCGCCAGCAACAAGCCCCGACCGCCGCGTTCCACACCGAGGCCCCGGCCGGCTTCATCCACATCGACGTCAAATATCTGCCGCCGCTCAACCGCCGCCGCAGTTACGCCGGAGCCTGCCCCGGCGGAAAGCCGGGGTCGCGATCGACCGCGCCACCCGCTTTGTCTACCTCGAGATCCTGCCCGATCGCCGGGCCCAAACCGCAGCGGGTTTCCTCAACCGCTTCCTCGGCCGCTTCCCGCTCTCCGTCCACACCGTGCTGACCGATAACGGCTCCGAATTCACCGACCGCTTCGCCGTCGACAAGAAAGACAAGCCTCACGACAAACCCTCGGGCCACCATCCCTTCGATCGGGTGTGCACCGAGCGCGTCATTATCCACCGCCTCGCCCGCCCGTTTCGGCCGCAGACCAACGGCATGGTCGAGCGGTTCAACCGCCGCCTCGGTGACCACCTCGACCGCATGCCGCAGAACCGCGCCGCCCACCACCGCCGTTTTCTCGACCATGCCGAACGCGATGCCTACCTCAACACCTTTGTCGCCGATTACAATCGCACCCGCCTGCGATGCCTCGGCTATCAAGCACCCGCCGAACTCCTCGCTAACCTCGCGGCACACAACACGAAGGCCGGGGATGAGGTGGTTTCTCAATGCTATCACTAACGCACGTCATGGTGAGGAGCGCCGAAGGCGCGTCTCGAACCACGCACGGCGGCCGTGCCGCACCCGGCTTTCGTTCCGAGACCAATTCCTTCACACGCTTACAGGCCGGGACCCGGCGCTCCGCGGTTTCGAAGGTTCAGAACAATGGCAATACCTTGAGGCTGGACGGTTTGTGTGAAACAGAGGCGCTTCGTCCTGCGCCGGAGCGGCGCGCCTCCACAGGCGGACGAGGAGGTCGCCCGAGCCGGCGATGGCCAACGCTAGGTCCAGCCAAGACGCTCACTTACCGGACCTACGATCCCCCCCGCCGTCTGACTGCCAGTTCGGTACCCGCAACCCTAAAACAAAGCTCGCCCCTGCCGCAACGCCGCTGCCGGCGAACGGTGTTCGCGACACTTCGCCGGCCGAACGTCGCTCCCTCTCCCCGCCTGCGAGGAGGGGCTGGGGCGAGGGGCTGTCGTTGCAAGCGATGCGACCAAAACCGATCGCCGGCGCGACCAGGTGAGCCTCGATGAGGTCGAGCGGGTCGTGACCTAAAGCTGTCTCTTCTGCGCCGCAAGCGGCCATCGATGAGAGTCCGGTCGAGGTCTCGGCCCTATTCCATGCCGGTTCACAGATGAGACGTCAGAGCGATCCGGTCCTCGCTATGTTGCTAATTTCGGACGGCGTGACGCTCGCCTGCGCGTAGGCCCGCGCCTTTCTTATCGCCAGCGGCGCAAAACGACCGAAGCCGGCCAGTGGGGCTCGTGTGGTTCGACGAAGACGCTGATCAGCGTCCGCTCGCGCCAGGCTCGGTCGATCAGCTCCTCCATCTCCGACTCGCGCCCACGGAACCAGTGCTCATGCCCATCGAGCGTCAGCAGTGTGAACCCGTCGAAATCGCCGAAACGGCTGTAGCTGACCCCGACAACCTTGCCGGTGAACTCACGGTGCGGGTGCCGGTGGACCGGGCGACCAGGCGGATGCGGTTGGCGGCCGGGCACGTCGCCCACCGGCGAGGGCGGGATATTGCCGGGATTGCCGCCGAAGCCGGACACCCGGCCCTCGATCAGACCGAGATAGCGTTGCAGGACCGGATACCAGCGACTCGTGGGTGGCGCGACCTGCAGCCGCCATTTCAGCCAGGCGAGCAGCCTCTCCTCGGGATAGAGAAGCTGATCCTTGGTGCTGATGACGATCGTGCACTGGAACGCGCCCATGAGCTGGTGCCAGGAGAAGGTCGTCGGCACCGGTGGCGCCGCCGGCACGTTTGGCGCGTTACGACGCGTGGTGATCTGCGGCGGCGGCGGCGGCGTCACCTGCTGTGCGACTGCCTCTTCGAACTGCTGAATTGAAATGTTGTAGATATCGCCTCGGTGAATGAGGGGCGGCAGGTCGACCGAGAGCAGACCGGCATAGCGGCCTACGCCCGCCGGCACCGGGACGAACGTTACCCCGGCGGCCGGGCAGCCGATCGTGTTGGTATCGAGCGCGGTCAGGAAGTGCTTCGGATACATGGCGTCGGCAAGCGAGATGACCTCGGAGGCGCGCACCGCCGGCAGGTAGAGCGAGCCGGTGCTGTGCGCGGGCGTGTTCCCCCAGTTGATCATCAGCTCGTCGACCGCGCTTGCCGAGGCCGAGGCGCGGATCTCGAACGGATGCGGCATCACCCGCGACGGTGCGACGCCGGGGTTCGGACCGTCGATCCAGGCGATGTTGCGCTGCGCCAGCTTGTCGGACGTGGCGCTGTTGGCGCCGTCGGGGATCGGCGTGTCGTCGAAGCGGATTTCGGCGATCATGCACTGATGCGGCGCGTTACTGATCGCGCCATTGAGTGATTCGCTCCCGGTCCACGGCCCGTCCCATTGCGACTGCGAACCCGGTGGCGTCGGGATCAGGAATGTGCTCGATGGCTGGTTGTTGTCTATCCAGCAGCCAAAATAGGTATCGACTTCCTGGCCGGCGATCGTGGTGATCGGCACCGCGTTGGGATCGTCGTGCTGCGTGTTCATGCCGGCGGGACCGGTCAGGTTGACCCTGTCGGTCGCGAAGCAGGGGATGGTGACGTATTCCAGATGGCCGTTCTGATCGGTCTGCACGCCGAGCAGCGGGATCTTGTGGTTCGGACTGCCGTCGGTACCCCAGCGATACGTGCCCTCGCCGGTGCCGACCTCGTGGAAGTCGGATACCGTGCTCGCCGCCTGGAACAGCCGGAAGAAGACGCGCACCGGCGTCGTCGTGGTCGTCGCCGTCGCCGCGACAAGGCGCACGCGCGCCACCGCGAAGTTGAAGGTCGGGTTGGCCGCCTTGTCGGTCGGCAGGAACTCGAGCGCCGAGGCATCCTCGTCCTGCGAGAGCGCATTATCGAAGGTGTCGCCGTTGGTGATCTGGCTCGGGTTGTTCAGATTGTTTAGCACCGCGCGGATGTAGCGGATCGTGTCGTTCGCGTCGTTCGGGTTCGGCACGCTGAACATCTGGTGCGCCTGGTTCGGCGTGACCTTGAAGAACCGCAGGTCGAAGCTCAGCCAGGAAGGATATTCCAGCGGATTGGACGGCGTGAGGTCGGTGAAGAACGGGTCCTCGCCCGTCGACAGCTCGATGTTGGCCTGCGCCGGTGGGACCGAGCCGACCGGGAAGGTGGCAGTCAGGGTGACCACCGCGGCCTGGTGCAGGTTCAGCGCGCCGAACGCATTCTCGTTCGGGAAGGAGATCGTGAACGGATAGAGGAATGTCTGGAAGTCGGTATCCAGCGTCGGGTCGGTGGCGAGCACCGGCGGCGGACCATACGTGTTCACGCTCGGCAAATTGGCCGCGATCGTCGCGACCTGCGCGGCGCTCAGCCCCTGGTTGAGCGTGGACAGGATCGAGGGGGTGACGGTCGGCACCGGGTTTGGCGGATTGGCGCTCAGCGCCGCCGTGCCGGTGAAGCCGAGCGAGGCGTTGGTGAACCCGTTCGCCTCGATCAGGCAGGCCGACGGGAATGAGGCGTGTAAGTCGACCTCGTCCTTGCTGAAGGTCGACTTCTCCAGCCGCAACGCGATGGTCGGCGTGACGCAGGACCCGCTGCCGATCGCATCCGAAAATCCGAGCGTGTTTTCTGGCGTATCCGATTCCGGTGTGAAGGCATAGGTGAAGAAAGTGGACGGATTTGGCGCATAGCCGCGATTGGTCGTTTTGGTCTGGCTGTCCCAGTCGGCGACCCGAGTCGGATCGTATCCGACGCAATAGGTTCCTGGGGTGCTGCTCGTCAGCTCGTAGCACGCACCCGCCGTCGGCGTGGTGCCGCCGGTGAAGCCACCCTCGGGCGTGCTCCAGGTCTGTCCCTGCGCGAGATTGAAGATGAAATGCACCAGGTAGCGCGGGCTCGCGCCCGGGCCGTAATCGATGATGCCCATCGGCTGGCCGCCGTTGCCCGTCAGTGTCGGGATCGGCTGCGAGCCATCCAACATATGCGAGACGGTATCGTCCGGCCCGAGATAGACGGGCCAGAACGCGCCGCCGAAGATGTAGTTGTTGCGAAAGAGGACAACGGCATGGCTGTTGCTCGGATCGCTGTTGACGAACGTCCAGGAGATGTTGCCGTTCGCTTGGTCGGTCCACGCCCAGGACACGGTGACGAATGTGGATACTCGCGGCGCCCTCGGAATGCCGCCCTTCGGCAACAGATGGGCGCGCCCCGGATGAAATACCGGATGGGTGCCGCCGCTCCCCGGGCGGACCTCGTGACTGGGTCTGTGGACTATCCGCTGGACGCGCTTGGCCATCAGGGTTTCCTCCGCTCTTCGACAGCTCGCTTTACCCGTTTTGGGGCGTGGTGACGTGTGAACTGCGTCACAAACTGTCGGCGATTTTTGCCGTCGGCGGACCAGCCACGATCTACGTGATCATCCGGTTGACCACGAGGCCGCGTAGAAGTCCGCTTCGGGGCAAAGGCAGTCATCCGATGCGAACCGTCGCTCTGATGAGTCCGATAAGCCCGATCACCACGTAGAGGGTGCAGTGGCCTTTACAGAGCCCTTCGCCAAGGCGGCGGGGCGAGCTCGGCGACGGTTGAAACACGGCGGGGGCGTCGACCCGCCCGGCAATGTGCTGGTCTCGTCGATCATCGGACCACGCTCTCGGTTCGCACCCGTGCTGGATTGCCAAAGGCCACAGCGCCGGCAGGAATGTCGCGGGTGACCACGCTCCCCGCACCGATCAGCGCATCGTCACCGATGCTCACACCCGGCAGGCGCCGCCGCCGATCCAGACATTACGGCCAATCCGAATGGGACGGCCGAACTCCAATCCGGCGGCCCGCCCCGACGGGTCGCGTGGATGATCCGCCGCAAGGATTTGGACCGCCGGACCGATTTGCGTTTTGTCGCCGATGCTGACCGCGACAACGTCGAGGATCACACAATTGAAGTTCAGGAAGACGCCGGCGCCGAGACTGATGTTGAAGCCGTAGTCGCAATGAAATAATGGCCGGACCACGGCCCCCTCACCGACCGCGGCGAGGCGTTCCAGCAATAGCTTTCTGCGTTTGGAGGCCGAGGCGCCAAGCGCCGCGTTGTAACGCACGAGCCATCGGTGCGTTGCCGCAAGCTCCATTTGGAGTGCCGGGTCTCCGGCATCGTACAGCTCGCCGGCGAGCAGCTTTTCCCTCTCCGTGCGGGCCCGCTCTTGATCTGTTACCCGCGCCCCCCGTGTTCCTCCTTCGTCTTATTCCCGCTTCATCCCATGGCAAGCCAATCGAGAGAAACCCGATCATCGCGCATAGAAGGCCGCGCGTCCCGCGGCGCCCGATTTCGTCCTTCGACAGGGTCATTGCACCGGATAGGGTTTAACGGACGGCCGGAGTAGCTCGGCGCGGCGAGCCTGTTGGGCGGCTCCGCGGTGCTTGCCGACGCTTCCGACGAGGAAATCGCCTGAGCCGGCGATCGCCAAGGCTCCGTCCGGCCGAGACGCTCGCTTACCGAACCAACGATCCCGCACCGCCTACCCAAACCCCCGCCGCGTCTCGCTGCCAGATCGCTACCCGCGGCCCAAAAACAAAAACCTCGCCCCTGCCACGCCGCCGCCGGCGGGGACGAGGACGCTGGCGGACGAGGGGTTCGCCTCGCCCCGCCATCCGCTCGCTCCCTCGCCCCGCCTGCGGGGAGAGGGTAGGGTGAGGGGTCTCGCCTCCTGCGCCAGATTTCGAGCTCATCTGGCCCGCGGCACTCTGCGAGCCGAACGTCGCTCCCATCTCCTCGCCTGCGAGGAGGGGCTGGGGCGAGGGGCTGTCATTGCAAGCACAAAGCATCCCGCCACTCGACCCTCGGCATTCGGCGATGCGACCAAAGCCGAATGTCCGAAGATTTCGACCGCCTGCACGACGCAACTCCACGATCGCCGGCGCGACAAGGTGAGCCTCGATGAGGTCGAGCGGATCGTGATCTAAGGCTCCCTTCTGCGCCAATTCCAGTCGTTCACGGGAACCGGCCGCACAGCGGCGAATAGAGATGGCGATCGAAAGGCCAACGCACCATCTAGGGTGGCAATAGCAGGAACCATCCTAGCGCGACATTTGCGTCATGCAGTTCTGCGACTTTGGGCCTGACGTTCCCGAGACCCTGATCCGTGACCAGCTTGCTGGTGAAGTTGTTCTCGTTGTTGGCGCAGGGGTGTCGCGACGGATCGGCTTGCCGTTATTTGCGGATTTGGTGAAGTGTGTCTACGCGAAACTCGGGCAAGCGATACCGGGCACGCCCAATTCTCTGGCCAGCGCTGCGGAGGCCGAAGCCTGGGAAGCCAAGCAATGGGATCGCACCCTGGGATTGTTGGAGCAGCGTCTCGTTTATCCAGACCCGCATCAGCCGACTATCCAAAATCCTGTTAGATCGGTAGTTTCGGATGTTTTGGGATCGACGCCGAGAAGGCCTCGGCCTCACCGAGACATTCTCACCATCTCCAGAGATGCGCTCGGTCGCGGTCGTGTCGTCACGACAAATTTCGACCTGCTGTTTGAGCGGGCCGCGCGCAACGGCGGTAACGGTCGGATAGGAAGTTGGGCGGGGCCGGGACTTCCTGTCGTGGGTTCGACCGATTTTCATGGAGTAATGCACCTTCACGGGCGGTTCGGAAATGCGCGTCTCGGCGTGCCGTCGTCAAATCTCATCCTGACGAGCGCCGATTTCGGGGAAGCATATCTGCGTTCCGGCTGGGCCTCCCGCTTCGTCTACGATCTCCTTCGGCGATACACGCTCGTCTTCGTCGGCTATGGCGCTGACGATCCGCCTATGCGGTACATGCTTGAGGCGACAGAAGCTGGGCGCCTCCATTTCCCGGACCTGCGAACCGCATACGCTTTTGCTTCCTTCGGTGAAAGTCCGGAATGGGACGAGGGTAGCGGTCGGGCGAGATGGCGCGCAAAAGGTCTGGTGCCAATCCTTTATGAAAATGCTGATCTGACACATGACTGCCTCTATCAAACTCTGACCGCATGGGCTGAATGTTCGCGTGACAGCGGGGCATGGGCATCGAAAGAAATTGCCCGCATAGCTTCAGGGCAGTTCGAACAGGCGTCGAGTGCCGCGCGGGCAAAGGCGGGCTTCTTGGCGCGGGCGATGGCGAACGTGTCGGTTCTGTCGGAATTCGCCGGATCGCCGGACTGGATCGAGGCGCTCATCGAAACTCGCTCTCCACCCCAGTTGGATGATCGGGATGCACTCGTATGGCTTGGAAAACGGCTCAACGATTTTGAGACCGCTCGTTGGGCATTGAAGGTAAAGGCGCTATCACTCAGAGGAGTGATAGCGCGAGCCGTCCGGAGACATCTTGCGCTTGAGAAAGGCGAGCTTCAGAAGCCGCTCAATCAATATTGGCATTTGTACATCGCTGCTTTTTTCCCGGACGAAAGTCTTTCTGGCGGGACGCATCGATTGACGGTGCCGATAAAGCTAAGCTCAAGGGTAACCGATTACTCCTTGGTTCAAAGCGTGGTCGAAGTCGTGCGCCCGCGATTACAGATGCGACCGCCCCTGCCATCGATGTGGCGGGCTGAGGAATTGCCAGAACCTCGCGAACCGGAGTTGTCCGACTTATGCGAATTGGAGTTTCACTGCTCCGAGTGGCCGACCTGGCCCGAATTGCTTTCCCATTGGCCGGAGACGTCCGATGCCGAATACCGGCTTCTGAAAGCTTTGGAACGAGCGCTCGCGGAAGCCTGCGAGTTGGCGCGGGACGCCAATCGGATTACCACCGAGCGCGATTGGATATCGCGAGAGGTGCAATTGGTTCACGAACTCGATGCGGTTGAGGCCGGAGTGCCGTCATCGCGCGAAGGATTTACGGATTCCCGCTGGCAGGAGTTCGACCCGGATCAGCACAATGATTCGTTCGTTCCAATCGTGCGCTTGATGAGTGGGCTATGGCGTCGTCTGGCATCGCGGGGTGAACGCCGGGCGCGCAACATCGCGAGGGGCTGGATTGACCAGGATTTCGCTTTGTTTCAGCGGCTCGGTTATTGGGCGGCCAGTGTTTCGGACACCGGCCCCGCAACGATAGCCGGTGAAACGCTCGCAGGCTTATCGGTGGATGCCTTCTGGCTGGAACACCGGACGGCCGAGGCCACGCGGTTCTGGTGCCGGCGCTGGAACGAGCTGCCTACGAACGTGCGACGCGCCATCGAGAACGACATCCTAAAGGGACCGAAATCGGAGTGGATGTGGCTAGCGGAGACAAAAAAAGATAAACGCCTATACGCCGACCGGCGGCGTTACGACGAACTGATCCGCATCAAGACGGCAGGCGGAGTACTTTCCCGCCGAGCGGAGAGTGCCCTCGTCCGGCTGGCGGCGAAAATCGACAATCCGCCATCGCAAATCTCTGCGGTCGAGCGATTGCGCCATACCTCGTGGTCGGGTTGGGGATACGGCGGCGATACGTCGCTCGTGGCCGAGGTGCCGACCGAACGGCTACTCGATCACGTTACGGAGATCGCGGCAAGCGATCCGATAAATCAAGACGGACTTTGGCGAGCTGTCTGTGAACAGCGTCCGGCCGATGCCCTTGCAGCGCTTGTGCAAGCTGGCACAGAGGGAAGGTGGCCGGTTGATATGTGGCGCGATTACCTCAACGGGCGCGCGGTCGCCTTCAAGGCGGGTGTCGATGAGCAGCAGGTAAAGGATACGGCTTCGACCGTTTGCGAGATGCCCGAAGATACACTCGCTTCGCTGCTGCCCAGTTCTACCCTTTGGCTTGAATCCGTACCGGCCAAAGAGGCGGCCGGAACTTTGCGTGAAGTAGTTCTGAAGACCTGGGATCAATTGGTTGATGTGCTGTCAAATTGGAAAGAACCGAGTGAACGCTCTGCTTCACGGGATCGGCACCTTCTTGAGGAGAGCGTCAACCATCCCGCCGGGAAGCTGGCTTCCATTCTGATTGCGATACAAGATACGTCACCGAAGGAAGCAGACATAGGCCTTGCGGCCGACATTGAAATGCGGATCGAGCGCCTGACGCGGCTGCCAATGCCGCTGCGGCGGCTGGCGCTCGCCCCGCTCATTAGAGCGTTAGCATTCTTTCAATGGCTCGCGCCGGATTGGACAGAGAAAACCCTCTTTCAGGAATTCAAACGAGACGATACCGACGCGAAGGAGTATCTGGCCACACTGGTGTTATACGGAGTACCCTTCAGAATTCAAATATTCAACCGACTAAAATCCTTCATCTGCAGTGCCCTTACGAGTGCGGACACGGCTGACGACGTGCGTAATCACCTCGCACACGTCATTACCTGGGCGATCGGCACGCGAATGGCCGGCGACGATGAAATCGATATCACGGAGATGGAAGCGAGACGCCTTCTTACTCTTGCCCCGTCGACCGCGCTTCGCTCGGTGGCATGGGGTCTATGGCGGTCATTGGCTGATCCCCGCGGTGGTGATGCGGCTGCGGAATGGCAGCGTCGCATACGTCCGCTTTTGGAACGCGTTTGGCCAAACGATGTGATAGCCCGTAGCCCCGAAGTGTCTCGGATGCTAATCGAAATTCCGGCGGCCGCCGGTGAGCAGCTACCAGACGCAGTGCGAGTAGTGTCGCCGCTGATTGTACCTAGCGAGATTCGCTCGGTAGAGTTCGACTTCGGCATTCACGGGCATTCAGAATTAATTAAGAGATCTCCAAATGAACTTTTCGATCTCGTTTACGCTGCTGTGGATGTACGGAACGGAATGCCTTATGATCTCGCTAAATTCCTGGATGATATCGGTAATGCGGTGCCTTCTTTGAAAGTCGATAGCCGATACGTAACGCTCCGCAGTGCCACAACACGACTTCCGCCGTTGATCTAATTTTTAAACGCTATGCGATTGTTGCTGAATGGTTTCATAGAAGATGCATTGCCGTGGCCTTTAGGGTTGGGTGACAGAGCTTGTCGATGAATGGGCCTTTTTGATGCGACCTCGCCAAGGCGCACGCAGCCGCGAACGGCGGCTCGTGATCCTTGCGAAGCTTGGGCAGCGACCGGATTGGGGCAAAGGCAGTCATCTGACGCGAATCGTTGCTGTGACGAGCCCGACAAGCCCCGATCACCACGTAGAGGGTGCAGTGGCCTTTACATAGCCCTTCGACAAGGCGGTGGGGCAGGGGTAGGCTTTCGTGAGATCCGGGGTTGATCCGGACCGATAATGCTGTGGGAGGAAGTCATGGATGTGACCCGGCGTAATTTGGCTATCACGGGCGCTGTTGCGCTCGGCGCGGCGAGCCTGTTGGGCGGTTCCGCGGTGCTTGCCGACGCATCCGACGAGGCGGCGGTCAAGGACTCGGTCGAGGCGCTGCGCAAGGCATTGCTTGCGGCGGACAAAGCGCAGCTGCAGGCGCTGGCGGCCGCTCAGCTGAGCTACGGCCATTCCAGCGGCAAGGTTCAGAACAAGGCCGAGTTCGTCGATGGCGTGATGACCCGCAAGGCGGTCGTCAAATCGCTGGACTTTCCCGAGCTCACCGTTGCGGTGGCCGGCGACGCCGCGATCGCGCGCCATCTCTATGTGTCCGACTCGGAAACCGACGGCAAACCCAACCATACCCGGATCGGCGTGCTCGCGGTCTGGCAAAAGCAACATGGCGGCTGGAAGCTGCTGGCGCGCCAGGCCTACAAGCTGACCTGACCCGCGGCTCGGTCGATAGCAGTGTCAGTGGGCGAGGCCGGAGTGCCGTCACTCCGCCGCGTATGGAGGAGGCGGCATGACCGATCCCTACAATCTGCAGCGCTTCGTCGCCGCCCAGAACCCGATCTTCGATCAGGTGCGCGCGGAATTGCGCGCAGGCCGTAAACGCAGTCATTGGATGTGGTTTGTCTTCCCGCAGATCAAGGGTCTCGGCAGCAGCTCGATGGCGCAGAAATACGCGATTTCCTCACAGGCGGAAGCCGAAGCCTATGTGGACCATCCGATCCTCGGGCCGAGGCTGCGCGAGTGCACCGGTCTGGTGAGCGCGGTTGAGGGTCGCTCGATCGGGGACATTCTCGGCTATCCGGACGACTCTAAATTCCGCTCGTCGATGACTCTGTTCGCCCTCGCCACATCCGACAACAAACTCTTCGCCGACGCCCTGGAAAAGTATTTTCCCGAGGGTTTCGACCCGCTGACCCTCGAACGCCTGCAGGCGTCGTAAAATCGCCCAATTCGCATGGCACTCTGCGCCCCGATCGCGTCCTGGGTGCGGCTCCAAACAACAGCGCGGAGATGCCGATGGTGGATTTCGCGTGGCGGGGTCTAATTCCCGGTTCCGCCGATTTATTTCCCGGTTAGGCCGAAATAAATTCCCGGTTAGGCCGAAATAAATTCCCGGTTAGGCCGAAATAAATTCCCGGTTAAGCCGCGACGGGAATTCGTTCGCAAACTATTGATCGGGCGCGCAATTTCGTCGTCTGGAGGGGCTCGACTCCGGCTGAATCCAGAAATTCCCGGTTACTTTCCCGGTTCACGGGAATTCGCCATGGCGTGAACCGTGAGGTGGCGGACCGCGAAGCCGTGGCGCGCCTCCAGGATCTCGGCGATCCGGCGGCGGTGGCACACCTGCCAGTCGGCCTCGTAGCACAGCAGGCAGCTCGGCTCCGTCCCGGCGATTTCGGTGGCTTGCTGCAGGTCGAGCTCGGCTTCGGGACGGCCCAGTTTTTCGTCGACGATCGCCCAGAAGCGGTCCCATTCACGGCGCCGGCCGGCGAGGCGGCCTTCGGGAGGGGTGCCGAGTGCGGCCAGATGAATATAGCGCATGCCGGCCTCCTCGATCGTGGCGGCGAGCTGGCGCTTCGAAAAACCGGGCCGGCGTGAGATCGGCCGGTCGCGCACATCGATCAGAGTGGCCACGCCGGCAGCCTTCAGGGCAGCGATGACATCTTGCAGCAGAGCCTTCTCATAGCCGATCGAGCAGAGCGCCTTGGCGCCGATCACGCGAGCCTCACAAGTCGCGGGTGCGGCGGGCCATCGCCTCGTCCCACAGATGGCCGCGGTCGTCGTCGAAGATCAGCTTCGGGTCGCCGGTGGTAGTGAACCAGTCGTGATGGTCGATCTCGCCTTCGAGCTGTCCTGGTCCCCAGCCGGCATAGCCAAAGGCGAAGAGGCTCTTCTTCGGCCCCTGGTGGTGCCCGATGTCGCGCAGGATCTCCTTGTCCGCGGTCATCGCCACGACGCCGACGGCGAGAGTGTCGGGGTGATGGTACTCGGCGCTGTGCACGACAAAGCCCAGCTCTGGCTGAACCGGGCCGCCGGCAAAGACCAAGAGGCTGCCGTCAACCCCGGCGGCCTGATCACCGGTCCCCTCCAGCAGGCTCTTGATCGTACGCTGTTCAATCGGACGGTTGATGACGATCCCGAACGCGCCGTTCCGGTCGTGCCGCAGCAGCAGGATCACCGTATGGAAAAAGCGCGGGTCCCCCATCGTCGGCGCGGCGATCAGGATCTGACCGGCCAGCGAGCCGTCATCGGTGTCGGTGTGTTCGGGCGGCGCTGTACCGAGCAGCATCACCGCCATCAGCAATCCTGCCGCGGCAATCGACAGCGAGCGCAGGCGCCGCAGGCAGGCGGAAGTCATGCCGCCAGCTTACATCCGCGCGCGCCGGGTCGAAAAGCGGTGCTAAGTGTCTGACTCAAAATCGCCCTGGTTGTGTTGGTGCTAAGCGCCGGACGAGGAGTTGCACTGAGGCAATATAAACCCAGGCGGCGGCGCTGGCGATCGACGCCTCGAAGTCTTTGGCGAGACGGCGGTTGCGGTTCAACCAGGCCAAGGTGCGTTCGACCACCCAGCGACGGGGCAGCAGCTGAAACCCGGCGGTCGCCGCGGCGCGTTTGACGATCTCGATCGACCAATCGCCGAATTTGACCAGCGCCGCGCGCAAGTTGGGACCGTTGTAGGCACTGTCGGCAAAGAGGTGACGCAGCCAGGGAAACAGATCGTGGATGGCTTCGATGACAAGCCCGGCACCGTCGCGGTCCTGGATGTCGGCGGGATGGACCACGACACCGACCAGCAGGCCGGAGGTATCGGTCACGACGTGACGCTTGCGGCCCTTGATCTTCTTGGCGGCATCGTAACCCCGTGGCCCGCCGCTCTCGGTGGTCTTGACCGATTGGCTGTCGATGACCCCGGCCGACGGGCTCGGTTCGCGGCCGGCGACCCCGCGCGCTTGCAGTAACAGCTCAAAATTGATCTGCTCGAACAAGCCGCTGTCGCGCCAGCGATAAAAATACCCTTGCACCGTGGTGAACGGCGGAAAGTCCTTTGGCAGCATGCGCCACTGGCAACCGGTTCGGGCGATATACAGGATGGCGTCCAGCACCGCGCGCAGATCGGTTCCCCGCGGGCGGCCCAACAGTTTGCGCACCGGCATAAAAGGCGCAATCAGCGCCCATTCCGCATCGATCAGGTCACTTGCGTAGCGCGGCGCCACGCGGTCATACTTCGGACGAGTGATTTCGGTCCACATGTTGTCCCCCACTGTTTGCTCGACACAACCAGTGTCTCACAACATGCTGAAATCACTCAATTCATTTTCGGTCAGCCTCTAAGATCGGGGTCGTTGGCGAGAGGACAGCTTTTGATGGCGGAGCAGAACTGGATCATCACGACGGCGGTCGGCACCGGCGAGCGCGGCTTTGCCGGCGATGACGGGCCGGCCGCGCGCGCGACGCTGAACGGGCCGTTCGATATCGGCGTCGACCCGGCCGGCAATCTCTATTTCTCGGATACCTTCAACCATCGCATCCGACGGGTCGACGCCGCGAGCAGGATCGTCACGACGGTCGCCGGTCGTGGCGAAGCCGGCTATTCGGGTGACGGCGGCCCGGCAGTGGAAGCCCGCCTCAACGAACCCTACGGCATCACGGTCGATCGGAACGGCAACATCTATGTCGCCGACCGCCACAATCACGGCGTGCGCCGGATCGACGGCGCCTCGGGCATCGTTACCACCGTCGCCGGCAACGGCAGCGCTGGGTTCGCCGGCGATGGCGGACCGGCGACGCGAGCAGGTTTGGTTGAGCCCAACGGGTTGGCATTTGACCCGGCGCAGCAGCGTCTGTTCATCGCCGATGTCGCCGACAACCGGGTGCGCGTGGTCGATCTCGCCCTGGGCACCATCGCGACCTTTGCCGGCACCGGCGAGGCGGCGCATACCGGCGATGAGGGGCCCGCCGGTGCGGCCGCCGTGTTCGGCGCCCGCGCGGTCAAGGTCGCGGCCGACGGCACGGTCTTTATCCTAGAACGCCAGGGCAGCAGCTTGCGCGCGGTCAATCCCCGGACTGGTGTCATCACGACGGTGGCCGGGACCGGCGCCCGAGGCTATGGCGGCGACGGTGGCCCGGCGCTTGCGGCGGTATTTGACGCGCCCAAGGAGCTGACCATCGACCCCGACGGCGACATCTTGATCGTCGATACCGAGAACCATGCGATCCGTCGGTTCGACGTCAAGGGAGGCACGGTCGAGACCATCGCCGGGGGCCGCAAAGGGAACGACGGCGATGGCGGCCCGGCGCGCCAGGCCGGGCTTGGCCGCCCGCACGGCATTGCCGTCGGCCCCGACGGCGCCCTTTATATCGGCGACACCGAAAACCATCGCATCCGAAAGCTCACCCGTGCCGGGTGAGCCGCGCGATTGACCCGCGCGCTCGCCCTATCCCAGAAACGCCCGCAGCGCCGCCACTAGATCCTTCGGGTTGTCGCCCTGCACCGTGTGCCCCGCCTTTGGGATCGTGACCTGGCGGCCATCGGGCAGACCCGCCGCCAGCCGCTCGGCGTCCTCCTGGTGGAACACGTCGCTTTCCGCACCCCGCACGACCAGGGTCGGACAGGTGATCTTGGCGAGGCCGTCGGCCAGCCCGCGCCGCTCGGCGGCCTGCCGGTCGCCGCCCATTTGCTGAAACCGCCGCCGGTCGTATTTCCAGGTCCAGTTGCCGTCGGGCTGCCGGCGCAGATTGTGCATCAGGCTGCGCTGCAGGATCAGCGGATCGCGCCGCGGATTGAAGGCAAGCGCGCGATCGATGATCGCTTCCAACGAGGCGGGCTCGGATCCGCCGTTGACGAAGTCGCGGATCCGGCTCGACCCCGGCCGCCGCACATTGGGGCCGGCGTCAATCAGCACCAGTGCTGAAAGGGTCTCGGGATAATGGATCGCATAAGCGAGCGAATTGATCGCGCCCATCGACATGCCGACCAGCACAAAATCGTCGAGCCCGATCGCGTCGGCGAACCCTCTGACATCCTCGCGCTGGGCCGAGAGCGAGTAATCGGCATCCGGCGCCCAATCGCTGTCGCCATGGCCGCGCTGATCAAGCGCCATGCAATGGAATTCGTCGCGCAATGCCAGGCAGCACAAATCCCAGGTGTGCGCGGTCAGAGCGCCGCCGTGCAAAAACAGGATCGGCCGCTTCCCTTCTTTCCCCCAATCGAGATAACGAAAACGCAGCCCGTTGACCGCGATATGGCGCTCGTCCGGTAACGCCACCTCGTCGAAGTTAAAGCCGGCTCGCACCGAAGTGGATTGCAGATGATCGAGGTATTCCTCGCTCGACAAGCTCATGATCTTGGGCACTCCATTGAAGGTCGGGCTGGCGCGGCAGCGTGGGATAAGGCTTTACCACGAAGGCTGCGCAGCGGACCATTTTCACCACGGCGCGTTCGCGTGCATTTGTGCTTGGCCCACCCGCGCTCAGGACATGGCTCTCCGGGCTGAAGAGCGCCGCGCCGGCGTTGTGTCCACGGCCAGAGGGCGTACACTTTAAAGCGAGTTCTCGGGGTCGCGACCGCCGGCCGGTCTGTGCAGAAAGGAAAAAACCCATGGCGTATGATCTGCTGATCAAGAACGGGCTCATTGTCGACGGCTCGGGATCCCCGGCTTTCCGCGGCGATGTCGGCATCAAAAACGGCAAGATCGTCGAAATCGGTAAACTCTCCAGCACAGCCGAGAAGACCGTCAACGCCGACGGCCGCGCCGTCGCCCCCGGCTTTATCGACAACCACTGCCACTACGATGCGCAGGTGACCTGGGACCCGCTGTGCACGTTCTCGCCCGAGCACGGCGCCACCTCGGTGATCTTCGGTAATTGCTCGCTGTCTCTGGCGCCGGTGCGCAAGGGCACCGAGGAACGGTTGGCCGAGTTCCTCTCTTATGTCGAAGCGATCCCGATGTCGGTGCTGCGGACCGTCGATTTTGACTGGGAGACGGTCCCGCAATACATGGAACATCTAGACAAGCGGCTCGGCGTGAATGTCGGCAATCTGATCGGTCACACCGCGGTGCGCCATTACGTGATGGGCGACGACTGCCAGAAGGCGGGTGCCACCGAGGCGCAGATCAAGGAAATGCAGGACATCGTCCGCCAGGGCATGCAGGCCGGCGCGCTGGGGCTCTCGGTGTCGCGCGAAAAAGGCCATTTCGATCCGCAGGGCGTGCCGATCCCGGCGCTATGGGCCGATGAGCAGGAAATCTTCGCACTCGCCGATGTGCTGCGCGAGCTGGGCACCGGCACGATCCAGGCCGGCGGCGGCCAGTATGTCGAGCTGAAGGACGGCATGATGCGCCGCCTCGCCGAAGCGACCGGCCGCATGGTTGTCTACAACAGCCTGTCGCACACGATGCGCCGCCCGGACGAGTGGAAGATCCACATGGCGCGGGTCGAGGAGACCGCGGCGATGGGCATCCGCGCCTACCCGATGTGCAGCCCGAACCGGGTGACGCAGGACTTCACGATGAAGAACAGCCAGGTGTTCCGCGGCCTGCCGACCTGGCACCCGATCCTGCTGTCTTCCGATGAGGCGAAGCTGAAGGCCTACGCCGATCTAGAGATCCGCGCCAAGCTGCACGAGGAAGCGGTCGTCAACAAACCCGACAGTGCTGTCGGCATCTCGAAGACCTGGTGGAACTATATCTGGGTCAACGAGCCGGTGCTCGAAAAAAACAAGTGGATGCAGTTCAAGTCGATCGGGCAGATCGCCGAGAAGCAAGGCAAGCGGGTGATCGACGCTTTCCTCGACCTTGTCGTCGAGGAAAAGCTCGAAACCCGTTTCCTGCAGGCCGAGAACAATATCGACGACGAGGTTCTGCAGAAGATCCTGACCCATCCCAACGCGGTGATCGGGCTCGGCGACGGCGGCGCGCATGTGCAGTTCCACGGCGGCTACGGTTATCTGACCAAGCTGCTCGGCGAATGGGTGCGTGAGAAGCAGGTGATGACTCTGGAGCAGGCGGTTCGGCGACTGACCTTCGACTCGGCCTCAACCTTCGGGCTCTATGACCGCGGCCTGTTGCGGCCGGGGATGGCAGCCGACGTCGTGATCTTCGACCCGGCGACGGTGAAATGCGGGCAGGAGACGGTCGTCCACGATTTCCCGCTGGGCGCCTGGCGCATCAAGGAAGCCGCCGAGGGCATTTACGCCACCGCCGTCAACGGTCAGATGCTGTACGAAGAGGGCAAGCACACCGGCGCACTGCCCGGCAAGGTGTTGCGCAACAGCTATTACGAGCAGAACAGGCTTAGCAACGCCTGATCCCTGGGCACGGCGCTCCCAGCTTCACCCTCTCCCCCGATTTGGGGCGAGGGTGAAGCGCGCACGCCGTAAAAGTGACAGCAGGCGGTTCACGGAGCACGACCATTCAGGCCGCTGATGCGTTTCTTACAGGTGATTTCGTAAGGCTCGAGGTCGGCCCTTCGATGAGGTACTGAAGATCAGCCGGCATTGTTTGACGGATGGTTGGCTCAATTTAACTAACATGCCTTCGGGGCCCCTACGGCTTCGCTGACGAGGTCAATCGATGCGCAGCCGCCGCGCGGTTCTCGCTGGCTCTCTCGCTTCCGTCGCTTTCTCGCCCATCGCCGGGCGGGCGCAACCGGCGACCGGCGGCCCCACGATCGGGTTTCTCGTGCCGGCATCTGGGCCTTACATCGGAACGCCGACCGCGGTCTTTGACTCGTTCCGTCGCGGGCTCGCCGATCTCGGCTACGTCGAAGGACGAAACATCCGTTACCAGTATCGCTCGGCCCCGGACCGAGCCGGTCTCGGCGAGATGGCGTATGAACTCGTCCGATTGAAGGTTGACGTTTTGGTCGCGGCGGCTGTTGCAGCTGTCATCGCGAAGCCGGTGTCGGCAAGTACCCCAGTGGTATTCGGATTCAGCGGCGACCCGGTACAGGCAGGGCTCGTCGACAATCTTGCCCGTCCCAAAGGCAACATGACGGGAGTGACCTTTCTCGCCACTCAACTCGTCGGCAAGCGTCTCGCCCTGCTCAAGGAGGCGGCGCCTGCGATTTCGCGGGTGGCGGTCGTGGGAGCTTCCGGCCATCCCGGCGAGCGGAGCGAATGGCGCGCCTGGGAGGACACCGGCCGGGCCTTGGGCGTGAGCCTGCAACTCTTCGAATTGAAAAATGCCGCCGATCTCGATGCAGCGCTGACCGCGGTCGCGAATGGCAATATGGATGCGATTCACGCGTTTCCGGATGGTGTGACGGCAGCCAGCCGCGTCCGCATCGCAGAGTTTGCCCTTTCGCACCATCTGCCCAGCGTCTTCGGCTGGAAGGCGTATGTGGAAGCCGGCGGTCTGATGTCCTATGGGCCCAATCTGGAAGACTCGTGGCGCCAAATCGCCGACTTCGTAAGCAAGATCCTGAAAGGATCAAGACCCGCGGACCTCCCTGTCGAGCTACCCACGCGGTTCGAACTCATCGTCAACCAAAAGACCGCACGCGCGCTCGGCCTCACCATGCCGCCAATACTCCTCGCCGGCGCTGACGAAGTCATCGAATGAACAATGATTCCGCAGAGCAAAACAGACGTAAGAAGAGAGATGAGAAAAACCTCGGGTTATTTTGTGACGAGGCCGGCCTTCATACATCTACTTTGTTTCCGTAGCTCTCACCTAAGTCTTTGATCCAAAAATGGCGCGAGCGACGGGAATTGAACCCGCGACCTCTTCCGTGACAGATAAGCTTTTAATAAGCCGGCGAGGCTCTCGCGGCCGGAGTGGCAAACGAGCATTCAGGTGTTAAGAAAGTAATTGATGCCGAGAGCTGCGCCGAGAAGCACCAGGGCGTCGGCGCTCAGGCCTGGTAACGATAAGCTGATGATCGCGAAGAAAACCCCTAAACTGCCGAGCACCACACACATCGCCCACAAACCTAGGCGAAGAAGGAAAATTGCCGGAATCATCAAACATCCTCGACCGATCGGATCAAGATATCCTAAAAAAGCGTAAATAGCTCAGAAATTTAGATAAAATTTTAGCAAAAAAAGTGAAAGCGCCCTTCGATGGCGGCGCTCTCTTTCGAAGCATACTGAACGTTACTGTAAACCGTGCTCGTGTTATGAACGCATTTGGTGTATCTGGGTATCTGGAGCCTTCCCCCCAAAGCGGAGAAAAAGCTGGCTCGCGCATGGAGCCGATGCTGTCTTTTTAAGCGTCGGGCCGTTTTGCGCTTCCTGCGGCTTGATGGCGCCGGTCCCCTGAGAGTGAGTAGATTATCTCGATGAGGAGGGTACTCGTCCTGGGCTGTCCCGGCGCCGGAAAGTCGACCCTCGCCCGGCAAATCTCCCGGATCACCGGGCTTCCGATCGTACATCTCGATCAGCATTATTGGCGCCCGGGTTGGCGAGAGCCCGATCGGGGGACATGGGAATGCAAGGTCGCGGCACTCATCCACCGACCGGAGTGGGTGATGGACGGCAATTATGGCGGCACGCTTCCCGCTCGGCTCGCTGCAGCCGACACGGCCATCCTTCTGGATTTTCCGACCTGGCGCTGTCTCGCCCGCGTGCTGCGCAGGGCGATCGCTTCCTTTGGCCGGACGCGCATCGATATGGCGCCCGGATGTCCGGAGCGTCTCGATTTTGCGTTTCTGATTTACGTGTGCCGCTATCGCCGGCAAGACCGGCATCGCCACCTTGCCGCCATTCGGCAGTTCGGCGGTACGCTCGTCACGCTGCAGAGGCCAGCCGAAGTCGCCGCCTTTGTTACCGCACTCGAAGCCTGAAGGGAACGGATGCGTCTCCGCGACGCGGTCCCCGGGCGACGATCCAGGGACCGCAACTAACGCCGCGGCGGCTACGAGCGCTGGACCAGTTCGATGCGGTAGCCGTCGGGGTCCTCGATAAAGGCGATGACCGAGCCACCGTGCGCCATTGGGCCGGCAGGGCGGGGGATTTTGACGCCGGCCGCGCCGAGCCGCTCGCACGCCTTATAGACATCCGGCACGCCGAGGGCGAGGTGGCCGAAGGCGCTACCCAGCGCATAAGGCTCGGCCTGGTCCCAATTGTGGGTGAGTTCAAGCACCGTATTATCGGTCTCTTCGCCGTAGCCGACAAAGGCGAGGGTGAACTTGCCGGTCGGGTAGTCGCGCTTACGCAGCAGCTTCATGCCAAGCAGATCCGTATAGAATTTTAGCGATTTATCGAGGTCGCGCACCCGGATCATCGTGTGCAGATAGCGATATTTGTCGGTCTCGCCCGCTGGCTTCTTAGTTTCCGCCACATCGGTCACTGACATGGTAAATTCCTCCTCAGGTTTGCTTGGGAGCGGGGCCACCGCAGCGGCGCGCCGCGACAATCGCGAGAACCCGGTCGGCGGCCCGCAGACTCGGCGACCGGCCGCCCGCCCCGAGGCGCCGCATCGCTTCATCATACCCCGCAAGATGCCTGGCGCGAACCTGTTCGTCCTGCACGAGCCGGGCGACCTCGGCGGCAAGTCCCTCAGGGGTGCATTCGCCGCGCAAGAGCTCGCGCACGACAGGCCTTTCAAGCAACAAATTGACCAGATTGACCTGCCGTACCTTTACCACCCGGTCGAGCAACGCTTCGGTCATCGGGTTCAGACGATAGCACACCACCATCGGCAGCCGCGCCATCGCCAATTCCAGCGCTACCGAGCCCGACGCGGCCAGCGCCGCGCGGCTCGCGGCAAAGGCGTCGTATTTGTCTCGCGGCTCGCTGCACCAAGATCGGCGCTCCAGGCCAGCTGCGCGCGGCGGCGGCGACCCGGTCGGCAACCGTCGCGACGGTCGGCACGACGACCCGGAAAGGCCCGATCATTTGCGCCAATCGTTCCAGCGCCGCGCCGAAAATCGGCAACAGCCGCCGTACCTCGCCGCTGCGGCTGCCTGGCAGCACGCAAATCAACACGTCGTCCGCGACGAGTCCGTGCTCGGCGCGAAACCGCGCGCCCTCGCCCCGATCGGCGCCGCTTTCGATACATCGGATGGCCGACATAGGTGCATGCCAGTCCGGCCCTCTGGAAATAGGGCGGCTCGAACGGCAGTAGCGCCATCAGATGGTCATACCAGCGCGCCATGCGCCGAGCTCGACCGGCGCGCCATGCCCAGACCATCGGCGCGACATAATGGATCAGCGGCAAGCGTCTCGCCGCGTCGCCGCAACCGTTGCGCGATACGCCAGCTAAACCCTGAGCTGTCGATCGTCACCACTGCGTCGGGCTTGAGCGCGCGCACCGCGGCCACCGTCTCGCGCACCCGGCGCAAGATCAGCGGCGCCCGCGGCAACACCTCGGCCACGCCCATGACCGCGAGATCGTCGAGCGGAACGAGGCTGTCGAGACCCTGCTCGCGCATGCGCTCGCCGCCGATCCCGGCAATGCGCAAACTGCCGCCGGTGCGCTGCCGCAGCGCCGCGATCAGCGCCGCCCAAGCGCGTCGCCCGAGGGCTCGCCGGCGACGATGAAGATGAACGGCGCCGGTCGTCGGTCACGTCTGCGGTCACACCCGGCGGATGCCGACGACGAAGAGCCCGGCGCGGTCGGCGGCGGCGACGACCTCATCGCGGTCGAGCACAAGCGTCGCGCCGGCTTCGACGGCGATGCCGCGCAGCCCGGCCGCGGCGGCGAGGCGCCACGGTTCGCGGCCCGATCGTCGGCCGGTCGGCGCGCCGCTCCTGGCCCGGCTTTTCGATCTTGACCAGCACGCCGCCCGGCCCCTCGCGGCGCAGCTCGGCGCAGCGGCGCAGCAGCGCGTCGGTGCCCTCGATCGCCTCGACCCCGAGCACCAGCCCCTGCTGCACGACCACCGCCTGGCCGATATCGAGCGCGCCCAGCGCCCGCGCGATGCGCTGAGCCGTGCGCGATATCGGCCAGCGCCTGCGCGTCGGGACGCAAGCCGGCCGAGCGGCGCCCTCGGGCGCCAGCGCCGGCGCGCGAGCAACTGATCGGCGCCGACGACGCGAAACCCCTCGCGCTCGAGCTCGTCGACGACCGCCGACAGCAGCCCGTCATCGCCCAGCGCGCGATAGCCGACCCGGGCGAAGAACTTGGCCGCCCGCCAATCCGGCCGCAGCGCGGCCAGCGACGGCCGCCGCACGCCGCCGGCCAGCACCAGCTCGCTCGACCCCGTTCTCGCGCAGCAGCTCGAGGCCGCGCGCCGGCGGCGCCGAGCCGGCACCAGGCATGCGGCACGCCCTCGACCGTCGCCGGCTCGGCCGCGCCTTCGAGCGCCAGAACGAACACCTCGCGCCCGGCGGCGCGGCAGGCTTCGATCGAGCCGCCGCGGCAGCCCGCCGCCGCCGGCGATGATGCCGAGGCGGCTGGCGGCCCGCCAGCCTATCCGCCATTCGCTCCTTGCGGCTGGCAGATCGCGCGGCTCGAATTCGGCGCGGATGAAGCGCGATGATGTCGTCGACCGGGCCGATCGCCGCGAAGCGCTCGGCGGTCTCGTCGACCCGGTCGCTCGAACGTGCCCGGTCGGCTGGAACAGCAACTGATAGGCGTTGCGCAGCCCCTGGATGTCCTCGCGGCTGAAGCCGCGGCGCTGCATGCCGATGATGTTGAGCCCGGTGAGCCGCGCGCGGTCGCCCATCACCTGGCCATAGGGGATGACGTCGCGCTCGACCCCGGACATGCCGCCGATCATCGCGTGCCGGCCGATGCGCACGAACTGGTGCACCGCGCGACAGCCCGCCGAGAATCGGCATAATCCTCGATCGACGACATGGCCCGCCAAGCGTCGCGTTGTTGGCCATGATCACGTGGTCGCCGATCTGGCAGTCGTGCGCGACATGGGCGCCGACCATGAACAGGCAATGGTCGCCGATGCGCGTGACCATGCCGCCGCCCTCGGTGCCGGGATTGATCGTCACGTGCTCGCGGATCGTGTTGTCGCGGCCGATCTCGAGCGACGAAGGCTCGCCGCTGGTATTTCAGATCCTGCGGCTCGAAGGCCGATCGAGGCGAACGGAAAGATCCGCGTGCCGCTCGCCGATCGTCGTGCGCCCGTCGATCACGACATGCGATATGCAGCTGACGCCCGGCGCCGAGCTCGACATGCTCGCCGACGATGCAATACGGGCCGATCGACGACATCGTCGGCCAAGCGCGCGCCCGGCGCGACGATGGCCGTCGGGTGGATCTCGCGGCATCGCGGACCGCTAATCGTCGAGGATCATCGCGGCGAACACCGCTTCGGCCATCAGCTGGCCGTCGACCTCGGCCCGGCCCTCGAATTTCCAGACATTGCCGCGGTTGCGCTGCTTGACGACGTGGACGTGCAGAGCCGATCGCCGGGAACCACCGGACGGCGGAAGCGCGCGTTGTCGACGCTCATGAAATAGACGAGCTTGCCCTCCGATTCCGGGCCCGAGCGTGTGGACCACCAGCACCGCCGCGGTCTGCGCCATCGCCTCGATGATCAGCACGCCCGGCATCACCGGCCGCGCGGGGAAATGGCCCTGGAAATAATACTCGTTGATCGAGACGTTCTTGATCCCGGTCGCGCGCTCGTTCGCCGACCACGTCGACGACCTTGTCGATCATCAGAAACGGATAGCGATGCGGGATCATCTCCATGATCCGCTGGATGTCGATCTCGCGGTCGACGGCTGCTCGTCGGCGTGCAGGCCGGATCGATCATCGTCCGTCCTTCTTTTTCGCCAGGCGCTGCAGGATCGCGACCTGTCGCATGAACGTCGTCGATCGGCACCGCCGGGATGCCGCACACCGTCTCGCCCGGCCGCGACGTCGCGCATCACGCCCGGCTTGCGCGGCGATGCGCGCGCCGTTGCCGATCTGTCAGATGGCCGGCGAAGCCGGCCTGCCCGCCGACCATGACAAAATCGCCGAGCCGCGTGCTGCCGGAAATGCCGACCTGCGCGGCCAGGACGCAGCCGCGCCCGAGCACGACGTTGTGCCCGATCTGCACCAGATTATCAATCATCGTGCCGGCGCCGATCACCGTGTCGTGGCCCGAGCCGCGGTCGATCGTCGTGTTGGCGCCGATATCGACATCGTCGCCGATGATCGACCCGGCCGAGCTGCGGCACCTTGACCGGCCCGTCGCGGTCCGGGCGCGAAGCCGAACCCCGGCCTGGCCGATGCGCACGCCGGGATGCAGCACGACGCGCGCGCCGATCAGGCAATGGCTGAGCGTCACGTTGGCGCCGATCCGGCAATCGTCGCCGAGCTCGACGCCGGCGCCGATCACCGTATTGGCGCCGATCCGGCAGCGCGCGCCGAGCCGGGCCCCGGCCTCGATCACGACATGCGCGCCGATGTCGCAATCGGCCGGCACGATCGCGGCGGGATCGATGACCGCCGACGGCGCCCGCCGCGGCACGACCGGCGGCGCCGGATAGAAGGCCTGCGCGGCGCAGCGCGAACGCCTTGTAGGGATCGCCGGCGATCAGCAGCGCCATGCCCGCGCGGCGCGTCGTCGACCAGGCGCTCGTCGACGAAGGCGGCGCCGGCGCGCGAGCGGGCGAAACGCCGTCGACATATTTGCGGTTGTCGAGAAAGGTCACGTCGTCGGGGCCGGCGGTCTCGAGCGGCGCGACATCGCGAAAGACCGCGCGCCATCCGCGTCGCGCAGCCGGCCCCGCTCAACGCCGCCAGCGCGGCGAGCGTAAACGGCCCGGCGCGGTCGAAAAAGCGGGGGTCGGCCATCGGCTGGACGCGACCGGCCCTACCGCCTCTTCGCCTTGGCAGAGAATACTGCCTTGGCGGCGGGAGTCGGCACCGGGACCCGGCTCTGCCCGCTCGGCGGCGGTGGCAGGCACCGGCTCGGGCGTGGC
>CAVTFD010000012.1:0-126976 GCA_963733945.1 uncultured Alphaproteobacteria bacterium | reverse complement strand
CTAGTTGGTATCAAGCCCGCCGGACGCGTACGGCCCCGATCCGAGAGATGGCGGAGGGTTCGGTGCTATTATACGCTCAGTTGCGGCCCCACAGGATCTTTGTCGCCCGCCGGGCGCCCTCGGCCAGTGCCTCGAACTTGGCCCAGCAGATCGAGGGATGGCCGACCCGCGTGCCGATCCCGCAATCGGTGCCGGCCAGCACGTTTTCGCGGCCGACCAGCCGGGCATAGCGCACCAGCCGCTCGGCGACGAGATCGGGATGCTCGATGAAATCGGTGCAATGGCCGACGACGCCGGGGACCAAGGTGGCGCCCGCCGGCAGCTTCGCCTCCTCGAAGACGCGCCACTCATGCTCGTGGCAGGGATTGGAGGCCTCGATCGAGAAGCTCCCCGCCTGCACGCGAAAGATCAGGTCGATGATGTCCTTGAGCGGGACGTCGTCGTGATGCGGACCGTGATGGCTGCCCCAGCAGACATGCAGCCGGATTTTTTCTTTGGGGATGCCGGCCAATGCGTGGTTCAGCGCGTCGACCCGGATCGTGGCGTATCTGCGGTAATCGGGAAGGGTGATGCTCGGCAGGCAGTTCCAGCCGTCGGGCAGGTCCGGGTCGTCGATTTGCAGCACGAAGCCGGCATCGACGATCGCCTGGTATTCCTCGTGCATGACATCGGCGATGGCGAAGACGAATTCCTCGTCGCTCTTGTAGTATTCGTTTGCCAGCCAGTGTTCGATCGTGCCCGGCGAGTTGGCCGGCAGGAACGCCTCGGCGACGTTGATCCCGTCCAGCGCCGCCTTGAAATTGGCGAGATCGGCGGCGAGATCGGCCTGACCGGTGTAGCGCAATTTCTCGACGCAGACCGGCATCGTCGGCGGACCGACCGGCCGCGCCCGCGGATTGGCCGCGAAGTAGCCGGCAAACTTGGTCTCGTCGCGGGCGGTGATGCTGAGCCGGCGCGGACCCGCCGAAGGCCGCGACGCGTAGCCGGCGATCCGCCAGCGCACATAATCGGTGAAGTTGGTCTTGGAAAGTTCGCCGTCGTTGATGCAGTCGAGACCGCATTGCGCCTGATGCCGCACGGTTTCGGCGACAGCGGATTTGAGCCGCCGGTCGAGCGCGCCGGCGTCGTAGGGTTCGCCGTTGGCCTTGGCGACGACCATTTCCCTCAGATCGTCCGGACGCGGCAATGAACCGGCATGGGCCGTCATGATGCGGTCGGTGCTGTAGAGCATTGATGCCTCCGGTTTGCCTGGCTTTATCGGTCGGCGCAGCCTGCGCCCGGATTTTGTGCGATAACCGGGCGGTTCGGTAAAGGGGGATGACGATGAGCGAACGGACTACACCTTCGATCGGCTTGCATCAGCCGCGCTGGCTCGACGAGTTTCGCGCCTTCATCATGCGCGGCAATGTCGTCGATCTCGCGGTCGGCATCATCATCGGGGTCGCGTTTACCGGCGTCGTCAACAGCCTGGTCAAAGATATCTTTACCCCGATTATCGGCCTGCTGGTCGGCGGCATCGACTTCAGCAATATCTTCGTCACCTTGAAGGGCCCGCACGCGGCGACCTTGGCCGACGCGCAGAAGGCGGGCGCGGTGACGTTGAACTTCGGCGTGTTCATCAACACCGTGATTCAGTTCATCATCGTCGGCTTTGCCGTGTTTTGGCTGGTCAAGGCGCTGACCCGGCTGCATGTCCGCGAAGATCCGGCGCCCGCCGCGCCGCCCAAAAGCGAAGTGCTGCTCCAAGAGATCCGCGATCTCCTCGCCGCGAAGCGCGATTAGCGTTCGGGGTGGCCGAGAACAATCACTCCCGCTGTTGCTTTAAGCAGGAGATTTCATGGCGGATTTCTGACTACCCCTTGAGACGTTTGCTGCATTCGCTGTAGTAACCGCCGCCCTTTTGAATCCATTTGAGGCCGCCATTGCCGTTATTGTTTTTGTTGGCGTGGTACTGGTCGAGGCAGGTATGCATGCGGGCCTTGCCTGGCAACTCACTCGAATATTTCGATGAGACGGCCGTCGGGAACACAGCGTTTCCGACCGGCGCCGGAGTTTGCTTCGCAGCGGTAGTGGGGTGCGACGAAGTCGCGGCCGGCGGAAGCCGTCGCCTGCGGAGTGGTCGACCCGCATTCGGCCTTTCGGAAGTCGTTCCATTTCATTCCATTCAGAGTGCCTGCCTCTTGTGCGGCCTTATACTTGGCGCTGCACTCTTTCGCCGTCAGCGCCTGTGCGGATGGCATCCCACCGCAAGCCATCACGGCTACTAAAGCCATGGCACAGCCCAAAGCCGAACGGATCATCGGAAATACCCCTCTTTTGACGCTAAATTGACGAAATGGGGATATCCGATCCCACATTAAAGGTTTGGGCGGGAAGTGTGGGCGGGCGGCCGTCGTGGCATCTGTTGCGGCCTCGGCCAGCCCCTTAACGACTGATAGGCAACGACAAACGCCCGGCCTGATCGGCCTGCTGGCCGCAATCATCCCCGCCCGGTAGCCTGTGCCAGGATGTGGGAGAAAGCCAATGACCGATGACCCCGCCTGGCCGCTCGCCGAGCATGTCTGCCGCACCGGCTATGCGGACCTGCCCGCGAGCACCATTCGAATCCGCTCGCCGCGATATTCTCGATACCTTCGGCTGCATGCTCGGCGGCAGCGGCTCCCCGGGGATAGACCAGTTGTGTGCGGTGATCGGCCACTGGGGCGGGCGCGAGGAAAGCCGCGTGCTGCTGCGCGGGACCAGCCTGCCGGCGCCACAGGCCGCACTGCTGAACGCCAGCATGGGCCACGCGCTGGATTTCGACGACACGCTGGACACCGGCGGCTCCATCCATCCCGGCGTCTCCGTGCTCGCCGCGGTCCTGGCCGTCGCCGATCGACTCGGGGGAGTCAGTGGGCGGGATCTCCTGCTGGCGGTGGCGCTGGGGCTAGACGTATCGTGCCGCATAGCCTTAGCCAGCACCTCGGACCGCGGCTGGCACCGCACCGCGGCGATGGGGGTGTTCGGCGCCGCGGCGGCGGCGGGCAAGCTGATCGGCCTGACGGCGGAGCAGATGCTGAACGCTTTCGGCATCGCCTACAGTCACGCCGCCGGCAACCGCCAATGCATCCTCGACGGGGCGCTGACCAAGCGCCTGCAGGCCGGCCAGGCGGCGAGCGCCGGCGTGTTCTCCGCCGTTTTGGCGCAGACCGGGTTCACCGGGGCGCGCAACGTCTTCAACGGCCGCTTCGGATTCCTCGAGCTGTACCAGCCGAACGGGCACGACGCCTCGCTGCTGCTGCGCGACCTGGGGACGGTCTTTCGTGGCGAGGCGCTGAGCTACAAGCCCTATCCCTGCGGCCGCCCGTTGCACGCGGCGATCGACGCGGCCCTGGCGGCGCGGACCGCGCTGGCGATCACGGGGGCCGACGACATCGAAGCGGTGACGATCGAGGCCGATCCCGCCGGCCACGCCGACCAGTTCGACGGCTCGACCGCCAAGCGCCGCCCGACCCAGGTAGTGGAGGCGCAGTTTGCCCAGCCCTTCCTGGTCGCCACCGCCTTGGTCCACGGCAAAGTGGGCATCGCGGAGGTGGACGGTTTGGGGGACGCCGCAGTGCTGGCATTGTCGGACCGGATCACCGGGGTGGCGCGGGAAGGCCGGCCGAGACGGTCGCTGAGCATCACCGTACGCCGCACCGACGGGCGCTCGGTTACCGTCGAGGCCACCGACCCCATTGGATCGCCGCAAAAGCCGCTGAGCGATGCGCAGTTCGAGGCCAAGTTCCGCGATTGCGCGCGCAACGCGGTGCGGCCGCTGTCGGATGCAAGCGTCGATGCGGTTCTCGCGGCGATCGGGCGGCTGGAGACGCTGGCGGATGCGCGCGAGCTGCTGACGCCGTTCGCGGCGTAACCGGGCACGGTGACTTTGAATTTCGGCGTGTTCATCGACACCCGTGATTCAGTTCATCATCGTCGGCTTTGCCGTGTTTTGGCTGGTCAGGGCGCTGACCCGGCTGCATGTCCGCGAAAAGCCGGCACCCGCCGCGCCGCCCGAGCTCTGAACAATTCGGCGTAACGCCGCGAGCGACCTCTGAAAGGGAGGCAATCTGAAGCGTGAGGGCGAAAGGTCCCTGAACGGATTTCGTCGGTTTGCGAGATTAAGCTCCCGGATTCAGCTACGATGCTTGACGAGATGCTAAAAGTCGTTCTATATGTGTTCTGCAATCTATACGGTCTTACAATCCCCTGTCTGCCACTGTCGGTTACCATTCTCAGAGATGCAAGATGATCGAACCCGCCTGCCATACGCATGCGCCCGCCCGGCAAATCACCGAAACGGCAATCGCAGCAACGTCGCCAGCAGATGATGATGCACCGCGGACGCTGTTTAGCTCGCAGGATCACCCATCGTCGCTCACCCCTGGCCTTGAGCCCACGTACACGACATCCTTAGGTGCGGCGTACAGCGGTGACGCAATTCAGCTTTTGCGCGCTATCCCGGCGGCCAGCATCAATCTTGTGGTAACCTCTCCTCCATATGCGCTTCATTTCAAGAAGGAATATGGAAATGTAGACAAGAAGGATTATATCGATTGGATCCTACCCTTCGCGCAGGAGATTAAACGAATATTGAAGGACGATGGTAGCTTCGTGCTGAATATTGGAGGCAGCTATAATCCGGGACAGCCAACGCGGTCGTTATACCATTTCAAACTTCTCATAGCCTTGTGTGATAACATCGGTTTTCATTTAGCCCAGGAATGTTTCTGGTATAACCCAGCCAAGCTGCCTGCCCCCGCTGAATGGGTGAACGTCCGGCGATGTCGGATTAAAGACAGCGTGGAGTATGTCTGGTGGCTGGCACCCACACCCTGGCCGGCTGCCGATAATCGTCAAGTGCTGGTGTCATACAGCGAAGACATGAAGCGCTTACTTAACCGCGGTTACAAAGCAAAGAAGCGACCAAGCGGACATAATATAACTTCGAAATTTGGAAACGACCTTGGTGGAGCAATCCCGTCCAATCTGGTTATCCGGGGGAACAACGAAAGCAACTCAGACTACATCAAGGCGTGTGCTGATCTTGGCGTTGGCGTACATCCGGCTCGGTTCCCATCATCCCTCCCTGAGTTTTTTCTAAAGCTGGTTACGCGCCCTGGAGATATTGTATTGGACCCCTTCGCAGGCAGCAACACAACGGGTCGCGCAGCAGAAGGCGGTGATCGTCGGTGGTTGTCCATTGATATCGAGGACGCATACGTGCGAGCCTCAGCGATCCGCTTCGGATTGAACCCGCGCGATCTGTGAGCCCGTCGTCGGCAGCCGTCGTAGAACTGCTGCGCTTATCTTTCGCTGATTCAATGCGTTGGCCACGGTGGCCAAAGCCGTTGCACCTTGTGCAGGGTGCGCTACTCGTCGAGGGTGGTGCAGACGTTTCTTATGCTGCGAAGGTGGTCGGTACGACCGTAACGCGCCTGATGGAGGTCGCGACCGCGCCGGATGTTGTGGAGTCCGTGCTTCGGGTAACTGAGTCCGACCTTAGGCCCGATGCCATCATCAGACTGCGGCGAAACGTCGGACAGCTTGTACTTGGGCGAGCTGCTGAGATCGCGTTCCAGGATATTTGTGAAGCCGGAATCGATCCAAACGAATTCTCGATGACAGACGTGCGCCAAGGTCGAACAAACACCGATTTTCGCTTATTGAATGGTGGCGGCCGTCCACTGTATCGCTTCAACGTCAAGTTTTTCGGGTCGGTATTTCGTCGCGGCGCCGAGATGGTCCGCTTGTCACCATCAGATTGCTTCCCGCTGGCGACCTATAAAATAATGGCCGCTTTACAGGAGCAGGAAAAGGAGCACTTGCCCTATGTCTTTGCCATCGTAGGTGTCGCTGACCTGAACGCATCATCCGTCGCCGAAGCGATACCAGAGCCAGAGATTCTTCCGCTGGCCATGCTCTTTGCCTCATCGGCCGTAACCCGGAAACGGGATTTTGAGGACTGGCTTGTCGATCGGATTGTCGCAGCACGATCCCCGGCATTCACCACGGCATACGCGCGAATAAGGCAGGCGACCTGGTACATCCTTTCCGCCAGACGGGCGAATGACTTGATGCACAAACTCCTGTTCGAAAGAGTCTATGCCCTTCGAGTGCCTGGGTTTACAAGACAGTTCGGCGGTGCTGAAGTCGACATGCATTTTTCGCTTTTTCAAGATCTCGTTACTCTTCTAGACTTTCTTGAAATACTTAGGAACGACGGCCAGGGCAAGGTAACCACGATGCTTGAGAGGGGCACCTATTAGCTCGGCCGGGCTGAGTCGGCACTTACCCCGCGTGGCGCTTGAAGTGTGGGCCGAGGACGGTCAGGCGAGAAGATCTCGAACAGCATTTGCGCGCCGACCATCGCGGTGTTGGTGGTGGCGTCGTATTGCGGGGCGACCTCGACGACGTCGCCGCCGATGATGTCGAGGCCCTTGAGGCCGTGCAGGATCGCCTGGGCCTCGCGCGGGGTCAGGCCGCCGGCCTCGGGGGTGCCGGTGCCGGGGGTATAGGCCGGGTCGAGCCCGTCGACGTCGAACGAGATGTAGGTCGGCCCGTCGCCGACCACGGCGCGCGCCTTTTCGACGACCGCCGGCGATGCCGAGCCGGTCGACATCCTCGATGTGCAGCACGGTCATGCCGGAATTCGTAGGAGAACCCCCAGAAGATCTCGGCCGGGCCGCGGATGCCGATCTGGATCGTGCGCTCGGGGTCGAGCGCGCCGCAGAGCACGGCCTGGCGGAACGGGCCGCCGTGATGGAATTTCGACCCGTCGACCTCGCCCATCGTGTCGCAATGGGCGTCGATATGGACAAGGCCGACCGGCCGCTCGGCGCCGAGCGATTTGAGGATCGGATAGGTGACCGAGTGGTCGCCGCCGACCGAGAGGGGCCGCACCCCGGCGGCCTGGATGCGCGCATAGAACGCGGCGATGTCCTCGATCGAATTGTCGAGGCTGAAGCGCGAGCGCAACGGCACATCGCCGATGTCGGCGACATTGCATTCGCCGCGCGGGGTGACTTCGAGCGCGTGGTTGTAGGGGCCGATGCGTTCGACGTCGCGCACCGCCCGCGGTCCCAGCCGGGCGCCGGCGCGGTTGGTGACGCCGAGATCCATCGGCACGCCGACCAATGCCACATCGAGCCCGGCGAAATCGGGCAGATCGGGCGCATCCGGCCGATACGGTGCGTCGAGAAAGGTCGAGAGCCCGGCATAGGGCATCGCGCGGCGGTAGGCGCTGCCGAACACCAGGGACAGGGGTTTTCGGAACTTCTCGGGCGCGACCTCGGTTTCCTTGGCGCCGTTGTATTTGGCGCGCAACGCGTCGAGCTTGGCCTTGTCGAACATGCTGAGCAGACCCCACGTGGTGGATCGGCGATGCCCTCTCCACCCGTCAGGGGGAGAGGGAGGGGACCCGTCGCCCAAGCGACGGGGAGGGTGAGGTGGGTGCCGGCCGCTCCCCCACCTCACCCCAACCCTCTCCGCCCCCGAGGGCGGCGAGGGAGATAGCCGCTAACGGATGCCGCGGATGCGGGGCGGGATCAGCACTTTCCACGGGTCGGGCATCTCGCCGACGGCGACCTCGATCAGGGTCGTCCCGCGGCGTTTGAGGGCGGCGGCGAGCTCGCGGCGCAGGCCGTCGGGGGTCGTGGTGCGCACCCCGGCGGCGCCGAAGCTCTCCGCCATTTTCGGGAATTGCGGGTTTTGCAGATCGACGCCGATCAGCCGGTTGCCGTAATCCTCCTTCTGCATGCGGCGGACATTGCCGTAGGCGCCGTCGGCAAAGACGATGGCGACGATGTCGATGCCGTGGCGGACCGCGGTCGACAATTCCTGGACGTTGAACATGAACCCGCCATCGCCTGAGACCGAGACGACCGGCCGGTCGGGGCGCCCGACCTTGGCGCCGAGCGCGGTCGCAAAGCCAAAGCCCAAAGTGCCCTGATAGCCGCTGTGGATATAGGTCCGCGGGTGGTAGACCGGGAACGCCATCCGCCCGACATAGCCGACCTGCGTCAAATCTTCGACATAGATGCCGTCATCGGGCAGTTCGGCGCGGATCGCCCGCAGATATTCGCATTGCGGGCCGAGCTGCTCGTCGAGCCGGGCGAGGGTGGCGGCTTTCAACGTTTCGAGCTCGGCCTTGCGCGAGGCGGGCTTTGGGGCGAGGCGGTCGACCGCGCGGTGGAGGGCGGCGAGCGCGGCCTTCGCGTCGGCAACGATGCCGAGGGCGGGCCTGAAGTAGCGGGCGATCTCGACCGGGTCGATGTCGATGCGGATCAGCTTCAGGTCGCGGTCGACGCCCCAGCGCAATTGCGGCTGATGCAGGCGGGTGCCGACCGCGAGCACGACATCGGCCTCGCGCCACAATTCGTGCCCGGCGAGTGACGACTGCGCGAGATAGTGGCGGTCGCTGACGATGCCCTTGCCGCCGGTAAAGCTGACGACCGGCATCTGCAGCATTTCGGCGATGGCCAATACTTCCCCGGCGGCGTCGACGGCGCCGCTGCCGACGAACAGCAGCGGCTTTTTTGCGGCAGCGAGCAGGGCGGCCGCCTTGTCGATCAGTTCGGGATCGGGTTCGGTGATCGGCGGCGGGCCTTCCGCGGCGGGTAGGGCGACTTCGCCTTGGAGCGCCAGCACGTCGGGGGGGATTTCGATCCCGACCGGTCGCGGCCGGCCGTCGCGCAACTGCCGGAACGCCTCGTTGACGAGCTTTCCGGCCTGGGTCGGGTGGTCGATCCGCGCGGCCCATTTGGTCAGCCGCTGCAGGATGCCGAGCTGGTCGGGGATCTCATGCAACAGACCAAAGCCGCGCCCGATCATGTCGGAGGGCACCTGGCCGCTGATGCACAATACCGGTGCGTTGGTCGCATAGGCGGTGGCGAGCGCCGCGGTGGTGTTGAGCAGCCCCGGCCCCGGCACCACCGCGTAGGTTCCGACCTTGCCCGATGCCCGCGCATAGCCGAAAGCCATATAGGCCGCACCCTGCTCGTGCCGGGTATGGATCACCCGCAACGCCTCGCCGGCGTCGTAGAAGGCGACGAACAGCGCGTCGTTTTGCACCCCAGGCAACGCAAAGATCGTATCGACGCCGTGCCGGCGCAGCATCTCGACCAGCGCTCCGCCCCCCGTCATTTTGGTCATTCTTGGCTCCTCTGCTGATCGCGCCCGACTGAGCCAGCGACCCGGGACTTGTCTTGCCGCTTCGCCGGGAATGGGCCAACTGTCACTCGGCGGCGACGCTCGGCTCACTCTCCAGAATGATCGACATGATCAGGTCTCGTTTCGCCGATGCGTGCTGTACGTCATAGCCGACGGGTCGGCCGTCTTCACCGAGATCGAGCATCACATCCTCGGCATCTTCGCGGGTCCGCGTAGCCGGCAGTGATCGAAGCTCAATGTAAAGACTATCCGCAGATTTGTCGTATGAAACCCTGACGCTCACTGCTGCTCGAAGGCGTAGCGGTAGGCGCTGGCGTGGGGGACGATGCGGCCGACCGTTGGGGTTGGGAAATGAGCCGGGAGTAATCGGGTGCCGTGCTCGGCATGCTCTTCGATAAGCCGGATGCGGGTCTTGCGCGACAGCTCGCGGTCGGTGCAGGCGAGGGTCGACCATTCCGGCCTTGCCAACTGGAGCTGATGGTGCAGCACATCGCCGAGGAAGACGGCCCGGTCGTCGCGCGAGCGGGCATGGATCACTACGTTGCCCGGCGTATGCCCCGGTGCGGCCTCGAACCACAACCCGTCTTCGAGCGCGAAATCGTCGTCTACCAGCTGCGACTGCCCGGTGCGCACCACCGGCAGCACGCTGTCTTCAAAGGCGAGCCGGTGCGGCGTCTCCTCGCCGCGCTGCTGCACCCCCTGCCAATGGTCGAATTCGCGGCGCGCCATGACGTAGCGCGCATTGGGGAAGGTCGGGACCCAATGCCCGTTTTCGAGCCGCGTGTTCCAGCCGACATGGTCCCAGTGCAGATGCGTGCACATGACATAGTCGACCTGTTCTGGCCGGACCCCGGCAGCGGCGAGATCGGCGAGATAAGGGGTGCGCAGCCGGTGGAATTGCGGCCGGGTCGGGCGCTCCTTGTCGTTGCCGAGGCAGGAATTGATCAGGATCGTGTGATGGCCGGTTTTGACGATGAAGCTGTGGAAGCTGAAGATCAGCTTGCCGGTAGCCGGGTCGATCAGCCGCGGCCCGGTCATATCCGGGTTGGCTTGCAATACCTCTGCGTCGAAATCAGGGAAGAAATCCTCGGGGCCGATAAACGGGCCCTCGTACTCGGTGATGCGCCGCACCTCGAAATCGCCGATCCGCGTGACTTGCATGATCCCGCCTCCGCATCCGCTGCGAGGGCGAAACCTACGCCGGCGCGCGGCCGCGGTCGATAGGGGTGCGGCGGTCCGCAACGGGACGTGGTAGGCGCGAAAGGGAATCGAACCCCTGACCTCTCCCATGTGGTGGGAGCGCTCTGCCACTGAGCTACGCGCCTGTCGATCAAAGCATATAATGTGGCGGGCAAATGGTGGGCGCGATCGGGATTGAACCTGTGACCCAACCGGAGTGCAGTGCACTGTTTGCTTGATCCGGCTTTGTTTGTCGAGTGCCTGGAGAATGCGGAGTTGACGCCTAGCGGCTGAGAGGTGGCTGAGGACGGCGCGACCTCGCAGAATTCTAGGGATAACCCTCGTCGTCGTTGGAATACTCCTGTGGGGGATCGCTGTGATCCCGTCTCCTCTCAGGGGACCCCTGGGGGTCATATCCGGCGGGGCGTTAGTTGCCGCCGGTATCATCCTCATCGTCACTTCCTTTTGACCATGACCCGGTCTCGGTCACTACGATATCGATCCTCCGGCTGCCGCGCCGGGAGCATGCAAGCCGCGCAGGCCAATCGGGACAGTCGTCTCGACGTTCATCTCTAGTTCTCTTTTCGTTCGAGCGCTGCGATTGTCCTGTTTGATATGATTGTCTCAAACGTTCTGAGTGAGACGGTCGAGACACCAACAATTTAACCAACAAGATTCGACTAAATCTTCTGTAACCTATTCAAATACATAGTTTTCTTCTAAAGAATAGCCCGGCATCAGGAAGGATGGTATGGAAATTGCTCTAATCCGAAAGTATTAGAGATTCGGGTCGCGGGCGACATCGATGAAGCGCCGCGGGGGAGAGGAAAGGCGCCTCGATGGAATTTGACGATGAGGACCGGATCAGTGCGCTGATGATTGAGGCGTCCATTCCAACTCAAATTTGCTGGCTCGATGTGATCGAGCGGGCGCTGCGGGAACTACTGCCGCACGTTCAGCAAACGGCGAATCTCGATAAAGCCTTAGGTATCGCTCAGGAGTTGCGGGCCGAGCTTAGCGCGCTCCAGCCGCGCATTGACGAGGTCAACGAGCTTTGGCGATCTTTATTCGCAAGGGTTACGTTTTACCCTGGTTGCTAGCTAGCTGACCTGACGGCCGTACCAATGTGACGGTGGCGCGGTCTCGCCGTCACCGATCGTCGGCAGCATAAATCCACCTATAACTTGAACGCCGCTCGCTGTTCCGCTTCGCACCGGGAGCACAAAACCCGGGGGCAACTCCGGCACGGGCGTCTCGGACTCCAGCTCTCGGCCATCTCCGCGGGATCGGGATCAATCCGATGGCGGTGATCGAGGCGCTACAATATCAGTCGGACCTTGGCCGCCGCGGGCTCGCCAACGGCCATCGGCTCGGGGGGGATGACGGTAATATCTAAACCGGGTGAGGCTCAGCCCTCCGACACCGTGGACTTCTAGCGCCTGCTGCCACTCCAGAAATTCTTCGGCCGAAAGCTGGTAGCGCCGGCATGCCTCATCGAGGCCGATCAGGCCGCCTCGAACCGCTTCCACCACCGAAGCTTTGCGCTGCGGGGACCACCGAACGGTGTTGCTCGGCGGCAAACCGGCCGCCACATTCTCGGTTGGTGTCGCCATTTGTTCCCTCCCGAAATCCGATATTCGGGAGAAGATTACACGAAACTGAATTCGTCAAAGCATGATTTTGTGAATTTTCATGGTCTACGCCGCCCTCTCCCGCACGCTCGCTTTAACGCCGAAGCGCTGGGCCTGCCGCAACCGTGGTTGCTCATGTCGCGGTCCGTTTGCTATGCTTGCGGTTCACCCTGATGGAGAAGTGCGTATGCCGACTCTGACCACCGACCGCGGAGACGAGGTCAATGTTTCGCCCAGGCTTGTGGCCAGGATGGCGGAGCGTATGCACCGCATGACGCCTGAGCGAAGGGCGGGGTATCTCGTCAAGGTGCAACGCGGGCTCGACACCGCGCACCCATCCCGGAACGCGGCGGCAGCGGTGCTCGCGTCGAAGAAACCCTAACGCACGGATACGACGCCGGGGTTCGAATTCGGCGTGGGTTGTTGAAAGAGCTGGTGGGCGCGACAGGGATTGAACCTGTGACCCCACCCGTGTGAAGGGTGTGCTCTCCCGCTGAGCTACGCGCCCACTCCGACCGCCGGCATTTAAAAGGCGGCGCAAAAGCCTGTCAAGGCGCGGGCGGATGCGGTCCGGCTGTGCTGGCGGTAAGATCGGTGAGGACGAGGACGACTGGCGACATTTGGGAGGACGGTCATGCGGCTGAGGCAATTAGGCAAACTGTGGCCGGTTTCGGCGCTGACCTTGGGCGGCGGGGGGCTAGGCATGGTGTGGGGCGAGACCACATTCGACGAATGCGTCTCGACCGTGCATGCGGCGGTCGAAGCCGGCATCGACCTGCTCGACCTGGCGCCGAGCTATGGCAACGGTAAGGCCGAGGAGGTCGTTGGCGCGGCCTTTGGCGGCAAGCTGCCGGATGGGGTTCGGGTCACCAGCAAGTGCAATCTGGGCGAGCCGCCGCCCGACGAGATTGAGCCCATTTTGCGCCGTTCGATCGAAGGAAGCCTGCGCCGGCTGCGCCTCGATCGGCTCGATTTGTTCTTCCTGCATTCGAATGTCGTACCCGATTCGGACTACCGTGCGCGATGGCCCGCCGCCGCCGTGCGGATGACGCTTTACAGAACGTTTGTCGAACATGTCCGTCCAGTTTTTGAACGGCTGGTCGCCGAGGGATTGATCGGCGCGTGGGGCCTGACCGGCATCGGCCATCCGGACACGATCATCCGGCTGCTCGGCGAGACCCCGGCGCCTGCGGCGGTGCAATGCATCGCCAATCTGCTCGACTTTCCCGGTGGGCTCAAATTCTTCGACGGACCGGCCAAGCCGCGCGCGGTGATGGAGGCAGCTCATGCTAATAGGATCGGCGTGATGGGCATTCGCGCGGTGCAGGCCGGCGCCTTGACTAGCGCGATCGACCGCCCGCTGCCGGCGGATCACCCAGAGATGCACGATTTTGCGCGGGCCGCCGGCTTTCGCCGCCTGGCCGCCGAGCTTGGCGCCAGTCCCGCTGGATTGGCCCACCGCTACGCACTGTCGCTCGGCGTCGACACCCTGGTGCTGGGGGTCAAGAACCGCACCGAGCTCGCCGAATGCGTCGCCGCCGCCGAGGCCGGGCCTTTGCCGGCCGAAATCATCGCGCGGATCGACCAATCGGTGGACCGAGCCGGCGAAGGGTGACACCCTCGCCGCAACACGCTGTCACAGCCGGGAGGAACGTCAACATGAGCCAGGCGCTCGAGGGTATTCGCGTCATCGACTTCACCCACGACCAGGCCGGTCCGTCCTGCACCCAGATGCTGGCCTGGCTCGGCGCCGACGTGATCAAGATCGAGCGCCCGCCACATGGCGACCGCGCGCGCCGGCTGTGGAACATGGACAATCCGAACCTCGACAGCTTTTTCTTTCTGCTGCTCAACAGCAACAAGCGCAGCACTGTCATCAATCTGCGCACCGAGGAGGGCAAGGAGATTGCCCGCCGCCTGATCAAAAATGCCGACATCGTTGCCGAGAACCTCGGGCCTGGTGTCATGGAACGACTGGGCCTCGGCTATGAGGCCGTCAAGACGCTGAACCCGCGCGTGATTTACGCCTCGGTCAAAGGCTTTGGCTCGTACGGCCCTTACAGCGGGTTCAAATGCTTTGAGCCGGTGGCGCAGGCGACCTCGGGAGCGATGAGTGTTACCGGCGAGGCAGGTGGCCCGCCGCTAGTCAACGGCGCCAATATCGGCGATTCCGGAACCGGCATGCATCTGACGATCGCGATCCTCGCGGCCCTTGTGCAGCGCGGGCAGACGGGTCGCGGCCAGCTTGTCGAGGTGGCGATGCAGGAAGCGGTGCTGAACCTGACCCGGGTCAAATACACCGGGACCCTGGCCACCGGAAAACCGCTCGAACGGACCGGCAACCGCTCGCCCACCGGCGGCTGGTCGGATCTCGTGCGCTGCGCTGGTAATGGCGCGGACGATTACGTCTACATCACGATCCCGCCCGACAATCCGGAGATGTACGAGGCGATGACCGAGGTCATGGAACGCCCGGACCTGCGCACCGACGAGCGGTTTGCAACACCGCCGGCGCGCGCCAAGAATGGTGCGGCACTGACCGCCGAGATCGAACGCTGGACCGGGACGCGTGAGAAGCGTGAGGTTATGAAGGCGTTTGCCGGGCGCGGCATCGTTTGCGGCGCCGTGCTCAACACCGCCGAGGTGCTCGCCGACCCGCATCTGCGCGAGCGCGAGACGATTTTCGACCTCGAACACCCGACGCGTGGCCGGTTTTCGGTGATCGGTTGCCCGGTGCGGCTTTCGGATTCGCCGTTTGTCCCAAGGCGCGCGCCGCTCAAAAGCGAGCACACCGAAGATGTGCTGAAAAATATCGCCGGGTACACGCAAGACGAGATCCGTCAGCTGCGTGAGAAACAGGTGATCTAGTGGTGCTTGTCAGACAGATGATACTCTCGCCCGTGGTCAATTGTTCTGCTCGTAAAGGCCGGGAGCACAATCGTGCTACAGGCAGAAATTCGTCGCGCTCTACCCTGTGAGGCTGCGAAGCTCAGTGCGCTGGCGCTGCGGTCCAAAGCATTGTGGGGCTATGACTCCGCTTTCATGGAAGCATGTCGCGCCCCTCTGACCGTAGACCCCGAGGCCATTGCGAAATGCCCCTTCTGTGTACTCGACGAAGGCGGCACGATCACTGGGTTTTACGGCCTGAGCGGTCAGCCTCCTCGGGGAGAGATCGAGTTTCTGTTCGTCGAGCCGGAGAGCGTTCGCAGTGGTCGCGGGCAGCGATTGACACGACATCTTTTGGCCTTGGCCCGAAGGCTGGGATTCGAAGAGATCGAGGTCGCGGCGGATCCCTTTGCTGAGGGCTTTTATGTGGCGATGGGCGCCTTGCGGATCGCCGAAGTTCCATCCGACGCCATGCCAAATCGCCTGGTCCCGCGATTGAGATTTTCCCTGCGCACGGACCGTGTCACCGAACCATCTGTCCGATTTGTACCATCAGAAGTTGCAGAATTGCCACCGGCCTTCGCCGGTGTGATGTAATAGGGAGGCGACTAGGTGATCGAAGAGACCATGGACATCGCGACCAAAGATGGCGCGATGGAGACCTTTATCTGCCATCCCGAACGCGGCGGGCCGTATCCGGCGGTCTTTCTGCTGATGGATGCGCCGGGTGATCCGCGAGGAATTGCGCGACATGGCCCGCCGGCTCGCCACGGTCGGCTATTACGTGCTGCTGCCCAATCTCTATTACCGCGCCGGGCGCGACACGATCTTTGGGCCCGACGTGCTCGATCAGGGCAGCCCGGAGCGCGAGCGCATGCGCGCGGTGCGCACCAAGATGACGATCCCGCCGGTCATGGAGGATATCGGCACGATGCTCGCCTACCTCGACCGCCAGAGCGAGGTCAAGCCGGGGCCCGCGGGCGCCCACGGCTATTGCATGAGCGGCCCCTATGCGCTCGCCGCCGCGGCGCGTTACCCCGACCGGATTACCGCCGCCGCCTCGTTCTATGGCACCTGGCTGGTCAACGACGCCGAAGAAAGCCCGCATCTGTCGCTCGGCCGGGTCAAAGGCGAGCTCTACATCGCCTGCGCCGAGCATGACGAGCTGGCGCCGTTGCCGATGGTCGAGGAATTGCGCGGCCTGTTTCGCCGGGCCGGCACAGCGGGGGAGATCGAGCTTTACCCCGGCGTCCACCACGGCTTCGCCTTCCCGCAGCGCTGGTGCTACGACAAGCCGGCCGCTGAACGGCATTGGGAGCGGCTGATCGCGCTCTACCGGCGGCGCCTGGGGTAAAGCGCCGATATGCCGCGTATGCCCGGACGACCGGCGATGACGGAGGCCGGCAGCTTGGTCACGCCGTTGACCGGCTGGGAATTGCTCGCTGACCCGCTCCTCAACAAGGGCACGGCCTTCACCGAGGCCGAGCGCGACGCTTTAGGTCTGCACGGTCTGCTGCCGCCGCATATCGGCACCTTGGAAGAGCAGGTCTCGCGGCGGCTGACGGTCTTGCGCCGCTTTGCCAGCGATCTCGAGCGCTACGCCTTTCTGAGCGAATTGCACGACAACAACGAGACCCTGTTCTTTGCACTGTTGGAGCAGAACCTCGAGGAGTTGCTGCCGCTGGTTTACACCCCAACGGTCGGCGCGGGGTGCCAGCAGTTCAGCCAGCTGTTTCGCAAACCGCGCGGCCTGTTTCTGAGCCTGCCACACAAGCAGCGTCTGAAGCAGATCCTTACCAATCCGCGCTTCGACCAGGTCGAGGCGATCGTGCTGACCGACGGCGAGCGCATCCTCGGGCTCGGCGACCAGGGCGCCGGCGGCATGGGCATTCCGATCGGCAAGCTCGCGCTCTACACGGCCTGCGGCGGTCTTCATCCGGCGACGACCTTGCCGATCATGCTCGATGTCGGCACCGACAATCAGGAGCGTCTGACCGATCCGCTCTATCTCGGCTGGCGCCATGAGCGGGTGCGCGGCGAGGAATACGACGATTTTGTCGACGCGGTCGTCAGCGCGATCATGCATCGCTGGACGCATGTGCTGCTGCAATGGGAGGACTTCGCCAAAAACAACGCGTCGCGGCTGCTCGAACGCTATCGCGACCGCCTGTGCACGTTCAACGACGATATCCAGGGCACGGCGGCGGTTGCGGCGGGGACTCTGTTATCGGCGATCAACGTCACCGGGGTGCCGTTGACCGAGCAGCGGATCGCGGTATTGGGGGCGGGGTCGGCCGGCTGCGGCATTGCCGGCCTGCTGCTGAAAATGATGGTCGAGGCCGGATTGCCGGAAGGCAGCGCCGCGGCGCGCTTTTATATGGTCGATCGCGACGGCCTACTGGTCGACGGCATGAGTGGGATCGAGCCGTTTCAGCTTCCCTTTGTGCAGCGGCGAGCGGCGATCGAAACCTGGACACTCGATGATCCGGACAAGATCTCGCTGCTCGATGTCGTCAAAAACGCCAAGCCAACCGCGCTGATCGGGGTCTCCGGCCAACCCGCAGCGTTCTCCGAGACGGTGGTGCGAGCGATGGCGCGAAATGATCATCGGCCGGTGATCTTTCCGCTGTCGAACCCGACCTCGCGCGCCGAGGCGACCCCCGAAGACATCGAGCGCTGGAGCACCGGACGGGCGGTGATTGGCACGGGCAGCCCGTTTCCGCCGCTGATCCGCAACGGCGTCAAGTTCAAAGTGGATCAGACCAACAATTCCTACATCTTCCCAGGGGTTGGCCTGGGGGCGGTTGCGGTCAAGGCGCGGCGGGTCACCGACACGATGTTCATGGCGGCGGCAAAGGCCTTGGCCGCTGCGTCGCCGGCCCGCGACGACCCGCCAATAATCTACTGCCTCCGGTCACCGCGCTGCGCGATGTCGCCTTTGCGGTGGCGTTGGCGACAGCCATCCAGGCGCACCAGGAGGGGCCGACCGAGGAAGTCGAGACCGACGCGATCGAGACCGCGATCCGGGCCAAGATGTGGTCGCCGCGCTACTTGCCTTATCGCCGCGCCGACGACCGCCCACGAGTGTTAGGTCAATAGCCTCCGCCGTGCCCTGAGACGGTGTTTGGACACTGACCCGCGGGGGGACAGATTATATCGATCGCCTTGGTTGAGCAGGCCGACAGCGCCAGCGTCAAGCCGCCGACGACAATCACCCATGCAACCATTCGCCCCACCGTCGCTCCGTTTCCTTGATGACCATATCGGGCGGAACTTCTCGGCGGCAGGCCAGGTTATCCGTAGTGACAATGTCTACCAATACGGGGTTGCCACCTGCGAATTGGCCGAAGTCCTCAGATCCACTCCGCCATCATCCTTCCGGCGCAGACTTTCTACCGCGTCAAAACCTCCCGCGACCGACCAGAAGATACACGATCAGGATAATCAGCAGGATGCCTCCGATGCCGATCCCGCCGCGGTAGCCGTAGCGCGAATAGCCATAGCCGCCACCGCCTAACAGCAGGACCAGTATGATGATTATCAGAATTAGGCTCATTGTCGCTCTTCCGGTTTTGATGTCGTCGGCGCCGTTTTCTACAGGGCTCCAATCGGCCGCCACGCGGATCATATCGCGCACGGCGCGGGATCGCATTCCCGATCTCGCCCTGCACGCGAAACTCTGGTAGACTAATCGTTATTCGCGTGTGCCAAAGGGAGCTGTCGATGCGATTTTTGCCCCTTTTGTGGCTTGTGCTGCTGTTGTCGGCCTGTTCCTCGTTTGGCCCGAACAACTCGCCCTATCTCGTGTATTTCCAAGAACGCTCGACCCAGCTCGATGCGCCGGCGCGCAGTCTGATCGCCGAGGCGGCGCAGCGCGCGAATGCTGATCCTACCACGCCGGTCACGGTGGCCGGATATACCGACAGCGCCGGCAGCCCGCCGGCTGACGTGCTGTTGTCTCAACAGCGAGCGCAGGCCGTGGCGGACGCGTTGGCGGCGGACGGGGTTGCCGCAAACCGATTGATCCGTAAGGGGCGCGGGCAAACCGGCGCCGACCCGGGCATTGCCAGCCGGCGGGTAGAGATTACGATAGGTGGCGGCTGAACGAGGCCGATTGCGCCAATCGCTGGCCAGGCCGCCCTTCATCGCGAAGGCCGCCGGACGAGGGGTTACGGCGAACCGCTGCCTGGTTTGGGCCGCCGATATGGCGGGTTCAGCTGCACGTGCAGCTTGTGTGCTGCGATCCACGCATCGGCTTCTGCCTCGGTCGCAAAGCCGCTGATATGGGTGGGGTGGGTATCCGGGACGACGACTTCAACCCCGAATGTTCCATCGACCAGCGGTACAATTCGGTAGATCGCCTCAGCATGCGGATGCAGCTTCACCATTTTGGTAATATGGGGGCGCCGGGCGCTGACCGGTAAGGCGAGGGGAGATTTCCTCGGCTGTGGCCCGCCTGACGACCGAACATTGGGTAACTCAAAGGCGCTATGAATAGGCTCAGGGTAATTGCCGCGCTGCTGATCCTGTGGGCGCCGGGAGGTTGCGCCGCGGTCGGGACGGGATCGGCGCCGAGCCCGCCCCCCTCTCAAGACGATCGCGGTGGCATGCATTTTAATTGATGCTTGCATCCGCCTGCCTTCCGTCGGGACTGCGGCTAAAGCTCGCCCATTCCGTCGAGGAAGCCTGAGCGGTTGATCCCGTCAATGGCAGCCGACGATCTTTCCGGCCCCAGCTACCCCGAAAATCTCAACGATCCTTACTACTTGGTCGAACAGGTCGCGTCCCCGGTAATCCTCGCCAGTTTCCGCCAGGATCACCGACGCCAGGAAGCCAGGGTCGACTTCCTCCAACCAGCTGGCAAACTCGGCAATCCGTTGTGTTGTGATCATTGAAGACGCACCCGTCAAAATCGCGTCAATCGCGTCCCACGATGCGCCTAATGTATTAACGAGACCTTTAAGCAGCGGGAGCTGTGCGCCTGCTGGGATACGTCGTGGTCGGGCCAGTCGCCGGCTTCCGCCTGCGTTCCAGCCATCGAACAGTGGCCGTTTGATAAGATTGGCGCACCCGGCGAGATTCGAACTCACGACCTCTGCCTTCGGAGGGCAGCGCTCTATCCAGCTGAGCTACGGGTGCCCGTGACGGTATCGATGACCGCGGCGAGGGGTTGGATATAGAAGCGGGCAGGGATATGCAAGGCGGTTGCCGCTGGGTTTGCGAGAGTCACCCGCGGCGATGGGATCGAAGGGGTGGGCCGTGCCGCCCCTCGATCTCGCAACTCGGTCGGGCGGGGACGACCGTCCGGGGAAGCGCACGTCGGGGGACACGAAATGCTCACGCAAATTAGGGCAGCAGTCTGCCGTTAAAGGCGTCGGCGAAGGCATTCGCAGCGATCGCGTCGGCGAAGGTCAGCCTCACTATGAACGTTCCATCGGTCCGCCGGTCATATCTAAAGCTCGTCGGGTTGACCTTATTATCATCCAGCGACATTCTCATATTGTCCATAGCGTGTGATAGTTCATTAGCTGATACGCGAAGTTCAACGTACATACCCGCGCCTCAAACTTGTTACCGATATATCAACAACGACACTCATAAGGAGTTTGTTCCATAGCCGTAATGTTCCAATTGATATATTGATTTACCCGCCAGACAAGTTTAGAACTTTATCTTACTAAAATGAAAATCTTATAGTATCCATCGGCTTCGTTAGCCTCCTCATATTACAGCACCGCGCTCGCGAATCTCCGATGCTCCGGGAATGCGAGCGCGAAACCGCTACCGCCATTTGGCGCGTTCATCACCGCCGCATAGTGGTCGGCCACCGGCCTCGACCTGATGGCGGCAGACAAGGCAGAATGTCGAATACGATGCTGGACCGCAAAACGAGCGCAATCGGCACCCCGGAGGGACTGCATGCCAATCGATGCGGACATGGCCGAAGGCGTGCAGGTCGATCCCGCTGGAACCAATCGGCCGCGAACTAACCTCCTCGCCCGGCTATTCGTCCTCGTCTTGATGGCGATCCTGCCGGCGCTGGCGATCCAGGCTTACAACGAGATCGAACTCAAACGGTCGCGCGAGGCTGAGGTGCGCCAAGATGCCCTGCGGCTGGCCAAATTCGCCACGGGCGAGCTCGATCGGATCATAGAAAACGGCCATGCTTTGGCTGTCGCCTTAGCCAACCTCCCCGCGGTGCGCAATCACGACACCGCCGCCTGCTCCGATTATGCCGCCCTCCTGACCAAGGACTTCCGGCAATATGTGGCGATGGGAGCCATCGATCTAAGTGGGCATGTGTTTTGCTCGAGCCGGCCGATTCCACCTGGGGCCAGTGCGACCGATCGGTGGTTTTTTAACGAGGCGATCCGAAGCGGGAAGTTCGTCATCGGGGATTACCTGATCGGCCGCCTTGTCAGAAAGCCGATCCTGCCGCTCGCCCTGCCGTTTTCGGATCCGGACGGCCATATCGGCGGCGCAGTTTACATCTCTCTCGATATCGACTGGCTTGCTCGATATTTTCAAATCGATCGGCAAATCAACAAAGATGCGACGTTGGCGATCGCCGACCGCAACGGTGTGATTCTCGTTCGGCTCCCCGACAATGCCAAATATGTCGGGACCAAATTTGCCGAGATCTATCGACCTTTCATTTTCGCCAAGGAGCCGGGGACGGCGGAGATCGTCGGGGTCGACGGCATTCACCGGATCCTCGGCTACGCCCCGGTGGAGTTGTCGCCTGCCATCGGGCTCTTTGTCGGCGTCGGTCTAACGACGGCGGAAGCCTTTGCCGCGGTGAACGACGCGTCGAGGTTCGGTTTCATCTTGATAGGCATCGGCCTCGCGGTCGGCCTGTTAGTGGCTTGGCTGGGAGGCCGCTACTTCATTTCTCGGCCGATCGCCAAGCTGGTGGAAGCGTCGGCGCAGTGGCGGCAGGGCAATTTTGCGGCGCGCAGCGATCTCGGGCGAGGCGGCTCGGAGATTGTCCAGCTCGGACGTACCTTCGACGATATGGCAGGTGCGCTGCATCGCCGGCAGCAGGACAATACCAACCTACTGGCAACGCTCGAAAGCCGGGTGGCTGAACGTACGCGGGTTCTCGAAGTGGTGCAGGCGGAGCTGAAAGAGGCTAACGCCGATCTCGAAAGCCAAGCCGGTGACCTCGCGACGGCAAATCGTGACCTGCGCTCCGAGATGCAGCGACGCGAGCAAGCCGAGGAGGCCCTGCGTCATCTGCAAAAGATCGAGGTCCTAGGCCAACTCACCGGCGGGGTCGCGCATGATTTCAACAATTTGCTTCAGGTCATCTTGGGTAGCCTCGATAACGCACGTCGTCGGCTGATGCGCGGGGAGCCTATTACCGCCGAGAATGGCTGGGAGCAGGTCCAGCCGGCGATCCGCAGCGCCGAGCGCGCAGCGGCGTTGACCCAGCAGCTTCTCGCCTTTGCGCGCCGCCAGCCCCTGTCGCCACAGGCACTGGATCTCAATCGCCTGGTCTCCGGCATGTCCGAGTTGCTGCGGCGGACACTCGATGAAACGATCAGGATCGAGACGGTGCTTGCTGGTGGTCTCTGGCCGGTCTTCGCCGACAGCACCCAGCTGGAAAGCGCGATTATCAACCTTGCGGTCAACGCGCGTGACGCAATGCCGGATGGCGGCAGGATGACAATCGAGACCGACAACACCCACCTCGACGAGGCTTACGCCGGAGCGCACGAGGAAGTCGTCGCCGGCCAGTACGTGCTCTTGGCGATCACCGACGATGGCGCCGGCATGACCAGGGAGGTGCTCAGGCAGGCCTTCGACCCGTTTTTTACGACCAAAGAGGTTGGCCAGGGCACCGGACTCGGCCTGTCCCAGGTCTATGGCTTCATCAAGCAATCCGGCGGCCACATCAAGGTCTACAGCGAACCGGGGCAGGGCACGACGGTCAAGATGTACCTGCCGCGGCTGGTGTCGGCTGAGGCTTCGGCGGACATCCCGGCTCAGTCGGGGGCCATCCCCAGCGGCAACAAGGCCGAGCTGATCCTGGTGGTAGAGGACGAGGACGACGTTCGCGCCTCGACCGTTGGCATGCTCGAAGAACTCGGCTATGGCGTGCTCAAGGCGGCGGATGGCCCGGCCGCGCTGCGGCTACTGGCAGATCATCCGCAGACCCGGCTTCTGTTTACCGATGTCGGGCTGCCGGGAGGCCTTAACGGCAGGCAGCTCGCCGACACCGCGCGTGAAATGCGGCCCGACTTGCGGGTGCTGTACACAACCGGATATGCGCGCAACGCAATCGTTCATAACGGCACGCTCGATCCCGGTGTTGAGCTGATGGTCAAGCCGTTCACCTTCGCCGCCTTGGCTGCCAAGGTCCGCGCCATGCTGTAGCCTCCCGGGCAAAAGCCCAGGCGGCCTGCCGGGCCGCTATGGCGGGCAGCGTCGGCCGACGCTAGCCGCCAAGTCTCTGCGGGTGGTTTCAATGAACAGGTCCGCTCGCTTCTTTGTCGCCACCGCGCGGGATTGGACAGCAGAGCTCCCCATAGGGCACCCCACCATGCTATCTGATTCGCTTCCCGAGCCTGATAACCTCTCGCTGCCGAGCCGCGCTCCGCTCAATCTGATCGGCCGCATTAGCTAATTCGCTAGCCCAGAGATACAACTGTTCAATAACTTCTCTCTTTGCGGAGATTTTCGCGCGTGTTCGACATCGTTCGGCGAGGTCACGCAAAGCTTGCGGATCCTGCATGGGTCTTCTCCCGAGAGAAGTTCCCGGAATGCGTCACCGCTTACCGACTCTCGATTGGCGAGAACGCGCGGTTATCTTATCAACAAGCCTTTTTCAAGCGGGTTCCGCACCCGAGAGCTGCTAATAAACGGGCGGTGATCAGCGAAGCCGAAACCCGACTCAGCTATTTCTGCGGCTGGTCCGCTGGCTTAGAACGGAGCGGCCGATTTGAGTGAAAGCTGTCCCATGACCGAAGCCCGCCAGGCCGCGCTTTTCCCCGCCCCCGAGCCTGCCGATGCCGACCGCTCGACCGGGCTGATGCCGTCGCAGATGCTGCGCGAGGCGGTGGCGGTGGGGCGCGAGATCTTGTCGCCGCAGCCGATCGGCGACGAGCAGATCCAGCCGGCGAGCATCGATTTGCGGCTAGGCGAGGAGGCCTATCGGGTCCGGGCGAGCTTTCTGCCGGGTGTTCGCGCAAGCGTGCGCGACAAACTCGACCTGCTGTCGATGCACCGGATCGACCTGACCCAGGGGGCAGTGCTCGAAAAGGACTGCGTTTATATCGTGCCGTTGCTCGAATTTGTGGCGCTGCGAAAACGCACCTCGGCACTAGCCAACCCGAAAAGCTCGATCGGCCGGCTCGATGTCTTTGCCAGGGTGATCACCGATCACGGCACCGAGTTCGACCGGGTGCGCGAGGGCTACAAAGGGCCGCTCTACGCCGAAATCTCGCCGCGCTCGTTCAGCATTCTGGCGCGAACCGGGTCGAGCCTCGTGCAATTGCGCATCCGCCGCGGCTCGCCGGCCTTCAGCGACACCGCACTGCGGCGGCTGCATGATGAGGTCGGGCTGTTCGAATTGCGCCCGGGCGAGACCCCGGCGCGCGAGGCGATCCGCGACGGGCTCGCCTTTAGCGTCGACGTCGCCGGGGATAGAGAGAGCGGCATCGTCGGCTACAAGGCGCGTCGCCACACCGATCTGGTCGATGTCGACCGCGTCCATCACTACGACCCGCGCGATTTCTGGGAGCCGGTCCATGCCCATCGCGGGCCGGGGCCGACCGGCGGGATCGTGCTCGACCCGCATGATTTCTATATCCTGGCGTCGCGCGAGGCGGTCGTGGTGCCGCCCGATCATGCCGCCGAGATGCTGCCTTATCACACTTTTGTAGGCGAGTTCCGGGTGCATTTCGCGGGGTTTTTCGATCCGGGCTTCGGCACCTCCGAGACCGGCGGCGCCGGCAGCCGCGCCGTGCTCGAGGTGCGTTCGCACGAGGTGCCTTTTCTGATCGAGGACGGGCAGGTGCTCGGGCGGCTGGTCTACGAGCGGCTGATCGCCCGCCCGGACAAGCTCTACGGCCGTGCCATTGGGTCGTCCTACCAGAGCCAGGGCTTGGCGCTGTCGAAGCACTTCAAGGAATTTTCCGCGCGGTGACGACTGCGTATCGCTGAGAGGGAGCCCAATGTCCCAAGAGCGGGGGCGCGGTCTGCGGGTTGTTCCGCAGGTCGGCGGCTCGTGCCGCCGAGATATTGCACAGATGCGGGGGTCTCTCAGCAAACGAACTACGGAGCAGAGAGACCTATACAATCACCCGTTGATCGAAGGAATGAAATACTTTTTGAGCATGTCCAGCAGATCGCCGCAGTTGTCGCCCGATGCCTCAAAAAATCCGACAGCTTCCATATTCCTGAAGATTTGTACGGTTAGACGCGAGTTCTCTGTAAATGGTCCACTAAATGATGATTGCTGCAGACCGGACATTACAATTCTGTTAATACTTATGTCAATATTTAGGAATGTAATCGTCCGGTTGGGTTGATTAAGGGAAAACTCCATATACATCGTCCCGGATAATAAAATCAGATTTGAAAAATCAATTCCTCCCAATGCGTTGATCGGGTTCTCGACAAATATAAACTCGGGTAATAACTCGTTGGCGACCTGATATTCGTCAACAAATTCCTCAATTCTGCTCTGCATCAGCGCACCCATGCGCAGACGTTCGAAATATCCTCTTACCGTTGATCCATCGTATATCGGCATTATTATCCTCCTGTCGGTCGTCTGATGGTCTACGAATTATTCTCTTGGTGCTGTGCACAACATATGGCCGAGACGAGCCATAACAAACCCTTGCTTCGGATGAACCTATCCGATTTCTATCGGCAAATCTTTAACGCGGCTTGCGCAACCGGTCATCACAGTTTGGGCGGCGTGGCTTTTGGTCACGAATTTCCCTGCGCTACCATCGCGGGCGAGGATTGACGAACGTATCATGATAATGTTGGGTCAAAGCTCGAAGCTCTTGAAGCTTCTTCCGTAGCACCAAGTCGGAATTGACAGCGGCCGAAATGATCGACGACCGTGAGCTCGCGGCGGTCTCGGCAACCGGGATCAGGTGGGGTGCAGCTATCGGCGGTTCAGGCGCAAGCCCGGCGGCGACGGTCAACTGGAGGATGAGTTCTTTTGCCTGTTTGTTCAATGGCTGAAGTTCAGCAACCTGCCGGTAAGCCGCGAGTGCCGCCTCATTTTCTCCAAGCTCCTGAAGCGATTGCCCGAGGCAAAACCAAGTATTGTCTCCGTCGGGCTCTATCTCCACCGAGCGGGTGAGCAACTCCTTCGCTTCGGCGTGGGCGCCGTTTCCGGCCTTCAATCGGCCGAACCTGTAGAGCGCCAGCGCGTTGTCCGGCGCCAGCTCCAGGATCTGGCGATAGGCCAGTTCAGCATCCGCCGATTCTTCTTGATTCTCAAACTCTAAAGCCATGTCAAGCATGGCCGGAAGCCCCCGCGGATCCAACCTGCCGCCGAGGTTGCGATTGGTCTTGGTCACCACCGACACCGGCCTCTGGTGGCGCTCTTCCTGGGGGCCAAATAAATATTTATACGGTTCGTTCCCCTTTAAGAACTCATAGGTGGTGAAGCCGTGGGCGATGGCATGCCGAATGCTGTAGGCATGCAACAAATACCCGGCGGGCATCTCGCGATATGTTTCATCTCGCCCGGTGATGAAAAACAACAGAGATTTCTTGCACCGGTCGACCAGGGTTGCGAGAGCGGCTACCGGTCTGTCGGCGTGCCAAAATACTGGAAGAAACAATGCGCCGCTTTTCGCGCAACGACTTAGCATCCACTGATTGAGACTGACGATCTCATCGGCTCTCTGGGCACCTTTGCTCGGGAGCCATTTTATCTTCCAGAAATTAAGCAACGTAGACAAATTCTCATCGATGGACTTGGCATCTGACCAGGTTATACGATAATTTTCTGATGACTCGACTTTCTTCAACAGTCGTCGAATTTTTTGCCGGTTATTGGTACTTAAAATATTAAGGTATTCGTTCCAGCTTGCTGGCAGATGTACTAAAGGGCAAATAGAGTGATCGGTTGAATCTCCGGAAAATGTATAGCTTATCGGATTTTGTACGAAGCGATTTTTATCGAAGGCGCGGAGGAAGAGGCGTCGCCGGCGATCCGATATCGTAAGATTTTCAATCCTGAACAGAGCCCAATTGAGCTTTCGCTTGATGTACTCGGCGAACGCGGGCACCGCTTCGGACTCAAACTCGGGCTTGGACAGAATACCCGTATAATCCGAGAAGCCCGCCCCGGCAGGGAAGATCTCGTTTGTGAAGCCGTGCGCCTTGTCGAAATCTGTCCGCATCCGCAGCGGCAGGAAGGCGGCGTATTCTTCGTCGGTCTCGCGGCGTTTGCCAGCGAGGATGAACCAGATCGTGCGGTGCGTGGTCAGCCAATCGGCCAGCCACTCCCAAGAAAGGAAGAACTGCGCCTCGGGATCAGCCGCGTAGACAGCGTCCCAGTTGTGCCGGCGCGCTTCCAACTCGCTGAAGCTGTCAATGACGTCAATATGCATGTGGATGTCTCTACAACCAATCCAATTTACGGTATTTCAGGGTAACAATCAACCACCTTGGCCGCACCGACGTCGGTTCCACAGCTCTTCCTTATTCTCAACAAACTCAAGCCTAACGCTATTAAATTTCCGCCAACACACCCAACCCTAGCCCTGGTTGCTCCATTAAACACATTGGCGCGTCGGGGTCCGGTGGCTGTTGAAGCTGAGGGGCGGCTTGGTGTCGAACAGCCGCAACCGTCAGGTCAGCCCGAAGGCTGACCCAGGCGCGCCCGATGATTTTCCGCCACTCGTTGTGGTCGGTTGCAGAGCCCGGTGCGTGGCGCAGTTTGCCCTCATTGCTTCGCCGCTCTCAGCGCGCGGCCAGTGAGGCCGGGGCGAGGGGCTCGCCCTTCCCTCTCAGCCGCCCCCACAACTGGCGGAGTTGGTCGCGACGGCGTAAGAGCCAGTAGAGGGCGACGAGGGTGTGGCCGTTCTCGATGGCGCCGGCGTCGAGCAGCGCTTCGACTTCGGACAGGGTCTTGACCATGACGCGGATGTCTTCGCCCTCCGCGGGCACGCCGTGCACGCCGGTCGCCAAGGTGGAATCGACGCGAGCACAAAACAGAAAAACGCTTTCGTCCGAGGCGCCGCAAGATGGCAGGTAGCGCTGGATCGGGATAAGATCGCCCTCGAGCGCGAGCCCGGATTCCTCGCGCGTCTCGCGGATCGCCACCGTTTCCGGCGTCTCGTTGGCGTCGACCAGACCGGCGACCACCTCGATCTGCCATGGCGACGCACCGGCCAGCAATGCCGGAAGACGAAACTGCTCGACCAGTACGACCGTGTCGCGATCGGGGTCGTACAGCGCTATCCCGACGGCCTGGCCGCGCCGCAGCACGTCATGCGTTTGCGGCGTGCTCCACTCGCCGGAAAACCGGCGATGGCGAAAGCGGATGACGTCCATCCGCAAAAAGCGCTCGAAGCCTTTGGCTGCCTCGATGATCTCGACGTCGGGATGAGCCGGTGGGCTAGTTTGGCTCATGCAGAAGCGCCGGTGGCGATCGCAGCGGCGGCGGAAGCGACATTGCGGGGAAGGCGCAGGGTGAATTCGGTGAACTCGCCCGGTTGACTGTCGACGGCGACCGAGCCGCCGTGCTCCTGGACCACGATGTCGTAGCTGATCGACAGCCCGAGTCCGGTGCCTTCGCCGGTTGGCTTGGTGGTGAAGAATGGCTGAAACAATTTGTCTCTGATCTCGGGGGCGATGCCGGTGCCGTTGTCGCGCACCCGCACCTCGATTTCGTCGCCGCGATTGCGGGTCGTGATCGTCAGTATCGGAGCAAAAGCCGGCTCGCTGCCTTCGCGGCGGCGCTTGTTGACCGCATAAAACGCATTGCCGAACAGGTTCAGGAAGACTCGGGTGAGGTCCTGCGGGACGGCTTCGAGCGGGCCGATGCTTGGGTCGAGATCGCGCTCCAAGGTGATGTTGAAGCTCTGGTCCTGGGCGCGCGCGCCGTGGAAGGCGAGGTTGAGAGCTTCCTCGATCAGCGCGTTGAGGTCGCTTTGCCGACGCTCGCCGCTGCCGCCGCGCGAATGCAGCAGCATGCTTTTGACGATTCCGTCGGCGCGCCGCCCATGCTCGGCGATCTTGGCAAGGTTGCCGTCTAGGGTGGTCATCAGCTCATCGAGGTCCTCGGCTCTCGTCCCGTCAGGAGCCGAATCGACGGCCTCCTTCAATTCGCCGAGCAGTTCGCGTGACAGCTCGGCAAAGTTGTTGACGAAGTTCAGCGGGTTTTTGATCTCGTGTGCGATACCGGCGGTCAGCTGGCCAAGCGAGGCCATTTTTTCCGCCTGGATTAAATTCGCCTGTGCGGCCTTGAGCTGGTCATGGGCGGCGCGCAACTCGCGCTCGCGCTCGCGCTGCTCGTCGATCAGTTTGCGCAGCGCGTCGAGGGTATCGCGGAAGGCGGCCAGGGTATGTGCCATGGCGCCGATCTCGTCCGGCCCCGCGGCGGGGATCGAGACGGCGAGATCGCCGGCGTTAAGACTATTCATCGCGACCACCAGCCGGCGCAACGGAACGGCGATCGACCGCAGCACCAGCAAGGTCAGGATGGCGCCGGCCAGCACCGCGGCTGAGACCACGATGCGCGACACTCGGGTGGCCGCCGCGGCTCCGGTGACGACGCGTTCGCGAGCGGCGACCGCCTCGTGGGTCAGCTCGGCGACGGTGGCGGCAAGCAACCGGTTGACGGCGACGCCGTGCTCGCTCGCCTGGGCCAACAGCGAGTTGCCGATTACCCGATGGTCGCCGGTGTATTCTTCGACCGCCTTGTGGGCGAGCTGTTCGAACTGCACCAGTTCGCCGCGCACCGCGGCTACGGCCTGCGGGCGGTACCTCGCCAGCAAATCGAGGTTCTGCTCCATGCGGGCGCGAGCTGCGTGGGCATTGCGTTCGGAGAGCATCAGCAGGCTGACGGCGAGATCAGTCATCCAATAGCGCATCTCGCCAAAGGCGATCTGCGCGCCGTTCGCCTCTTCGATGACGCCGAGTAGTTCGGCCGCTCTGACCATTCCCGCCGAATTCTCGGCGAGTTCGCGGTTCAGATAGAAATTGGTTCCGACCAGAACGAGGAGGAGCGCGCTCGACAGCAGAATGAGCCGGGTGCGGATCGTCAGCCGGGCCATCATCTGGGCCACCGCCACGCCGTCAACCTCAGCGAAACAGCGTGATGCTCATCACGCCGCCGAGGTCGCCAAGCTTGCGGCCCTCTTTTGGATAGCCGGTAATGTCGAGTTCACCCTTCGGCGTACCGTGACAGGCAAGACAAGACTGCGTGTAATATTCGGGAACCGCGATGCGATACGCCATGCGCCCGTCGATGTCTACAGTGGCGGAATAGGGTTGGCCACGCGGCCAATCGGGACTGAGGAGCTTGGTCTCGATGACCTTGGTCTCCCATGCGTCAGGCAGTGCCTTGCGGTTGCGGACAAGATCGAGTGGCGCGGTGACCTTGATTTCAGCTTCACCCTTTGCCAAGCCGTTGAAGGATTCACTGACGAGCCGCCCAAACACCGCCGGGATCAGGCCCTTGAACCCGATTCCCTTCTCGTTGATCGTCATCTGATTGTCGTCCATCACCGCGACGATCGCGTTCATCATCGCGCGCATCAGGCGTCCCTTGCGCGAGGCCGGCTCGATCGTCGTCGGATCGACGCCGGTTGTCCTCTGATAGCGCTTTATCGCGTCGGCCAGCACTTTCTGGCCGGTTAAATGCTTGTCGCCGAGCGCGGGATCATTGATCAGCGCCTCGTTGTCGGAAATCACCGTTCGCGCGTCGCGCAGCATTTCGGACAGGTTCTCGGCGATGACGGCGTCTTTGTCGGCCGAGGGGGTGTCGCCCAGGGCCGATGACGGCGCCAAACCGGCAACGAGCAGGACGAGCATCGCGGCGGTCGGTCCCGCCAACCATTTTTGCGTGCTTGCCGCTGTCATCTTCCTGCACCCGGCCATTGGTTGACCCAACTGAGCACACGCGTCGCGGGAGAGACAACAAATTCGGGGCAACATTTTGGTCGACGGGATCCGCGAACGCCGGTCATGCATTCGGCGAGCGCGGGATCAGCTTCGCCAGATGCCGCTTCAGCCGATCGAAATCGACCGGTTTGGCAAGAAAGGCGGCGGCGCCAAGCTCTTTCGCGGTTCGCATGCGCTCGTCATCGCCATAAGCCGTCACCATGACGACCGGCAGTTCCGGCCGGCGATGCTTGATCTCGCGCAACAGCGCCAGCCCGTCCATCCCGGGCATGTTGATGTCGGAGAGGATCACGATCAGCTCCGGGCCGAGCTCAGCGAGGCGGAGCAACCCTTCTTCCGCTGAAGCCGCGAAGTGCAGAACATATTGCCCCTGGCGCACCTCGTGGCGAAAGCGCTGGCGAAAGAGATCCGGCAGATCGGGCTCGTCGTCGACGATCAGAATGCTGAACCCCATACCCTTGCCTCCAATCGGCGGCGCCGTGCCGGTCAAACGATCCGCCCGTCGAGGACGGCGTCGGGCGAGCGGCTTTCGATCTCGACGACCCAGAGGTCCGGATCGCGTTGGCGCTGCCGGGCGATATAGGTATCGGCGTCTGCCTCGATAACCGGAACGGCGCCGGTCGCCCGCATCCACAACAACTCGCCGTCCGGGCCGCGGGCTTGGGCAAGCACCGAGCATCCGTCGTCCCGGCTGTTGAGTTTGATCAGGATGGCGCCCGAATCCCCATCGCCGCGCGCCACCACTGCCACCGCGACGGCGGCAAGATCGCAGCGTCGGACCAGCGCCTTGACCCATATCCCAGTTTTGAGCCGCGCTTCCATTCGGGGATGTCGAGGGATCGCCGCCTCAGCCGCGGCCAGGCGCCAGCGGCAGCCGGATATGAATTCTCAGTCCCTGTGGAATCCGGTTCTCGGCCGCGATCGTGCCGTCCATCGCCTCGACGTTGCGCCGCGCGATCCACAGCCCGATCCCGAAATAGGTTGCCGCCGCCTCGTCCGCGACCTCCCCCGTCGCGTCGGCACGGCGCTCGGAATAGTAGCGTTCGAAGATGCGCTCGAGCTGCTGCTCAGGCACGCCGGGGCCGCGGTCCGAAACAGTCAGATGGGCGAAGCTGCCGTCATGGGTCAGATGGACCAGGATCTCGCCGCCCGGTGGTGAGAACGAGACGGCGTTGTCGATCAGATTGTCCAGGACAGTCTCGATCATCGCTTCGCTGCCGAGAACATAGAGGCCCGGCAGCAGATCCGCAGTGATCGTCAGATCGCGGCTGGCCAGCACAATCGTCACGTCACGACTGTCGAGAATGGCGGACCGGGTTTGGATCATCCTGCCGATGACGCGTCCGAGATCAACTGGAACCAGCGGCTCGTCGATCAGATCGGCGGTTGCCTCGTCGAGCTCCCGGGCGGAGGCGACGAGCCCGTCGAGCCGGTCGAGCGCATGCTCGACGACGCCGATCGCCCGTCGAACGCGGTTATTGTCTTCCGGTAGGGCGCGCCGCAGCGGCTCGAGCGACTGTCGGATGACCGCGATCGGCGTCTTGAAGGCGTGGGCGTTGTCTTCGGCCGTCTGCCGGATTTCGGCGGCGGACCGGTGGAGCGCCTCAACCATACGGTCGAACTCGGCAGCGACCTCGGCCAGTTCAGGCACATCCGCGCGGGCGCCGAACGACCCGGCATCGGGCCCCTGGTCGCGAATCCGCCGCGCCCGCCGGGCGAAACGGCGCAGCCCGCCGCGCACGCTCAACAAGGTCGAAAACGTGATCGCCGCCATCGCCAGATAGATCACCGCTGCGATTCGTACCGGCGGCGTCGCCCAATAGGGCTGTCCGAAATGCGCCGAGGGAAAGGCATCTTGGGAAAACGAGGAGACCACTGCCCAGCAGCCCGCTGCCGTCGCCAGCGGGGTCACCGCAGTCACGATTTCGGCGCCGCCGGTGGGCCGATGATAGATCAGCGAAAACGGCATCTCGCCCCGGCAATTCTGGGCGAGGCGGTCGAGCACGCCCTGTTGCGCCAGGGTATCCCGTTCGGCGTGGAGGTTGGCGGGCTCGACCGTGGGCCACGACGCCACATAGTAAAAACCGTCGCCGCCAGCGCCCGCAGGGGCCAGCAACAGCTTGATCGTCGTGACCTCGCCGGCGAAACGGGCGAGGGTGGAGCCGAGCTGGGGCAAGCTGTCGATGTCGGCGGTTTGCAACAACGGCAGCAAGGACTGGCTGATCACGCGCCCTTCGTCACGCACGCTACGCAGCAGCAGCTCTTGGCTTTCCTCATAGGCGTTGCGGAATTCAATGTAGAGAAAGACAGGGACGAGCAGAAAGATAACCGCGAGCAGCCCCGTCTTGGTGGTCAGCGACCATGCCCAGCGCAGGCTGCGCCGCGACCTAGTTTGGTCCGGTCCAGCGGTATCCAAAACCGGCGTAGTTATGGATGTGGTCGAAATCGGGGTCGGTGTCGCGGAACTTCTTGCGGATACGCTTGATGAAGGTACGGACATTGGCGCGGTACCCCTCTGCCCCATGACCGGCGACGAAGTCCTTGCCGTGCACGAGATCATAGATCTCGCGATAGCCGACGTCCTGCCCTGCCTTCTCGGCGAGAAGCGCCAGGATCTTGAACTCGGTCAAGGTCAGTTCGACCGTGTCCCCGGCCCACAGCGCGCGACTGATATCAAAGCGCAGTTCAAGCCGGCCGAGCGTCAGCGCGTCGGGCCGTGGCGGCTGGGCATCGGCGGCGGGTCGCGCGCCCTCGGTGATCAGTCGCAGGCGTCTGACGAGGATCGGCAGGCGTCGCGACTTGTCGATGAAATCGACCGCACCGCCGGCGAGCGCCGCCTCTTCGTAGATGTCGTCGGAAAGCGCCGTCAAAAAGATCACCGGGAGCGCGATCCCACGCCCTCGCAGGTTTCGCAGCACCTCTATGCCGGTAAACTGCGGCATGCGCCAATCGAGCAGCATTGCGTCGGCGGCGCCGCCGTGTTCGAGATAGGCGAGCGCGTCGCGGCCGTTGTCGAAGCTGGTGACTTCGTACCCTTCATCGATCAGATTGAGGCCGAGCGATTCGCGGAAATCGTCATCGTCGTCGACGAGAAGAAGGTGCGGCATCGGAAGAGAGGCTCTAGCTCTTGCTGGCGACGAGCGATCGCAGGCAAACCTGCTGCTGGGCCGGGTCGGCGGCATCGCCCTTGAACGCGTAGTGCAGGGTCCGCATCTTGCCGCTGCGCAGATCGAGGTAGAAAAACAGATCCAGTTCGCAGGAGGCGCTGCGATAGCGCCAGACCGTGGCAGGGGGCGCCTCCGACTGCTCGGTCGCGGACCCAAAGAGCTGCTTTGCCCCCGGTTGATCGAGCCCGATCAGTTTGCTCGGTCGTGGCGGCAGCGAAACCGCGTCGGGGGGGCGCGCCGCCGATTCCGGTCCGGCCATCGCCAGTGCCTCGTCGCTCGCGTCGGAGCCCGAGGCGTCGTCGGCTGGCGGCGTCGGCTTGTGCTCCGGGACCGCAAACACGCGACGCCGCGGCGCTGGCCGCGGCGGCGGCGGTAGCGGGGGCGGGACCGCTGCGATTTGCGGTGCGGGCGCGGGCGGCTTTTCGGCGCAGCAGGTAAGGATGCCGATCCCCAAACTCATCAGAGCTGGATAGATCACCCAACGTCGCTGCTCAATCCACGTCACTCCGGCCACGATTTAACCCGGCGCCCTCGCAATTTCGGCCCTAAATATAACACAGATTACCGACGCGCCAGCCTCTCGATTGCTCCGATATCACCGTCCCGGTAGATCACCACCAGCTGGCGATCACTCAGCAGGATGTATGTTTGGTCGCCATGATCGCAGCGAAGCTGTGCCACCGGATACGTCGGTGCGACCAGCAGATCGGATAAATTCTTGCCTAGTCCGGGTTGGCGGGAAACGAGCGCGGTCAGCTTCTGGCTGTCCCAAGTGGCATAGGCAAACCCGAAAACGCCGCCGCACACGGCGTTGCCGAGCGCGGTGCTCTGGCCGTTCGGCTGGTTTACCACAACCGTGTCCGGGCGGATGGTGATCGCGTCGTTGTCGGCAGTGGCCCAGGTCCCGAGGAACGGATTTTGCACCTGCGGTTGTGGCGCGGCGCAGGCGACTTGCACGAGTAGGCTCAGCATCAAAATGGCGCGCGGGGAGGGCTGTCGGACTCGGCAATTGGACACGCTTCGCCCCTGTTGTGAGCTGGATCGAGCCAGCATACCGCCAATGTCTCTGCGGCGCGACAGGGGGCGATCTCTCGGCGGTTGCAATCGAACACGCCGACGTCAAGGACGACGTAATGGCGCGGCTTGACGTCCGAGCGGCCCGAGATCAGGCTGCTCGTACGACGGACGCGGCGGAGTACGAGTGATGAAGCTGATGTGGTTTCACCTGATGCCCTACACGGAATTGCCCGACGATTTCCGCGAGAAGCATCCCTCGGTGTGGGTCGATATACACTCCTCGCTGTTCGACCCGCGGCGCGCCCATCACATGTACAACGACTTCATGGACGAGCTCGAATTCGCCGCCGAATGCGGGTTCGACGCGGTCTGCGTCAACGAGCACCATTCCAACGGCTACGGGCTGATGCCGTCGCCCAATCTGATCGCCTCGGCGCTGGCGCGGCGGACGAGCGACACAGCGCTGTGCGTGATGGGCAATTCGCTGGCGCTGTACAACCCGCCGACCCGGGTGGCCGAAGAATTTGCGATGATCGACGTGATCTCGGGCGGGCGGCTGATCGCCGGCTTCCCGGTCGGCACGCCGATGGACACCTGCTTTGCCTACGGCCAAAACCCGTCGAGCCTGCGCGAGCGCTATCATGAGGGGCACGATCTGGTCCTGCGCGCCTGGACCGAGCCGGACACCTTCGCCTTCAACGGCCGCTTCAACCAGCAGCGCTACGTCAACATCTGGCCGCGCCCAGTGCAGAAGCCGCATCCGCCGATCTGGATCCCCGGCGGCGGCTCGGTCGAGACCTGGCAGTGGTGCGCCCAGATGGATTACGTCTACGCCTACCTGTCCTATTTCGGCTTCAAGGACGGGCGCGCCACGATGCAGGGCTTCTGGGACGAGATGGCGCGTCTCGGCAAGGACCGGAACCCGTACCGCGCCGGTTTCCTGCAATTCGTCGGGGTCGCCGAGAACCGCGACGAGGCGATGCGCCTCTACAAGCAACCGGCCGAATATTTCTATGGCCGCTGCCTGCGCGTCGACCCGCGCTGGGCGATGCCGCCCGGCTATATCACCGAGGCGACGCAGCGCGCCGGCATCCAGGGCCAGATCGGCCGCGCGGCCAGTCTCGACGCCCGGCAGAAGGCGCGCGCGACAACCGACATCAGCGACATCGTCGATCGCGGCTATGTCATCGTCGGCTCGCCCGACGAGGTCGTCGAGCAATTGACCGAGGTCGCGACCGACCTCAATGTCGGCCACCTGATGCTGCTTTTGCAGTTCGGCAGCATGGGCAAGGAGCTGGCGGCCTACAACACCAAGCTCTTCGCCGATCGCGTATTGCCGCAGCTCAAAGGCCTGTTCTCCGAATGGGAGGACCGCTGGTGGCCGCAGCCAATGGCCCGCGCCGAGCGCGCCGCCGTTCAGCCGCCATTGCTGGCGGCCGCCGAATAGAAGTCGGAATGAGCGGCGTGCCGGCAGCCCGACAGGCACAGCCAGATCTAAATATAAGGCGCCCTCGGCTTAAGACCAGCGGCACACGAATTTTTAACTCGTGGCGAAAGACACTCACACAGCACGTTTTGTGTCGCAACAAATTGTGAAGTAATCAAATGTCGCTTCTCCCCGTCTCTGACAGCAACGGCGATGCCGGCGAATTGATGGCTAGGCTGAGACCGGTGTGGTTCAATACGTATTGGGTTCAAAATGCCCTAGAATTGTGTGAAGGTATCTGGAAGCACGGAGACGAGTTGTCTGAGCAACATCATGGTCACTTTTTTGCTTTAGTGGACAACTTTGCCTTGAATTCCGCCGTGTTGGGAATATGCAAGCTGTTTGATCTCAGCAACCCACGATATGTCAAAAATACAATCCCGGACCTGACCAATTACGTGAAGACACACTTTACTGACACGTATATATCACGATTGGATAGGGAGAGTTTGATCAAGTTGGGCTTGTGCGATGTCGATGCTACCAGAATTGTGAACGATCTCAATCAGAAAGCCAGCTTTCAACAAACTAAAGACGATCTGTTGCAAATAATCGACGATTTAGTATCTGCGTATGGTAACAATCCGACACTCAAACAGCTTTTTTTAGTCCGGGACAAATTTATCGCGCATCAAGAGCGTACATGTTTCTTGTTAAAGGGGCAGCTTGGATTCCTACCATCCTTAGATGAGATGGAGAAAATAAATAACTGGGCGCGCGCATTTTGTGAATTTGTATGCTGCATAATGACTAACGAGACCTTTTTGCCGCATACCGTGTCTGCAAGAATGGCCGCACTAAATGTTGTTGCGAAAATCTTGGGCAAAAATTTTGATGATGATTATCAAGAGGAGGAAGCATTTATCAGCCGATAAGAAGTACATTACAGCTGTTGCGGGCGTATGGTTCGATGAAGGTCATATCCGTCATTTGGACACTCCTTTGGAAAACCGCGGTCGTGGCCGTCGCCGGAGTACTCGGTGCACTCGGTGCGTCCGGAGTTGGGTGGCATGGTGCAGAGATGATTGCGAAATTACCGTACCTCAAGATATTAGCAGAGTTTGTTGGGCTCTCGTTCGGTGACGAAAATGTGATTGGGAGTGTGGTGTCGGCAGAATTTAGCGCTGTTGTTAAATTTTGTATCTCAGCCGCAATGTGTCTCGGACCTAGCTTCCTTGTGTATAAAATAGCGAAATTTGTTTTGTTCATCATGGTACCGATACTTCTATGGGTAACCATCGTGGGTGCACGGAATGGCATTGTCAGCGGTTTTGACGTCGGCCGTGCGTTCTCGCAAAAATAACTAAAGCAAAAGCTGGCCGGTATATCTTGTGTCTTTACGTCTGCTGCCCACTGCATAAACGCCATTATGGTAGATTTTCAGGTATAACCTTTCAGTCCTGATCGCCGCGCGCCTACCGGCGCAGGTTGGTTCGGGCCAGTTCGACGATTTCGTCGCCGCGGCCGCTCATGACGGCTTTGAGCATGTAGAGGGTGAAGCCCTTGGCCATCTCGGCGGTGATCCGGGGCGGCATTGCCAGCTCCATGCGGTTGACGACGGCGTCGACCAGCACCGGACCGGGATGGGACAGCGCCTCACGGAGCTTGGGCTCGACCTCGGCCGGGTCCGCGATGCGCACGCCCTTGATCCCGACCGCGTCGGCCAGTGCGGCAAAGTTCGGATTGACGAGATCGGTGCCGCTATTCAGAAATCCGGTCGATTTCTGTTCGAGCTCGACAAAGCCGAGCGCGCCGTTGTTGAAGACGACTATTTTCACAGGCAATTTCAGCTGAACCAGGCTCAACAGATCGCCCATCAGCATCGAAAAGCCGCCGTCGCCCGACAGTGAGACGACCTGGCGCTGCGGGAAAGTGGCCTGGGCGCCGATCGCTTGCGGCAAGGCATTGGCCATCGAGCCGTGCCAGAACGATCCGATCAGCCGGCGCTTTCCATTCATCGCCAGATAGCGCGCCGCCCAGACCGTCGGCAGCCCGACGTCGCAGGTGAAAATCGCGTCGCTGCTCGCCAATTCACTGATCGCGCGCGCGATATGCTGCGGGTGAAGCACCCCGCCGGGCCGACCGGTGGCGAGGTCGTCGAGCCCTCGGCGCGCTTCCCGATAATGCTTGATCGCGGCGTCGAGATGGCCGCCGAACGACTTGCTTTGCAGACGCGGGAGCAGCAGCCGCAAGGTCGGGCCGACATCGCCCAGCACCCCGATCTCGACCGGCGCGCGGCGGCCGATCGATTCCGCCCTGATGTCGATCTGGGCGATGTGCGCGGTCTGCGGGTAGAACTGCCGATAGGGAAAATCGGTGCCGAGCATCAACAGCGCGTCGCAGCTCTCCATCGCGTAATAGCCGGAGGAGAAGCCGATCAGCCCGGTCATGCCGACATCGTAGGGGTTTTCCCACTCGACATATTCCTTGCCGCGGATCGCGTGGACGATCGGCGCTTTCAGCGCTTCGGCGAGCTGCAGCACTTCGCCATGCGCACCCGCGCAACCGCCGCCGCACAGCAGGGTCACCCGCTCGGCGTCATTCAGCATGGCGGCTAGGCGGCCAAGCGCTTCGTCCGACGGGGTCACGATAGGCCGCTGCGGGACCAGGCCGAGCGGCTTGGGCGCGGTTGCCGCGGCGACGGGTTTGAGCGCCACGTCGCCGGGGATCACGATGACGCTGACACAGCGCTCGGCGGTCGCCCGGCGGATCGCGATCTCGAGCACGCGCGGCATTTGATCGGGCGTGGAGACCAGCTCGCAATAGCTGCTGCACTCTTGGAACAGACGATCCGGGTGGGTCTCCTGGAAATAGCCGGCGCCGATCTCGGGCGAAGGAATATGAGCGGCGATCGCGACCACCGGCACACGCGAGCGGTGACAGTCGTACAGGCCGTTGATCAGGTGCAAATTGCCCGGGCCGCAGCTGCCGGCGCAGACCGCGAGCTCACCGGTCAGATGCGCCTCGGCGCCAGCGGCAAAGGCGGCGACCTCTTCGTGGCGGAGGTGCAGCCAGGCGATGCCGGCGTGGCGACGCAAAGCGTCGGTGAAGCCGTTCAGGCTGTCGCCGACGATGCCGTAAATGCGCTTTACGCCTGCGGCGGCGAGGGTCTCGACCATCTGGTCGGCAACAGTTGCGGCCATGGACCGTTCTCCTACTACCCGATAAGGTTCGGAGAGATTCCGCTCCTGACGCATGGATTGGCAATACCGCCAAAGATCGGAGCAGCCGGCACGCCGTGTCGGATTGGGGGTTGGCGGTCAAGCGCGCCGGAGGTTCCATCATGACCGAGTTTCGTAGGGAATACGATAGTCTCGGCGAGGTCGAGGTGCCGGCCGACAAGCTCTGGGGAGCGCAGACTCAGCGGTCGCTGGAGCATTTCAGCATCGGCAAGGATCTGATGCCGCGCGAGATGATCCGCGCCTACGCCATCCTGAAAAAGGCCGCGGCCAACGCCAATTACGCGAGCAAACGGTTGGACGGCAAGGTCCACGCGCTGATCGTCCAAGTCGCCGACGAGATATTGGCGGGGGAGCATCAGGACATGTTTCCGCTGCACGTCTGGATGACCGGCAGCGGCACGCAGTTCAACATGAACGTGAACGAGGTGATTTCCAACCGCGCCAGTCAGCTCGCCGGCACTGATCTCGGCAGCAAGACGCCGGTGCATCCGAATGACCACGTCAACATGTCGCAATCGTCCAACGATACGTTTCCGTCGGCGACGAATATCGCGGCGGCGCTCGGGGTGACGGAGCGTCTGGCCCCTGCGGTGCGTGCGCTGCACGGCGCGATTGCGGCCAAGGCGGAGGCGTGGAAAGACATCGTCAAGATCGGCCGCACCCATATGCAGGACGCGACGCCGATCACGCTCGGGCAGGAATGGTCGGGCTATGCCGGCATGCTGGCGGACGATCTGGAGCGGATCGACGAGGCCCTCAAGGGCGTTTATCGGCTGGCGCTCGGGGGCACCGCGGTGGGCACCGGGATCAACGCCGCGCCTGGCTTCGCCGAGGCAGCGGCAGCCGAACTCGTCCGGCTCACCGGGTTGCCGTTTATCAGCGCGCCAAACAAGTTTGCTGTGCAGGGCGCGCATGACGCGCTGGTGCATTTGTCAGGCACGCTTCGCACCCTGGCGGTCTCGCTCTACAAGATCGCCAACGACATCAGGCTGATGTCGTGCGGCCCGCGCGCCGGTTTCGCGGAATTGCTGATCCCGGAGAACGAGCCGGGTTCGTCGATCATGCCCGGCAAGGTCAACCCGACGCAGGCCGAGGCGTTGACGATGATCGCGGTGCAGGTGATGGGCAACGACGTAGCGGTAGGCTTCGGCGGCGCCGGCGGATATCTGGAGATGAACGTCTACAAGCCGCTGATCATCTTCAACGTAATGCATTCGATTACGATCCTGACCGACGGGTGCACCAACTTCCGCAAATACCTGGTCGAGGGGACCAAGCCGAACCTTCAAAAAATCAAGGAATACGTCGACCGCTCGCTGATGCTGGTGACCGCGCTTGCTCCGGTCATCGGCTACGACAAAGCATCAAAGATTGCGCACCATGCGATGGACCACGACCTGACCTTAAAGGCGGCGGCGCTCGAGCTCGGCTACGTCACGGAAGCTGAATTCGATCGCATCGTAGACCCGAGCAAGATGGTCGAGCCCTATGTCCAAGGTTCACGCGCTGATCGTCCAAGTCGCCGACGAGATACTGGCGGGCCAGCATCAGGACATGTTTCCGCTGCACGTCTGGATGACCGGCAGCGGCACGCAGTTCAACATGAACGTGAACGAGGTGATCTCCAACCGCTGCCAGCCAGCTCGCCGGCACTGATGCTCGGCAGCAAGACGCCGGTGCATCCCAACGACCACGTCAACATGTCGCAATCGTCCAACGATACGTTTCCCTCGGCGATGTATGTCGCGGCGGCGCTCGGGGTGACGGAAGCGTCTGATCCCTGCGGTGCGCGCATTGCACGACGCGATCGCGGCCAAGGCGGAGGCGTGGAAGGACATCGTCAAGATCGGCCGCACCCATATGCAGGACGCGACGCCGATCACGCTCGGGCAGGAATGGTCGGGCTATGCCGGCATGCTGGCGGACGATCTGGAGCGGATCGACGAGGCGCCTCAAGGGCGTCTACCGCCTGGCGCTCGGCGGCACCGCCGTGGGCACCGGGATCAACGCCGCGCCTGGCTTCGCCGAGGCAGCGGCGGCCGAGATCGCCCGGCTCACCGGGTTGCCGTTTGTCAGCGCGCCAAACAAGTTCACCGTGCAGGGCGCGCATGACGCGCTGGTGCATTTGTCCGGCACGCTGCGGACCCTGGCCGTCTCGCTCTACAAGATCGCCAACGACATCAGGCTGATGTCGTGCGGCCCGCGCGCCGGTTTCGCCGAATTGCTGATCCCGGAGAACGAGCCGGGTTCGTCGATCATGCCCGGCAAGGTCAATCCGACGCAGGCCGAGGCGCTGACGATGATCGCGGTGCAGGTGATGGGCAACGACGTGGCGGTGGGCTTCGGCGGCGCCGGCGGATATCTGGAGATGAACGTCTACAAGCCGCTGATCATCTTCAACGTCATGCATTCGATCACGATCCTGACCGACGGGTGCACGAACTTCCGCAAATACCTGGTCGAGGGCGCCAAGCCGAACCTTAAAAAAATCAAGGAATACGTGGATCGCTCGCTGATGCTGGTGACCGCGCTCGCGCCGGTCATCGGCTACGACAAGGCGTCAAAGATTGCGCACCATGCGATGGACCACGACCTGACCTTGAAGGCGGCGGCGCTCGACCTCGGCTACGTCACGGAGGCTGAATTCGATCGCGTCGTGGACCCGATCAAGATGGTCGAGCCCTATGTCGCCACCGAAGGCTTAGCCAACTCGTGATTGTCTTAAACGCGGAAGGTGAGGATCATGCCAGAGTCTATCCGTCCGGCGCCGACCGGAGCCGACCTGCTGCACAACCCCCACCTCAATCGGGGCACCGCTTTCCCGCTGGCGGATCGCCGCGCGTTGCACATCGAGGGGCTGCTGCCGCCGGTCGCCGACACGCTCGAAACCCAAATCGCGCGCGTCCATACTCAACTCGCACGTGCTCGACAACGACCTGCAGAAATACCTGTTTCTGAGCGACCTGCAGTCTCGCAACGAGGTCCTGTTCTTTGCCGTTCTAATGTCGGATCCGGCGAGTTTCATGCCGCTGGTCTATACCCCGACAGTCGGCGAGGCCTGTCAGAAGTTCGACCATATCTTCCGCGCCGCGCGGGGCATGTACCTGCCGATATCAGCGAAGGGGCGGCTGCGCGAATTGCTCGCCAACTGGCCGCTGCCGGACGTGCGCTTCATCGTCGCGACCGATGGCGAGCGGATCCTCGGTCTCGGCGATCTCGGCGTCGGCGGCATGGGGATTCCGGTAGGCAAGCTGGCGCTCTACACCGCCTGCGCCGGTGTGCCGCCGCAGCTGACCCTGCCGGTCATGCTCGACGTCGGCACCAACAACCAGGCCCTACTCGAAGACCCGCTCTATCTTGGCCTGCGCCAGAACCGCGTGCGCGGCGCGGAATACGACGCCTTCATCGACGAGTTCGTCGAGGCGGTGCAGGAGCTGTTTCCGAAAAGCTGCCTGCAATGGGAGGATTTCGCCAACATCAACGCGGTGCCGATCCTGGCGCGCTACCGGGACAAGATCTGCACCTACAATGACGACATCCAGGGCACCGCCGCGGTCGCGCTGGCCGGGATCCTCGCGGCGCTGCGGATCACAGGACAAAAACTCACCGAGCAGCGGTTCCTGTTCCTCGGCGGCGGCTCGGCCGCCACCGGCATCGCCGAACTGATCAGCGAGGCGATGGCGCTGGAGGGCCTGCCGATCGAGCGGGCGCGCGCCTGCAATTGGCTGTTCGACATCAACGGCCTGATGGTCACCTCCCGCACGGACCTGGCCGATTTCCAGAAACCCTTCGCGCATGCGCATGCGCACGCGCCGATCGCGACGTTCGTTGCCGCTGTCGAGGCCATCAAGCCCACCGGCATCATCGGGGTCAGCACGGTCCCGAAACTGTTCAACCAGCCGGTGATCGAGGCAATGGCCCGGATCAACGAGCGGCCGATCATCTTCCCCTACTCGAACCCGACCTCCCGTTCGGAATGCACCGCGGAGGAGGCCTATAAATGGTCGGCCGGCCAGGCGGTGTTTGCCAGCGGCAGCCCATTCCCGCCGGTGCAGATCGACGGCAAGACGCTCGTCCCCGGTCAGGGCAACAACGTCTACATCTTCCCGGCGATGGGCATGGCGGTGCTGGCGACGGAAGCCAAGCGGGTCACCGAGGAGATGTTCATCATTGCCGCCCGCGCCGTCGCAGAACAGGTCACCGAAGCCAATCTCGCCACTGGCCTGATTTATCCGCCGACCAGCAACATTCTTCGATGCATCGCTGCACACTGCCGCGCGAATCGCCGAATATATCTTTGACCACGACCTCGCCGGCATCGCGCGCCCGGATGACATCGATGCCCATGTGCTCGCCCGGGCTTACAAGCCGATCTACCCCGCTCAGGTCTGACGGCAGCTGGCAGAGCCACTCGATCGGCGACGACTGCGGGGTCGCTAAGAGACGAGGCAGTCGGTCCGGTCGTCGTGCTGCGGCGGGCTTTGGCGTGAGGTCGGGGAACGGAATCCCTTCGTTGGGCCCGGCGCCGATCTTGGTCAGGCCGGCGGCGACCGGCGGCTGGTTCGGATCGCTGCCGGAGACGATCGTGCCGCCGGCAACCAGTTCCTTGCGCTCCGGCCAGACGAATTGGAAATGCTCGATGCGCCGGCCAGCGCCGCTCCGGATGTAGATGGCCGTGCTGAGGCGAAAGACATGGTCGGCGATCTGCGGGCCGACGGTGCGGCCGGTCTGTCGCCCACATCACATCGTCGCCGCGAAACCAAGCGTTTAATGCCGCGGTGTCGTCGTGCTTTCCATCGCCCCACAGGACGAACAGCTTGGCTCCACATTTCGAGGCGTCGGCGGCCCATGCTGGCGACAACGCCGCCATCGCCGCGAGCAGGCAGGCCGCGAGCCGAAACATCTGCAGATCAAACCGTCGGAAACTGCTCGGTGCGATCGGCGCGGATCATCGTCGTTAGCTTCAATCCGACCGGCTCGCCGGGCCACACCGCGTAGCGGTTGTGATCGTCGGCGTTTGAACGGGTTTCGGCATCGTAAAGGACATGCGCCATGATAACCGTTGACCGCGATGGTGCGATTGGATGCATCGGTCATGCTTCGCTCCGCACGGGGTCGAAAGGGAGCTGCGAGGCGCTGATTTTCGCATAGCGCCGTTCAGCGCTCAATTGCGCTCACAGTCCCAAAAATTACCCCAATTATGTGAGCCATTTCACACGTACGGACGGCGAACCCAGGGCATGCTCGCGGCAGTGGATTTGGCAGGGAGGAGGGGAGAATGGCCGACCGACCCAACCCTGTGGTCTTTGTGCATGGCTATTCGGACAAGGGCTCGTCTTGGGCGACGGTGGCGCGACCTGCTGCGCCAGCGGCTCGGAATCGACGACGCGATGATGCGAACATGCACCTATGATTCATTGAACAACGAAATAACGATCAAGGACATCGCCGAAGCGTTCGACCGGGCGCTCGGGGCTGAAGGCGGGCTTGACCCCGGCCAGCCTTTCGACGCGATGGTGCATTCGACCGGCATGCTGGTCGTGCGCGCTTGGCTGGCCGCTGACCCGCTGCGCGCCAAGCGGTTGAAGCGGCTGATCGCAATCGCGCCAGCGACCTTCGGCTCACCGCTCGCCAAGCAGGGGCGCAGTTGGCTTGGTGCGGTGTTCAAGGGCAGCAAGCATCTCGGCCCCGATTTTCTCGAAGCGGGAGATCAGGTATTGCTCGGGCTCGAACTTGCCAGCGAATTCACCTGGCGGCTCGCCGAGGAGGATCTGTTTGTCGACCCGCCGCACTATGACGCGGGTCCAGAAACACCCTACGTCTTCATCTTTTGCGGCACCGGCACCTATACGGGACTGGAAAAGATCGTCGCCAAGCCGGGCACGGACGGCACCGTGCGGCGCGCGGGCACCGGCATGAACGTACGTGCGATCGCGCTCGACATGACCGATTCCGGGATGGTCGCGCGACGCCGGTCGCCTGTTCTTGCCGGAGTTGCGAAATTGACGTCGGCCCAACGCGTTATCGCCAATCAATGGCTAAACGTCTCTATTCCGGTCCATCTCGTCGGTGATCCGGCAAAGGGGGAGGTCGTCAACCACTCGACGATCTTGCGTGACCCTGTATCGGAGTTGGTCGACCTCGTCGTCGATGCGTTCAAAATGACGGATCCGGAGAGCGCGCCTGACGGCGATCCTGCGGCCGGCTATGCCGCGTGGCTGGCCAAGGCCGACGCCAACGGGCGCTTCAAACGTCTCAAGGAGCAATACCAGCAGTTTATCGTCCACGCGGTCGACGAGCGCGGTGATCCAATTACCGACTACAACCTCCAGCTGTATCTGTCAAATGGGACCGAGGCGCGGATCGAGCAGTTCGATGTCGATGTCGATGTCTACAGCGGCGACCCCAGCTATCGCTGCTTTCACGTCGATGTCGAGACGCTCTTGCCGCGGGAGGGGCAACCGACGCCGGATCTCACGATTAACATCGTCGCCTCGTCGGGTACAACTTATGTCGCCTATCTAGGCTACGGCTATGAGGAGCAGACTGAGCCCGGCTCGTGGGATGCCTCGCTCGGATTCGATGGCACCGCGCTCGCCGCGATCGACTTTTTCCGACCCTACACCACGACCCTGATCCGCCTCTATATCGAGCGACAGGTGATGCCGCTCGACCCGAGAAAACCCGCGAGCTTGCTGACCTGGGACCCCATAGCGGCCGATCCGCTTCTGACCCCGCCGTCATCAGCCGGCTAGGATCACGTCGGCGGCTTTTTCGGCGATCATGTAGACCGCGCTGGCGATAAAGAAGCCGGGGATGCGCGGGAAAACCGAGGCGTCGACGACCCGCAATCCCGTGGCGCCATGGACGCGGAAGTCGCTGCCGATCACGCCGCCGCTATCCCGCGACCCGATCGCGCAAGTGCACGAGGCGTGGTGGCCCCAGGCCCGGGTACGGACGAAATCCCGAAGTTCGTCATCGCTCTGGAGCGCGTCGCCAGGTTGCTCCTCAGCCGCGATCAGGCCGCGGTCTTTGATTTCTTTCGTCAGCTTACGGACAAAGCGGATGCCGGCGACGACCGAATCGAGGTCCTCCCCGGTGGCGTCGCTGCCCTCTTCGAAATAGTGGAAGTCGATCAGCGGCGTGTCGCGCGGATCTGCCGACCGCAGCCGAACCTCGCCCGCGCGGTTTTGTGTGTGCGCCTTGAGGATCGCCCAGGTCAGGTAGTTAGGCTTGGTCACTTCGAGTGACGAGTAGCCCGGAAAATATCCGCCAAATAGGCCAAGCAACGCGAAACAGAACAGATCGGGCAACGGCCGCTCCGGCCGCGATTTGAGGATCGCCGCCAGCACCGCGCCGTTGCTGGCATAGACCCCGTCGCTCCCGCTCGCCCATTGACGATATTGCGGGTCGCCGCGGCTGAAGGTGGCGCCGTCGAGGATCTCCCAGCGCGCGAAATTCATGCGATTGACCACGCCGATCTCATAGCGGTCCTGTAAGTTCCTGCCGACTCCGGGAAGCTCGATCCGCAACGGAATGCCCAGCGGCTCCAGCACGTCACGCGGTCCGATGCCGGACAGCATCAAAAGCTGAGGGGTGTTGAAGGCGCCGCCGCAGAGGATCACCTCGCGCCTGGCTTCGGCGTGCATCCCCACGCCCGGCGCGGTGGCCGGCTGGCCGTGGGCGCGGTAGAGCCGTTCGCCCTTGAGATATTCGACCCCGGTGGCGCGGTTGTTGCCGTCGAGGACGATGCGAGAGACCAGAGCGTCGAGTTCCAGATGCAGCCGGTCCGGGAATTTCTGCGCGGTCTCCAGCACCCGCTCGCGCGTGCCCATGCGCCGGTGATCGCGCGTCGTCAGCGGCGTATAGCGCACACCGACCGCGTTTTCGGCGACGAGTCGCCAGTCGTTCGGGTCGGCCTTGGACTCGGCGAGACCGATCAGCGAGCCGATAGGATGGCCGATATCGTCAAACGCATCGGCAGCGGAATGCAGCAGCAGCTGAACCAAGTCGAAATCGCCGAGAGCGGCCTCAGGGACGGCCTTTTCGGAGTGGAGCCAGCCGTCCCAGCCGTGCCGCGACGGGTTCGGTCCTAGCTTGGCCAGCACGCGCTCAACTGGCCGGTGATGGCAGTTTTCGAGCCGCATGAAATAGCGCCGCATCGCTTGCGCGTTCCACGACGCGTCGCCAGTGAGCTGGGCAATCCCGTCCCAGTCGGCATTGTGCGGGTAGACCAGGATCATTGCATTGTGCGCAGTGCAGCCGCCCAGGGTCCCGGCCCGCGGATAAAGCACGCCACTGACCGGCTGGCCGCGGTAATCGCGCACATATTTCGGGTCCTTCGCCTGCATCGCCTCGTCGGCATAGTGACGGACAAAGAAATCCCAGCGCATTGCGTCGTTCTCGGAGGCGAAACCGTGGAACGACGGTACGTCGTAATCGTCCGGCAGACGGTCGATGCCAGGCTGATAATCGTTGGTGCCGGAGAGCAGGCGCGGGTCGCCGCCGGCTTCGAGCAGCAGCACCTTGCGCCCGGCCTCGGCCAAGCGCGCCGCCAAAGTCCCGCCGCCGGCGCCCGACCCCACAATGATGTAGTCGAATGCGTCGCCGCTGTTCATAGCGCCTGCCCTGGTCGGCCGTCTAAAACGTCTTGAGGTAGGCGATCAGCGCGTTCTTGTCGGCGTCGCTGAGCTTCGTGCCGAAATAATGCCCGCGGTTGACGACGTAATCCGGGCATTTGCTCAGCGCGAACAATTGCTCGCCGACATTGGCAAAGACCTGCCGCGCCTGATCGTCCGTGGCATTTTTCGGCAAGGCGCGCAGATCGTGTACCAGCTTGAAGACGGCGGCGACGACCGCTTTGTCGTGCGCGAGCCGAGCGCCCAGTGTTGACGACTCCGGCGGCAGAGGGGAGAAATTAGCCAACAGATCGACCGGCGTGCCCTTCGGGATCGGGCCGATCTCGATCCCCTTCTCGTCAAAGATCGGCACGACGAGCTTCAGGACCCCCTGCGAGCGCTTGATCACGTCGGGCAGATAACCGGTCGGAATCCGCAGCCAGCTGGTCACGGTCGTGCGGTCGATGACGCCCGGGATTTTGTCGCCGAATACCGGGTCCTTGTCGCGCTTGTCGGGCCACAGCATTTGGGTGATCGAGTCCTGGAACGAGGTCATACGCGCCGCGACCGATGGGCTCGCCTCAAACTTCCCGACGCTGTTGTTGAGCAGATAGGGTGCCGTCGCCCATAGGCTGACCAAGGACGGCACGCGGGTATAGCCGCGCCCGCTGGCCGGCATTTTGTACGGAAGCGGCTTGCCGGTGAACGGGTCGTAGACGGTGATCGTGCCGACCGAAGGCAGCGATTTGTAAGAGGCCGACGAGAAATTATCCCAGATATTCCCGCCGATCGCATTGGTGGCGAGCGGGCTGCAGGCGTTTGTCTGCAACAACGTCACCGGCACACGGGCGTCGGTCGACAGAAAATTCCCGTCCAGAAAATCGTCCGCCTGGACGATCTGGCGCATCTTGGCGAGGAACTCGCCGGTTTGGGTCCACGCCCAGTACCGGTTGAAGCAATCGAGATAATTGGGGCCGATGCAAGGGGTGCCAAGATTGGCGCTGGGCGGAGGGTCGGGCATCTTGCTCGAATGACACGCTGCGCAGTTGTCAGCAAAGACGAGCTTGCCCTGCTGAACCGTCGCCAGCGGGTCGTTCAGATAGGCGCTGCCTCCCGGCGCGTTCTTAAGCTTGTGCGGATAGGACGCTTTCAACAGGAATAGCGCCATATCCGGGGTCGTCGCCTCTGTCGCCTGCCAATAGGACGAGTTCGCGCGCGCCGTCGTGATCTGGATCGGAGTGATCGGCTTGCCGCCGAGCACCGGGTTGAAGTGGCGCAGCCATTCCTCGCTGAACAGGCCGATATTCAGATAGACCCGGTTGAGTGCGCCAAGCGCGCCGACCGAATCGGAGCCGTCCTTCAGCACATGCGGGGTCCATACCGTATTCGGCGGCTGAAAGAACTGGGTCAGCGGGCCGGCTGTGACAAAGTCGTTGAATTGCTTGTTCGCGAGATTGTCCGGGCCGAGGGTTTCCCGCCCCAGGCGCTTCGCCATCAGGAGCCGCGGCAACAGATTGTAGACCGCGTTCATCGTCCGCGGGTTGTTGATGTTGTCGCTCGACACCAGCGAAGTGTCCAACGACCCCGGCCGCGCGGTGTGCAAGACCTGGAACAGGAAATTCGACTGATCGCCGTTCCAAGCAAGAATGCGGTCGACCCAGAAATATTGGGCGCCGGCGGTCGAGCTCAAATTTCCCCATTGCGGGGCCTCGGGATTGGCCGGCGGCTTCTCCGGGTTGGCGCTGACATGGCAAAAGCCGCAGGACATGCCGACGCGGTAGGGCCGGACCAGGTCCTTTGACAAGTAATAGCTGGGGTCGTTGTAAAAGCGCTGCGGGTCCCATCGCTTTGCAGCGGCTTCGTCGAAGGCCGGGTTCGGGAACAGCCGCAATCCGACGATGCCGGTCGGCTCGCCGTAATAGGAGCCCGCTGGGATGTTCTTGCCACGCGCACCGACTGCCACGCCAGGGTATTTGGCGGCATTGGCGAACGGGTCGGCCGGGCAATTCGGGCTGCGTTGATCGAGCCACAGCCCGTAATGCTGCGGATCGGGCCCGGTGGCCTTGGAAAAGCACGGCTCGTTGGCCAGTCCGAAGTAGTTCCAGCGGTTGTCGCGGCTGTATTTGAGGCCGGGAGATGAAGACAGAATCTTCAACAGGTCGAAAGCGCCAAACGTCAGGTTTGTCAGCTTATCCCACAACCGGTCATTGCCGCCGGTCCAGACCAGCCACATGTTGCGGCCCTTGACCTCGTCGGGGGTCAGCTGGATGCCGCCATCCATGTCGTGGAAATAATCCTCGTCGGCCGCCGGGAAGGTTTGCGCCGCGCGGCCCGCCTGGCGCGCCTCGTCGATGACAGCCTGTGCTCGTGCCGGGTTGCCGAGGCCAATGGCAACGACGAAGAGCCAGACCGCCGGGACAAGGCGCGACACCATCGGACTCAGTTTTGGCATAACCGCCGCCTTTGGTTCGGGGCGGCCAATAGCTCGATATCGCCGCCGCGCAGCTTTAACCGTTCGCGTAGCTTAACCATGAATGAATGACCGGAGGAATTCCATTCCGGTGTTTTCAATGCATCAGCTCGTAGGAGACTTGAGCGCGGCCAAGAGCTTGACCCCGTCGGGCGCGCCCCATCCGGTGCACGCGTCCCAGCCTGGTCCTGCCTGGAACTGGCCGTCGAGCAGCCCGCCGGTGTCGTTGTTGCCGCTGGTGATGTCGCGCAAAGTGCAGGCGGGTCCGATCGTGGTATAGAGGAGCGCGTTGAAATTTCCGGCGCGGGCGCCGGTCAGCGCGTTGATGCGGCTGACCAAGCTCGCCCATAGCGGGGCTGAGGCGCTGGTGCCGCCGACGATCCCGAACTGGCCGCCATTCATGACCAGATAACCGGTATTCGGGTCAGCGTTGGCGGCGACGTCGGGGATCGCGCGTCCGGCAAAGCTCCCCGGGTTGATCGAGCGGGGTACTTTACCCTCCTGCCAGCTCGGTACCGGAGTGATGTCGCTGACGCCCCCGCCGCCGCCACTTCCGGGGCCGTCGTTCCACACGACCTCGGTGATCGCCATTTTATCGTTTGTTCCTTTGCGCGCGTGCAAGGTAGTGCCGCCGACGGCGAGCACATGGGGGCTCGTTGCGGGGAAGTTGACGTGGGCGTGACCGTCCTGGACCTGCGCCTCGGAGCCGTCGTCGCCGGTCGAGACGCAAACGGTGATGCCGAGATGCGCCACAGCCAACAGGCTATGGTTAACGTGCTCGATCGCCGCCGCCGACCACAGGATCCCATTGTTGAACGGCTGGTTCTCGTCCCACCCCCAGCTGACCGACAACACCGAGGGATCGTTGGTCTGATCGTTGATCACCGCGCTCAGGATATCGACCAAGCCCTTTTCGTCGAAGGTCGAAAAATAGACCGCGACCTTGGCCCCACCGGCGAGCGCGCCGGCGATGTCGACGTCGAGCATCACCTCACCGGTCGAATCGGGATCGGCGGTGGGATCGGTACCAACCCCGTCGACGGCGACGATCTGAACGTTGGGCACTGGCAAGCCGATCTTTTGGAAATAGGCAGTGACGTCGGATTGCTCGACGCCGCCGCCGAATTCCAGTAGCCCAATGCACTGGCTGCGCGCGTCAGCATCGGGGAAATTATAGATGCCGGCGAGCTCGGTCGGGATGAACCAGGTCCGCGTCTTGGAGAACGAAGCAAGGGCATCGACCGTTTGTCGGGGGCGCGGCAAACGATGCATGACGCGGTGGTTGTTGAGGCCGAAGACGCCGGTGATCGCGCGGGCAACCTCTGCCGGCAGGGTCACGGGTCCAGTCCGGGCGTGAAAGTCGCCGAGCTTCGGGTGCTTGTAATTGAGCAGCCTGATACCGAACGCCTGGCTGACATTCGCGACGGTCCCGGCGATCCCGAGCCGCGCCGATGCGGGTTCGTTGCGGGTCACGACCAGATGATGGTCGGCGGCGAATTTCCCGATCTTTGCGATCGCGGCCGGGTCCGAGCCATATTCGCTACCCAGCTGCTCGCGGGTCATGTATTGGCGTTCGGCGGGCCTTTTGGCCTCAAGCGCGGACAAACCGGGAAGCTGTTTCAGCCGGCGAACCCCGACCGTCAGCTCAATCCACTTATTCGGGTTGGTCCTGCGTATCGCCACCGAGTTCGGCGGCAAATGATGCACGCTGTTAACGAGCACGCGCCGATTGGCGGCAGGGCTGCTCATCGCGATACTCCGTTGCTTCGTGATCCAACCGAGGACCAGCCTCGCTGGGTGCGCCAGAGCTATACCCGAGAGATCGCCGCGTAGTGTGAACCAGCTTCCAATAGTGCAGGATTGGAAGTTGGCAAATATTAGAGCGTGGCTTCGAGCTTTTCGCGCAGTCGGGCGAGCTTGTAGCCGAGCGCCAGATAGGGTCCCCACGTGGCGCGGCTCGCGGCGAAGGCCGCTGGGTCGCAGTCGTGCCGTTCGCGCAAATAGGTGACGACTGAGGAGTCGACCGGGATGCGCGTGAAATCGTGCAGCAGCAGCCGGCAGTGCGCCGCCGCGTAGGGGCCGATGCCCTTGAGCCCAATCAGATAATCGTGGCCTAGTTGCTCGGTCCGGCCCTCGCCCGCGGTGTCAATGGCGCCGTCGTCGAGCATTTGTCGGGTGGTACTGATCACCGTTGGCGCGCGAAAGCCGAGTCGGGCACGCTCGCGCAGCCGCTGTTCGCCGTAGTCGAGCACCGCCTCGGGCCCTGGAAAGCTGCCGTCACCCGGCTCGGCGACCAGCGCCGCCGCCATCCGGCAGGTCGAGGACCAGCTGGTGTTGATGGTCAGCACGGTCTTGACGAAATCCTCGTAGAACGTCGAGCAGCGCAGTATGCGGCCACCGCCGTGCCCAATCAGCGCCGCGTCGCCGCCGAGGATCGCAATCGCCTCCGACGGTTCCCAATCGGCCGACAGCCAGCGCAACACCCGGCCCCTTATTGCGTTGTGGTCCGTCGGCGTGAAACCGTCCAAGTGAATGACGACGGCGCCGAGGTCCCGCTGGGCTACGGCCACCGTGCCGAGCCGGCCATCGATCCGTTCATGCCGGGCGAGGACGCCCGCTTCGGGATCCCAACGCCACGGCTCCAAATGTGCCCAGCCGTGGCTCGCTACGGTCAGCGCGAGATCGATCGGCGAGGGTAGCGGCAGCAGGATCTCGCCGGCGCCGCTCACCGGTGTCGTGCGGTTCCGCCGCTGTGGTGGTCAGACGGCGTCGAGCGCCTGACCCAGATCAGCGAGGATGTCGTCCGCGTGTTCGATGCCGATCGACAAGCGCACGTAATTGTCGGTGACCCCCGTTTGCGCCTGTTCTTCAGGTGTGAGCTGGGAGTGGGTCGTCGTCGCCGGATGGATCGCCAGGCTGCGCGAATCGCCGATGTTGGCGACATGGTAGAACATTTGCAGCGCATCGATGAAGCGCCGTCCGGCCTCGCGCCCGCCCTTCAGCTCGAAGCCGAGAAGGCCGCCGTAACCACCCTTCATATATGCGTCGGCGCGGCGCCGCGCCTCGCCGGTCATCAAGCTCGGATAGATGACGCGTGTGACCTTAGGATGCTCGGACAGGAATTTGGCGGCAATCGCCGCGTTGGCGCAGTGCGCGCGCATCCGTAATGGCAAGGTCTCGAGCCCTTGGATGAAAAGAAAGGCGTTGAACGGGCTCATCGGCGCGCCGAGATCGCGCAGCAAAGTCACCCGCATCTTGATGATGTAGGCCACCGGCCCCATGGGCTTGGTCGCCTGGGTCCATACCGCGCCGTGGTAGCTGGGGTCGGGCTGGTTCAACAGCGGAAAGCGGGCAGCGTGCTTTTCCCAATCGAAATTGCCGCCATCGACGACGATGCCGCCGATCGAGGTGCCATGGCCGCCGATATATTTGGTCGTTGAATGCATGACCACGGCGGCGCCGTGATCAAGCGGACGGCACAGTACCGGGGCAGCGGTGTTGTCGACGATCAGCGGCACACCTTCCTCGCGGCCGATCTTGGCGACTTCGGCGATCGGGAATACTTCGAGTTTCGGATTGGGGAGCGTTTCCGCGTAATAACAACGGGTCCTCGCGTCGGTCGCTCGCCGGAAATTCTCCGGATCGGCCGGATCGACGAATCGGACCTCCATCCCCATCGTCTTCATCATTGTGTTAAGAAAGAGGTTCCAGGTTCCCCCATAAAGATCTGTAGAGCTTACGAAATTGTCGCCGGCCTGGCAGATGTTCTGGACCGCGAACAGCGAAGCGGCCTGGCCCGACGCAAGCGCCAGCGCGGCGACCCCGCCCTCGAGCGCGGCGACCCGTTCCTCGAGCACCGCGTTCGTTGGGTTCATAATCCGCGTATAGATATTGCCGAGCTCGGCTAGCCCGAACAGATCGGCGGCATGCTTGCTATCGCGAAACTGATAGCTGGTGGTCTGATAGATCGGCACCGCGACCGCGGTTGTCGTCGGGTCGCTACGGTATCCGGCATGCAGCACGAGCGTTTCGGGATGCTGGCTCTTGGTCGGCATTTGATATCTCCGTCGAGGAGGGCGGCGGTCGTGCACTCTGCCACGTACGAAGTTGCGGCGTAAGTGAGATTTGCAGCGCGATGGACAATCGTCGCTCAGCGCGGGGGTAAACTCGTTATTGCGGTGTTTAATGTGGGGGAAGCGAAAGACCCCGGGAGAAGGCGATGAGTTCGACATTCACCTGGGCGGCAGCCGCGGCGGCCGTGGCCGCGGTCCTGGCGGTGGCGGTCGTGGTCGTGATCTTTTGGAACCGGCTCGGCACCTCGGAGATCAGCGTTGCCGGCTGGCTGGCGATGATATTCGGTGTCATCATTACCCTGGCGCTCGGAATCGGGCTCATGACGTTGATGTACATCAGTAACCGGCGTGGCTATGACGAGGGCAGCCGCCGCGATTGCTGATACGGTTCGTCGACCTGGTCGCCGATCTATCGACCGCGGATGCTGTGGCCGCCGCGAAAAAACAACCGATCCTGCGTCTTGCTATTCAACCTGGGCTTATGTACGGCCGGGCGGGCGCTCGCGGTTTGCCGCGAATTGTCGAATGTTGCTTGCGCTTCCGCGGAACCCGATGCAACGTGATCCGGCCTGCTACAGCGAGGGGAGTGCGTTGAAGAACTCGGCAAGATCCGTGGACGAGACCAAGCCGGCGCCGAAATACGGGCGCGGCACCGGCGTCCCGAACCCGATCGACATTCATGTCGGCAACCGCATCCGGATGCGCCGGTTGTTGCTCGGGATGAACCAGGAAACCCTTGCCAACGCGCTCGGCCTGACCTTTCAGCAGGTGCAGAAATACGAGGGTGGCGCGAACCGCGTCAGCGCATCCCGACTTTCGGCAATGGCCGAGATCCTGAGCGTGCCGATCTCGTACTTTTTTGGCGATCTGCGGTCCGACGACGCGGAGGTCAGCCCCGAGGATCAGCGCTGGCGCGAGCACCTGCAGAAGCCGGAAACGATCGAGTTTATCCGACTTTACTACGCTATTCCCGACCCGATAATTCGCCAACAATTCCTTGACATGACCAAGGCGCTCGCGCAATCGGCCGAACCCAAGGCGTGAGGCGGCGGCAAAGGCCACGGTTTGCGCAACCGCTGGCGGGCGCGGTTTTCCGCCGCGATTACGCGGCAGGAACCCTGGCTTCAACAGTAGAGTCGGGAAATGTGCGGAATTGCCGGTTTTGTGACTGCTGGAGCGGCGCCGAGGGGCGCCGAGTTCGAAGCTCGGCTATGGCGGATGATCGCGCCCCTGCGGCACCGTGGGCCCGATGACGAAGGCGTGTGGACTGACGGCAGGGCCGGTCTTGCCCACGCCCGCCTGTCGATCATCGATCTCTCGCCGGCCGGTCATCAGCCGATGGCGAGCGCCGATGGCAATGTCTGGATTACTTACAACGGCGAGATATACAACTTTGTAGAGCTCCGCCGCGAGCTGACGGCGCTGGGTTATCCTTTTCGCAGCCGCAGCGACACCGAGGTCATCGTCAATGGCTGGCACGCCTGGGGACCGCGGATCTTTTCGCGGCTGCGCGGGATGTTTGCGTTGGCGCTGTGGGACCGACGCTCGCGACGTCTGATTCTGGCCCGAGATCGGATCGGCAAAAAACCGCTTTATTGGGCGCGTACTAGCACCGGGTTTGTGTTCGGCTCGGAGATCAAGGCTGTGCTTGCCTGGCCGGACGTGTCGCGCGTGCCCGATCTAGCGGCGATCGACCATTATCTAACCTTGCAATATGTGCCGGCGCCGCAAACCGCCTTTGCCGGAATCCGCAAGCTGCCGGCGGCGCATTATCTCACCATCTCAGCAGCCGCCGACGGCGGCATCGACGAGCCTGAGCTGGTGCGCTATTGGCAACTGACCCGCGCATCTGGCGTCCCGATCGCGCGGCCGCTGGACGAACTGCGTGCCGAACTCGTCGCGCATCTCGAAGAGGCGGTCCGCGTTCGCCTGGTCTCGGACGTGCCGCTCGGGGCCTTCCTGTCTGGCGGCGTCGATTCCTCGGCCGTGGTGGCGATGATGGCGCGCGCCGGCGGCGGTAGGGTCAAAACATTCTCGATCGGTTTCGCCGCCAAGGAATACGACGAGACCCGCTATGCCCGGATGGTGGCGCAGCGCTATGGCACGGACCACGAGGAGCAGGTCGTCGAGCCCGACGCAGTGGCGGTGGTGCCGCGCCTGGTGTGGCACTATGGTGAGCCGTTCGCGGACCCCTCGGCAGTCCCGACCTGGTATGTTGCCGAACTCGCCCGCCGCCGAGTCAAGGTGGCGCTGACCGGCGATGGCGGCGACGAATGTTTTCTCGGCTATGGCCGATACCGGGCGATGCGCTATCTCGACCGCCTCGACCGGCTGCCACGCTGGGGCCGCGAACGACTGGCCCAGCTGCTTGCCGCAGCCCCCGGGCCGCTGCAGCGGCGATTAAAGCTGCGCCAGATCCGCGCCGTGCTCCAGGCGCCGTGCAACTCACCGGCCCAGCGCTACGCCCCAACAATCGCGTTCTTTGCCGACCGCGACAAACGCGAGGGCTATGGCGAGGAGATGCGCACGCACCTCGATCACTCCGCCGCCGATCTGCTCGATCCCTATTTCGCCGAGACGGAAAGCCTGGTCGCCGGCGCTAATCTGGCCGATATTCACACCTATCTGCCCGACGATCTGATGGTGAAGATCGACGTCGCCACCATGGCGCACGGCCTCGAAGCGCGATCGCCGCTGCTCGATCCTATGCTGCTGGAATGGGCGGCCGAGCTGCCGGATTCGGTCAAGATGGCCGGCGGGGTCACCAAGGCGTTGTTCAAAGGCGCGATGGCGCCCTATTTGCCGCGTGAAATCCTCTATCGAGCAAAGCGCGGATTCGGCTGCCCGATCGACCGTTGGTTTCGCGGCGAGCTCAAGGAGCTGGCCTATGATACCTTGCTGTCGCAGAGCGCGCGCGAGCGCGGGGTGTTCCGGCCGGATTATGTCGACCGTCTGCTCGACGAACACTGCACGTTCCGTTTCGATCACCAGAGCCGGCTGTGGGCACTGTTGATGCTCGAACTGTGGTTCCGGATGTGGATCGACGCGCCTGCAGATGCCGCGGTGCTGCGGCCGGCGGCTTAGCCGCCGGCGACCACCCGTTGCTTCCGTCAGCGCCGAGGCCCGCTTGCCCCGACGGATCCTTGTCATCTTCAATCCAGCGGCGGGTCGGGAACGACGTCACGCCAAACGCCTCGGCAGCGTTGTCGCCGAACTCGAAGGCCGGGGTTGCACGGTCACGATCCTCCCGACCGGCGCCCCCGGCGACGCCGAGAAGCTGGCGCGCGAGGCCGACCCCGCCTTCGATCTGATCGTGGCTGCTGGCGGGGATGGCACCGTCAATGAGGTGGCGAATGGAATCTTCGCTGCGTCGCGGCCGCTGGCGGTGCTGCCGCTCGGGACCGGCAATGTGCTGGCGAACGAGATTGGCCTGCCGCGCGATCCCCGGCGGCTCGCTCGGGTGATCGCCGACGGGATGCCGAAGCCGATCTGGCCGGGCCGCGCCGGCGACCGCTTGTTCCTCGCGATGATCGGGGTTGGATTCGATGCCGAGGTGCTCGGCGCACTCGACCCATGCCTGAAGCGTCGGATCGGCAAGCTGGCCTTTATCTGGGCAATCCTCTTATGTCTGGGCCGCTATCGCCGAAGCGAGTTCATCGTCAGCACCGAGGGCGGTGCGGATCGGGTTGCCTCGGCTATCGTCACGACGGGACGCCTGTACGCTGGGCGATTTGTCATCGCGCCCGATGCCCGATTAGACGTCCCGCTGCTACACATCGTGCTGTTTCGAAGGGCGGGGCGGCTCGCCGTTTTGCGCTATCTCGGCATGATGTTGCTGGGTAGGCTGCACCGGCTGGCGGACGTCTCGATCCTCACGGGGGGCCGCGTGTCGATCGCCGCAGGCAAACCCGGCGCGGCTGGACTACCAGTGGTGGAGACCGACGGCGAAATTCGCGGCGGGTTGCCGCTGGAGATCGAGATCGCCGCAAGTCCGCTGCTCCTCGTCCAACCCGACCGCCGCGTCGCCTGCGATCAGCGGAACTGCACAGCAGCGCCGCTTGTTTGACCGATAGCCAACGCCCTACCGGGTAATTCCACGCACCTCTCGGGTGGGTTGGCGATGGAGGAGAGAATGCTCTACTGGGCGCTGGTCTTTCTGATCATTGCGCTGATCGCCGGATTTCTTGGTTTTGGCGGAGTCGCCTTCGCCGCCGCCGGCATTGCCAAGATATTGTTCTTTATCTTCCTGGTCATTTTCGCGATAGCGCTAGTGACGGGCTTCGCTGGCCGGCGGCGCCCTCCGATTTGACCTGGCTGGCGGTTTTCCGGCGGCCGCTCACTCGGCGGCGAGCACGCGCGCAAGCTGGCTCAGCGCCTCCTGGTGACGCTCGTTCGGGATCTGGGCAAAGTTTCGGGCGAGCTCCAAGCACATTCTTTCGCGCGGGCTGACCGCGCGATCGCCGTTCTGTTTGAGGCCATCGAAAAAATAGCTGACCGGGACGCTGAGCACATGGGCGATCTCAAATAAACGGCCGGCTGAAACCCGATTGATCGCCCGCTCGTATTTGTGCGCTTGCTGATACGTCACGCCGATCAAATCCGCGAGCTGCTGTTGCGTCAACCCGAGCATGATCCGCCGTTCGCGGACGCGAGCCCCGACATGGCGATCGACGTCCTGAGTTCGGCTCGTCGAGCGCCGGGTCGAGGGAGCGACGCGCGACGCGTCCATATGGCTCGCGCCGTCGGGTTGCAGCTTGTCGGTATGACGCTCTGTGATCTTCGCTTCCTGCTCTCTCATCTCGCACCTCGATCAGGTCGTGAGGCCCGTGCCGCGCGAGGAGGCACTCGCTTTGCCGGTTCTGCTGGTCGCGTCGTCAGAACGGCGACGCTAGCTTTGGTCGCCATGCTCAACCACATAGCGTCGGCGCATGGAACGGTTGCGATGTGGCAATTTTTGGGCAGGCCTACCGCCACCGCAGTGCTCTGCGCCACTCACATTTGCGTTTCGTGCATGCCCTCCGCGTTGACAGCCTACCCGCGCCGATGATACCGACCTTGCTCCGTTCTGAACCGTCGATCGATGCCGCGCATCTCAATCGGAGAGTGCTCGCTCTATTACGAGCGCCAAGGCATGGGCTTCCCCGTCCTGTTCATAACGGGGCTCGGCGGGTTTGCGTCCTTCTGGCAAGATCAAGTCGCCACCTTCGCTAAGCGGTTCGAGGTCGTGACCTTTGATCACCGCGGCATTGGGCAGAGCGATCCGGCGCGAATGGGCTATACCGTCGAGCGGATGGCGGTGGATGCGGTGGCGCTCCTCGACGCGCTCGAGATCCGGCGCGCACATGTCGTCGGCCATTCGACCGGAGGCGCCGTCGCGCAGGTTCTGGCGATCGAGTACCCGAACCGGCTCGCCAGCGTCGTTCTGTCCGCGACCTGGACCAAGGCCGATGCTTATTTCCGCCGAATATATGCGTTGCGCAAGGAGATCCTGCAGCGCCTCGGGCCCAGTATGTATCTGCAATCGGCGACTTTGTTGTGGTATCCGAGCTGGTGGATCGCCCGCAATAACGAGCGCCTGCGCCAGATCGAGGCGCAGCATCTGGCAACCTTCGCGCCGACGGAGATCGTCGCCGCCCGGATCGACGCCATGCTGGCCTTCGATCGCACCGCCGAACTCGGCCGCATCAAGACGCCCACTCTGGTGATCGGCGCCGAAGATGACATCGTTACCCCGTCCTATTACTCCGAGGAGCTGGCGCGTCTGATCCCGGGGGCGGAGGTTAAGCTGTTTCCGCGCGGCGGCCATTTCCTGACCCATGTCCGCGCGCGTGAATTCAATAACGCGGTCCTGCCGTTTCTGGTCTCGCACACGCCGTCCTGAGCGTCATCGCCCGCCGTACCGGCGCCCTCCCTTAAGCCTTCCTAAACCCGTCGCCCTTAGCTTGCCGCCGAACGCGCATCTGCGGCGTCGACCGCTGGATGCGAAGGTCGAAGCAGCGATCGAGGCGGGACTGTGCCGGCATGTAAGCTGCGAAACCAGATCGGCGCCGAGGCGGGCGGGCGCGCGGATCATCGACACCCGGCGCAGGGCGAAGCCAGCGCCTGATGGCTGGTCCGGCGCAGCCCCACGACCATCCGTCGACGCCGAGCCGGCAGCGGCGGCGCAATGCGGCGATCGGTGAGGCGGTTCGGGATGCGCTGAGCCAGAACCGTTTGCTGTTCGCCTTTCAGCCGGTGGTAAGTGCGGCCTCGGGGCAGATCGATTATTTCGAGTGCCTGCTGCGGATGCGCGAGCACGACAATCGTCTGGTCGCCTGCGGCGAATTCATCACGGCGATCGAGCAAGTGGGCTTGATTGGCCTGATCGACCGTTATGTCTTGGAGTGCGCGTTCGCCGAGCTCGCCGCTCATCCCGAGGTCAGGCTCGGCTTCAATGTCTCTGGGCTGACCGCCTGCGATCGGCCATGGCTGCGCTCACTGATGTCGCTGCTGCGCAAGCAGCCCGAGCTGGCGCACCGTCTGGTCGTGGAGATCACCGAGACCGCGGCGCTCGACGACCTGGACGAATCGGCCCGCTTTGTCGAGACCTTGCGTCATGCGGGCTGCCGCGTGGCGCTCGATGATTTCGGCGCCGGCCATACGTCGCTGCGGCATCTTCAGGTGCTGGCGGTCGATACGATCAAGATCGACGGCTCCTTTGTCCGCAGCCTCGCGGGCTGCCGCGAAAACCGGGTCATTCTGCGCCACTTGCTTGGCCTGACCCGCGGTTTCGGGCTCAGCACCATCGCGGAATGCGTCGAGACCGCCGAAGAGGCGGCGCTGCTGCGCGAGGAAGGCGTCGGCTTCCTCCAAGGCTACCACTTCGGGCGGCCGACGATCGACCGGCCGTGGCGCATCGGGTCTGGGCCGATCGGGTCGCCGCCAGCCACGGGCGCTTGCGAATAGGCGGCGATCGCGCCGACAATGATCGATCGGCGCGCCTCCGGCGGTGCGCGGCATGCAGCGGCGGGAGGGACGGCGATGCAGATCGGGATTCATCTGCCCCATGCGGGCGAGCAGGCCACGCCCGAACGGATCCGGCGCGCGGCGCAGCGGGCCGAGGATATGGGGCTCAGCGATGTCTGGGTCAGCGAGCACATCATCGTGCCGCGCGCGACATTCCCACGCTCGCCGCTGTTCTATGATCCGGTGCTAAGCCTAACCTGGGCCGCCGCGGTAACCAAGCGGGTGCGGCTTGGCACCAGCGTCCTGGTATTGCCGATGCGCCACCCGCTGCCGCTCGCCAAGGAATTGGCGACCTTGCAGAATTTCTCCGAGGGGCGGTTGATCCTCGGCGCCGGGGTCGGCTGGTTGGAAGCCGAGTTCGCCGCACTCGGCGCGCCGTTCCGCGAGCGCGGCCGGCGCACCGACGAGGGCATCGCGATGATGCGGGCGGTATGGAGCCAGGACCCTGTTACATTCCGCAGCAAATACATCCCGGCCGAAATCAACGAGATGACGATGCGGCCATTCCCCGGCAAGCCGATCCCGATCTGGTTCGGGGCGCGCTCGGAGGCGGCATACAAGCGCACGGTCAGGATCGGCGACGGCTGGCACGGCAGCCAGCTGACCCCGGTCGAGGTCGCTCCGGTGGTCGCGCGGCTGCGCCGCGACAGGCCCGAGCCCGAATTCACGATTTCGATGCGCACCCACTGGAATGGCAAGGACCAGGGCGAATTGCGCGACCGCATCGCCGCCTATGCCCAGGCCGGGGTGCAGCACGTCATGGTGCATCCGCTCGACCGCGACATCGACGATTGGGACGCCGTGATCGAAGGCACCGGCCGCGTCGCCGCCTGACCCGGCCCGCCCCCCGACTAGGTGCGCAGATGGCAGGCGACCCAATGCCCGTCCGCGGCTTCTTTCAGCGGCGGCTTCTCGGTGCTGCAAAGCGGCAATTGGCGGATCGGGCAGCGCGCGTGGAAGTGACATCCCGGCGGTGGCCGTATCGGGTTCGGAATCTCGCCTTCGAGGCGGATGCGCCGACGGCGCGCTGTCGGATCGGGAGTTGGGACCGCGGATAGCAGCGCCTCGGTATAGGGGTGCCTAGGATTTTTGTAGAGTTCCTGGGCCGTTGCGAGCTCAACAATTCGGCCGAGATACATGACGGCGACGCGATTACTGATGTGCTGCACGACCGCGAGATCGTGGGCAATGAACAGATAAGCCAGCCGGAATTCATCTTGGAGATCGGCCAGTAGGTTGATGATTTGCGCCTGGATCGAGACGTCCAGCGCCGACACCGGCTCGTCGCACACGATCAATTTCGGCGATACCGCCAGGGCGCGGGCGATGCCGATGCGTTGACGCTGGCCTCCCGAGAATTCGTGTGGGTAGCGCCGCATGTGGTCGGCGTTGAGGCCGACCAGCTGCAACAGCTCGTCGATGCGGTCTTCGAACGCGACGCGCGTCTTGGCGAGTTTGTGGATGATCAGCGCCTCGCCGATGATTGCGCCGACCGTCATCCGCGGGTTCAGCGAGGCGAACGGATCCTGGAAGATGATCTGCATATCGCGGCGCAGCGCGCCGAGCGCTTTGGCAGGGAGCCCAGTGACACTGCGGCCCTCGAGCCAGACCTCGCCCGAGGTCGGCTCAATCAGGCGCAGGATGCAGCGCCCAGTGGTCGATTTGCCGCAGCCGGATTTGCCGACCAGCCCCAATGTCTCGCCGGCGCGGATCTCGAAGCTGACATCGTCGACCGCGTGCACCTGCTCGCCCGTCCCGAAGAGCGCGCCGCTCCGAACCGGGAAATTCTTTACCAGGTTGCAAACGCGGAGCAGCGCTTCGGTCACGGCCGCATCAATGAAGGATGCAGGCGACCTTATGGTCGCCTTCGATCGGGCGCAGCTCTGGCACCGACTTTGTGCAGGCGCCGATGGCAAACGTGCAGCGCGGAGCGAAGCGGCAGCCGGGCGGCGGGTCCAGCAGGCTCGGCACTGTGCCGGTGATCGCCGCTAGCCGGCGCTTCTTCCCACCGGTCATGTCGAGCCGCGGGATCGAGCGAATCAAGCCCTGGGTATAAGGGTGCAGCGGCCGGGCGAAGAGTTGGTCAACCGCCGCCTCCTCGACCACTCGACCGGCATACATTACCGCGACCCGCTCGGCCGTCTCGGCGACGACCCCCATCGCATGGGTGATAAGCATCACGGCCATGCCGAACTGTTCCTTCATCTCGCCTAGCAGGTCGAGGATCTGCGCCTGGATCGTCACGTCGAGCGCGGTGGTCGGCTCGTCCGCGATCAGCAATTCGGGGCCGCAGATCAGCGCCATCGCGATCATCGCCCGTTGGCGCATGCCGCCCGAAAGCTGATGTGGATAGTCGCGCACCCGCCGCTCGGCCGCCGGCACGTGGACCAGGCGGAGCATCTCGACGGCCCGGTCCATCGCCTCGCGCCGGTTGAGGCCCTGGTGCAGCCGAACGACTTCGGCGATCTGCTCGCCGATCGTGTAGACCGGGTTCAGCGAGGTCATCGGCTCCTGGAAGACGATGGCGATTTCCCGGCTGCGAATCCGGCGCATCTCGTCCGGGCCGAGCGGGACCAGATCGCGCCCTTTCCACAGGATGCGCCCCTCGACAATCTTGCCCGGCGGCATCGCAATCAATTTCAGCACGGTCATCGCGGTGACCGTCTTGCCGCAGCCGGATTCGCCGACGACGCCCAGCGTCTCGCCCCGCTCGATCGTCAGATCGACGCCGTCGATCGCCCGCACCATGCCGTCATCGGTCTTGAAGTGCGTCTTGAGCCCGCGAATTTCGAGCAGTGTTTCGCCCACGGTTAGATGACCCGGCGGGGGTCGAGCGCATCGCGCAACCCGTCGCCGATAAAGTTGATCGTCATCACCGCGAGAAAGATCGCCCCGCCCGCGAAGAGAGCCCAGTGCGGGGCGACGTCGAGATAGTCTTTGCCGTCGTAAAGGATGCGGCCCCAGCTCGGGATGTCGGGCGGGAAGCCGAGGCCGAGAAATGACAGAATCGACTCTGCGATGATCGCGTTCGCCACCTCGATCGTCCCCGCGACAATCACCGGGCCGAGCGCGTTCGGCAGGATATGGTGGACGACCTGCCGCAGGGTCGAAGCCCCGAGCGCGCGGGCGGCTTCGACGAACTCCTTCTCGCGCAGCGAGAAAAATTGCGCGCGCACCAGCCGGGCGATCGACATCCAGCGGAAGCCACCGATCACGGCGACGATCAGGACGAAGGTGCCGACCTGCTGTCCGACCAGTTTGCGCAGCGAATCCTGGAACAGATAGATGATCAGCAGCAGCAGGGGCAGTTGCGGCAACGACAGGAACAGATCGCACAGCCACATCAGCGCCATATCGATGCTGCCGCGTGCGGTGCCGGCGACAGCGCCGATGAACACGCCGACGAAGACGGCTACCAGCATGGCCGCGATGCCGACCGCCATCGAGATGCGGCCGCCGTAAATCATGCGGGCGAGAAGGTCTTGGCCGAGGTCGTCGGCGCCGAGCGGATGCGCAAAACTTGGCCCATGCAATTGGGCCGTGAAATCGATTGCGTTGATCGGCAGCGGCCAGATCAGCGGACCCAGCAGCAGGGCGAGGATCATTGTCGAGAGGATCCCGGCGCTGACCACGGCGAGACGGTGACGGCGGAACCGCCGCCACGCCTCCCGTCCGAGCGTGGCGCCCCGCCGCGGCGCAGCGGCGAGAGCGTCAGCGGTAGGAGATGCGGGGGTCGAGCCAGCCATAAAGCAAGTCCGCGATCAGGTTGAAGAGGATGACAAGACAGGCAAACACAAAGTTAACCGCCATGATCACCGGCGTGTCGTTCGCCAATATCGCGCTGATCAGCAGCGAACCTATGCCAGGAACGCGGAAAATCTGCTCGGTAATGATGGCGCCCCCAAAGATGATCGGCATCTGCAAGGCGACCAGCGTCACTACCGGGACCATCGCATTGCGCACGACGTGCTTTAGCACGACGCTCCGCTCGGAGAGCCCCTTGGCACGCGCCGTCGTGACGTAGTCGAGGCGGGCCACGTCGAGCACCGAGGCGCGCACAAAGCGGATCCATGCCGCTCCCTGAAACAGGCCGAGCACAACAATCGGCATAATCGCCTGCCGGACATACGCCCAATACAAGGGGAGGCCGCTTCCGCCGATATCGGTGCGGTACACAAATGGCAGCCAGTGCAGATTGACGCTGAACACCAGGATAAGCACCAGGCCCGTAAAGAAAGTGGGCAACGAGAACCCGACCAGCGCCAGGCTGCTGGCGATCTGGTCGAAGACCGAATACGGCCGGACCCCGGCATAAACGCCGACTGGCACCGCGATCAGCAGGGCGAGGATCTGTGAGGCGCCGATCACGAACAGCGTCGTCGGCAGGCGCTGTAGGATCAGCGTGCTGACGTTGATCCGGCTGGCGAACGAGAAGCCCCAATCTCCGTGCAGCATGGCAACAAGCCAGTGCAGGTAGCGGATCGGCAATGGATCGTCGAGGCCGAATTTGGTGCGCAGCCCGGCCGCGACCGAGGGCGGGATCGACGGATCGGTGGCGAGGTCCGAGAACGGGTCGCCCGGGGCGAGCGCCAGCACCCCAAACAGCACCACACTTATTGCCAAAAGGCTCGGCAGCGTCAGCAGCAGGCGCCTGACGAGATAGCGGAGCACTACCGCGCGGAGGGTAGCCTGCGCCGGCTGGCGGCCTCGCAGGTTCGCGCCGGATCAGGCATCGGCGTACCAGTCATACAAGTTCCAGATATAGCTGTCCCATCCCGACAGCAGCACGTGGAGCTTGTTGGCGACCGCAGCCACCTGCGGGCGATAGACGACCGGGATCACCACCACGTTTTTGATCACCAGGTCGTTCATCTGGATGAACAGCGCCGCGCGTTTGACCAGGTCCGTCTCGTGCTCGGAGGCGTGATAGAGCGCGTCGTAATCGGCGTTGCGCCAGCGGGTGATGTTGCGGCCCTGCCACTTGTTGGTTTTGCTCGCGACCTCAGTCGAAAGGTACTGACGCATGAACTCGCCCGGATCGGGCTGACTCATGGTCGTCGTGAACATTTGAATATCGGTGTAGAATTTTGTATAAGTGTCCGGATTGCCGACATCGGATGAGAAATACACCGAGGCCGGCACTGTCTTCAGCTCAACATCGATGCCGGCTTTCTGACATGCCTGCTTGACTATCTGCTGGTTTTTCTGGCGTGGCGCATTGATCGAAGTCTGGTAGACGATTTTGAGCTTTGTGCCGTCTTTTTCACGGATGCCGTCGGCGCCGGGCTTCCAGCCGGCCTTGTCGAGGATGTCGGCCGCCTTGGCGATGTCGAATTGGTACGATGTGTCCTTCGACACGAATTGCTTCGGGTTGTTGACGATATTGGCGGTCGCGATACCGGTGCGGCCATAAATGAACTTTTCGACCGACAGCCGGTCGACCAGCAGGTTGAGCGCCTGACGCACCGCCGGGTCGGTCAGGAACGGATGCGTCGTTTTTATGCTCGATCGTTCGCCGTCGACCTCCTTCCACGGGTCGGTGTTGTTGAGTTCGATGTGCTCGACACTGCCGCCGCCAAAGATATTGGCGTGGCCCCTGCCGCTCGCTTCGAGGCGTTTAAGCAGTTCGTCCTCGACCTGCATGTTCCAGGCGAAATCATATTCGCCGGTCTGCAAGACGGCACGCGCCGCCGACACCGCGTCGCCGCCGCCCTTCATCTCGACTGCATCGAAATAGGGCCGGTTGGGCATGTGATAGTTCGGGTTGATCTTGCCGCGGACAATGTCGCCGGGCTTGAAGTCGACGAACATGTAGGGGCCGGTGCCGACTGGTTTGAGGTTTGCCGGCGCCTCGCGCGAGTTGGCGCCCTTGTACTGTTCGAACAGATGCTTCGGGATGATCGGGTTGCGCGCGCCAACAAACGCGTCGGCCCAGAACGGCGTCGGCTTTTTGAAGTCGATCTTGATCGTCAGCTCATCGACTTTCGAAACCTTGATGTCCTTGTAAGTGCCGATCGTCGTCGCCGCGGTGGCCGGATCGGCGGCGTACTGCCAGTTGAACACACAGTCATCGGCGGTAAACGGCTGGCCGTCGTGCCATTTGACGCCCGGCTTCAATTTCCAGACGACCCAATTGATGTCCTTGTCGACCGTGCCGCTCTCGGCATTGGGGATCTCGGCGGCGAGGATCGGCGCCAGATTGCCGTCGGGGTCCCAGCCGGCGAGCGGCTCGTAGAATATCCGGGAACCGTCCTGATCCTTGGTTCCGACCGCGAAGTGCGGGTTCAGCAGGGTGGGGCTCTGCCACCACAAAAGCTTCAAGGTGCCGCCGCCGCCTGCTTTGGTCGGCGCATATTTGAAACTCGGGGCAGCCATCGCGACGCCGCTGTGAGCGAGCATCTGGGCCACAAAAGGAGCGCTGAGACCGTACACCATCATCTCGCGCAGGAACGCGCGCCGCGACCGCTTGCCGGTTCGCACTTCCTCGATCCGCTGGCGCAATTGCCGTTCGTTGATCATCGACGCCCCCTGTCTTGCCAGAACCTGAACTCCCGACGCCGCGGCACGCTGATCTGTACCCTTTTTTTTCTTCCCGCGGGAGTCCGCTGTGATCGGGAGCAACCGAGCTGGAGGTTGGCCCTGACCGGCGCCGGCCGCGCGAAATTCCCGTAGAACCGGGATAAGCGGGAATTTAACCCGGAATTCATTGGATTCGGCCGCTAAACCGGCGATTCGAGCGGAAATACATGCGCCTAAACAAGGGCTTGCGCGCTATTCCCGTCGACCGACAACCGGGAAATTGTTTCGGTCGAACCGGGAATTAATTCCGTGTAGCCGGGAATTCTCGGGAATAGGCGGTGATCGCCCCGCGGCGAGGCCCGATGCCCCGCAACCGGCCGAGCAAGAGCCTCCGAGCAACATTCCGATCATCCGCTACCATCATGCCGAAAGCCGCAATCGCGCGCGATGCTACGACCATCTTTTGGCAAGAGCATGGCGATAGCCGGTTGGCGGGTTATAGAAAATTGGATCCGATCCGAGTTAGAGGTGGCTTTTTATGTTTTAATTGGCTAGAATCAACAAAAAGCGGCGGTTTGCGCCGTATTAACCTTTGCACAGGGAAGAGATAATGTCTCTCAATCGCGAGATTGCTTCGGCGCTGCGCTCCTCGCAATGACAGCCGGTTAAAGTGTCATTGCGAGCCCACGGGTCGGCGCAAGGCGCCGCCCGAGGATGAACTCCGCGAAGCAATCCCGGTGAAAAGCGCCTCAATACCAAGCATCGTATTCACGCGATCAGGAAAGAGATAAGCACATGTCGACGACGCAAAGATTATTCATGGCGGGGACTGCCGCTATTGCTTTATCGGCATTCGCCTGCCGTCCCGCGCTCGCCGTCCCTGATGTCACCTTTTTCACAGTTTCGACCGCCGAGGTCGACACGATCATCGATACGCCGGTCACACAGCAGGTGAATACGTTCTCCACCGAACTGACCGCCGAGATGCAGGGCGGCCCGGTGCTCTATGATCAGACCTTCCCGGTGCCTTTTGCAGACCCGATATTTCAGTCGGCGATCGGCACCGCGGAATCGGTGCTGACCGGTGCTGGCGCGGTGTCGTTCCTTGGTCCCACTCTGTTGAGCAGCACCAATACCCTCAGCAGCACGACCAAAACCGTCCAGACCGGTTCGATGCTAACTGATTATTTGGTCTCCACTACCGTATATGTCGGTCCGTTGACGATCAATATCGGGGTCGGTGCTTCCCAGGACGGAGCAATCGCTGGCGACTATGGCGTGTGCCAAAGCTACAGTGTGGCTGCAAATGGGGCTCTGCTTCCTACCGGCTGCACAATCGGCACCACACCGTTCACCCTCGCCCCCGGCGATAGCGACTACGACACGATCGAACTGAGTCTGGTGGACATCTTCACGACTACGACCACGACCAACACCGATCTGCTGACCCAGGACTACAACCTCGTCGGCGTTCCACTCGCAGCGCCGGAGCCCTCCACCTGGACGCTGCTGGGTGCCGGTTTGCTCGGCTTCGGCTGCATCTTCCGGCAACGGATCAAGGCCCGCGCCGCTCGGCCCTCGGCTTGACCCGATGCGCTGGAAGCACACGTAGCGCTGGGACGCATTCAGGAGGTGCGGCGTCGCCTCGGTCGCAATGCGCGATCTTGTACCACGGCTGTCCGGTTCAGCCTCGTAGACTGGAGAATGCGATACGGACGTATCGACGGTACAACCAAAGATCGTCATGGCCGGACTTGTTCCGTGGGCATCCACGGACCCAGTCCTGGCGCCGGAAGACGTGGGTACCCGTGACAAGCACGGGCATGACGAGCCGGGGTTGAAGTCCGGCGGCGACTTTGCAACCACTTTTGCTGAACCGGACAGCCGTAAGACGAGCCCGGCCGAGACGGTAAAGTGATCGCCTCCCCGGCGAAGGCCGGGGTCCATGTCGCCGGGGTACGAGCCGGTCCCAGTCGGCACGTTGTTGCTTACACTTGAAAGGCTCGAGTTGGTGGCTCAATGGGTCCCGGCCTTCGTGTTGTGTCCCGGGAGGTTGGCTGGACGGAATTGGTGTAAGCTGCGGCGTCGCCTGGTTGGAGGGACGCCGATGCTGGTGAGGCTGCACGCCAATGCGGCGACCACGCCGAAGGTACGGGCTTACATCCAGGCCAGTTCGCGGCCGGTGGCGGAGCTGGCCTGCGAGCTGGGGGTCAGCGAGACCACCGTGCGGCGCTGGAAGGCGCGCCGCGACGGGGCCGACCGCTCGTCCAGGCCCCACCTGTTGGCCACCGGCTTCTCGCTGGAAGAGGAGGCGATTGCGGTGGAGTTGCGCGCCCGGCTCGGCCTGTCGCTCGACGACGCGCTCGAGGTCATGCGCCGCTGCGTGCGCGCCGATATCTCCCGCTCGGCCCTGCACCGCTGCCTCAAACGCCGGGGCGTGTCGCGCCGGCCCCGCGACCCGGCGCCGCCGGCCAAGCGCTTCGCCCCCGAGCCGTTCGGCTATGTGCATGTCGACCTCAAGCACCTGACCCGCCTGCACGGCCGGTCGGCCTATGTCTTCGTGGCCATCGAACGCACCACCCGCTTCGTCCACGTGGAAATCGTAACGCAGCGCAGTGCTCAGACCATCGCCGACTGCCTCGAACGCTTCCTCGACGCCTTCGGCCACCCCGTCCACACCGTGCTCACCGACAACGGCTCGGAGTTCACCGACCGCTTCGGCGACGCCCGCTGGCGCAAGCGCAAGACGGGAACCGGCGCTCACCCCTTCGATCAGGTCTGCCAACGCCACCGCCTGCGCCATACCCTCACCCGCCCCTACCGGCCGCAAACCAACGGCATGGTCGAGCGCTTCAACCGCCGCCTCGCCGAAGCAATCCGGAACCACCCCAGAACCACCGCCAATCTCGGCAAAAATCGCTTCGACACCCACGCCCAGCGCAACGCCTTCATCCACGCCGTCGTCAACACATACAATCAAACCCGATTGCGATGCCTCGCCTATCAAGCCCCAGGCCAAGCACTCAACAACCTCCCGGGACACAACACCTTCGCCGGGAAGACGAAGAAGAGAATGCGTCAATTTCGACTCTTTGACGGCCTCTCAGAGGTGGGTGAATGATTCCGGATAATCCCGATCGTTGATCGCCTCCCCGGCGACGGAGCGTGCGAAGGAATTGATGGGGTTGGGCCGGGCATCTTGCCCGAGGCGGCGGTCATGCCGGGATGACCCGGAGGGCCAGGCCCGGAACCTATGAACACGGACCTCTCCTGTGCGATCGCCGGCCGGTGTTCATCGGTTCCGGGCTCGCGGTCGGTGCCCGCGCCCCGGAATGACACAAGGTGGCATTTCTTCACACGCTCGAGGGCCGGGGTCCATGTCACCGGGGTGCGGGCCGGTCCCAATCGGCACGTTGCTGCATACACTTGAAAAGTTCGCGTTGGTGGGGCAATGGGTCCCGGCCTTCGCCGGGAAGACGAAGAAGAGAATGCGTCTATTTCGATTCCTTCACGGCCTCTCAAGCTGGTGAATGATTCCGGATAATCTCGATCGTTGATCGCCTCCCCGGCACACCTGCGCCGGGAAGACGACCCACTCGTCTATTCGTCGCCCCCGCGAAAGCGGGGGCCCAGAGCAAGTGATTGGACCCCCTGGGTTCCCGCTTTCGCGGGAACGACGGAATGCAGAAGATATAGTCCGGAATTGGATTACAGCCTCTTTCGCTGGGAAGACGACCAGAAGAATGCGTCAATTTCGATACTTTCACGGCCTCTCAGCATGAGGGTGTGCCTGATAGCATTGAAAATGTTCTCAGCCTCGGAGGATTTGTGATGAGCGTGCCCGGTGCGGGCCGCAGCGACCCCTGCCCGTGCGGCAGCGGGCGTGACTTCGAGCAATGCTGCGGCGCGGCGCACCCCACAGCGGCTTCTGCGAGCCCGCCTCGCGATGCCCGGCCCGATCGGCTGAATTTCGGGCCATTGAGCGAAGCGAGGAAATTGCGCGAGGCGGCGGAAGCGCTCAGCCACTCGATGCATGGGATCCGGACTACGCGTCCGAACGCGGGAAACGCCGCCGACGCCGGGCGTGCGCGGCCGGTGCGGCGGCAGACCGAGGCAGCGCAACGCTATCGCCGGCAGGGGGTCGGCTTGCTCCGGGCGGGGAAATTGCCGGCCGCGATCACCGCCCTGAGCCAGGCGGCCCGGCTCGACCCGGCGGATGCCGGATCGCACCGCGCACTCGGCCTGGCATTATTGCGCAGCGGCCGGCTCGCCGAGGCAACCGCCAGCTTCGAGCTGGCGATCGTCCTCGAAGAAGATGTCGCGATCGCCCATTATCGTCTGGCGGTGGCGCTCGACCGTCAGGGGCTGACCGAAAAGGCGACGGCGGCCTATCGCCGCGCTGTCGAGCTGATGCCCGAGATGGCCGAGGGGCATCGCCGCCTCGCCAAGCTGCTCGAGGCCGAGGGCGATGTCGAGGAAGCGGCGGCGTCCTACCGCCGCGCCGCCACCGCCGATCCCGACACGACGATGGGCCGGCTCGACGAGATCGACGCGCTGCTGCTCGACGGCGATCCGCGGCAGGCGGAGGCATTGGTGCGGCAAGCGATCGCGCTCGATCCCGCCAGCGACCGGCTGCACAAGGCTCTGGGCGTTGTCCTCGCCCTCGACGGGCGTTTTGACGAGGCGATTGCGGCCTTTGACCGCGTCCTCGATCTGAACCCGCGGGAGGTCAGCGCATATCACGGCGCGGTCCAGGCGAAGAAATGCACCGAAGCGGACCGCCCCCGGCTCGACCGCATGCTGGCGGCGCTCGACAGCGCCGGCATCGGCGATTCCCACCGGGCATTCCTGCATTTCGCGATCGGCAAGGTGTTCGACGATCTGGCGGAATACCGGCAGGCGATGCGGCACTTCGATCAGGCCAACGCGATCAAGCGGCGGTCCGCGCGGTTCGACGGGCCGGAGCTCGCCGAGCATGTCGATCGGCTGATGGCCCGCTATACGGCGGATTTCTTTGCTGCCAACAAGGCGTTTGGCGTGCGCGACGAGACGCCGCTGTTGATCGTCGGCATGCCGCGCTCGGGGACGACCTTGGTCGAGCAGATCGTCTCCAGCCATCATCAGGTCGCCGCCGGCGGCGAGCTGCGTTTCTGGGTCAAGCGCGGCATGTCGTCGGGGATCGCCGAAGCGACCTATCTGACCGCGGAAGCGGGGCACGGCCTGGCGCGGGAATATCTCGACCTATTGCGCCGGATCGGGCCGCAGGCCGCTCGCGTCACCGACAAGGCGCCGTTCAATCATATCCGGCTGGGCCTCATTCACCTGCTGCTCCCTGAGGCGCGCATCATCCATTGCCGCCGCCATCCGGTCGACACCTGTCTGTCGATGTATTTCACGTTTTTCAGCCAGAGGATGGATTTCGCCTGGGCCAAGGCCGACCTCGCTTTCGCTTACCGGCAATATGCCCGGCTGATGGACCATTGGCGCGCGGTGCTGCCGCGCGACCGGTTTATCGAGGTCGATTACGAGGATCTGATCGCCGGCCGCGAGGCCGTGACCCGGCGGCTGATCGCCTTTGCCGGTCTCGACTGGGACGATTCCTGCCTCAGCCCCGAGCGCAACGAGCGGACGGTCAGGACCGCGAGCCTGTGGCAGGCGCGCCAGCCGGTCTATTCGACCTCGGTCGCGCGCTGGCGGCGCTACGAGCCCTGGCTCGGCGAATTGCGCGAATTGCTGCCGAAGGCGGGGGACGAGCGATAAGCGGTCGTGATGCTGCGGCGTCCTCTCGGGCGGGGTCACTCGCGCGTTATGTGGTTCCGATCGCCTGTCCTGACATTTTCCCGAGCCAACGGCTTGCCTCGCGCTCGGGGCGGATCAGCGCCATCCCGATGAGGCCGCCGACCAGCATGATGATGCCGCAAATCATGAACCCGGTGTTGAACCCGGCGAGCGGCGTTGTCGCGGTCTGGACGACGCTGCCCATCACGTAAGGCGCGAGCAGCCCGGCCGAGGTGCTGACGGCAGTACTGATCGCGAGGAGCGCGCCGCGCTGTGCGACCGGGGTAATCTCACCAACGACGGTCTGGGCGATCACGTAAATCGCCGACGGTACAGCGACCCCAATCGTCGTCAGGGCGATCTTTGCGGCGATCCCCGGCGCGTACGGCATGACGGCCATTGCCGCGCCGCCGAGCGCAACGCACGCGCCGCCAAGGATCCCGCGCGCCACCCGGCTCGATACGCCGCGGGCGAGGAGCCGCTGCGAGCCCCAGCCCGTGCTGATTACCAGGATCACGCTGAGACCGGCGGGCAACGCCCCCAGCAAACCGATAGAGCCCTGCGACAGGCCGAGCCCTTTAATCAGAAAGGCGCCCAGCCACGACAACGCGAGCGACAATCCCCATTGAGCGCCGAAACTTGCGCTCCAGCACCCGATGATCGTCGGACTGAGCAACAGCCGCCGGTAGGGAACTCTCTGTTGTGCCGCCGCCGCCCCATTTGCGCCGGCGCCAGCGACCAGGGGGCCCTCGCGGCCGAGCGCCAGCCACGCCACGGTCCAGGCGAGCCCGACGATGCCGAGCACGCCGAACGCCCAGTGCCAGGAATAACGCACGATGACCCAATTGAGCGCCGGCAGCGCGACCATGATCCCGACGCCGGCGCCTTGCGCGACGATTGCGGTCGGCAGGGTGCGCAATTCGTTCGGGAACCACTTGTAGGTCGAATGCAGCGCTACCGGGTAGGCCGGGCCCTCAGCGGCGCCGAGCGCTATCCGCGAGGCCACGATGGTGAAAAACCCGACGCTCCCGATCATCGGGAACTGCGTCAGCGCCCACATCAGGCCCATGACCAGCAAGGCCCAGCGCGTTTGCACGTGATTGACGATGAAGCCAGTGACGATCGCGGACAGCGAGAACAACAGGAAAAAGCTCGAGGCGAGCAGGCCGAACTGGCGCGGGCTCAGCCGCAGCTCGCTCATCAGCGGAACGGCGGCGATGCCGATCACCGCCTTGTCGGCGAAGTTAATCAACATGAACAGAAAGAGCAGGCCGACCATCAGCCAGGCCGCTCGCGGTGCTCCGGAGCGGTTGGCTGTGCCGGCGCCGCCCGGCCGAGCGCGGCCTTGCCGGCTTCGCGCGGAGGGGGAACGAAGAGTTTGGACACTCATGGAACGCTCGGGGCAAAGTTGTGGGTACCGTTCAGTACCGATCTTACGGTACCCATAGGTACCAGCGCAAGGGGCAATTGTTGGCGAGCATGAAGAGATCCGACCACCCCGCACCGCTTGCCTCGCGCTCGGGGCGGATCAGCGCCATCCCGATGAGGCCGCCGACCAGCATGATGATGCCGCAAATCATGAACCCGGTGTTGAACCCGGCGAGCGGCGTTGTCGCGGTCTGGACGACGCTGCCCATCACGTAAGGCGCGAGCAGCCCGGCCGAGGTGCTGACGGCAGTACTGATCGCGAGGAGCGCGCCGCGCTGTGCGACCGGCGTAATCTCACCAACGACGGTCTGGGCGATCACGTAAATCGCCGAAGGCACAGCGACCCCAATCGTCGTCAGGGCGATCTTTGCGGCGATCCCCGGCGCGTACGGCATGACGGCCATTGCCGCGCCGCCGAGCGCGACGCACGCGCCGCCAAGGATCCCGCGCGCCACCCGGCTCGATACGCCGCGGGCGAGGAGCCGCTGCGAGCCCCAGCCCGTGCTGATTACCAGGATCACGCTGAGACCGGCCGGCAACGCCCCCAGCAAACCGATAGAGCCCTGCGACAGGCCGAGCCCTTTAATCAGAAAGGCGCCCAGCCACGACAACGCCAGCGACAATCCCCATTGAGCGCCGAAACTTGCGCACCAGCACCCGATGATCGTCGGACTGAGCAACAGCCGCCGGTAGGGAACTCTCTGTTGTGCCGCCGCCGCCCCATTTGCGCCGGCGCTAGCGACCAGGGGGCCCTCGCGGCCGAGCGCCAGCCACGCCACGGTCCAGGCGAGCCCGACGATGCCGAGCACGCCGAACGCCCAGTGCCAGGAATAACGCACGATGACCCAATTGAGCGCCGGCAGCGCGACCATGATCCCGACGCCGGCGCCTTGCGCGACGATCGCGGTCGGCAGGGTGCGCAGTTCGTTCGGGAACCACTTGTAGGTCGAATGCAGCGCTACCGGGTAGGCCGGCCCCTCAGCGGCGCCGAGCGCTATCCGCGAGGCCACGATTGTGAAAAACCCGACGCTCCCGATCATCGGGAACTGCGTCAACGCCCACATCAGGCCCATGACCAGCAAGGCCCAGCGCGTTTGCACGTGATTGACGATGAAGCCGGTAACGATCGCGGACAGCGAAAACAACAGGAAAAAGCTCGAGGCGAGCAAGCCGAACTGGCGCGGGCTCAGCCGCAGCTCGGTCATCAGCGGAACGGCGGCGATGCCGATCACCGCCTTGTCGGCGAAGTTGATCAACATGAACAGAAAGAGCAGGCCGACCATCAGCCAGGCCGCTCGCGGTGCTCCGGAGCGGTTGGCTGTGCCGGCGCCGCCCGGCCGAGCGCGGCCTTGCCGGCTTCGCGCGGAGGGGGAACGAAAAGTCTGGACACTCATGGGAAGCTCGGGGCAAAGTTGCGGGTACCGTTCAGTACCGATCTTACGGTACCCATAGGTACCAGCGCAAGGGGCAATTGTTGGCGAGCATGAAGAGATCCGACCACCCCGCGCCGGCTGCTGCAACCGCAATGCACGACCGAATTCTCGGCGCCGCCTTCGAGGCATTCACGGGCGAGGGCTATGCCGAAACCAGCACGCTCGACATCGCCAGGCGCGCCAAGGTTTCCAAACGCGATCTCTATGCGAACTTCAGCAGCAAACAGGCCGTGCTTGTCGCCTGCATCAAGCGCCGCGCCGAGCGGATGCGGCTGCTGCCCGACCTGCCGGCACCGCGCGACCGGCAGATGCTGGCCGCCACCCTCACGGCGTTTGCTACGAACTTCGTGCGCGAGACCTCCGATGCTTCGGTAATTGCGGTATTCCGCTTGGCGATCGCGGAGGCATCGCGCTCCCCGGAGATTGCCCAAACTCTCGATGCCGCCGGCCGCGGTGGCGCTCGCCGGGCGCTCGTCAAGCTTTTGGCGAATGCGCAGTCGAGCGGTTTGTTGGGCCCGGGAGATGCCACCGAAATGGCGGCGCAATATTTCGGACTTCTCTGGGAGGGGCTGATGGTCGGCTTGCTGCTGGGGGTCGCCCCAGCGCCTGGGCCGGCCGAGGCCGCGCATCGCGCCGATAAAGCGACGGCAGCTTTTATGCAGCTACATCCCGACCCTGCCGCGAACGATTAGCCTGGAGCGCCGTGGTGCAGCACCACGCGCCCGCGCACCTTCCCGCCGCTCTTCAAGTCACTGAGCGCCGCGCTCGCCTCGTCGGCGGGCCGGGTCTCTAGCGGGATCGGCGGCACCTTGCCGGCCTGGCCGAGAGCAAGCAACTCGCGCAAATCGTCGAGCGTGCCGACATAGGAGCCCTCGATCGTCATCATCTTGAACGGGAAGAGCACCGTCGCGATCGGGTGGGCGCCGCCGTAGAGCCCGACCATGACGAGCTTGCCGCCCTTCTTCAGGATGTTGACGCCGAACTCCATCGTCTTTGGCGAGCCGACAAAGTCGATTGCCGCGGCAGCGCCGCCACCGGTCGCCTCCATCACCTGTTTGACGGCATCGGGCGCGGCGTTGTCGATCGTCGCGACGGCGCCCATCTGGCGAGCATGCGCGCGTTTTTGCGCGTCGATATCGGCAACGATGACCTTGCCGGCGACAGCGGCCGGCGCGATGTGCACGGCGCTGCCGCCGACGCCGCCTGCGCCGATGATTACCAGGTGGTCGTCGGCGCCGACATGGCCGCGGGTCTTTTTGAGCGCCGAGAACGCGGTAATGCCCGAGCAGGTGTAGGTAGCGGCGAGCGCCTGTGGCACGCCTTGGTGCGGCAGGAGGTAGCGGCCTTCAGGCACGATGACGTGCGTGGCATAGCCGCCGGCGCGCCGCGTTCCCAAGGTGCGCGGGTTGAGGCAGAGCAGCTCTTCACCCTTGCGACACACCGCGCATTCGCCGCAGCCGATCCACGGATAGGCCACGACCTTATCGCCGACCTTGACCCCGGATGCCCGCGGGCCGAGCGCCGCGACCTCGCCGGCGATCTCGTGCCCCATCGTGAACGGCAGCTGCACGCCACGCGATCCGAGCGAAATCTGGCGGTCGCCGCCGAGATCGAAATATCCGTCCCAGATGTGCACATCGCTGTGGCAGACACCCGCCGCCTCGACGCGCAGCAGCACCTCCTCGCCGTTCGGCTCGGGATCGGGATATTCCCGCGCCTCCAGCGGCTTACCCCATTCGATGATCTGCATTGCACGCATGCCGGAATCCTCCAGTCTTCACAAACCTAAATCGAACCGCGCCTTGCGTTATGAGCCCGCCTGATCCAAGGCTGCGCTTCCGTCGGGGGTTGGTCCCGACCCGTCGGCCGGGAGAAGTTCCCGTAGGACCGAGATAACCGGGAATATAACCTGGAATTTATTGGAGTCGGCCCCGAAATCGGGGATTGGCGAGTGCCGCTGCTGGCGCCTACCAAGCGAAGGCGATCACCGGCTGATCGCTTCCCCGATGGCCTCGCGTATGATGTCGACGACGAGGCCAGGCGCGGTAACGATCGGCGTGTGGTCCACCGGATGCGACCGCACCCGGGCGTGCATCCGCTCCGCCATAAACCGTTGCGTGTCGCGGACGATCATGCGGTCCTGCTCCGCGATCAGAAACCAGGTCGGGCGGTCTTTCCAGAGTGGACGATTGACAGGCACCGTGATGCATGCAGGCGAGATCGGCCGCTGAACCGCGGAGAGCAACGCCAATTCGTCAGCCGAGGCATTCTGCGCGAACGCCGTGGCGAATGCCTCGTCCGGCAGGTAGATCAGCCCATGATCATCCGGCGCCAACTTTGGCGCCAGCGGATGAGGCTCGGTACGATAAAAGACATCGGCGACAGTCTCGCCTTCATCAGGAGCAAGGGCAGAAACGTAGACAAGCGCCTTAACCTTCTCATTCCGTGTAGCCGCGATCACGGCTCCGGCGTAGGCGTGTCCGACAAGAACGACGGGTCCGGAAACTCGCTCCAACGTGCGCTCAATCGCCGCCGCATCCTCGGCAAACGAGGTCAAGGGCAGCGGCGCCGCGACTACCCGCGCGGCCTCGGCGGCCAGCGGCCCGATGACTTTGGCCCAGCTCGAACCGTCAGCCCAAGCTCCGTGCACCAAGACAACGCTCACATTCTCATGCGGCATTGGTGCTCTCCCCGTGCTGCGCGATCAACTGCTCGGCGACATCGCTGCCAACACGAAAGTCCCGGATCGCCGCGGCGATTTCGGCGGCGTGCGTTTCCAACGCGAAGTGCCCGGTGTCGAAGAAGCGGACGAGTGCACCGGGAATATCCCGCTTGAAGGCTTCGGCTCCCGGCGGGCAGGAAGAATGGGTCGTTCTTGCCCCAAACCGCCAGCAACGGCGGCTTATGCTTTCGGAAATAGGCGTGGAAGTCAGGGTAGAGAGCGACATTGCTGGCATAGTCGAGAAGCAGATCGAGCTGCGCCTCGTGTGCTCCCGGGCGGGCCAGATAGTGGTCATCCAGCGAGCTGCCATCAGGAGACACGAGCGAGGGATCTGACACGCCGTGGGTGTACTGGAACCGCGTCGTCTCTGGCTTCAGGAAGCCGCGCAATGCATCACGGTTCGCCTGAGTGGGTTCGCGCCAGTAGGCCTGAATTGGATTCCAGGCGTCGCTGAGCCCTTCCTCGTAGGCGTTGCCGTTCTGGGAGACAATCGCGGTTATGCGTTCCGGGTGCTTTAGCGCAATCCTTAAGCCCACCGGAGCGCCGTAATCAAAGATGTAGATCGCGAACCGTTTCAGCCCGATGATTTCGGTGAAATGGTCGATCGTCTCAGCGAGGTTCTCGAACGTGTATTTGAATGCATCGCGTGGCGGCATGTCCGACTGACCAAAGGCCGGCAGGTCGGGTGCAACAAGATGAAAGTCGTCCGCGAGAAGTGGAATCAAATCGCGGAACATGTGCCCGGCCGTCGGGAACCCGTGCAACAGGAGCAATTTCGGAGCGTCGGCCCGCCCGGCTTCGCGGTAGAAAATGTTGAGGCCGTCCACCTTTCCGTACGGTAGGTTATCGGGCGCATGCGCGAGTCCATCCCTCAGTTGGCGGATCGCGGCGGTACATTCTCGAACAGCGAACCCAATCCCTCCGCCATCGTCGGGTGCGCCAGAATGGCGTCGCGCAGCCTCGAATATGGCAGATCCGCCAGCATCGCCGTTTGCACCGTCGCCATGACTTCTCCGGCTTCGGCGCCAATCATCGTGAAGCCGAGAATACGGTCATCGCTGCCGACGAGAACCTTCATGAAGCCTTGTGTTTCGCCTGTCGTCGCGGTCCGCCGTACGGCACTCATCGGCAACCTCGCGACCCGCGTATCGATGCCTCGGCGCTGCGCTTCGCCCTCGCTCAGTCCGACATGCGCGAGCGGAGGCTCGGTGAACATGCAGTATGGAACCAGCCGATCGCGCGTACTGCGCTGGGCTCCGGCCAAATTGTCCCTGATGATGCGAAAGTCGTCGATCGAGACGTGCGTAAACTGCGGGCTGCCGGCGCATTCTCCAATCGCCCAGACATTGGGCGCCGTCGTCTCCAGCCGCTCATTGACGCGAATATAGCCGTGGCCATCCAACTCGTATGCCGGCCTCCTCAAGCCCGATCCCGGCAGTGTTCGGAATGCGGCCCGCCGCAACCAGTATGTCGCTGCCTGCGATCTGTTGCTCGCCGGAGGACGCGCGCACCCGAAGGCTGACCTCCTCTCCGGATCGGCCATGCACGTCGAGGGTCTCGGCGCCCACTAGGAATTGGATGCCTTCGCCAGTGAGGATTTCCTGCACTTCCGCCGCGACGTCGGGATCCTCGCGGCTCATCAGCTGACGGCCCGAGTCGATAATGGTCACGCGGCTGCCGAAACGACAATAAGCCTGGGCCAATTCGAGACCGACATAGCCGCCCCCGAGCACGATCAGATGCGACGGTAAATAGTCGAGCTCGAGAGCCTCGATATGGGTCAGCGGCCGAGCCGCCTCGAGCCCCGGAACATTTGGGATCAGCGCATGCGTTCCGAGGTTGAGGAAAATCTGGTCGCCCGCCAGCGTCCGCGTGCCGCCATCATTCAGCCGCACCTCGAGGGTTTTCGGGGCCACGAAGCGGCCGGTCCCCATGATCAGTTCGGCCCCGCTGGTCTTGTAGTTCCGCAAATGCAGGGCAATCTCGGCGTCAACCATGTCGCGCTTCCGCTGGCGAACTTTCGCCATGTCCGTCGTGACAGGGCCCGTCACCGTGCCGAATTCTGATGCGTGACGCGCCAAATACGCGATCCGGGCGCTCCAAATCTCATTCTTACTGGGAAGGCAGGCGATGTTGGGACAGGAGCCGCCGATCCACCGGCGTTCCACGACGGCGGTACGCCGCCCCGATTGCGCCATATGCCAAGCGAGCAACTTCCCGCCAAATCCGCTGCCAAGGACCAAAACTTCAACCGGTTCCGGTTGAGACATAAGCATCCCCCTTGCCGACACTCGCGGTCGAAAAGGTCACGGAAAACAGGTCACTAAGCCCCGTACTTGGGTTGCGGCGCAACTGGTGACCACCCGATGGGCCTTGGGCGTTCCGCTAAACGTGGTGATGAACGACACGTTCCGCCAAAGGTTCCAACCTGCGTCCTTCGACATATTTCCCTAGTGGTCAGAACGAGACAAATGATTCCCGCCGTCGGTCGTCGTAACCAGATTGCTTCGTCGCTCCGCTCCTCGCAATGACAGCCGCTTACAAGGTCATTGCGAGCGCAGCGAAGCAATTTCGGTGGGCGGCGGTGCCAAAAGCTGGTCGCCGAGGGTTGCCACGGATCAGGGGGATTTGGGCGAAGAAACCGCCTCTTTCGCCGCTTCTGCGATCGCGCTTTTGTCGGCGTCCATCAGCGCCGTCGAGACCGGGCATTCCGGGCTGATGATGCGCTTTGCCAGCGCGGGCATTTCCTTGCCGGTTTCGCTGAAGCGATCGGATGACAGCAGCCCACGCAGCACGTAAATCCGACCAGGTTCATTGGAGCAGACGAGGCCGCCGAGGATTGCGGCGAGATCCTTTGCATAGGCGGCCTGATCGACGCTCGCGGCTCCGATCACTTTCTTCGACTCTTTGACGGTGTCCGGCGGGTCGGCCGCGGGATCGCAGGAGGCGAGCGCGGTATTCCGGAGCTTCTGCCGAGCGCAATCGAGGATCGCCACCTGTTCGAGCGCCCGGTTACGGTTCTGACCTTCCGGGACTTCTCGCTCGATCGACTGGCGCAGCCCGGCATAAGTCGCATCTGTCCAAGGCTGCGGCAGGGGCAGGAAGGCGAGCCAAACAACCTGCTGCGGGCTCCAATCCGGAGATCCGACAGGAACCAAGAGATCTTTCGCTTTCGCTATGGGATCGCTCAGTTGCGCTCGCCAGAGACCCGTGTCGTCGAGCGAAGCGCCCTGGAGCTGCGCCCCGACGAGCGAAGCACCTTGGAGCTGCGCCTGGTCGAGCCACGCGCCCTGGAGCTGCGCAAAGAAGAGCGACGCGCCCTGGAGCTGCGCAGCGTTGAGCCATGCGCCCTGGAGCTGTGTATTATCGAGCGACGCGCCCTGAAGCTGCGCCCTGTTGAGCGACGCGCCCTGGAGCTGCGTCCCGCTGAGTGACGCGCCCTGGAGCTGCGCCTTGTTGAGCGACGCGCCCTGGAGCTGCGCAGCGTTGAGCCATGCGCCCTGAAGCTGCGCAGCGTCGAGCGACGCGCCTGAAAGCTGCGCACCGTCGAACGATGCCCCCGCAAGCTGTGCTCCTGCAAAATCGGCCTTGTTGAGGATCGCGGCATCAAACACCGCTCCCTTCAAATCGCGGCCGCGTAGATCGATCAGGCTCTGCTTCCACTCCACTTTTTTCGGATCGTCGATCTTCAGCGCTTCGTAAATATTGAATGCAGGCAAGACCAGCGCGTTTGAGAACAGACTTTCTCGGCGGCGAGTAAGTAGGTCTACGTGACCGTCAAAAAGTCGTTCGCGAGCCCAAGCCAATGCCGATTTGATGGGAAGGTGGTCTTCCTGCCATTCGCCGGGTATCGTTGCGACACCCCAGGCGAACAATACGACCAGCGGGGTCAGCAGGGCGCCGGCGGTCATCTTTACGACCGTCTTCCAGGCGCGGGCGCCCCGGCGGCTGGCGCGGCTAGCGAGAATATCGCGCCAGAGCCACCAGAGCAGGCCGAGGTCGAGGAGCAGCGCGATGCGGATCGTCCAGGTGATCCACCGGCTGTGGTAAGGCAGGAACTGGATTTCGAGCAGCAGGTAAAGCGCGATCGGCGCGACGACGAGGGTCACCCACAGGATGGCACCGAGCAGCAAGCCGAAGGGGCCGTAGCGGTCCTCCTCCGGGGCGCCGAGAAATTGCACGAAGATGTTGCTCGGAAGCCGGCGCCGCCGCCAAGCCTCGGGTAGTCCCTTTATCGCATTGAACTGATCGACCCGCCGCGCCAGCAGGACCAGGTGCACGAGCGTATAGGCGTGGGTCAACAACAGCAGCAGCGGCGCCAGAAAGAAGAAAGCGAGCAGCGGCAGCTCGATGTTCAGGAACGGCAGCTTGACCGGAGCTTGCAATAACAGATCGGCATGGGTGACGGCGCCGGCGGCAATGCCGACGTAGAACAGGACGAAGAGGTAGGAGAGCCAAAGGCCGCCGCCGATCGCGGCGGTGTCCTCGACGGCTTTGCAGGCGGTTTCGAAATCGTTTGTCTCAGGCGCCTCCGCGGCGGCTGGCGATGCTTGCGCGTCTTTTGCAGCGTCCGTCGGCATTTCCCCGCCTTTGGTCGTATCGAGAAAATCTAGGCCGCCGCTAACCAAAGAATTGCTCCGCCTCGAACTCGCCGACTAGAGCCAGTGTTCAGACTCATTCAGAAGATCCACCCCGGTTTCCCTTCTATTGTCTTCCCGGCGGCCGGGATCCATGTCGGCCATGGGCACCGGCCTTCGCCGGTGTGACGAGGTTGTTGGTACCAGCGTGATCTATCGCCTTTTGCGGAACACTAGAGCAAGATCCTCTTGGATGGCAGCACCCCCCAATCCACTCGGCTGGCCGGCTCGCTCTTATTCCCAGGGCGGTTCGGCGGCGGCGTTGCGGCCGGAGACGCGGCCGAAGGCCAGGCATTCGCCGATATTTCCGGTGCCCTGGTAGAGATAGCTGTAGATCGAACCCAGTTCGCCGGCGCTGTAGAGCCTGGGGATCGGGGTGCCGTCGGGGCGCACGATCTGTCCCCGCTCATTGCGTCTCGGGCCGCCCTGGGTGTTGAGCATCGAGGGCGAGAGCTCGACCGCGTAGAACGGCGCGTCGGCGATCGGCGCCATCATCAGGGTGCGGCCGAAATCCGCGTCGCATCCTGCATCACAGTAGCGGTTCCAGCGGCTGACGGTGTTGGCTAAGGCGGCGGGGTCGAGCCCCACAATCGAGGCGAGCGCCGCGAGGCTGTCGGCGGTTTTGATCCAGCCCTTGGCCAGTTCGGCGCCGTTGTCCTCGCTCCAATTGTAGCGCTCGATGATCTGCGTCCAACCGTGGCTCGGATGCTTGTCGTAGAGCGGGCCGGCGGAGAACAGCGTGTGATCGCAGATCAGATACATCGGGCAGGGGGTGGAAAGCGGCAGCCAGCGGCCGTTTACCGGGATTTTCCCGTGGCGGGTCTTGAACTTTTCGTCGGTAAAGCGTCTGGCGTCCGGACCCACGACGATCATGCCGCCCGGCGTTTCCTTGCTGTAGTGCAACGCCTGCATCGAAAACGATGTCCGGATTTCCGGGACCTTCAGGGCCATCGAAGGACCCGCGTAGTTGTTCATATGCCAAAGATCGGTGCCGACCGACATCGCCATCGTGATGCCGTCGCCTTCGTTGTAGGGCGAGCCGGAGGTGTAGCAATAGGGGATGCCGGGAAGGTAATTGCGGATCATCTCCTGGTTGTTCTCGAAGCCTCCGCAGGTCAACACCACTCCTTTGCGGGCCTTGACGCCGATCGATTTATTGCCTTGCCGGGCGCGGACTCCGAGAATTTCCTTGGTGATGTCGTGCTGGATCAGTTCTCTTCCCGGGGTTTCATAGAGAACGGAGATAGGGCGTTCCTTGACCAGGCGCTCGAACAATTTCCAGGTGTAGGAATAACCGTAGGTGGGCCCATCGTGAAATTTATGCACACAGTCCGATCCGGGCAGGTCGGGGAATTCGATCCCGACCGGCGGATGCTGGTGCTCTTGCGGGTCGCCGCCGAGGCTTTCGAGCCACGCATTGTTCCGGCACATCTCCTGCGCCCATACCTGGACCATGGCCTCCGGAATGGTGTAGGGGCCGCACAGCGCGGTCAGATAGGTGGCGGCTTGTTCGGCCGACGACGTATTCAGATAGCCTTGGCCCGCGACCCTGGTGTTGCCGCCTTCCTCGCCTTCGGGCGCTTTTTCCAAGATGACGACCTTGGCTCCCAGCTCGTGGGCGGCGACCGAGGCGGCCACGCCCGCCGCGCCGAACCCGACGACGACGACATCTGCTTCTACGCTCCAATCATGAGCCACTGAGGGCTGGTCCTTCATCGCGTATTCCTGATCGAGGGGGTCATCGGGTAATTGCGTAGGGTGGGGTTAAGGTTGGCTCTACCTGCCGTGCGCTGTGAAGGCGGGCGGAGCGCGGTTTGAACTCATCTTCGTGCGAAGCGCCACATTGCTTGTGCACGATAGCGCCATCGGGGAGGGCCGAAGCTATGCCGATATTCGATGCCCAGGTTCACGCCTATGAACGCAACCATCCAGGCCGGCCCTGGATCGGCACTTTGTACGGGCCGGCGGAGGTTACCGGCGACCAGATGGTGGCGGCGATGGACGCCGTCGGCGTCGACGGCGCGGTGTTGGTCTCGCCGTTCAGCATGTACCGCTACGACGCCAGTTATGCCAAAGAGGTTTACGCGGCGCACCCGAGCCGGTTCAGGCTGGTCAAGCCGGTCGATCCGACCGATCCCGCAGTGGCCGATACGATCGCCGACTGGGCGGCGACCGAGGGCACGGTCGGCATCCGGGTTTTCTTGAGAGACAACGTTTCGACCGACCCTGCCGACCCCGATCTCAACCGGGCTCTGGCCGTGGCGGCGCGGCATTCCCTGCCGGTCAACCTGGCGTGTACGGGGCGCCTGGAGCAGGCCGGCCAGCTGGCGGCGCGAAAGCCCAACACGCAGCTGGTGATCGACCACCTCGGGCTGGCACAACCGCACGAGCCACCGGCGCCCGCGGAGCCATTCGCCGATTTGCCAAAGCTGCTAGCCCTGGCGGCCCGCGACAACGTCGCAGTGAAAATCAGCGGCGCCTGCACCTTGTCGCACGAGCCGTTCCCCTACAAGGATTTGTGGGATCCGCTCGGCCGCATCTTCGACGCCTTTGGCTTTGGTCGCTGCATGTGGGGCACCGACTGGACACGCGCAGTCGGCATGTTGACCTACAAGCAGGGCGTGGACGCGTTTCGCGTTACCGACCGCCTGTCCGAGAGCGATCGCGCCGCGCTAATGGGTGAGACCTTGGCGCGGGTGTATAGCTGGTCGTCGGCAAAGGTCTAGAGCGGTTTCCGATCAAATTGAACCGCACTCACCCCCTCCCAAACCCTCCCCCATAAAGGGGGAGGGCCTGTGTCAGCACCATTTGTACTCCCGCCCCCTCGATGGGGGCGGGTCGGGGCGGGGGTGATGCGTGCCCAGTGCATCGACTCGGTCGAAAACCAGCCTAATCGTCGGCGGCTGCCACCACCGGCTGCCGGCGCGGACCGCGGATCAGCAGCAACAATGGCAAGGAGGCGAGGACGACCATCAGCATCAACGCGAAATCGTCGTTATAGGCGATCATCGCGGCCTGCCGGGTGACCTCCTGATTGAGCGCGGCGATCCCCGATGGGGTCGTCAGACTGAACGGTGCGGACAGGTAGGGCGCGTGGGCCAACGGGTTGTCCGGGCGCAGATGCTCGACCAAATGGGAATGGACAATCTGGGTGTTCTGGGTGAGCTGGGTTTCGAGGACGGCGATGCCGATGCTGCCGCCGAGCATCCGCATCAGGGCGCGCAGCGCGGTGCCCTGGGTCATCAGGTGGGGCGGCAGGCCGGAGAGTGCCAAGAGGTTGAGTGGCACAAAGGTGCAGCCGAGCCCGAAACCCTGAGCGAACCCGGCGAACAGGATCGGCCCGGACCCCATATAGAGAGAATATCCAGTCATCTGCCACAACGAGGCCGCGGTGATCAGGAAACCCACCAAGATGAACAAGCGGTTGTCGACCCGGTCGATTATTCGGGCGACAAGGAACATCGCCAGCATCGTGCCGAAGCCGCGCGCGCCATCATCCACCCGGCGTCGAACACCGGGTAGTTCATCAGCACCTGCATCATCGACGGCATCAGCGCCAAGGTGCCGCTGAGGATCATGCCGACCCCGAACATCAGCAAACTGCCGGCGACAAAATTCGGGCTTTTGAGCAGCTCGCGATTGAGGAACGAGCGCTCGCCGGCCGTCATCGTGTGGACGATCAACAGGTAAAAGCACAGTGCCGCGATCGTCGCCTCTACCCAGATTTCAGGCGAGCGGAACCAGTCCTTGAGCTGACCGCGGTCTAGCATAAATTGCAGCGCGCCGACGGCATGCTCAGCATAGCAAAGCCGAACATATCTAACCTCGCGCCGCATTTACAAAACAGCCTAATCGTCGGCGGCTGCCGCCACCGGCTGCCGGCGCGGACCGCGGATCAGCAGCAACAATGGCAAGGAGGCGAGGACGACCATCAGCATCAACGCGAAATCGTCGTTATAGGCGATCATCGCGGCCTGCCGGGTGACCTCCTGATTGAGCGCGGCGATCCCCGATGGGGTCGTCAGACTGAACGGTGCGGACAGGTAGGGCGCGTGGGCCAACGGGTTGTCCGGGCGCAGATGCTCGACCAGATGGGAATGGACGATCTGGGTGTTCTGGGTGAGCTGGGTTTCGAGGACGGCGATGCCGATGCTGCCGCCGAGCATCCGCATCAGGGCGCGCAGCGCGGTGCCCTGGGTCATCAGGTGGGGCGGCAGGCCGGAGAGTGCCAAGAGGTTGAGTGGCACAAAGGTGCAGCCGAGCCCGAAACCCTGAGCGAACCCGGCGAACAGGATCGGCCCGGACCCCATATAGAGAGAATATCCAGTCATCTGCCACAACGAGGCCGCGGTGATCAGGAAACCCACCAAGATGAACAAGCGGTTGTCGACCCGGTCGATTATTCGGGCGACAAGGAACATCGCCAGCATCGTGCCGAAGCCGCGCGGCGCCATCATCCACCCGGCGTCGAACACCGGGTAGTTCATCAGCACCTGCATCATCGACGGCATCAGGGCCAAGGTGCCGCTGAGGATCATGCCGACCCCGAACATCAGCAAACTGCCGGCGACAAAATTCGGGCTTTTGAGCAGCTCGCGATTGAGGAACGAGCGCTCGCCGGCGGTCATGGTGTGGACGATCAACAGGTAAAAGCACAATCCCGCGATCGTCGCCTCAACCCAGATTTCAGGCGAGCGGAACCAGTCCTTGAGCTGGCCGCGGTCGAGCATAAATTGCAGCGCGCCGACGGCGATGCTCAGCATGGCAAAGCCGAACATGTCGAACGGCTCGCGCCGCATGGTGCGGGACTGGCGAATCCACAAGAAGATGCCGAGGGCGCACAACGCCCCGACCGGCAGGTTGATATAAAAGCACCATCGCCAATCGAAATTCTCGGTCAGCCAGCCTCCGAGGGTCGGGCCGATGATCGGCCCCATCATCGCGCCGGTGCTGAAGATCGCCATCGCGTAGCCGTGGCGCTCGCGCGGATAGACCGTGAACAGGGTCGCCTGCCCGAGCGGCACCAGCCCGGCGCTGAAGACGCCTTGCAGCAGGCGAAAGACCACGAGCTGGGTCAGGCTCGTCGCCGCGCCGCACAACGCCGAGGCAAGTGTGAACCCGATGACCGAGCCGAGAAAAATGTATTTGACGCCAAAATGGCCGGCGAGCCACCCGGTCAACGGCATCGTGATCGCCGAGGCCACGATGTAAGAGGTCAAGACCCACGAGATCTGGTCCTGCGCCGCCGACATGCTGCCCTGGATATGCGGCAGCGCGACATTGACGATCGTGGTGTCGAGCCCCTGCATAATGCAGGCGCATATGATCGTCGCGGTTATGACCCCACGATTGGCGGACGGCGGTGCAGTTTCTCCCCTCACCGCCGGCGCCCAGGCAGTGATCGGCGCCCGACGCGGCGCCCTGTCTTCGGCGGCGGTGAGTCCGCCGGACGCGGCTCCCGCGGCAAGGGCGACAGCAGCAATGACAACAGCGTGGTAATCATGCTCGTCTCGAAATCATTTATACAGGTAAAGATCGCCCCCTGTCGCGCGGTCTCGACATAGGTGGTGCCATCCTAATTCGGACACTCGCGCATCCGAATCCGCCGACGCCGACGTCCAGGCGCATGATCGTATCGCGATGAATGCCCGTTAGGCGCTCGGTGGCGCGGATCGAACAACCTTCGGTAAGGGCGGAAATGACGGCAATCTGCTTGTCGCGCGGGAGGATGTTCATGGGCAATCCATGATGCGAAAGTTCCCCTGAAGCGGGTGGAACGCATCTACCACAATCGCTATATTGGCGCTTACGATCATCGCTTCAGGGGTAATCCCTGGGTTGAGGTGTAGGAGCCGGCCGCCGTTGGCGCGGCGACTGGCTCCGCTCAGGTGGAGGTGGTGGGGCTCTAACCGACCGGGATAGCGGTGTAAATGCTCCCCCGCCATACCTGCTACCCCCGCTCCGATGTTTGATTAGAGCCCATTCCGCGTTTGAAATCCGTGGGATGGGCTTTCCCTGCATGGTTGCCTTGATATATAGATTTCTATATAAACCCTGGTCAAGCTAATTTTCATACCTTACATATAGAAAAGTGGATGCAGGATGGCCGCGTGGGCGATAAGATGCTTCTGCAATGAGCGAGGAAGAGACCTTTTCTGTCAGATATACGCCACACAAGTCACGCGGGCGCGTGCCGATTTTCAAGTTGCCCTCAACGTCCTCCGTCATCAGGAAACGATCGAAGGATGGTCTAGAAAGAACGGTTTCGATTTGCTCGCCGGCAAGAAATATAGGAGATACCATGGACTTGGTAAGATCCGGTTCAAGACATTGGGTGTCGCGCATCGACCGCTTGGTTGTTTTGGGCCTGGTCCGGCTACATTTACTCTGTTGATCTGGGCAACCGAACGAGACGGTGAATTTCATCCCCCGAATGTGCTTGAGACGGCGCGACAGCGCATGCTTGCCGTTAGAGCGAACCCAGGCTTAGCCCATGACTGTGATCTCTAAACGATTTGCAGACGAGCTAACCGAAAAGGAGATGCGGGACGCATTTCTTGAGGCCCAGACACGAGCCAAGATTGCTTTGCAAATTCGTGCGCTTCGAAATCAGCGTGGATTGTCTCAGGGCGCACTCGGCGAACAGATGGATAAACCACAAAGCAATGTGGCGCGCTTGGAAGATCGTGAAATCGCCAGATATACGTTAAGCACGCTGTTTGAACTGGCATCGGTTTTTGATGTTGGGCTCATCGTTGAGTTCGTGCCCTACGAATATTTTTTGAGCCGAACGCAGGATCTCAGCCATTCGCATTTACAAGTTCATAGCTTCACGAGAGATGCACTAGAACCCTTATGCCACGACGAACCTATATTGCAAGCAAGAACTTCTGTAATCGGTATGACTTCTGGGGCAACGGCGTCGTCGCCGCAAATGTACCCTTCATATGTCACGCAATTAAATTTTTCATCGGGGGGCGATTTAAATCAGGTCACGGTCGGCAGCGCCAATCCTAGTAATAATACTTCCACAGCTAGCGATACAACGACGATCAAATCTACCTCAGTCACGACATACGTCGCTCCTCCAATATCTTGGTACGCAGGCGCAGACAGGAGAATAGCCAATGTCGGATGATAAAAATAACCAAACTAGGATGTCTGGAGCTACGCAAAGCCAGGCTATCCGATCGCCGTTCTATCGTGATACATACGCCAACAGTTTTCGTTTCAGGCTTAGTCCTATTGATTTTACAATTGTATTTTCGAGCAACACGGACGTGCTCGGCGCTAATATACAAGATGAAATGGGCGTCAATATGAGTTTGCCGGCCGCAAAAATATTAACGTTGCATCTTAACAACATGATTGAAGCGCTTGAGCGTGAGATCGGCGTAATACGTATTCCAGCGGTTGCTATTCCAACAGAACAAGTGACGCAGGGACTCCTCCGCTCAATCAAGGAAAATCCGCTAACTGACAAATAATCGTTTAGGGCCTGCTAGGTCATTTTAGGACAGTGGGTGCATAATTGGGACACCTGCCGACATTGAGGGTGCCTATCGCCCGCCCCTCCGATCCATGGTGCTAAATACGGCGCAAGGGGTTAGCGGCGGAAATATCGGTAGCTTTACCGAGAGGGGGAGGAGCCAGGCATGCGCGTAAGACGGCTGGTCGATGGACCGATCATTTCACCGGATCTGCATCCCAGCATCGGCCGGAACATCCAGGGCCCGTCGCTTATCAGGGCGCCCGATTGGATTGAGGGCCGGCGCGCCGACTATTACCTCTATTTCGCCGATCACAAGGGCCGCTACATACGGCTCGCCTACGCGGATAACCTGGCGGGACCTTGGACGATTTATCCGCCCGGCAGCTTGCAGCTCGAACAATCGGGTTTCCTGACCGAACCGCCGAAGGTCACGCCGGAGCAGTTCGCGTTGCTCGAGGCCCGGTGGAAGCAGGGCGGCGCCGAGATGTCCCACGATCTGCTCGCGGAGGTCACAACCCCGCACATCGCCTCGCCGGATGTGCATGTCGATTCAGCCGGACGGCAGATCGTCATGTATTTCCACGGCCTCGACGATGTCGGGACGCAGGTCACGCGTGTCGCCACATCGCGCAACGGCATCGACTTCGCCGCGCAGCCTGAGGTTCTCGGGCGCTCCTACATGCGCGCCTTCAAGCACGACGGCATGATTTATGGGTTGGCCATGCCTGGGCAGCTCTATCGCTCGAAGGACGGCTTTCACGCCTTCGAAGCGGGTCCGACGTTGTTCAACCCGCGCATGCGCCATTCGGCCTTGTTGCTGCGCGGCAGCGAGCTTTGGGTTTTCTGGACGCAAGTCGGCGATGTACCCGAACGAATTCTGGTGAGCCGCATCGGTCTTTCCGGCGATTGGCAGAGCTGGAAGGAAAGCGCGGCCATCGAGCTGCTTCGGCCGGAGCGGAGCTGGGAGGGCGCGGACGCGCCGCTGATCCCATCCGTGCGCAGCACCGCTTACGGGCAGGTGAACCAGCTGCGCGATCCCGCCATCTTCGAAGACGACGGCCGGGTTTACTTGCTGTACGCAGTGGCTGGAGAAAGCGGCATTGCCGCAGCCGAGGTGTTTCTTGACGAATAGTTTGGAGCTAGTGGATAAAATCTGACGCTTGGTACCCGGCGGGCTACGGCTGGAGTCCGACCCATAGCAGACCCTCAGCCTTCTCGGCGGCAGTTGCTCTTCATGCCCCATTGCCGACCTCCAGGGACGCGCCAGCAATGAGCCCCTCATTCAAATATTACTGTAGGAGAAACCAACAGTTACGTGACCACCGCGGCGACGAGGCGGATTTCTACTAATGCTTAAGTTATGGGTCGGTGTGCGGTAGTTGGACGGGCCCATGTGCTTTTGCGGTTGTTCCGTAACCCTCTCGATGAACAAGGAAGCCTCCCCGCCCGAGCGATAGCCAAATACACTAAGCGAATGCTAGACGCGTCTTCTATGCTCACAGTCGCCGGCGGACAGGGCGCCACTAACCATGATCCGCAACGCATGGGGTTGGCTTTTCGATCGGGTGATCGCAGCCGGGGCCGGCATATTCATTGGCTAGCCGGGCCGCAGCTCGAGACGCCCGTTGACCGGGCATTCCGCGAGGAAGGGTTACACGGCAGGAAAAGGGGCATCGCCCCAGACCGCTGGCGCAGAAACGACCTCCAAACCCATCGCCGATATAACTTGCCGCGCCACCGGGATGATGTACTCTAACAAAGTTGACCACCCGGTCGTGGCAACCGCGTCTGAGCGAATCGACCGAGGGGTACCCATCATCCCAGGCGGCCCCTCCTCGTAAAATTTGTTAGTCCTTCCGAATAGAACTTTATGCGAGGCGCCACAAATGTCTAACGGAGCAGTCTCGTCCCAGCGACCAACCAAATCCACCGGCCAAGCTCTCAAGCGCTGGGGTCTTACTATCGGTAGTGTAATAGCATTTTTGTTGGCTCTTAGCATACCTGACCTCGTCAAGCAACACCTCCCAGACGGTTTAATAAAGTCCATTCTCTTGGAGCTTCTTCCAGAAACTGGTATTCTTCTAATTGGCGCCGGCTTCTTATTCGCTGCCATTGCGTCAATTTTGTTTCGTGAGCCGATCGCAGAGTATTTTGACAGTAAGATTAAGGATGTCACCGGCCGCATCGTTACGGCAATTAATGAAGGCTACGATAAAATTTCCGGTGCTTTTAGCCGACGGGTAGAGCAAGTGGATGCAGGGCTGGTAGACCGTTGGGCTGCTGAAGGGCATGCGAGTGAACAGTCATACAAAACTGCGGCTCTTGCCTGCATAAACCAGTATTATAGCCAAAAATTAGGTTACCATAAAGAATATGTCGATGGAGTAGTCTCGGACTTGCTAAATGCCTGGATAGAGTGTGCGCCGAGATTGTGGCGCGAAAACTTAGTTACTGACATAATCCTTGAAAAAGCGAGGCTTCAGAAATCGGCTGACCGCGGATTAATAAAATGGGACGAGACGAACTCTTATATTTTAGTTGCGCCTCACGCGACGGGTACCTACACGCTGCCCGCCATTACGGTTGTAGAAGCGACACCGGATAATCTGCAAGAGTTACTTCAAGCAACACAGCTAAAAATTACCGCAGGACCCGTAGGAGGACCACAAGTTCCCGTATATGATCTGCTAGCCCTGTTGCCTAATATAAACGTCGACGATCTTACACGAGATGGCAGAAAGGAGATAGGTGATACCGTAATCACCTATAACGGAACGTCTTTAGAGGTACTTGTGCGCTATCAATTAGAGATAAAACACCCCAAAACGAATGTCACCATAAGGCAAGGCAATCTTTTGGAGCCCACGGACCGCAGCTATTTGTTTATTAATACCACGCCGACAAAGGGTGTTGTGTTTCAAATGCGTTTGGCAACGAATTTGGAAGAATGGGAGTTTTCCAATGTCATGGTCTCTGCAGCGTATAATTACCCAGGTGCAGCACAGAATATCAGCATTACTAAAGACGATCGAGATAGTTTTATCCGGACTATCAACGGCTGGGTGTTCCCGGGGTCTTCAATCGGTACGCAATGGCGGCCGCGGCAAAGCGCAGCCCTTGTTAGCTCCCAACCAGTCGCCATCGAAACGCCATAAATTTCCGGGAGGAAACATCGCGAAAAAGCTTGCGTGGCTGATGGTCGAGCCCACATAATGCGCTGTGGAGGTCGGTATGCCAGCTTGGAAGGTATCAGTTATATAGGGTTCCGGGCTCGTCGCCGGGCCGGACGAGCACGATAGCTTGCTAGCTCATGGCTGTATAGCTCGCATATCCTGCTGCGGCTCGGTACGGCGGGCCTTTACCCACCGCGACGCAGTCGGTGATCTCCCTTGCCGCCGAGAGCGAGGGCCCTTCAGGAGTTCCAGGCGGGGTCCCCACTGCCTTCGGCCTCACTCGGCCATAGTCCCCAGCTCATCACCGTCAGTGCGCTCGTGGGACCGCAGCACCAGCCCGAGGCCATGCCCTTCGATCAATTCGCGCGCCAGCTCGTCGACGACCCCGGCATCGGCCCCGGTCGATGGCGTCGCCCGAGCGCAACTGCGCCTTGGTGCGTCGGTCGATCTCGTCGATCGCGGATCGTCGCTGGCTGAATGACTGCATACGGCGCACAACCGACCGCTAGCGCGACGAGTTCGAAACCGCCGCTGTGCGGCATCAACCGACCTTCGTACTTGGTACCAAGCGTTAGATTTTTACCACTAGCGTGGGCTATTCCGCGACGGTCAAGGTGACCTCTTCGCGGCGCCCGCGGCGGGCTTGACCAGCGTAGCTTCGACGAGGGTGCGGGGCACCGTTGTCGAACGTTAGGCGGCTTTGGCGGCGGGGCCTCGAGCAGTCGACTCGCGGGCGGCGCGGCGGATCAGGTCGGCGCCGCGCTCGGCGATCATGATCGTCGGCGCGTTGGTATTGGTCGAGGTCACCGTCGGCATCACGGAGGCGTCGATCACCCGCAGGCCTTCGAGCCCGTGGACGCGCAGCTGATCGTCGACCACCGCCATCTGGTCGCTGCCCATCTTGCAGGTACAGGTCGCGTGATAGACGGTCGAGCCTTTCTGCCGGGCATAATCGAGCAATTCGTCGTCGGTCTGGACAGCAGCGCCGGGGAGAATTTCGGCGCCGCAATATTTGGCCAGCGCCGGGGCGGCGAACAGCCGCCGAACGAATCTGAGACCGCCGATAATGGCGCGGCGGTCGGTCTGCTCGCTCAGATAGCGGGGGTTGATCGCCGGCGCTTGTCTGGGGTCATTGGATTTGGCCTCGACATAGCCGCGCGATAATGGCCGCATCTGCCAGGCTCCGGCGGTGATGCCGGGAAAATCGTCGAGTTCGCCGATCTGGCCGTCCTTGAAACTGCCGGGTGCGATGCTGCACTGCATGTCGGGGGTCGCCGATTCCTCCAGCACCTTTACCGAGGCGGCGGCCAGTGAGGCGCTGTAGGTCAGCATGCCTTTGCCTGTGACCAGGTAGCGCACGATCTCGCCGGCCAGCGCCACGCCGCGCGAGCGCTCGTTGACGGTCGGCATGCCCGACACCGGGTGGTTGATGCGGACGATGTAGTGGTCCTGAAGGTTCTGCCCGACCCCCGGCAATGCGTGGTGGACCGGGATGCCGACGCGGGAGAGGTGCTCGGGCGCGCCGACCCCGGACAATTGCAGGATGTGCGGCGAGTTGACCGCGCCGGCGGAGAGGATCACCTCGCGTCCGGCATCCGCTTGCTGCACGGCCCCGCCGCGCTCGTATTCGACGCCGATGGCGCGGACGCCGTCGAACAGGATGCGGCGGACCATCGCCTTGGTTACGACTTCGAGATTGGGCCGCTTCTGCGCCGGGCGCAGATAGGTGCGCGCGGTGCTGGCGCGGCGACGGCCGCCGCGGGTCTGCTGGCACCAGCCGATGCTGTCGCCGGCGCCGGCGGGCAGGTCGTTGACGTCCTCGCGGTATTCGAGGCCGATCTCGCGGCCCGCCTCGATCACCGCCGCGCACAGCGGCGACCGGTCCATCTTCGAGGTAAAGAGCGGGCCGCCTTTGCCGCGGATTTCGGTTTCATCCCCCTCCCAGTTCTCGGCCTGCCTGAAATAGGGCAGCACATCGTCCCATCCCCAGCCGCGATTGCCGAGCTGCGCCCAGTGGTCGAAATCCTCGGGCTGGCCGCGGACATAGATCAGCCCGTTGATCGACGAGGAGCCGCCGAGCACGCGCCCGCGCGGATAGAGGATCGCGCGCCCGGCGGTGCCGGGGTCGGGCTCGGCGTGATAGCCCCAGGTCAAGGTCGGGTGGTCGAGCATTTTCATAAAGCCGGCGGGGACGTGGATATACGGGCTCCAGTCGCGCCCGCCGGCCTCGATCAGCAATACCTTGGTCTTCGGGTCCTCGGTCAGGCGGTTGGCGAGGACACAGCCCGCCGATCCGGCGCCGACGATCACGTAATCAGCCTTCATCTCGTCCTCCCGTTTGGCGGTCTGGCCGGCGTATTTGGCCGGATTGCCGTCATCACCCAGGAATTTGGCTAGGCTATCGAGAGTGATGGCCGCCGGCAATCGGGCAGCGCGCCGGAGGATGGAGTTGTCTCAGTTTGAAACACCGACCGTGGACGGAGACCGGTCCTTCGCTGGGCCGCACCTGGACGACGAGGTTGCGGCTAAATCAGCCGTTCGCCTGTCTGGTCGAACGAGTCGAGCTGACCCAAAGCGGTCGCTCGTGTCGTCCACCGATATCGGGCGCTGTTTCCCCAAACCGTCCTCCATCGATGGGCGGGCCGGGGGCCGACCAGTTTTCATGGAACCGCCTTTGGCAGACCCGTGGCAGACATTATCGCCCACGTCGAAGCGCACGTATTTTGAAAATATCCGCACCTGATCCGGTATGATCAGACAGTTTAGACGGCTGAGACAGTCATATGGAAACTCAGAAAGCCCTTGCCGATCGGTTGTTCCCCGTTAGGCCGGCGGACGAGGACACCGAAGTTGAACTGCGCAACATTCCCCCCGAGCAGAGGCGCCTTCATACCGAGTCGGCCGATCTCACGGTTGCGTCTCTGCATCAGTACATGGCGAACGACAAAATACTGATACCAGAATTCCAACGCGGGTATGTCTGGAACCGCACTCAAGCATCGAGACTGATAGAATCATTATTAATCCAGTGCCCGATCCCGGTAATATATTTTAGTCAAGGCGGCGATAACACTTTGATCGTGATTGATGGAAACCAACGCCTTCTTAGCATAAAACTCTTCCTAAATGATGCCTTCGAACTCCAAGGGTTGACTACATACCCAGAGCTTAACGGCTATTCTTGGAGTAAACTAGACCCTCGGTTTCGCGATCACATAAACAACCGAACTATCAGATGCATCACCATCCTGAAGGACACTCACCCGCAAATTAAATTTGACGTGTTTGAACGCTTGAATACAGGAGCTGTGAAACTGAACGCGCAGGAGTTGCGCCACGGTTTAAATCACGGCTCATTGATAAAATCCCTTGATGATCTAGGTAGAAACGAAAAGTGGCGCAAGGCTGTGGGCATAAGAAACGACAAGAGAATGAAGGGAGCTGAATTAATCTTGCGCTACTTTGCATTAAGAAGGAATCGCGATCACTACGAAAAACCGCTGTCGAGCTTTTTAGATCAATTTTCAACCAATAATCGTCACCTCGATGAGCGGCAAGTTGCAGAGTTACGAAATGATTTTGAAAGCGCTATCGACCGGGTCGACGCTGCACTAGATCGCGTTGCATTCCGCTTTTTCGATGGAGAAGGCAAGGCGACAACGCCATTCAATTCTGCACTGTATGATGCGGAAATGATTGGGTTCGCCGAAACGAATAATCCAATAATTATCAAGGGTACTTACGATAAAGATAAGTTAAAGAGGCACATCGCACAGCTTCTCGCGTCCGAGCACTTTTTGAATAGCGTTAGGCAAGCTACGAGTGATGAAGCGTCGGTGAAGACTCGCACAGCCTCGTTTATCCAACATCTTAACGCGTTCGATAATGCCCTACGTCCGCAGTCAGCATAGGATCGACTTCAACAGTCGAGTTGATTTTTTGTTAAAAAAGGCGAGGCGGGCACAGCGTCTTCGCGCAAGTGATTCTGATATTAGAGACATGGTATTCCAGTGTGCAATTTTTCAGACAAGCGCCGCGATCGAGAGCTATATTCGACTTCTTTTAGAGACGTGGGTTCAGAAGATGAAGGCGCTAAATAAAGGCGCAGTCACTCCTGCTTCTTCTCGAGCCTATCTTGCGCTTCGCCGGCTAGACGGATTATTTGCGAGTTACCGAGTCAGCGGAGATGAAAAAGCGCTTTCTGCGGCTCTCATGGGCGAGACTGACCTCTGGTCATTCATGACGGGCGCGGACATCTTGCCACCATTTTTCAGCGGGCAAACGTTTCACGAAGGAGCGTCATACCCGTCAAACCGTAACATTCGTCGCTTGTTCGGTCGGGTTGGAATTGACAATATCCACGCTTTGTTGGGCCGAAATCTGTCTCGTGACGTGGAACTCCTTATCGAGAGTTTTCAAAGTGTTCGGACTGCGCTGGCACATGCTGCGCCACCAGCTATAACTATCGCCGATGTCGAGGCAAGATTGAAAGATATTAAAGCACTCGTCGGCGCGATCGACCGTGTGTTTTTCGGTCATGTTATGAGACATGGCGGCTACCATTGCTGGTAGCGCATCTGCAAAGCGCTGACCTTATGCTTTGGCGTGAATCTGCACGGCGGGCTGCGTTTTCTAGAGTTTCCTTCTAAGCGATGGGGCCACTGCTTTCGGCGCTACCTCGCGGTTCAGGGTCGTTCGCGCGATGACGGCGTTCCACCCACTTGAGCCGATTGGGCCGTCAACAGCCAATGACAGCAAAGGGCAGGAAGAGCGATTCCCGTGGCGACGGCTGAGCGGCCGCTTGAGGTTGAAGGCCGAAAATTGGGCTGAGACACCACGGAGTTTCCAGTTTGCTTGACAGCGAACCGGTGGCGGGGGACGAAGACCGACGTCCGCAATCAAGCGACGATGGAGGGGGCGATGAAGGCGGTGCTGTTCGCGGCGCATGGCGGGCCGGAAATGCTGCGTCTCGGCGACGCGCCGGACCCGGTTGCCGGGCCGGGCGAAGTCGTCGTCGATGTGCATGCGGCCAGCATTAACGCGGCCGATTACAAGGTCCGGCTCGGCAGCGGCGGATCCAGCAACCTCAAACTGCCGCATATTCTCGGGCGCGACTTTTCCGGGGTGGTCAGCGCGCTCGGGCCGGGCGTGACGGACTTCAAGGTCGGAGACGCGGTGTTCGGGGTTACCGACCAGGGGATCGAGGGCTGCTATGCCGAGAAGCTCGCGATCAAAGCCGCGATCATCGCCAAAAAGCCCGACCGGCTCGGCCATGCCGAGGCGGCGGCGCTGGGGCTGACCAGCCTGACAGCGTTGTGGGCGATCGAGGACACGGCCAAGCTCAAACCCGGCGAGACCGTCCTGATCCAGGGCGGGGCGGGCGGCGTGGCCGGGTTCGCGATCCAACTGGCCAAGCATTTGGGCGCCACCGTGATCACGACCGCCAGCGCGCGCAACCACGATTACGTCAAAAGTCTCGGCGCCGATCGGGCGATCGATTACAACACGCAGGATTTCACCGAGGCCGCCGGCGAGTGCGACGTCGTGTTCGACACCGTTGGCGGCGAGGTCCAGGTGCGCTCCTACGATGTGTTGAAGCCGGGCGGGCGGCTGGTGTGGATCGCGGCCGCGCCGGCGGGGTTTCAGCCGAGCCGCAAGGACGTGCAGGTGTTGCGCCCGAACGTCGCCCGCGACCGCGCCCATCTCGAACGCATGCTGGCGCTCTACGCGCAGGGCGCGGTGTGGCCGCCCAAGATCACCCGCTATAAGCTCGCCGACGCGGCCGAGGCGCACCGGGTCAGCGAGGGCCGTCACTTGCAGGGCAAGCTGGTGCTGGAAGTGCGCTGATCCGCAACCTTCTGCATTGCCACGGAAGCGGGAAGCCAGCGATCAGGAACCGCGGCGGCTGCCCCTGGACCCCCGCTTTCGCGGGGGCGACGGACCTAGATAGATTGGTAACTAACCTAAACAGGAGGAGAGACAAATGGCAGGCAACGCACAAAAGGTCATCGACCTCGACAAGCAGCGGATGGACGCGATGGCGAAAAAGGATCTCGCCGCGCTGAACACGCTGATTTCCGACGATCTGGTTTACACCCACTCGAGCGCACGGCTCGATACCAAGCAGAGCCTGATCGGCAACATGGAGGGCGGATCGACAGTCTACACTTCGGTCGTGCCGTCCGACGTCAAGGCCCAAGACCTCGGCGACACTGTGGTGCTGACCGGATCGTGCAAAATCAGCGTCATGTCGCAAGGCCGTCCCAATAGCTTCGGCGTCCGCTTCACCGACGTCTGGGCCAACAAGGGCGGCCAATGGCAGATGGTGACCTGGCAATCGACCCGCACGCCGGATTAGGCCTGGGCCAGTTCGCCAAGCGCTTTGACCATTTGGCCCTCGCCCCACAATCGGGGTGAGGGCCGGTCGCGTTCAGGCCGAGGGATTTTCCAGGGAGAGGCGGCGATATGGCAGACAAAATTCGGCTGGGCCTGATCGGGGCGAGCGTCAGGGGCACCTGGTCGGCGCGTTCCCACCTGCCGGCGGTGCAGGCCAGTTCGGAAGTGGAGCTGACGGCGGTCTGCACCACCAGAGCCGACAGCGCCGAGGCGGCGCGCCAGGCCTGGGGCGCCCGGCTGGCGTTCGACGATTACCATAAAATGGTCGCCTCGCCGGAGATCGACGCCATCGCCGTCGTCGTGCGCGTGCCGTCCCATTACGCGCCGACAAAGGCGGCGCTGGAGGCGGGCAAGCACGTCTATTGCGAATGGCCGCTCGGGCGGACGACAGCGGAGGCGGTCGACCTGGCGGCATTGGCCGAGGCCAAAGGACTGGTCACTGCGGTCGGGCTACAGGCCCGCGTCAATCCGGCCGTGATGCACATGAAGGAACTGGTCGAGGCCGGCTATGTCGGCGAGGTGATGGCCGTTCATGTCAGCCTGATGCGCGAGAGTGTGTTGACCCGGCCGTCGAACCGCACCTGGCAGCGCGACGCCGAGCTCGGCGCCAACACCCTGACGATCGCGAACGGTCACACGGTTGACGCAATGCGCTTTGTCACCGGCGATTTCCGCCGGCTGTCCGCGGTGGTGGCGACCCAGGCCAAGCAATGGCTCGACACCGGCGCCAACACCTGGCTCGACGTAACTTCGCCCGACAACGTGCTGGTCAGTGGCCGGCTCGCCAGCGGCGCGGTGGCCTCGGTCCATATCGGCGCCATTCCGTTCGCCGGCAGCGGCTATCGCATGGAAATCTACGGCCGCGACGGGACCTTGGTCGTATCCGGCGAGGACTCGCCGCAGCTGAGCGCGGTTTCCCTGCATGGGGCGAAGGGCGGCAACAAGCTGGCGCTGATCCCCGTGCCGGAGCGGTTCACCGTAGCATCAGCCAGTACGCCGTCTGGCGAAGCCACCAATGTCGGCCAGATGTACACGCTGTTCGCGCGCGCGATTCGCGATGGCAAAATTCATCAGCCGACCTTCGAGACCGCGGTCGACCTGCACCGCCTGGTCGACGCCATCAAACAGGCGTCGGACAACGGCCGCGAAGCGATGTTCTAAATCCGACGCAGTTTCAACGGGAACAAGATGAGCCCTGATGCCGCGGCTGGTGACGAAAGGTTCGATGTAGCCTATCTGGTGCTCAGCGGCACGACGACGGCGGCGCGCTGTCCCGAGCTTCTGCGCGGCCTGGTCGGGCTCGGCTTTGCGACGATCATCGCGATCCCGACACCCAACGCTTCGCGGGTGGTCGCGCCGCGCGAGCTTGCGGATGTCGAGGGGGCGCAGGTCGTCCAATCGTATTTCGATCTGGCGATCCGCCCGCGGCCGCCGCGCGGGGTGGTGCTGTTCGCGCCGTGCAGCTTCAACTCGCTGAACAAGCTCGCGCACGGCATCGCCGACAGCCTGGCGCTATCGGTGGTTGCCGAGGCCATCGGGCGGGGCACGCCGGTGGTCGTCGGCCCATCGTTGAACACGCCGCTGCTGAACCACCCGCAGGCCCAGGCATCGCTGAAAACGCTGCCGGGCTGGGGCGTGACTATCGTGCCGCCGGTCGACGAGGGCGAGGGACCGCGCCTCGCCCCCTCCGCCCTGTTGCTCGCCGCTGTCCGCCCGTACGTCCGTCGCGGCTAACGCCGCTCGCAGAGAGCCCGGCGCCGCGCCCTCAGCGGGCAGGGAAGGATTTGTTGGTTGAGAACGAGAGGTCGACGATGGACAGCAATGAACTGCGTGAGCTTCAGGCGCCCCTCAAGGAGAAATACCGCGAGGATCCCAGCTCGGCGGTGGTGACCTTGACGGCGCGCGGCGACCTCGCCGATGGTGCGATCGCGTGCAAGGTTGAGACCGGGCGCGTCTTGGTGCAAGCGGGGCTGCATCCGGCGACCGGCGGCAGCGGGCTCGACGCCTGTTCGGGCGACATGTTGCTCGAAGCGCTGGTCGCCTGTGCCGGGGTCACTTTGAAGGCGGTGGCGACCGCGATCGACTTCAAGCTGCGGGGCGGCTCGGTCAGCGCCGAGGGCGATCTCGATTTCCGCGGCACGCTCGGGGTCGACCGCACCGCACCGGTCGGTTTCGACGAAATCAGGCTCAGCTTCACCCTCGATACCGACGAACCCGAGGATCGGCGCCAGAGCCTATTAAAATTGACCGAGCGCTATTGCGTCGTGTTGCAGACCTTGCGCGCACCGCCGAAATTGACCGCGAGCCTCAGCACGGGTTGAAGCCACCGTTCGTCGGCCAGTTCGAGCAGCCCTATGGGCCGATGGGGCCGCCGACTTTGTTCACGATCCCGGTGCTGCGCTACATGAAGACCTATGGGCTGACCGACGAGACTTTGGCGATGGTCTCGGTCGTGCAGCGCGAATGGGCCGGCAAGAACCCGCGCGCCACGTTCAGGGACCCGATCACCGTCGACGATGTGCTGAATTCGCGAATGATCGCCTACCCGTTCCGGCTGTTGCAGTGCTGCCTGGTCACCGACGGCGGCGGCGCGTTAATTCTCACCGCGGCCGAGCGCGCCAAGGATTTCCCGACCAAGCCCGTCTACATCCTCGGCACCGGCGAGAGTGTCGAGACCCCGATGGTCAGCCAGATGAAGGATTTCACCTCGTCGAGCGCGTTTCGCGTGTCGGGCGCCAAGGCTTTTGCCGAGGCCGGCATCACCCACAGCGACGTCGACCATCTGATGATCTACGACGCCTTCGCCCATCTGCCGATCTACGGCCTCGAAGATCTGGGCTTTGTCGGGCGCGGCGAGGGCGGCGCCTTCATCGCTGACCGCAACACCGCCCCTGGCAGCAAATTGCCGCTGAATACGAACGGCGGCGGCCTCTCCTACATGCATTCCGGCATGTACGGCATGTATGCCTTGCAGGAGAGCGTGCGCCAGATGCGCGGCATCGCGCCAGCTCAAGTCGCTGGCGCCAAGATCTCGGTCTGCCACGGCGTCGGCGGCATGTTCGCCGCCTCCGGCACGATCATCATGTCGAACCAGGCGCCGTGAGCGAGGGTTGCGCCGAAAAACGGCCGGGACTTCACTACTGCCCTCGCGTAAATACATTTCGTAAAAGCCCAGGATGTGGTTCACATGGGATCCGGCGAAGAATGCGAGCAACGTCCGCAGGCATGGAATAGCTTTTCAGGATGCGGCTCGGATTTTCGACGGGCCGACCGTGGAACGGACCGATGATCGTTTCGAGTATGGCGAGGTGCGGATCTATGCAATCGGCCTCGTCAATGGAGTCGAGATCACGGTGATCTACATAGACCGCGGCCCGGATGAGCGTCACATCATTTCAGCGTGGAGATCCGAACCTCATGAGCGACGATACTTCTGGAACCACCTCGACGACTGAACCCAAAACCGATTGGCGGCGTCTGCGCTCGATGACCGACGAGGAGGTACATGCCGCGATCATCGACGACCCCGATGCAAAGCCGACAGACGAGGCCTTCTGGAAGGACGCGCGCGTGGTCATGCCACGGCAGAAGAAAACAGTCACGATGCGGTTGGACGCCGACCTTCTCGAATGGTTCCGCCGCGAACGCGGCTATCAGACGCGGATCAACTCGATACTCCGGGCCTATATGAAGGCTCACCCGAGCGACCGCTGACCATCTGCCGATCTACGGCCCGGAAGACCTCGGCTTTGTCGGGCGAGGCGAGGGCGGAGCCTTCATCGCTGACCGCAACACCGCCCCTGGCAGCAAATTGCCGCTAAATACGAACGGCGGCGGCCTCTCCTACATGCATTCCGGCATGTACGGCATGTATGCCTTGCAGGAGAGCGTGCGCCAGATGCGCGGCATCGCTCCAGCGCAGGTACCCGGCGCCAAGATCTCGGTCTGCCACGGTGTCGGCGCCATGTTCGCCGCCTCCGGCACCATCATCATGTCGAAAGAGCCGCCGTGACGGTCACAAGCTCATTCGGACCGGAAGTCCGTCGGCGACCTTCTCCAAATTTCCGTCTAATATTTAAGGGTTATGCCGAGTGACGGTGGCGCCTGCTCTTGTGGAACACCAATAAGTTCCGCCTGCCAGATACCAGCAAGAAGTTGGCCGTTAAACACCGTTGTTTCTCCGAGCTTTGCCATTTGTATAGTCGTTGCTGTCGACTGATGGGTGAGAGTTATTATGTAATTTCCGTCATTCATGACATTCTTAATGGTCGATTGACCAAGCCCAGCATCTGCCACAGTGAAATCGTAATACATCCATGTGGATTCACCGGATTCCTGTGCTAATACGATTGGATAGCCGGTCTCCAACGGCGGAGGGGGGTTTTGACCCGCAACTGTACGAAATTGCGCGTACGCCACTGCGCTTTTGCCAACCTTGTTTATAGCGTACACATCGAGCTCATACTCCGTGTCGTATTTCAGCTTATCCTCTGGTATCCATATGTTGTCAGTATTGGTTGGCGCGTAGTTGAACGATAGCAAACTCACGTGAGTGGGTAGCTCCCAGAAGTCGACCTGAAAGCTGCTCGCCCGAGAGAGGGTGCCTTCACCTGGATCCCTCCAGCTTAGCCCGGTCGAGATCCCAATATCGTCCCCGACCGGAAACAAATTTACAGGAACCTGAGGTTGAGCGGCTTGGATAAATGTTCGGATCAGCGCGATCATGGAAATCGGTGGATTTAAACCGAGATCCTTTGCCATCACCCGAACATCTCCCGTTCCTAATTCTTGGGCGACATCCTGAAGAGTAGCCATAATCACCTCTTATTTTGGAAGTCAGACGAGCCTCGGCGGCATTGCTGCGGCAACCGCAATGGACCGTCATTCGCCGTCAGGCTGCGAGTTCAATGTCAAAAACGCGAATGAGGCCTTGCACCGAGATCGGAATGGGCAGCGAAGAGCCGGTAAAATTCCCGATCTGCTGCGCCATTTGTCGGACACTTCCGGTGTGCAGCGCTTTCCCAACCTCAAGGAGCGTCGTCATAACACGCCGAGCCCGGCCCGTAATCCGGTACAGGCCCTGAGGGTTATCCGTTGATGTCAAGTCGAACGTAAAGGGAAGTCCAGCAGCTCCGGCATCGCGCAGCTGCTGGAACGTAAACGGGCCGACAAATGCAGAGCCAACGAAATCGTCGGGGTCGATGATGCCTCCAATGTCGAAGAGGCTCGACACAGGCAAGAACGATAGCACGCTTACACTTGCGTTTTTGATGGCGCTATGGACAGCATCCTGAACCTTGCCCCCGATCGCATTAGGATCAGGTGCCATGCCCGCCCGAATAGCCTTGTTAAGTTCGGTTTGCATGGTGCTGATCATAGCTTGGTGGCCTGCTTCTGCCGCAAAATCTTTGGTGTCGTCTTCTTCAAGAGCCACTACCGCTACCGCGACAAAACTCAAATCTTCGCCAATTTCCTGCGGCAGTCCGTCCGTACGCAGGGTGGTGTCGAAGCGGCCGATGGCTTTCGGAATATTGGCCTGGTCACCCAAATTCATGCCGTCCGACGCCGCCCCGAGGTCTCCGTGACTGCCGGCGGGAGCATTCAGCGCAACGAAAGACGAGGAAAGGTTCGCCAGATTCAAAGTCGTTCCATCCACCTTGAGGTACACGACCCAAAGATATGGCTCATCTGCCGAGGATTCGTTTTTCTCGACGACAAGCAGCGTGCTCAGGTCTAGCCGCACATCAATGGAGGACATATTTCGCTCCTGTGCATTGATTACTGTAACGCTATCAATATCGGGATAAGATCCGTCCCTCTTTTTAACGGTCGCAGAGCTTTACCTATGACGGCCCCGAAAGCCTTCAGCGGATCAATCGCCTTCATAGCGTGACCCAGGGTTGGGGACGTTGTGAGCAAGTCGCCAACACCCACGGGCGAATACCGAGCGTCAACTTTGCAAAACACTTTCCCTACGAGCGCCACCGGCATTCGTTTGTGCTTTGACTGCTGTTTGTCGAGAACGATTCCTGGCTTATAGCCCCCAGCCCCGGAAATTACACCTGCAACTTTCCTGTCGTAAGCGTCCTGGCTCGGCCGGAGCATGCCGTCTTCGTCGATCGCCATCACTGTTCCGGGGTCGAGCCCCTCCAATTCGACGATATCGAAGTCCTCAGCACAATCTGCATTGCTCAGAACGATGTCGCCAGTCTCGCCATTGAGAAATATCGTCGCTTGGTTCCCATTGCCGTTATTAGTGGCTGTCGTGGGGAAGAGACCTATTCTTCCAAACACATTGTTGCCTCCCAGGGCCGCGTAGGCATCGGAGGCCACCAGACGAATCCAAGGCGTGCCACCGGTCGGATCGAGTAGTTGCAGCTCTCCGGGATGACCGCCCCCACCAACACTGACCGTGCTTTTCGCGCCCTGTAATTGAATGGTTGCAGACTTCCCGTCTGGAGTGAGTAGCAGCAAGGTTCCATCCTGCCCGCCTGCGCCGGCACAAATCGTTCCATCGATAGCTCGCAGGTGGATCGTTGCCTGTGCAAGTTCAGATGCGTCACCGCCGCCGCTATAATTCTTTGGAAACAGGCCGAGCTGTCCATCGATCAGGTGCCCTCCGGCCCCAAGGAATGCGTCGTTAGCATTCAGTCTTATGGAAATTGGTCCGAGGGGAGCCGTGCTGTTGGAAGAGGGGTATAGATGAACGCTCCCTTCTTCGGCATGACCTCCTAGGGTTAGATGACCCTGGCCCAGATAAACCTGCTGTTTATCGTTCGACTTCAGAACTAGCGTTCCACCAAAGGGGGCGTCACCGGCCGAAAGTTGAACTGAAGCCAAGTCAAACTTATCTAACAGCTCAATTTTGCCGTCTTGGGCCCCTATGCTCAAGTTTTTCGCGGTATATCCACCACCCACCGTGATCTTGGCATTATCCGGGTCAAGTGTGACCATAGTAAGGTGGTTTGTGTCGTCCTCGACCTCCACAGTACCGATAAACGGCGTACCCATTTTGGTTCTCCCTCAGTTCGGTCACGCGGGCTAGGGTCAACTTTAAAGGGTCGGCGCATCAAAACGGGGGAGGGATGCAATCCGGTGTCCCTCCATTCGGTTGACACGGAGTCGCGCTATCGCTCTACATTCGCCCTCTGAAACGCCTGGATACCAATGTCCTGAATTACATCACGGAGAGTGCCGGGCTGGAGGCTATTTGCTACCAGCGAGAGCTCCGAGGCAATTTCCCAAACCCACGGCGGTGGCCCTGGCCAGGGCCACGGGTAGGGAAACCTAGGGGGCGTTCCGCACCAATCGTCGAGGATGCTGTCGATCGCTGCCCCGGCGCTTTTGAGCGCGCTCTTTTGCTGTCCCTCGGGTAATCGCATTGCGAAGTCCGTCGCCTGAGCTGCGTAGAGAAGTTGCGCGACGGCTGCTCGCCACGGTTCGGGCGATGGGTCCCAACTGCTCCTTGCTCTCGGTCCCTCCACAACTGGCTGCGGATCGCCCTGTATCACGACATATCTGCTGGCCGCCGGGTTTTCGAGAAGATAACGCGTCAGCAAATTTTGCGTAAACATGTTTTCCTCCTCCGACACTGGATCGTGTTCTGCGATTTTCACCATATTTCGCCAGTTTTTGGTCGCAGTCTGGTCAAGATTGCTCAGTTTTGACGAAATTGTGCCGCAGACGGGAATGCGATGTGGTGGGGATGATTTCGACGTCAGTCGTGGAGGACGACGTTTAGCAGTGAGCTGTGGACGCTCACGCTGCCGCTGTATTCGATGAGGCCGAGCTTGCGGAATTTGTTCATGAAAAAGCTGACCCGCGACCGGGTCGTGCCGATCATCTCGGCCAAGGTCTCCTGACTGATCTTGGGGATCACCGCCTCAGGCTCTCCCTCTTCGCCGAAATTTGCCAGCCGCAGCAGGAGGCGCGCCAGGCGTTGTTCGCTCGAATTGAACAACTGATCGACGAGATCGTCTTCGCTGCGGATGTTACGGGTCAGCAGGTATGAGATGAAGAGCGCTGAGAATTCCGGCTGATCGCGAAGCACCGGGATCATTGCCGATTTTTCGAGCCGCATCACCGTGGATTCCGCGGCCGCGACGGCCGTCGCCATGCGCAATGGCTGGCTAGCGAGGCATCCCTCGCCAAAGAAATCGCCCACTCCCAAGGTAGCGAGGATTGCTTCCTTGCCTTGCTGGGACAGGACCCTCAGCTCGATCCTGCCTCTCTCGATGTAGAAGACGGCATCCGCCGGATCTCCCTGAGAGAAGACGATTTGCCGCCTGCGCAACTCGGTCCTGGTTTTTCCGGCGCCGACCTTAGCCAAAAACAGTTTGGGATCGAAAGGCGGTTTTTCTTCGACCTTCATGACCCCGTTCCCCCCGCCAGTCGCTCAAGCGTTACGAAGAGCACGTCGCAGATGGCGGGATCGAATGTCCTAGACATGGCCGTAATGTCTCCTCTGTTCGGATGCCCGATTGTCTGCCCCTCGCCCGAGGACCGGGTTGCCGCGGCCGATTTCGGGTTAAGCACGAATGGCCGGGACGTTGACGCCGGTGGCGTGAACGGAGACTTTTACTTACGCCTGCATTTCTTCTAATAACTCGCTGCCGTCAGAGCGGAGTGTGAACTAGTTCACACAGTCAGATTAATTTCATAAAAATCGGAGCCACTGCCCCATCGGATATCCGCCCAGGGTTTGCATCACCAGAGGCGAGCCCAAGCTCTGTGTCAGCACCAGCGGACGCCGGTGGCGGTCTCCATTACCTTGGCCTGACGCCGAAATGGGTCGACGGCTGCTCGTTCATGATCCACGTCCGCCACAGGTCCGCGGCGATCGCCTCGGGGCTATGCGAGACGGTATTGATCACGCATGGCGAGAGCGGCCGCTCCGGCGTTGGGCGCGCCCGCAACGTCGTCGCGCCGGGTAATCTCGCCAGCAGCCCCCTCCCAACCCTCCCCCGCAGGCGGGGGAGGGTTGGGGTGGGGTGGCCGATGGGCCACCGACTTTGTTCACGATCTCGGTGATGCGCTACTGATGTTTTTCGTCGCCCCTGGCGAAAGCGGGGCCCCAGGGGCGAGCGACAAGGCCCCGGAGCCCTGGGTTCCCGCCTGCGCGGGAACGACGCAATAGACTGACGAGCAATTGGCGACGATGTCGGTCGTGCAGCGCGAATGGACCGGTAAGAACCCGCGCGCCACCTTCAAGGACCCGATCACCGTCAACGACGTGCTGAACTCGCGGACGATCGCCCATCCGTTCCGGCAGTTGCCGTGCTGCCTGGTGACCGATGGCGGCGGCGCCTTGATCCCTGGTGGCGGCCGAGCGTCAAGAACGACTTCGTCATACCGGCGAAGGCCGATATCCATGGCAGAAATGGGTCCCGGCCTGCGCCGGGAAGACAAGCAAGCGCGTTAATCCTATTGCCGGCCTTCGGCGAAAGGGCAGAAACGCCGATGGAGGATTTCACTCCTCGCGCGCGTTCGGCGGTGCCGGCGCCGAGGCCGGCATCACCCGCTGCGACGTCGACCAGCCCTGCAGGAGAGCGTGCGGCAGATGCGGGGCATCGCCCCGGCCCAGGTGACGAGGGCTTTCCGGGAGGACGCGCGTGGTCGTGCCACGACGGAAAGCGAACGTCACGATGCGATCAGACGCGGACCTTCTCGAATGGTTTAGCAACGAACACGGTTATCAGAGGCGAATCAACCATATTCCGAACGTATGCTAATGCTCGCGCGGGTGATCGGAGGCCTTCAATCAGCTCGGCCTTGCTTACTTCTTCGTAATCCGCGCGCGAAGTGCCCATATCGGGTGTATCGCCCGCAACCGCCCTTGGGGCGCGGACGGCTAGGAGATGCGCGTGCTCTTGCCCGAATTTTTCGGAGCAGCGCATGCCGCCCGCAGATTCTATTTCAAACCGGCTACTCCTGGCATTGGCGCTGGAGGATCTCGACGGCCTTAGAGCGCATCTCGAGCTTGTCCCGCTCCCCCACAAACGGACTCTCTCAAATCCGGGCGCGCCGATACAACATTTGTATTTCCCCGAGGAAGGGATGGTATCGCTCGTCCAACCGTTGCAGGGAGCCATGATCGAAGTGGGGATGATCGGCAATGAAGGCTTTGTCGGGGTGCCGGTCCTGCTCGGCGCCGACGCCTGTCCACTCGAGACGATGGTTCAGATTCCCGGTTCTGCCTTGCGGATCGAAACAGGCGCATTTCGGGAGAAAGCGGGACGGAGCACCACCCTCTCGGGCCTCCTGCTCCGCTACGCCCAGGCCCTCCAGGTTCAGGTTTCCTTAACTGCGGCATGCAACGGACGACACCCTATACCCGAGCGCCTTGCCCGTTGGTTGCTGATGGCCCGTGATCGCGCACCGAGCGACGAATTGCCGTTCGGCCACGAATTTCTCTCGATGATGCTCGGCGTGCGGCGAGCGGGGGTCACAGTCGCGGTTGGCACGCTGAAGGCCGCCGGGTTGATCCGCAACAGTCATGGCCGAGTCACCATTATCGACCGCCATGGCTTGGAAGCCGCCTCGTGCGAGTGCTACCGCATTGTCACGAACGAGTACGAACGTCTGTTCGCGTAAGAGAGGATGACGTAGGAATTAAGTTGTGCGGTTCCGTACAAAATCTTTGACCAAGCTGTGCGCCAACCTATAGGCTAGTCGAATCGTCCACGCTCTGGAATGAGGCAAGTGGTCGACTGAGAGATTCGTGCGCTCCCGCCGGAACCGGCAATAAGGAGAGCGACATGGATGCTCCCACGCGGTTTTACGCACGCATTAAAAGCCGGCGCGGCGATACGCTCGGCGACTTCATGAGCAACATACGGGTTTGGCTCGACCACCGTCGCATTGATGTGGTTGGCTTCGCCCCCGTCCCAGTGACGCGTGGCGTCGTCGCCTTCGATCTCTATTTTCGACGCGAAGAAGATGTCGTCCTTTTCCGGGAGGAATTTGGCAGGCGGCACGTTTCTCGGACACCGTTCCTCAACCGGGAAGTACAGAGGGGAGGGGAAGCGTCGGGCGGGCTGCCTCGTCTTAATTATATCGCCCGATAATTTAGCCTCGCTCGCGTTTCAATCTGTCGGATTTCGGTCTAGCACGCCTCGAGTTGGGATCGGATGACAGTCATGCGTCTGGCGAGATCCTCTTTGCTCAGCAGCCCGCGGCTGAGCATGATGTGGGCCAAGGCCAACAGCTGTTGCTCGGGCGCGGGAGTACCGCTGTACACGGTCTCGCCGAGTTGATCCTCCGCGCGGCGCCGTTCCAGCGCCGGAAGAGCCGCGCCGGCCGCGAGACACTCGCAGGTCGCGTACAGGCTGACTTTCCACGGCGGATCGGGATTGGTGACGCCGTGACGCGGTGCGAGCTTTTCCCAGGTTTTATCCTCCTTTCGTATGGCCTCGAGCAACGGGATCGGAGCCAGATCCGCCCGGCGCTTGGCGGCAGCAGCAGGCGGCTCGCTGCTTTCTCCACTCATTGACCGGCCTCTGCCTGGTGGTGCTCAGGGACCGGCCGACTGGCCTTATGGACGGGCCGAACATCATCTGACTTCCTGTCGGGCCGGGGCAAGGCAACGCCGATCATGCAGTCGCGGGTCACGATCTCCGCCAGCTGCTCCTCCGTCCAATTCTCGGTGCCTGCCGGCCGCACAGGAAGGACCATAAACCGGCATTTCTGGTTGGAGTCCTCGACCCTCACCTCCACCTCGTTGGGGAGGTTCAATCCAAACTCGGCCAGCACATGACGCGGCCAGCGGACCAGCCGGCGACGATAATTGGGCGAACGGTACCAATAGGGCGAATGGCCAAGCAGGGGCCGCGGATAACACGAGCACAAGGTGCAGACGATCACGTGATGCAAGGTCGGCGTATCTTCGAGTACGCGCAACTGCATGTAATCGCTGGGGGTGCCGGCGCCGGTGGGCTCGGTCCAGTCGATGCCGATCTCCCGGCAGGCGGCAACGGCATCGGCAAGCACGCGGGCCTTGAACGCCGGGTCGGTCCACGCCTTTGCAACCAGCCGCGAGCCCCCGGCCGGCCCAATCGATTCGGCCCACTCGGTAAACTTCCGGTGATCCTCGGCGGTGAACAGGCCCTTTTCGATCGCCAACTCGCGAACGGCGATTTCCAGTATCTCGAAGTCGGTAATTTCATCGACCATCGGCGCCGCTGGGTGGTCGTAAGCGCCGTCGTCATGGTCGTGATCGTGCGACTGTTGCATGGTCTGTGCTCCCACTTTGCACCGATCAATCGCTGACCGGCTCGAGCCAGCGGTCGGGCAATTCTGTCTGCAATGTATCGTTTTCGAGTGGGTAATCTTCCCAAAGGTCCTTTTGCCGAAACCGGACGATGTAAAATTGTTCGGGCTGCGCGTCGTCCCTGTTCCAGGCCTCGTCTTCGGGGATGAGGTCTTCATAGGTCCGAGCGGCAATCGTCCCGCTCACGTTCCGAACATACATTTGGGTACGAGTGTAGAATAGATTTGGCAGATCCCTTATGCGAACGCGGTCACCTACATTGAAGCGGGCGGGCACGGTCTTAGTATCAGCGTTGTTCATTGCGAGCCCTCACCTCAGCAATCTTATCGAGCAGTTCAGTCAGTAATCCGCGCGCGACGTGCCCATATCGGGCTATCGCCCGCAACCGCCCTTTGGGCGCGGACGGCTAGGAGATGCGTGTGCTCTTGCCCGAATTTTTTCGGAGGAGCACATGCCTCCCGCAAATTCTATTTCAAACCGGCTACTCCTGGCATTGACGCTGGAGGATCTCGACGGCCTCAGAGCGCATCTCGAGCTTGTCCCGCTCCCCCATAAACGGACTCTCTCAAATCCGGGTACGCCGATACAACATTTGTATTTCCCCCAGGAAGGGATGGTGTCGCTCGTGCAACCGTTGCAGGGAGCCATGATCGAAGTGGGGATGATCGGCAATGAAGGGTTTGTCGGGGTGCCGGTCCTGCTCGGCGCCGACGCCTGTCCCCTCGAGACGATGGTGCAGATTCCCGGTTCTGCCTTGCGGATTGAAACAGGCGCATTTCGGGAGAAAGCGGGACGGAGCACCACCCTCTCGGGCCTCCTGCTCCGCTACGCCCAGGCCCTCCAGGTTCAGGTTTCCTTAACTGCGGCATGCAACGGACGACACCCTATACCCGAGCGCCTTGCCCGTTGGTTGCTGATGGCCCGTGATCGCGCACCGAGCGACGAATTGCCGTTCGGCCACGAATTTCTCTCGATGATGCTCGGCGTGCGGCGAGCGGGGGTCACAGTCGCGGTTGGCACGCTGAAGGCCGCCGGGTTGATCCGCAACAGTCATGGCCGAGTCACCATTATCGACCGCCATGGCTTGGAAGCCGCCTCGTGCGAGTGCTACCGCATTGTCACGAACGAGTACGAACGTCTGTTCGCGTAAGAGAGGATGACGTAGGAATTAAGTTGTGCGGTTCCGTACAAAATCTTTGACCAAGCTGTGCGCCAACCTATAGGCTAGTCGAATCGTCCACGCTCTGGAATGAGGCAAGTGGTCGACTGAGAGATTCGTGCGCTCCCGCCGGAACCGGCAATAAGGAGAGCGACATGGATGCTCCCACGCGGTTTTACGCACGCATTAAAAGCCGGCGCGGCGATACGCTCGGCGACTTCATGAGCAGCATACGGGTTTGGCTCGACCACCGCCGCATTGATGTGGTTGGCTTCTCCCCCGTCCCAGTGACGCGTGGCGTCGTCGCCTTCGATCTCTATTTTCGACGCGAAGAAGATGTCGTCCTTTTCCGGGAGGAATTTGGCAGGCGGCACGTTTCTCGGACACCGTTCCTCAACCGGGAAGTACAGAGGGGAGGGGAAGCGTCGGGCGGGCTGCCTCGTCTTAATTATATCGCCCGATAATTTAGCCTCGCTCGCGTTTCAATCTGTCGAATTTCGGTCTAGCACGCCTCGAGTTCGGGATCGGATGACAGTCATGCGTCTGGCGAGATCCTCTTTGCTCAGCAGCCCGCGGCTGAGCATGATGTGGGCCAAGGCCAACAGCTGTTGCTCGGGCGCGGGAGTACCGCTGTACACGGTCTCGCCGAGTTGATCCTCCGCGCGGCGCCGTTCCAGCGCCGGAAGAGCCGCGCCGGCCGCGAGACACTCGCAGGTCGCGTACAGGCTGACTTTCCACGGCGGATCGGGATTGGTGACGCCGTGACGCGGTGCGAGCTTTTCCCAGGTTTTATCCTCCTTTCGTATGGCCTCGAGCAACGGGATCGGAGCCAGATCCGCCCGGCGCTTGGCGGCAGCAGCAGGCGGCTCGCTGCTTTCTCCACTCATTGACCGGCCTCTGCCTGGTGGTGCTCAGGGACCGGCCGACTGGCCTTATGGACGGGCCGAACATCATCTGACTTCCTGTCGGGCCGGGGCAAGGCAACGCCGATCATGCAGTCGCGGGTCACGATCTCCGCCAGCTGCTCCTCCGTCCAATTCTCGGTGCCTGCCGGCCGCACAGGAAGGACCATAAACCGGCATTTCTGGTTGGAGTCCTCGACCCTCACCTCCACCTCGTTGGGGAGGTTCAATCCAAACTCGGCCAGCACATGACGCGGCCAGCGGACCAGCCGGCGACGATAATTGGGCGAACGGTACCAATAGGGCGAATGGCCAAGCAGGGGCCGCGGATAACACGAGCACAAGGTGCAGACGATCACGTGATGCAAGGTCGGCGTATCTTCGAGTACGCGCAACTGCATGTAATCGCTGGGGGTGCCGGCGCCGGTGGGCTCGGTCCAGTCGATGCCGATCTCCCGGCAGGCGGCAACGGCATCGGCAAGCACGCGGGCCTTGAACGCGGGGTCGGTCCACGCCTTTGCAACCAGCCGCGAACCCGCCGCAGGCCCGATGGATTCTGCCCACTCGGTAAACTTCCGGTGATCCTCGGCGGTGAACAGGCCCTTTTCGATCGCCAACTCGCGAACGGCGATTTCCAGTATCTCGAAGTCGGTAATTTCATCGACCATCGGCGCCGCTGGGTGGTCGTAAGCGCCGTCGTCATGGTCGTGATCGCGCGACTGTTGCATGGTCTGTGCTCCCACTTTGCACCGATCAATCGCTGACCGGCTCGAGCCAGCGGTCGGGCAATTCTGTCTGCAATGTATCGTTTTCGAGTGGGTAATCTTCCCAAAGATCCTTTTGCCGAAACCGGACGATGTAAAATTGTTCGGGCTGCGCGTCGTCCCTGTTCCAGGCCTCGTCTTCGGGGATGAGGTCTTCATAGGTCCGAGCGGCAATCGTCCCGCTCACGTTCCGAACATACATTTGGGTACGAGTATAGAATAGATTTGGCAGATCCCTTATGCGAACGCGGTCACCTACATTGAAGCGGGCGGGCACGGTCTTAGTATCAGCGTTGTTCATAGCGAGCCCTCACCTCAGCAATCTTATCGAGCAGTTCAGTCAGCGAGATGTGGTATTAGTTGCTCAGATGGCGAGGGTGCTACACAAGCTAAGCGCGAAGCCGTATCGGTGATGGCCGCGTTCCGTCAAAATATACAAGGGTGAACCGTAATGACCGCACCGACCGGCCAGAAGGCGAAGATGTTGGCGGGCGAACTCTACCTTGCAAGCGATCCCGAACTGGTTGCGGACCATCTGCGTGCCCAGGCTATTTTGGCCAGGTTCAATACGTCGGGCGCGGATGAAGAAGCCTTGCGTGTAGAATTGTTGCGCGATCTGTTTGGCCATTTCGGCGAGGGAGCTGTCGCAAAGCCGAACATCCGCTGCGATTACGGCTACAACATTTCGATCGGATCCCGAAGCTTTATCAATTATGACTGCGTTCTCCTCGACTGCAACCGCATCACTATTGGTGAGGAAGTTCAGATAGCGCCGGGTGTCCACATTTACACGGGGACGCATCCGGTAGACGCGCGGGCACGCCGCTCGGGGCTGGAATATGCTCTGCCGGTCATCATTGGTAATGGTGTCTGGCTGGGTGGCGGAGTCATCATTTGCCCGGACGTGACAATTGGTGAGAACACAGTAGTAGGGGCAGGCAGCGTCGTAACCCATAGCCTGCCCGCGAACGTCGTCGCGGCCGGCAATCCCTGTCGAGTGATCCACCCAGCTTGAGGACCGGATGGTCCCTCGGACGCGATCTCCCGCGCAAGGGATATCGCCTCGAACGATGCGCCAGGACTAGCGTACCCTTGGTTTAAATTTGACGGTGGGTACGTCAGCCCGCTTGCCGTAGGTCAGGTCGGTTCGCGTTTGTGCACGAGCCCGTCGGCGTGGCGATGGACGAGCCGCCATCGGTCGCCTTCGAGCCGAAACGTCTGAGTGACGCGCAGTTCCATGACCGGTACAGGCTGACTATCTGGGGCGTTGCGCGTCCAGCGCTCCAGGCAGACGAGACAGGCAACCTCCGTGCCCACTGTAGCGCTGATGTCCTGCTGACTGTACTCGCCGCCGCGGAAATGTGAGGCTGCCCAGGCAAGGCGAGGGCCGACTTCGGCCCAGCCACGCTCGAAACCGCCGAAGCCGCCCATGACTGTCACGTCGTCGCGGTGTGAATAGAGCGCCTGCAGCCCGGTCGCATCGCCATTCATGAAATCACGTTGCGCGGCCGCGAGTTCCGTCATCGCTGCGTCCCACCAATTGCCTGACATTTACCTGTCCGGTGGTTATGCGGCTATGGTCGCCATTTCGGGCGTTTTGAGCAAGCCAAATGCGGCTCTGGGCGTCCGGTGGGGGTCGAGCCGGTGCTACCCCGGATGGACGGAGGCATCAACTTTCGGCGGATGTGAGCTGGATTTCGTCCAGGTTCTTGTAACGATAGATGATGACCGAGCCGACCCAGGCGGCGATGAACGAGCCGATGATGGCAACTCCGAGAGCGGTGAAGTTACCGTTCATCACGCCGACGCCATCCCAGAATGCACCTCTAAGCGCGAACTGATCACCCATCAGCCCCAGCGTCTCAATGCCCCCAACCAGAACTGCGACCACGACCGACACAAAGGTGATGGTGAGGTTGTAGTACAGTTTGCGAATTGGCTTGATAAACGCCCAGTTGTAGGCGCTCAGCATAAGGATGCCGTCGGTGGTGTCGATCAGCGACATTCCCGCGGTGAACAGTGCTGGGAACAGCATTATACACCAGATCGATACGCCTTTAGCGGCCGCGGCTGCCGAAACGCCAAGCAGCGCAACCTCAGTCGCGGTGTCGAACCCGAGCCCGAATAGAAGGCCGAGCGGATACATGTGCCAGCTCTCGCCGATCAACCGGAACAGGGGACGGAACAAGCGCGCGAGCAGGCCTCCGCTGTTGAGCAGGATGTTAAAATCTTCCTCCACATAGCGGCCGCCCTTGCGTACGTGCCGGAAGGTCGCCCAAACCCCGCGCAAGACGATCAGGTTGGCGGCGGCGATAGCGAACAGGAACAGCGCGGAGACGCTGGTGCCAATGATGCCTCCGACCGTCTTGAACTGGTCGAAGGACCCCCCAGTAACGTCGCCGTGCCGGCCACGCCTGCTACGGCCAGGATCACCACGGTCGAGTGGCCCATGGCAAAGAAGAAGCCAATCCCGACCGGCCGCTTGCCATCCTGCATCAGCTTGCGGGTCACGTTGTCGATGGCCGCGATGTGATCGGCGTCGACGGCGTGACGCAGGCCGAACCCGTATGCCAGAAGCGCGGTGCCGAGCAGGACCGGCTGGTTCCGGAACAGCAGAACCGCCCACGCCCAGACCGTCAGATTGGCGAAAATCAGCAGGGCGTAGATTGCGGTGATCGGCTGCCGCAGGGTAGCGGGCTGTCGAAGGGTTCGGCTCAGCAAGGTGAGCATGTTCGATCTACCTCTAACGTCATGTCAGGCAGAGCAAGTCTCCAATTGACATAGAGCGCGGCAAACGCGGCCCTGTCCCGCCGGGCGGTTCGGCGGAGCAGCTGTTCGAGCGGCAAGAGCCCGGCCTGCCGCGATTGCGGATCGACGGGTTTCACGATGTCGAAGGCGACGAGGGGTGGTCGGTGCAACGCCGATGGAGCCAAGAGACTTTCGTGAACCTGACAAGAGACAGGGCTAACTGCATTAAAGTCCGAACCCGAGCGACGCAGAGAGGGTCGTCGCCGGTGGTTGACAGGGGGTCCGGCGGTCGATACCACACAGCTCGATCGCGACAAGAAGAAAAGGCTCGGCGTTGTGGATGGGAGGAAGGAGGTGGGCGTTTTGCCGGCACTGCTCGAAGTCAGAAATCTGCACACCGAGTTTCGCACCGGCGCCGGCATCGTGCCGGCAGTCGACGGTATTTCGTACACCGTCGAGCGCGGCGAAACGGTGGCGATCGTCGGCGAGAGCGGCTCAGGCAAGACCGCCGGGGCGTTGTCGTTGCTGCGCCTGATCCCCGACCCGCCCGGTCGGGTCACGCACGGCGAAATCCTGTTTGCCGGGCGTGATTTGTTGCGGCTTTCGAGCGAGGCGATGCGCCAGGTGCGCGGCGGCGATATCGGCATGATCTTTCAGGAGCCGATGACCTCGCTGAACCCGGTGCTGACGATCGGCCGGCAGATCACCGAAACCCTCGAACAGCACCGCGGCGCCGACCGGGCCGCCGCGCAAAAACGAGCCGTCGAGTTGCTGGGGCTCGTCGGGATCGCCGACCCGATCCGCCGCCTGAAGCAATATCCCCACCAGCTGTCGGGCGGCATGCGGCAGCGGATCATGATCGCGATCGCGCTGGCCTGCGATCCCAAGCTGATCATCGCCGACGAACCGACGACCGCGCTCGACGTAACCATTCAAGCACAGATCCTTGAATTGATGAAGGAGTTGACCCGCCGGCTCGACGTAGCGCTGATCATCATCACCCACAATCTCGGGGTAGTCGCGCGCTATGCCAACCGGGTCAACGTCATGTATGCCGGCCGCATCGTCGAGAGCGGACCGGCGGCGGCCATCTACCACGATCCGCGGCATCCCTACACGATTGCGCTGCTGCGCTCGGTTCCGCGGCTCGACCGCCCGCGCCAGGCGCGGCTCGACCCGGTCGAGGGCCAACCGCCCGATCTGACCCGACTCGATGAAGGCTGCGCGTTCCGGCCGCGCTGCCGGTTCGCGATCGAGGTTTGCGCCCGGAAGCGGCCGGCGCTCGAAGCGGCGGGGCAGGGGCCGCACCTCGCCGCCTGCTTCCGCAGCAACGAGATCGCAGCCGAAATGACGGCGGTGCAGGCGCGCCAGCTGGCTGGCGGCGTCGCCGATTCCTGAGGAAGAATATTAGCGGAGGCGACACAATGAAGATCGGATCGGGTGTGTTGGCGGCAATGCTCGGCGCCGTCCTCGCTACGGCGGCGGCGGCGGCGACCGCAACCGACGAGGAGGCCCCCAAACGCGGCGGGACCTTGATCTATATGATCCCGGCCGATGCCCCGCCGAGCTTTGACGGTCACCGCGAGGGCACCTTCGCGACCCTGCAAGCCATAGCGCCGTTTTACAGCGTGCTGATCCGGATCAACCCGGAAAACCCGTCATCGACAACCGATTTCGTCTGCGATGTGTGCACGGCGATGCCGCAGCCGACCGACGGCGGCAAGACCTACACCTTCAAGATCCGCGACGGGGTCAAATTCCACGACGGCTCGCCATTGACCGCGGCCGACGTGGCGGCGAGCTGGGAGCACATCATTCACCCGCCCAAGGGTGTGATAAGCCCGCGCCAAAACTGGTACGCTATGGTCGATACGGTTACCGCGCCCGCCCCCTCGACGGTTGTCTTTCATTTGAAATTTGCCACCAGCGCATTTCTGCCGGCGCTCGCCGATCCTTTCACCTTCGTCTACCAAAAGGCGAAGCTCGATCAGGACCCGCGCTGGTACGAGAAAAATGTCCTCGGTTCGGGGCCGTTCAAATTTGTCGAGTACCAGACCGGTCAGGCGGTCAAGGGGGCGCGCAACCCTGATTACTATCACAAGGGGTTGCCTTATCTCGATGGCTTTACCGCGATTTTCGCTGACAAGCAGGCGGTCCGGGTCGATGCCATCCGCGCCGACCGCGCTGCGATGGAATTCCGCGGGTTGCCGCCAGCGGCGCGCGACGAACTCAAAAGGGCGCTCGGCGACAAGCTCGATGTCCAAGAAAGCGACTGGAATTGCGGAAGCATCGTCATCCCCAACCACAAACACAAGCCGTTCGATGATGCCCGGGTACGCCGTGCGTTGAGCCTGGCGATCGACCGCTGGAACGGCGCCCCGGCGCTCGCCAAGATCGCGATTGTGCGCACGGTCGGCGGCATCGTGTTCCCCGGCTCGCCGCTGGCGGCGAATAAGCAGGAACTCGCGCAGATCGCCGGATATGGACCCGACATCGAAAAGTCGCGCGCCGAGGCGCGGCAGCTGTTAAAGGAAGCCGGCGCCGAGGGGCTCAGCTTTGAGCTTTTGAACCGGGGGGTCGACCAGCCCTACAAATATGTCGGCACCTGGCTGATCGATCAGTGGAGCAAGATCGGGCTCCACGTGACGCAACGCGTGATGCCGACCGGCCCGGAATTGGACGCGCAGCGGAGCGGCAATTTTCAGATTGTCCTGCAAGCGAATTGCCACGGTGTGCCGAACCCGCTTCTCGACGTCCAGGAGTATTTGCCGAGTTCGGTCTACGAGGCGAACTATGGCTACTACGAGGACCCGCAGGAAGTGGATCTTTACAATAAGATGCTGCGCGAAACCGACTTCACCAAGCAGCGCGCGCTGATGCGTCAATTCGAAAAATACGTCATTGACGAGCAGGCCCACGAGATTTGGGTTGTGTGGTGGAACCGGATCATCCCGTACCGATCCTATGTCAAAGGCTGGAAGATCAGCCCGAGCCACTACCTGAATCAGGATTTGGCGACCGTGTGGCTGGATAGATAATCAGAGAGAACATGAAGTCTTTTATTTCGTCGTTCCCGCGAAAGCGGGAACCCAGATCCGAACGTATCGTTGGCTGCCCTTGGACCCCTGCTTCCGCGGGCGTGACGGCAAGGTTGCGTACAGGAAAACAGATGCGAAGGGGGCTGGCGTTAAAGACCGCGGTATTTACAGCGGTTCTCGGCCTATTGGCGGCGACCGCATCGGGCGCTGAAGAGGAAGCGCCGAAACGCGGCGGCATTCTGACTTACATGATCCCGGCCGACGCACCGCCGAGCTTCGACGGGCATCGCGAGAGCACTTATGCGACGGTGCACGCAATCGCACCCTTTTACAGCGTCTTGATTCGTATCAACCCGGACAATCCATCCTCGACGACTGATATCGTCTGCGATTTGTGCACGGCGATGCCGCAGCCGACCGACAGCGGCAAGACCTATGCCTTTAAGATCCGCGACGGCGTTAAATTCACCGACGGCTCGCCGCTGACCGCCCAGGACGTCGCCGCCAGCTTTAACGAGATCGCGTTTCCGCCGAAGGGCGTGTTGAGCGCGCGCGCCAGTAACTACCTGATGATCGACAAGATCGAGGCGCCCGACCCGACGACCGTCGTCTTTCGTCTGAAATTCGCGACCAGCGCGTTTTTGCCGGCGCTCGCCGATCCGTTCAACTTCATTTACGAGAAGGCGATCCTCGACAAGGACCCGCGCTGGTACGAGACGCACGTCATGGGCTCGGGCCCGTTCAAATTCGTCGCCTACGAGACCGGCCAGTCGATCAAGGGGGTGAGAAACCCGGATTATTACGTCAAGGGCTTGCCCTATCTCGACGGCTTCACCGGCATCTTTGCCGACAAGCAGGCGGTGCGGGTCGCCGCAATCCGCAGCGATCGCGCGGCGATCGAGTTCCGCGGCATGCCGCCGGCGGCGCGCGACGAGCTGCTAAGTGCCCTCGGCGACAAGATCACGGTGCAGGAGGGCGATTGGAACGTCGGCAGCGCGGTGACGCCGAACCACAAGAAGAAGCCGTTCGACGACCCGCGGGTGCGGCGGGCATTGAGCCTGGCGATTGACCGCTGGGGCAGCGCACCCGGCTTATCGAAGATCGCGATCGTCAGGACCGTCGGCGGCATCGTCTTCCCCGGTTCGCCGCTCGCCGCTACGAAACCGGAACTCGAACAGATCGCCGGCTATTGGCCCGACATCGAGAAATCACGGGCTGAGGCGAGGCGCCTGCTGAAGGAGGCGGGGGCCGAGGGGCTCTCCTTCCAGCTGCTCAACCGCAATGTCGACCAGCCCTACAAATACGTCGCGACCTGGCTGATCGACCAGTGGAGCAAGATCGGGCTGCACGTAACCCAGCGTGTCGAGCCGACCGGGCCGTGGTTTGAAGCGATGCGCAGCGGCAATTTCGATGTCGTGCTCGAGGCTCCGGGTCATGGCCTGGTCAACCCGCTGCTCGATGTCCAGAAATTCCTGCCGGAATCGGTCGATGCCGAGAACTATGCGCATTACCAGGATGACGCCGAGGTCGCGCTCTACCAGCAGATGCTTCACGAAACCGACCCGGCAAAACAGCGCGTCTTGATGCGCCGGCTCGAAAAATACCTGCTCGATGACCAGGCGCACGAGATCTTTTTATTGTGGTGGTACCGGATCGTGCCGTATCGCTCTTATGTGAAAGGCTGGAAGATCGCCCCGACGCATTTCATCAATCAGGATCTGGCGAGGATTTGGCTGGATAAGTGAAAGGGAATTGTGAATTCGTTGCCTTCTGCGGAAGCGAGAGGCCAGAGCCTGCTCCTGGCCTACTGACGAGGCGCTGGCCCTGGGTTCCCGCTTTCGCGAGAACGACAAATAGAATGGTGCAACACTGGCTGAGTGGAATCAGGAGGTAAGAGTGCACATTAGGACCGCGGCGTTGGCCGCAATTCTCGGTGTAGCGGCGTTCTCGGCATCTGCCGGGCAGGACGAGGAAGCCCCCAAACGCGGCGGCATTCTGACTTACATGATCCCGGCCGACGCGCCGCCGAGCTTTGACGCGCACCGCGAGGAGACTTATGCGACGATCCATTCGGCGGCGCCGTTTTACAGCACCCTGATCCGCGCCGATCCGGCCAATCCCGGCAAGACCGATGATCTGGTTTGCGATTTATGCACGACGATGCCGCAGCCGAGCGATGGCGGCAAGACCTTCACGTTCAAGATCCGCGACGGAGTGAAATTCACCGACGGCGCGCCGTTGACCGCCGCGGACGTGGCGGCCAGCTGGAACGAGATCATCTTTCCGCCGCCCGGCGTCACCAGCGCGCGGCAAAGCAACTTCGTTATGGTGGATTCGGTCACGGCGCCCGACCCGTCGACCGTTGTGTTTCGCCTGAAATTCGCGACCGACGCGTTTCTGCCGGCATTGGCCGATCCTTATGCCTGGATCTACGAGAAGAAAATCATCGACAAGGACCCGCACTGGTACGAGAAGAACATCATGGGCTCCGGCCCGTTCAAATTCGTCGAATATCAGACCGGCCAGTCGATCAAGGGCGAGCGCAACCCCGACTACTTCCGCAAGGGGCTGCCCTATCTCGACGGCTTCACCGGCATCTATGCCGACAAGCAGGCCGTCAGGGTCGAGGCGATCCGCAGCGACCGCGCGGCGATCGAGTTCCGCGGCTTTCCGCCGACGGCGGTTGACGAACTGAAAAATGCGCTTGGCGACAAGATCACGGTGCAGAAGAGCGACTGGAACTGCGGCGGGATGTTGACCCCGAACGCCGCCCGGAAACCGTTTGACGATGTCCGCGTGCGCCGCGCCTTGACCCTGGCGATCGACCGCTGGGGCAGCGCCCCGGAATTGTCCAAGATCGCCATCGTCCATACCGTCGGCGGCGTCACCTATCCCGGCTCACCGCTCGCTCCGACAAAAGAGGAACTGCAGCAGATTGCCGGCTATTGGCCCGACATCGAAAAATCGCGGGCCGAGGCGCGGCGGCTGTTGAAGGAGGCGGGGGCCGAGGGCCTCAGCTTCACTTTGCTAAACCGTAACGTCGACCAGCCCTACAAATACTACGGGATCTGGGTCGTCGACCAATGGAGCAAGATCGGGCTGCACGTCACGCAAAAAGTCGTGCCCACCGGGCCGTGGTTTGACGCGATGCGGCGCGGCGATTTCGACGTGACCACCGAAGGCAATTGCCAGAACGTGGTCAATCCGCTTGCTGATGTCGGCAAATACCTGCCGCATTCGGTATCCAGCTCGAACTACGGCAATTTCGACGATCCCAAGGAAGTCGAGATGTACAACCGCCAGCTCCGCGAGCTCGATAAGACGAAGCAGCGGGCGGATCTGTTGGAATTCACGAAATATGTGCTGGACGACCAGGCCCACGAGATCTTCCTGTTGTGGTGGCAGCGGGTCGTGCCGTACCGCTCCTACGTCAAGGGCTGGAAGATCGGGCCGAGCCATTATGTAAATCAGGACCTGGCGACGATCTGGCTCGACAAATAGGAGCAGAGGAGGAGGGTAGGGGGTCATGTCGGCGACCGGCGAACATCCGCTCCTCGAAGTCCGGGGGCTGCAGATGTACTTCCCGGTCACCGAGGGGAATTTCACCCACCGTAGGGTCGGCGAGGTCAAGGCGGTCGACGGCATCGACTTTACCGTCCGCCGTGGCGAGACCCTCGGACTGGTCGGCGAGAGCGGCTGCGGCAAGACCACGACCGGGCGCTGCATCTTGCGCCTGGAACGCCCAACCGCGGGTGAGATCCGCTATGATGGCGTGGATATCGCCCAACTCGGTCGGCGCAAGCTGTTGGCGTTGCGGCGGCGCATCCAGGTCATCTTTCAGGACCCGTACAGCTCGCTGAACCCACGCATGAAAGTGGGCGAAATCATTGCCGAGCCGATCAAGGTGCACGGGATCGAGCGCGATCCGGCACGCCGGAGAGCGCGGGTGCGCGAATTGCTGTCGGTGTGCGGGCTCGATCCCAAATTCGCCGACCGCTACCCGCATGAGATGTCGGGCGGTCAGCGTCAGCGGGTCGGCATCGCACGCGCCTTGGCGCTCGAGCCCGAGTTCATCGTCTGCGACGAGGCGGTCTCGGCGCTCGACGTGTCGATCCAGGCGCAGATCGTCAACCTCTTAGAGGACTTGCGCGACCGGTTTGGCCTGACCTATCTGTTCATCGCCCACGACCTTTCGGTGGTGCGGCATTTGTGCCAGCGGGTCGCGGTCATGTATCTCGGCCGCATCGTCGAGCTGGCCGAATGCGACGAGCTGTTCGACAACCCGCTCCATCCTTATACCCAGGCCCTGCTGTCTGCCGTGCCGGTCCCCGATCCAACCGTCGAGGAGAAGCGCGCATTCCGCCCGGTCAAGGGCGAGGTGCCGAGCCCGATCAACCCGCCTTTGGGCTGCGTGTTTCACCCGCGCTGCGCGATCGCCGTGGAAGGGTGTAAGAGGACGCGGCCGGAGCTGCGCGAGCTGCGCCCCGGCCATTGGGTCGCGTGCAGCGA
>CAVTFD010000011.1:0-313599 GCA_963733945.1 uncultured Alphaproteobacteria bacterium | reverse complement strand
GAACACGGCGCGAGTGCCGGCCCGGTAGGCGACCAGCATGCGGTAGCCGCCGGGGCGTCCTTGTCCTCCCCGCGCGACCCGCTGCTTGATGATGCCGCCGCCAAGATCGGCGTCGATCCGGCCACGGGCCGCGCGCTCGATGGCCTCGCTCAGGCTTCGATCCGTAATCCGCTCGCGGCGCGTGTACCGCACCAGCCGTTTGGTTTTGAAAATTCGCCCTATAAACCCTTGAACTTATGGGGTCAAGTAACGGACAGTATCGGGTAAACCGAGCGCGAGGCCGAATGCCTTGCCGATAGAGCATGGTAGTCCGTCCGTCGCGCCGGTCTGTGCCGGTTGCTCGCGGCTGCTAGTGGTACGAATTTGACATTTGGTACCCGATCCCTTCTTGCGTCATTCCCGCGAAAGCGGGAACCCAGAGCAACCAAAGTCCCGTTTGCCGCCCTGGACCCCCGCTTTCGCGGGGGCGATGAAGGGTGCACAATGGGGACCATCTGTCTGGTTCACGCCACTAGATGTTGTGGCGAGGCGCCCGCCCTTCGTCTTGCCCGCCTCAACCTACCAGTCGGCACTTTTGAGCTCGCCAACTGCATCCGACCGTTTTCTTCCACGAGGCCCGCAACATGGCTTCAATGCAACGTATGACGAACGCTGAACACGCTATATGAGGCCTGACGGCCCTGGGTGCGCTTTGCCGCACCGTCTGCTCGCCGGCGTGAAACCGCGCCTTTCTGGTGAAAATGCGCATGCGGCTCCAAGACAGCTGGCACAGGAAAAATGCATGAACCTCGTCATTCCGGGGCGCGGGCACCGCCCGCGAGCCTGGAACCCAAGAACACGGACGGGAGAAATCAATGGCTTGGCCTGTGTGCATGGGTTCCGGGCCCGGCCCTGACAGGCCGTCCCGGAATGACACTCAGGTTTTTCAGCAGCCTGCCAGCGCACCCTCGACTTTAGGGATTCACCCGTACGTACACCCCGGCAGAACCCGGCGCATGCGTCATGGCCTGCCGCATCCGCGGCGAATTGGGCGAGGAATGTTGCTGTTGTTCCTTCCACTCCGCGCTTTCGGGCACCGCCGTACTGGCAAATTCGTAGACCGTGCTGTAGCCGCTGGCGCCCTCGAGAACCCGATAGCGGCGGGCGTAGATCACTCCCGGCACCTTGCGGTAACCTGGCACATATTCCCTACTGTACCAGGCGTTCCACTCCGCATCGATTTCGGCGGGGACGGACATGCGGCCAATCTGCAACACCGGCGCCATGCCGCGCTCCGGCATTTCCAGGCCCTCCGGGTAAATCTGTTCCCCGACAATGCGTGTCAAATTCTTCCCAATAATGGACGGCGAGACTTTCTGTCCCCATGGCGTCCGCGGCCGGTTGGTAAACGCCGGCGTCTGCATCACCGCCGCGCTTTCCAGTTCATAGCATGCCAGGTACTGCGGGCCACCCTTGACCGCCTCATAGCGGGCCGCTGAGAGAATGCCGGGCACCGACAGCAATTCCGGCAGATGTTCCTTGTTATACCACTCGTTGAATTCCTGCACGTGCTGGGCGTCGATATCAACGTACACCATGAAAATCCCGCGACCTTTTTGTGCCATGTTTCCGTCTCCTCCGTGAAGCGTAGCCGCCATCGTTTTGCCTCGTCTCGTTGGCACCCGGTCTTCACGCCTGGAGCCCGGGAGAGACACGAGACAACAACTGGGGAGCCATCTTAGCCGATATTCCCCAGATTCCGGGGCTGTTGAGCGCGATCTTCCGTCTCATCGAGGCACACCGCAATGGAATTCGGGCACAACCAGCCTCGTTCGCAGCCAATCGTTCGGGTTGCTCGCCTCGTGGGTCCGGAACTCGTGGCTTTGCGTCATTCCAGGCACACCTCTGCCTTCGTGGTCTGTCACATCTGACACCGCCGCTGTCGTGCCGGAGCGGGCGGCCGGTCACGCGCTTGCCGCTTCGCCTACCCCGCCTTCCAAAATTGTTACTTTTCGAGCATGGGCGCGCGGGCGGATGCTTTGCCACAGGCGGCAGGTATTCCGAGACAGTCCAGACACCATCAACCAACCCAATCGTCGAAGATTGGATCATAGCGGCTCGCCGCATCATAAATTTGTCGAAATGGTATGTAATGGTCGCAAGAACCGTTCGATTAACCCGACGGTGCGCGCAACGATTGTCATGGAGCTGAGGTGTTGTTGTCGCAATTTGCGGCGTCGCGTCAGTCCCAGGCGAACCCAGGGATTGTATGCAACCAATTTTTGCTGCAGATTTGCTGCAGATGCAGCGGCGGGCAACATCGGCTGCAATAAGGTTGTGTTGCGTGCTTGAGCCAGCCACCGCGTCGGCCAGCCCTTCCGGCTCTGCCCAGACACCTAAAGCATGATCGCTCTGGATTGAAGCACCTCCAGCTTTATCCCTTCCCCCGGGCTCGACCCGGGGGTCCACTTCTTCACTCGCGGATGTCGGGACGAAAAGACGTGGACGGCCGGGCTAAGCCCGGCCAAAACGGAGTTCCGTGGGGTTTGAACCTCGAAAACGGGGCCCTGCTTCGGGCCCGCTTTCAGCCGATCACCCGGTCGCGGCGGAACGCGGCGATCTCCTCCGCATCGTAGCCGTGCTGGGCGAGCACCGCGTCGGTGTCGGCGCCGAATTCAGGTGGCGGCGTCTCGATGCTGGGGCCGCCATGAGCGAATTTGAAGGCGGCCAGCGGCACCCCGAATGGACCGTCGATTCCGGGAACCGAGGCGTGTTGGTGAAACACGCCTCGGGTTTTGAAATGCGGGTCGGCCACCGCCTCGGCCATCGTTCGCACCCGCGCCGCCGGAACATGCCTTGCCTGTAGATAAACCTCCCACTCGTCTGCGGTGCGCGTTTTGATGATATCGGCGAGCACGGCTGCTTCGCGCGCGCGGTCGGTCTCGCGCGCCTCATTGTCATGCTTGATCATGTCGGGCCGCTCCAGCACCGTCCACAAGCGGCGCTGCTGCCCGAGATTGCTGGCGCCGATCATCAGCAGCCCGTCCTTGGCTTCGTAAGCAGCTATTGGTGGCGAAGGGCTGCTTGTTGCCGTGCGGGCGCGGCTCAGCGCCGGTGCGCATGTAGCCGGTCAGGTGCGAGCCCATCAGCATCATCGCGACGCCAACCATGGCGAGGTCGATATGCTGCCCCTTTCCAGTCCGCTCGCGCTGGAACAACGCGCTGGCGAGCGCAAAGGCCCCCATCGTCCCAGTCGCGTAATCGACCGCCGGGGCTCCGAACTTGATTGGATTGACCTCCTCGGTGCCGGTCATCGCCATTAAGCCGGAGGTCGCCTGAATGACGTGGTCATAGGCGGTCTGCTCGCGGCGCGGGCCGTCCTGGCCGAACGCGGAGATCGAGCAATAGATCAGTCGCGGGTTGATCGCACTCATAGCCGCATAGCCGAGCCCCAACGCTTCGAACGCGCCCGGCCGGAAATTTTCGACCAACACGTCGGCAGCAGCGAGGAGCCGCTTGAGGATCTCACGGCCCGGTTCGGTCTTGAGATTAAGCGTGATGGAGCGCTTGTTCGAACCCTGAGTCAGGAACGATGTGCCCATGTGCTGACGGTTCAGGGCACGGTCAGTACCGCCGTCACGGCTTTGGTCGGGATCGTCGGGATGCTCGACTTTGATCACATCGGCGCCGAGCACGGCGAGCTGATAAACCGCGAACGGGCCAGCCAGTACATGGGTGACGTCGATGATGCGAATGCCCTCGAACGGTCGGGTCATGCCGGGCTCCTGTAGCAAGTCAACCGGAACACGCGGAACTTAGAGCATACCGCGTGCCCGGTCGTCGCCCGAAATGAACCAGAAATCGCCGTCATGCGGCGTCGAAACCGGAACCAGGCTGCCACCCGGTGCGAGTTCGAAGGCGGCGTATCCGAGCCCGGCCAGAAATGCGAAGGCGGCGTCAAGGGTTCCGCCGGCACGGGTCAGATGCGCGCCGGACAGCTCGATCAGCAGGCAGGGGTGAAATCGGCGCAAGGTGTCTTCCGCGCCGCGCAGTAGTGAAAGCTCCCAGCCCTCGATGTCGGCCTTGATCAAATCAACGCGATCGAGAGCGAGCGCCGCCGCGACTGTGTCGATAGTAGTCAGCGCCACCAGCTCCTGCGCCACCGCTGCCCAGCGCTCCTGCGGCGCGCCCAAATGCGACAGCCCGAACCCGTAGCTGCCGCTGCGCTTGACCGGCACGCTCAAGGTCCCGACCCCGCATTGGGCGCCGAGCGCCATCGGCAGCACCGCGACATTGCCGAGCCGATGCAGCCATACGACAACACGCAGGATCGCGCGGGCGTAGCTTCCAGGCTCGAACGCGTAAACTCGACCGGCGAACGCGGCGCGCGCAAACAACTTGGTGTATTGGCCGGAATGCGCGCCAACATCGAAGACGACAGCCGCACGGGGCACCATGCGCGCGATCGTCGGAGCGAGCGCCCGATGGTGCTGCTGCGTCGTGGCCTTGAACAGATGCGCGGCGAAGCTGCCTGACAGCCGCCAGCGGTAGGGATCGAGACGCACGATCGGCCGGCGGTGGGGATCACCGGCCGGCACCTCGCCCGGCTCGTCCCTGCCGACATCGCCACGCATAAGATGCCTCCCAATATGGCGAGTGTCAGTCTACTCCCCGCACCGACCCGGTGAAGGCGGCATCACGCGCCAACTGCACCGCACCGGCTGGTGCTTGCCACCCGGATCGGCGCCGCTATAGTCGCCGCCGCCATTAAGAGAATATCGAGTACGCAGATGCCGCTTCGTTCGCTCGTAGTGCGGATTGCCGTTCTGCTGACATTCCTGCTCGTCTCGGCACCTGCGGGCGCGGCGGTGTTCACCGACGCGGCCGGACGCCGGGTGATGCTGCCGGACCAGGTTGAGCGGATCATGCCCGCCGGACCGGCTTCAGCAGTCTTTGTCTTTGCGCTGGTACCAAACAAGTTGATCGGCTGGACGGAGCCGCTATCGCGCGCGCAGCGGAACCTGTTGCCGGCAAATTTTGCGCGGCTTCCCGTCATCGGACAATTGGGCGGGTCGACTCCGACGGCCACAGCAGCCGATGTGCAGCGGCTGCATCCCGATTTGATCATTGGTTACGGCGTGCTGTCACCGTCGACGGTGATGCTCGCTGATCGCATTCAGCAACAGACCGGAGTTCCCTATATCCTTCTCGACGACAGCATCCAGCAGATGCCGGAGATGCTCCGCCAGGTCGGCCCGATCGTTGGGGCGGGCGATCACGGCCTCGCTGTCGCCAGCTATGCCTACCATGCGATCGAAGGGCTGCGCGGGCAGCTGCTGATCAGCTCTGCCATAGACCGGCCGCTGGTCTATTACGGCCGCGGGAGCGACGGGCTCGAAACCGGTCTCCCCGGCTCCCCGGCCATCAGCAATGTCGACCAGGCCGGCGTCATCAATGTGGCGGCCGGCCTCGGCCGTGGCGGGCTTATCCGGGTTACGCGCGCTCAGATATTTTCGTGGAATCCGCAGATCATCGTGGCGCAAGAGCGCAGCTTTTATAATGCGCTGTTGCGCGATCCGCAGTGGCGCGGGCTGGCAGCGGTCCGCAGCAAGCGGGTCTACCTGGCGCCGGCCGACCCGTTTGGGTGGATCGACGGCCCGCCAGGGGTCAACCGGGCCATCGGACTATATTGGCTGTCAAATCTCTTTTATCCGGACCTTTATCAAGAAGATTTGCGCACAAATGCGCGTGAATTCTACCAATTGTATTACGGGGTCGCGCTCAGTGACCGGCAGCTCGAGGCCTTGATACGGCCAGCGGAAGCCAGTCCCGGTGAAACCAGCCGGTTGGCGAACGTACCGCTATTTGGCGCCGAGCCACCGCCACTACCGACCACTCAGCCCGGCGGCTCCTCGACACCGGCACGGCCCTCCGGGGTGCCGGGCCGTGGCAGCTTGCGCGGCGGCGGAGCGGGCCCGGCGCCCGGTACGCCGTGAACCGTGGCGAGGGCTAACTGGCGCACGCTCAGGATTTGGTCGCCCGCACAAAGCACATGATCCCGCGTTGCGGGGTCCAACATACGATGGCATGACCCGTCGGATTGTCGGTTCGGTGCAAAATCTTTTCTGGGGGCACCGAGAGCCAGTTCCCGGCGACCATCGCCTCGTAATGGTCTGCCCTGATCCGGTATTCGGTCGCGCGACAATCCGCCAACGAACAGCATGAGATCTTCGTGCCGGGCTGCTGCAGGCTGCGGAACCACGGCGCCAGCGCGGGGTCGGCGTTAGGCGGCGGTTGCGCTGCAGCGGCGGCGGCAAGCAACAGGGCCGAGGCAATGACGGCGCAGGTACCCGGTCGTGCCGGGAATTGCTTAAAAACGACGGACATTCTCGAAAGGCCATCCCCGATCCAGCGGCCGGTAGTCCACGGCCGCGAGCTTAACCCAGACGGGCGATGGAGCAAGAACGGCATCTGTTTACCACATGTATATTACGTTTAATATCGGCCATTGACATTGATTTTGCGCTCAATTGTTATGGCGCCGGGGAAGGCATCGGGCCGGCGGCCAGCTCAGCGCTGGCCCGTAGCCCCGGGCGTCATAAGGAGGAATCAATGGAGTCGCGGCTTTCAGCGCCTTCGGCTTCGTCACCGGTTTCGCCGGGTACAGCGGCTTGCGGTTGCATCTTTCTAATTCGCTCGGATCCCGCACACGCTCACTTGCTTGCCCAGTCGGCGCGCGCAGCGCTGGCGGCGGCCGATTCGGTTCTCCATGACGATGACGTCGATCCGAGGATACTGGCCTTGGTCCCGCACGGCGCCTTTGTCGAGCCGGTCGCGTCCGACAGCGATTGCGCCCCGGCAAAATCCCCCGCGATCGCCCGCGCGCGCAAACTTGCTTCCGAAGGTTGGCGGGTAGTCTGGCTCGTATCCGACGATGATCGTCGGCACCCCCCAGCGGCCCTAGCAGCTGGCGGCGCCATCCATGTTTGCACGGATGCTTGTGCTCACGAGCCGCAAGCCGCAGCGGTCAATGGGCACGGCCCGAAGCCCTTGGCGACCGCATTCAACGGCCTTGCCGGGTAGTTCCGGGGTTTATCCCCGGCGCAGTAGGCGCAATACCTGGTCGAGCTGATCGAGGCTCGCGTAATGCAAGGTTAGAGCTCCGCCGCGAGCCTTCGGGTCGAGAGTAACGCGCAGCCCGAGATAGGCTCCGAGGTCGCGCTCGAGGGTGAGCGTATCGGCGTCGCGAACCCGCGGGCGTCGCCCCTGCGTTGCTTGTATGCGGCGCTGCACGAGGCGCTCGGTAGCGCGAACATTGAGTCCGCGGCGTACAACCTCTTCGGCGAGTGCCCCGGGGTCGGCGCCGGCGAGGAGCGCCCGCGCATGGCCGGCCGACAGCTCGCCCTCGTCGAGCCGCTGGCGCACCGGGGCCGGCAACGAAAGCAGTCGCACCGTGTTGGCGATGTGGCTGCGGCTTTTACCGACGGCTTCGGCAAGCCTCGCCTGAGTGCGGCCAAACTCCGCGATCAGCCGGCTGTAGGCTTCGGCTTCTTCGAGTGGTGATAGATCTTCGCGCTGAAGGTTCTCGACGAGCGCGATCTCGAGCACTTCGGAATCGCCGAGCGACCGCACGATCACGGGTACTTCATGGAGTCCGGCGCGCTGCGCGGCGCGCCAGCGGCGCTCGCCGGCGACCAGTTCGAAGGCGGCATCGTCATCGACGACAGCACGCACCAGCAGCGGCTGCAGCACGCCCTTTTCGCGGATCGACTGGGCGAGCGCCTCGAGCTCGGCCTCGTCGAAGCGTCGACGCGGCTGCAAACTCCCGGGCCTGATCAGCTCGATCGGAACGCGCCGTTGAGCGCCAGGGTCCGGTGTCGCATCGGTCTCGGTCTCGCCGAACAAGGCGGCGAGGCCGCGGCCGAGCGGGCGCCGCTTGATCCGGTCGCTCATTGCGGCATGCCGGGCGCGGCGCGGCGTAACAATTCGGCCGCGAGCTGGATATAGGCCTGGGCGCCGGCGCAGCGATGGTCGTAGATCAGCACCGGCTTGCCGTGCGATGGCGCCTCGGAAACCCGCACATTGCGCGGGATCACGGTATTGAAGACCTTGGCGCCGAGATGCTCGCGCACGTCGAGAGCGACGAGATCGCACAGATTATTGCGCCGGTCGTACATCGTCAGCACCACGCCCTGCAGTTCGAGGCGCGGGTTCAAGGCCCGCTGCACTCGTTCAATCGTGCGCATCAGCTGGCTCAACCCTTCGAGCGCATAAAATTCGCACTGCATTGGCACCAGCGCCCGATCGGCGGCAACGAGGGCGTTGATCGTCAGCAGATTCAGCGATGGCGGACAATCGATCAGCACCTCGTCGTAATCGCGCACCCGGCTGCGAATCGCCCGGCTCAGCAAGAACTCACGGCGCTCACGGGTCATGAACTCGAACTCGACGCCGCTCAGATCGTCCGAGGCCGGGATGATCGACAGACCCGGAATCTCGGTTCCGAGAACGGCGTCAGCCAGTTCGGCCTCGCCGAGGATCAGCTCGTAGCTAGTCACCCGGCGTGCCCGGCGGGGGATGCCGAGCCCGGTGCTGGCGTTCCCTTGCGGGTCGAGATCGATGACCAGAACGCGATGGCCTGCCGCGGCCAGCGCCGTCGCCAGATTGATTGCGGTGGTAGTCTTCCCGACCCCGCCCTTTTGATTGGCGACGGCGACGATCCGGGCGCGATACGCAACCGAACGCGACTCCGGCTGGGCCTCAACCGTCGTGAGGCTCACAGACGACTTGATGCAAGCGCAGAACGACCCCCCGCGGATCGGCTATGCTGTTGTGCAGTACCACGGTCATTGTCCAGCGTTTGCGCGCGAGGGTCAATTCCTCCCCCGCCCGCTCGCCCTTGAGAAACAGGCAGACCGTGTCGGGCCCCAGAAATGGCTGGGCGAGATCGAGCAGCCGGTCGAGCGGCGCCAATGCCCGCGCGGTCACGACACCGACCAAGTGCAGCGGCACGGCAGCGACGCGACAGGGGCGGATTGTCACAGACGCCTCGGTCACGCGCGCCGCCTCGCGCAGAAACGCCGCTTTGCGCGAATCCGCCTCGACCAGCTCGACATCGGGCACGCCGAGAATCGCCAGCACCAAGCCGGGAAACCCGGCGCCGGCACCGAGATCAATCAGGCTTTGCGCACCGTCGGGCACGAACGGCCGCAGCTGCGCCGAATCCAGAAAGTGGCGCCGCCACAGATCGGCGATCGTGTCCCGGCCGACGAGATTGATTTGCGCCGACCATCGGGTCAGCAAATCCGCGTAGGCCTCGAGGCGTGCCAGTGTTTCACGTGAAACAGGGAAGATCTCGGCGAAGCCTTGCGTGCTCAGCGGTGGCGAATTATCATGCCGCACGCCGCCTCACATGCTTCAACAGCGCGACCAGCGCCGCCGGGGTCACCCCCGAAATCCGCGCGGCCGAGCCCAAGGTTGCCGGCCGAGCCACAGCGAGCTTGTCGCAGATTTCCCGCGACAGGCTGCCCACCGTCGCGTAATCGAGATCCGGCGGCAACAGCAACGCCTCGTCACGGCGGAATGCGGCGATGTCGCGCTCCTGGCGTTCGAGATAGCCGGCATAGCGCGCATCGATCTCGACCTGCTCGGCGATTTCCGGTTTCAGACCGGCGAGGTCGGGCCAGATAGCCGCCAGCCGGCCGAGATCGACCCCGGGGTAGGCGAGCAGCTCCCCGGCGCTACGACTGATGCCATCCTCGTTAACAACGATCCCGTGGCGCTTCAGCGCCGGCGGCGTCATCTGCAGCCGGGTCAGCCGATCGCGGGCTTCGCCGAGCGCCGCCATCTTTGCGGCGAAGCGTTCCGCGCGCAGGGAAGCGACGCAGCCGAGGCCCACCCCAATCGGGGTTAGCCGCTGATCGGCGTTGTCGGCGCGGAGGACCAGCCGGTACTCGGCGCGCGAGGTGAACATCCTATACGGCTCGCTGGCGCCGCGGGTGACGAGGTCGTCGATTAAGACGCCGATATAGGCGTCGGCGCGGTCGAGCACGAGCGGCTCAGCCCCCGACGCCGCGAGTGCCGCGTTGAGCCCGGCGATGAGCCCTTGCGCCGCCGCCTCTTCATAGCCGGTCGTGCCATTGATCTGACCCGCGAAATAGAGGCCGGGAACCCGCCGGGTCTCCAGGCTCGGATAAAGCTCCCGCGGATCGACGAAATCATACTCGATCGCGTAACCCGGCCGCCGCATCACCGCGTGTTCGAGCCCGGGGATGGTTCGCAGCATTGCCTGCTGCACGTCGCGCGGTAACGAGGTCGAGATGCCGTTTGGGTAGATCGTGTCGTCGTCTAGCCCCTCCGGCTCGAGAAAGATCTGGTGCCGCGGGCGCTCGGCAAAGCGGACGATCTTGTCCTCGATCGAAGGGCAATAGCGCGGCCCGATGCCGGTGATGTCGCCCGAATACATCGGCGAGCGCTCGAGATTGGCGCGGATCAACGCGTGCGTCTCTGGGGTCGTCGTCGTGATGAAGCAAGCGATTTGCGGCGTCGTGATCCGCTCGGTCATGAACGAAAACGGCGGCGGTGGATCATCGCCCGGCTGGCTGTCGAGCCCGGCCCAGCCGATCGTTTTCCCATCGAGCCGGGGCGGGGTGCCGGTCTTGAGCCGGCCGAGGGCGAACCCGGCGCGGGCGAGGGTCTCCGCCAGTCCGCGCGATGGCGGCTCGCCGACCCTTCCGGCCGGGATCTTTTCCTCGCCGATGTGGATCAGGCCATTGAGAAAAGTGCCGGTGGTCAACACCACCCGCCCCGCCGCGATCTCACGGCCGTCGCCGAGCACAACCCCGCAAATCCGGCCATCGCGATCGAGCGACAGATCCTCGGCCGCGCCCTCGGCGATGTCGAGGCCGGCAGTTTCGGCCAGCAATTCGCCGACCGCCCGGCGATAGAGCTTGCGGTCGGCTTGCGCGCGCGGCCCGCGCACAGCCGCGCCCTTGCTGCGGTTCAGAATACGGAACTGGATCCCGGCCCGGTCGATCGCGCGTGCCATGACGCCGTCGAGCGCGTCGATCTCGCGCACCAGATGGCCCTTGCCGAGCCCGCCGATAGCCGGATTGCACGACATCTCGCCGATCGTCGCCCGCTTGTGGGTCAGCAGCAAGGTGCGCGCGCCCAACCGCGCCGCGGCGGCGGCCGCCTCGCACCCCGCATGCCCGCCGCCAACCACGACGACGTCGTACCGCCCGTAGCTATCGCTCATGGCCGCGGAATGTATGGAGCCTGGTCAGACGTGTCGAGGTTTCACGTGAAACACACCAACCCCCGGTTCGCTGCTTTTGCTGATATTTGCAGCGAATTTTCAGCGAGCAGCTCCGCGGGCAAGCTCTCGCCCGACGCCCCTCGATGCTTTCACCACTTCGGCAGCGTCGCGGATGCCACCGTCCTATTTACAGAAGCGTGCCCAAATGTCAAGGATTTAGTGCCATCTTAACAACAGCGCCCGTAGAGCAGGTTGAGAGAAGGGTATCCCGACCTCAAGCGCTCGCGATGATCCGGAGAACCTGTCGGACGGCCGCGCCGAACGGTCGCAACCAAGACGGTCTTATGGGGAAGTGGCGGATGCGCTTCGCTGTTCCGCTCTACGCCTGCTATCGCGGTCGAGCGACAGATCCTCGGCCGCGCCCGCGGCGATGTCGAGGCCGGCGGTTTCGGCCAGCAATTCGCCGATCGCCCGGCGATAGAGCTTGCGGTCGGCCTGGGCGCGCGGCCCGCGTACCGCCGCGCCCTTGCTGCGGTTCAGAATACGGAACTGGATCCCGGCCCGATCGATCGCGCGTGCCATGACGCCATCGAGCGCGTCGATTTCGCGCACCAGATGCCCCTTGCCGAGCCCGCCCGCTTATGGGTCAGCAGCAAGGTGCGCGCGCCCAACCGCGCCGAGGCGGCCGCCGCCTCGCACCCCGCATGCCCGCCGCCGACCACGACGACGTCGTAACGCCCGAAAATCTCATTCATGGCCGCCGAATGTATGGAGCCTGGTCAGACGTGTCGAGGTTTCACGTGAAACACCGCGGCGCGTCCTGTCTCATCGTCCCGCTTTTTCGTGCCCGGCGATCGATGCTCGTCCATCACCTTTCCTGACCGGGGATACCCGGCGCTCTGAAACGGGCGGAGCAATGGGCTCCGGGAAGGAGGTTAACAACGAGTGCCGATCACTATACCGATGGTAAGACCGTGTTTGTGCGGTCTTACCTGAGGTATCGCTACGACCGATGGGAGTCGGTTCGTAGTCACTACAGACACCCGCCGCGGCTCTAAGCCAGCCGACGACGGGACAGGAACATGTCACTTCTTCCCCTACTTTGCGGCCCTCCGGGGCCGCTTTTTTTGCGCCGTTTTGCGCACGCACATCGTGCGCCACAACGGCAGCGATGGTCAAGGCCCTTTTTAGGGCCTATTTAGGGCCTCATGCCACGCCCATCACCGGAACAACCTCCTCGACAGGTGAAGCCTTGGCTTCCCGCCGATGCCTATGCTTCCCTGCAATGGCTCGTCAAAAACATGAGCCGCTATGGAAGCAATCCGACGGAGGTAGCCAGATACCTCATACTTCGGGAGCTTGATGATTTAACGCGCGGCGGGGTGCTGCCAAAGGAAACCCTGACGATCGAATCAGACGATTAGGAAGCGACCTGATATGCGGCCATTCAAGGGGATAGCAAGCGCCATTTCCCCGGCCAGCTCATCGCCCGATCGTAGGCCACCACCGGGTTTCTCTGCCTGGAAAGGCTGCTATGGATCGTCTAGGCGAGCAAGATCGAGGGCCGTAAGCGGCTCGCCAAATCTCCCGGAGGATGTCCGGTGCCTAGTGGCTCCCACTGCCCTTGGGAAGGATGGCGGGATTCTTGTCGACCGGCTCGCAGCCATCAGCGTGAACGATACTAACCGCAAAATCGTCAACAAAATCGCCTGAGGCGGCTTCTCAGCAGTCTTCTTCCTCCGGCGCATGGCACCGAGGTGATCGACGTACATAACGTCCACCTCGGTGACCCTTAATCATTCCGTCGAGGAGTCCCGTTTTTGCCCTGTGCTCCAGGATGATTATATATCTGAGCAACCCCGAACAGCGTTAGTGAAATGACCCCGGCGGTAAAGATTGCATACATTAATGACCAGCATCCGATAAACGATAATATGACGTATTTGTATCCCTTGCCGAGCAAAGCGAGTGTTAGCGCCAATATCTGTATTAAGATAAAATGAGTTAAACGAGACGATAAATCTAAATAAAATGAATCTGTCCTTCCCCCCTCCACGAGCAAATGAAAGATCCTTGTAGTAGGGAATGCTAATATTATCGCCATAGCGCCGATGGATAACCCCAATACGCTGGGTAAGATGGATATGGAAGCGCCCGCCCAGTCACCATCTTTCCAGAATGGATATAATATGATGGTTATCAAAAATGCAGTCCACAACACAGGCGAACCCCAGAAGGCGCGCCATCCTCCATAGACGCCCCAATACTCCCTAAGGGCAGATAGCAGTGTGTTCCATTGATCACCGACGCAATGTTGACAGAAGGCGAGCCAAGAACGTCGGACCCCGGTCCATACCCAAATAAAGCTTCTGCGGAAAATCGCCAGTCGAGACCTCAAGCTTGCGTCCATTTGCATCCCGACCCTCTCCACGGGCCTCACCATTCTCCGCGGCTACGCCGGCCAATTCCTCGATGTCCGGTGTGGGCGTCAAGGCAACGGCATCCGCTTCCTTGTAAATGGTAAGCTCTTCTCTCCTGGCATTCATATCAGACAATTGCCCCAAGATCCGCTGACGCGCTTCATCTGAAATGTCCGGATTTGGACGGACTAATCTAATATATAGAGTACGAAGCCTAGATAGAGTAAGTATTTTATCTACCGCATCCCTTTCTGGTACTATCGTTACCTCAGTTTCAGGCGTACCGGGTCCTTGTAATTCGCTCGACAAAATGCCAACAAATATACGCTTGGCAATAGATGGTCCGAGAGTTTGGGCAAATTCGTTGCGAGTTTCATAATATAGCAGATGCCGTTCATTATCAAAGGCATAACTGAAAGAACGATAATTCGGTTTTGCTGTTGCTGGTATCTGAATGGCGTCTTTTATCTCTTGGCTTAATTCCTCATCCTTAGTGGTATCGAGCCATCGTCCCTTGAGATCTATCTCCGTCCATATCAGAATTCGGCCGATATAGTACCGGCCAAGCCCCCTCCGCATTTCACGCTCTGGCGCGGTGATTTTGGCATAGTCGCTGCCCCGAGCATGAACCATGAAATCCGCGCCCCTCCTCAGGAGGCTAATGTAGATTCCCTCCGGATGCGGATTGGCCGCTATATTCAAAATGCATACATGGAGAAGGCGCGCGCGCGGCACGGCCATTTTCTCCCGTTTCCCGTTCCGAGAGAAAACTTAAAGCACAAACTGAACTGACGCGCACCCTTGCGCGGGTGAGACAGCTCCATAATTCCGTCACTTGCCGATGCAGAAGTCGCGGAAGATCACGTCGAGCAGATCCTCGACATCGACCGTGCCGGTGATCCGGCCGAGGCTGCGCAACGCGAGGCGAAGGTCTTCGGCCTGTAATTCAGGAAGGGTCGCCTCGCGGGCGCGGTGCAGCGACGCTGCGGCCTCTTCGAGCGACTGGCGGTGGCGGGCGCGGGTCAGAACCGGGGCTTCGATCCGATAGGCTTGGGCAATGCGATCGGCAAGAGCTGCCAGCAGTGCGTCGAGCCCTGCGCTGGTCAGAGCCGAGACCGGGATCGCCGCTCCCGCGCTTCCGGTTGGCACGGCCATTTCCTCTCCTGCTATCGGAGGGAAAAAAGGCTCTGTCGACAACGACAACCTACTGCCGTCATGGCCGGGCTTGTCCCGGCTATCCAGGCCTTCCTCGCGCCCCCCCAGATCACCCGTCGCCCCGTAGATGCCCGGATCAAGTCCGGGCATGACGGTTTTTGGCGGCGCGTACCTCACCCTCAAACCTGTCTCGTTCTCCCCCTCCGGTCCCGCCACGGGCGAAGCGGGGTGGGCTGAAGCTCGCGCCAACAGGTCGATCTTGTTGGCGACGAGGATAGTGTCAGGGCCGGGCCAGGCAGCGGCGCCGGCAGCTTCGGCGGGGTGGCACGCGTCGAATACGAAAAGCCGGATCGCGGCTTGCTCGGCGCGGCGCAAGGCCCGGCGCAATCCTTCCTGCTCGATGGCGTCGCCGCTGGCGCGCAAGCCCGCCGTGTCGGCGAGAACAATCGGATAGCCGCCAAGGTCGATCGCGACCTCGACGATGTCGCGAGTGGTGCCGGCGATCGGAGAGGTGATCGCCGCTTCTCGCCGGGCGATCCGGTTCAGCAGGCTGGACTTGCCGGCGTTGGGGGGGCCGATGATCGCGACGCTGATGCCGTCGCGCAGCCTTTCGCCGCGATGGCCGTCGGCGAGATGGCCGTTAATTTCGGCGGCGAGATCGCCCGTCTCAACGCGGATGCGGTCTTCGATTTCCGGCGGCAGATCTTCGTCGGGGAAATCAATTGCGGCTTCGAGATGGGCGAGGATATGAGTCAGACGGCGCGACCAGTCGCGATAAAGGCCGCCGAGCGCGCCGTCGAGCTGGCGCAACGCCTGGCGGCGCTGAGCTTCGGTCTCGGCCGCAGCCAAGTCGGCGACCGCCTCGGCCTGAGTAAGGTCGAGCTTGCCGTTCAGAAACGCGCGACGGGTGAACTCCCCGGGCTCAGCGAGGCGCAGCCCGAGCCGGCTCAGTACCTCGATGAGTGCAGCGAGCACGGCACGGCTGCCGTGCACGTGAAACTCGGCGACATCCTCGCCGGTGGCGCTGTTCGGCACCGGGAACCACAGCACCAATCCGTCGTCTAGCAGCTCGCCGTTCGCCGGGTTGACAAACCGTCTGCGCCGGACCGATCGCGGCGGCGGCAACCCACCGGCCACCAGCGAGACGGCCTTTGCGGTGTCGGGTCCCGATAGCCGCAAGATGGCGATCGCGGCGCGCCCTGCCGCTGTCGCCGGGGCGAAAATGGTGTCAGTCGTGAGCGCGGCAGCCGTCAGTGCGCCGGCGGCTTCTGGTCGGGCTGCAGCATCAGCCGTTCGACGCGACCGCCCTCGACCAGATGCTTCTGCACAATCTCATCGATGTCTTCGGTGGTTTCGTAATGGTACCACACCCCCTCGGGGTAGATGACCATGTTCGGGCCGAATTCGCAGCGGTCGAGACAGCCCGCGGCGTTGGGGCGAATGTTCTCGACACCGGCCGCGCGCGCCCTCTCGCGCATATAGGCGCGCAACTTGTCCACTCCTCCGCCGGCCTCGGAGCGGGCCATGCAGCAGCCACGCGGATGACCGTCCGGCCGCACATTGTTGCACATGAAAATATGGCGCGTGTAGAAGAGCCGCGGATCTCCGGGTGCGTCTGCCATTGTCGTTTCTCCGGTTTGGGTAGCGCGCGGCGGGGTGAATGACGCAGACCGCCGTGGTGAGAGTAGAGTACCGAGCCTAACCGGTCGCGGCATAGAGGGCAAATGCATCCGCTGCCCTAGCCCCGACTATCTGCATCGCAGGAGCCGCAATGGAGCGCAACCGCCTTGGCGAGGAAACGAGCCCTTACCTTCTCCAGCACCGCGACAATCCTGTTCACTGGCAGCCTTGGGGTCAAACCGCGTTGGAAGCAGCCAAAGCGGCCGGCAAGCCGATCCTGCTGTCAGTCGGCTACGCGGCCTGTCACTGGTGCCATGTCATGGCCCGAGAGAGCTTCGAAGACCCTGAGATCGCGGCGACGATGAACCGGCTGTTCGTCAACATCAAAGTCGACCGCGAGGAGCGGCCCGACCTCGACCAGATCTATCAGCACGCGCTGGCGTTGATGGGTGAGCAGGGTGGTTGGCCGCTGACGATGTTCCTGACCCCTGACGGCGAACCGTTTTGGGGCGGGACCTATTTCCCGCCCGATCAACGCTGGGGACGGCCTGGATTTCCGCAAGTGCTCGAGGCGATCAGCGAGGCCTACGCCGGCAAACGCGATGATGTAGCGAAAAATGTCGTCGTCTTGCGCGAGGCGCTGCAGCGGCTCGGCCAGCCGCGGCAAGGCGGCGCCATCCTGCGCCAACAGCTCGACCCGATCGCCGAGCGGCTGTTGCGTGAGATCGACCAGATCCATGGCGGTATCGGCACCGCGCCCAAGTTCCCGCAATGTGCGATCCTCGAATTGTTTTGGCGGGCCTGGAAACGCACCCACAGCACACCCTACCGCGACGCCGTAACAAAGGCTCTCGACGCGATGTGCCAGGGCGGCATTTATGACCATCTGGGCGGCGGCTTCGCCCGCTATTCGACCGACGCGCGCTGGCTAGCGCCGCATTTCGAAAAGATGCTCTACGACAACGCCGAGTTGATCGATCTGTTAACCCTCGTGTGGCAGGAGACCAAGAGCCCGCTCTATCGACAGCGGATCGACGAAACGGTGGGCTGGGTCGCCCGTGAGATGCGGACGCTCGGAGGCGGTTTTGCGAGCAGTCTGGACGCCGACAGCGAGCACGAAGAGGGCAAATTCTACGTCTGGTCAGAGGCCGAGATCGATGCGGTGTTGGGCGATCGCGCACCTCTATTCAAGAGCTTTTACGACGTAACGCCAGCGGGCAATTGGGAGGGTCACACGATCCTCAACCGGATAAACTCGCCGGTGATGGCAAATCCCGAGACCGAACGCGAGCTGACGCTATGCCGAGACCTGCTGTTCAAGACACGCGGGGTGCGAGTGCGACCCGGCTGGGACGACAAGGTGCTCGCCGATTGGAACGGGCTGATGATCGCGGCGATGGCCAATGCGGGCCTCGTTTTCAACCGCCCGGATTGGATCGAAACCGCGCGCGCCGCCTTCGACTTTGCCTGTCGGCAGATGACCGAACCGAATGGGCGCCTGCTGCATAGCTGGCGAGAAAACCGTGCCCGCCATCCGGCCAGCGTCGACGATTACGCCAATCTCTGCCGCGCCGCGCTGTCGCTTTACGAAGCGACCAGCGACGACCGTCTTCTCGTGCAGGTGCGCGATTGGGTGACGATCCTGGACCGTCACTATTGGGACACGGCGGGCGGCGGGTATTTCTTTTCGGCCGACGACACCGAGGCGCTGATCGCCCGCGCGAAGACTGCTGCCGATTCGGCCGTCCCGGCCGGCAACGGCACTCTGGTCGGGGTGCTGACCAGGCTCGCGATCCTAACCGGCGACGATGCTTATCGCCGCCGCGCCGAAGCGATCATCGAGACGTTTTCCGGGGAACTCGTGCGCAATTTCTTTCCGCTGGCGACGCTGCTCAATAACGCTGAAGTGCTGGCCGAGCCGTTGCAGATCGTGATTGTCGGCGAACCCGGCGACGCGGCATTCGATGCCCTGCACTGCGCAGTTTACAGCGCTTCGCTGCCGAACCGGGTGGTTCTTTCGCTGCCGCCGAGAGGCGAGTTGCCGGCCGATCATCCAGCGCACGGCAAGGGCCTCGTAGACGATCGCGCCGCCGCCTATGTATGCGAGGGGCCGGTGTGCTCGCTGCCACTGACCGACCCCGAAAAACTGGCCACCAACCTCGCCAATTAGCACGGACTTCGGTATGGTCTTATACGGTCGGGTCGCAATTGGCTTTCCGGTTACAGCGGCAGCGGTCTTGCTGCCAAACGCATTCTCTTGAAACTGGAACGCGCTGATCCAGCCGGTCTATCTTGTACGCTCAAAGCCGGCAGGCAGAACGCCGCCTTACCGGCTTCATCATTGATCTGAGGCGGGAAGGAAGCGCTATGGTTCACGCGATCCGTTTCGAGCAGGCCGGCGGGCCCGAGGTCTTGTCCTGGCAGGAGGTTGAGGTCGGCAAGCCCGGGCACGGTCATGTGCGACTGCGCCACACCGCGGTTGGTCTCAATTACATAGACACCTATCAGCGCAGCGGGCTCTACCCGATGCCGATGCCGAGCGGGCTTGGCTCCGAGGCGGCCGGCGTAGTCGAGGAGGTCGGGCCGGGGGTCAGCGGGCTCAAACCCGGCGATCGCGTCGCCTATGCCGGCGGGCCAATCGGCGCTTATGCCGAAGGACGCGTGATGCCGGCTGATCGGCTTGTCCCGGTTCCGGCCGGTATTACCGACAGCCAAGCCGCGGCGATGATGCTGAAGGGCATGACCGCGTGGTATCTGGTCCGCCGCACCCATCCGGTGAAGCGCGGCGAAACGATTTTGATTCATGCGGCAGCGGGTGGCGTCGGACTGATTGTCAGCCAATGGGCGAAGCACCTCGGGGCCACCGTGATCGGCACCGTCGGCGACGACGACAAGGCAGCGCTCGCCAAGAAAAACGGCTGCGACTACCCAATCAACTATCGCCGCGAGGATTTCGTCGCCAGGGTCGCCGAGATCACCGGCGGCAAAAAGCTGCCGGTCGTCTACGACTCGGTCGGCAAGGATACATTCTACAAATCGCTCGATTGCTTGGCGCCGCTTGGACTGATGGCCTCCTTCGGGCAGTCCTCGGGGGCAATCGGTCCGGTTGATATCGGCATTCTTGCCGCCAAAGGCTCGCTGTTTCTGACCCGGCCGACATTGAACACCTACACGGCAAGCCGCGAGGATCTGATGACCGCCTCGCGTGAATTGTTCGAGGTCGTCGCAAGCGGCGCGGTCAAGATCGCGGTCAACCAGACCTACCCGCTGCGCGAGGCCGCGCGCGCGCATCGCGACCTGCAAGACCGCAAGACCACCGGCCAGACCGTGCTTACTGTATAGAAACTGGTGACAGCAACGCCGCGAGCGAGATAACCGCGAAGGGCGGTCGCCGCGTTAACCAAATCTATCCTGATCTAGGTCCATAGCTGCTGGCTGGAAACGGGCGAACCAGCCGGCACATGACCCTTCAGAGGACCACTGCCCGACCGGCTATCGCCACGCTGTCGTCGCGGCTGCGGCCGTGGGCGGCGAGCGCGTTGCTGCTGTTGCCGGTCTATCTGCTTTATCTCGCGCATTTCACGGTCCACGGGGCCTCAGGCACCGGGTTCTTGCAGTACGACCAGGCGTCTTACATGGCCGATGCGCGAGCTTACTTTGCCTCTGGCCACTTTAGCTTGACCTACGCCCTGCCGTTCAGCCCCGATCCGACGACACCGCGCCTCTATTTCCAGCCGCTGACCCTGGCGCTCGGGCTCGCCTGGAAACTGACGGGGAGCGATCCGGGAATCCTGTATACGGCCGCCGGGCTGTTGCTCGCCCTCGTCTGCGCCCGGGTGGTCGTTGCGCTGTACCAAGAGACTGTCGGCGCCGACCGCCCCGGCGCCGCGCTCGGGCTGTTGTGCTTTCTCTGGGGCGGTGGAGTTGTGGCACTCGCCGGCCTTATCCACGGCCTCACAATCACCGAGCCGCCGCTCGCCCACATGCTCGACTACGACCCGTTCGGCGGGCTTTGGTTTCTGAATTTAGGGCGCAATCTGATCTTCACAACCGAAGCATTCTATCACCTGATCTTTTTGGGCGGCATCCTACTGGTGCTGCGCCGCCGATTTGCTGCGGCGCTTGCCTGCGCGGCCCTGCTCTCGGCCAGCCATCCGTTCTCTGGCCTTCAGCTGATCGCCGTGCTCGGCGTCTGGATCATCGTCGAGCGGATCTTCGGGGGCATGGATCGACCGCCGCAGTTTTTTCCCGCGATGCTTAGCGCTCTGGCCGCGTTACATGTCGGATATTATCTGTGCTTTCTCGACTACGCATCCAAAGACCACCGCGCGCTACACCAGCAATGGTCGCTGGACTGGGTGTTACCGGTTTCGAGCATGCTCGCGGCTTATGGTCCGGTCGCCCTGCTCGCTGCGACCGCTGTCGTCACCCGCTGGCGCCGCGACCATTTGCTTACTCGGGTGCACCGGCTACTGCTGATTTGGGCTGCCGTTTCCCTCGCACTTGCCAAGCATGACTTACTGATAGCGCCGGTTCAGCCGCTCTATTCTCATCGCGAGAGCAACATCTGGACAACGCTATCTCTATTCGGGGCGCCGCTCCTGGTGCGGGCACTCGGGGCCGCATCGGGGATCGCTGTGGCCCGGCTCGTCGTTCCCTGCGCGATCGTTGGTTTGTTCTTGTCGGATAATGCGGTTTGGTTCCTGTTGACAAGCAGCGCGGAGCACCGCGGCGCTCAACATTACGGGCTCACTCTCGATCCACAGGAACGCGCGGACATCGAGACATTGCGCGACCCGCTTCGCCCGCTATCTCATCGTCAGCCAAAGTGCCAAACTTAGCTATCTCGCAACGGTCTATTCGCCGCTACGATCGTGGTGCTCGCATCGATTCAGTACCCCGCATGCCGAGCTTCGAGAGGGCGAGATCGACAGGTTCTTCGCCTATGGCGCGGAACCGAGCGGATGGCACGATCGCCCAATCCTGGCGGTGGCAGAGCGGGGCCGCGCGGCTGCGGTCAACCCTCTCAAGGACGACGAGTTCCACCCAGCCCTCACCAATGATCGCTTTGTCATCCTTGCGCGTGCCACAGTGAGCGCCTCGAGCCGCTGACCGGCCAAGCTCCTACGTCCGCGCCTTAGGTATTCATCGCATCGAAGAACTCGGTGTTGCTCTTCGATTCCTTAAGCTTATTGATCAGGAATTCGAGCCCATCGACGGTGCCCATCGGTGTCAGCACCCGGCGTAGCACCCACATCTTCGACAACACGCCCCGGTCGACCAGAAGCTCTTCCTTACGGGTGCCCGACTTGGTGATGTCGATCGACGGGAATGTGCGCTTGTCGGCGACCTTGCGGTCGAGCACGATTTCCGAATTGCCGGTGCCCTTGAACTCTTCGAAGATCACCTCGTCCATGCGCGAGCCGGTGTCGATCAGCGCCGTCGCGATGATGGTCAGCGAGCCGCCCTCCTCGATGTTGCGCGCGGCGCCGAAGAAACGCTTTGGCCGCTGCAGGGCATTGGCATCGACGCCACCGGTCAAGACCTTGCCGGAGGATGGAACGACCGTATTGTAGGCGCGGGCGAGGCGGGTGATCGAGTCGAGCAGGATTACGACGTCGCGCTTGTGCTCGACCAACCTTTTGGCCTTCTCGATCACCATCTCGGCGATTTGGACATGGCGCTGGGCCGGCTCGTCAAAGGTCGAGCTGATCACCTCGCCACGCACCGAGCGGGCCATGTCGGTGACCTCCTCGGGCCGTTCGTCGATCAGCAGTACGATCAGATAGACCTCGGGGTGGTTTGCCGCGACCGCATGGGCAATGTTCTGCAGCATCACCGTCTTGCCGGCGCGCGGCGGCGACACGATGATCGCGCGCTGTCCTTTGCCGAGCGGCGTGATCAAGTCGATGACCCGAGTTGTCACATCCTTGCGAGTCGAATCGTCGAATTCGAGCTGCAGCTTTTCTTCAGGGTAAAGCGGCGTCAGATTGTCGAAGTTGATCCTCTGGCGCAGGCGGTCGGGCTCGTCGAAATTGATCCCGCTCACCTTGAGGAGCGCAAAATACCGCTCCCCGTCGCGAGGCGAGCGGATTTCGCCCTCGACCGTGTCACCGGTGCGCAATCCAAAACGCCGCACCTGGCTCGGGCTGACGTAGATGTCATCGGGGCCGGGCAGGTAATTGGCTTCCGGGGATCTTAGAAAGCCAAACCCGTCAGACAGCACCTCGAGCACGCCGTCCCCGGAAATCGGCACGTCGTTCTCGGCAAGCTGCTTCAGAATTGCGAACAGCATATCCTGCTTGCGCAGCGAGGATGCGTTCTCGATTTCGAGCTCTTCGGCGAATGCCAGCAGCTCGGCCGGTGTCTTTCGTTTGAGTTCCTGGAGATTCATGGAGCTTCGTATCGCGGTGGGGACAAGGCTCGCCCATCTGGGGCATTCCTGCGGACAGATTCGCAGGCTCTAAGGTCAGGCGAGGGATGGCGGGGAAGACGAGAGAAAGGCGGGTGCCCGTAGGCCATTCCCCTTAGCCAAAGCAAATAGGCGTGTCAAACCCGATATCAAGATCCCCCGAACTCGTGAAAAAAACGACAACGCCCTCAGAACGGCTTGACCACGACGAGCACGACGATGGCGATCAGCGCCAAAGTCGGAAGCTCATTGATCGCGCGAAAAAAGTTGGGCGAGTGCCTGTTCCGATCCACGGCGAAAGCCCTGCGCCAGCGCGCCAGCCATCCGTGATAGGCAACCAGCCCGGCAACCAGCGCAAGCTTGGCCCAGATCCAGCCTCGATGCCAGTCGACCATATCAGGCGTGGCCGCCAGCACCAGACCGAAACCCAGCGTCACCAGCATCGCGGGGTTCATGATGCCTCGCAGCAGCCGGCGTTCCATAATCTTGAACGTCTCCGACCGATCGGACCCAACCGGCGCCATCGCGTGATAGACGAATAGCCGCGGCAGGTAGAGCAGTCCGGACATCCAGGCGACGACCGAGACGATATGGGCCGACTTGATCCAGGGATAGGCGTCAATCAGCCAAACGCTCACCTGCGGCCTCCAGCAACCGCACATGTTCCAGCGACGGCAGAGCAAGCCGCCCTCCGCGAGGTCGAGCCGGCGCCGCGGACAAGATTAGCGAGCGCAGCAATAAACCCGGGCTGCGGTGCCTACGGTTGCGACCCGGTGGTAGGCTGGGACGCCGCTGCTTTCCGCAAGATCACGATAATCGATGTCAAGCTCGACCAGAGTCTCGGAATGCTCCGAGACAAACGAGATCGGCGCCACCACCAATGGAACACCCTCGCTTCCGGCGCGCCGGATCTCCGCATCAGTCGCCGGGCCGATCCATTCGAGCGGGCCCACTCGACTCTGGTAGCACACCTGCCAATCAAGACCCGGCTGCGCGAGCTTCGCGACAACCGCACGCGCCGTCATTTCGACCTGACTGGGATAGGGATCCCCGGCCTGCACGATCCGTTTTGGCAGGCCATGCGCGGTCAACAGCAGCCGTGGCGCTTTACCGTGGCCGCTGGCTGTGGCCAGCTCTGGTCGAATTAGCTCGGCAACGGCGTCGACAAATCCGCTCTCAGCGGGGTAACAGCAGACGCATCCGCGTCGTCCGGTTGAGCCCCTGCTGCGCCGCTGCTCGCCGCCAGTCGGCGAGCGAGGAAGCCGTCGTCGTGGTCGAGAATTGCGGATAGAGCGGCAGAGAGACGATCTCATCCGGCCCCCATTCGGCGACTGCACGCGCCGCTTCCGAACTCGTCGGATGCCAGTAACGCATCGCGACGAAGCAGCGATGTCGATCGCCAAGAGCCGCCTCCAGGGCCCGCGCCTGCGCCTCGGTATTAGCAAGCAGCGGCGATGCTCCACCCAGCCGTGCGTAGATTTCGCGGGCAGTCCCGGTACGCCTCCGAGCGACGAGCCACGCCAGCGGCAACCGCAACGGCGCTGGCAGGCGGATGATCGCAGGATCCTTGAACAGATTGAATAAAAACGGCTCGACCGCATCGAGCGAATCGGGACCGCCGAGATTCATCAAGATGATCGCCGTGCGCGCCATGTCAGTCGACGGCGACCGGCTCCGCAAGCAGGCGAGCGAGCATGGCAACATTCTCAGTCGGTGTTTCCGGGCAGCACCCCATGACCGAGATTGAACACCCAGGGTCCGCCGGCAAAGGCCCGCTGCATTTTGCGGACGGCGCGTTCGAGCGCATCGCCACCGGTCAGCAGCAGGACCGGATCGAGATTGCCTTGAACGATCGCGAGCGGACGCAGCTGCGCGCAAGCGAACCCGGTGGGCACCGTGGTGTCGAGCCCCACCGCATCGACGCCGGTCTCAGCGGCATACCGCTCATAGAGCAAGCCTGCGCCACGTGGAAAGCCGATGATCGGACAGCCGGGATGCCGGCTCTTCAACGCGGCAACGATCCCCTTTGTCGGCGCAATGACCCATCGTGCGAACGCGGCTTCGGGCAAAACGCCGGCCCAACTGTCGAATAGCTGAACGATCTCCGCACCTGCTGAAATCTGCGCCGACAGAAGCTCTATCGTAGTTTCGACCAGGATTCTCGATCAGCGCCGCAAAGCCTTCGGGATCGCGATAGGCCCAGGTTTTGACCCGGCGGAAGTCCCGGCTGGTTCCGCCCTCGACCATATAGGTTGCGACTGTCCAAGGCGCACCCGCGAAACCAATCAGCGCAGTCTCCGGGCCAAGTGCGGCGGTAACCCGCCGTACTGCGTCGAAGACGGGTTCGAGGCGCCCTATAGCGCCCGCTTTCTCGAGCTGCGCCACTCCGATGTTATCGGTGATCGGTTCGAGCACTGGTCCCTCGCCGTCGCGAAAGCTCACGCTCTGACCCAGCGCATAGGGCAGCATTAGAATGTCCGAGAACAAGATCGCGGCGTTCATGCCGTATCGCCGCACCGGTTGCAGGGTCAGCTCTGCGGTCAGAGTCGGGGTCAGGCACAGCGCGACGAAATCCTTGGCTTGCGCCCGGACTTCGCGATATTCCGGCAAATAGCGGCCAGCTTGTCGCATCAGCCACCATGGTGTCGGCGAGACGTTTCTACCTGCCAGCGTGCGCAGCAACAGTTGCTCTTATCGGATAGCATCGTGACTATTCTCCTCTCCTTCATATAAGGGTTCTTAGATAGTAGAAAGTAGTAGGTGCAGTGGATACCGGGGATTGCAATCCGGCCCGCATTTGTGCACTGAGGAAACGGCCTGATAATGCCCAGCGAAAATTCTGTGTATCAAAGAGCTGATTCCCACCATTATCGAGGACTTTTCAGCTGCTGTGTATGAAAGGTAAAATGGGGATAGACGGCTGCGGAGCCCGCACAATCCCCGAGTTTCCAGGCAGCCGCACCACTGTATCCCCAGGTGGGAAAAATTGGTGGTGATGAAAGCGGAGCGAGGGCAAAAATCGACGCCGTCAACGGATCGCCACTTTCTGTGGAGAATTTGCCGATGATTCACACCGCCCTGGGGGTGACCCTGTCGGATCGTGTCGGCTCGCCGTGACCCGGTTTCATCTCCATCTCGTTTCTGACTCCACGGGAGAAACGGTGCATTCGGTAGCTCGCGCCTGCCTCGTCCAATTCGACGACGCCCAGGCTGTCGAGCATGTCTGGAGCATGGTGCGCACACGCAACCAGATTGACCGGGTTATCGCCGGTGTTGAGGCCAACCCCGGCGTGGTGTTGTTTACCCTGGTCAGCGATCAACTTCGCCAACAACTGCAGCAAGGTTGTCGCCGTCTCCAGCTGCCGGCTATTCCAATCCTTGATCCGGTGATCGGAGCACTCGCGTCCTACCTTCATCGCGAGAGCCGGGGTGTGCCGGGTAAGCAGCATCTTCTCGACAGCGAGTACTTTGCCCGCATCGATGCGATGACCTTTGCCCTCAACCATGACGATGGGCAGTCGAGCTGGGGGCTCGATGATGCCGATGTCTGTCTTGTCGGCGTGTCCCGCACGTCCAAGACGCCGACCTGCCTCTATCTAGCAAATCGTGGAGTCAAGGCTGCGAACGTGCCGTTTGTCCCTGGCGTACCGCTGCCGCCTGAGCTGATCAATGCCAAACGCCCGCTGATCGTCGGGTTGACCAACGATCCCGAACGGCTGATCCAGCTACGCCGCAATCGGCTCAACATGTTGCATCATGATGAGACCACCGATTATACCGACATCGATGCGGTGCGCGCCGAAGTCCGTGAGGCGCGGCGGGTGTTTACGGAACGGCACTGGCAGGTCATCGACGTGACCCGCCGATCGATCGAAGAGACGGCGGCGGGGATCCTGAAGCTCTTGGCGCGGCGCCATGGCCTTGGAGAATGAGCCGCTGATTTCCTGCTTTGGCCGGTCTGGTTTCGAGCGGAGCCAGACGAAGTCGGCCCTTCCTCCGCGAATGCGCCGCGCTCTTCCAGCTAAGCAAACGGACAAGGTGGCTTCGGGATCGCTCATCGTGATAATGGCCTCAGCATGAAAATCACCGGAGCGACGCGGCTCGCCGGCATCATGGGATGGCCGGTGGCTCATTCGCGTTCGCCTTTGCTGCATGGTTTCTGGCTCGACGAGACTGGTATCGATGGCGCGTATCTGCCATTGCCGGTGCGGCCCGAGAACATCGAGCCGGCGTTACGCGCGCTGCCAATCCTGGGCTTTCGCGGCTGCAATTTGACGATTCCACACAAGCAGGCGGTGCTCAAGGTGGCCGATCGCGTCGATCGGCTGGCCCGGCGCATCGGGGCGGCCAATACCATTGTTGTCGCTGCTGACGGCAGTCTCGAAGCGAGCAACACCGACGCCTATGGGTTTCGCGAAAACTTGCGCGAGGGCGTGCCGGATTGGAACCCGGCGGCGAAGCCGGCCGTGGTGCTTGGCTCGGGTGGTTCGGCGCGGGCGATAGTCGCCTCGCTCGTCGATGCCGGGGTCGGCGAGATTCGCCTTGTCAACCGCACGCGCAGCCGGGCCGAGGCGGTTGCTGCCGATCTGGCGACCGCCCAGGCGCGGATTTCGGTTCATTCGTGGGATGAGGCGGTCGCGGTCCAGGATGGCGCCGGGCTGCTGGTCAATACGACGAGCCTCGGGATGAGCGGCGAGCCGCCGCTGAAACTCGATCTCTCATTGCTGCCGTTTTCGGCGCCAGTCGCCGATATCGTTTATGTGCCGCTTGAGACTGGTTTGCTCAAGTCGGCAAGGCAGCATGGCCACCCGGTGGTCGATGGCCTTGGCATGCTCCTGCACCAGGGGCGCCCGGGTTTCGAGGCTTGGTTTGGCGCCCGGGTGCGGGTCAGCCCCGCTCTTCGGAGCGCGATTGTGGCAACCTTGGCGCCGCCGCGGTGATCGTCGTCGGACTTACCGGCTCGATTGGCATGGGCAAGAGCACCGCCGCAGCAATGCTGTGGCGGATGCGGGTGCCGTTGTTCGACGCCGATCAGGCGGTACACCAGTTGCTGGCGCCGGGTGGGGCCGCGGTGGCTCCAGTGGCTGCGGCGTTTCCTGGGGTTCGCAACGCAGCGGGCGGCATCGATCGCCGACTTCTCGGACCACGGGTCTTTGGCAATCCCGAGATGCTCGCCCGATTGGAAAACATCATCCATCCGATGGTGGCCGATCGTGAGAAGCGGTTTCTGGCGCAGGCGCGGGCCCGGCGACAACCGATCGCCATACTCGATGTGCCATTGCTGTTCGAGAGCCGTGGAGCAGGGCGTTGCGATTACGTCGTTGTGGTCTCGGCACCGGTGATGCTGCAGCGGCAGCGTGTGATGCGCCGACCGGGGATGACCGAGGAGCGTTTTGTCGCCATCCTCAAACAGCAAATGCCTGATGCAGAAAAGCGCCGGCGCGCCGATTTTGTCGTGCCGACCGGGCTCGATCGAAAGTCGAGCTTGCGGCGACTGCGGGCGATTGTCAGAGTTCTGCGTCGGGGAAAGCCGCGGCTCGCCGGCAGGCACTGGCGGGTGGCGCACAACCAGCGGCGGCGGGGCCGGTAATGCGCGAAATCGTCCTGGACACCGAAACGACGGGGCTCGACCCCCAGGCTGGCCACCGAATTGTTGAGATCGCCTGCATCGAGCTTTGGCACCACATCCCGACCGGGCGCGATTTTCACCGCTACGTGAACCCGGAGCGTGACATGCCCACGGACGCGCTTTCAGTGCACGGCCTAACCGCGGAATTTCTCGCGCCGCATCCACCGTTTGCCGCGATCGTCGACGATTTACTCGCATTTGTGGGCTCGGATCCGCTGGTGATCCACAATGCCGAATTCGACCTGGCGTTCCTGAATATGGAGCTGGCTCGGCTCGACCGCCCACCGATTGCCATCTCGCACGTCGATACCTTGGCGATGGCCCGACAGCGTTATCCCGGGGCTCCGGCCAGCCTCGACGCGCTGTGCCGGCGCTTTGCCGTCGACGCGTCCGACCGCGTCAGTCATGGGGCGAGGATCGATTGCAGCCTGCTTGCCGCGGTCTATCTCGAGTTGATCGGTGGGCGCCAGCCGGGCCTCGATTTTGTAGCCCCGGCGTCGGCTGACGCCACCGCGATTTGGGTCGCCCGCCCGCCGCGCCCGCATGCCGCCTCGGTCGAGGAGCTCGCCGCGCACGAGGCGCTGCTGGCGCTGCTGACGGCGCCGCTGTGGCTCGCTGAGACCTGAAGCTCAAACTGCCGCCTCGTCCTCGCCCGTGTCGGACTGCGGCGGGGATTGGTGGCGGCGCAACAATTCGGCAAAGTCGATCGGGTTGATCATCAGTGGCGGAAAACCCCCGTCGCGGGTCGCGTTAGCGATCACCGCGCGAGCAAACGGGAAGATGATCCGTGGCGACTCGACCAGAAGCAAGCTCGCCAGCATCGGCTCGGGCGCGTTTCTGACCGTGACTACCGCTGCATAGATAAGCTCGACCAGAAACACCGGCTCTTCCTGCATCTTGGCTGTGACGTTAATCGTCAACACCACCTCATAGGTGTCGGGATTGAGGTTGTGCGCCGTCACGTCGACGTTTATCGCCACCTCGGGCTGGGATGGTTGCTGGATCAGGCTCTGGGGCGCGCGTGGGTTCTCGAACGAGAAGTCCTTGATGTATTGAAGGTTGATGAATAATTGAGGGCCGTCCGTGGCTGTCGGCAATGCATCGGTCTCGCCGTTGCCTCGGGTCTCTCCTGCCATCATCCCCTCCCCGCGCCGAATCCCGGCGAGCTGGCTGGCTAGCATGGATCGGGAAGGTGCATCAATCTTCGGTGCCGGTGCTCGACGCTGGGGAGCCCTGCACAGCAGCTTGGCCTCGCGGTCGGGTCGACGCGTAGAATGCGACTTCCAGCACCCTAAGCCCGGTCAGCGCTCGGCTCGCGATGGGTCGCGGCAAAGATCCGACTGAACCAAGTCTGTCCGTGCCGCGCCAGTATCACCGACGCCCCGTTCCCGGGCGGCCGGCGTCGGGTCGTCGGCCCTGCGATAATCGCCTTCGATCACGACCGACGCGACCGGTTCATTATCCAACCAACCCCACAGGCGGCGCACTATCCCGCGACGCAGCCGCGGGATCAGCAATCCGAGCGCCGCCAGGTCACTGACGAAGCCGGGGATGATCAGCAGAAGACCTGCGGCTCCCCGAAGCGAGGCGTCGAGCAGCCCGGGCACCAGTGCCTCGCCTGCAGCGAGACTGTGGCGCAGCCCGGACAGCAGCGAGAACTGTTTGGTGCGCAGAACCGAGATTCCCGCGGCAGCGCCAAGAGCGAGCAGCAGGAAGGTTGGCCCGGGACCGAGCCATGACGCGATGGCCAAGGTCAGAAAAGCCTCGATCAGCAGATATGCGGTAAGGGCGAGTTTCAGCATCTGTTCATGTCTGGCTCGCGCCGGGTGCGCTTGCCACGGCAGGGACGGCCCCCCATGTGAAGGCAATGCGAGGGCCATTCCCCGGCCCTGGCCGGAGAGTGGCGGGGCGCGCGAATCGATGGGCGATTTTCAATATTTCGACATCATCCTATTCGCGATGATCGCCGCCTTCCTGGTGCTGCGGCTGCGCAGCGTTCTCGGCCGGCGCACAGGCAACGAGCGGCGAAGGGAGTTGTTCGTGCGGCGTAGCGCGCCGATCGCCGACAAGCCGGCGCCTGAAAAAGTGGCGACGCCTGGCGACCCGGACAAGGACATGGCGAGCCTCGCGCCCGCGGTCAAACCCGCCGATACGGTGGCTGACGGGCTGACCCGGATTCGCCGCGCTGATCCGAACTTCGATCCGTCGCAGTTTCTCGAAGGAGCGCGTACCGCCTTCGAGATGATCGTAAGTGCCTATGCCAAAGGCGACAAGGCGGGATTGCGGCCACTGCTGAGCGATGAGGTATACCAACCGTTCGCCGCAACGATCGACGAGCGTGCCGCCGCCAAGGAGACATTCGAGACCAGCGATCTACGTCTTGACGATGCCGAGATTGTCGACGCCGACCTGGCGGAGCGGACTGCTCGGGTGACGGTCAAGCTCGCGTCGCGCCAAATCAACGTTACGCGCGCAATGGATGGTAGCATCGTCGACGGCGATCCCGATCATCCGGTCGAAAAGACCGACTACTGGACGTTTGCTCGCGACACCCGATCCGCCGATCCAAACTGGGTCCTCGTCGCCACAAGCAGCGAATAATCGTGGGCAACACCGGCTGCGTCGCGCGACGGTCGGCGCTGCGATTACCGCGCTGGCGATCGGCCTCGCTCGCGACGCGGGTCCCCCGCGTCTGAGCTTGGCGCCCGTCGGCTTCGACCGGCTGGCGGGGTGGACGGATGATAACGTCGCGGCAGCGCTTCCGGCCTTCGTCAAATCCTGTACCCGGTTTTTGACTGAGCCTAATTCAGCTCTGTTTGGTCCGATAAAAGCCGGGGTAGATTTCGGCCAGATCGGCGACTGGCGGGCAGTGTGCCGCGATGCCGCGACGGTGCTGCCGGGCAACGATAGGGCTGCGCGCCAGTTTTTCGAACGCGAATTTTCGCCGATGGCAGTCGCCGATTACGGCGTCCGCGAAGGCCTGTTCACCGGCTATTTCGAGATCGAGCTGAACGGCTCGCGGCGCCGGCACGGGCCCTACCAGACGCCGATCTACCGGCGCCCCCCGGCCCTCGACTCCGGCCCTCACTATTCGCGCGCCGAGATTGAGGATGGCGCACTTGCCGGTCGCGGTCTCGAGCTCCTTTGGGTTGATGATCCGATCGACGCGTTCTTTTTGCAGATCCAGGGCTCGGGGCGGGTTCGGCTCGAGGACGGCCAAACCATCCGGCTCGGCTATGACGGGCAGAACGGGCTGCCCTATGTTCCGGTCGGTCGGTTCCTCGTCGAACGCAGTCAGATCCCCCGTGAGAAATTGACGATGGCCTCGATCCGGATGTGGATGCACGCACATCGCGAAGGTGGGGCGGCGCTGCGCCGTGAGAACCCATCCTATGTGTTCTTCCGCGAGGTTAAGGGCGACGGCCCGATCGGGGCGGAGAAAATCGTGCTGACACCCGCGCGCAGCCTCGCCGTCGACCGCACTTATATCCCGCTCGGCGCCCCTGTCTGGCTGGACGCCGACGAACAGTTTGTGCCGAATGAGAGCGTGCACCGTCTGGTGATCGCTCAGGACACGGGCGGGGCGATAAAGGGCCCGGTGCGCGGCGATTTGTTCTGGGGCACCGGCCGCGCTGCCGGCGACCGGGCCGGCGAAATGGATGCCCGCGGCCGTTACTACCTGCTGCTGCCGCGCAGCCTTGCTGGCCGTCTCTCTGCCGAAGAGTCTCGTCGCTGACGGTTGGCGGATTGATTTGCCGCGGATGCAAGGCCTAGTTTCCGGCACTCGCGATCGGGAGTTGCTGTGGATGGCGGAGAAACGGGCGCGGGTGGCGCTGTTCGTGACGTGCCTGGTCGATTTGTTCCGGCCGACGGTGGGGTTTGCCGCCGTCAAATTGCTGGAAGAGGCCGGCTGCACGGTCGAAGTGCCGCGGGCGCAGACCTGTTGCGGTCAGCCGGCCTACAACTCAGGCGATCGTGCTAATGCAAAGGCGATTGCGCTGCAGGTTATCGATGCGTTTGCCGGCTATGATTATGTGGTCGCTCCGTCCGGGTCTTGTGCCGGTATGATCCGTCAGCATTACCCCGAGGCGTTTGCCGACGACCCGGTGCTGTTGCCGCGGGCACAGGAACTGGCTGCGCGAACCTGGGAGCTGGTCTCGTTCCTTGTTGATGTCCGCGGCATGCAAGCGGTCGCCGCGAGGTGGGAGCGCACCACCACATATCACGATGCCTGCTCGGGGTTGCGCGAGCTCGGCGTTCGGGATCAGCCGCGCCGGCTGCTCGCCTCGGTAGCGGGGTTGGCGCTGCGCGAGCTCCCCGGGGCGGAGATCTGCTGTGGTTTTGGCGGCACATTCTGCGTCAAATACCCGGACATCTCGGACAAGATGGTCGACGACAAGACAGCGGACATCGCCGCCACCGGCGCCGAGGCCGTCTTGGCCGGCGACCTCGGCTGCCTGTTGAACATCGCCGGCAAGCTCACTCGCCAGGGGCGGTCGATCGAAGTCCGCCATGTCGCTGAGGTGCTCGCTGGCATGACCGACGACACCCCGCCGATCGGGATGCCACGCTAGCGCTGATGCTCGCGGCCAGTCGCAATTTCGAGGCGAACGCCCGCGCCGGCCTGGCCGACGAAAATCTCCAACGCGCGTTGGCGATGATGACGCAGAGCGGGTTTCCGCTGCGCCGCCGAGATGCGGTTGCGCGGCTGCCCGAATTCGAGGCGCTGCGCGACATCGGTCGCGCGATCAAGGAGCACACGCTCGCCCATCTCGATTTCTACCTCGAACTTTATGAACAGAACGTCGTCGCCACCGGTGGCGAGGTGCATTGGGCGCGCACTTCCGAAGAGGCGCGCACGGCGGTGCTGAAAATCTGCCAAACGGCCGGCGCCAAGACCGTGACCAAGGGCAAGTCGATGATCGCGGAGGAGATTGGGCTCAACGATTTTCTCGAACAGAACGGCATTACCCCGGTCGAGACCGATCTCGGCGAGTACATCATCCAGCTGCGTCATGAGCCGCCGAGCCATCTGATTGCGCCGGCGATGCATCTGGTCAAGGAGCAGGTGGCCGATACCTTTCGCGCCGCGCACCAAGCGCTCGACCCAGCGCGGCCATTGGCCGAGCCGCGCCAGCTCTGCGATGAGGCGCGGGCATTGCTGCGGCCGCGGTTTCTCGCCGCCGATGTCGGCATCACCGGCGCGAACTTCCTCGTTGCCGAGACCGGCTCCAGCATCATCGTCACCAACGAAGGCAACGGCGACCTGACCCAGACCCTGCCACGTGTTCATATCGTCATTGCCAGCCTCGAAAAGCTAGTACCGACCTTCGAGGATGCGGCGAGCCTGCTGCGCCTGCTGGCGCGCTCGGCCACGGGGCAGGAATTTTCGTCTTATACGACGGTCTCTACCGGGCCACGGCGGCAGGGCGATCTTGACGGACCGCAGGCCTACCACGTCGTGCTGCTCGACAACGGCCGCAGCGCGATGCTCGGCGGCGAGTTCCATGACATGCTGCGGTGCATCCGCTGCGCCGCATGCATGAATCACTGCCCGGTCTATGCCGCGGTCGGCGGCCATGCCTATGGCTGGGTCTATCCGGGGCCGATGGGGGCGGTGCTGACTCCCAGCCTGATCGGCATCGATGAAGCGGCTCCGCTGCCCAACGCCTCGACGTTGTGCGGGCGCTGCGAGAGCGTATGCCCGGTCAAGATCCCGCTGCCGAAGATGCTGCGCCACTGGCGCGAGCGCGAACATGCGAAAAAGTTGGCTCCGCCGGTTTGGCGGACGGGCCTCTCGCTATGGTCTTGGGTGGCGTGCCGGCCGGCGCTCTATCACGCTCTGACCGAGGTCGCGAGCCGCGCGCTCGGCTGGGCCGGAAGCCGCCGCGGCCGGTTCCGTAGCCTGCCACTCGCCGCCGGATGGACTGCGGTGCGGGACTTGCCCACACCCGAAGGGCGCAGCTTCCACAGCCTGTGGGCCCGCCGGATCGGACGCGGGGCAGACCGGTGAGCGCGGCGCGGCGGGAGATCCTTGCCGGCATCCGTCAATCATTGCGGACGTGGTCGGCTCGACCCGCGGACCGAGGCCGAGCTGCGTGCGCGAGTTGCGGCGCATCGCCGCAATCTCGTCCCAGCTCGGGCGACGTCGCTCGACCACGCCGGGCAAATCGACCTGTTTGTCGCCATGGCCGAAGAGGTACAGGCGACGGTCACTCGCGTCCCTTCGATTGAGGCGGTGCCGGAGGCGGTGGCGCGATATCTGGCTGCCGAAAACTTGCCGGCCGAACTGGTCATGGCGCCCGACCCAGGCCTCGACGATGTGCCTTGGGAGACGCGGCCACTATTGCGGATTCGCCGCGGCCGCGCCGAGCCCGACGATGCAGTCAGCCTGACTCCGTGCTTTGCCGCGGTGGCGGAGACTGGCACGCTGATGCTGCTGTCGGGGCCGCAAACGCCGACCACTTTGAATTTTCTGCCGGATACCCATATCGCGGTCGTCCGCGCCGACCAGGTCGTCGCTACTTATGAGGACGGTTGGGACCGTCTACGCGTCGGCAGGTCGTTGCCGCGAGTCGTCAATTTCATCACCGGGCCATCGCGTACCGGCGATATCGAGCAGCGTATCGTGCTGGGTGCGCACGGGCCGCGGCGTCTCCATATCGTCGTCATCGAAGACCGGCAGAAAGGGAAGGATGGCCAGGGTCAAGAGTGAGATGGGGCCTGGACACCACGATCGGGCATTGTGGTCCGAGGCGATGCGCGATGTGACCCCGCTACCTGGGCGCCGCGCCGGGTCCTTGCCGCCGCTTCAGTGCGCGCCCGCCCGGAGAGAGGCCGGTCTCGCCTCGAGCCCGGTTGAGCAGCCTCTCGATCAATTTGCCGGCATCGATCGGGCCAATGCCGAGCGGTTGAAGCGCGGTCTCCATGCGATTGAGGCGCGACTCGATCTCCACGGCATGACCCAGGCCGAAGCCCATCGGGAACTCATCGGCTTCGTCATAGCTTCGCACGAGGTCGGCCGACGCTGCGTGCTGATCATCACCGGGCGTGGCCTCGGTCCGGACGGGCCCGGCGTGTTGAAAAGCGCGGTGCCGCGCTGGCTCGAAGAGGTCGGGCTGCGGCGGCGGATTCTCGCGGTCGCGGCCGCCCAACCACGACACGGCGGCGCCGGAGCGCTGTACCTGCTGTTGCGACGGCAGCGGTGAGCGTCTGAGCGTACGAGTACCCGCCAAGCTTGCATTCGCTCGCGGCTCCCGCCAAAAGAGAGGCAAACCCTCAGCAATTGACGAATTGGCGATGGCCGACAACAGCGACCTACTTTCGCATATCGAACACCTGCAATCGGCCCGCGTCCTGTGCATTGGCGATGTGATGCTCGATCACTACGTGTACGGCCAGGTTGAGCGGGTCTCGCCCGAGGCGCCGATCCCGGTGTTGTGCGTTGAGCGCGAGTTGAAAACCTTGGGCGGCGCCGGCAATGTGCTGCGTAATCTCGTGGCTTTGGGAGCCTCGGCTTCCTTCGTATCAGTCATCGGCAGCGACGATGCCGGACGCGAGATCGGCCGGCTACTGGAAGCCCAGGACGGCGCCGAGGTTCACGTCCTGGTCCAGCCGCAGCGCACGACCACCGTTAAAACGCGCTATGTCGCGGCAAACCAGCAATTGCTGCGAGCCGATCGCGAGACTGCGGTCCCGCTCGGTCCCTTTATCCGCGAAGACCTGTTGCGGCTGGCGCGCGAGCTGGTGACGACCCATTCGGTAGTAATCGTCTCCGATTATGCCAAAGGGGTGCTGACCGAGGGGGTGGCGCTCGAAATCATCCGCGCCGCGCGCGAGGCCGGCGCATTTGTCATCGTCGATCCCAAAGGGGGCGACCATATCCGCTATCGCGGCGCCGATTTGCTGAAGCCGAACCGTCGGGAGCTGGCGCATGCCACTGGCCTGCCAGTGGCGACCGAGAGTGAAATCGCCGCCGCCGGCAATGCGCTGATCGAGCGCTGCGGTTTCGGCGCCGTTCTCGCCTCGCTCGGTCAGGAAGGCATGGTACTTGTTACCGCCGACGGTACAGTGCATGTCCAGCGCGCCGAGGTACGCGAGGTCTACGACGTCTCAGGCGCCGGCGACACTGTGGTCGCGGTGCTGGGGGCCGGGATCGGGTCCGGCATGAGCTTGGTCGAGGCCGCACGCCTCGCCAACGTCGCCGCCGGCATCGTCGTCGGCAAAGTCGGCACCGCGGTCGTTTACGCGAGCGAGCTGGCCGCGTCTCTCAATGGCCACGATCTTTACACGGCTAATAAGGTAATGCCGCGGGCGCAAGCCATCGACGATGTGGAGCGCTGGCGCCGCCAGGGCTTCAAGATCGGCTTCACCAACGGCTGCTTCGATCTGTTGCATCCCGGCCATGTGGCGCTGTTGCGACAAGCCAAGGCGGCATGCGACCGGCTCGTCGTCGGTATCAACAGCGATGCGTCGGCGGCGCGGCTCAAGGGGCCGAGCCGTCCGGTGCAGAGCGATACCGCACGGGCTGCCGTGTTGGCCTCGCTCGCCGCGGTCGACCTGATCGTCATCTTCGAGGAAGACACGCCGATCGAGCTGATACAGGCACTGCACCCGCAACTGCTGGTGAAAGGCGCGGACTATCGCCTCGACGAGGTGGTCGGGGCAGACATCGTCAAGGCCAGCGGCGGCGAGGTTCTTCTCGCCGAAGTGATGCCGGGCTACAGCACTAGTGCGACGATCGCTCGCTTTGCTCGCTCAGCCTGAGGCGGATGGTGCGGCGGATCAGATCCTCTCGAGAGGGATGGCGTCGGGATCGAACGAACGGCGTAGCCGTGCCGCCGCAATGCGGGCAAAACGCAAGGTTAGCGCACGGCGCCGGCCGGGGCTGAGCGGGATCGTGCCGCCGTCGCGCAGTACCGCGGCGCCGAACGCGTCCGCCACCATCAAGCCACATTCCTGAGGGATGAGCACCGTTGGAAACCCGCTCGCCACAGCGAAGTAGAAACGATCGGAAAACTCGCGATAAGCCGGCCACTTCTGGTCTGCCCGAAAATCGGCCACCGAGCTCTTGACCTCGACGATCGCCAAGTCACCGCCCTTGCCGAGGGCCGCAACATCGGCGCGGCGACCATTGGCGAGTGGGAATTCGACCAGACTGGCATACCCGAGCTGGTCCAAGGCACGGCAAACCCCGCGTGCCAGTAGCGCGGCGGTGATGGACGGAACGGACATTTCAGCCACGGCATCCTAAATCGTGTAGACACAGATGTCGTGCAAATAGACCGGGCGGGACCGACGGAGGGTGTTGATGACGGCGGCAACCGAGCGGGGATTCATGCGTCAGGCCTGGGACCTTGCCTGGCCTTATTGGAAATCGGATGAGAGATGGTCGGCCATCGGTTTGCTGGTTTCGGTCATCGCGCTCAATCTGTTTGCCGTGTGGCTCAATGTGCGGCTCAATACCTGGAACAACGATTTTTATAACGCTCTACAGCAGTATAATTGGAGTGAATTCTGGCGGCAGTTCGGGATCTTCGGAATTATCGCCTTCGCATTGATTGTGGATGCCGTCTATTCACTTTATCTACGGCAGATACTGCATATACGCTGGCGCCGCTGGCTGACCGAGCATTTTTTGCACAGATGGCTCGACGACCAGCAATATTACCGGATGCAGCTGGATCAGAGCGTCACCGACAACCCGGATCAGCGGATTTCCGACGACCTCGACAGCTTCGCAACAATGAGCTTGGGGTTATCGCTCGGCCTTCTGAGTTCTTTTGTGACCCTGGTTTCGTTTCTGTCGATCCTATGGGTGCTGTCCGGTGCCCTGACTGTCCCGCTCGGTGGTGGAGCAAGGATCAGCATCCCAGGCTATATGGTCTTTGCGGCGCTGATCTATGCCGTCGCCGGCACGTTTCTGACCCGCTGGATCGGCTATCCGCTGGTCCGTCTCGGCTTCAATCAGCAGCGTTATGAGGCCGATTTCCGCTTCAGCCTGGTTCGACTACGCGAGAACGCTGAAAACGTGGCTTTTTACGGCGGCGAAGCCCGCGAGCTAGACACCTTTCAAACCCGCTTCGGCCGGATCATCGAGAATTGGTGGGGTATCATCAGGCGCCGTAAAAAACTGACTTGGTTGACGACCGGCTACGGCCAGTTGGCGATCGTGTTCCCATTCATCGTGGCCGCCCCGCGCTATTTCAACAAGGTGATTCAGCTCGGCGGGCTGATGCAGATCGCCTCGGCCTTTGGCCAAGTCCAAGACTCGCTGTCGTTTATCATCAGCTCCTATACCGAGATCGCGCAATATCAAGCGGTGGTTCAGCGGCTTTCCGGGTTCGGCGAGCGAATGGACGAGATCACAGCACAGCGGCAGGGGGTCCAACCGATCGCGATCGAACGCGGCGGCGTCGGCGTCGAAGTCGAAACGCTTGATCTCAACCTGCCGGACGGATCACCCCTGCGCCATGATTTGGCGCTGGCTGCCGGCCCGAGCAATGCGCTGCTGATCACCGGGCCGTCCGGCGCCGGCAAGAGCACCTTGTTGCGCGCGCTCGCCGGATTGTGGCCATTCGGGCGTGGCCGGGTCCGGGTCGCCGACGGCGCCGCCTTGTTTTTGCCGCAGCGGCCGTATCTACCGCTGGGAACGTTGGCCGATGCGCTCGCTTATCCGCGCGCGGCCGCCGGGGTGGCGCGCGAGAACCTCGTCGAAGCCCTGCGCGCCGTTGGGCTGCCGCAGCTGGCCGAGCGTCTTGATGAGGAGGGGAACTGGGCGCAGCGCCTATCGATCGGCGAGCAGCAGCGGCTTGCCTTTGCACGGGTACTGTTGGCGCGGCCGGAAATTGTTTTTCTCGACGAGGCGACCTCGGCGCTCGACGAGGCGGCAGAAATGTCGCTCTATCGGTTGCTGCGCGACGCGTCCTGGCAGCCGACGATTGTCAGCGTCGGCCATCACCGGACGTTGCGGCGCTTTCACGACACGATCGTCGAGCTCGCGCCAAATCCGGTGTCCCAGGCAGCGGCCGGATGAGGACCTTTCGCGGGTAGGAGTTGGCGATGAACGACGCAGAAGATCCGCTGCGCGCTATCCGCCTGGCGAAGCTCGATGGGCTCAAAGCGCTTGGGATCGAGCCCTATCCCTATGCTTTCCTCCGCACCGATGAAGCGGCCGAGCTGGAGCAACGCCATGCCGGGCTGCCCGCCGGCGCCGAGACTAGCGAGCGTGTGTGTGTCGCCGGCCGCATCCGCGCCATCCGTAATAGCGGCATGTTCATCGACCTGCACGACACCTCGGGCAAAATCCAGATCTTTTGCCACCGAGACTTACTCGATCCCGACGGGTTGGCGGCGGTGCGACTGCTCGACATCGGCGATCTGATCGGCGTCGAGGGAGTGGTGCGCCGTACCCCGCGCGGCGAGTTGACCGTCAATGCCGGCGCGGTCACGGTCTTGGCCAAGACCTTACGCCCTCTGCCTGAGAAATATCACGGTCTCGCCGATGTCGAGCTGCGCTACCGCCAGCGCTATCTCGACCTGATTATGAACCCGGAGAGCCGCGAGACATTGCGCCGGCGCAGCAGGATTGTCGCGGCGTTGCGCAGTCACCTCCTCGAGCACGGTTATCTGGAAGTTGAGACGCCGATGCTGCACACCATCCCCGGCGGCGCCTCCGCGAAGCCTTTTGTCACCCATCACAACGCACTTGATATCGAACTCTATCTACGGATCGCGCCCGAGTTGCATTTAAAGCGTCTGGTGGTCGGGGGTCTTGCCGACAAGGTGTTCGAAATCAACCGGTGCTTCCGCAACGAGGGGCTCTCGCCCCGCCACAATCCGGAATTCACCACGCTCGAACTTTACGAGGCCTATGTCGATTACACCGCGATGATGCGGTTGACCGAGGAGCTGATCAGCACCGCCGCGAAGACTGTGCTCGGGACCCTGCGGATCGATTATGGTGGGAGCGGGATCGATCTGTCGCCGCCCTGGCCGCGGCGCAGCATGGCCGAATTGGTGCGCAGAGGCGACCGGCGATCGATTTCCTGGCGCTCGACGGCGCGGAGGCGGCGCGGATCGCCGCCAGCGCACTCGGCGTTGCGTTGGCAGGTGGCGAGAATTGGGGGCAGGCGCTGGAGACGGTCTTCGCCGCGCGCGTCGAGGATAGCTTGATCGCGCCGATCCATGTCACCGGATTCCCGCGCGACATCTCGCCGCTTGGCCAAGGCCGACCGCGCCGACCCCCGGCTCGCCGAGCGGTTCGAGACCTACATCTACGGGTGGGAGGTCGCCAACGCCTTTTCCGAGCTGACCGACCCGCAAGATCAGCGCGCTCGCTTCGAGGCGCAGATGAGAGCCCGCGCTGCCGGCGACGAGGAGGCGCAGCCGCTCGACGAGGATTACGTCACGGCGCTCGAATACGGGCTGCCGCCCTGCGGGGGGCTCGGGCTCGGCATCGACCGCCTGGTCATGCTGTTGACGAACAGCCCGTCGATCCGTGACGTCATCGCATTTCCGACCTTGCGCCCGCGGTGAGCTTGTCGCAGGGCGCGGCTCATAGGCAACGGATCGTCCAATCGGTGGTGATGCCGGGCTCGTCACGGGCCCGATCGGGAGAGACGTTGTGAACCCTCTGGTCTAAAACCCGGTAACCGCCGGGGCAGACTTGTTCGGCCAGGCGACGGTTCGGGGCGTCGGAGCCTCCTGGAATAGCCCCTGAACCAATCACGTAGGTGCGATAGTCGATCTTACTCAAAGTGGGTTGTATGCAGGCGGCAAGAGCGAGCAATGGCAGCAGCAGTAGCGGGCGCATCCGGCTCACGTAAAGGGTTGACGCGGCGACTTTCATGTACCCGCTTGCGGAGCATCGCACCATAGGGTCTTTGCTGTGAGCGGGTTCAGCCAGTGGATATCTGCGCGAGGGCCTCGGCGACCTCGAGCGCCATGCCCGGCCAATCGCCTGCATTCCTCCGGCGGAACAGTCGCGCCGTCGGGTACCAGGGGCTGTCATCGCGGTCGAGCAGCCAACGCCAGTCCGGAACATGTGGCAACAGGACCCAAATTTGCCGGCCGAGCGCGCCCGCCAGATGCGCGACCGACGTATCGACGCTTATCACCAGATCCAGGTGACGGATCGCGGCGGCGGTCTCGGCGAAATCCGCCAGCCATGGCGTCAGGTCTAAGATTTTCACGCCGTCGAGCGATGATAGGCTGCGAGACTCGGCGCCGACCTGAAGACTGAACCAGCTTATCCCGGTAAGTTCCCACAGTGGTTGGAGTAATTGTAGATCAATTGCGCCTTGGGTTGTGCCGGCCCATGCGATACCCACCTTGAGGCCGGGCGCGGTGGCGACCCGCTCGGCCCAAACGGCTGAGGCCTCGGCCGGAACGCTCAGATAGGGCACAGCATCGGGGATGGTCGCCAGGTTCGTCTTGAGGACCCGAGGTAGGCTGAGCAGCGGACAATGGCAGTCGAAAGTCGGCAGCGGATCGCCGGTGGCAACGACCTGGGACGCGCCGGCGACCGTGCGGGCGAGACGGACGAGCGATTCCGGCACCTCCAGCACGACACTGCCGCCGCGCTCCGCAATGGCCGGGACAAAGCGGATGAACTGTAACGTGTCTCCGAACCCTTGCTCGGCGTGGACTAAGATGCTCTGTCCCATGAGGGGCTTGCCGGACCACAGCGGCCGGTCGAAATTTCGGTGGTATCCGTTGACGGCAAATCGCCACTCGTATTCCGGCCACCCTTCGTCGAGTTTCCCGGTCAGCAGCAGAGTGAGCGAGCGGTTGAGGTGCGCCCGCGCATAATCGGGTTTTAGGGCCAGCGCGCGCCCGTAGCAGGCGAGCGCCTCGGCGTACCGGCCTTGGCGCTGAAGAGCGCTGCCGAGGTTGTAGTGCATTTCGGCGCTAGCCGGCTGCGCGGCAAGCGCCCGCTCATGATGCGTGATCGCCTCGTCCAGCCGCCCGAGATCGACCAGCGCGACGCCGAGATTGTTGTGCGTCTCGGGGTGGTCAGGGGCCAGCGCCAGCGCCCGCTGGTAGCGGACCACAGCCTCCTCCAGCCGGCCTTGGGCGCGCAATACGACTCCGAGCCCGATATGGCTCTCGACACGCTTCGGCCGGAGCGCGAGCGCGCGCTCGCAGCAGGCCTGTGCCTCATCCAGCTCTCCCCGCGCCTGCAACGCGCCCGCGAGATTGTCCAGGGTCTCGACAGTATCAGGCCGCAGTGCCAGCGCGCTGCGATAGCAAGCGATCGCTTCGTCGAGCCGGCCGACGGACTGCAAGGCCGTACCGAGGTTGTTGTGCAATTCGACTGCGTCGGGCCTAAGGCGCAGAGCCCGTCCGAAAAAGCCGATCGCCCGCTCCGTCCGGCCGAGATCTTGGCAGATGTTACCGAGATTATAGAGAGTGTCGACCGAGCCTGGCGCGAGCGCGATGGCGTGCTCGTAGCATGTCAACGCCTCCGCGGGCCTATCCTGCGCTCTGAGGATATTGCCGAGGTTGTGGTGAAAAGCCGGGTCTCGGCCGTTCCGCGCAATCGCCATGCGGATACGCTGGATAGCGTCGTCGGAGCGCCCGCTCTGATGCTCGATTAAACCGAGCAGATGAAGGGTTTGAGCATGACCGGGGTCAATGGACAAAATCTGGCGGCAAGTTCGCTCCGCCTCGGCTGTCCGCCCGGCGCGTTGATAGGCGAGGGCCCCGCTGAACCATCCGGGGATCGATGCCGCCGGACTGTCTGCCGTGCGCGCCTGCTCGCCTAGCCGGGTTTCGGCTCGTCGCTGTCTTCGGTTCATCTAAGCTTAATAGCGCGGCCGGATGAGGCATTTCCACCCCTGCGGAATATATTGCCGCTTGGCGAGTCATATGGCTGAGCCAAGAAGGAGGGGCCGATGAGGAGAGTTCCTGCATCGCGGCCGAGAAGATGGCTACAGTGGGCGAGCGGGCTGATGTTGATCGTGGCGGGGTGCGCCGAGTCGCGGGCGACGGCGCAGGTCGCGGCTGCAACACCTCCGGTCCCGGCGGGCCAAGCTCGAGTTTGGTTCTACCGCCCTTCGGAACCCTACGAGAGCCTCAACCTCGCTCGGATCGACATGAATGACAGCTATATCGGGTCTGTCGCAAACGGCAACGCATTCTATCTCGACGTTCCCCCTGGGCATTATCGCATTGTCCCCGAGAGTTTCGGTCGTGACTTCAACCAAGATAGGAATGTCGATCTCACCCCCGGCCAGCAGCTCTATGTAAAGATCGTCTCTCTGGGAAGCTGGGGGGTGAGCGTCTCTGGCTCTAAGAATATGGCGCGCGATACGTTTTACGCTTGGCTGATCCCGCCGCAGGTCGCGGAGGTCGAGATCGCTCGCGACCGCACCGGCATCTGATGGTACGGGCCCCCGACATCGCCCCAGACAAAGGCTCAAAAATTCTCCAGGTTCAGAATCTCGCTGTCATAGTCGTATGCAAAGATCTCGGCGTGCCGGCCCCAGTTAATGACGGTGTCGAGCACGCGCTCGGCCTCTTCCTCGGATAGGTGATCCTCGAGCTCGCGCAGAAACCGCGCGGCTGGGGCGCGGTGGCCCGGGCGCTCGTCGAGAACGCGGCGGATATGGGCGACCAGCGGGATGTGCTTTAGCAAGGCTTCGGCGAAAAGCTGCTTGCGGGCGAGCATATCGGCCTCCGCATAGGTGCGGCCGGGGATCGCCAGCTCGATATCGCCGCCGCTGACATGGGCCAAACCCAAGAGCTGCAGCGCCTCGATCAGTGGGAACAGCTCGTCCATGCCGAGGCCCACTGCATCGGCAAGATGCGGCAGGTCGGCGCGGCCGCTATAGGGTGGCTCGCTCAAGTTATCGATCAGCCCGGACAGTTGCTGCACCGCGGCATCGGGCAGGCGATAGCCAATCCCGATCGTCTCCGGCTTGGCCCCGCGCCGGCCCTCACGGCCGGGCTCGGTTGTCAGTAAGGCGTAGACGTGGTCGACGGTCTGGCGAAACTCGTTGCTTTCCCAACCGCGCGGGCGCGGCTGGGTAAGCGGGATTTCGGCGCGGATACGGCCGGGATCGCTGCTGAAAATCAGGATGCGGTCGGCAATTTCAACCGCCTCCTCGATGTTGTGCGAAACGATAACGATGCCCTTCGTCGGAATCCGGTTCTCGTCCCACAAATCGAGCAGGTCGCCGCGCAAGGTTTCTGCGGTCAAGACATCGAGCGACGAGAACGGCTCGTCGAGCAGCAGGATGTCGGGATTGACGACCAGCGCCCTGGCAAAGCCGACACGCTGGCGCATGCCGCCCGACAATTCTTTCGGATAGGCATTTTCGAAGCCGTCGAGGCCGATCACGTCGATCGCCGCCACCGCCTGGCGACGCCGTTCGGCACTCGCGACGCCCTGCGCTTCCAGGCCGAGCTCGACATTGCCGAGAACCGTCAGCCAAGGAAACAGTGCGTAGCTCTGAAAGACCATGGCAATGCCATGTGCCGGCTCGGTGACGATTTGACCGCGATACTGAACGGCGCCGTCGCTCGGCGGCACAAGCCCGGCGAGGATGCGCAGAAAGGTCGACTTTCCCGACCCGGACTTGCCCAGGATTGCGACGATCTCGCCGTCGCGCAGGGTGAAATCGACGCGATCGAGAACTAGGCGGGCGTGATGGTCCGGCATCTGATAGGTCTTGCAGACGGCCTCGGCGCGCAGCAACGGGGCGGGCGCTGACATGGCGGGCTCCTGTGCGGAATGTCCTGTACGGAATGGGGTAATCAATCGAGCCGCAGCCGTTCGGCCGCGACATTGTACAGCCGGCGCCACAGCATGCGGTTGAAGGCCAGCACGTAGAGGCAGAGCACGCCGATCCCGAGCGCAATGCGGGCGCCGTCACCAGCGGCGGTGGTCTGCGCGATGTAAGCGCCGATCCCGGTCGCGGTCAGCGTCGTGTGTCCCCACTGGACGACCTCGGCGACGATACTCGCATTCCACGACCCGCCGGCCGCCGTTACCGCCCCAGTTACGTACGCCGGAAAGATCGCCGGCAGCGCGACGCGTCGCCACCATAAAAAGCGCCTAACGCTCGAGATTCCGCGCTGCGCGTTGCAGCTCGGCGGTAGCGCCGTCGTGCCGCCGATCACGTTGAACAGGATGTACCACTGAGTGCCGAGGATCATCAGCGGCGACAGCCAGATTTCAGGGTTGAGGGAAAATCGCAGGATCAGCACGACGGCCACGGGGAAGAACAAATTCGCCGGGAAGGCGGCGAGGAATTGAACGATCGGCTGAACTCGGTCGGCAAGCCTCGGGCGCAGGCCGATCGCAACCCCGATCGGGACCCAGATCACCGACGCCACCGCGATCAGCAGCAGCACCCGGATCGCGGTGATCATCCCGAGGACAAACACCCAGCCGATCTCGCTGGCGCTCACCTGCCTGCGGATAAAGAGAATGATCCAAACCGCGGCGCCCGCGGCAAGCGCTGCCAGCGCCAGATCGAACAGCCGGTCGAACAGCGGGTGCGGCCGACTTTCCACATGGCGACGGCGCGACTGCGGCAGCCGGGCGATCGCATTGTCGACCGCGCGGTTGAGCGCGAGCAGGCCGGTTTGAACCAGGTCGAAGATCCGGGCGCGTTGCAGCGCGGTCAGAAACCATGGCCGCGGATTATCCTCATCGTCCACGGGTTCGGCCGAAAACTTGCGCGACCAGGCGAGTAGCGGACGAAAGAACAGCTGATCGTATAGGAGGATCACGACCAGCATCGCGACGATCGCCCAGCCGATCGCCGCAAGGTCGTGCTGGCCGATCGCCGTGGCGATGTAGGAGCCGACGCCGGGCAGCAGGATCGTCTGGCCGTTGACGGTGATCGCCTCCGAGGCGACCACGAAGAACCAGCCGCCCGAGACCGACATCATCATGTTCCACACCAGGGAGGGGATCCCGTGCGGCACTTCGAGCCGCCAGAACCGCCGCCACGGCGACAGATGATACATACGCGCGGCCTCGATCAATTCGCCCGGCACGGTGCGCAGCGACTGGTAGACGCTGAACGTCATATTCCACGCCTGCGAGGTGAAGATCGCGAAGATCGCGGCGCATTCGACGCCGAGAAGCCGCCCTGGAAACAGGGCAATAAAGCCGGTCACCGTGATTGACAGAAACCCGAGGATCGGCACCGACTGCAAGACATCGAGCACCGGGATCATGATCTTTTCCGCCCGCCGGTTTTTCGCGGCGAGCGCGGCATAGGCGAGACTGAAGACCAGCGAGGCGACCAGCGCCCAGCCCATGCGCAACACCGTTCGGAGCGCGTATTCCGGCAATCTCCATGGGTCGAGACTGATCACCAGCGGCTGGCCGACGTGGTACCGCGCGCTCATCGCCAGGCTGCCCCAGCCGATCAGGGCCAGCAACCCCAGCACCAGCGGCAGCGCCACCAAGTCCCAGGTGTTCGGACGCAAGCGTAGCGGCCAGGCGACGAGGGGCAGGCCCCAGCGCTGTTCCATGCCCCCTCCGAAGTTCGGTTGGCCGTCGCGGCGAAGGCTACCTCTAACCCAACCTCCGGCGGTGGCGAAGCGATAATTGGCATCGGCACCGCCATGGCGTCGCGCCAAAATTGCTCCCGGGGCGATCCGTCTTGTATATTTCGCGCGAGCTCGAACTCGGGAAGATCCTCCGACCATGCTCGATCTTGAGCTGCTGCGCGCCGCGCCGCTCGAACGGCACCCGTTCGATTTCGTCGTCGTCCCGGGGTTTGTACGCGGCGATACGCTGCCCGCAATCCTCGCCGATTTTCCCCGGATCCGCGGCGCCGGGAGCTATCCAGTCGAAAGTCTCGACTACGGGCCGGCTTTTGCCGGCCTCGTCGCAGCGCTCACCGGTCCGGCGCTCGGCCAGGCGGTGGCGGAGAAGTTTGGCGTCGACCTTCGCGGCCGGCCGACGATGCTGACCGTGCGCGGCAACAGCGACGGTAAGGATGGCCGCATCCATACCGACTCCGAAACGAAGATCATCACCCTCCTGCTGTACCTGAACCCGGTGTGGGAACCGGCCGAGGGCCGGCTGCGCCTGCTGCGCGGTCCGGGCGATCTCGAGGACTATGCCCGTGAGGTCGTACCACTCGCTGGGACCATGCTGGCGTTTCGGCGTAGCGGGTGCTCGTTCCACGGGCATCGCCCGCATACCGGCCCGCGCCGCGCGTTGCAGCTGAACTGGGTGACCGACGCCGAAGTAGTCCGCCGTGAACTTGGCCGGCATCGTTGGTCGGCGCGGGTAAAGAAGCTAAACCCATTCCGTATGGCGCCCTGACTCGATCGGCTGACGCCCGGCCGTCGCGACCCGCACAATGACGGCATAATCGATGAGGGCACCCGGCTCGCCGGGGTCGCCCCCCGATCGTTCTCGCGCAACCCGCTAGAGCGATTCGGCGCACTTGTGAGATCCGGCGCGTCACCTTGAGGAAATAATCTTCCAGATATTACCTCTTATAATCATTATGTTATGAGAGAGTGTGGCAGACCGGACACGCTGCGACGAAAACACCACGCCGGTAACAAAGGGCGCTTGATCGTGGTCCGAGCTTCAATATTATGACGCGAGAAGAACGGGTGTCTATCGTCCGAGCTGACCGCAACCTTTGATTTCTCGGGGGGAGCAATGACCAGAAAGCGGAATATCGGCAACGTGGCGGCGATCGGCGGAGCGACCGCGATGGTCGCCTTGCTGACGGGTCTTTCCGGCGCGCGCGCCGACGAGCTCGCCGACCTGCGCGCCAATCAGCAGCTCCTGCAGCAGCGGATCGACCAGCTGGCGCAGGCCCAGGCCCAGTATCATCCTCCGCCGCCGCTTAGCGGCGGCGCCGGCGGTGGCCAGGCGTTGACCCTGGGCAGCCAACCGGCGCCGACCGCTCCGTCGCTAGGCGGCAGCTTTCCGCGGTCGTTTCTGATCCCGGGCACCGACACCTCGATCCGCGTCGGCGGCTTTGTCGACATCACCGCGCTCGACTTTCTGCAGGGCGCCAACAGCGGGAACCCCGGCACCCCCAGCTCCAACGCCGGCCAAAACGGCAACCTGGCTGGGATACCGGTCGGCGAAGCCTTCATCCCTGGCGCGGCCAACGGCGGCATCGTCGCGCAGTCGGCCAACCATTCGCGCAGCAATGGCGTGTTCATGTTCAGCCCGCAGCAATCGCGGATCGACATCGAAACCCGCACCCCGACGGCCTGGGGCGAATCGCGGACGTTCTTCTCCTTCGACTGGGCCGGCAGCAACAGTTTCAGCGCCCTGAGCGTGCAGCAAGCCGGCGGCGACAGCCTGTTGACCCGCCTCCGCTTCGCCTATGGCACGTTGGGTGGGTTCCTCGGCGGCCAGGCCCTCTCGAACTTCTCGGATGCCGATGCCGACACCGAATCGATGGAGTTCGGCGGCACAATGGGCTCGACCGGCGGCAATCGCATCCCGCAGGTGCGCTATACCCTTGCCGGTCCGTACGGCAGCGCCTTCTCGGTGTCGGCCGAACAACCGGTCACCGGCATCATCGTGCCGAGCGGCACGATATCCAACGACCAACTCCTCGCGGCCAGCCCGTTTGGCGCCACAGGCGCAACGGCCCCGCTGATCCCCGCGACCTGCAACGGCCAGCCCTGCACCGGAACCGGGATCACCACGGGGACCACGACGCAGGCCAACCCGGCGCAGACCAGGGCGCCCACTCTGACCGCCGCCACGTATTGGTCACAGCCCTGGGGCCATATGGACTTTGCCGGCGAACTGATGCCGATGTTTGTCAATGACGGCCATTACCTCAGCCGGGATTTCCTCGGCTATGGCGGGCACTTCTCGGGCGACGTGCACCCGGGCTGGTTCGGCTGGCAGAAGGACGATTTCCTGTTCAGTGCCGTCATCGGCGAAGCGCTCGGCACCAATACCAGCGGCGGATCAGCCACCGCGTTCTCGCTGGCGAGCAACTTCGTCGTCCCCACCGCTTGTGCAACGCCGACGCCGACCTGCACGGGCATGGCGGCAGCCTCAAACATCCTGGTCAGACCGATCTTCGGGTACAGCATGCAAGGGGGCTACCAGCACTGGTGGACGCCGAACCTGCGGTCGACCATCGCCGCCGGCAATTGGCAACAAGCCGTCCCCTCACAGATCATCGGGCCGACCGAGTCCAATTCGGCGAACAAGCAGCAGTGGAATACCTTCATCAACCTGGTGTGGAACCCGGTCGCGTTCATCACCACCGGCGTCGAATATATGTATGGCAAGCGCGTCGTCGTGTCGAACGCCTACGGCACCGAGCAAGTGCTGATCGCCAAATGGCGCGTGGCCTTCTAAACAGAAACTACACGAAACCTCGGCACCCGCCGGTAATTCCGGCGGGTTTTCTTTATGTGCAAGCGGCCCTCCATGGCGCAATAGGATCGCTTTAATGGGAGCCAGTTGGTGTCGCCCGGCGGCGCGAAGCGATCCGGTCAGTAATTCGAGATCTCGATCAGATTCTGATCGGGGTCGCGGATATACACCGACTGGATTGTGCCGATGGCGCCTGCGCGCGGCCCCGGCCCGGCGACGATCGGCACGTCGCATTTGGTGAGATGCGCCGTGACGTCGTCAAGCGGCACAGCGGTGATGAAGCACAGATCGCCCGAGCCGGGAGTTGGCCGGTCAGCGACGAGGCCGGGGATCCTATCGGCCGGATGCAGGTTGATCTTCTGTTGGCCGAATTTGAGTGCGGTGCGCCCTTCGCCAAAAGTGGTGACCTCCATCCCCAGCACCCGCGTATAAAATTCGCACGTGCGCGCGATATCGGCCACGGTGAGGACCAGATGGTCGAGGCGTTCGATCTGCATGGGGACGGGCTCCAACTTATAGGACCGAGGAGAATGTCACGGGCGTTGTCACCCCGCCAGCCGCAACGGCGATTGCCGACCATATCGGCGACACCGAGCTCAAAGTGGCTCGCGGTTAGCGACGGCGGTGCCGAGGATACGGCCGTCGGGGGCCTGGACGATCGCAGCTAGACGGTCGCTCTGCCAGGGCGGCGTCGACACGATCTGACTTGCTTGGCCGGTGAATTGGCCGACCTCTTCAATGCCGCGCACAACATCGACATGAGTCAGGGTCCGCCCGGAATTTTCGCCGCGCTCGACGGTATCGACCCGGCGGTGATCGAAGCCAATCAAGACGACTGTGGCGCTTGCCGTGACACCGCCACGACCCAGGGTTATCCTGGCCTGGCCGTTATTGAACGACAGCGTCACGGGTACGGCGCTAGGCTCGCGGCTGGCGGCGTCGAGCGCGCGCTCGACCGCGGCGCGATCTGAGCCCACCGCCTCGCGTCGGCCGTCGACGACGATCTGTGGTGTGTACACGCCATTAATACCGAGAAGCTGGGCATATCTCTCTTGACGCGCGGTCGCCTCGGGGCTGGAGAACGGATCCTTCCAACCGAGCCGGTCCCAATAGTCGACATGGAGAGACAGCGCCAGCACGTCCGGGCGGTTTGCCAGCTCGACGAGCAGCGCATCGGCCGGTGGACACGAAGAGCAACCCTCCGAGGTGAACAGCTCGACCACGACCGGGCGCTCGCCTGCCTGCAGCGGCGGTGTCGCGGACAACAGAAACAGCGATGCGAGCGCCACGTACGCTTTGATCATGTCGCGATCTTAGCGCAGCCCGTTCGCATTGCGGATCAACAGACTGTGAATGATCAGGACGCAGCCGAGGGGCCTCGACCGGCGCCACCAGCAGCGCGTGATAGCGCCGGGTCAAACTCAGTGCGATCGTGCCGCCGGCATAGCCGCCTCGTCCGTTGGCAATCCACCATTCGCACCGCTCGGCGGCAGAGAGATCGCCGTAAACCGCGCGGCAAAAAGGGATCGGAGATAGCCCGGGGAAGAGGTCCGGCGCCACCTGTTGGGCGCCTCAGCGCGCGCCGACCGGCTCAGGCAGGGCGGCCTCTACCGCCTCCGGGGGTTGCGCTTGGGTGTTGTAGGCAGTCGGATACGTCCGGATCAGCATCCCAACGAGAGCAGTCCAGCCGGTCTGGTGTGCGGCGCCAAGACCCTTGCCGGTGTCGCCGTTAAAAAATTCGTAGAACAAGACATTGTCTTTGAAATTCACATCGTTCTGCTCGAGTGCGGAATCGCCGAATACTGGTCGATGCCCGGCTTGATCACGCAGAAATATCCGGCACAAGCGCCGCGCCAACTCGGCCGCGACCTCGCCCAGGTGGAGCAACCTGCCGGAGCCAACCGGACATTCGACCTTGAAATCGTCGCCGTAATAGCTATGAAATCTCTGCAACGACTCGATCAGCAGGAAATTGACCGGAAACCAGATCGGCCCACGCCAATTCGAATTGCCGCCGAAGACATCGGTAGCGCATTCTCCCGCTACGTAATGGACACTGATCTGGCTGCCGGCGTGCTCGAAAATATAAGGGTTGTTTTCGTGAAATTTGGACAATGACCGCACGCCGTAATCCGACAGAAATTCGGTCTCATCGAGCATGCGGGCGAGCAGGCGCTTCATGCGGTGGCCACGCAGTAGCGACAGCAGGTGCCTCTCGCCGGCGTTAGGATCAACCCAGCGCGAGACCAGCCGCGCCAGCGTCGGCCGGTGATCGAGAAACCAGCGCAGCCGGGCGGTGAAATGCGGCAATCGGGTGAAGACCGAACTGTCGAGCACCTCGACTGCGAACAATGGGATCAGCCCGACCATCGATCGTAAACGCAGGGGGATCCGCTCGCCGTCGGGCAGGTGCAGGACGTCGTAGTAGAATTCGTCGGTCTCGTCCCATAGTCCGATACCCTCGCCGCCGATATTGGTCATCGCCTCGGCGATATACAGGAAATGTTCGAAGAATTTGGTGGCGAGGTCTTCGTAGACGCGGTCTTCGAGCGCCAGTTCAAGGGCGATACGCATTAGATTGAGCGTGTACATCGCCATCCAGGCAGTACCGTCCGACTGGTTGATGGCACCGCCGGTCGGCAACGGCGCGCTGCGGTCAAAAATGCCGATATTGTCGAGACCGAGAAAACCGCCTTGGAAGATGTTGTGTCCTTCGGCATCCTTGCGGTTGACCCACCAGGTGAAATTCAACATCAGTCGGTGGAAAACCGTTTCAAGAAAGGCCCGATCGCCTTGGCCGCTCCGTTCGCGATCGATTTCATATAGCCGCCAGGTCGCCCAGGCATGTACCGGCGGGTTGACGTCGCCGAATGCCCATTCATACGCGGGCAACTGGCCGTTGGGGTGCATGTACCAATCGCGCGTCAGCAGAACCAGCTGCCTTTTGGCGTAAGCCGGATCGACGCGAGCTAATATCACGCAATGAAAGGCAAGATCCCACGACGCATACCACGGATATTCCCATTTGTCGGGCACCGAGATGATGTCGGCGTTATTCAGATGGCGCCAGTCCGAGTTGCGCCCGTGCCGTCGCGATTCCGGTGGCGCCGGTTGCAGCGCGTCGCCATCGAGCCATTCCGCAACATCGAAATAGTAGAACTGTTTGGTCCACAGCATGCCGGCGAGCGATTGACGATGCACCTGTCGCGTATCGGGATCGTTGATGTCCCGTTGCAGCCCGGCATAAAACTCGTCGGCCTCGGTGCGGCGCCGATAAAAGACGTCGCTGAAATCGTCGAACCCCGGGTCGTCGCCATCACACGTCAGCCGCAGGCGCAACCGAGCGTTCCCGCCTGCTGGCAAAGTCAACTGGTAATGCGCCGCGACCTTGGTGCCGAGTCGCGCCGGGTTCACCGCCGCCGGATCGCCATCGACGATGAAGTCGTTGATCCCGTCCTTGAAATATTGACCGGGCGCGTTCATTCCCCCGAACCGCCGGATGTTTGTGTCGTTTTCGCAAAAGAGAAATTGCGGGCGGCCCTCGCAGCGCAGCCGCATCGGCGTCAGCAGCGGATGGTCGATCGAGATCGAGTTGCCGCCGCGGGCCAATAGCCGCGGCTTCATCGATTCCGGCTTCCACGACCAGATATTGCGCGCCCAAAGCTGCGGCAGCACATGCAGCGACGCCTCCTCGGCCGCGCGATTGTAGATCGTCACCTGCATCAGGATGTCGTCGGGATCGGCCTTGGCATATTCGATCTCGACATCGAAATAGCGGCTCTCGGCAAATACGCCGGTATCGATCAGCTCGAATTCGGCCATGCCCTTGCCGCGCCGGCGATTTTCCTCGACCAGCTGTGTGTAGGGAAATGCCGCCTGCGGGTATTTATAAAGCATCCGCATGTAGGAATGGGTCGGCGTACCGTCGAGGTAGTAGTAGAGCTCCTTGACGTCCTCGCCGTGATTGCCTTCCGAATTGGTGAGCCCGAACAGCCGTTCCTTGAGGATCGGGTCGTGGCCGTTCCACAGGGCAAGACCGAGACACAGCAGCAGCTGATCGTCGCTAAAGCCGCCGATCGCGTCCTCGCCCCAGCGATAGGCGCGGCTGCGCGCATGGTCGTGCGGCAGATACTCCCAAGCGTCGCCGTTGGGGCTGTAATCCTCGCGCACCGTTCCCCATTGCCGGTCGCTCGGATACGGTCCCCATCGCTGCCACTTTGTGCCGTTGCCGATGTCGGCAAGACGCGCCGCTTCGGCTGTTCGGGTCGCCGTTCCACCCGATCCTGTCGCTGCAGTTGTTGCCATCACCTTCCTCCTAGGAGGGGTCAGGCTATCCGCTCGATATGCGTCGACCAAACCTCTTTTGCAGGGACGCGGCGGTCCGAACGGACGCGCTTACTGCATGAACCAGCCATGGCTGACGACCAGAGACTGGCCGGTCAGCGCATTGGTCTTGAAACCGGCGAGAAACAGCACCGCCTCGGCGACGTCTTCAGTGGTGGTGAACTCGCCGTCGACCGTATCCTTCAGCATGACGTGCTTGATCACGTCTTCCTCGCTGATGCCAAGTTCCTTGGCCTGCTCCGGGATCTGCTTGTCGACAAGCGGTGTACGGACGAAACCAGGGCAGACGACATTGGCCCGGACATTGTGTTCGGCACCCTCCTTGGCCACTACCTTGCACAGCCCGATCAGCCCGTGCTTCGCAGTGACATAGGGCGCCTTTAGAACCGAGGCCTCTTTCGAATGCACCGATCCCATATAGATGATGCTTCCCGACTTCGCCTGGTACATGTGGCGCAAGCAGGCCTTCGTCGTCAAAAATGCCCCGTCCAGGTGGATCGCCAGCAACCGCTTCCACTCCGCGAACGGGAAATCGACGACCGGCTTGACGATCTGAATGCCGGCATTGCTGACCAATACGTCGATCCTATGGTATTTCGCCATGGTGTCGGCGACGCCTTTTTCGACCGCGGCCTCGTCCGCGACATTCATGGCGACGGCAAAGGCGTCCGCTCCTTTCCCTTTGATTTCGCGAGCTGTTGCGTCGGCGGCGTCAAGATTAAGATCGGCGATCACGGCGATGCCGCCCTCCGCGGCAAAGCGCAGCGCGATCTCCTTGCCGATACCGCTGGCTGCACCGGTGATGATGCCGACTTTTCCATCGAAACGAGACATTGCCGGGTCCTTTCAGAACGGTTCACGCTTCTTTCAGATAGTCGAAGACAACCTCACCCAGGCCGAGCGTCAGATCCGTGACATAATGGCTGGCGCCGACCACTTCGCGCACCGGCAGCCGCGCCACGTCGCACATCGCATGCTCGAACAACTGGATCGCCGCCGGGCCGGACCAGGCGCCCTTGATCGTCACGTCCTCAAGGTAATAGCGCACCAACTCGCAGATGCGCGGCGTGCAATCGACGTGCGGGATGATCTTGATCATGAAGGACGGCCGGGCCAGCGCCTGCTTCAGCGGCGCCGGGTCGATCTCGCGATGTTTGTAGCCCACGGTCGCGCACACGCACAGCACCGAGCCGTAATGCAGCGTGCAAACCACAGTCTCGCTTTCATGCGAAATCTTGGGGCTGGCGAGCTTCTTCGGAAACCCCCAAATCTCGCGCCCGCCGGCGATCGGCGCGTTGTCGTCAAGATACATCGCATGAACGTAGCCGCCTTCCTGAACCGTGCCGTCCTTGGCTTTGAACCGTACCGGGATCACCTGGCCGGTTTCGGTGTAGTCGCCAAACCCGGTTGAATTGGGCATCCGTATGAATTCATAGGCGACGGTATCGCCGGCTACCTCCAGCGGCTCCGGCACCACCTGGCGCAGTTCATCAATGTCAGTGCGATAGGTGATCACGACAAATTCGCGGTTGTAAAATTTGTACGGGCCTTTCGGATAGGCGGGATCGTTGAGCGGCATGGCGAAGGCCTTGTCGCGCACTTCGGTGAGTTTCATCGGTCTGATCTCCTTTATGCCGATGACTAATCGCGCCCGTCGACCGCGAGGTCGAAGGTGAAGACGCCGTCCACATTCTCCGGGCGCAACAGCACCTCAGGATGGCGCAAGGTGCGAACCGCGTCGTTGTAACCGGATTGCCAGTGCTCGTTCATAGTACGTCGCGAGAATTCATAATCCTTGGAAACACCTTCGTAATTTCTCGCGTGGTAAATTAGCTGAATAATATTAGAAACTTTCTCATCGGCCTCCCCGGCGAGAAGCTCGGCCTCTGGCATATGCTGATACTCTGAAGGAATTAGAGGCAACAACTTGGCAGCTGCGCGGCGTAGCAATTGCTGCTTCTTGAATTGATCGGTCGCCGCCCGGGTCCGGCTGGAGTAGCGTATCTCCTTTTGGCGTGATTCCGCCTCCATCAGATCGCGCGGCAATTCGCCCCGCGCGTTCCACAAATCGATCTGGAAGACGAGCGTGTCCACGCGCGGTTGGCTGTCCAAGACCCATTGCAGCGGCGTATTGGAGACCAGGCCGCCATCCCAATAATGCTCCCCATCGATGACCGTCGGCGGAAAGCCGGGCGGAAGCGAGCCGCTCGCCATCACATGTTCTGGCCCGATCCGATGCGTCATGTTGTCGAAATAGACGAAGTTGCCGCTGCGGACATTGACCGCGCCAACGCTGAAACGAATCTCGCCGCTGTTGATCCGATCGAAATCGGCGAGGCGTTCCAGCGTCGCCTTGAGCGGCGTGACGTCATAGTAGCTAAGCGCTCCAGGCGACCCGGGCGGGTGTAGGTAGGGCGGCGGCAGCCGCGGCGTAAAAAAGCCCGGAGCCCCGGCGACGAGGGTGCCGAAGGCTCGCGCCTGATTAACGAGCCGATGGGTGGTCTCGTCCCCGAGATCGAGCCCGAGATAGACCAAGCCGAGCGGCGGCGTGCTGATGGTTTCCCAGAATGCGTGTAGTCTCTCGACCCGCCTTTCCGGCGGGTTGCCTGCAATCAGGGCTGAGTTGATGGCGCCGATCGAAATTCCGGCGACCCAGTCTGGATGGAGGTTCGCCTCGGTCAATGCCTGATAGACGCCGCCTTGATAGGCGCCGAGTGCGCCGCCTCCCTGCAAGAGCAGCGCTATGCGCTCGAAAGGCGGACGCTCGATCGCAACATGAGTCTTTCTGTTCGACGGCCGGCGATTGGGCATGCGAGAACGACCCCTCGATCTTCGCTGGGCGTGCGGTTTATATGACACGCTGCGGTCGACTTCACCGCCTACGGTCGACACTACGCATAACCCATGCCAACAGAAAACCATGAAGGATTTGAGGCAATAATGGGATGCGATGCGGCTCCGCCTGCGTCGGGTAGCCGCGGCGGCTTGCTCCCACTCGGTTGCAACTAGAGGTTCCGGATGACTGGCAAGGGACTCCATCCGTCGACGATCGCGGCGCAGGCGCTGGGCTGGGCCGATCCCACGACCGGCGCAGTGGTGCTGCCGGTGCACGTTGCAACGACTTTTCTGCGCGATCCCGACAACCGGTATCGCCGCGGGCGCAGCTATGGGCGCGCCGACAACCCTAGCTACGATCAGCCGCAGGCGCTGCTGACGGCACTCGAGGGTGGCGCCGACTCACTGCTGTTCTCATCCGGGATGGCCGCGGCTGCGGCGGTTTTTCAGTGCCTGCCGCGGGAGGCGCATGTCGTCGCACCGCGGGTCATGTATTGGGGTTTGCGCAATTGGCTCAGGATTTTCGCCAAGGGGTGGGGGATCGAAGCGACCTTCTGCGACATGACCTCACTCGATGAATTGCGGGCGGCGATGCGGCCGGGCCGGACCCGCCTTGTCTGGATCGAAACGCCTGCCAACCCGCTATGGTCGGTAACCGACATCGCCGGCGCCGCCGAAATCGCGCATCGGGCCGGCGCGCTGTTGGCGGTCGACAGCACCGCGGCGACGCCCGTTTTGACCCGGCCGTTGGCGCTCGGCGCCGATATCGTCATGCATTCAGCGACAAAATACCTGAACGGGCACAGCGATGTGATCGCCGGCAGCCTGACGACGCCGCGCAAGGACGAATTCTGGGAGCGGCTCGTCGCCGCGCGCAGCGGCGGCGGCGCCATTCTCGGCGGCTTCGAGGCCTATCTACTGCTGCGCGGCATGCGCACCCTGTTTCCGCGGGTCGAGCGCGCCTGCCATTCGGCGCAGCAGATCGCTGAAGCGCTGTCGGCGCACCCTCGGATCGCCGAAGTTCTGTATCCCGGACTGCCCACCCATCCCGGACACGTGGTCGCCGTGCGCCAGATGACCGGCGGCTTTGGCGGCATGCTCAGCATCCGGGTCGCAGGCGGGGCCGAGGCGGCGATCGCCGCCGCCGCTAAGGTCGAGGTCTGGCAGCGCGCGACGTCGCTCGGCGGCGTCGAGAGCCTGATCGAGCACCGCGCCTCGATCGAAGGTGCCGACAGTCCTGCACCGACCGATTTGCTACGCCTCTCGGTCGGGATCGAGGACCCGGCCGACCTGATTGCCGACCTCGACGATGCGCTCCGCCTATAGGCGTCCGCCTGGTCAGCCGTCAGGTGGCACGCGCAGACCCGGGACGAGAAAATTGCCAGCGATCAGCTTGAGCCGATCGTCCTCGGCCTCGCGGTAGGCCCGGCGCAGCGCGAAGATTGCCGCCCCAGCCGCGGTCTCGCTCCACAACCAGTCCGCGAGCTGTTTGCTCGACGGCTTGGCCGGGCCGGCGAGCGCCGCTTCGAGGCAGTACGCCTTCAGATCGTCGACCGCAAAGCGGAGGGTCAGCGGCGCTGACATCTCGGGATGCGGGCTCGCCGGGTTCTCGCCGCGCAGCCAGGCGGCGAGGTAGTGGACGATTTCGACAATCGACAACCCGCTGAGGCCTACCGTCGTGCGCCTGCGCTCGGCAATCGATCGGCGATAGGCGCCGTCGAGCTGCGCGATCTCGCTTTGGAGCGCGTCGGCAATAGCCACAGCTGAGCTGGCGGCGGTAACTGCGGTCGCGGCAACCGGCGGGCGCCAGCCCGGATCGGGCCGCTCGCGCGGATCGTCATCCGGGAAATCCTCGATCACGACCGGCCCACGGGCAAGTTCGAGCATACGCAACGCCGCGAGGACCACGCGCTTTTGGAACGTGGGGTCGCTCGGCGGGCCGAACGAGCGCCCGAGTTCGAACGGCACCCACAGCGCGCGGGGCGGCCGGGTGTTTTCGGTCTGCGGCCGGATCAGGCTGATCGAGACCGTCGCAATGCCTTCTTCCTCGAGATAGTGCCCCAGCGCGCTCACGGCGCGCGTACAGAGCGGTCAAACGGGGGAGAGCAGGACGGCGTCGACAGCGTCGCGTTTGAGGTGGCCCGCGACTTCACGCGCGTGGCCTTCCATCTGCACCGGATCGGTGGCGCCCATGAACGAGTAGTGGGTTGCCGCCACCGAGCCAATCACGCCGTCGGCGGCCAGCTCATTCAGCCGGTCGAGCGGGAAGACAACGTTCCAATCCTCTTCGAAGCCGGTGCGGTCGAAATTGATCGAAATGTGGCTTATCAACAACTGGTCCGGCTGGGTCGTCGCGGGAATTACGCGATAATCGGGGTCGCGCCCGCGAAACGGCGTCTCGCCCCTGACGACGAGGCCCGCCGACGACACGATCGCAACCCGTCGCTGCGCCAGGGGCGGGCCACCGACCCATGGCGTCGTTGTGAAATTCGGACACTCGAGTTCGGCGAGGCGCTTGGCCTGTGCCGGAGGCAGATCGGTCAGTCGCACTCTTTAGGCTCCCTTGCACCATGGGCGAGGTTTGGCCGAAAAGACCCGGCCGCTGGTACGACCATCCGGGACGATCTCGATAATGTCAACGGCAACCGGACGGCGCCGACGCCGCTAACCCTCGCATCCCGGCATTGTGTTAATCAAGATTAGGTCAAAAAATCATAAAATTTGAACTAAATTTGGTCGTCGCCGACATCAGGGAGTATTGACCGCGTCACTATCATAAATTATTATTAAATCGGGTAGATAATTTTGCTAATCATACGAAGATGGAACGCTGGGTGCTGCGCATGTTCCGAATGGCGATTGTGATCGGTGCGCTGGCCTGGGCGATCGGGGCCGGCAATCTGTCGGACCAGGCACGCGGATTTGTCGACGACGCGTTGGGGAGTTGGATCCAATCGAGCGGACGTTAGGCTCCGCGCTTGAACCAGCAATTATAGCATGCCGAGTTCAAGCTTTGCCTCCTCGCTCATCCGCTCTGGCGTCCAGGTCGGGGTCCACACCAGCTTGACTCGCGCGTCGTTGACGCCGGGCACCGCGCGGACCGCCGCCTCAACCTCGCCCGGCATGCTGGCGGCGACCGGACAGGAGGGCGTCGTCAGCGTCATCTCGACGTAAACGGTGCCACCCTTTTTGACGATCAGCTCGTAGATCAGGCCGAGTTCGACGAGGTCGACCGGGATTTCCGGGTCGCGCACGGTCTTTAGCGCCGCGAGCACCGGAGCCATCATCGCCGGATCGTCCTCGCCGCCTTCCGGGCGCTCGACCTCCGCGCCGGCTTCAACAGCCGGCTCGGCCGAGCTGAAATCGAACGGGTCGCGGTCCATTCTGCTACTCCGTCCTAACGGGGGCGTCGCCGTCGCCCTTCAGCGCCGCTTCGAGCGCATGCCAAGACAAGGTCGCGCATTTGACCCGCGCCGGATATGCCTTGACCCCGGTCAATGGTTCGAGCCGTTCCATCTCCTCGGCCAAGGGCTCGGGCAAGGGGCTGTCCTCGCCGCCGGTGACCCGCGCGTGAAAATGCGCGAACAGTTCCTGCGCCTCGGCGATGGTCTTGCCCTTCAGAACCTCGGTCATCAGCGATGCCGCCGCGGTCGAGATCGCACAGCCCCGCCCCTGAAACGCGACATCGGCGATATGGTCGCCGTCGAGGGTCAGATAGACCGTCACCCGGTCGCCGCATAGCGGGTTGTAGCCTTGCGCGGTATGCGTAGCCTCTTCAATCGCCCGGAAATTGCGCGGGTGACGTCCATGATCGAGAATGATGTCCTGATAGAGTTCGCGCAGATCCATCACGCAAACAGCTCCCGGCCGGCTTCGATCGCGGCGGCCAATTTGTCGATGTCGCTCTCGTCGTTGTAGACGCCGAGCGAGGCGCGGGTCGTCGCCGGATACCCGAGCTTTTCGAGCAGCGGCTGGGCGCAGTGATGCCCGGCGCGCACCGCCACATGGTGGCGGTCGAGCACGGTCGCAAGATCGTGCGGATGCACCCCTTCGAGATCGAATGACAAAATGCCGAGCCGGCGCTGCCCAGCACCGATCAACCGCAACCCCGGGATACGCGATAGACGGTCGACGCCGTACCCGGTCAACGCCTCCTCGTGTCCGAGGATGTTGTCGCGGCCCAGCGTCTCGATGAAATCGAGCGCGGTGCCGAGCCCGATTGCGCCGGAAATATCGGGGGTGCCGGCCTCGAAACGGTGCGGCGGCTCTTGGTACAGGGTCTTCTCAAAGGTGACGTTGAGGATCATGTCGCCCCCACCTTGCCAGGGCGGCATCGCAGCTAGCAGATCATGGCGACCGTAAAGCACGCCGATCCCTGTTGGCCCGTAGACCTTATGGCCGGTGAAGGCATAGAAGTCGCAGTCCAGGGCCTGGACATCGAGGGGCAGCCGCGGCGCCGCCTGACTCCCGTCGATTAGCACCTTGGCTCCGTGCCGATGCGCCAGCTCGACGATGGTCTCGACAGGAACCAGCGCGCCGGTTGCGTTGGCGAGATGCGTGATCGCGACGAGCCGGGTGCGCGGCGACAGGCGCGCGGCAAAGGCGGTGAGGTCGAGCCCGCCGGTCGCATCGATCGGCGCCACCACGAGGCGGAAGCCGATCCGATCACGCAACAGCTGCCACGGCACGATGTTCGAATGATGCTCGAGTTCGCTGATCAGCACCTCATCGCCGGCTTCGAGAAAAGCGGCGCCCCAGCTCTGCGCGACGAGGTTTATGCCTTCCGTGGTGTTGCGCACAAAGATTATCTCGCGCGGGTCGGCGGCGTTTAGAAAGCGCTGCACCTTGACCCGCGTTTCTTCGTACAATTCGGTCGAGCGTGCGCTCAGCCGATAGACCCCGCGATGCACGTTGGCGTAATCGGTGCGGTAATAATCGGCGATGCGGTCGATGACCGATGCCGGCTTTTGCGCGCTGGCCCCCGAATCGAGAAAGACCAGATCCGGGTTGTTGGCAAAGATCGGAAATTGCTGCCTGAGCCGGCGCGGGTCGAACCCGCCCGGCAGCCGGTCTCTCCCGTGATCGACAATTCGCGGGTGGGCCGTCGTCATGCTTATTCCTCCAACCGCGTCAGGCGACGCGCGAGCCGCGACAGCAGGTGCTCTCGCACTGCCATGGGCTCGACGATCTCGACCGCCTCTCGCAAAAAGCCCCCGACCAGCATCCGTCGCGCCTCATCGCGCGGGATACCGCGGGCGAGCAGGTAGAACAACGCCGCTTCGTCAAGGTCGCCGACTGCCGCGCCGTGGCTGCATTTGACGTCGTCGGCAAAGATTTCGAGCTCGGGCTTGGTGTCGATGGCGGCGCGCGCGCCGAGCAGCAGATTGCGGCTCAGCATGTGCGCATCGACTTTCTGTGCCCCCGGCCGCACCGTGATCCGTCCCTGAAAGGCGCCGTGCGCGCGTCCGGCCGCGACCCCTTTGAAGACTTCGCGGGTCTCGCCGCGCTCGGCCATGTGCTCGACTGTGGTGACGATGTTGGCCTCCTGGCGGTCGGCCAGCAGAAAGGCGCCGTAGAGCCCGCAATGCGCCCCCTCGCCCGCGCTGCGCACCGCAACCTCGTGCCGCACCGTGCGCCCGCCAAGCAACAGCACAAAACTCTTGAGCTGCGAGTTCCTGCCGAGCACCGCGCTGACATCGCCGAGATGGAGGGCGTCCACCGCCTCCTCGACCAATGCCACGCGATCGAGATCGGCCCCGTCGGAAAGCTGCAGGCTGATCCCGTCGTTGCGCCAATAGCGGCCCTCTCCGGCAAAGCTCTCGATCAGGCGGATTCGGCTTTTCGCGCCGAGCGCGACGAGGCTGCGGGTGTGCAGCGAACCCGAAACCTCGCCTGAGGCGAGATGGACGATTTCGATTGGCCGGTCGAGAATGACGCCGGGTACGACATCGAGGACAAAGCCGTCAGTGAAAAAGGCGCCGTTGAGCGCGGCGAAACCCCGATCGCGGTCCGATGAAGGTATCTGCAGCGCCTCGCGAATCAGCTCCGGCCGCGCGTTGATCGCCGCCGCCGTCGAGCCGAGCCAAACGCCCGCGGGCAGCCCCTCGATCGCGGAAAGTTCGGGGATAAACCGCCCATCGACCAGCACCAGCCGATGATCGCTCCCGGCGAAGCTGATGTCGTCGAGTTTCGTCGGGAACATGGCGCCGGTCGCGCGGATCGGAAGCAAGGGCGATTGTTCGAGCGGGCGCAGATCGAGGTAGCGCCAAGCTTCGCCGCGGCGTCTTGGAAAGCCTTGCTCGGCAAAGCGCGCGAGGCTGTGTCGGCGGTGGCGCGCGAGCCAATCGGGCTCGCCGGCATGCCCCAAGGCAGCGTCGAGATAGGGCCGCGCTTCGGGCTTGACCGGGAAATCGACGACAGCGTTCATCTGCGGTCGCTTGCCAGCATCATGCCGCGTCGCCGAACGCGCCGTAGCCGCGCTGTTCGAGTTCGACCGCCAGTGACTTGTCACCCGACTCGACGATCCGCCCGTCCTGCAGCACATGCACCCGGTCGGGCTCGACATAATCCAAGAGCCGCTGGTAGTGGGTGATGATGACGATCGCGCGGTCGGGGGCGCGCTGCCGGTTGACGCCGGTCGCGACGGTGCGCAGCGCGTCGATGTCGAGCCCGCTGTCGGTTTCGTCGAGGATCGCCAGGCGCGGCTCCAGCATCGCCATCTGAAAGATCTCGTTGCGTTTCTTCTCGCCGCCGGAGAACCCTACATTGACCGCGCGCTGCAACAGGTCCTCGCCGATGTCGAGTTCTCTAAGCTTGGCCCGGACCGCGCGCAGGAACTGGCCGGCGTCGAGCTCAGGCTCGCCGCGGTGGCGGCGGCCGGCGTTAAGTGCGGTGCGCAGGAAATACATATTGTTCACCCCGGGGATTTCGACCGGGTATTGAAACGCCAGAAATAGGCCCTCGCGCGCCCGCTCGTCGGCCGGCATCGCCAGCAGATCGCGGCCGAGGTATTCAACTGCGCCCTGGGTGACCTCGTAGCCGTCGCGGCCGGCCAGCACCGCGGCGAGCGTGCTTTTGCCCGAGCCGTTCGGCCCCATAATCGCATGCACTTCGCCGCTCTCGACCGAGAGATCGATGCCTTTGAGGATCTCGCGGCCATCGGCGAGGCGCGCGTGAAGGTTTTTGATTTCAAGCACGACAGACCTTTTTTCTGCGAAAATCCACAAGCTGCCCTGACATGGGCCTTAATCGACCCGTCACTCACGTATTCCCTGCCGCTCGGCGATGCGCACGACCAGAGAGATCAGGTGTGTGATGCGCTCTTCCAGCACGGCCATGCGCCGTTCCATGCCATCAAAACGGGCTTCCAGGCCGGCAAAGCGCATCTCCAGTCCCGAGAACCGGGTTTCGAGTGCCCCCAAGCGCACTTCCATGCCAGAGAAACGTTGCTGCAACTCGCGCACCTCCGCGGTCAGCCCTAAGAGCCGCCCGCCGACAAATTCGAGCGTGACGGTTTGGTCGCTCATCGCGTCACCCCACGCTGCCTTCGAGACTGACGGCGAGGAGCTTTTGAGCCTCGACGGCAAACTCCATCGGCAATTCCTTGAGCACTTCTTTGCAGAAGCCGTTGACGATCAACGACACCGCATCTTCGGTGCTTAAACCGCGCTGCCGGCAGTAGAATAGTTGGTCATCGCTGATCTTCGAGGTCGTCGCCTCGTGCTCGATCCTGGCAGAGGGGTTCCGCACCTCGATATAGGGCACGGTATGCGCGCCGCAGCGCTCGCCGATCAGCAGCGAGTCGCATTGGGTGTGGTTGCGCGCGCCCGCCGCCCTCGGCTGCACCCGCACCAGCCCGCGATAGGTGTTCTGGCCATGTCCGGCCGAGATCCCTTTCGAGACGATCGTCGAGCGGGTGTCCTTGCCGATATGGATCATCTTGGTCCCGGTATCGGCCTGCTGGCGGTTGTTGGTGATCGCGACCGAATAGAACTCGCCGATCGAGTGGTCGCCTTCGAGGATGCAGCTCGGGTATTTCCAGGTGATCGCCGAGCCAGTCTCGACCTGGGTCCACGAGATCTTTGCCCTGGCGCCACGGCAGGCGCCGCGCTTGGTCACGAAATTGTAGATGCCTCCCTTGCCCTCGGCATCGCCGGGGTACCAATTCTGCACCGTCGAATATTTGATCTGCGCGTCTTCATGCGCGATCAGCTCGACGACCGCGGCATGGAGCTGGTTCTCGTCGCGCTGGGGTGCGGTGCAGCCTTCGAGATAGCTGACATAGCTGCCCTTGTCGGCGATTAGCAGGGTGCGCTCGAACTGTCCGGTCTTAGCAGCATTGATGCGGAAATAGGTGCTGAGCTCCATCGGGCAGCGCACCCCCGGCGGCACATACGCAAACGATCCGTCGCTGAATACCGCCGAATTCAACGCCGCGAAGAAATTGTCGTTCTGCGGCACGACCGTGCCGAGGTATTTGCGGACGAGTTCGGGATGCTCGCGCACCGCCTCGCCGAACGAGCAGAAGATGATGCCGAGCTTCGCCAGCTCGCCCTTGAACGTCGTCGCTACCGAGATGCTGTCGAACACGGCGTCGACCGCGACCCCGGCCAATGCCTCGCGCTCGCGCAAAGGGATTCCGAGCTTCTCATAGGTGCGCAGCAGCTCGGGGTCGACTTCGTCCAACGATTTCGGGCCGGCATTCTGCTTCGGCGCGGAGTAATAGGTGGCCGCTTGATAATCGATCGGCGCCAGATTGAGCTTGGCCCAATTGGGCGGCGTCATCTTCTCCCAGGCGCGAAACGCCGCGAGCCGCCATTCGAGCAGCCATTCGGGTTCGCCCTTTTTGGCCGAAATGAAATGAACCGTTTCCTCGCTGAGGCCGGGCGGTGCCTCATCGGCTTCGATATCGGTGACAAAGCCGTATTTGTAGCCCTCTTGCGACAGCGAGCGGACCGTGCCGATTGTATCGATTGAGGCAGTCATATGGATTATCTGGGCTCGTCAGTTTGTAGCGGCGTGAACGGTCGCGGCGGGCCGGCGCGGCACAAACGCGGAGGGCGTGATCATCGCATCGAGCGACACCGCGGCCAGAGCCTGCTCGACGGCGCGGTTGATCGCCGTCCAGTGCGGCCGGGTCGGGCAATAATTGGTGCGCGCGCATTCGGCGACGTGGACCGAGCATTGGGTCAAGCCGATATCGCCGTCGATCGCTGCGACCACCTCGGCGACCGAGATCGCTGATGCCCGGCGCGCCAGGCGATAGCCACCGGCCGCCCCGCGCGTCGCCGTTACCAGCCGGGCATGGGCCAGCCCTTTCAGGATCTTGGCGACGGTCGCCCGCGGCAGCCGGGTCTCGTCGGCGATTGCCGCGGCGGTCTGCTGCCGGTCGGCATCGGTCGCCAGATGGGTGGCGACGATGACGCCGTAATCGGCGAGCTTGCTGAGGATAATCATCGCTTTCGAGCTGCCCGATAATGGCCGAACAAACCTAATTCGGACCGGATTAGTCCGCTATAAATCGTCGTTAATGCGGCCAGGGTCAAGCCCAGTTGCACGGCGAGTGTCCAGAGGGGAAAAAGCCGAGCGCTTGCGAGCCCCGACGAGCGATGCCATTTCTCTATCGGGCCCGGCAAATGCCTCGACATTCCCGTTTCGGATATGAAGCTGCTCGTCGTTGAAGACGATCGTGAAACCGCCGCCTATCTGGTCAAAGGTCTCGGCGAGAGCGGCTATACGGTTGACCGCGCCGGCGACGGGCGCGACGGGCTGTTCATGGCTTGCTCGGGCGGCTATGACGCGATCGTGCTCGACCGCATGCTGCCGGAAATGGACGGATTGGCGTTGTTGGGAGCTTTGCGCGCCGCCGACATTCGCACTCCGGCATTGATACTGAGCGCGCTCGGCAGTGTCGACGACCGCGTCAAGGGGTTGCGCGCCGGCGGCGATGACTATTTGGTCAAGCCCTTCGCCTTCAGCGAACTCTTGGCTCGGATCGAGGCACTGTTACGGCGTGGCTCGGCGGCGACGGCGACGGCGACGACGATGTTGCGGGTGGCCGATCTGGAGCTCGACTTGTTGACCCGGACCGTCAAACGCGGTGGCCGGGGGCTCGAATTGTTGCCGCGCGAATTCCGGTTGCTCGAATATCTGATGCGCAACGCCGGCCATGTCGTGACCCGAACGATGCTGCTCGAGCATGTCTGGGACTATCATTTCGACCCGCAGACCAATGTGATCGACGTCCATGTGAGCCGGCTGCGGCAAAAGATCGACAAGAACTTCGCGCGGCCGCTGCTGCACACCGTTCGCGGCGCCGGCTACTGCCTGCGCTTGGCGGAATAATTTCGCGCTCGGCCGCAATGGTCGCCGAAAAGCTGTCCTCTCCCGTTGCGCGATCGTGGTCGTGGCCGCGCCGCTTTCCGGCAGGTCTGCGGCGGCTGGTGCGCACCCACGCGGTTCGCCTCGCCGCACTTTATTTTCTGGTGTTTGCCGCCTCGGTGCTGGGTGTCTTGCTGTTCGTCTATTGGACGAGCGCCAATTTCGTCGAACGCCAAACCGAGGCGACACTCGACGCCGAAATTAACGGGCTGGCCGAGCAATACGACCAGCGCGGCTTGAGCGGGCTGGTGCAGATCGTCGCCGCCCGCAGCGCCGGCGACCGCGGCGACGCGATGCTGTACCTGGTGACCGACCCCGACGGCCGGCCGCTCGCTGGCAACATCGCGGGCTGGCCGTTGGGTGTGCCGGCGCGGACCGGATGGCTGTCGTTCACAATCGAGGCGAGGGTCAAAGGCCATATCGAGACCCACCCTGCACGCGGCAGCCTGATCATCATCCCCGGCGGCTACCGCCTGCTGGTCGGCCGCGACATCAGCGACGCGGCGGCGTTCCGCGACCGGGTCAAGATGACCTTGCTGTGGTCGGGTTTGGTGGCGCTTGGTGTTGGTCTGCTGGGCGGCGCGGCGATGAGCCGCAACCTGTTGCGCCGGGTCGAGTTGGTCAACCGCACCAGCGAGCGGGTCATGGCGGGGAATCTGTCCGATCGCGTGCCGCTCGGTGGCACTGGCGACGAGTTCGATCAGCTCGCCGCCAATCTCAACCGGATGCTCGATCAGATCGAGCGGCTGATGACCGCCATGCGCGAGGTCACCGACGATGTCGCCCACGATCTCAAGACGCCGCTGGCTCGGTTGCGCGCTCGGCTCGAACTGGCATTGATCGGGCCGCAGGACGCCGCCGGCCAGAGCGAGGCGATCCGGGCCGCGATCGATGAGGCGGACCGGCTGCTCGCGACCTTCAACGCGTTGCTCGGCATCGCCGAAGCCGAGGCCGGGCCCGATCAGGCCGGGCCGCTGGATCTCTCGGAAGTCGTCCGCTCGGCGGCGGAATTTTACGAGCCGGTCGCCGAGCAAAAGGGTTTCGCTATGTCGGTGACAGTCGAGCCCGGTATCAGGATCCGCGGCGATCGGCATCTGCTGTCGCAGACGCTCGCCAATCTGCTCGACAACGCCCTTAAATATGCGGGCGGTGGCGACCTCCTGATTACCGTTTTTCGTAAAGAGGCGCGCGCCGTTCTGGAAGTCGCCGATCGCGGACCAGGGATTCCCGAGGCGCATCGCGAGACCGTGTTCGACCGCTTTGTCCGGCTAGAGCCCAGCCGCAGCACGCCGGGAAACGGGCTCGGCCTTAGCCTGGTGCGTGCGGTCGCGCACCGCCACCATGGCGCCGTCGCGCTCGCCGATAATCGGCCTGGTCTGCGAGTCCGGCTCGAATTCCCCGCGCTGCCCGCCTGACTATTCGTCCGTCGTGTCGGCGGCGTCGTTCTGCCGGTCGCGGTCTTCGATGCGCCGCGCGGTTTCCACCATCATTTCGCGCAGCTCATGCTGATCGAGCCCGGCGCTGCGCAGCACAGGCTCCATCACCGCGTCTGCAAGCAGATCGTCGAGGCTCGGCCGGTAGCGGCAGCAATCGAGACGCTCGTCCATGAGATCCCTCCGTGTTCCTCTATTCTATGCACCATCAACGCAAAGCATGACCGCTTTATGTCCTTGGATCGGAAATTTCGCGGCATTAGTCCGTATCTTCGCCTTTTTTCCCGCAGCGATAGAGGGGCTGGAGACGGCTGAGGCTGCCGATGCTGGAAATCTGTCGATGGGCATCATTGTAGGTCCACGAATACGCTTGGCGGGTGATAGGGATTGTAAATGGTGACCGGGAACAGCATGACCCGTCCCACTTTGGAGTCGGCGCCCGACACCGGCGCTGCGCCCGGCACCGAGGACGCGAGGGGCGCCGCGGCAGCGTGAGGCTGAGTGTATGCGGCTGCGGTAGCTGGGAGCACCCCGCAGCGTTTTTGTTGAGCCAACGTTCCGAGATATTCCTGGCGGCTCTGCAGGGCCGTGGTTTCTGTGCGCGCCGCGCCCTGAAAATCCATGCCAAACCAGAGCGGCCAGATAAAGAGACCGGCCACACCGGCCGCCACATTCTGGGCGACTTTAGCGCCTTGTTCCGAGGCAAGCTCGTGAATTTTCGTATCGTTAGCTTTGACTTCTGCGGCGATCGCCGTGCAGTCCATGAAACCGTCTTGCGATTGTACAACATCAACAGGCTGCGGCGCTCTTCCCGCGCACCCGGCTAATGCCACGGCTATGCTAATGAGCCTAAGAGATCCAGGAATGCGCACTTCTCTATTCTCCCACACGCTCGCAAGCCGTCCCCGGGGTTGCGTGCTGGTCGCCCTGCGCTCATTGCGTGGGAGGAAAATTGAAAATTCGTGAAGGAAGCAGCCCTCGGACGGGCCAATGATGATTAAGCCGGGAGGTCACCGTAAGTGAAAAGGCCGATGCCGAGCGCGGCGATGCGCCCGCGAACGGCGGGGCTCAATAACGCCGCGAGCTCGTCTGGATGGCGGTATCCCGGCATTGCCGCGGCCAGCCGCGCGGTGCGCCGGGTCGCCGGATGAAAATAAATCTCGCTGTCGCCATCGGGCAGGCATGGGAGCAGGCGCAATACCCGCTCCTCGGTCATACCGCCGCTCCAGGCGAGGCCGAAGACATAGTCGTTGACGTGCAATCCCGCCGACCGCAAGCGCCACCGTAGTCTTTCGACCCACGGCCGGTAGAGCGGTGTCGGATAGCGCTCCTGCGGGAAAGCGCGTCGCAGCGCCGCAACTGGTTCGGCCGGGACGCGCACTGCCTTCATGCCATAGTCGCGGCCGATTTCGATAATCAGCCCCGCGACGCTTGGGTGAAGGTGCATGTGCTTGTGGGCGTTGACGTGGTCGAGCGGCAGTCCGGTAGCCCGAAATGCCTCGAACTGCGCGCGGATCTCTCGAGCCAGCTGATCCCTGACTTTCGGCAGAAAAAAGAACCGGATGCCGGCGCGGACCATGTTGCGGTCGAATTCGCCATCGCCGCCGACCATCGCCGCAACCTCAGCGGTGGGCAATACTGGCCGTCCATCGACCAGCACGAGATGCAGTCCGACTCGCAGCCGAGGCAACAGTCGGGCGCGCACTACCGCGTCCGCCGCCGCCGGTGCGCCCACCATCAAGCTAGCGGTTGACAGGATCCCGTGCCGATGCGCCTCCTCGACAGCTTCATTGACGGCCGGGTCGAGCCCGAAATCGTCGGCGCAGACGATCACTCGCCTCAGCCTGCCATCTCCCGATTGCGTAGGAAGTGAAAGAACTCGACCCCTTCACGCAGGCGGCGGCGCAGCATCTGCGGGCTCTTGAGCATTTCGGCGACCAGTTCGGCGATCTTTTTTCGGCGAAAATAGAAGCGCTTGTAGAAAATCTCCAGCGACTGGAAGATTTCGGTATGCGAGAGATGCGGGTAATGCAGCGGCGCGATCTGCACGCCCTGCTCGTCGATCAGCTCGGCATGCCCGGTATCGAGCCAGCCGTTTTCGACCGCCTGGCGATGCAGATAGGTGCCGGGATAAGGGGCGGCTAAGGAAACCTGGATCGTGTGCGGATTGATTTCGCCGGCAAAGCGGATCGTTTCCTCGATTGTCTCCTTCGATTCCCCGGGCAGGCCGAGGATAAAGGTACCGTGGATCGTGATCCCGAGCTCATGACAATCTTTGGTAAAGCGCCGTGCGATATCGACCCGCATCCCCTTTTTGATGTTGTTCAGGATCTGCTGGTTGCCTGATTCATAACCGACTAATAAGAGCCGCAGCCCGTTGTCGCGCAGCACTTCAAGGGTCGCGCGCGGCACGTTCGCCTTGGCGTTGCACGACCAGGTGACGCCGAGCTTGCCCAGCTTGCGCGCGATTGCCTCGGCGCGCGGTCGGTCGTCGGTAAAGGTGTCGTCGTCGAAAAAGAACTCCTTAACCTGAGGAAACCAGCTTTTGGCGAGACGGATCTCCTCGATCACGTGACCCACGCTGCGCACTCGATAGCGATGGCCGCCAACCGTCTGCGGCCACAGACAAAACGTGCATTTCGAGCGGCACCCGCGCCCGGTGTAGAGCGACAGGTACGGGTGCAACAAATAGCCGATGAAATAATCTTCGATCCTAAGGTCACGCTTGTAGACTTCGCTGACAAACGGCAGCTGGTCCATGTCTTCGAGTATCGCGCGGTCGCGGTTATGGCTGATCGCACCACTCGGCGCGCGATAACTCAAGCCGTCGATTGCAGCGAAAGCGTGGCCCTCGGCGACCTCCTTTATCGTGAAATCGAACTCCTCGCGGGCGACGAAGTCGAGCGCCGACGACGCCTTCAGACTGTCCTCGGGCTCGACCGCAACCTTGGCCCCGACCATCCCGATCTTGAGCCGCGGGTTCATCTCCTTGAGCGTCTCGGCGACCTTGACGTCGGAGGCGAAGGACGGGGTCGAGGTATGCAGCACCGCAAGCTCGTAGTCACTGGCGAGCGGCAATATGTCGGAGAGCTTCAACCGCGCCGGGGGGGCGTCGACGAGCCGGCTGCCCGGAACTAGCGCCGCGGGCTGGGCGAGCCAGGTCGGGTACCAGAACGACCGGATCTCGCGCCGCGCCTGATAGCGTGAGCCGGCGCCGCCGTCGAAACCGTCAAAGGACGGCGGATGCAGGAACAGTGTCTTCATCATCACACCTTGTCTCCGTCGGCTGTCATGCGGCCGCTCGACGCGACGCGGAAATGCTGGTCCCGCCAGAACACCGTCCGTGTGAAAAAGCTGGCGACGAACACCGCAAAAGACAAGGCGTCCCGCACCGGGAGCAGCGCCGGCCTGGCCGCCCGCAGCCCGAGCACACGCGCCGTCACCCTCGCGCAGGCCCATCTGACCAAATAGGTGATCGCCACAAAGGTGCAGGAGGTCAAGCCAAATCCGGTGACTGCGGCGGCGAACACGGCGACCATCAGCGGATGGGTTACGATCGATCCGGCATAGGCCGCCGGAGCGACCCCGCGCACCGTGCGCGCCCAGCGCAGTTCGTGTCGCCACAGCGCAACAAACGAAGGCTCGGCCACCCGGGCCTCGACGACGTAGCGCGACAGCACCACCGAGAGACCTGCGGAGCGCACCGCGTCACCCAGCCGATGATCGTCGGCCAGCTCGTCGCGCACCCGGGCGAAACCGCCGATTTGCTCGAAGGTCTGGCGGCGCAAGGCGATCGTCGCGCCAAAGCAGCCGCGTCCCACGCCTAGCGTCTCACCGACAACAGCGCCGGGGAAGAACCCAAAATTGATGTGCATTGCTCCCAGCTCGGACCAGATGCCGCCGGTCGGGACAGCTTTGTAAAGACAGGTGACGATCCCGATGCGCGGATCGTTGAGCGGCGCGGTGACCGCGGCGAGATAGTCGCGATCGACCCGCATGTCGCTGTCGGCGAGGACGAATATATCGTGGCGCGCCGCCGGCAGCATGTTTTCGAGGTTCGACACCTTGCCGTTGCTGCCGCGGATACGGCGATCGATTACCAGGGCGATATCGGCGCCGGGAAAGTCGCGAATCAATGGCTGGGCGGCCGCGACAGCACCATCCTGCGGGTCGGTGACGCCGAGCACGATCTGGCGCGCAGGGTAATCCTGCTCGGCGAACGACCGCAGATTTTCGTAGAGCCCGGGCTCGGCGCCATGGAGCGGCTTCAAGATCGAGATCGCGGGCTGCTCGGTCGATATGGGCAAATTGCGTCGGGCGAAGCGGGTGACAGCCCATGCCGCACCGAACAGATATACCCAGCCCGGAAGCAGCAGCACGATGGCGAGCGCAGGGTTCATGGCAAGCGCGTCACACCCGGGGAGGATTGCGCGTGAGATGCGAACGGAGTAGTGGCACGGATCAGGCGTTCACCTATATCCAGGCTGTCGCAAGCCGGCCTTGCTTGGGTGAGGCGACGAGGGGAGATCATGCGGGTCGTACTAGCTCAACCGCGAGGATTTTGCGCCGGGGTCGAACGGGCGATCGAGATCGTCGAGCGGGCGCTCGAGAAATACGGCCCGCCGATCTATGTCCGTCATGAAATCGTTCATAACCGGCACGTTGTCGAGCGGCTGCGCGGCAAAGGCGCGCATTTCGTCGACGAGATCGACGAGGTGCCGCCAGGCAGCGTCACGATCTTCAGCGCCCACGGCGTGGCCAGCACGATCGAGGATCGGGCCGCTGCGCGCGGCCTGCCGGTCATCGACGCGACCTGCCCACTCGTCTCTAAAGTTCATATCGAGGGCCAGCGCTACGCCAATCAGGGGCGTGAGATCATCCTGATCGGTCATGCCTTCCATCCGGAAATCGTCGGCACCATGGGGCGGATCGTCGGCCGCGTACATCTAATCTCGACGCCCGAGGAGGTTGCTGGGCTTCAAGTCACCGACCCCGACAAGCTTGCCTTTATCACCCAAACGACGCTCAGCGTCGACGATACCCGCGCGGTAATCGAGGCGCTGAAGGCCCGCTTTCCGACCATCGTCGGCCCGGACACAAAGGACATTTGCTACGCTACACAGAATCGCCAGCGCGCGGCGCGCGAACTCGCCAAGATCGTCGATGTAGTTCTGGTGGTCGGCGCGCCCAACAGCTCGAACTCGAACCGGCTGCGCGAGATCGCCGCCGAAAGCGGCGTACCGAGCTATCTGATCGAAGATGCCGCCGCGCTCGATCCCCACTGGGTCAAAGGAGTCTCCGCAGTCGGCATCACCGCCGGCGCGTCGGCGCCCGCCGAGCTGGTCGAGGCGCTGATCGACCGCCTGCGCGACATCGCCGAAATCGAGCTCGCAGTGCTGCCAGGGGTCACCGAGAACGTGCGCTTCCGAATGCCACCGCAGCTCGCCGAAGCCGCCGAATGATGCCAGCTCGGCATCCCACTCTGTAACGAGGGTCTACTGTGGCCATTCCGTTGCGCCAAACGATTCGGGTCGGGGCCTATGTGCTCGGGCGTCATCTGCGCGGGGTCGAACGCTACCCGCTGGTGCTGATGTTGGAGCCGTTGTTCCGCTGCAACCTTGCTTGCGCCGGTTGCGGCAAGATCGACTATCCCGACGCAATCCTCAATCAGCGGCTCAGCATCGCCGAATGCCTCGGCGCGGTCGACGAATGCGGCGCCCCGATCGTGGTCCTCGCCGGCGGCGAGCCGCTCTTGCACCGCGACATTGCCGAGATCGCACAACGCATTACCGCACGGAAGAAATTCGTCTACCTGTGCACCAACGCGCTGCTGCTCGAAAAAAAGCTCGATCAGTTCCAGCCCAACCCTTATTTCGCCTGGACCATACATCTCGATGGCGACCGCGAGGAGCATGACCGCTCGGTATGCCAGGACGGGGTCTACGACCGCGCCGTCGCCGCGATCACGCTGGCGAAATCCCGCGGCTTCCGCGTCAACATCAACGCCACCCTGTTCGATAACGCCGATCCGGAGCGTGTTGCCCGGTTCTTTGATCGGGTCAGCGAGATCGGCCTAGACGGGATCACGGTGTCGCCCGGTTACGCCTATGAACGGGCGCCCGACCAGGAGCATTTTCTAAATCGCCGACGCACCAAGGAACTGTTCCGCGCCATCTTCGCGCGCCGCCGCCGCAGCTGGTCGTTCAACCAGTCGAGCCTGTTCCTCGATTTTCTCGCTGGCAATCAATCGTACCACTGCACGCCGTGGGGCAATCCGACGCGCAATTTCTTTGGCTGGCAGCGCCCGTGCTATCTGCTCGGCGAGGGCTATGCCAAGACCTTCAAGGAGCTAATGGACGAAACCGATTGGGACGCATACGGCACCGGCAATTATGAAAAATGCGCCGATTGCATGGTTCACAGCGGCTACGAGGCGACGGCGGTTATGGATACGGTGCGGCACCCGCTAAAAGCGGCGGCGGTGGCGCTGCGTGGCCTACGCACCGAAGGCGATATGGCGCCGGAAATCTCGCTCGACCGGCAGCGCCCGGCCGAATATGTGCTCGCCCGCCATGTCGCCGACGCGATGGAGCGGCTAGCCAGCAGCCAGGAGCGCGTGCAGGGCGCGGGCGGGTCCGGCTAGGGCCAACTGTGCCGTCCGAACCTCGCGCGCCAGCCCAACCAGGCTCGCGAGCTGTCGGGGTTGGTGCAGCACCGATGCGAGTACCCGCGCGAGCCTCGGCGTTCCTCCCTCCGAAAGCGGGATCAGCGCCGCAGGCGGCAGCTCGCGATAAGCCGCGTCGGCGATTGAGCGCAAGACAACGAACGGCATACCCGCCGAAGTGGCGATCTGGGCGACGATGTCGCTCTCGAGATCGACCGCGACCGCCCGGGTCTCGTTCCATGCCCGACTTTTTTGGGCAGCTGTCGCCAGAATGGCTGGAGCCCCAAGCACCGGGCCTTCCAGCGCGCCGATGCCGCGAGCGAAATCGGCGATGCGGTCGCGAAACTGCTTCTGTGCCCACCACCGTTTGTCGGCTGTGATCACATTCGTCGAGACGATCACGCCACCCGTCCGCAGCTCGGGCGCGAGCCCGCCGGCAAGGCCGAAACTGATCAGACAATTCGCCTGCCGGACCGCCCTTTCGACGAGCGTGATTGTCCGGCTCCGATCCCCGGCGCCGACCATGACCGAAAAACCTGCGGCGCGCCCGATCTTTGCTTCCGCCGCGAGTCCGCAGATGCAGAACGCAGCGGCCGATCCTGTCGTCTCGAGCAAAGCCCTACCCAGGGCTCAAATGCCGAACGGCACCCGGGCCGAATTCCCGTTCATCAGACGGCGGTAACGGGCCAAGGCCCACAGTGGGAAATAGGCAGGGTAGCCGTGATAGCGCAGAAAAAACACGCGCGGAAAACCAACTGCGGTGAACCACGGCTCATCCCAACTTCCGTTCGAGTTCTGGGTCGCAATCAAATAGGCGATGCCGCGCGCCACCGCAGGGTTGCGGACCTCGCCTGCGGCCATCAGAGCGAGCAGCGCCCATGCCGTCTGGGAGGACGTGGTATAGCCCGCCTCGCCTCGCAGCATGCTCGGCCAGTACGAGTCCTCGGCTTCGCCCCAACCGCCGTCCGCACCCTGCCGGGCCAGCAACCATCCGACGGCGCGGCGGATTTCCGGTGCCGAGGGATCGATGCCGGCAGCGTTGACGGCGGCGAGTACCGACCAGGTCCCGTAGATGTAGTTGGTTCCCCAGCGTCCGAACCAGCTGCCGTCGGCTTCCTGCTCGCGCCACAGAAAGGCGATGGCAGCGGCGACGGTGGGGTGGTCGGCACCGTAGCCGAGTTGGGCGAGTAACCCGAGGCACCGGGCGCTGACATCGGCGGTTGGCGGGTCGAGCAGCGCGCCGTGATCGGCAAATGGAATGTGGTTCAAGTAATAATGCGTATTGTCGGCGTCGAAAGAGCCCCACCCGCCGTTGCGGCTCTGCATGCCGATGATCCATTCGCCTGCCCGTTCGATGGCGGGCCGATACTGTTCACGATCAAAACGATCGAGCGCCAGGGCGACAGCGGCGGTGTCGTCGACATCGGGGTAATAGGGGTTCTCATATTGGAAGGCCCACCCGCCGGGCTGCAAGCCTGAGCGGCTCATTGCCCAATCGCCGACCACCTCCCGCACCTGCTTTTCCGCGAGCCAGTCAAGCGCCCGCCCAACCGCGGAGTCTAGTCGCTGGTCATCCGCGTCCAGCAGCGCGTGGCAGGCCAGCGCCGTGTCCCAGACCGGAGACAGGCAGGGTTGGCAATAACAGCGCTCGCCATCGTGGACGATAAGCTTGTCGATCGCGGATGCGGCGGTCAGCCAATCGGGATGATCGCGGGGATACCCCAGACAGCCGAACATCATCAAGGAGTTCGCCATCGCCGGGAAAATCCCGCCAAGACCGTCTTCACCGTTGAGTCGCTCGGTCACAAAGGCAACCGCCTTGGCGATTGCGCGTCGACGCGGCCCCGCCGGAAACCACGGCTCGACCGCACGCAGCACCCGGTCAAGCAGGCCGAAAGCCGTCGCCAGCGGCGATGCGGTCGGTCCGGCGATCCAATCGCGCACTGATTTGGGCGGTTCGACGAACAACTCGCGGATTGTGATGCCTCGCGGGTTGCGGGCGCGGGGCCGCAGCGCCATCAGCACCAGCAGCGGTACCAGAACGGTGCGCGACCAATAGGCGACCTTGCCGATGTGAAACGGCGACCATCCGGGCAACAGCATGATTTCGACCGGCATGACCGGAACCGCCCGCCACGGCACCTCGCCGAACAGGGCGAGCATGATGCGGGTGAACACATTGCAGCGCCGCGCGCCGCCTTGCGCCAGGATCGCGGTGCGGGCGCGCGCCATGTGCGGTGCGTCGATCGGATCGCCAGCCGCCTTCAGCGCAAAATAGGCCTTGACCGAACAGCTGACATCGAGCGCGCCGCCGTGAAAGAGTGGCCAGCCGCCGTCCTCGCCTTGCTGGGCGCGCACGAACCGCGCGATTTTTGTCTGAAGCTCGGGCTCGCTTCGGCCGAGGTAATGCTGCAGCAGAATGTATTCGGAGGGGATCGTCGCGTCGGCTTCGAGTTCGAAGACCCAGTGGCCATCGGCATGCTGCAGCGCCAGCAGCGACGCCGCGGCGCGGGTGATCGCCTGACCGAGCTCGTCGGTCTCCCGTCCGGCGGCGACAGGGTATTTCGCGACCGCCGCTTGCTCGTTTATTGCGCTGTTCATGAAAGAATACGCTGACGCTCTTTGTCGGTCCCAATGGTCGTTTCGGTAACGATGTCGCCGCCGCTGGCCGCTGGCCGGGGCTCTGCATGGCCGCGGGCCAGCGCCCGCCGCGCCGCAGCAAACCCCGACCCGATAGCGCCTTCGATCGTCGCCGGCAAGCCGGTATCCGTGTAATCGCCGGCAAGCAAAAGCTGCTGCCAGCGCGTCGTCGCCCCTGGCCGGCGTCGCAGTTGTTCCGGGCTGGCGAGAAACGTCGCCCGCCTCTCCTTGACGATTCGCGCCGCCGGTATCGGAAATGTGGGAAGCCGATAGCCCAACGCCACATCGCGCCACAGCATCTCGCGCAACGCGTCAGCTGGGAGGTCGATGACGCGGTCGGCGGCGCTGACCGTTACCGACAATACCCCATGCTTGCGAAAGATCCATTGTGCGGCGCCGTCGACGACGCCGACAAACAGCGGCGAACCAGGCGGCGCCGCGCACCGGAAGTGAGCATTGATGATTGGGGAAAAGGCGTCGGGCACGATCAGTGACGGCACGAGCCGTCCGGCAACAGCCGCCGGCACGGCGAGGATCACACGATCATTGCGGCCGATCTCGATTGCGTCCGCTTCGAACACCAGCCCCGAGACGTGATCCGGGCCGAAGTTCAACGCGCGGAGCCTGGCGCCAAAGCGGATCTCGGCGCCGCGTGCGCGCAAGACAGCAAGCGCCGGATCGACAAACGTCTCTGAAAGCCCCTCGCGCGGCACCAGCGGCCGGCATGCCGCCCCGCCGCGGCCAAGCGTCTCGACCAAAATACGCCAAAACAGCCGGGAAGACGCGCGCTCGACAGCGGTATTCAAAGCAGCGACGGCAAGCGGCTCCCATAGCCTGCGGAAAAGCCGCCGGCGGCGATCCAGCACCTCGCTGACCGTAGCCGTCGGGCCGACCCAGCACAGCGCGAGCGCTCCGAGGTAGTCAGCCGCACGGGTGTACGGGACTCGTCTACCGCGCCGGAAAATCCACCAGGGCACGACCCCTCGATTCGGCCGCACACTCCAGCGCTGCCCGGTCTGAGCGTCGACGAACGCAAAGACGGTATCCTCCGGCCCCTCCAGTGTGTCGCGTGCGCCGATCCGTTCGAGATAGTCGAGCGCCCGGCGGTTTCCCGCTAGCAGCAGATGGTTGCCATTGTCGACGCGGCAGCCGAGCTCGTCGTCGAAATAGGAACGGCATCGGCCGCCGGCATGCGCGCTTGCTTCGTAGAGCCGCACCCGGCATCCCTCTGCCGCCAAGGCGACCGCGGCTGCCAGGCCGGCCAAACCGGCGCCGACGATATGCACGGCGCCACTCATACAAGACCGTGGCGCAGAACCAGCCAGAGCTTCAGCGGTTTCGGCAGGCTCAGCCGCGCGGCCGGGTGGCGCCACTCCCCGCGCAACAGTTGTTGCAGGGTCGCCTGGTAAACGGCCCCCATCACCGCCGCAGGGCGCATCGCCCGGCGACGGCATTGTGTCATGGCCCGCGCGCTGTCGCGAAAATGCGTTTCGGCAATCGCCGCCAGCTCACGGCAGGCTGCCGGCAATGAGGGATGGCGCAGCACCGCAATCGGATCGGCATTGTAAACCCCGTGGCGCTCCAGGATCTCGCGCGGCAAATAGACCCGTCCGCGGCGGGCATCCTCGTCGAGATCGCGCAGAATGTTGGTCAACTGCAATGCCCGCCCGAGCGAATCTGCGACGCGATGCGCCGCTTCGCTTGTGTCGCCAAAAATATGGACCGAAAGGTGACCAACCGCGCTCGCGACCCGGGCGCAATAAAGATCGAGCGTGGCGAGATCCGGGGCTCGGATGTCCTCGCGGGCATCCATCTCCATGCCGTCGATGACGGAGAGAAAATCCTCTCGACGCAGCCGATAACACCGCATCGGCTCATGCAGCGCACGCGCGACGAGATGGTTTGGCCGCCCGACATAGAGGGCCTCGATTTCGTCGCGCCACGCGGCCAGCGCCGCGAGCTTGTGCGCGACCGGCCGCTCGCCGTCGGCAATATCGTCAACCTCGCGGCACCAGGCGTAAACCGCGTACATGCCGTTGCGGCGCTCGCGGGGCAACAGCCGCATCGCCCAATAGAACGAGGTTCCGGCCGCCGCGACCCGGTTGCGGATGGTTTGGCGCAGCGCGTCGTCGCCCACTTGATCCACGACGGTGCCGAACGCTGCGTCGCTCACCAGCGGATCCCACGCAGGGCGCCGAACAGAAAAGCCGCGAGGAAATCGGTTTTGCCGAGCCCCACCCGGGCGGCCAGTGGGTCGCCGCGCTGCAGCCGGTGCAACAGGCGCGCCGCCAGCTCGGTGATGACCGCGCATTCACAGCGCAAACCCGGCGCCGCGACGCGCGGCGCCAGCCCGCGCGCGGCGTCGACGAGATTGGAGGTCCGGTCGAGCAGGGTGTCGAACACCCGGCGCAGCGCCGGGTTCGATTCCTCCGCCTTCAGCGCTGTGACGTCGGTTCCGGCCGCAGCAAGATCGGCCGTCGGCAGGTAGACCCGGTCGAGTAGGCGGTAATCCTCCGCGCAATCCTGCAGGTGGTTGAGCACCTGCAATGCCGAGCACAACGCGTCCGAGGAGGGCCAGGTCTCGCGGCTTTCGCGATGCAGATCGAGCAATTGCCGCCCGACCGGCGAGGCCGAATAGCGGCAGTATTCCATCAGCTCGTCCCAGTCCCGATAGCGTCGCTTCTCGGCATCCTGGCGGAAGGCGCGCAAAACGTCGTTGCAGTGCTGCGCTGTCATGCCAGTCGCAGCCAAGCTTTGGCGCATCGCCGAAGCGGCTGGCGAATCGTCGCCCGGAGCGCCGCCGAGCACCGCCGCCATGCGATCGAGCCGGCGGATTTTCTCGGCGGCGCAAAGCTCGGGGTTGTCGGCGATGTCGTCGGCATTGCGGGCAAAGCGGTAGAAGGCATGGACATGCACACGCAAATCGCGTCGAATCAGCAAGGACCCGACCGGGAAATTCTCGCCGTCGCGCCACTTGCCCGATGGCGTCTCGACGATCTCGCGGTCTTGCGTCTCCGGCGCTGCCGCCGCAATCATCTCAGATACCCATTCGCCGCGAACCAGCCGACAGCGTCGACAATGGCCTCGTGCGCCGGCCGCGGCCGATAGCCGAGTTCGCGCGAGGCTTTCACAGACGAAAAATACATCTTCCTTCTGGCCATGCGAACCCCGTCGAGCGTGGTAAAAGGCTCACGGCCGGTCACCCGCGCCATCAAGCTGGCTCCGACGGCAACCGTGAACGCCACCGCATACGGGATTTTGAGGCGCGGCGGCCGTCGGCCGACCGCACCGGCAACCTCGGCTAGGATCTCGGCCAGCGCCATGTTTTCGCCGCCGAGAATATAGCGGTCACCGATCCGGCCGGTTTCGGCCGCTGCGAGATGACCGGCGGCGACGTCGTCGACATGTACGATATTGAGCCCGGTGTCGACAAAGCCTGGCAGGTGGCCGCGTGCGGCTTCGAGGATCAGCCGCCCGGTCGGCGTCGGCTTGAGGTCGCGCGGGCCGACCGGCGTCGACGGGTTGACGATCACAGCGGGCAGGCCGCGCTCGGCGATCAGCTGGCGAACGGCCTCCTCGGCCAGGAATTTTGACCGCTTGTAAGGCCCGATCATATCGTCAAGCCGGCTCGGCGTCTCTTCGTCGGCCGGGCCGCCGGGAACCAGACCGATCGTGGCGACGCTACTGGTATGGACGATGCGCTCGACACCGGCGGCGTGCGCTGCGGTCATCAGGTCGCGGGTGCCGTCGACATTTGCGTGGAACATCGCGGCCGGGTCGGGAACCCACAGCCGGTAATCGGCAGCGACGTGGAACAGATACCGGCAGCCGGCGACCGCGCGGGCGAGGGATGGCAGGTCCTCCATCGCGCCCTCGGAGATTTCGACGGATAGACCGCCGAGGTTGCGGCGGTCGCCGCCAGGGCGCGCCAGCGCCCGCACTTGATGACCTTTGAGCAACAGCGCGCGTGCCACGGCCGACCCGACGAACCCGGTCGCCCCGGTAACGAGGCACAAACCCGGCGCGAGCGACATCGCTATCCACCGACCCGCCGAGCCTGCGGCGGCGCGAAGGCCAGCGTCGAGGTCAACGCAGCGCGTCGAGCTTGCGTTGCACCAAAGCGCGCCGGCTGTCGGCCGGAGACAGTTCGTCTCGCAGCGTTGTCCAATAACTTGCCGCCCGAAGGCCGTCGCCGCTTTTAGCTGCGGCCAGACCCAGATACCACAACGCGTCCGGCTCTTTGCCGTCGAGCGCGTTGATCCGGGTCGCCAGATCGACGAGTTCGGGGCTCGGCCTGTCGTCTTTGGTCCCGACGGAAAGCGCATTCATATAGTCCTCGAGCAGCGGGAGATTGCCGGGGAATTGCGCGTTTCCCTGCTTGAGGGCGGCGAGCGCATCCGCGGTGCGACCGAGCCCCTGATAAGAGCGGGCGCGTGCGATCCATCCCGTCGCGTCATCCGGCAACACTTCCGGCAACACTTCCGGCAACACTTCCGGCGGCGCCGCCGCGGCCGCAGCTGCGCGGGCGCGAGCAGCTTGTGCCTTGTCGGGCTCGCCGAGCACATCGTAGGCATGGGCCAGCCGTGCCCAGTCTTCCTTGTCGTCCGGGTGCTGTTCGAGCCGTTGGGCAAGGCGCTCGACCATGCCGCGGATCATCGCCTGCCGCTGTTCCGGCGACATGTCCCGGGCGGCGGCGATGTCTTGCGCGCTCGGACCGGGCGGCGCTACAGCCGGCGCGGCCCCCGCTGCCGGCCCCTTCGGCATCAGTTCGGCGAGGCTGTCCGCCACGGTTTGGCGCCACGGCGCGCCGGCCGGTGCATCGGCCAGCAGCGCTTGCAATTTTTGCTTGGCGCCGCCGCTGTCGCCATGTTGCAGCGCTGCCTCGGCGCTGTAGTAGCGCGAGCGTGGATCGTCCGGCGCCTTGGCGAACTCGGCCTCGGCGGCCGGCGTCACCGTGCCCTCTGCTTCAAGCAGCAAGACTTCACCTAGTTCGGCGTGTAGGCTGGTCTCGCCGGGCGCCAAGGCGATCGCCTGGGCGTAGGCCTCGCGCGCTTCGGGGAAGCGGCCGAGCGCGGCCAGGGTCCGGCCCAGCAGAGTCCAACCTTTGAGATCGCCGGGCGTCTGTTGTAGATGCGCCTTGATGCGGTCGGCGGCCGCGGCGAGTTCGGCCGCGCCGTGGGGAATGGCGGCCTCGATCGCGGCGCTCCGATCGATCGCCGCCGGTAAGCCGACGGTATAGTAGACGGCGATCGCCGCCGCCGGCAGCACCCCGGCTATGCCGATCGCCGCGCCGATCCGCCAGAACGTTTCCGCTCCGCCGTCCAACGCCGCTCCCGCCCCGGCGTCGCCGCGCTCGGCCGCCGCCAGCATGCGCCGGGTGATCTCGGTGCGCGCCACAGCGGCCTGGTCGGGTGAAATCCGGCCCTGAGCCAACTCGGCATCGGTCTCGGCGAGCTGCCGGCGAAACAGTGCGGCGACAGCTTCCTCGTCGCCGCTGCCCGGCCGCGGGCGGTGCACGAGCGGGCGCAGCAAGGTGGCCAGCGCCGCAAGGGTCAGGAACCCGGCGCCGATCCAGAACCAGACCATACCCGATCGCTCAGCAATTCCGCGGCACGAGCGCTCTCGTCCTGAGTCAGCTCGGGCAACGCCGCGTCGAAACGCCGCCAGTGCGCGCGCAGCAGCAGCACCCCTCCTGCCCCCAGCACCAGTACCGGCGGCGCCAACCACAGCAGCCAGGTCACCGGCGCGAACGGCGGGTCCAGCAGCACGAAAACGCCATATCGCGCGACGATGTAGTCGAGCACCTGCTGGTCGCTGTCGCCGGCGAGCAGCCGTTTGCGCACCAGAACGCGCAGATCGTGGGCGAGGTCGGCGTTGGACTCGTCGATCGATTGGTTCTGGCACACCAGGCAGCGCAATTCCTGGCTGATCGTGCGGGCGCGCGCCTCCAGGGCTGGATCGGCGAGTCGTTCCGAGGGTTCGACCGCCCAGGCTGCCGCCGCCCCGACCGCCGTCAGCAGCAGCGCCGCCGCAACCAGTAGCCTGCCGATCATCCCGGATCAGCCGGTCGAGGGACGATCGCCGGTCCGGTGCGCGATCTCGGCAGCCGCATTTGCAGGCGCCGGTCGCTTAACGAAACCAGCCCGCCAAGTGCCGCCAGCACGGCGCCGAACCAGACCCACGGGACAAGCGGATTGTAGTACGCGCGCAGGACCCAGCCGCCCTTTCCATCAGGATCGCCGAGGGCCAGATAGAGATCGCCGAAGCCGTTGGTCGAGATCGAGGTGTTCGTCGTCATGCTTCCGGCGATCGGATACCAGCGGCGCTCGGGGTGGACGGTGAACGGGGCGCTGCCCGGCCGATCGACCACGATCTCGGCGCGCTGAACCTGGTAATTTTCGACATTACCCTCGGTCACCCCGACGAAGTGCAGGGTACGGCCGGCGATTTGCAAATTCTCGCCTGCGCGCAGGGTCTCGATCCGCTCGCTGCGCCAGGCTATGGAGACCGTCACCCCGGCGATTAACACGCCGACGCCGAAATGGGCGATTGCATAACCCCAGGTGCCGCGCGGCAGATGGCGCAGGCGGCGCCACACGGTGCCTGGAGGCAGCTTTCCAATTCCGGTGCGGTCGGCAAGATCGGCCAGCACGCCGAGCATCGCCCAGGCGGCGAGCGCCACTCCGGCAAGCGCCGCCGGGGATGCGCCGCGGTTGAGCAAAAACACGGCCAGCGGGGCGAGGAGCGCTCCGGCGAATGCCGGCGACAGTCGGCGCAGCGCCGCGCGCAAACTCCCGTGGCGCCAGGCGAGGACCGGGCCGATGACCATGGCGACAAGCCCCGGCACGACGATCGGGACAAAGGTCGCGTCAAAATATTGCGGCCCAACCGACAATTTAGTCCCGCTCCACACCTCGGCGAAGAGCGGGTAGAAGGTGCCTAGGAACACCGTCGCCATGCCGCCCGCGAGCAGCAGATTGTTGAGCACCAGCGCGCCTTCGCGGCTGACCGGCGCGAACGGGTTGCCGGCTTCGAGGCCCGGCGCGCGCAACGCGTAGAGGATCAGGCCGCCGCCGATCACGATCCCGACCAGCACCAGGATGAAGACGCCGCGCGCCGGGTCGAGGGCAAAGGAATGGACCGAGGTCAGCACGCCAGATCGCACCAGAAACGTCCCGATCAGGCTCATGCCGAAGGTCATGATCGCCAGCAACACGGTCCAGCGCTGCAACGTCTCGCGCTTTTCGACGACCGCGGCCGAATGCAGCAGCGCGGTGCCCAGCAGCCACGGCATGAACGAGGCGTTCTCGACCGGGTCCCAAGCCCACCAGCCGCCCCAGCCGAGCACGTAATAGGCCCACCAGCTGCCCATCGCGACGCCGATGGTCAGCCCGCACCACGCGGTCAGAGCCCAGGGCCGCACCCAGCGCGCCCAGGCGGCGCCGACCCGGCCCTCGATCAGCGCGGCGATCGCGAAAGAATAGGTGATCGAGAACCCGACATAGCCGAAATAGAGAAACGGCGGATGAAAAGCGAGGCCCGGATCCTGCAGCAATGGGTTCAGGTCGCGGCCGTCGGCCGGGACCGGGAACAGCCGCTCGAACGGGTTCGACGTCGCGATGATGAACAACAGCGTGCCAAAACCGAGCAGGCCCTGGATCGCCAGGGTGCGCGCGCGCAGGCTCGCCGGCAATGAGCGGCCGAACAGGGCGACGAGCCCGCCGAACAACGCCAGCATGAAGACCCACAGCATCATCGAGCCTTCATGGCTGCCCCACGCGCCGGTCACCTTGTAGAGCATCGGTTTTGAGAGGCTCGAATTCTCGAAGACGTTGCGGACCGAGAAATCGGAGACGATGTGAGCGTGAATAAAGACCGCGAAGGACAACGCCACCAGGCCGAGTTGCAGCAATGCCGCCGGCCGCGCCAGATCCATCAACGCCCGGCTGCGCGCCGCGGCGCCGATCAGCGGCGCCGTCCCCTGCACCGCCGCGACCAGCAGGGCGAGGACCAGCGCGAAATGGCCGATCTCTACCAGCACGTCACCGTTCTCGGGTCAGCGGTCAAATTCCGGGGAACCGGGAAAATAACCGGGAAATCTGCGTGGTGGCCACTTTACGTTCCTAAGTCGCATTAAATCCGAGTTTTGAATCAATCACTTCCGAAGGAATTCCCGCGAGCGCGGAACCGGGAATTTTTCCGACCGAACCGGGAAAGAATTCCGCGGAACCGCGAATACACGGGGCAAAGACCGGCCAGACCTGGAGCAATCCGCTTCACCGCCTCCATATTCTGGCACGAGCATTCTCTTCATGCGAGCCATTATGCGGGCGAGTTATGGCCTGACGATGGCGAGCCGCCTACCTCCGTTTATTTGGCGCTGTCGTTGAGCAGCATGCGGCCGTAGGGCGCCAGCCCGGCCACGCGGCTCGCGGCGGTGTGGGTCAGCACGGTCATCATGTCGCGGCGGATCGAGCCCAGCTCGTCATTGTCGTAGACCCAGCGGGCGCCGTCCAATTCGCACAGTCGGTCGATAGCCCAGCCGATTTGATGCTGTGCGTAGACCATGTCGCGGCGCGCGCGCAACGCCTCGGCCTCGGTGATCCGCCGGCCCGAACTGACTTCGGCGGTGCTCGATTCCCGCCCGGTGTGCAGCAGCATCGTTGCCGCATCGATCGCGGCGGCGGCCTCGCCGAGCGTCATCTGCACGAATTCCGACTCGGTAAGCCTTCGTACCCCGCGCGAGACCCGGCCGGCGAATGATCGGCAGGCGACATCGAGCGCACGGCGGCCGAGTGCGATCGGCACCGGCGGCAGCGAATAGGAGACCAGGTAACCGCGCGGCGCCCGCAATACCGGATAGTCCGGGTGGACCAAGGCGCCCGGCGGCGTCCCGGCGAACAGGTCGCTGACCATCACGACGCGGTGCTCGGGGACGAGCACATCATGGAGGACCAGAGACTTCGAGCCGGTGCCGGCGAGGCCCAAGGTCTGCCAGTCGTCGACGATCTCGATCTCGGCGAACGGCACCAGCAGATAGGCATGGGTGCGGGGGTCGCCCATTTGCCCGAGGAACGCGCCGATGATCGCCCATTGCGCATAGTCGCAGCCGCTCGAAAACGAGTAGCGGCCGCTGAGCCGCCAGCCGCCAGGCGCGCGCTTGGCGGCGGCGCGCGGCGCGAGCGAGGACGCGGCGACCGCCTCGGGATCGGCGCCCCAGACATCGATCTGCGCCTGCTCAGGGTACTGGGCGACGATCCATTGATGCTCGGCCAATACCGCATAGACCCAGGCCGAGGAGGCGCAGCCAAAGGTGAACTCCTCGACGATCCGCGAGAACAGGCTGAACCGGCCCTGCATGCCGCCAAACCGCCCCGGTTGCAGAATGCGCAGAATGCCGGCCGCGCGATACTCGGCGATCGTCTCGGCCGGCAGTTTCCGCGCCGCCGCCGCCGCCGGCGCCCGCTCCGCAAGCCGCGGAATCAGCCTCCGCGCCCGCTCCAGCACCGCCCGCTCGTCGTCCGGCAGCGCGCTGTCGTCGCCTGAGATTGAGACTTGGTCACGGCGCGTTGTGGGGTTCGCACCAGGCATGCGGTCGACGTTGCCTCGGTTGATGCATCTGGTTCAGCGTGCATCCGAGACGGTGGCTACGCAAGAGGTCGTGGGCGAGTCCGTTGCTGCTCGGGCTTATGGAACGATACGACCCGGCGCCAGGCTGCTCGCGGCGCTGACGACGCGCGTCTTCAATCCGATCACGCCCCGAAGGCGCTCACGCCGATCACGCCCCGAAGGCGCTCACGCCGATCACGCCCCGAAGGCGCTCACGCGAGCCGGTTGGCTGGCCCCGGTTCTTCCTTCGCCGAGATCCTCGGTTACACGGAAACATCTCGCCGGTAGCGCCGGGCGGGGCGCAGCGCCCAAGGGGAGGCACCGCCCCAGGGGAGGCACCGCCCAAGGCTCGCGGTTAGGTGTCGCCGTTCTTTACGCTGCCTCGCGACGGCGCCAGGCGACACCAAAGATCAACAAGCCGATACCCAACACTGACAGAGTCGACGGTTCAGGTACAGGGTCGGTCGTCGCCGTCAACTGGGTTATCAGGATCGCGGGTTGGTTGACATCATTGCTGTTTGGGTTGACTGCCGTGGCCCACAAGTATGGATAATTATTGAGATTTACGTCGCTGAGCGCTGAAAAGTCGAATAGGCAGCTACCATTAGCGCCGATACCGCTGACGCATACGTTAGCACCCATCTGCAAAATGGTATCGTCGTATTTTGTGCCACTTAAAGCGGCAGACCGGGTAGCATCATTGCTAAACCAAAATTCAACCTGTTCGCCTGGAGACGTCATGATATCCCCAAACACGATCGACTGCAAAGACCAGCTGCTCGCGTGACTCCCTAAGGCGAGGGTTAGCCATTCGGTATCGCCGAGGGTCGTGCTGAAGCCCGTGCAGAGACTTGAACAAGCACCTAAGCCCGTGATATGGACCGAAGCACTATTGATGGTGGTTGCGTAATTATTGGATTGTGTGACCTTATCCTGGGTATTGCCACCGTTACCCCACGCATATGCGGCAACGGTAAAGCCTCCGCTCGTGAAGAGGGCGTCCTGATATACCGGACTAATCGCTGTGATCGCCGCGGTGTTGCCAGAAGCCGTTGCGAGAAAGGGTCCCGAAGTGGCGGCAAAGCTCGGCGGCGCGGGTGGCGACACCGTTGGCCCTGTTGAAAGCGAGTAACCGCTGGTCCCGAAATTCCAGGTTATTTGCGTCGCGTTTGCCGCACTTGCACCCAAAGCGAGAGCGCCTACAGCAAGCACAGCTTGCAGGGCTTGCTTCATTCGTCGCTTAGTCATTTTGCACACCATTAAGATGAAATTTACATCTACAGAGGGCTACGAGCAATACGCGTGCCAACCACAGATACGTAAGACAATCCAATCGTTTACCGAGAGCAGCCTGTTCATGGCAATCATGAGTTGTAAGGAGCACCTTACACAGGCCTTCTCGGTGAAACATCTTACACGGGCCTTTCTCGGCGAAATGGCCCGCCATCGGTGCATCTCGCGTTTGGACGCGCTGGCACGCAACGGCCGCTATCGGGGCTGTGCAGCCGACGATCGCAAGGATTACGGTGGGTGTCAGAGATCAGAGAACACCTCGCAAGCAGCTATAGCCTGCAGTTGCTGAATTCTGTTGAGAAATTCGATCGGTTGTCGCTTGCAGGAATATTAGGAAAACAAGATATTACGTTAGTTGTTCACGGAGATGATCTCCGCAAATACGAAGATAATCTCTCGTATGTTCGCGGTCTTCGGAGTTTTTCGCCAAAATCGTCCCTTACCGGACCTTGGCCGATGTGATGAGGTTGGCTTAGTTGGGGGTGCTGCTAATACCTGTCGGAATTTCTTACAAAAGCGTGCGGCGCGACGCCCGATCAGACAATGCCCATACGCAGCAGAGCCGCACCGCCATCGGCGACTGGTTGACCGTGCTCGACACCCGACGCGGTCGATAACTCTTCCCGAGCCGCTTCCAGGCGCAGCCGCACCTCTCGACGCGGCAGTACGTCCGGATCGTTCATCGATGGGTGCAGCGCGCTGTCGTCGCCTGAGATTGAGACTTGGTCACGGCGCGTCACGGGTTCGCACCAGGCATGCGGTCGCCGTTGCCTTCGTTTCATGCTTCTGGTTCAGCGTGCATCCGCGACGGCGGCAACGCAAAAGGGTCGCGGGCGAGTACGTTGCCACTCGGCCTTACGGAACGATATGACCCGGCGCCACGCTGCTCGCCGCGCTGACGGCGCGGGTCTTCAATACGATCACGCCCCGGAGGTGCTCACGCGAACCGGTTGGCTGGCCCGGTTCCTCCCTCTGGCTGCAGAGGAAAGCCTGCTCCCGACCCCTTTGCCGACCATCGGTTTCGTCTCCGGCGACGATGGCCCATGCCCCAATGCGGATCTTGGCCCCGATAGAAGCGCGGCAAAGTTGGGTGGGAGCGGTCCTCCACCATGAACCTGTTGAGGAGGGCCATTCCGTTCCGGAACACCGCAGGTCCAAAGCACGAAAGTCGGGATTAGTCCCCTTGCTGCACAATCGCCGTGATCGCAATGGTGCCCTTACTGTTGGTCACGGTATCGGGTGAGACGACCGATATCGTCCCATCCATCGCATAAGATGTCGCGTCGGTCTCAACCAAAGATGCGTCGTAATCGACTGAAACGAGGCAGTTGCCGCCCCGCGGGATCGAATTGCCGGCGCACGTATTGGGTCCCATAGTCAGATAAGTGCCCGACTGTGACAGCACCAGCTCCTGGACCGTCAGGGGCGTCTGCCCGGTGCTTTGCAGCGTCAGCTGTACCGAGCCGGTATCGCCCGCTTTGACCGAGATGTCTATTGGAGCGCTCCAGGCAAAATTGGCGCCATAGCCTGTCCCGGCCAGCGTGACGGTCGCCTTGCCGGAGCCGTATGTGCCGGCGGCGAAGATGGTGAGCGAAGCAATGTAGTTTCCGCCCATGGTCGGATCGAATGAGACGACGGTGTAGCACACGGTGCCGCTACAAGTCGTCGATGCCACCCTGAACGCGCTGCTGGGCGTCACTGAAGCTCTCGTGAAACTGCCGTACTGGATAATGGAACGGACGTTGAGCTGCGCCGGCTGGCCTGGCCGTAGGACGCCCGGAACGCTGGTCGGTCCGTAGACGTAAACCTGCGCCGGAGGATGGTAGCAGCACGATCCCTTTGCTAACGCCGCCGGTGCGAACAGGGAGGCGGCAACCAAAGCGATTGTCAGAATGGAGGTCCGCATCTTATCCTCTTTGATCGATCGGGCGGGTGTCAAGTCCCCGGAGAGCAATTCGGCCGAAGGTCTAGCAGTTGCGCTGCTCCCAAGCCGCTGCCTACTCAGTGGCCGAAAACTTCCCTCTGCAGTTGCACACCGCACCTGCTATTATCGTGTATAACACGGCGCCACGCTTCCCCTAGAACAATCTGTCGAGGGATGCCGCCGTTTCTTCGGAGATGTCAACGATCTTGTTCGCGGCAAGCACAAACCCTCTCCGGCTTCTTGCGGTCGTGCTGACCTGTGTGCTGGCGGTATCGTCGCGGCGGTTAGCGGCATGGAGCTGGCGACGGTTCGCTCAGCGCACTCCTTCACCCGTCGGGTCCCCCATCGCCGCGCCGGTATTTTCCCACAAGATACTGAATTCTAGCCTTCGATCGCCTCCAGTCCGCTCAAAAATAAGGCTTCATCTGGGAATGCGGGTTTACAGGGCGTCGGCGGCCAGATGCTTACGTCGAGCCGCGACCTGCGCGGCTGGGTCCACAGGGTCAGCTTTCGGCGCGACGGCGCCGTTGGCCCGCCGTCGGCGAAGGACTGCTCGCCACACTCCAAGCAGACCTATCTATTCAGATCCAGAGCGCCGGTAGTGTGCGATAACCGGCCTCGTCATCTGTTTGAAACGGTTTCTGGTGGTGTGAACCAGACAGTTGATTCCCATTGCGCATGCTTCATCGCCCCCGCGAAAGCGGGGTCCAGGGCGGCAAGCGGGGTTTTGATTGCTCTGGGATCCCGCTTTCGCGGGAATGACGCAAGAAGGGATCGGGTACTAACTGTTAAATTCGTACCAATAATGTCCTGGTTCTTAAGTTCGTCTCATATGTCATTGCGAGGAGGCCGTACAGCTGACGAAGCAATCTGGAGTACAGGTATTGTTTTGCGTCCGAGATTGCTTCGCTTCGCTCGGAATGACGGCGAGGAATTAGGTTACTAATTTCTGGCTCCTGATACTAGTTTATATCTAAAACGGAGGGTGGGGCATGCCGTTGTCGGGTATCCGCGTGGTCGATCTGACCCGCATTCTGGCCGGGCCGTTCTGCTCGATGATCCTCGCCGATATGGGAGCCGAGGTGATCAAGATCGAAACCCCGGGCGTGGGCGACCCGGTGCGCCGTCAGGGGGTGGTGCGCGACGGGCTGAGTTGGTATTTCGCCGCATTCAACCGCAACAAGCGCTCGTTGACCCTGAATTTGCGCAGCAGCGATGGCCGGGCGGTGCTCGAAAAGCTGATCGCACGCAGCGATGTTCTGGTCGAGAATTTCCGGCCCGGGGTCATGGCGGCAATGGGCTTTGACAGGGCCCGGCTCGAGGCGCTGAACCCCGCGCTGGTCTGTTGCAGCCTGACCGGCTTTGGCGCCAGCGGGCCCTATCGCGACCGGCCCTCCTTCGATTTCATCGCCCAGGCGATGAGCGGGTTTATGAGCGTGACCGGTGAGCCCGATGGCCCGCCGATGCGCGCCGGGCCGCCGATCGCCGATTTGATCGCCGGCCTTCAAGCGGCACTCGGTGTGTGCGCGGCCCTGGTGCGCCGCGGCCGTACCGGGCGAGGCGATACGGTCGGAGCCAGCCTCAACAACGCGATGGTCAGTGTGCTGGGTTTCCTCGCCGCGAATTACTTCGCCACCGGCGAGGCGCCGGACCGCAGCGGTAACGACCATGCGATCGTCTCGCCTTACGGCATGTTTCGCACCGCCGATGGCGAGATCGCCATCGCGCCGTCGCAGGAGCAATCCTATCAACGCCTGATCGAGGCACTGGGCGCCGCGGAATTACGCGACAACCCGGATTTCCGCACCAACGATCTGCGCGTCCAAAACCGCCAGGCGATGAACGCGGCGATCGAGGCTCTGCTCAAAGGCGGCACCAGCGATTATTGGATCGCCAAGCTCAACGCCGCGGGCGTGCCCTGCGAGCGCGTGAAGACATTGCCCGAGGTCTTTGCCGACCCGCAAATCATCGAGCAGGAAATGGTCGTCGGCATCGACCACCCGGGCCATGGCGAGGTCAGGATGCTCGGCTTCCCGATCAAATTCGCCGAGGCGCCGTGCCGCCTCTACCGCCCCGCCCCCGATCTCGGCGCCGACAGCGACGACCTGTTGCGGGAGTTGGGCTATTCGCGCGAGGACATCGCGGGACTGCGCGAAGCCGGGGCGGTTTGAGTAGCGTCAGACATGTAGGGTTTTTCGCAGCGCCGACCGGTTCCCGACTTCCCGGCGAAGGCTGGAATCTATCGCCGCATGGGCACCGGCCTTCGCCGGTGTGGCGGAGTGCGGTTTGTTAAAACAGCTTACTAAGCCGCGACCTCTTCGGTCACGACCTTGAACCCGGCGAGAGTGGTCGGCCCATAGCTGGTGGTGAGCGCCACGTCGGCGGCGTCGCGGCCGCGGCCGATCAGAATCCGGCCGATCCGCGGGTGATTGTGGCGGGCGTCGAATGTGTACCAACGCCCGCCGAGATAGGCTTCGAACCAGGCGCTGAAATCCATCGGCGCGGGATCGGGCGGCACGCCGATATCGCCGAGATACCCGGTGCAGTAGCGCGCCGGGATGCTCATGCAGCGGCACAATGTGACCGCGAGATGGGCAAAGTCGCGGCACACCCCCCGGCGCTGCTTGAACGCGTTGAGCGCCGTCTTGGTGGCGTTCGCGTGCTCGTAACCGAAGGTGACGTGCGCGTGGACAAAATCGCAGATCGCCTGTACCCGTCCCCAGCCGCGCGGGGTGTTGCCGAACAGCGACCAGGCGGTTTCAGAGAGGAGGTCGGTCTCGCAATACCGGCTGCCGAGCAGGAACAGCAACGTCTCGGCCGGCAGATCGGCGATCGCGGACTCGCCCGCCGACGGGACGAAGGCATCGCTCTCACCGCCGTCGTGCACGATCGCCTCGGCCGACAAGGTCAACCGCCCGGCCGGCGCCACGATCCGGCTGCAAATGTTGCCGAAGCTGTCGCGGTACTCGCCGATCGGGATCGCCGGGTCGGTGACGATCGGGTCGGGGGTGACCAGATCGCCGGCGCGCGACGGATGGACCCGCAAGGTCAGCACCATCGCCGTCGGCTGCGGTGATTCATAAGCAACCTGATAGCCGACACGGATTTTGATCATTACAGCGAAATCCCCGCAGCTCCGGGCACGACCACCCGGGCAATGAGCCAACACCGGCAAACGGCATTCGTCGCCGCTGGCGTCGCCTCCCGAAGGCCGATCGGGGACATTCCGATTCCGCGATTGCTCCGGCTATACTCGGCATCGAGAGGAGCCGCAAGGTGCCCGTCCCAGCGGTCGAACGAAAACTCGCAGCGATCTTCGCCGCCGACATCGCCGGCTACAGCCGGCTGATGGAGCTGGACGAGGCCGGCACGCTCGCCCGGCTCAAAGCCCGCCGCGAAATCATGGACCGGCTGATCGCGGCGCATCGCGGGCGGATCTTCAACACCGCCGGCGACAGCGTCGTCGCCGATTTCGCCAGCGCGGTCGATGCCGTGCAATGCGCGGTCGCGGTGCAGGAGGCTCTCGGCAACGAAGATGCGGGCATGGCCGAGAGCGAAGCAATGCGGTTCCGCATCGGCATCCATGTCGGCGACGTGATCGTCGAGGGCACAAACCTGTTCGGCGATGCGGTCAATATCGCCGCCCGGCTGGAGGCGGTTGCCGAGCCCGGCGGGATCTGCGTCTCGGCCACGGTGCGCGACCAGATCGGAAGCAAATTGCCGGTCGGGTTCATCGATCTCGGCGAGCAGCAGGTCAAAAACATCGTGCAGCCCGTGCGGGTCTACCGGGTTCAAGGCAAACCCACGGCAACCGAGGGCGCGACCGTTGCTCCCCCGCTGCCGCTCCCCGACAAGCCGTCGATCGCGGTATTGCCGTTCGCCAATATGAGCGGCGACCCGGAGCAGGAATATTTCGCGGACGGCATGGTCGAGGAGATCATCACCGCGCTCAGCCGCATCCGCTGGCTCTTCGTCCTCGCCCGCAATTCGAGCTTCACCTACAAGGGTCAGCCGGTCGACGTGAAGCAGGTCGGCCGCGAATTGGGCGTCCGCTATGTGCTCGAGGGCTCGGTGCGCAAGGGCGGCAACCGCGTGCGCATCACCGCGCAGCTGATCGAGGCCGAAGCCGGCGCGCATCTGTGGGCCGACCGTTTTGACGGCTCGCTCGAAGATGTCTTCGAGCTGCAGGACCAGGTCGCGACCAGCGTTGCCGGGTTCATCGAGCCGGCCTTGCAGGCGGCTGAAACCGCACTTGCCGCTAACCGCCCGACGACCCTCAGTGCCTACGACGCCTATCTGCGCGCCTACGCAATCGTCTTCGCTTCGGCAAAGCAGATTCCGCAGGCTCTTACTCTGCTGGAAGAGGCGATCGCACGCGATCCGAATTATGGCCTAGCACTCGCCTGGGCCGCGATCTGCTGCATGCGGCTCTGCATAGATGGCACCAGCATGGATCGCCAGGTAGACGGCCGAAAGGCGCCGATTACGCCCACCGAGCATTGCAGGCAGCGGGCGACGATCCGGGAGTGCTCGCTAACGCCGCCTTCGCGCTGGCCTATTTCGGCGAGGACCTTGGCGCGATGATGGCCTTGACCGATCGTGCGCTATCGCTGAACCCGAACTTTGCGCGCGGCTGGACCATTAGCAGCCGGATCAGGGGATGGGCGGGCGATCTCGATGCAGCGATCGGACACGCCGAGACTGCGTTGCGGCTCAGCCCGCACGACGGAGTTGGTTCGGTGACTCACCAGATCGGATTGCGCTTTTTTTAAGTCGCCGGTTTGAGGAGGCAATCCCTAAACTTCTTCTCGCGAGCCAAAACGATCCGAATTCTCCGGTGCCTTACCGTGTCCTCGCCGCCTGCTACGCCCATCTGGGGCGGCTCGCCGAGGCCCGCGCGACGCTCGTGCGGCTGCGTGCGATAACACCGCACGTCATGCCGGAGATCTCGCACTGGCGCAATCCCGAGCACCGCGAACTCTATCTATCAGGTCTACGGCTGGCAGCGGGCGAGGCGGCATGAGCCAGCCCCGCCGTCTCGCTGCGATCCTCGCTGCCGATGTGGTGGGTATCGCGGCTGATGGGGGCGGCGAAAAAGGCACGCTCAAACGTCTCAAGGCACTGCGCCATGAGCTTCTCGACCAAAAATCGCCGAGCTGGACGACATGGACGGGCAGTTATAAGCTGGACAACTGGCTAGCTGGAGAGGAATTCATGCGCGAGATCGGGGCATTTGAAGCAAAGAACCGGCTCGGCGCCTTGCTGGACTGGGTGGAAAACGGGGAAGAGATCGTCATCACCCGGCGCGGTAAACCCGTCGCCAAACTCGTTCCGGCCGGTCCGGGGTTCAATCGGGCAAAGGCGCGGCGTGCCGTCGCGGGTCTGCTCGAAGCGAGCCGCGGCGTCACTCTCGGTGGTCTGAAGATCAAGGATCTGATCAGCGAGGGACGTTCGTGAGCTTTGTGCTGGACAATTCGGTAGCGCTGACGTGGTGCTTTGAGGATGAGCGCACGCCGGCAACGACGGCGTTGTTGGAGCAAGTGGGAGAGTCCGGCGTGCTGGCGCCCGGGCTGTGGCCGCTCGAAGCCCTGAATGGGCTGTTGGTCGCCGAGCGCCGCGGCCGCCTCGACACATCCCGGCGGCAGCGTCTGGCCGGTTTTTTGCGCGCCCTGCCGATCAGCCTCGATGATGAAACTGCAAGCCAGGCATGGACCGCGACGATGGGCTTAGCCGAACGCTTTGCTCTCTCCGCCTATGACGCCGCTTATCTCGAACTCGCACAGCGCCACAGTCTCCCGCTTGCCACGCTTGACGGGAGCCTGCGAGGCGCGGCCATTCAGTTGGGGCTCACGGTTCTCGGAAGTTAATCGAAACGGTCCGCAGATGCCCGCTACCCGCCGTCTCGCCGCGATCCTTGCCGCCGATGTGGCGGGGTATTCGCGGCTGATGGGGGCGGACGAGGAAGGCACGCTCGAACGGCTCAAGGCGCTGCGCCGCGAGCTGATCGATCCGAAAATCGCCGAGCACCGCGGCCGCATCGTCAAGACCACCGGCGACGGCATGCTGGTCGAGTTTGCCAGCGTCGTCGATGCGGTGCGCTGCGCGGTCGCGGTGCAGCAGGCGATGGCCGAGCGGAACGCCGAGTGTCGCGGCGGACAACCGCATCGAGTTGCGCATCGGCATCAATCTCGGCGACGTGATCGTCGAGGGCGACGACCTCTATGGCGACGGCGTCAACATCGCCGCGCGGCTCGAAGCCCTGGCCGATGCCGGCGGGTCTTCGTCTCCAATACGGTTCACGACCAGGTGCGCGACCGGCTGCCCTTTGTCTTTGAGGATCTGGGCGAGCAGCAGGTCAAGAACATTGCCCGGCCGGTGCGGGTCTATCGGGTTCGCGACCTCGGCGTCGCCGCGAAGAGCCTAGTCGGCGCCAACGTCGCCGGCGCTGCCGCTCCCCGACAAGCCGTCGATCGCGGTGCTGCCGTTCCAGAACATGAGCGGCGACCCGGAGCAGGAATATTTCGCCGACGGCATGGTCGAGGAGATCATCACCGCGCTCAGCCGCATCCGCTGGCTGTTCGTGATCGCCCGCAATTCGAGCTTCACCTACAAGGGCCAGGCCGTCGACGTGAAGCAGGTCGGGCGCGAGCTTGGGGTGCGCTATGTGCTCGAAGGCTCGGTGCGCAAAGGCGGCAACCGGGTGCGCATCACCGCGCAGCTGATCGACGCCGACGACCGGCGCGCATCTCTGGGCCGACCGCTTCGACGGCTCGCTCGAAGACGTGTTCGAGCTTCAGGACAAGGTCGCGGTCAGCGTCGCCGGGGTCATCGAGCCGGCATTGCAGGCCGCCGAGATGCGCCGCTCCGCCGCGCGGCCGACGACCGACCTCACCGCCTACGATCTCTACCTGCGGGCGCTTGCGGTCTTCTTTCCGATAACGAAAGAGCGGATTTTCGAGGCTCTGGGATTGCTCGAGCAGGCGATCGCGATCGATCCGCATTACGGGCCGGCACTTTCCTGGGCGGCGGATCTGCCACCTGCAGCTCGTCATTAACGGCTGGGCCGAAGAGCCGGAGACGAACCGCCGCAAGGGCATGCGATCTTGCTCGGCAGGCGCTCCAGGTGGCGGAGAACGACCCGGGCATCCTCGCCAACGCCGCCTTCGTGCTGGCTTATTTCGGCGAGGATATCGGCGCCATGATCGGGCTGGTCGACCGTGCGCTCGCGCTCAACCCGAGCTTCGCCCGCGGCTGGTATATGAGCGGCCTTCTCAGGCTCTGGGCCGGTCAACCCGATCTCGCGATCGAGCATGTCGAGACCTCGCTGCGCCTGAGCCCGCGCGAGCGTATCGGGTCTGCCGCTACTCGTGATGGGCTTGGCCTATTTCTTCAAACGTCGGTTTGACGAAGCGGCGGCAAAGCTGCTCCTGGCCATTCAAGACCATCCGGGCTCTCCCGCCTCATACCGCTTTCTCGCCGCGTGCTATGCCCATATGGGGCGGCTCGACGAAGCGCGCGCGATCGTCGCCCAGCTGCGCGCCATTACCCCTCTGGTCGTGCCGAGCGATCTGCCTTTGCGCAACCCCGAGGACCGCGAGCTATTCCTGTCGGGCCTGCGCCTGGCGGCCGGCGAGGCGACATGAGCCATACCCGCCGTCTTGCCGCGATCCGAAGAACGGGATTTGCTGTCTGGGAGGGCCGGATACCATGAAGCGAAGCGACCGACGCATCCTGACATCGCACGCCGGGAGCCTGCCGCGGCCGGAGGCGCTGCTCGAAGTCAACCGCCCAAAACTTACCGGCGAGGCCTATGACGAGAAGCTTTACGCCGAAAGGCTGTCGGCCGCGGTCGAGGAGATCTGCCGCAAGCAGGCCGAAACTCGGCGTCGATGTGATCAACGATGGCGAGTTCGGCAAGGCGAGCCTTGGCGCCATCGATTACGGCGCGTGGTCGAGCTATGCCTGGGCGCGCCTCACGCGGCTGGGAGCCGGGAGAGCCGGGCCGCTTGCCGGCGCTCGCCGGCCGGCGCGACCGGCAGAAATTTGCCGAGTTCTACGCCGAGCTCGACGCCACCAGTTTTCGGTCATCGAGTTCGCTCGGCGGGCGGCCTCCGGTGTTCACCGGCCCGATCGCCTATATCGGCCAGCAGGCGGTGCGCGCCGATCTCGCGAACTTCAAGGCGGCACTGGCCAAGGTGACGGCGGAGGAGGGGTTCATCACCGCCGTCGCGCCCGGCAGCTTCGCCCGGCGGCAGAACCGGTATTACGACTCGGACGAGGCGTTCCTGTACGCCCTCGCCGAGGCGTTGCGCGAGGAATACCAGGCCATCGTCGAGGCGGGGTTCGTGTTGCAGCTCGACGACCCCGGACTGCCGGACACTTGGGACATGGCCAGCCCGGAGCCGAGCGTCGCGGACTACCGCAAATTTGCCGAATTGCGGGTCGAGGCGCTGAACCACGCGTTGCGCGGCCTCCCCGAGGAGCGGATCCGCTATCACATCTGCTGGGGCAGCTGGCACGGGCCGCATACCACCGACCTGCCGCTGAAGACATATCGTCGATGTGCTGCTGAAGGTTCGGGCCGGAGCGTTCTCGATCGAGGCCGGCAATGTCCGTCACGAGCACGAGTGGAAGGTCTGGCGGGACGTCAAATTGCCCGAGGGCAAGATCCTGATCCCTGGCGTCGTCAGTCACGCCACCAACGTCGTCGAGCATCCCGAGGTTGTCGCCGACCGCATCCTCAATTTCGCCAGTGTCGCCGGTCGCGAGAATGTCATCGCGGGCACCGATTGCGGCCTCGGCGGGCGGATTCATCCGCAGCTCGTCTGGGCCAAGCTCGAAGCGCTGGTTGCCGGCGCCAGGCTCGCGACTAGGGAGTTGTGGCCGTAAGGCGCGGGTCGTCGGCACGCCCGCCGTCGAACGCAAGGCCGGTTAGAGGCGGTTCCGACCAAATTGAACCGCACTCACCCCCTCCCAAACCTCCCCCATCATCGCTCCCGAGAACCTCTCCCCCTGTCAAGGGGGAGAAGGCCTGTGTCAGCAGCACCCATTTGTACTCCCGCCCCTCGACGGAGGCAGGTCGGGGTGGGGGTGATGCGTGCCGAGTACAGCGACTCGGTCGAAAACCGCTCTAGAAGCGGGTCGAGAGCCAGATCGCCAGCCGCGAGCCGGCCTTTATCGCTGCGTTGAGCAGGTCGTAGCCCGGCGTTTCCGCGGCGCCCATGGCAATCGCGGTGTCGCGATGCGCGATTTCGTCGTCACGGAAGGAGAGGATCGTTTCGGTCAGCGCGGGATCGATGTCGGCGAGGCGTTCGGCCTGATCGCGGTAATGCTCGTCGATGACTTCCTCGACGGCGACGGTGCAGGCCATCGCCGCCCGCTCGCCGAGCAGTGCCGTCGCCGCGCCCAGCGCGTAGCCGGCGACCGACCATAGCGGATGCAGCAAGGTCGGCCGCACGCGACGCTCGCGCAGCAACGTCTCGAAGGCGGCGAGATGGCGCTGCTCCGCCTCGGCCATTCGGCGGATCTCTCCGGCGGCGCGGCCCTGCCGCAGCACGTCGAGCTGGCCCCGATAGATCCGCGTCGCGCCAAATTCGCCGGCATGATCGACGCGCAGCATGCGCGCGATCTCCACCGCGGGTAGGAGGTCGCCGGGCAAGCGGTGTCGGGAAGCGCCGCTCACGGGGTTCTCCTGTCGAAGCTGTCTCCGCCCTTTGCCGCGACGCTGCAAATACATCGCGAGGCAGACGCCGGTCATCGCCAGCGAGGCGAGGAGGTTCCAGCCGGCGAGCGAGATCCCGAACAGCGACCAGGCCGGCTCGTCGCAGCGCACCGGCTGCTGATGAAGGAGCTGCGCCTTCAGCGCTTCCAAAGTGCTCGGAGTGCCGGCCGCCGCGGTGCAGGCGCTCGGGCCGGCGAACCAATGCTGCTCGACGCCGACGTGATAGAACGCCAGTGCCGTGCCCGCCGCAAAGACGAGCGCCAGCAGCAACACAACCCGCGGCAATGCCCGCCGGCTGCCGGTAATCGTCCCGACGAATGAGATCACGATCGCCGCGGTCCATGGCCAGCGCTCTTTGAGGCATAATTCGCAAGGGGCGAGCCCGCCCCAATATTGCGACAGCAGCGCGCCGCCGAGCACGACGGCGCTCGCGGCCAATACGAAGATCGGAAAGGCGCGGGCCTGAGTTCTCATGCGGTCATAGATAGCGCAAGGCTACAAACCCGCCAACGAGGGCCGCCGCGAACAAACTCGTCACCAGCATCAGCCGGCGCTCGATGAACTCGCGCACGGGCTCGCCGAAGCGCCACAGCAACGCGGCGAGGAGAAAGAAGCGCAGGCTGCGCGAGACCAGCGATGCGAGGGCGAAAGGAACGATGGGGAATTGTGCGACGCCGCTGGCGATCGTGACCAGCTTGTACGGGATCGGGGTGAGCCCCTTGATGATTATGATCCATACACCCCATTGGGCAAACGCCGCCTTCAGCGCATCATAGCGGCCCATCGCATGGTAGAATTCGAGGATCGGCCGGCCGATCGCATCGAACAGGAAATAGCCGATCGCATAGCCGAGAAAGCCGCCGAGCACGGACATGATGGTGCACAACCCGGCGAGCAGAAACGCCCGGCGCGGCCGCGCCAGGATCATCGGGATCAACAGCAGATCGGGCGGCAGCGGAAAGAACGAGCTCTCGGCGAAGGCGACCAGCGCCAGCGCGGCCGTCGCATAGCGGCTCGCGGCAAGCGCCAAAGTCCGAGCATAGACGCGGTTAAGCATGCAAAAAGGGCGAGGTGTCGGTGTCCGGATTTCGCGGGGTGCGCTCGCTAGGGCTCTGCGCCGGCATCGATCTCGATCCCGTCGTAAAGCTCTGCCATCGGGACCGAGAGATTGGTCGAATTGAGGCGGAGAATGGCGTCCTGCCCTTGGACCAGCGCTGTGATCCAGCGATCCCCTTCTCGTCTCAGCACCTCGGCACAGATGCTCTCGAAATCAATCAGCAGGATCTCTTCGACGCTGTCGATGCTCCGATAGGCGGGGACCTTTGTCAGCCGGTCGTGCCTCTCGGTTCCCGGCGACAGGATCTCGACGATCAGGATCGGATCTTGAGCTAGTTGCTCGCCTCTTTGGTAGGGACGGCAGGTCACCGCTATATCGGCGACGTAAAAGCTGTCGTCGCGATCGGGCCGGGTGATCCCCGCCTCGGTCTGCGCGGCGCATGGCCGCCTGGGGCGCAGGCCTGCATCAATCATCCCCGCAAGCCGAGCGCACAGAATGCCGTGTGCCCTTGCCGGCGGCGCCATCGCAACCGGATAACCGCCGACGAGCTCGTAGCGCGTGTCGGTTCCGTCCTCCCAGCGGAGGAACTGCGCCAAGTTCATCGGTTTTATTGCCAGCTCGCTCATCGCCGCCCTCCGCCGCCAATATAGCGATTTTCGGCCGCAAAGTCGGGCTATTCGGCGGCGGCGTCGAGCCCCGGTGGGCCGACCGGGTCGAGGAACCCGCCCGATTGCCGCCGCCACAGCCGCGCATAAGTGCCGTTGGCGGCGAGCAGTGAGGCATGGGTCCCCTCCTCGACGATCCGCCCCTTGTCGAGCACGACCAGCCGATCGAGGCGGGCAATCGTCGACAGGCGATGGGCGATGGCGATGACCGTGCGCCCGCGCATCAGGCTTTCGAGCTGCTCCTGGATCGCTGCCTCGACTTCCGAATCGAGCGACGAGGTGGCCTCGTCGAGGACCAGGATCGGGGCGTCTTTGAGGATTACGCGGGCAAGTGCGACACGCTGGCGCTGGCCGCCCGACAGCTTGACCCCTCGCTCGCCGACATGGGCGTCAAAGCCGCAGCGTTCGTTCCAATCTTCCAAGGTCTCGATGAATTCGAGCGCTTGTGCTTGCGCCGCGGCCCGCCGAACCTCCCATTCACTCGCCTGCGGCCGGCCGTAACGGATGTTCTCGCGGATCGAGCGGTGCAGCAGCGAGGTATCCTGCGTCACCATCGAAATATGAGCGCGCAGGCTCTCTTGGGTGACGTCGGCGATGTTCTGTCCGTCGATCAGGATACGGCCGCCTTCGAGGTCGTAAAAGCGCAGCAGCAGATTGACCAAGGTCGACTTGCCGGCGCCCGACGGTCCGACCAGCCCGACCCGCTCGCCAGGCTCGATCGTCAGATCGATCCCGTGCAACACGCCGCGCGCCGTCCCATAGCCAAACCGAACGTCTTCGAAGCGCACCTGCCCACGGTCGATCCGCAACGGCACCGCATCGGCACGATCCAGCATCTGCCGCGGCACCGCGATCGACCGCATGCCCTCCTGCACCACGCCGATATTCTCGAAAATCATCGTCACATTCTGCGCGACCCAGCCGGCGATGCTGGAGATGTGCCATGTCAGCGGCAGCGCCATCGCGACCGTACCGACCACGATCCGGCCGTCGCTCCACAGCCAGATCCCGGCGCCGGCGGTGCCGACCACCATCGCCGCGTTGAGGACGCCGAGGCTCAGCCCCAGCACGGTCATCAGCCGGACCTGGTCTCGGTGCGCCTCGGTCAGCTCGTCCATTGCTTCGCGCACAAAGGCGTCCTCGTCGCGCGGGCGGGCGAACAACTTGACGGTCGAGATGTTGGTGTAGCTGTCGACGACCCGGCCGGTTAGCTGCGAACGCGCCGCCGACATCCGCTGCGAGCGGTTGCGCAGCTGTGGGACGAACCATCGCAGCAAGGCTGCATAGCCGCAAAACCACAGCAGCACCGGAATCGCCAGCCGAACGTCGCTCGACGCCAGCAGCAGGATCGCGCCACCGCCATAGACGACGATGTACCAGACCGCGTTGGTCGCCGAGACCACGCTTTCGCGGAGGGCGGGGCCGGTTTGCATGACCCGGTTGGCGATGCGGCCGGCGAAGTCGTTCTGAAAAAACGTCCAGCTTTGCCGCACCACATGCCAGTGGCTCTGCCAGCGAACCAAATTGGAAAAGCTGGGGATGATCGCCTGATTGGTAATCAGGTTCTGCACCAGCATCGCCGCTGGCCGGGCCACCAAGCAGAACGAGCGCCATGCCGAGCAGCTGCGGCCACGAATCGTGCAACACCGAGTACGGCGTGCGGCTCGACACCATCGTCACCACGCGGCCGACGAATACCGGGATCGTCGTGTCGAGCAGCGCCACCACCAAGCCAGCCGCAAACAGCGCCGCCACCAAGCCGCGGGCCTGGCGCGCATGATGCCAATAGAACGCACCGAGCCCGGCCGGCGGAGGGCCGGGCGGAAGCGCCGTGGGTTCGAGCAGATTTTCGAAAAACCGGAACACGCGCATGGTCTGGCTCGTAACGCAAAACTCCTTAAGAGAACGGTGTGGTCACGTCCGAAAGCGGGGGCGAAACTGCCCAACCCGTAGGCAGCCTAGCACATCGTAACGAGCGCGCGTGGAACAAGATCCCAATTCTCGCGGCGCGGGCCGATTGCGCGGCCGCGCTGCCTGCGATCGATGACCCCTCGAAGCGCCGCCCGCAGCCGCCCGAAATTATCGCAGCAACTGGTTAGGTCCTTGCCCTATGCTGCCGTCGCGCAGCACCCGGTCGCGATAGCGCTCGACCTCGAGCGGCAACCCTGTTGCCGGGCGGCCGCGCTCGATCCACGCGTCCATGTTGCCCGGCCCCCAATTATAGGCGGCGATCGCGTCCGGCCAATCGCCGTAGCGTCGATAGAGCCGCGCGAGATAGCCCCGGCCCAGCAGCCGATTCTGAGCCAGGTCGAACCGGTCGCCGCCGCCCAGATCAATCGCTGCGGCAGCGGAAACCTGCATCGGTCCCTGCGGTCCCGGAGAATTCCGGGCGCCACATTCCCGGGTCCAGACCGTGGCTCGATTCAGCGCCGTCGACGGCAAAGGCGACCCGATCGAGATCGCCGCCCCGAGCCGCCGGGAACAGCTCGAAGGTAGCGTTCGTCGACGACGGGGAATGGATTGCTGTCGAACCACGGCGCGGTCGAGCCGCGCAGCACGGTCACCGGGCGCTGCCGTGGATTGGCGAAACTGACGGTCTCGGTTTTGCCGGAGGCCGCCGGTCGCGCCGGCTCCTGCGCCGGGACGACAGCGACGGCTGCGACCACCGATCCGCCGCGCAAGATGCTCACCGGCCTCTTCTTCTTCCCGGAAAAGGTGACGAGGGCGAGACTGCCGTGCGCTGATGGAGGCTCGCTTTCGCCGCGCACGATCCTGACCGACGCCAGCCGGCGACCGGCAAAGGTCACGATTTCCGTATTCTTCGAATTTTTGCGGATCAGCGCCCTGACTTGGGCGGCGACCGCCCGCGGCTTGGCTTTGGACGAGACCGCCGCTCCGGCGCTCGGACCGGCGACGACCGCCCACACCACTACTGCCGCGATCATGACAAGCAGATTGCGACGCCTCATAGGCGAATTCGTGCAAGATCGGAGCGTTCCTTGTCAAGTGGTTGGGATCCGCGCTTGTCAGCGATTCAAGCCGTCAGCTAGCATCCGTCCTACCCGATCCCCCGACTGATATTCGAGGACAGTGCGATGCCGAAAATCCTGATCGTTCACGGTGCGGGCATGAACATGCGCGGCAAGGTTCAGACCGAGATTTTCGGGCCGATGACCCTGCCCGAATATGACGAGCGCATCCGCGGTTACGCCGCCGAGCTCGGCCTCGACATCGAAATCTTTCATTCCAACGTCGAAGGCGAGGTCATCAACAAATTCTACGAGGCCAACGACAAGGGCTATGACGCAGCACTGTTCAATCCGGCCGCGTTCGGCAGCGGCTACCCGGCATTGGTCGCCGCTATTTCCCAGGTAAAGTTCCCGACCATCGAGGTCCATATCTCGAACCCGATCCGGCGCGGCCCGGCCTCGGAGACCGCGCGGCGTCAGCCACGGCATCGTCGCCGGGTTCGGCCTGCCCGGCTATTACGTGGCGCTGCTCGGGGTGCGCGACATGCTGGCGGCGCGCAAATGATCCGCGCCGCGATCGTCGGGCTCGGCCGCTGGGGCCGCACCCTGGTCAATGCGATCCAAGACAAGAGCACCGAGTTTCGCTTCACCGCCGGTCACAGCCGCACCGGCGCCACCGCCGAGCCGTTTTGCGCCGAGCACGGCATCGCTTATTACGACGATCTCGGGCGGATCCTCGCCGATCCGGCGATCGACGCGGTCGTCTTCGCCACCCCGCACAGCCAGCACGGGCCGCAGGTCGAGCGCACTGCCGCCGCCGGCAAGCACGTCTTGATGGAGAAGCCGTTCACCCTCGACGTCAAAAGCGCCGAACGGGCGCTCGATGCGGTGGCGCGCGCCGGGGTCACGTTGGGCGTCGCCTATCCCCGGCGCTTTCACCCGGCGATGATCGAGCTGAAGACGCGAATCGACGATGGCCGCCTCGGGCTCCCGACCCATTGCGAGAGCGCGCAGGCCTCGCCGGCCGGCCACTTCATGCCCGGCGGCTATTACTGGCGGGCCGATCCACAGGAGGCGCCGGCGGGAGCGATGACCGCGACCGGCGTGCACAATCTCGACGCGCTGATCTATCTGTTCGGCCGAATCGACGAGGTCTATTGCCTCAGCTTGAGCCGCGCGATGGCACAGTTCGAAGATACCACGAGCGTGCTGCTCGGCCTGGAGAACGGCATGTCGGCGAGCCTCTATTGCTCGCTGGTGACCGCCCCGACCTACCGCTTTGCGGTATACGGCGCCAAGGGCCGCGCCGAGCTCTCGGGCCAGGACCCCGATTTCCGTTTCACTCCGGTGCCGGAATCGATGCCCGTTGGCCGCCATGCCGCGCCGCCGCCCGAAATCATCGAATACAAGGGCTTCAACGCGCTCGCCGCCGAGCTCGAAGGCTTCGCTGCGGCGATCAACGGCAAGCGCCCCTACCCGATCACCCCCGACGAAGTCTTGCACGGCGTCGCTGCCTTCGAGGCGATCGTGCGCTCGGCCGCAACCCACCGCCCGGTCAAGGTCGCGCGCTGAAAAGAGGGACCCCCCGATGCCCGTTACCGTGCTCTACCCCGAAGACCGCCAGATCCCCGACGACAGTCTCGAGCGCGAGATATTCGGCCCCGAGGTGCGCCTGATCCGCCGCACCAAAAAGGCGCTGTCCGAGCTCGACCCCGCCGATTGCGCCGAGGCCGACGGGCTGATGATCATGCGCTACGCGGTTTCGGCCGAGGACATCGGACGGTTTCCACGGCTGCGCGCGATCGTGCGCATGGGGGTCGGCTACGACAAGATCGACCGGGCCGCGGCGGCGGCGCGCAATGTCCTGGTCTGCAACGTGCCGGATTACGGGACGACCGAAGTCGCCGATCATGCGCTGGCGCTGGCGTTGGCGTTGCGCCGCGGCATCGTGTTCTATCACGAGCGGCTGCGGCAAAGCCCGCCCGCCCCGTGGGGTTCGGTCAAGAACGACCTGATCCGGCGTCTCGGCGTGCAGACCTTTGGCATTGTCGGGCTCGGCCGGATTGGGACGGCGGTGGCGTTGCGCGCCCGCGCCTTTGGCTTTCGCGTGATGTTCTATGATCCCTATCTGCCGAACGGCGCCGACCTCGCTCTCGGCATCGGCCGCGCCGCGACCCTCGAAGATCTGCTGCGCCAGACCGACACTTTGTCGGTCCACGCCCCGCTGACCCCGGAAACCCGCCTGATGCTGGGTCGCGACCAGCTTTCGCTGCTGCGTCCGGGCGCGGTCGTGATCAACGCCGCGCGCGGGCCGATTATCGATCCCGACGCGCTATTGGCCTTGCTGCGCGACGGCCATATCGCCGGCGCCGGGCTCGACGTGTTGCCGGTCGAGCCCCCGGTCGACCCGATCCCCGAGATCCTGCGCGCCTACCGCGACCGCGAGCCCGGCCTCGAAGGACGCCTGGTGATCACCCCGCACGCCGCCTGGTTCACCCCGGAATTGGAGCACGATACGCGGGTCAAATCGGCCGAGACGATGCGCGCGGCGCTGCTGACCAACCGCCCGCAGAACGTGATCACGCCCGAGATGTATTAGCTCCGGCCGGCGTTACTTTTTCGGCGCCGACAAACTGACGCCCTGCCGCTTCATCTGATCGACGACGCTCTTGGCGCCGGCGTCGCCCGCGGCGGCGAGCTCGGCGGTCTTGCCGGCGAGCGCTTGGAGCTGCTGGCGCAACTTGACCGCCTCCTGCACGGTCGTTTCCTGGGAGCGCCGCAGTTCCTCCAGCGCGCCGCGGTCATGGATCGCCTGGCCGGTCTCGAACGCCATCAACACGAACAGCGACACGACGACGAGGATGACCGGCGGCGACAACCCGTCCCAATCCCGTCCGCCTCTCTGACCGACCGCCATCGTCATTTGCCCGGTGCGGGCGGCGGCGGCGCGGATGGCGGTGAGACCGCCTTCACCGAAGGCGCCCCGGTCGTGGGATTTATCGTGATCCCGTTCTGCGCCAGCAAATCGCGCAGCTTATCGTCCTTGTCGCTGACGGCGGTGGCGGCGAGCGCCCGAATCAAGGCGTCGTTGACGCGGTTGAACTGGATGCTCTGGTTGATGAATTGCTGGCGCTGATTGACTTCGGCCTGGACCGAGCGGTTTGCCTGCACCAGGTACAAATAGACGACAACCAGGACCAGCGTGATCCCCGACAGCGCCAAAACGATCCGATAGACCCACCCGCCTGCCTGCATCCGCCCGGCCCTGCGTCACCGCCTCCGCCGTTCGCGGCGGACGACAAAGAATAGCATGAAGAGACCGGCCGGCCGATGCCGTATTTGGTCATGATCGGGATCTCAGTTCGTTTTGCACAACACCGTCTAAGCAAACGGTGTGAGCGCAAGATGCGATTTCCCTCTCCGCCGCATCGCGGGGGAGAGGGAGGGGACCCGTCGCGCGAGCGATGGGGAGGGTGAGGTGGTCTTCCGACAGCTCAGGCGGTGCGCCGCCACCCACCTCACCCCGGCCCTCTCCCCCCTCAAGCGGGCGGAGAGGGAGCGTTCGTGCGCTACCCGACGCTCAGGGCGAGGCGTGGCCCATGAAGATCGCCGGGATCGGCTGGCCCCACGGGCCGCCGGCGCCGGCGCCGCGCTCCAGGCGGTTGGGCGGGGTGCTGGCGTTCAGCACGTCGGTGTCGGCCCAGTGCTCGTGCACCCGGCCCCACGGATCGGCCCAGTAATCGAACAGCTGGCTGCCGATCAGATGGCGGCCGATGCCCCACATGTGCTGATAGCCTTTCTTCTCAAGTTGCTCGTGGCCGGCCATCACGTCGTCGATGTCGGCCGCCTCGTAGGACAGATGGTTGAGCCCGCTCTTGTCGCCGCGAATGCAGAAGAACGCATGGTGGTCGACATAGTCATCGCCGCGGTCGAGCCGGTTGAACGAGCCGACGACGTTGTTCGGGTCGCCGGCGTAGAACTCATCCGAGCAGCGGAAGCCGAGCATCTCGCGATACCAGCCGAGCGTCTTCTCGAAATTCTTGCTCATCACGACAAAATGACCGAGCCGCTTGATGTGCGAAGGGCCGGGATCGACCCGGAATAACTCGCCCTTACGCCGGTATTTGTCCTCGCCGGAATTGACCTTCGGGCGGTGCACCGGGATCGGAGCGAGCATCTGCATGCCGTGGACGACTTCGACCTGGTAGCCGTCGGGGTCGGTCAGGCGGACCCGCTTGCCGCCGCCCGGCTCGTCGATGTCCTCGATCTTCGATGCGCCCTCGACCCGCGCCACTCGCTCGAGATCTTCCATGCCGGCGGCGTGAACCGCGATACCGACATAGCGCGGCTCGCCGAGTTCGGTGACGTGGAGGTGGTGCGGCGCATCGGTGCCGCGCATGTAAAGCGCGGTTTTGGTCCGGTCGGCGCGAACCATCCCGAAATCGGTTAGGAATTCTTCCTGCTTGTCGAGATCGGGCGAGCGCAGCCGCCCATAAGCGAGATCGAAGGCTTTAATTACCGGCATAACACTCTCCCTGAAACAGACAGTCGTCTGATCTTAGGACATTCGGCCGGCCCGCGCGACTCCCCGGTATGAGGGGGTTCTGTGACGCGCGGACCGGTCGGGAGGGTGTTGCTGCTCGGCGGGCCGGCCTCAGCGCACCGCCAATTCCCAATCGAGCTCTTCAATCGCCTCGCGCTGGTCGCCCGGCCTCGCCGCGCGTCCAAGTTCCGCAAGATAGGGCGACAACAGCTGCGTCGTCGCCCAATAGCCCGCACCGGTCGTAACCACGGTTACCGGCACTTTGATCCACTCGGCGGGGATGACGAACAGATAGGCAAGAAAGCCGAGGATCGTCCAAACCACCGCGACCGGGTTGACCCCTTTCCAATACCAGTAGGGACCGTTGGGCTCGAACAGCGCGACCAGATCGATCTTCATCCGTTTGACGAAAAGGTAATCAGCGATCAGCACGCCGCCGATCGGCGAGAACACGTTGCCCAGCATGCCGACCCAGGTCGTGTAACCGGTCACGACGCTAGGGGTTGCCGAGAGTGCGATGCCCAGCGCGCTGATGATCACCGTTGTCCAGAACCGGCCGAGCCGCTCGAACATGTTCGACAAAGATAGACCGCCAGTATAGAGGTTCAGAACGTTAATGGTCCAATTGTCGAGTGCGATCACGATCAGGAACAGCAACAATGTGAAATGACCGACATCGAGGCCCGAAGCGACCGCAAACACATTCGGGGTCTTACCCATAGTCGCCGCGGCGCCATAGGCGCCGAGCAGAGCGGCGAAGCAGCCGCCGCCGACTTTGCCGAGCAAGGTGCCCAACCACATGTCGGCCCGCGAGCGGGTGTAGCGGCAGAAATCGGCCGAGTCGGTAACCATCGTCAGGTTGCCCGCGGCAACGACGTTAAGCCAGGTCACGAACAGCAACCACCCGGCCTGCGGCTTTCCGGCATAGTGGAGAACCGCTGACGGTGCAAAATGCGGGTCGTCATGGGTCGCCAACAAGACAAGAATCAGGCACAGGATCACAATCTTGAACGGCAGCGCCATCCGGGACAGGTGCTTCAAGGAATTGTAGCCGATGATTGCGACGACCGATTGCAGGACCGCGAAAATCAGGCTGACCGTGACCAAGGAATGTGGGGTGCCGGTCCAACGATCAAGGATCGCTACGACCGCCAGCGAACCGGCCACAGTTTGATAGGCAAACCAATAGGTCGAGGCGAGCGTGCGCAGAAACGACGGGACCCATTTGGCGCCGCGCAATCCGTAAACCATGCGGGTCGACACCTGGCCCGGCAGGCCGAAATCGACGCCGACGGTTGCCATTATCGTGTAGGCGATCGTCGCCAGCAGAACTCCGCCGGTGATCGCGCCGACCGCGCCGAGGAACGACAATCCCGAAACGACGGCCAGACCGCCAACCAGCATCGATCCGGGATTGAGCGCGAAGCCGAAGATGATGGAGAAGATGTCGTACCAGCGCACCGTCTTCAGTTCGCTAGGCACCGGTTCGATGCCGAACTGTTCGACTCCCTTGGGCTGGTAATAGCGTCGGCGCAATTTTTCCTCGATTTCCGAGACTGTGTGCATGCGCATTCTCCTTGCAAGGATCGTCCAGTTTCGCGAAGACGACTAGAGCAAGTGAACGAGCAAGATATATGCCACAAGTATATTGCATCAATATCGGGCAATTGACCTAAAAACCGACTCTAATACCATCGGATCATACACGACCGATATTTAATCATATGAGGAACTTTAGAACCAAATATTCTCTGATTGCGCCCGTTTTTCAGTCACCGTCCAAAATTTTGAGGTAATCCGGCAACACCATGCCGCGGGTTTGCGCAGGTTCGAAACCCCGGCCCAGTGCCCGGCGCGACCCCCAGACCCGATCGACCGGACGCCCGTTTTGGCCACTCTTGCGTGGTTAAGAGGCAGGCCCCTGCGCCAGAGGCAAACTCCGCCGCGACCCAGTGACGGGCCCACCCTCGCGCCGCTCGACTCGCCAACTCGCGCAATGCTATCCCGGGCCAATGGCTTGGGTCTTCATCCTGTTCGCGGATTTGTTCGAAATCGCCTGGCCTTTCGTATTGAAATGGTCAGCGCCGCTGTCCAGATGGGCGCCACTGTTTGTGGTAATCATCTGCGCCATCCCGGCCAACTTTCTGTTGGCCGAAGCCGTCAAGCGGCTGCCCGCGGCTACAGTTTACGCCACCTTTGTCGGGATCGGCACCGCCGGAACGGCAATCGTCGGCATGGCATTCTTCGGCGAGAGCACCAATCTCGGCCGCGTCTGTTCCCTGCTTCTGATCGCCGCCGGTCTGGTAGGCCTGCGGGTCTTTTCTGCCGCGGAGTGATGTTTAGACTGGGGTCACATCTTTGACCGCCAGCTGTGAACCAGATCACAGTGGAATTCCAAACATTATCGTAAATAGATCCTCGTCGCTGCGTCCTACCTAGGCGGAGCGCAATTGAGGAGAAGCAAAATGTCTGAATTGCAGTCGCGTGACCGTCCCGCGACGAACCCGGCGGACTTCTCGGCGAGCCTGATCGAGACGCCAGGGTTGCCGCACAACCTGACGGTCATCGGCAAGGCAGCCGGAGATTACCGCGTACGGGACGTCAAACTTGTGCGGGCACCTCATCAAAACGGGTCCCGCCTCGTGCTGGACGTCACCGAGAAGCTCGGGCCTGTCGAGAACCCGCATCCGGACTTCATCCGGGAATGGCCTCTCGAATACAAGGAAGATCCTGCGAAGCACCGTTATCGGCATGTCGAGATCGTCAATGGCCACCAGCGCTTCATCATCGAAGTAATTGACGTCCTGTAACACGGCCGTCGATCTGTCCGCAGTACACTCCTTGGGCGTGGCGCTTTCCCGTCTTCAGATGTAGAGCGTCACGCCCATTTCTTTTGCCCACGCACCCGATTGTTTTACGGGAGCAACTGGCCCAGCGTGTAGAACAGCTTACCGGACACCGACCCCGAAAAAATTGACATTGCCAAAATCCCCAGACAATTGACCAATCGCCGATCGCCGACTAATCAGGGCGGGCTCGTCGGTTGGGGCGCCTCGGGCGCGAGGATGTCAGGCGCGGCCGCGGATCTTCCTTGTGTTTCGGGCGCGATGCTGACCTTCGACGATTTCGTCATTTGCATGGAGCGATCCGGCGGCATGGAGAAATTCGGCCAGCGCCTCCCGCCCCAGACCACGAGCCGCGCCGAGGCGCTGCCCACGTGACGCCGATCACCGTGGAGGCGCTTGCGACATTGTTCGACGAGGCGCGAACCTTCACCAGATGGCAGGATCGTCCGGTGCCGGGAGGCGCCGTCGAAACTGCTCTCGTTTTGGCCCAGCTCGGACCAACCAGCGGCAATTGCCAGCCGATGCGGCTCGTTTTGGTGCGCAGCCCGGCCGGCAAGGAGCGCCTGTTGCCTTGCGTCTCGGCCGGTAATTTTGAAAAAGTGCGGACCGCCCCGGTGACCGCGATCGTCGCTTATGATCGCGAATTCTACGATCACCTGCCGCGTCTTTATCCTCATACCGACGCGCGCAGCTGGTTCACGACCGACGCAGCGCTGGCGCTCGAGACCGCGTTTCGTAATGGGTCGCTGCAGGGCGCCTACCTGATCCTGGCGTTACGTGCGCAGGGGCTCGATTGCGGGCCGATGTCGGGATTTGACGCGGCCAAGGTCGATGCCGCATTTTTTCCCGAGGGCCGCTATCACAGCAACTTCCTGCTGAACATCGGCTATGGCGACCGTGAGAGCCTGCGGCCGCGCCTGCCCCGTCTCGGCTTTGCCGAGGTTGCGCGCTGGGCCTGAACAGGCGGGCTCCATGCGATCACTGGCCGATGCTCAACGCTCCCGGCAGGGCGCTTAGATAGCCCGCACTATCCCACGCCGGCGACACAGCGAGCGCGACGCTCAGTAATGCTGTCGCGATGACTGTCATAATCCACGCCTTGGTCAGCGCCTGGAGCGCCTTGTCATTCATACCGGGCATCCGGACCCTCGCGATCGTCGCAGGTGGGGAAGCGCCACCGAGACCATTGTCGCGATCTCTGTTGATTTTTTGTGTGAGGGAACTCACAGAGCAGCCAGAATCTGCACGCGAAATCTTTTTTCGGATCGGTTGAAACCGGCGCGAGGCAGCCGCGGAGGGACCATCGTGATCGCCGGTCTCGAATTGGGAGAGGACTTGGGCAGTCGAACCGCCGTTTCGCTCAGGTTCCGACACTTCGTTAGCAAATGTTAAAGATTTATGTTTTTAAGGCCGCCGATCTCCCTTTGACGGTTTGAAGGACATCTGTCTTTCAAAGAAGACATCGCCCATCTGAAGAATAGAAATTAACGTCCTGAGAAACCCCGTTAGGACGGTTGGGCGGTCGCTAGCTGAACCGGCAAAAGACGCTCGACGAGAAAGTGCACGGACGGGTTGACAGGGTCGATTTACCCTGTTTAGCTTGGATTGTTCCTCCCTGTCCTACCCGGATGCGTCGGCAACAATCCGGGACGACACCGATCTCATCCCTGAACCCATCCAATATCTTGGTATGGCAACGCGCTAATTGTTGCCTGCGGCCAGGGGATGCCCAACAAGAAGGAGACGACGCCGGATGCCCTTGCGTCAGACGATCGGCATTTCCCTTGCCCTGTTGATGGCCTCCGCCGGCGCGATGGCCAAAACGGTGGAGAAGAGCACCTCCTACCATCCTGCCTCACCCGCCAACCTCGAACCTGAACAATCGGAAAATCGACCCGGAAAAGCGCGGGCTCCGCACCGGGTCGCACACGGCCGCGCAGCGATGCGGGCGGCCTTTCGTCACGGCGGGCGGACCCGCTATCAGCACCTGTCTTCGCGGCGCTTCGATGATGTTGGCGGCGGCAATCTGTTCAATCCCGATTGGGGTGCGATGCATCCGGCCGGGACATCGGAGATCGGACAGGCGGCCTGGTACGGCCTGGTCGGCAATCGCACCTCAAGCGGTGAACCGCTCGACACGGTCACCCCCACGGCAGCCCATCGCTCACTGCCGCTCGGCTCCTGCGCCAAGGTGGTCAGTCTCGACACTGGGCGCTCGGTGATCGTCAAAATCAATGATCGCGGCCCCTATAATCGCCGCTTCATCATCGATTTGTCGCCACGCGCCGCCGATGAGCTCGGGATGAGGCATGCCGGGGTTGCGGCCGTCGCGGTCGAGCCGCTGGCGGCCGGGGCGGCCGCCAGCGCCACGGCAAATCCGACTCCCGCGGTCTATCGGGGCGCGGGCGTCAGCGCTGTGCATTAACCCTTCAGCGAGCGAGGCGTCCGCTGACCTGCCGCGCCGCCGGCCGATCACTCTCTCGGGCACGCTGCCGGTCGTGGCAATGATGTGATCGCGGGGCTTCGGTCGGCGCCCCGCTGACTGGGCGCCGATTTGCCCTCTCCGTCCGGCGACCGCTGTAAATCAGAATTGGCCCGGGATAAACTCGGTCAAATTCGGGCTATGCGGGTGACCGGCCAACCCGCTTCTGCAATACGACCTTTTGCCGATGCCGCGGCCCGATGCACCTGACAACTGCGGTAAATGCGGGCTCAGATGGATTTGTGGGCGGTCGTGCCGGTCAAGGAGCGGGATCGGGCCAAGGAACGGCTTGCCCCGTTGCTGCCGTCCGAGATGCGCCAGTCGCTCGCTTTGGCGATGCTCGAGGATGTGCTGACGGCCTTGGCTTCCGCTACGGGCCTCGCCGGCCTCCTCGTCGTCACCGTCGACCCGTCCGCGCGCCAGCTGGCCTTACGCTACGGTGCGCGCCTCGTCGAAGACGGCGCCCGCGACGGCCATACCGGCGCCGTCACCGCGACGGCGCGCTTGCTGATGGCCGAAGGTCGCGGAGGCATGCTGACCCTGCCCGGCGACATCCCGCTCGTCACCGCCGACGAGATCGGCCAGCTGGTTGCCGCGCACCGCCCGGAGCCCGCGTTTACGATCGTTCCGTCGCATGACGAGGGCGGCTCCAACGCGATCCTGTGTTCGCCACCCGACGCGGTGCCGCTGCGTTTTGGCGCCGACAGCTTTTTTCCGCACCTGCGGGCCGCCGAAGCGCAAGGCATAAGGCCGACCGTGCTGCGTCTGCCGGGGATCGCCCTCGACATTGACAACCCCGAGGATCTCGCCGCCTTTGCGCTTCAGCCATCGCCGACGCGCACGCGCGCACTGCTGGCCGAGAATGCTATGTTGCGGTCATTGCCGCGCGCCGGGGATCGCCTGTAGGAGAGTTTTAGGAATGACGATCGACGAGGTTTTGGAAGAGGCCCGAACGGGGCGGCGTCTTTCCGCTGACGCGGCCCTGGCGCTCGCCGATACCGAAGGCGGGGATCAGCGGCCGTTAATGACGCTCGCCGCGGCGCTGCGCGACGCCGGACATGGCGGGCTCGTATCCTATTCGCCCAAGGTCTTCATCCCGCTGACCCAGCTGTGCCGGGACGTCTGCCATTACTGCACCTTTGCCCATCCGCCACGCCGCGGAGAGCCGGTTTACCTGAGCGCGGAGGAAGTGCTGGCGATCGCCCGCGCCGGGGCCGAGGCCGGTTGCCATGAGGCTCTGTTCACCTTGGGCGACAAGCCGGAATTGCGCTATGCCGCGGCACGCGAGGCGCTCGAGCGGCTCGGCCACGAGACCACCCTCTCCTACCTCGCCGAGATGGCCGGGCTGGTGCTGCGCGAAACCGGGCTGTTGCCGCATCTGAACCCCGGGGTCATGACCCGCCCCGACATCGACATGCTGCGCAAGGTATCGGCGTCGCAGGGGATTATGCTCGAAAGCGCCTCCGAGCGCCTGCGACGCCGCGGCGGCGCCCATTTCGGCTCGCCCGACAAAGACCCGGCGGTGCGCCTCGAAACGATCCGGATGGCCGGCGAAGCGGCGGCGCCATTCACCTCCGGAATCCTGATCGGCATCGGCGAGACCCGGCGCGAGCGGATCGAGTTGCTGCTGGCGCTGCGCGATCTGCACGACCGCTACGGGCATATCCAAGAAATCATCATCCAGAATTTCCGGGCCAAGCCGGGGACCCGCATGGCGGATGCGCCTGAGCCCGATCTCGACGACCATCTGTGGACGATTGCCGTGGCCCGGCTGGTCTTCGGCCCCGAAATGAGCATCCAGGCGCCGCCAAATTTGAACCCCGGCGCGCTGGCCGAGATGATTGCCGCCGGGATCAACGATTGGGGCGGCGTGTCGCCGGTGACCCGCGACCACGTCAACCCCGAGGCGCCGTGGCCGGCGCTCGACCATCTGGCGCGGCAGACGGCCGCCGCCGGCAAGCTGTTGGTGCCGCGCCTTGCGATCTATCCCGGCTACACGCGCGACCCCGAGCGCTGGCTCGATCCCGCGTTGCGCACCCCGGTGCTGCAGGCGATGGACGCCGAAGGGTTCGCCCGCCCGGACAAATGGGTGGCAGGCTCGGGCAGCGAGCCGCCTGCTGAGACGAAAGCACGGCCGGCCTCCGCCGGCGGCCCCTTGGCCGCTGTGCTCGACCGCGCGGCGGCCGGCGAGGCTCTGTCCGAGGCCGAGATTGTGCGGCTATTCGAGGCGCGTGGCGACGCGTTCGCGCAGGTTTGCGAGACGGCCGACCGGCTGCGGCGGCGGGTCAACGGCGACACGGTCAGCTATGTCGTCACCCGGAATATCAACTACACCAACGTCTGCTATTTCCGCTGCCAGTTCTGCGCGTTCTCAAAAGGTAAGCTCAGCGAAAATCTGCGGGGCCGGCCCTATGACCTCGATCTTCCCGAGATCCAGCGCCGGGTCGAAGAGGCCTGGGAGCGCGGCGCCACGGAGGTCTGCCTGCAAGGCGGCATCCATCCCGAATATACCGGCGCCACCTATCTCGGGGTGTGCCGGGCGATCAAGGAGGTCGCGCCCGACATCCATGTCCACGCCTTTTCGCCGCTCGAAATTTGGCAGGGCGCCAAGACCCTGGGCCGGACGCTCCCCGACTTCCTGCGCGAGCTGAAGGCGGCAGGGCTCAGCTCGTTGCCGGGCACCGCAGCCGAGATCCTCGACGACGAGGTCCGAGCCGTGATCTGCCCGGACAAGATCAAGACGGCCCAGTGGCTCGAGGTCATGGAAGCGGCGCACGGCGTCGGCCTGCGCAGCACGGTCACGATCATGTACGGGCATGTCGACCGCTACGAGCACTGGGCGCGGCACCTGCTGCGCATCCGTGCGTTGCAGGCGAAGACCGCTGGCTTTACCGAATTCGTGCCGTTGCCGTTTGTCCCGATGGAGACGCCGATCTATCTGAAGGGCCGCGCCCGCCGCGGCGCCACCTGGCGCGAGGCGGTGCTGATGCACGCAGTTGCACGGCTGGCCTTGCACCCGGTCATCACCAACATCCAAACCTCTTGGGTCAAGATGGGCTATGGCGGCGCCGCCTATTGCCTTGATGCCGGCGCCAACGATATGGGCGGCACCCTGATGAACGAGAGCATCACCCGCGCCGCCGGGGCGGTACACGGTCAGGAGATGCCGCCCGAGGCGATGGAGGAGCTGATCCGCGGCATCGGCCGCAGGCCGCGTCAGCGCACCACCCTCTATGGCGACGCACCGCCGGCCCGCAAAGCCGCCTCCTTTGCCGCCGCCCCGTTGACCGAGCCCGTCAACACTCCCGCCCGCCGCTACGAGCGGCACCGCGAGCACGCCGCCGCCGATTGAGCAGCCCTTGCGTCAGCTCAGGGAGAAATTATTTCGGTCCGCATGCGAAGCAGAACATGAGGCGATGGGCGGGCCGTGGCGGGTGGACAAAAGCAAGATTATCCGTGTGCTGACAGCGGATGCCGTGCTGTCAGCGATCAAGGAGCGGGTGCGGCAGCTAATGCTCTACGGGTCGGACTGAGAATGTCGGCCGCGGCGAGCGGGGGCGGATGGCCGCGTAATCCACCGCCTAAGATATTCCGATGAACCGACGGCGATTCCTGTTGCGGGCGGCTGCATTGTTGTTAGCGGCACCCTATCGTGGATGGGCCACGCCGGTCGTGCGCGGGTTGCCCCGATTGCGGCTTATCGATGCCCATACAGGCGGCACCTTCGATGGCGCCTATCGCGATGCCAATGGCCCGATCCCGCGGGTGATGGATGAATTGTGTGTTTTCTTTCGCGACCAGCATTCCGGCCGGATGACCAGCATCGACGTCGGCGTCATCGACTTTCTCGCGAACGTCATGGCGGCTACGGGCCAGACCAGTGCCGTCATCCTGTCGGCCTTTCGCACGCCCGAAACCAACGCGATGCTAGCCCGCACCACCTTCGGGGTTGCCGAGAACAGCCAGCATCTTTACGGCCGCGCGCTCGATGTGCGGTTCCCGACCAGGCTTGCCGACGCGATGGCCGCGGCGCGCGCGATGCGTCGCGGCGGCGTCGGCTGGTACCCGCATTCCGGTTTCATCCATCTCGACACCGGTCCGGTACGCAACTGGGACCTCGAGAACGAGGGGCTGCAGGACCTGTTGATCACGTCGCGAGGAGTACCGTTTGCCCCGAACGGCAAGGGCGTGATGTTGTTCAATGGGCCCGGCACCCTGATTATCGGCGGCGGCAAACCTTCGGTCATATTGCCTGGGAAGCTTTTGGCCTCGTCGCGGCACCGGGTCGGTTTGTCCCATCTATTGGCGAAGGCGGTGACAACGGCGCAGTGACGGTAGCTCACGGGGTCGGAAGGCGACGCTTCGGACGAGGTTCTCACGACCGCTTTGCGACAATTGATTATAATCGGACGCGTTATGCCGCGCGTCAGTGGCATAACGGGCAGCGGGAGGAATCGTCATTACCAGCGAGCCAAGGGGCTATCCGGGCTTTCCCGGCAAGATCGGACGAACGCGCGAGGAATCGGAGCCGCATTGGAATTTGCCGGTGCGCCCGCCGCCGGGGTCGCCGAACATCGTGATCGTGTTGATGGACGATATGGGTTGGGCCGATATCGGCTGTTACGGCTCGGAAATCGCCACCCCCAACATCGATGCGCTGGCCGGCCGGGGCATTCGGTTTAGCCACTATACGACGCATCCGATCTGTTCGCCGGCGCGCGCCGCGTTGCTGACCGGGATCAACGCCCATTCGGTGGCGACCGGATGGCTGGCCAACAACAATCCGGGCTTCCCGGGCTATTTCGGGGACATTCCGCTCGACGCGCCGACGATCGCCGAAACTCTGCGCGCGGCCGGATACGCGACCGCCGCGGTCGGCAAGTGGCACAATTCGACGGATGGCGCGGCGCCCAATCCGACCTGGCCGACCCATCGCGGCTTTGACCGTTTCTATGGGTTCCTCGAAGGCGAGACCGGGTATTTCTTTCCGGCGCGCATCGTCTACAACAACACCGTCGCGCCGATCGACGCCTATCCCGAGGGCTACTACGCGACCGACGATTGGATGGAAAAGGCGATCGGCTTCGTCACCGAGATCCGCAACCAGGACTCGACCCGGCCGTTCTTTCTCTATGTCGCCAACAATGCCGTGCACGGGCCATTGCAAGCCAAAGAAGCAGATCTGGCGAAATACCGCGGCCGCTACGATGCCGGCTGGGACGCGGTCCGCGCCGCGCGCTTTCAGCGCCAGATGGCGATGGGGTTGGTCCCGGCGGGGAGCCGGCTTGCCGAGCGTGATCCGGCGGTGCCCGCCTGGGACGATGTTCCCGCCGACCAGCAGCGACTCTTTGCGCGGCACATGGAAACCTATGCCGCAATGCTGGACTGCGCCGATCAGAATATCGGCCGCCTCGTGGCGTTGCTCGAAGAGCTCGGCGAGCTCGACAACACGATCTTTGTCTTCACTTCCGACAATGGCGGCACCAACTCCGCCGGGCCCGCCGGCGCATTGCATTTCAACCGGCGTTATGCGGGGCTGCCGGGATTGCCGGTCGAGGTCGATCTGGAGCGCGAGGCTTGGATCGGCACCGGACGGGGATCCGCCGTTTATCCGATGGGCTGGGCGCAGGTCTCCAACACTCCGTTCCCGTCCTACAAGACCTACACCGGCGGCGGCGGGCGGCGCGTCAGCTTCGTCGTCTCGTGGCCCGACAAGCTCAAAGATTTCGGAGCCGTCCGCATGCAGTTCGGCCATGTGATCGACGTGACGCCGACCTTGCTCGATCTTGCGGGCGTGCCGGCTCTCGAAACATCGCACGGCGAGCCGGCCCAGCCGATGCAGGGCAAGAGCCTGGCGCCGGTGTTGCGGGATGCCGATGCCCCGGCGTCCCGCGATGAGCAGTATTACGAATGCTGGGCCAACCGGGGCTATTACCGCGACGGCTGGGTCGCGGTCTCATTGCAGAAGCGCGGCGAGGCCATCGATTTCGACAATTGGACATTGCACGCCCATGCCGAGGATTTCTCCGAGAGCATGGATTTGCGCCGCCAGCACCCGCAAAAGCTCGAAGAGCTGGTCGCGGCCTTCGACGCGGCCGCCTGGGCGAACATGGTCTATCCGCTCGACAACCGCACACCGGCGCAAAAATTCCTTGAGGTGCCGCCGCATCAGCGGCCTGCGGCCATCGGCCGGCGACGGTTTCTGCCGAACGGCCAGACCGTGCACCGCAATGTGATCGCGCCGCTGATCGGCAACCGGAATTTCACCATCGTCGCGCGCTTTCGGCACGGCGCCGCCGACCAGGGCGTGCTGTTCGCGATCGGCGACGTCGCCGGCGGTCTGGTGCTTTACATCGAGGACCGAACCCTGCGGCTCACCTATAACGGGTTTGGCCGATTTCATACGCTGGCCGGCCCCGCGGTGCCGGAGGGCGAACGCAGCGCGGCGCTTGAATTCGAGGCGCTCGGCAGGCGGCGCGGCCGCGGCCGGCTCGTCCTCGATGGAAGCGGCACCGGCGAGTGGCACGATCTCAGCCCGACCCTGATGGGCGGGTTTCACGAGGGGCTCGACATCGGTCTCGATCGCCGCGCCCCGGTCGATTGGGCATTGTGGGAACGCCACGGCATTTTCCGCTACGGCGGAACGATCCGCGATGTCGTTGTCGAGTCCGGCCCGTTTGCTCCCGACATGAGCCTCGCCGCGGGCCAGCAGGTACAATCAAGCAGTTGATGGCCTTGATTGGCACCGCATCCGGCGCGCCGGATGCGGGAGGCAGCTTCTAAAAGCCGCTTGACATCCAGAGCCTCGGACGCGTTAACGGCGCGAGATTGGGAGCGGCCGTTATCCGCCCTAAAGGAGACCTCGGATTGGAGAACGGTTCTGACGCATGTCGCTGCGGGGTCAGGAGGATTTGATGCCACGGCCCCGGGCAGCCGACGATTTCGAGACGATCCGCACTCGCATGGAGGAGTTGCGGCGGGAGAAGCTGCCCGCGCAGCCCACCTCGACGGCCGACACCAAACTCGTGGGTCATCGTGGCCCTTGCGCCTGCGGCCACAGCCTCTTCCCTGATGAGTGCGACGGATCGTGCAAGGCGTTTTGACCTAAGCGGCTGTCATCGGACGCGATCGGGGTAATCGGCAGCACGGCACTAAAAGCCGGCGTTGGGGGAGGTGATGGAACCGAGAAATTCGACCTAGCCAGGAGGCAGCGATGGCAAAAATGCGGGCGGTGCAGGTGGCGCGGGGCGGCGGCCCGCTTGAACTCGTCGAGCGCGATGTGCCCGAGCCGGCGCGGGGCGAGGTTCGCGTCCGCATCGAGGCATGCGGCGTGTGCCACAGCGACAGTCTCACCGTCGAAGGGCAATGGCCCGGCCTCGCCTTCCCGCGCATCCCCGGGCACGAGATCGCCGGGGTGATCGACGCGGTCGGCGCCGGCGTGGACGGCTGGAGCACCGGGCAGCGGGTCGGTGTCGGCTGGTTTGGCGGGCATTGCGGGTATTGCGAGCCGTGCCGGCGTGGCTGGCTGATCGATTGCCGCAACCTGCGCATTCCTGGCATCTCGTACGACGGCGGTTATGCCGAGGCGATGGTGGCTCCCGCCGACGCGCTCGCCGCGATCCCGGATGAGTTTGCGGCCGTCGACGCTGCTCCGCTGCTCTGCGCCGGGGTCACGACCTTCAACGCGCTGCGCCATAGCGGCGCGATGCCGGGCGACGTGGTGGCAATCCTGGGTATCGGCGGCCTCGGCCATCTCGGCGTGCAGTTCGCGAACAAGCTCGGCTTTCGCACCGTCGCGATTGCACGGGGCGCCGACAAGGAGGCGCTCGCCCGCAAGCTCGGCGCGCACTACTTCATCGACAATGCGAGCGAGGACGTGGCGGCGGCACTCAACCGCCTCGGCGGCGCGCGGGCCGTGCTGGCGACCGTTACCAGCGCCAAGGCGATGACGCCGGCGATCGATGGGCTCGCGGTGCGCGGCCGGCTCATCGTGGTGGGCGTCGACCCCGAGCCAATCCAAGTCACGCCGCTGCAACTGATTGGCGGAAGCCGAAGCGTCGTGGGTCACGCCGCCGGCGCGTCGATCAACTCGGAGGACACGCTCGTCTTCAGCGCGCTGACAGGCGTCCGTCCGATGATCGAGACAATGCCGCTCGCGCGTGCGCCGGAGGCCTATGCACGAATGATGCGGGGCGACGCGCGCTTCCGGATGGTGCTGACGATGGCGTAGCTCCGATTCTAGCTGCGCCCGACGGCCGGCCGGGAAGGATATGCCGCCGAGCCCGGCGCCTCTGGTTCAAGGTCCGCGATGGCGCGTCCGCGGGTCTCCGGAAGCAGCAGCAGCATGATGATCATCAGCAGGTGGGCCAAGGTCGAGAACAGCGCAATCGCTGCCCCGAGCGGCATTACCACCGTCGCAAAGCCGATCGCGGTCATGAACACCGAGCCAACCGCCCGGCCGGCATTGTAGCAGAAACCCTGGCCGGTGCCGCGGATGTTGGTCGGGTAAAGCTCCGTCATGAACGGGCCCATCGGCGCGAACTTCATCAGGATCGCCGTGTTGAGCGGGATCCCGAGGAGCAGGAGACCGGTGTAGCCGACCGGCACGTAAAGATAGACGAGCACCATGATGATCGTCGCGATGGCCGAGATCATGAACGTCCATTTACGGCCGATTGCATCGGCTAGATAGGCGCCGATCACAAAGCCGATCAGCGCCCCGAATGCCTGGACCGCGACGTACAGCCCGGTGCCGGAGGCCGATAAATGGCGCACCGTGCGCAGATAGGTCGGCATCCAGAAGCCGACGGCCCAGACGCCGCCCTGCGCCCCCATGACCATCAGCGATACTTTTATCGTCAGCCACAGATACGGCCCGCGAAACGCCGCGAGCAGGTGACCGATCCCGGGCTGCGCGGTGCTGCGACGCTGTCCGGCGAACGCTTCCGATTCCGGAATGTTGCGGCGGACCCACAGCACAAACAGGCCGGGCAAGATGCCGACCGCGAATAACGCCCGCCACGCGATCGTTTCGGGCAGAATGGCGAACAGGCCGGCGTAGACGAGCGCCGCCAGGCCCGGGCCGACGGCCGCGCCGGTCTGAACGAAGCCAACGCCGCGGCCGCGATATTTGTCGCGGATGACCTCGCCCATCAGTACCGCGCCGGTAGCCCACTCACCACCGAAGCCAAGCCCGTGTAAGCCGCGCAGGATGAACAGCTGCTCGAAGTTTTGCGCGAAGCTGCACAGGAAGGTGAAGACCGAATACCACAGAATCGCGATCTGCAGCATGCGCACGCGGCCGAAGCGGTCCGCGAGCGAGCCCGCGAACCACCCCCCGAACGCCGAGGTCACGACGGTGACGGTGCCGATCGTGCCGGCGGCGCCGGTCGATATGCCCCATACCGCAATGATTGTAGGAACGACGTAGCTGTACAGCTGCTGATCGAAGCCGTCCAAGGTCCAGCCGCCCCAGCAGGCGAGCATCGTGCGGCGTTCCCGCGAGGTCAGGTCGCGCAGCCAAGCCAACATCGCGTTTTCTCCCCCAATCCTTCTTGGTCGGTCTGTTGACTTATCGGCAATTTGATCTTAGCCGGCCAGACACGCGGCCGCATCCCTGATGCGCCCTCCGCGGCCGGGGCTCGCCGCCGTCTCTGAAGCCGCAGAGCGCTGCGTATCCCCGCCGAGGCCTTGACCCCTGAACTGACAGATGTCCTGATGGACTATCGAACGGAAGATTCGTCAATTCAGGACGGGGAGGGCATGGCAAACAATTCAACAAGGTCGGCAAAGACAAAGGTTATTCATGCCGGCTCTTTGCTCGTCGATCCGGACATGCCGCCCAAGTCCGAGCAGAGCATTCTGATCGACGGCGAGCGGATCAAAGCGGTGTCGGACGGTTTCGTCGATCCGCCTCCGGGCAGTGAGCTGATCGATCTGCGCCGGAAATTCGTCCTTCCCGGCCTGATCGATTGCCATGTGCACCTGACATCGCAGCTCGACCGGGAATCCAGACTGCGCAGGGTCGAAGACTCCGATCCCAAGGTCGGGTTCAATGCGGCGCATCACGCGGCCGTCACGCTGGGCGCCGGTTTCACGACCGTGCGCGACGTCGGCGCTGCCGGTAATCCCGATGTCATTTTCGCATTGCGGGCCGCCATCGCCGAGAGGAAGGTTGCCGGACCGCGAGTTCTTTGCGTCGGCGCCATTCTCTCGCCCACCGGCGGTCATGGCCAGACCTAAGGCTATCGCGACGACGTTTGCGCTTGCGTTCAATCAACCTCGGCAATTTGCGACGGCGTTGACGAATGTCGCCGCGCGGTGCGCCGCCAGGTCAGCCATGGCGCGGACGCGATCAAGTTTGTAGCGACCGGCGGCGTGCTCTCCAACATCAAGGCCGGCCTCGACCAGCAATTCACCGACGACGAAATCCGCTCGATCATCGAAACGGCCCATCGCCTGGGCCGGCGCGTCGCCGCCCATGCGCACGGCGCCGCCGGCATCAATGCGGCGCTCGAAGCCGGTGTCGACTCAATCGAGCATGGGAGCTTCCTCGACGCTCGCTCGCTCGAGCTGTTCATCGCCAAAGGCGCGTTTCATGTGCCGACGATCATTGCCGGCGTCACGGTCTTAGAGATGGCGCAGGGCGACGGCGTGTTGACGCCAGCGCAAATCGAGAAGGCGATGATCGTCGGCGTCAAGATCAAGGAGGCCCTCGCCCGCTCGCACAAGGCCGGCGTGACGATCGCGTTCGGCACGGATATGGGTGTGGGGCCGCACGGACGGAACGCACGCGAGTTCGGCTACATGGTCGAAGCCGGGATGCCCTCCCGCGAAGCGATCAAGGCGGCGACGGTCAATGCCGCCAAGCTGCTCGATCTGTCCGGCGAAGTTGGAACGATCGCGCCGGGCAAATCGGCCGATGTCATCGCGGTGGATTCGAGCCCGCTCGACGACGTGTCTGTACTCGAGCGCATGGCCTTCGTAATGGCCCGCGGCGACGTCCATCGGGGCGTGACTTAGTTCCCGCTCAACGAAGACTTCCCGACACCGCAGCGGCGGCGATCGGACATAGGCTTGTCCGCTCAGCCCTCCGTCTTGCCCCGAACGCACTCGGGGCAAGGCGGCCCGGTCAGAAGAACGGGGTCAGGCAGCCGGCGGGAAGAACACCAAGCTGCGCACCTCGATGCTTTCCCGCGGCGGCGCGCCGGGGGTCAGCGGGTTCTCGAACGAGGTATGGAACGACAGCCGGGCGCGGCCGTCATTGGCGCTGTCGTGGACCCGGATGAACAGCACCTCGTTGGGCTGCTGGTTCGAGAAATAGTACCAGCGATGCTTCGGGTTATACTCGACCCGTGAGGTCTCGCCGCGCACATGGGCGTAGACGAGATCGCTGGCGATCAGATCGTCATCGGTAAAGCTGCGCGCGTCGCAGAGGGCGAGCGGTGAATCCTGCACCGGCCCGCGGATCGGACGCCACACATTGACGATGCCAAAGCGGTGCTTCAGCAGCTCCTCGGCGTCGGCGCCGAGATGGTCGCGCACCCGGCGCGGCGCCGAGTTCACCGTATGGTCATTGTGGACCTGCCGCGAGGGCTTGGCCAAGCCGTCCCGCGTGGCGTTGCGCACGTTGTGGTCGAAGACAAAAACGCGGCTGGCGCCGAGCTTGTCCTTCAAGAGTTGCTCGACCTCGGCGTAGTAGACGCGCTTGATTTGCTCGGGATCATAGAAATCGGATACTGCGGTTGGCGCCTTGACCAGCGCGAAGCCGTTGCGGTCGAGCGTGAACTCTGATTCCCGACCGCGCGCGTCCTCTATCGTGACCTCGTGCGGATCGTCGATGCCGTTCGCGCGCGGCACCCCGGGCGGTGGTTCGACGCGATAATAGGCCGGCTTTTCGGCGCCGCGTTTGCCGCGTTTAAGGTAATGAAGCGTCGAGGTCAGGGTTTTCGGGGCTACGGCAACATCCAGCGGCATGATTGGGCTCCTCCGATCTTGGGCTCTCTTTTGGTGGCGTTTAGCCTCATGGCGGCACGATGCATCGCTGGGCTCCACTACTCCACGTCACCGGATGGGTGTCAATATGATTACAAGACCGATCGGTGGATGAAGTCGAGTTTAGCATAGGAAGAATGTTCTATCCAAACCGCCCGTACCGGCTATCGGCTGCTCTCCGCTCGCCTCAGTCGAACGGCGCCGACGACCACTAGCGGAAGGCAGGCAGGTTCGGGCGTAGCGGGCTAAGGCAAGGCTTTGGCCGGGCTCGACCTCACCGTAATCACTGACGCTCGACCGTCGCGGCCATCAGCCTTCGGGTAACCCACTAGTAAAAGTCTCGGTCGGCGACACGGGCCGGTTTCGAGACGAGCTGATCGTCACAATGCCGGCAGAGGTCCAGCTTGTCGCGGCCTTTCAGCATCAGATCCTGCACAGTCCGGCGGCGATGGTCGTTCCATGCTTCGCTCACGCTCTGCGCCGACAGATCGCCGAGGGTCTCCTGACCGAGCGCGTCGTTGCAGCAGAGGCTCAACTTGCCGTCCGGGCGCACGACCATTTGGTAAAAGGGGTAGGCGCAGCGACTGCGGTAGGTGGCTACAAAGCGCTGACGGTTGGGGGCGTTGCCGCCCCGGCTGCTGGCGAACTCCGTCAACAACCGGTAGTGCACTTCGACCTTTCGAGCCCGCTCGGGCGGGCCCGCATTGAGATGCTCGACGATGCGGCCGATGTTCGGATGCAGCTCGGGAGTGCGCCCGTAATTGTTGATCCGCAGTACGTCGAGGCTAGGCAAAATTCGCTCGACCTTGGCGATGTCGAGAGCCGACCCGTTGGTAAAGATGGTGATGGTCGTCCGCGGTAGAGCCCGGCGCGCATAAGCCGCGAAATCGAAGATTTGCTTATCAAGAAACGGCTCGTTGTTGTTGAAGAGACAGAGCCGTCCGGAAAACCGTTGTGATGCCAAATCGTCGATGATTTTGCGGAATAATTCTTCCGACATTCGAGCGAGCGGACGCGTGTCGGCAAACCGGTTTACCGGGCAAAAGCTGCAAGTGCTGTTGCACTTGGTCATCGTCTCGATCACGACCGCGCCCGGTAGCGGATACTCGTCGCGCAACCCAGCGAAGCTCCGGCCCTGCTTCAGATAGAAATAGCGGCGGTCCTTAAGGACCATCCGGAGTGTCTGGCGAAGCTCGAACAGGCGCCGCAACCGGCGTCGGAGGCCGTGCTTTAGGCTCTTCCGCGAAAGGGGGACGATGGTGACCGGCATCAACTCTTGTTACCACCGAGGCGCTGAGGCTGCACGGGAATTGCGAACCGGGCGATGATCAGGGAACGCCGTAAGGTCGCGTGCCGTGAACTTAGACTTCGACCGTCGAGCCTCGCCAAGATACTGTGCGACGATCAGAGCGGTACGGGAGGCGAGATCAGCATTCAAACAAGTCGGGCGGGGCAAACAGGTGTTAGAGTCAGTCCACTACCAAGCAAGGTCCGGAACAGGGCACCCCCGGGCATATCGCGATCATCATGCGCCGGCCCGGTTCGACTCACCGTAATCCCTGCGGTCGTCGGTCGCGCTGCGCCGAAGCGGCCGTCCTGCTGACCGCGACCGAGCGCCGACGGCCGTGATGCCCGTCTCATCGCGCCGTCGGCATACTGGATCGCTATTTGAGAATTGCCTTCGGCCTCGCGCCTCAGGTGCGGCTGCGCTACGATACCGCGGGATCAGATGCATTGGAGGAAATGTCGATGACCCGCGCCTATCACGTAGTCGATGCCGACGGCCACATACTGGAGCCGCTCGATCTCTGGGACGAATACATCGATCCCAAATTCCGCGAGCGCCGCCCGCGGTTCACAATCGACGAGAACGGCAAGGAGCGGCTCACGGTCGAGGGCAAGATGCTGGGCAACCCGCGGGGGATCGGCAGCCTTGGCTCGGTCGGTGTCCGGCAGGGTGTGGTTAAGCCCGACACCCTCAAATATGCCGAAGGGAAAAAGGGCGGGTTCGACCCGCACGCCCGCATCGTCGACATGGATGCCGACGGGATCGACGCCGCTTTCCTGTACCCGAGCCTCGGCCTCTTCGCCGGCGCTGTCGCTGACCCCGAGCTCGCCGCCGCGATGTGCCGCGCCTACAACCGCTGGCTCGCCGATTATTGCAAGCCCTACCCCGACCGGCTGTTCGGGGTGGCGATGCTGCCGATGCAGTCGGTCGAGCTGGCGATCGACGAGATGCGCTACGCGCGCGAAGCGCTCGGGATGCGCGGCGGGTTCTTGCGGCCGAACCCGTATCACGGCGTCAAAATGATCAGCGACCCGATCTACGAGCCGTTCTGGACAATGGCCGAGGAGCTCGATTTCTCGATCGGCTTTCACGAGGGCTCGACCAACGCGATGCCGACCGTCGGCGTCGATCGTTTCGCAAGTGACCGCGCGGCGCGGCACATGATCAGCCATACGATGGAAATGATGCTGGCGGCAATGAGCGTGATCTGGGGCGGCGTAGTCGATCGTCATCCGCGATTGCGCGTCGCGTTCCTCGAATTGGGCGGCGGCTGGATGGCGCCGTGGCTCGACCGCATGGACCGGCATTTCGACGACCACGGCTTCAACGAGACCGCGCCGAAGATGCGGCCGAGCGAACTGTTCCAGCGCAATTGCTGGATCTCGTTCGAGCCGGTCGAGAACAGCATCGCCGTATTGGCCGACTATATCGGCCCGCACAAGATCATGTGGGCGACCGATTATCCGCATCAGGACGGGTTTTTCCCGGGTGCGCCTGACATGGTCCGCGAGCGGCTCGGGCCGTTATCGCCCGAGGCGAGGCACCAGGTGTTGGCCGGCGGCGCGCTGGGCTTTTACGGCATGAACTGACGCGGGCGACGGCGGTCGCGGGCCTCTGATTCGGGCCCGCGACGCCGCGCGTCATCGGCGTTGTCGGGAGCGCAACTCCCCGGGCGGTCCAACCCGGGCGTCAGGAAGACAAAATGACCGGTTTGAACCTCCGCCGGCGAACGGCGGCGGGAAGTCCGGTCGCGCCCGAGCCGATGACCACGATATCGGCCTCGCGATCCCGTCCGGCCGGCATACGCTGCGCTTGCGCGGCGGCCGGTGTAGGCGCGGCCAATTCGCCCGCGCCCATTCTGCTGCCATCCCGTGCCGCCGCGAAGAACATCGGGTCGTGTCAAAATCCCTGGGACTTCTCCTTCGCTTTTGCTTGGTATGCTCGTGCGGGCCAGGCTCCCAGCCGTAACCTATCTCAACTTCAGTCAAGCGGCCCGGGGCAGCATAGGCATGGATCAGTCGGCAAAACCCGCATCGACCCCTGACGGGCTCATCGGATTGAGTAGCGCCGAGGCGCAACGCCGTCTCGCCCAATACGGGCCGAACGTAATTCCGGAGCAGGGGCAGCATCCGGCCCTGGCCTTGCTGAAAAAATTCTGGGGCCCCATTCCCTGGATGCTTGAGGCGACGATTCTGATCCAGATCCTGCTCGACAAGGGCGGCGAAGCAGCGATCGTTGCCGTCCTCCTAGCGGTCAACGCCGTGGTCAGCTTTGCCGAGGAGGGTCGCGCTAGCAGGGCCTTGGCGCTGCTGCGCAGCCGCCTGACGACGCGGGCGCGTGTGCTCCGCGACGGCCGATGGCAATCGGTGCCAGCGGCAAGCCTCGTTCTCGGCGATTGCGTTCATCTCCGAATGGGCGATCTGTCGCCCGCCGACGTCCGGATCGCGGACGGTGCGGTGCTTCTCGACCAGTCGGCGTTGACGGGCGAATCCGTCCCCGTCGAGGCCGGTGCGGGAGCGTTCGCCTACGCCGCGGCCATCGTCAGACGCGGAGAGGCTACGGGCGAGGTCGCAGCCACCGCGACACGGACTTACTTCGGAAAAACGGCCGAGTTGGTGAGGACGGCAAGATCCGCAAGCCACCTGCAGGCGGCGATCTTTTCCATCGTCAAGACGCTCATCATCATCGATACGGTGCTGGTCGGCGCACTACTCGTCTATGCGGCATCGGTTGGCCTGCCGTTCGGGGACGTGATCCCGTTTGCGCTGATCCTGCTGGTGGCATCCGTTCCCGTCGCGCTGCCGGCGACCTTCACCTTGGCGACCGCTCTCGGATCTGCAGAATTGGCGCGCGGCGGCGTGCTAGTCACGCGGCTGTCTGCGATCGAGGAAGCCGCCGGGATGGACCTGCTTTGCACCGACAAGACAGGCACCATCACCGAGAATCGGCTGGCCCTGGCCGCCGCCGAGCCTCTCGCGCCCTTAGCGGAGGACGACCTGCTGCGCCGGGCGGCGCTCGCCTGCGATCCGGCGACGCAAGACCCCATCGATCTCGCCATCCTCGCCGCCGCCGGAGGACGCAATCTGCTTGCCGATCTGCCCCAGCGGATCGCATACGTCCCGTTTGACCCGGCGCGGCGCTATTCGCTCGGCCTCTATGAGGATCCAGGAGGGAAGCTCTGCGTCGTCAAAGGCGCACCCCGCGCGGTCGCCGCGCTGGTACAGGATCCGCCCGATGCCGCGGCGGCGATCGCCCGGCTGGCCGGCGGAGGCAATCGGGTGCTCGCCGTCGCATCCGGCGGCAGCCGGGATACGCTGCACCTGGCCGGCCTGATTGCGCTGGAAGACCCGCCGCGCGCCGATTCCGGATCGCTAGTCAAAGGCCTGCAGGATCTCGGGGTGCGCGTCCTGATGATCACTGGCGACAATGTCGCGACGGCCTGCGCGATCGCGCAGCGGGTCGGAATCGGCGACCGCGCCGTGACCTCCGAGGTGCTCGATCATCTCGACGGGTCCCGGGCGCTTGATTACGACGTGTATGCGCGCGTTTTCCCGGAACACAAGATCCGCCTTGTCCGGCTCCTGCAGGCGGCAGGCCACATCGTCGGCATGACCGGTGACGGCGTCAACGACGCCCCCGCGCTGAAGCAGGCCGATGTCGGCATCGCCGTCGCCAGCGCGACCGACGTTGCCCGCGCCGCCGCCGGCGTGGTGCTTACCGCTCCGGGGCTGGAGGATGCACTTTCCGCGGTTCAGATCAGCCGCCGGATCTATCAACGGATGCTGACCTACACGATCAATAAAATCATGAAGACGTTGGAGATTGCCGTTTTCCTGACCATCGGCGTGATGCTCACCAACACCTTCGTGATCACACCGCTGCTGATCGTCCTGCTGCTCTTCACGAACGATTTCGTAACGATGTCGATCGCCACCGATCATGTGTCCTACTCCCGGCAGCCGGATCGATGGAATATTAAAACGCTCATGCTGGCGGGCGGAGTTCTCGCGGCGCTGGTCCTGCTGCTTTCTTTCACAGTGTTCTTCACGGGACGCAACCTGCTCGGCCTGCCGTTGCCGCAACTCCAGACGCTGGTATTCGTCATGCTCGTGGCGACTGGGCAGGGAAACGTTTATCTGGTCCGCGAACGCGGCCATTTCTGGCAATCGCAGCCAAGCCGCTGGCTGCTCGGCAGTTCGATCGCCGATCTCGGCGTGGTGGCTTTGATGGCGACGACAGGCACTTTAATGGCTCCTGTCAGTCCAATGCTGATTGCCGGACTGCTGGCTTGCGTCGCGGCATACCTGTTCGTTCTCGATCAGTTGAAGGTCCCGATCTTTCAGAGCTTTAAGATCCGCTGAGCGCTCAGTGTCGCATTGGGTTTTGGAGCGCTGACCCAATCAAGACCCCAGGATCGGAATTTGCGGCGGTGTGCGGGTCAGCGGTCATATCCCGATGTTGTAGCCCGCAGACCTGCCGGTCCAGCAGCCGACCAGGTTCGCCGCGAACCATCTCGGCGAGCAACCGCACCGCCGCGGTGCGCGCCTCGTCGCCGGTCCAGGGCAATCCGTGGCGGCCAATCGTATATCGGCGCGGTCGGCCCTTGCAGCGATGTTGTAGGACGAAGATCTTCGCCCCGTCGGGAGTGATTTTCGCGCCGAACCCCTTGACCGTCTGGTCCCACAGGAAATGGTCCCTCGGCCCCGGTGTCGCCGCGTCGATGGCACGCTTGGAAAGGCGCGTCAGCATCGGAAACTGATGGCTGGACACCGCGCCTCCAGCAACCACATGGCAACCACTCGAGCGAAATTCGCGGTCGGTTTCGGTATTTCAGCGTGGCCGAGTGGTCGCGAAAACGCTATTGTTTCCGCCATGGAGTTGGCGAAAGTAGGCGGTTGCGGGTGTGGGCGGACCATCAGCATCAGCATGGGGTGCTGAGGGTCGAGAGTTCGAATCTCTCCGCTCCGACCAATCCCGTCTCCCTCGCCGCTGGCCGAAGCACCGACGAGGAGGACGGCATGAACGCCCGCACACCCGATCTGGAACCCTGGCAGTGGCCCGAGGAGGAGTGGCGCAAACGCGTCGAGCGCGTCCGCGCCGGACGCGGCCTGCGGCCGGCGGAGTGGCCGGGCGGGGCACGCTGCGCAGTGGCGCTGTCGTTCGACAGCGATCACGAGACCAGCGATCTGCGCGAGGGCGGCAACTCGATCGGCCGGCTCGCCTGGGGCCAATACGGCAGCCGGGTCGGCGTGCCGAGAATTCTGAAGGTTCTCGAAAAATACGGGGTCAAGGCCAGCTTTTATGTACCGGCGGTGACCGCGCTCCTCCACCCGGACGAGCAGCGCCGGGTCGTTGCCGAAGGCCACGAGATCGGCATCCACGGCTGGATTCACGAGCTGAATTCGGTTCTGCCCTACGAGGCCGAACGCGACCTGATGCGGCGCTCGGCCGATACCCTGGAGCAGATCACCGGGGTCCGGCCGGTCGGCTTGCGCACCCCGTCCTGGGATTTCAGCCGGCACACCCTGGAAATCGAACAGGAGATGGGGCTCGCCTACGATTCCTCGCTGATGTCGGATGAGGATTGCTATGAGCTGCTGCTCGACGGCGCGCCGACCGGTGTCGTCGAATTGCCGGTCGAGTGGGTGCGCGACGACGCGGTCTATTTCATGATGAACCGGTTTTCGGCGCTGCGGCCGTACACGCCGCCCGGTGACGTATTCGACATCTTCCGGCGCGAGTTCGACGCGGCCCATGCCGAGGGCGGCCTCTTCCAGCTGACGATGCATCCGCACGTCATCGGCTACCGCTCGCGCATATGGATCCTCGACGAGATCATTCGCCACGCGAAGGCGCAAAAGGGGGTCTGGTTCGCGACCCATGCCGAGGTGGTCGATTGGGCAAAACGTCACGCGGCTTGACTAAGGCGTGCTCTGATCGCCGTTCGTATGGCTGAGGGGGAACCACAAGCATCCACGCGTTGCGGCTATGTCGCGCTGATCGGCGCACCCAATGCCGGCAAGTCGACACTGCTGAACAGACTCGTCGGGCGGAAGCTGGCGATCGTCACTCCCAAGGCGCAGACGACGCGCAGCCGGCTGCTCGGCATCGCGATCGAAGGGCCGGCGCAGATCGTCTTTGTCGACACCCCCGGCATCTTTGCGCCCCGGCGGCGCCTAGACCGGGCGATGGTGTCGGCGGCCTGGTCGGGGGCTGAGGATGCCGACGAAACCGTGCTGCTGGTCGACGCCGCGCGCGGGATTGACCGGGATACGCGGCGCATCCTCGACCGCCTGGCCGAGCGCGGCCGCAAATCGGTCCTGGCGCTGAACAAAATCGATCTCGTGCGTCGCGACACATTGCTCGGGCTGGCTGCGACCTTGTCGAAGGAAGGCCGCTTCGACCCGGTGTTTATGATTTCGGGACTGAACGGTGACGGGGTCGAGGACCTGAAGCGGCACCTCGCAGCGGCTGTGCCCGCGGGTCCGTGGCTGTTTCCCGAGGACCAATTGTCGGACGCGCCCGAGCGCCTGATCGCCGCCGAGGTCACCCGCGAGCAGGTGTTTCTGCAACTCCATGACGAGCTGCCCTATGCCTCAACCGTCGAGACCGAAAGCTGGGAAGACCGCCGCGACGGCAGCGTGCGCATCGAGCAGGTGATCTATGTCGAGCGCCAGAGCCAGCGCGCGATCGTGCTCGGTGATCGCGGGCAGCGGATCAAGGCGATCGGCGCCCGCGCCCGCGCCGAGCTCGAACAAATGCTGGAGCGGCGGGTCCATCTGTTTTTGTTCGTCAAGGTGCGCCAGAACTGGGGCGAAGACCGCGAGCGCTTCGCGGCGCTTGGGCTCGACTACAACGCCTGATAATGAAAAGACGAGAAATGACCTCGGATACCTGTAGTTCATTCTCGACCCCCCGCTTTCTTGTTGTGTTCCGTGCGGGCCAGGGTGTTCCACGCAGGAGCTTGGCGCCTCGAGATTCCTGCGCGAGCGAGACCTTCGCCCGGATGACAAAGAGACGTCGACGTTCTGATCAAAACTCGCGCAACAGGCGGCCGAAGCCGGGGATCGAGGTCTTGACGCCGGCTAGGCGCAGCAGATGCCACAACACTGCCTGGGTCGAGGTCACGACCGGCTTGCCGATCCGCGCCTCGAGCGCGTCGATGATCGGGGGCGAGCGGAAATTGAGGCAAGCGGCGATCAGCCCGTCCGATTGCGGGTCCCACGCGCCGAGCGCCAGTCGAAGATCGCGGCGGGTTCAGGTTCGGCTAGGCGAAACCCGTCGGTGATGCCGAAACAGGCGCCAGTCATCGTCTCGATGCCGCCCTCGGCGAAGAAACGGTGCTCGGCGGTGTCGACCGCCTCTGTATAGGGCGAAATCGCCGTCACCCGCTTTAGCCCGAGCGTACGGCAGGCGGCAAAGATGCTGTCGGTCGCGGTCGTCGCCGGCGCCCCGGCGATATGACGGATCTCGCCGCGCAGGCGCTCGTCGAAGGCATGACCCTGGACGATGCTCGACGCGGTGCAGCCATAGGCGATCGCGTGCGGCCGGCAGCTGGCGAGTTGATGGATCGCGCGTGCCCCGTCCTCGCGGTCCATTGCGATGATCCGTTCTGGCGAGCTGCCTTCGCCGATCAGCATCCGGGCGAAATGGACGCTGACCCCATCGGGCACAACGCGGGGATACCATTCTTCGACGACGATATTGACGCTCGGCACGATGACTCCGAGCCGGATCTGTTCTGTCATACCCTTTCCCCCTTCGCTATGGACCGCTCGGCGGATCGAACGCCCTGATCGGCGGCGGCGGGCCGTCGAAGCGCTCGATCTCGACCAGGCAGAGCTGGCCGGTGCAGCCTTGCGCGAGACGGGAGGTGCCGGCGTCGCGGGTCAGCACGTTCGGGTTGCCGTGCACGCAGAGCGGCTTGTCCGCGGCCGGGTCGTCGGGGTCGTACCAGGCTCCGGTCGACAGCTGGACCACACCTTGGCGCAGCGCGTCGCTCAGCACCGCGCCGGCGAGACAGGCGCCGCGATCGTTGTAGAGGCGCACGATGTCGCCATCGCTAATGCCGCGCGCCGCGGCATCTTGTGGATGGATGCGCACCGGCTCGCGCCCATTGACCTTCGACGCCTGGCTGGTGGCGCCAAAATCCAGCTGACTGTGCAGCCGCGTTGCCGGCTGGTTCGCGATAAGATGGAGCGGGAAACGCGCCGCTGCGGGCGAGCCGGCGCCTTCGACGGGCGGCAGCCAGGTAGGATGTCCCGGACAGTCCGGATAGCCGAATCCGGCGATCGTCGCCGAGGTGATCTCGATCTTGCCGCTCGGCGTCGGCAACGGCGCCGCATCGGGGTTATGGCGAAAGTCGCGCAGGATGCCGCCATCCCAGGGCAGCGTTGGCAACACGATCTCGCCCGCCTCCCAGAACTGGTCGAAATCGGGCGCGGCGACCTCGCGCGACAACAGCGCGCGACGGGTCGGCTCATAGATTTGTTCGAGCCACTGCCGGGCCGAGCGGCCCTCGGTAAACGCTTCGGCGATCCCCAGGCGCTGCGCCAGTTCGGCGAAAATGTCGTAATCGTCGCGCGCCTGCTCGAAGGGCGCCACCGCGCGATGCATCGCCACCAATAGCGGATCGCCCTCCGAAGCCCCGATATCTTCGCGCTCCAAGGTGATCGTCGCCGGCAATACGATATCGGCATGGCGCGCGGTCGCGGTCCATGCCGAATCATGGACAATGATTGTGTCCGGGCGGGAAAAGGCGCGGCGCAGCCGGTTCAGATCCTGGTGGTGGTGAAACGGATTGCCGCCGACCCAGTACACCAGCTTTACATCGGGATAAGTCAACTGCTGGCCGTTGTAGTCGAACGGCTCTCCAGGGTGCAGCAGCATGTCGGCGATGCGCGCCACCGGAATGAAATCGGCGATGCTGTTGCGGCCTTGCGGCAAAGTCGGCAAGCGGCACCGCCAATGGCGGCTTTCCGGTGTTCGACGTCGAACCCAGTGCATAGGCGAAACCGCCGCCGGGCATCCCGATCTGGCCGAGCAGGGCGGCCAAGACGATGCCCATCCACACCGGCTGCTCGCCATGCTCGGCGCGCTGCAAGGATTGCGAGCAGGTAATCAAAGTGCGCCGCCCGACCGCCCGCCGCGCCAGCGCGACGATCTCGTCTGCCGGCAGGCCGCAGATCGCCGCCGCCCAGGCCGCGTCTTTCGGCTGACCGTCGCTGCGGCCGAGCAGATAAGCCTCGAACTCCTCCCAGCCGACGCAAAAGCGGTCGAGGAAGGCGCGGTCGTGCCGTCCCTCGGTCACCAGGGTATGCGCCATCCCCAGCATCAGCGCGACATCGGTGCCGGGCCGGATCGAATGCCAGACGGCCTCGATTTCCGCCGGCAAATCGTCGCGCAGCGGCCCGATCAGATGGAACTCGACGCCCCGTTTGCGCGCAGCATTTAGATGGCTGCGGGCGATGTGCTGGCTCGTACCGCCGCCGCCGACATCGTTGTTTTTCAGCGCCATGCCGCCAAAGGCGAGCACCAGCGCGCTCTCGGCCACCAATTCGGCCCAGCTGACGTTGTTGCCGGCCACCGCCCCCTGCGGGCCGATCACGTGCGGCAGGATCACCGTCGCCGCACCCGAACTGTAGCTGTTGACAGAGCGGACATAGCCGCCGGCGAGGTTCAGAAACCGGTGGATCTGGTGCTGCGCGTCGTGAAAGCGCCCGGCGCTGGCCCAGCCATAGGACCCGCCGAAAACGCCGCGCGGCCCGTGTGCGGCGTAGACCCGTCTCAGCTCTGCCGCAACGAGGTCGAGCGCTTCGGGCCATGAGACCGCCACCAATTCGTCGCGGCCCCGCCGATCGGCTCCCGGACCGCGTTCCAGCCAGCCGCGCCGAACCATCGGCCGCGCGATCCGCGCTCGGTGCGCGACGGCGGCTGGGATATTGCCGAGCAAGGCCGAGGGATCGCGGTCGCGGCGATGGGGAAGGATTTCGACGCTTTGATCGCCCACGAACACCGAGAAGGCGCCCCAATGCGAACTGTGCGGCACGCCGCGGGTGCTTTTTGCGGGGCTGTCATTCATCGGTCGATAAATCCCTTACCGGCATTGGTCTGCTCTGTCTCACCGCGCATCGACAAAGTATGTCGGCAACCGCTAGCTTGGCGCGATGATTTCGCTCAGCGAAGAAGTGACGATACCATCGCCGCCCGATGCGGTGTGGCCGCTGTTGCGCGATCCGGCGCTGGTTGCCTCGTGCATTCCCGGCGCGGCATTGACCGCGGCCGGCGACGGGGGCGCCTATCTGGGCACCATCCGGGTCAAGTTCGGGCCGACCGTGGCGACCTTTCGCGGCGAGGCCAAGCTCGCTTATGACGACGAGGCGCGGCGCTGCACGATCGAGGGGCGCGGCATCGATGGCCGCGGCGCCTCGCGAGCATTGGCCTCGGGTGTGGTGACCGCGAGCGGGGCCGAAACGACGACCCTCAAATGCGAGGGCAATTTCAACGTAACCGGCCCGCTCGAAACTTTCGCCAATGCCGGCGGGGTTCATCTCGCCCGCGCATTGCTGGCGGAATTCGCCGGCAACATGGCCCGCCTCGCCGCCGAACGGGCAGCGGCAGCCGCCGAGGCACAGGTGTCGTCACCGTCGCCGCCCGCGACGGCCGGGGAACTGCGCGGCGGGGCATTGCTGTGGCGGGCGTTTCTCGGCTGGCTGCGGCAAATTCTTTTCGCCAAAAGGAAGACCCAATGAGCAACAACCAGGTTTCCGACGTGCTGGCGCAAGCGTTCGCGGCCGAGGGTGTCGACACATTGTTTACCCTGATGGGCGACGCCAACATGTATTGGTCGGCGGCGATGGCCGACAATCAGGGTGTGCGCCTGATCCATGCGCGCCACGAGCATTGCGCCTGCGCGATGGCCGACGCCTACGCCCGCGCGTCGGGTAAGGTCGGCGTCGCTTCGGTCACCTGCGGCCCCGGCTTTACCCAGATCATGACCGCGTTGACGATGGCCGCGCGCGGCAATGCGCCGCTCGTGGTCTTTTCGGGCGACGCGCCGATCGGCACGTCCTGGTACATGCAGCAGATCGACCAGGCGCCGCTGGCGCTGGCGACCGGGGCGCATTTCGTGCCGATCCGCACAATCGACCGGGCGCTCGACAATGTCCGCGAGGCGTTTTACGTGGCCCGCGCCGAGCGCCGCCCGGTGGTGCTGAGCATTCCGCTCGACCTGCAGAAGGAGGAATTTCCGTACCTCCCCGATTACACGCCCTCGACCGATCTCATGCCGCGTCCACAGGTGGTGATGCCCGACCCGGCATTGGTCGACGAGGTCGTCGCGATGGTCGCCGGCGTCGATCGGCCGGTGGTCATCGGCGGACGCGGTGCGGTCTGGTCGGGCGCCAAGGAAGCGCTGGAGGCATTGGCCGAGAACAGCGGTGCACTGCTGGCGACGACCCTGTTGGCCAAGGGCCTGTTCGACGGCAACCCGTTCGCGCTCGACATCGCTGGCACCTTTGCGAGCGATCTCGCCCGCGAATTCTTTGCCGAGAGCGATCTGGTGATCGCCGCCGGGGCGGGGCTGGGGCATTACACGACCGAGGGCGGCTATCTTTATCCGAACGCCAAGGTGGTGCAGATCGATGTGAACCCGCGCGGGCTGTGGCAAGGGCTGCGCACCGCCGATCTGCACATCAAGGCCGATGCCCGCGCCACCGCCGAGGCGATCACCCGACGGCTCGTCGAGCGCGGCATCCGCCGGCCGGGCTGGCGCAGCAACGCGGTCGCCGCGCAGATCGCCGCCGATGTCCCCGACGCCAAGGAATTTCAGGTCACTCCAGGCACGCTCGACCCGCGGCCGGTGGTGCGCGAGCTCGATGCGGCAATCCCCAAGGATTGGGACGTCGTCGTCGCCGGCGGTCATTGCTTCGGGTTTGGCATGACCCATTTCAAGGGCCGGCCGGCTGGCAAGTATCACACCCCGCTCGATTTCGGCGCGATCGGCTCCGGCCTGTCGGCGGCAATCGGGGTCGCCGTCGCGCGCGGCAGTGACAAGGTCTTGCTGATCGACGGCGACGGCAGCCTCTATCAGCACATCCAGGAATTGGAGACGGTCAGGCGACACGGCCTCGATTTGCTGATCTGCGTCCTGAACGACGGCGGCTACGGCGCCGAGACGCATAAATTCCGCTCCACAGGAGGCGACCCGCGTCATGCGACGCACGGCCGCGGCGATCTCGCCGCGACTGCCCGCGGCTTTGGCCTCAACGGCGCCAGGGTCAACGAACTGGGCCGGTTCGAGGACCTGTTCCGCCAGCACCAGCAGGCGAACGGCGCTACCCTGTGGGATGTGCATGTCGACGATCTGATCCCGACGCGCCAATTCCGCCGGGTGCATTACGGCGAGGCGTGAGCCTCGAAATGACCGACGCCCGCTGTTTTCAGGCCATGGTGCCGATGAATGACGGCATCAGGCTCAACACCTTCGTATTCCTGCCGGAGAGCGACGGCCCGCGCTGGCCCGTGATCCTGCACCGGACCCCCTACGGCATCGCCGCCGCCGATGCCCGCGACAAGACCGATTGCACCAGGGCCTGGCTGCCGAGTGCCGCGGAGCCGATGCGCGGTTCAATCCTGCGCGGCTGGCAACAGATCGTCGGACACGGCTATGTCGCGGTCTACCAGGACACGCGCGGCCGCCACGGCTCCGAAGGCGAAGACCGGGTCTATGCCGACGACGCGGCAGACGGCCACGACACGCTCGAATGGATCGCGGCCCAGCCCTGGACTAATCAGATGGTCGGCATGTCCGGGTCGTCGGCCGGCGCCACCACCACCTTCGCCGCGGCGTCGACCCGCCATCCCAGCCTGCGCGCCTTCTTCGCCCAGGCGGGCGCCTCCAGCATCTATGACGACGTGGTCTGCGAGGGCCAGTCGATCGAGATGGAGCGGCTGTGGCTATGGGTGGCGCGCAACATCCCTGGCCTGTCGCGGTCGCATCGCGAGGCGGTGATGCAGCGCTTTGGGGTCGGCGCGGCTCAACTCGATGCCGCTGCCTCCTCGGCCGCTGAGCGCTACGCGCGTCTCGATGCCGCGCGCAACGCCGAGCCGCCCTTTATCGGTTCGGCAGATTGGCTGCGACTGCCGTTGACCGGCTATCCCGACTTTGCCACCTGGCAGCCCTTCCTCGACGAGATCATCACCCATCCGGCGCCCGACGCGTTCCGGGCGCGGCACAATTTCCGCCGCACGATCGACATCCCCGGCTTTCACGTCACCACCTGGTTCGACATCTTTCAAACGAGCGTGATCGCGGCGTTCAACGACATCCAGGCGCGCACCGGCACCCAGAAATTATGGATCGGCCCGAACGAACATTATTTCGTCTATGCCAGCAATTTCTGGTCGCGCGACCCTTATTTCGCATGGTTCGACCATTGGCTGAAAGGCGAGGCCAGCGGCATCATCGACGAGCCGGCGGTGTACTATTCACCGCGCGCCTGGGTCGAGGACCGCGCCTTCTATGTCCCCGACGACTGGGTCAGGGCAGAGCGCTGGCCGCCGCCGGGCACCGCCCCGCAGCGGCTCTATCTGCGCGGCGACGGCGGCCTGAGTCCTAAGGGGCCGAGCGGAGTTCCGCGTGGTTACAACTATGATCCGCGCCGGCCAATCCCGACATTGGGCGGGCGCAACATGCTGATCGATGCCGGCCCGCGCGACCAGCGGCCGGCTCAGGCACTGCCCGATTACGGTCTGATCTACCGCAGCGAAGCATTGGAACAAGACCTGACGATCGCCGGCAATGTCCGCGTGACTTTGCACATCGAATCCGACTGCCCTGACACCGATTTCGTCGCCAAGCTGATCGAGCTGATGCCGGACGGCCGCGCGCTGTTGCTGATGGACGGGGTGACGCGCGCGATGTACCGGGACCCGTCCGGGGAGCCCCGGCCCCTCGTTCGGGGTCGGGTCGAGCGGCTGAACATCATCGGCCTCGGCGACATCCACCACACTTTTCGCGCCGGCCACCGCATCGAAATCGACGTGACCAGCAGCAACTTTCCGCGCCGCGCCCGCAACACCAACAGCGGCCATCCGGTGCTGGCGAAAGATGGTGAAGCCGATATCCGGGTCGCCACCAACACCATCCACCACGCCGAGACGACGCCCTCGTTTGTCGAGCTTCCGGTGCTGATCCGCCGATGACGCTCGCCGGCCTCGGCGGCTAGGCGAGATCAGCCGACCCGGTATTTGTCGACAAAGGCCCAGTCGACGTCGAGGCCGAAGCCCGGTTTGTCGCCGAGATGCAGATGCCCGTCGCGCAATTCCGGGTGCTCCTTGAACAGCCCGTAGCCCAGCGGGTCTTCTTCGGGCCCGCCATGTCCTTCGACGCCAAAAGCGCAGCGCGGCAGCGCCAGGACCAGATGGCCGTGCAATTCGGGTGCGGTATGGGGGGCCACCATGGCCCCGTGCTGCTCGGCCAGTGCCGCGATGCGCAATGCCTCGGTAAAGCCGGCGGCCCGCGTCGCGTCGAACTGCACATACCGGATGCCGCCCTCGGTGATGAAATCGCGGATCGTGAACCGGGTCAGCTCGCGTTCGCCATGCGCCAGCGGGATCGGCGTCGCCGCCGCGAGCCGGGCAAAATCGGCGGGCTGCAAATACCAATGCAATGGTTCCTCGAGCCAGAAGATCCGCGATGGCTCGACCATGTGGGCAAAATCGATGCAGTCCGGCAGATCATAAGCCGCGTTCATGTCGAGCATCAGCGACGGCTCCTCGCCGATCTCGCGGCGCACCGCGGCGATGCGCTCGGCCTCCTCGGCGATGCCGCCAGCCCCGGTCTTCAGTTTGACCGCGCGGTAGCCGTGCCGCAGCATCTGCGCCATCTCCCCGGCATAGTCGGCATTGGTGGCGCCCGGACGATAATACCCGCCGGTAGCATAGGTGAAGAGCGGGAGGTTCTCGCCGCCGAGCAGCCGGTACACCGGCAAGCCCGCCGCCTTGCCCTTGATGTCCCACAACGCGATGTCGATTCCGGCGATCGCAGCCATGACCTGGGTGCGCTCGCTGCGCGCAATCGGCGCCGGCACATCCTCCCGTCCCTCGATTGCGCCCGGCCGCGGCGAGGTCAAGCCAAACAGCTTCTCCCACACCGCCACGTGACCGAGCGCATCCATTCCGCGAACGATCTCGCCAAACCGCGCCACCCACTCGCAAATCCGCGGCATCGGCGCGCCATGGATCTGGCCATAGCCGATGAGCCCGTCGTCTGTTCGCACCTCGGTCAAGATGACGTTCCAGGATCTATTCTGTTCATGCGCGGTCCACACCGGCTGTGGCCGCGGAACCGAAATCATGTGCGTCTGGACCGATGCAATCCGGCTCATTCCCGGCTCCTCGAACATGTTCGTCAGCAAGAGCCGAGCCCGCAGCGGGCGCTGCTGTCAAGCTCGGCAGTTCGCCTAATCGGCAACCGATTGGCCGTCCTCGCGTCGCAGGGTCTCGCTTTATCCGTTATTCAACCTGCGCACTGAGCTACTCAAGCGCTTGAAAGAAGAGATTTACCGTCATATTATCCAGTTCTCGGCTGGCAAGAATGCGCGACACCGAAAAGTTGGGCGTTCGCGGAACCGAATCGGCGCCCTGCGTCGTTCCAACCGCATCCTGGTTGAGAGTCCCTTGCGGGAGCACGAGCGTGCGTTACGTTAAGCCAATCCGGAACTGCTACAGAGGATCACAGGCATGAAACATCTCTTGACCGGCGTTGCGGTCGCGGCCGCGCTCGCGATTGCCGCTCCAGTGTGGGCGCAAAATCCTAGCGGCGGGAACGGGATGGGAATGCCCGGCCCGAACCCGGGGGGTGGCGGCAACCTGACCCCGTACAGCGGCGGCGGGACTCAGGCTCCAGCCCCTGCTCCGGCCCCTGCCCCCATGGCGATGCCCCCCGCGGCAGCGGCTGCACCGGCGGAAAATTCGGCGATGCCGCCGGCGCATCACGCCGTAAGGCATGCCCATGCCATGCATAACTTTCACAAGGGGATGGCGCATAAGGCTGCTATGGCCGGCGATACGACGGCGCAGCTCAACCGTCAAGAGCTCGCCCGCCTCCAGGCCGGTAATCAGGGAATGCCGGCGCCGAACCCCCCGATGACCGGGAAATGATCTAGCATCGCAACCGGGTTCGACGGGACTTATCCAATGGGCGTCAGGGAACCCTTTAGTATCTGCTGGCGCTTCGATATCTTGGGAAATCTTAGCCGCGAGAGAGGATCACAGGCATGAAGCATCTCTTGACCGGCGTTGCGGTCGCTGCCGCGCTCGCGATTGCCGCGCCCGTGTGGGCACAGAACCCAAGCGGCGGCAACGGAATGGGTATGCCAGGACCCAACCCCGGCGGGGGTGGCGGCCTGACGCCCTACAGCGGAGGCGGAGCGCCGGCGCCAATGCCAGCGGCGCCTGGTGAGCCTACGCCCGCAGCCCAAGCCGCCGCTCCGTCCACGACGCCGGGGCCGCACCATCTTCATAAAGAACTGTCCGCCTATCACCATGCCAAGGCGATGCGCAATTTCCATCGTGGGATGGCGCAAAAGGCCGCGGTGACCGGCGATACGACAGCCCAACTCAATCGCCAGGAACTTGCCCGTATCCAAACCGGCAATGTGAGCAATCCGCCGCCGCCGGCGCCTCCGATGCCCGGCAAATGACTCAATGATGCACCGCCATCCAACGGGCCGATCCAGCGTACCAGCGAGAACGAGCGGTTCGCCGGTGATAGAGAGCTAGGCGGCGCTTTTGGGAGAGAGCGGGATAGCGCAAACTGAACCGCGAAGAAGGATCATCAGCATGAAGCATCTCTTGACCGGCGTTGCGGTCGCTGCCGCGCTCGCGATTGCCGCGCCAGTGTGGGCACAAAATCCAAGCGGTGGGAGCCCGAACCCGGGGGGTAGCGGCGGAGCGGCTCCCGCGCCGGCGGAAAATTCGGCGATGCCGCCGGCGCATCACGCCGTAAGGCATGCCCATGCCATGCATGGCTTTCACAAGGGGATGGCGCATAAAGCCGCGCTGACCGGCGACACGACCGCCCAGCTCAATCGTGAGGAGCTCGCCCGCTTACAGTCCGGTGCTCCCCCGTCGCCCCCGATGGCCGCGGCCCCACCCCCTGCGATGTCGAATCCCTCTGGCGGCAACAGCATGGGCATGTCGGGACCGAACGCAGGCGGACCAGGCCTTTCGCCCTATAGCAGCGGAGCAGGCGGCGGCGGATTGGGCCGATAAGCCCGCCATATTTATCTGGTGCTGAGCCGCGCCTCACGCTTCCACGCTTAGCGAGGGAGCGCGGCGCCGACCACGCGGGCAGGTTGCTGGACTGGTCCGAGCGCGTGGCAGGGGGGCTCCGGCTCTATTGTCACGCCCAGGGCGTACGTCCGCCAACTGGTCAGCAACGAGCCAGTAACAGGATCAGCAGGGGGTCGAAGGGTGATGCTGGCGCGCGATCCGCTCCATATCCCCGAGCAAATCGTGCAACGCTTGATCGGCGACATAGGCCATTTTGGCGAAGGCACGCAGAAAACTGTCGGTTCGCGGTAACTGAAAGAGTGTCTCGTCCGCGTCCTTGGCGGTCGCTGTACTGACCATGACCACATTGTCAAAGGGCTGCAGGATTAGCTCATGCAGCGCCTTGCCCGGCCCGGTCACATACTCGACGACGCGACACCGCTTGGAATTATCTGGTTCTTGCAGAATCGTCATTCTGTAGGTGGCCCGCGTCGTCGCCGCTTCGATCAGAGCGCGGGCAAAGGGCCGCACAAAGGTTTCATCGAACCCGAGCAACGCGGTCGGATGGTCATTGCCGACGGCCGAGCGCATTTCGAGAGCGGTCCATAGCGACGCCCGTCCATCAAAATAATCGGCCGAGGCGAGATCGAGGTTGATCGAATCAATCGGCATTGGCGACGAGACCGAGCGCGCCGACAGAAAAGCGAAGCAGGCCGGCTCCCGCTTGAGGGAAATGTTTGTCGTCGCTTCGAGGTTTCGATCGGTGATCGCGGGACTTTCGGCCATGGCGGGATTTGCTCCAATCGGGCTCGCACCAGTTGCAGTCTTACCTCGGATGCGGCGCCCCATAGAGAATGCGCTAGCAGTGATCCGGGATAGACTGTTTCAGGCTGGTTTGTCAAAGTAGATCATGGACACGGACGCGTCGTGCGGCTATCGGCCGCGCGCTAGGCGGCGCGGTTATTGCTTAAAGCCAAACATGCCCGCGATACGCGCTCCGCGACTTCCGCCCCAGCGGCTTTGTTCGTGCCGAAGCCGTTAGTCCACGCCAGCGATTCATGCCCCCGATTCGCGTTCGATCGCCTCCTCGGTGGACAGCCATTCGGCTTCCGCCCGGGAGATCAATCGGGCGACCTCGGCGCGCCGCTTGAGTGCATCGGTGAGGGCGCACGCCGGCGACGGCAGCCCCGTTTAGACCGGCGAAGCTGCGATCGAGTTCCTCGCGTTCCCGAGACAGGCGGGCGATCGTTTCCTCGGCCCGCCGTGCGCGCTCGCGCAGCGGGTCGAGCTCGCGCCGCTTTTCGGCCGCACGGCGGCGCGCTGCGCGGCGATCGCCGGCGGCGCTCGAACGCTCGCCGTCCGCTGGCCCGGCACGCTCGAGCACCCGCCGACGGTAATCTTCGAGATCGCCCGCGAAAGGCCGCACGGTGCCGTCGGCGACAAGCCACAGCTGATCGGCGACGAGTTCGAGCAGGTGCCAATCGTGGGTGATCAACACGACTGCGCCGGCAAAATCATTGATTGCTTGGACCAACGCGTCACGAGTTTCGATGTCGAGGTGGTTCGTCGGCTCGTCGAGCAACAGGAGGCCGGGGGCGTCGTGAGTGACCAGGGCGAGGTTGAGCCGCGCCCGCTCGCCGCCCGACAAATCGGCGACCGCGACAAAAGCCTTGTCCTGGCTGAAGCCGAAGCCGCCCAGGCGCGCGCGCACCGATTCGGGCGGGGCGCCGGGCATCAACGCCGCCAGGTGGTCGTAAGCCGATTCCTGCGGCCGCATTTCCTCGATCTGGTGTTGCGCGAAATAGCCGCAGGCGAGCTTGGGCGACCGTGTCACCTGTCCTGACAACGGCGCGAGGCGTCCGGCGAGCAGCCGGGCGAACGTCGTCTTGCCGTTGCCGTTGCCGCCGAGCAGCGCGACTCGGTCGTCCGGGTCGAGCCGCAGGTCGAGGCGCGACAGCACCGGCTTGCCCGGCGCGTAGCCGACGCTCGCACGATCGAGGGTGATCAGCGGCGGGCTCAATCGCGGCGGGTCGGGAAAGGCGATGCGCGGCGGCGGCTCACGCGCGGCGAGCACGACGGGTTCGAGGCGGGCCAGCGCCTTTAGCCGGCTCTGCGCCTGGCGCGCCTTTGACGCTTTGGCGCGAAAGCGGTCGACAAAGGCTTGCAGCCGCTCGCGCTGCTCGGCCTGCTGTCGGGCCACCACTTCCAGGCGCTGGGCATTTTCCCGACGCGCGCGCAGAAAAGCGTCGAAATCGCCGGAATAGGCGGTCAGCTTTCCCTGCGCCAGATGCAAGGTCATCGTCGTCACCGCGTTCAGAACCCGGCGATCGTGACTGACCAGAATCAAGGTGCGGCGATAAAAGCGCAGGAATCGTTCGAGCCATAGCGAGGCTTCGAGATCGAGGTGGTTGCTCGGCTCGTCGAGCAGTAAGAGATCGGGCTCGGTGAACAGGATCGCGGCCAGCGCCACGCGCATCCGCCAGCCGCCGGAAAGGTCGTCGAGCGGCCGCCGCTGCGCCGCGTCATCGAACCCGAGCCCGGCAAGGATGCGCGCCGCGCGGCTCGGCGCCGAATAGGCGGCGATCTCGACCAGCCGGGTTTCGATCTCGGCGGCGCGCAACGGTGTTGGCCCGGCTTCGCGCTCCGCGAGCAGACGGGCGCGCTCGCGATCGGCGGCAAGCACGGTTTCGTGCGGGGTCGCGGCGCCGCCCGGCGCCTCCTGAGCGAGAAACCCCACTCGGCAACCGCGGGGCAGCTCGATCGTGCCGTCTTCCGGCTGCAAGACGCCGCGAATGAGGTCGAGCAAAGTCGATTTGCCGACCCCGTTGCGGCCGACAAGCCCGACCTTGGCGCCCTCGGGGATCTGGGCACTCGCCCGATCAAGCAACGCGCGACGCCGGTCGATGCGGTAGGTTACCTCGAAAAGCCGAGTTTCGATCTCGGCGGCGCGCAAGGCGTAGGCCCGGCTTCGCGCTCCGCGAGCAGACGGGCGCGCTCGCGATCGGCGGCAAGCACGGTTTCGTACGGGGTGGCGGCGCCGCTCGGCGCCTCCTGAGCGAGAAATCCGACCCGGCAACCGCGGGGCAGCTCGATCGTGCCGTCTTCCGGCTGCAAGACGCCGCGAATGAGGTCGAGCAAAGTCGATTTGCCGACCCCGTTGCGGCCGACAAGCCCGACCTTGGCGCCGTCAGGTATCTGCGCACTCGCCCGGTCGAGCAGTGCCCGACGCCGGTCGATGCGGTAGGTTACCTCGAAAAGGGTCAGCATCGCGGTCTTTTACCACGAGCAGCCGCGAATTTGAGCGGCGCCGGCGCCGCCCTGACCCGCTTCGCGGTCAGGTTCGCTCTAGCGCCGGCGCGGCGACGCGTCCTTCGCCAGTTGCGAGGTGATGTCGGCAAAGGTGACCGCAAGCGAGGTGCGCACGTCGAGCACTGTCGGCGCCCGCGTCGCCAGCGCATCGGAAAGGGCCGGAGCGATCGCCGCCGGGTCCTCGACCCGCACGCCGCGGCAGCCCATCGCGCGGGCGATCGCGGCGTGATCGCAATCGTTGAACTCGGCGGCGAACGGCCCGCAGCCGTGCAACACCCAGCCGAGCGCGTTGTTGTTGAAGACGACGGTGATGATCGGGATGTCGTGCTCGACCGCGGTCATCAGCCCGTTCATCGTCATCGCGAACCCGCCGTCGCCGCATACCGCGACGACCGGCCGGTCGGGATGCACGAGCTTGGCCGCCGAGCGCCGGCGGGAATGGCGAACCCCATCGGCCCCGAGCCGGCCGCCTGCAGGAACCCGCTCGGCCCGTCTTCGTCTGGTAGAAATGGGTCATCAGGATGCGGTTCTCGCCGGCGTCGCAGGTGACGATCGCATCCTCCGGCAGGCCGCGCGATCAATTCGCCGATCACCCGCTGCGGCAGGATCGGCTTGTCGTCGGCGAAATAGGCGCGGTCGTTGAAATAGCCGTGGCGCTCGCGATGGCCGGCGACGCGCGCTCGGCTTGCTGTCGCGGCGCGCCCGGCCCGCGCGCCTGCACCTCCTCGAGCAGCTGGCCGAGGATTACCGCGGCGTCGCCGAGCAGCACATGCTCGGCCGGGAAGTTCCACGACGCGTTGCGCGGCTCGATGTCGATCTGGATAAAGCTCTGCCGGGTCGGGTCGAGCAGATCGCGGTTTTCCCAGGCGGTATCGCTCGGCGACAGTTTCGAGCCGACGACCAGCACGAGATCGGCTTCGCCGATGCAGGCATTGGCCGCCGCGGTGCCGAAGGTGCCGAACACGCCCAAGCGCCAACGGATGGGTCTCGGGGAAGCACGCCCTTGCCGGCCGCGGTCGTCGCCACCGGCAGCCCGGCCGCCTCGGCGAGTCGGCGCAGCTGCTCGTAGGCCTGGGCGATGCGCACGCCGTTGCCGGCGATGATCACCGGCCTTCGCGCGGCGAGAATGCGCGCGGCCGCGGCCTCGACCTGCGCCGGCTCGGCCGGCGGCGGCAGGCGGCGGCAGATAGTAGCGCGGTCGGGTACAGCATGCGGTTGCGAATCCGGGGCGACCGTCCCGGCCAGCGAGTCATGGCTGTAGAGGATCGCCACCGGCCCCGGCTGCCCGGAGAGCGCATGCTTGATCGCCGAGCTGGGTCGCCTGCACCGCGGCGATCGGGTCGTGCGCCTGCATGACCTGCTTGGTGACGCCGCCAAAGGCGCGGCGCGCGTCCCAGCTGCCCTAATCGCCGGTCGCCTGCTGATAGGGCGCATGCAGGGTGAACCGCGGGGCGTCGCTGAAATCGGTCAACAGCAGCATCGGCGAGCTCGACAGAATGCGCCTCGATCGTGCCGATCAGCCCGTTGCCGAGCACCCACGGCCCCTGCCCGAGCATCACGCCGGGGCGCCGGGTCAGCCGGCCGTAGACCTCGGCCATGACCCCGCCCAGCGACTCCTCGCGCACCATGCACCGTGCGGACCGAGTTCTGGTACTTGGCTGAGCCCGGACATGATGCGGCCGGTATGGCCGCCGGAAATGCCAAAGACCATCTCGATCCCGGCCTCTGTCGAGCACCCGCGCGACCAGCGCCTCGCGCGGCGTCTCCTCGGTCAGCATCGGCTCGATCGGCATGGCTCTGATCCTCCCTCGGCTTGACGGCTGCGAGCTTGCATCCTCGCCGGGCCGAAGACAATGTTTCGGACGAGGAAGAGGGAATTGGATGACGGATCTAGGTGCGGATTATGTGATCGTCGGCGCTCGGATCGGCGGGGTGTGTGCTTCGGGGCCGGATCGGCGGGCTGCGTGCTCGCCGACCGGCTGAGCGAGGATGGGGCGCGGGTGGTGCTGCTGGAGGCGGGCCCGCGCGACTGGCATCCGATGATCCATGTGCCGGCCGGGGCGTTGCGCCTGCGCGCCAACCCGCTCGTCAACTGGAACTATTATGCCGAGCCCGAGCCCGGCATCGGCAACCGGGCGGTGCACTGGCCGCGCGGCCGGGTGCTCGGCGGCACCAGCTCGATCAACGGCATGCTCTATGTCCGCGGCAACCCGGCTGATTACGACGGCTGGGCGCAGATGGGCTGCCGCGGCTGGAGCTATGCCGATGTGCTGCCCTTTTTCAAGAAATCGGAGAATTACGCCGCGGGCGATCCCGAATACCGCAGCAAAGGCGGCCCGCTGCCGGTCGAGGATTACCGCACGATCCTGCCGCTGACCCATCGCTTTGTCGAAGCCGCACAGCAGGCCGGCTTTAGGCTGACCTCGGATTACAACGGCGCCACCCAGGAGGGGGTGGGCTATTCGCAGATGACCCGTCACGGCCGCTTCCGCGGGTCGACCGCGCAAACCTTCCTCGCCGAAGCGCGGCGGCGACCCAATCTGCGCATCGTCACCAAAGCGGTCGCGACGCGCCTCACCTTCGATGGACCGCGCTGCACCGGCGTCGCCTTTCGCCAGAATGCGCAGGACAGCCAGGTGGTGGCGGCGCGCGAGGTGATCGTTTCCGGCGGCGCCGTCAACTCGCCGCAGCTTCTGCAGATTTCGGGCATCGGCCCGGCCGACCATTTGCGCTCGATCGGGGTCGCGGTGGTCCACGAACTGCCAGGGGTCGGCGCCAACCTCTCCGACCATATCGCGGCGCGGGTGACCCACCGGGTCAAGAACGAGGTGTCGATCAACCAGCTGGCGCGCGGCGTCAGGCTGGTCCGCGAAATCGGCCGCTATGCCGCCTCCGGGCGCGGCGCGCTGACCTTTGGCGTCACCACGGCGATGGTGTTCTGCCGCAGCCGCGAGGGGCTCGAGAGCCCGGATCTACAGTTGCTGTTCACCCCGGGAAGCTATGACCAGAGCGCGATTGGCCGGCTGGAGCGGGAGCCGGGGATGACGCTGGTGGTCTGCGCGGTGCGGCCCGACAGCCGCGGCACGATCATGGCGCGCTCGAACGATCCGCTCGCGCGGGCGGAAATTCGGCCGAATTACCTTTCAGCGGAGAGCGATGTCAGGGTGCTGCTCGCCGGCATCGATTTCGCGCGGCGGATTTTCGCCGCTTCGCCGCTGGCGCGGCACAGCGCGGCTGAGACCATGCCGGGCCCCGGTGCGCGCACGGAGCGGGAGCTGACCGACTTCGTGCATTACGGCGGGATCAACCTCCATCACCCGGTCGGGACCTGCAGGATGGGCGAGGACCCGATGGCCGTCGTCGACTCGCGGCTCAGGGTACGAGGTGTGGTCGGGTTGCGCGTTATCGATGCGTCGGTGATGCCGACCGTGACCACCGGCAACACCAACGCGCCGACGATCATGATCGGCGAAAAGGGTGCTGCGATGATCCGCGAGGATGCGAAGGCTGCTTGATCGCGCAACACCCTTGCGAGGCCGTGGAGTTCGCTTATATTGACCAGTTAATCGCATAGGTCCGCACCGCGGACTGCTTCGCAGGTGGGCCGAGAGCCCACTTTTTCTTATAGCGACACTAAGTTCGGGAGCAGAGGTCGGGTTTTTGGTCGAAACCAACGAGATCGTGCAGATGATCGAGCCGTCGCTCGTGGCGATGGGTTATCGCCTCGTTCGGGTCGCCGTGACCAGCGGGCGCCGCGCGACGTTGCAGGTTATGGCCGAGCGGATCGACGACGCCCCGATGACGGTCGATGATTGCGCTCTGATCAGCCGTTCCGTCTCCGCCCTTCTCGATGTCGCCGACCCGATCGCGGGCGCCTATCTTCTCGAAATAAGCTCGCCCGGCATCGACCGCCCGCTGGTTCGGCCCGAGGACTACGACCGCTTCAGCGGTTTCGAGGCCAGGATCGAGCTGACGGAGCCGTTCGCCGGCCGCAAGCGCTTTCGCGGCCGCCTGCTCGGCACCGCTGACGGAGAGGTTCGCCTCGCCACGGAGGCGGGCGAGGCGCGGCTGCCGCTTGCCAGCGTGGCGCGCGCGCGGCTCGTTCTGACCGACGATCTGATCGCGGCTTCCCGTCCGCGAACCCACTGAGGCGCGAAACCAGAGAGCACCCCGAGAAAGCCATGGAAAGCACCGTTATCTACGCCCGCCCCGAGCTGCTCCAGGTCGCCGACACCGTTGCCCGCGACAAGGGTATCGATCGCGACGAGGTGCTCGAGGCAATGGAGCAGGCGATCCAGAAGGCAGGCCGCTCCAAATACGGGCAGGAATACGATATTCGCGCCGAGATCGACCGCAATAACGGCGAGATCCGGCTGTTACGCTTCCGCGAGGTGGCCGAGCCGATCGAGAACGAGGCGACGCAGATCGCACTGGCCCAGGCGCAGCATCTGAACCCGGAAGCGGAGATCGGCGACTTCATCACCGATCCGCTACCGCCGATCGATTTCGGCCGGATCGCGGCCCAGTCGGCCAAACAGGTCATCGTGCAGAAGGTGCGCGACGCCGAGCGTCAACGGCAATTCCTCGAATTCAAGGACCGGGTCGGCGAAATCGTCAACGGCCTGGTCAAGCGGGTCGAGTTCGGCAACGTGGTCGTCGATCTCGGGCGGGCCGAGGCCATGGCGCGCCGCGACGAGCTGCTGCCGCGTGAAAGCTTTCGCCAGGGCGAACGGGTGCGCGCCTACATCTACGACGTACGCGAAGAGCCGCGCGGACCGCAGATCTTCCTGTCGCGCACCCACCCTCAATTCATGGCCAAATTGTTTGCCCAGGAGGTGCCGGAGATTTACGACGGCATCATCGAAATCAAAGCGGTGGCGCGAGACCCCGGCAGCCGAGCCAAGATCGCGGTAATCTCGCGCGACAGCGGGATCGATCCGGTCGGCGCCTGTGTCGGCATGCGTGGCAGCCGCGTGCAGGCTGTTGTCGGCGAGCTGCAGGGCGAAAAGATCGACATCATTCCGTGGTCGCCGGACCCGGCCACCTTTGTCGTCAATGCGCTCGCCCCGGCCGAGGTCGCCAAAGTGGTGATGGACGAAGAGCAGCGCCGGGTCGAGGTTGTCGTGCCCGACGATCAGCTGAGCCTGGCGATCGGACGCCGCGGTCAGAATGTTCGCCTCGGCTCGCAGCTGACTGGCTGGGACATCGACATCCTGACCGAGGCTGAGGAGTTGGAGCGGCGGACCGAAGAGTTCCGCAGCCGCAGCAAGATGTTCATCGACGCTCTCGACATCGACGAGGTGATAGCACAACTGCTGGTGACCGAGGGTTTCGCCTCGCTCGAAGAGGTCGCTTATGTGGCGGTCAAAGACCTCGCCGATATCGAAGGGTTTGATCCCGAAATCGCTGCGGAGCTGCAGGAGCGTGCGCGCGCCGCGCTCGATCGGCGCGACCGTGAATACGAGGAGCGACGGCGCGAACTCGGGGTCGAAGACGATTTGGCGGCGTTCGAGGAGTTGACCCCGGGGATGCTGGTGGCGCTCGGCGAGAAGGGGGTTAAGACCCTCGACGATTTCGCCGATCTTGCCGGCGACGAGCTCATGGAGCTTCTCGCCGCCTCCGACAAGGGCGGCGCTACCCTCGATCTTGAAACGGCCAACGCGCTGATCATGCGCGCCCGCGCCCACTGGTTCGAAGACGAAGCCACATCCGATGAGCAGGAGTAGGCGCGACGACTCGCCGGATCGGCACAGCGACGCTAGGGTGCAAGGCGGAGGCCGGTAGCGACGGCGCCCAGCGGCGCTGCATTGTAACCGGAGAGATCTGCGACCGGTTCCGCCTGCTGCGCTTTGTCATCGGTCCGAGTGGCGAGCTTGTGCCCGACGTCGCTGCACGGCTGCCCGGACGGGGTTTGTGGTTGACGCCGCGCCGGGATATAGTGGAACGCGCGGTCGCCAAGCGGCTGTTTGCGCGCGCCGCGCGCCGGCCGGTTGTGGTGTCCGCCGACATTGCGGATCGCGTCGAGGCTCTTCTGGCGCAACGCTGTATCGATGCGGTCGGTCTCGCACGACGGGCCGGCCTTGCGGTCGGCGGCTTTGAGAGGGTGTCCGACGCGGCCCGGACAGGGAAGGCGGCCCTGCTGCTTGCGGCGGTCGATGGGGCAGCAGGCGCCCGCCGCAAGCTGCGGTCGCTCGCGCGCGAGTTGCCGCTTGTCTGCGTGCTGAGGGCAGCAGAAATTGGCGCAGCCTTCGGTCGCGAACACGTGGTAAACGCATCGCTCGGGGCTGGCCCGCTCTGTGGCCGGCTCATCGCCGATGCGGAGAAGGTTGCCGGCTTTCGCGCAGACGCGGTGGTCGAGCGGGCGGAACAATCCATCCCAGGCGGGCTGGCGCGGCAAGATGACGGTATTGGAGCGAGATGAGCGACACGACTGAACAAGAGCAAAAGCGGCCCTTGACCTTGGCTCGCCCCGGCGGCCGGCTGGAGCTGCGCAAGGGCGTGGAAACCGGCCAGGTGCGGCAGAGTTTCTCGCACGGACGCTCGAAGACGGTCACCGTCGAGGTGCGCAAAAAGCGCGTGATCGGCCCTGGCACGCCGGAAGTCGGGCGCACCGAGACGACCCCGATGGTTGGGCATGAGCCTTTGGCGACGCCACGCCCGTCAGTGGCGGAGCCGGCGCGTCGCCCGGTCGTGATCCCGCGCGCGCTGACCGACGAAGAGCGAGCCGGCCGAGTGCGCGCGGTGCAGGATGCCCATAAGGCTGACGAGGAAACGCGCCGCCGCGCCGCGCTCGCGGAGGCCGATCGCCGGCGTCAGGAGGAGGAACGGGCCGCGGAGGAAGATCTTCGGCGCGCCGAAGAGGAAGCGCGCGCCAAGATCGAGGAGGAAGAGGGGCGCCGCCGCGCCGCCGAAGAAGCACGCAAGCGCTCCGAGGACGAAGCACAGCGGCGCAAGGAGGAGGAATCGCGGCGCGAGGTCGCCGAGCGAGCGGGCAAAGCGGCTGCGGCCAAAGTTGCCGCGCTCGCCGCGGCCGGCAAGGTCATGCTGCCGGCCGAAGAGGAAGAAGAGCCTGTGGGCGCGCCGCGCCGCGGCGCTCGGCCCGAGGTCAGGAAGCCCGCGACACCCCCGCGCCATGAAATGCGCCGGCGAACCGGAAAGATCACCGTCACCCGCGCTCTCTCGGGCGATGAGGGCGAGCGCATGCGCAGCCTGGCTTCGGTGCGCCGGGCGAGAGAGCGCGAGCGCCAGCGGCTCCATCAAGGTGAGCAGGAGCAGATCAAGGTCGTGCGCGAGGTCGTCATTCCCGAGACGATTACCGTTCAAGAGTTGTCGAACCGCATGGCCGAGCGCGGGGTCGACGTTATCAAGTCGCTAATGCGCATTGGCATGATGGCGACGATCAACCAGGTGATCGACGCCGACACCGCCGAACTCGTCGTCACCGAGTTCGGCCACCGGCTGCGCCGCGTCGCCGAGGCGGATGTCGAGGTCGGCTTGCGTGGCGAGCAGGACGCCGATGATAAGCTGCTGCCGCGCGCCCCGGTCGTCACCGTCATGGGCCATGTCGACCACGGCAAGACCTCTTTGCTCGACGCCCTGCGTGATACCGACGTCGCGGCTGGCGAAGCTGGCGGAATTACCCAGCATATCGGCGCCTACCGCGTAAACCTGAAGAGCGGTAGGCAGATCACTTTTATCGACACGCCGGGCCACCAGGCGTTTACCGCGATGCGCGCGCGCGGCGCCAATGTGACCGATATCGTGGTCCTGGTCGTGGCCGCCGACGACGGCATCATGGAACAGACCGTAGAGGCGATCCGCCACGCCAAGGCGGCGCAGGCGCCGATCATCGTTGCGATCAATAAGATGGACAAAGAGGATGCGCGGCCCGAGCGGGTGCGGCAGGAACTGCTGCAGCACGAGATCGTCGTCGAAGAGCTCGGCGGCGAGGTCCTCGATGTCGAGGTGTCGGCGCTAAAGAAGACCAATCTCGACCGCCTCGAAGAGGCAATCCTGCTGCAGGCCGAGCTGCTCGATCTGAAAGCGAACCCGGACCGCCCGGCGGAAGGTGTCGTCCTCGAGGCAAAGATTGAACGCGGTCGCGGCGCCGTCGCCACCGTGCTTATCCAACGCGGCACGTTGCATGTCGGCGACATCTTTGTCGCTGGTAGTGAATGGGGCCGCGTGCGCGCGCTCGTCGATGACCATGGGCGAAATCAGACCGAGGCCGGCCCATCGACACCGATCGAGGTGCTCGGCCTCAACGGCGCGCCCTTGGCGGGCGACGATTTCGTCGTCGCCGAGAACGAGAGCCGGGCTCGTGACATCGCCGATTTCCGCCAGCGCCGCCGGCGCGACGCGACTGCCGCCCTGGGTGGGCGTGGTACCCTTGAGCAGATGTTCTCGCAGATCGCCGCGGGGGCCGCCAACCAGCTCCCGATTGTCGTCAAATCTGATGTGCAGGGTTCGCTCGAGGCAATCACCGGCTCTCTAGAAAAGATTTCGACCAGCGAGGTTTCGATCCGGGTGCTTCACTCGGCCGTCGGCGGGATCAACGAGAGCGACGTAATCCTGGCCAAAGCGTCGGATGCGGTCATCGTCGGCTTCAACGTCCGTGCGAATCCGCAGGCCCGCGACCTTGCCCGTCGCGACGGTGTCGAGATTCGCTATTATTCGATCATCTACGACTTGATCGAAGATATGCGGGGTACATTGTCGGGGCTGCTCGCCCCGGCCCTGCGTGAGCGCCTCCTCGGCAACGCCTCGATCCGCGACGTTTTCAACATTACCAAAGTCGGCAAAGTCGCGGGCTGCCTGGTCACCGAAGGCACAGTCCGGCGTGGCGCCAAGGTTCGCTTGTTGCGCGACAACGTCGTCATTCACGAAGGCACTCTCAAGACCCTGAAGCGTTTCAAGGACGAAGTGCGCGAGGTAAGGGAAGGTTACGAATGCGGTATGGCCTTTGAAAATTATCAGGATGTCCAGACCGGCGATGTAATCGAGTGCTTCGAAATTGAAGAAGTGGCGCGGACTTTGTAGGAGAGTTGTGATTTCAATGACTGGGCGATAGAGAATTAGTATGCATAAAAGGCAGTTCGACCGGCGGCGGGCTCAGGGCGCCGACGAGTTGGACCGTGGCGCCGGCCAGCGGCGCCGGCGTGTCGGCGAAGAACTGCGCCATGTGTTGTCGCAAATCCTAAGCGAGGACCGATGCAGAGACCCGGCGTTGCGCGAGGCCAGCATCTCCGTGACCGAAGTCCGGCTCAGCCCCGATCTGCGAAATGCCAGTGTCTATGTGATGCCGTTGGGCGGCGCCAACGCCGCGCAGATCATCGCCGGGCTCAAGCGCAGCACACCGTTCTTGCGAGCGCTTGTCGCCGGTGAGCTTTCGCTACGCTACGCGCCGGCCCTCGTCTTTGCCCTCGATAGCACGTTTGATCAGGCCGACCGAATCTCCGCCCTGTTGTCACGGCCGGAGGTTGAGCGCGACCTCACCCCGCTGGCGGCGGAGGCCGAGACCGACAACGATGCCGACTGACCGCGGTCTTCACGGCTGGGTTGTTATCGACAAACCACAGGGCCTCACCTCCAATCGGATCGTCGAACATGTCCGCCGCGCCACCGGAGCCAAGGCAGGGCATGCCGGGACCCTCGACCCGCTGGCGACCGGAGTGCTGCCAATAGCGCTCGGCGAGGCGACTAAAACGACGGCCTACGCGATGCGTGGCCGCAAATGCTACCGCTTCAGTGTCCGCTGGGGGATCGCGCGCGCAACCGATGACGGCGAAGGCGAGATCGTCGGTGAAAGCGACGCCCGGCCGGGCAGAGCGGCGATCGAGGCGGTCCTGCCCCGTTTTGTCGGCACGATCACGCAGGCGCCGCCCATCTATTCGGCGATAAAGGTCGCAGGGCACCGCGCCTATGCGCTCGCTCGAGCAGATGCGCCGCCGTCTTTGCCCAGCCGGCCGGTGGAGATCGCCAAGCTGCGCCTGGTCGCAGCGACCGATCGTGACCACGCGGAATTCGAAGCCGTCGTCGGCAAAGGAACCTACATCCGTGCCCTCGCCCGCGACCTTGCCAGCGAACTCGGAACCGTGGGCCACGTCGCCGCACTGCGCCGACTGTCGGTCGGGCGGTTTACCGAGGCACAGGCGATTTCACTCGAATCTTTAGCGGGTTTACGCCATAGTGTGCCTGCGTGCAGGGGTCTGCTTCCGATCGAGACCGCGCTAGACGGTATCCCAGTTTTGGCCTTGGCGGCAGCTGACGCCGTTCGACTGCGTTGCGGACAGCGGGTGACGCCGGACCGTTCCGACTGGCAGAAGCAGTTTGGCGGCCTCGAGGCAGGGACCGTCGTCAGCGCGTGGCACGACCACGTTCTGATCGCTTTGGCGATGATCGAAGACGACTGTCTTCGACCATTGCGCATTATCAATTGTTGAAGAGGCTCGACCCGATGTCGATCACCGCCGAGCGCAAGCAAACGCTCATCTCCGAATACGCCACCAAATCGGCAGACACAGGATCGCCGGAGGTACAGGTGGCAATCCTCAGCGAACGCATCCGCAACCTCACCGACCACCTGGGAAGTCATAAAAAGGACTTCCATTCCCGGCGCGGGTTGCTGGTCATGGTGGGCCAGCGGCGGCGGTTGCTGGATTACCTCAAGCGGTCGAACGTGACCCGCTACGAAACGTTGATCGGTCGTCTCGGCCTGCGCCGCTGACACTTTGTCGAAGGCCCCCATGCAGTCGACGTCGATCGCCGCTATTTGGACTGGACAGGCCGGGGACTGCCTCGGCTCCACACCGGCGTCTTATCGTCGGTCCGTGAGCTTTCTGTTGGTGCGCAACGCCGCCGCAGCTCGCTGCACGTATTTTTCGTAAAGGAAGACCACAGATGTTTCAGGTTTATCGCAAAGAGCTGATGTGGGGCGGGCGCCAACTCGTGCTCGAAACCGGCAGGCTCGCGCGCCAGGCTGACGGCGCGGTGCTCGCGACGTATGGCGAAACGACGGTCCTTTGCACCGCCGTCGCGATGAAGAGTGCCAAACCCGGTCAGGACTTTTTTCCGCTGACCGTCAACTATCAGGAAAAGACCTTTGCCGCCGGCAAGATCCCTGGCGGTTTCTTCAAGCGCGAGGGCCGTCCGTCGGAAAAGGAGACTCTGGTTTCGCGGTTGATCGATCGACCGCTCCGGCCGCTCTTCGCCCCCGGATTCCGCAACGAAACCCAGATAATCTGTACGGTGCTGAGCCACGACCTCGAAAACGATCCAGACATCGTGGCGATGGTCGGGGCTTCGGCGGCCTTGACGATCTCCGGTATACCGTTTCTCGGACCCATCGCCGGCGCGCGGGTGGGCTATATCGACGGCGATTATGTCTTGAACCCGATTTTGGCTGAGCTACCGCGCTCGCAGCTCGAACTCGTCGTCGCCGGCACCGGCGAGGGCGTGCTGATGGTCGAGTTCGAGGCCCAGGAACTTTCCGAGGAGATCATGCTGGGCGCGGTGACATTCGGCCACCGCGAGCTCCAGCCGGTGATCCAGGCGATCATTGAGCTTGCCGAGGCCTGCGCGCGCGACCCGTGGCTGTTGCCGCCCAAATCGGCTGAGATCGGCACAATCGAGGCGCGGCTGCGCGATACGGTCGGCCCGCTGATCGAAGCCGCCTATCGCGAGCAGGGGAAGCAGGACCGCAGCAACCGGCTCGACGCCGCCAAGGCGCAGATCGCGGACCTGTTCCCCGACGAGGAGCAGCGCACGCAGGCGTTCAAGCTGTTCAAGGATCTTGAAAAGGAAATCGTCCGCGGGGCCGTGTTGCGCGGCGGAAGCCGCATCGACGGTCGCGACACGCGCGCGGTTCGGCCGATCGAAGCCGAGGTTGGAATCCTGCCGCGTGCGCATGGCTCGGCGCTGTTCACTCGCGGCGAAACCCAGGCGCTGGTGGTGGCGACGCTCGGAACCGGCCAGGATGAGCAGATCATCGACGCGCTCGAGGGCGAGTATCGGGAAAACTTCATGCTGCATTACAACTTCCCGCCTTACTCGACGGGCGAGGCGGGAAGAATGGGCTCGCCGGGCCGGCGCGAAATCGGTCACGGCAAGCTCGCCTGGCGGGCGGTTCGGCCGTTGCTGCCATCCAAAGAGAGCTTCCCGTACACGATCCGCGTCGTCTCGGAGATCACCGAGTTCGAACGGCTCTTCGTCGATGGCTTCGGTGTGCGGCGCCTCGCTGGCGCTGATGGATGCCGGCGTGCCGTTGCCTCGTTCGGTCGCCGGTATCGCGATGGGGTTGATCAAGGAGCCCGAAGGTTTCGCCGTATTGTCGGACATTCTCGGCGACGAAGACCATCTGGGCGATATGGACTTTAAGGTGGCTGGCACCGAAAAGGGCGTTACCGCGCTGCAGATGGACATCAAGATCACCTCGATAACCGAGGAGATCATGCGGATCGCCCTAGACCAGGCGCGCGAAGGCCGTATCCACATCCTCGGTGAGATGGCAAAGGCGTTGACCGGCGCGCGCGACACCGTCAGCGACAACGCGCCGCGGATCACCACCTTGAGCATTCCGAAGGACAAGATCCGCGAGGTCATAGGCTCCGGCGGTAAGGTCATCCGCGAAATCACCGAGACGACTGGAGCGAAGATCGATATCGACGACGACGGTACGGTCAAAGTCGCCGCGGTCGACGGCAATGCCGCTCAAGCAGCGATCGACTGGATCAAGGGGATCGTCGCCGAACCCGAACTCGGCGGGATCTACAACGGCAAGGTCGTCAAGACCGTTGATTTTGGCGCCTTCGTCAACTTTCTCGGGTCGCGCGATGGGCTCGTGCATATCAGCGAACTCGCTCCCCAACGGGTCGGCAAGGTTGCCGATGTCGTCAAGCTCGGCGATACGGTCAAAGTCAAAGTTCTGGGCTTTGATGACCGCGGCAAGGTAAAGCTCAGTATGCGCCAGGTAGACCAGCAGACCGGCGAGGATCTCGGCCCACGGCGACCGGAGCCGGCCAGAGCGGTACCCTGAGTTAGCGACCCTGGTGCCGACCCGGCTCGGGCGGGACGGCCCAGCACTTGCCGCCATGCCGCCGTTCCCGTCGGTAATCGGTCACCGCGGCGCAGCCGGTTGCGCCCCGGAAAACACGCTTGGCGGACTGCGCCGGGCCCAGGCGCTCGGCTGCCGTTGGGTCGAGTTCGATGTGCGCCTGACCGCCGACGGCGAATTGATCCTGCTGCATGATGAGCGGCTCGAACGAACGACGGATGGCCGCGGCAAGGCGCGGGCGTTGCCCTTGTCGATGATTCGGCGGCACGACGCCGGCGGCTGGTTTGGGCCGTCCTTCACGGGTGAACGCGTGCCGACTTTGGCGGAGGCGATCGATGTTCTGGGCGAACTCGGCCTCGGCGCCAATGTCGAGCTCAAGGCCGGCCGTGGCCGTGAGGCGGAAACTGGGGCGGCGGCGGGCGACCTGCTTGCCCGATTGTGGCCGCCGCAGCTCCCGGCGCTGCTGGTTTCGAGCTTTCTGCCGGCGGCCCTCGCGGCGGCGCGCGAGCGCGCCCCGGCGATCGCACGCGGGCTGATCGTGCGCGGGCTCCCACGACATTGGCGGATTCGCGCCGAAAGCCTCGGCTGCGTAACGATCCATGCCGAGCACCGGCGTCTGCGGCCCGCCATCGTGGCCGAAATCCGCGAATCGGGCTATTCTGTGCTCGCCTATACGGTCAACGATGCGGCGCGGGCGCGTGAGCTATTCGGCTGGGGGGTTGCTTCCGTGTTTTCGGATGTTCCCCACTTGATCCTTGACGGGGCGTCAGATGGGGCGTCGCGCTCTGCCGACACCTCGGGCTCGGCTCCAGCAATGCGTCAGGGAGCGCTGTGGTGAAGCCGCTTAATTCGCTTGTCATCTCTGGGCGCGAGGTGCTGCCGCTCGTCGAAGGCGGCAAGGGCATCTCGGTGTCGAATGGCGAGAGCTCGGGTGCCTGGGCCGCAACCGGGGGCGTCGGCACCTTCTCCGGGGTCAATGCCGACAGCTACGGCGAAGCAGGCCAGCTGATCCCGCAGCTTTATCACGGACGCACCCGGCGCGAGCGGCACGAGGAACTCGTCGCCTATGCAATCGCCGGCGGCATCCAGCAAGCGCGTGTCGCCCATGAGCGCGGCAACGGCGAAGGCCGCATCCACATGAACGTGTTGTGGGAGATGGCGGCCGCCGAGCGCGTTCTGCACGGCGTGCTCGAAGGCGCCAAGGGCCTCATTCACGGCGTTACCTGTGGCGCCGGCATGCCCTACAAGATTGCCGAGATCTGCGCCCGCTATGGCGTCCACTATTATCCGATCGTATCGTCGGGGCGCGCGTTCCGGGCATTATGGAAACGCGCTTACCACAAATTCTGGGACTGGCTCGGCGGCGTGGTCTATGAGGACCCGTGGCTTGCCGGCGGCCATAACGGGCTGTCCAACAGCGAGGATCCGCTGCTTCCAGAGACGCCCTATCCGCGGGTTCGCGAACTGCGCAATCTGATGGTCGAGTTCGGGCTCGCCGCGACTCCGATCTTCATGGCGGGCGGGCTGTGGTACCTGCGTGAGTGGAGCGATTGGATCGACAATCCCGAGCTTGGCCCTGTCGCCTTCCAATTCGGCACTCGGCCGCTGGTGACCCAGGAAAGCCCGATCTCGGCTGTATGGAAGCGCAAACTGCTGACCTTGGGCGAGGGTGATGTCTATCTCAACCGGTTCAGCCCGACCGGATTTTATTCCTCGGCGGTGCGCAACGGTTTTCTAAACGAGCTGCAGCAGCGCTCGGAGCGCCAGGTCGCATATTCGGTAGAGCCGGTCGGAGAGCATGTGGCGCGCTTCCACGTCGGTGCGCGCGGTCGAGTCGTCTATCTGACGCCCCACGACAGGGAATCGGCCGAGCTATGGGTCGCGGCCGGATTTACCGAAGCCTTGCGCACCCCCGACTCGACGTTGATCTTTGTCACTCCGCAAAAGGCGCTCGAGCTGCGCACCGACCAGATCAACTGCATGGGCTGCCTCAGCGCCTGCCAATTCTCGAACTGGGCGCAAAACGAAGGCGGCACGACCGGCAAGAAAGCCGATCCGCGCAGTTACTGCATTCAGAAGACCTTACAGGCGATCCGTCACTCGGATGATGTCGAGCAGCAGCTGATGTTTGCCGGGCACAACGGCTATCGCTTCGCCTCCGACCCGTTTTATGCCAACGGCTATGTGCCGACGGTGCGCGAGCTGGTCGAACGCCTGCAGACCGGCGACTGAAGCGGCTGGCGATCGGCTGGCGTTTAATTATCTTCGATAGCATCACATATATGTAATATGAACGTGATGCTGCCTCCTTCGTCCACCGCCCGAGAGCGTCTGCACGCCGTGGGTTTGCGGCCCACGCGCCAACGCCTCGCCCTGGCCCGCCTCCTTTTCGAGAACGGCGACCGCCACGTGACGGCCGAGCAGCTGCACGGCGAGGCCGCGGCCGCGGCGATCCCGGTTTCGCTTGCGACCGTCTACAACACCTTGCATCAATTCACCGAGGCCGGGCTGTTGCGCGAAGTCGTGGTTGAGCCGGGCCGCTCGTATTTCGACACCAACAACGCCGATCACCACCACTTCTTTTGCGAAGCGAACGGATTGCTGCAGGACATCCCGGCGCGGGAGGTTACTGTCAGCGGGCTTCCGCTGGCGCCGGACGGGACCGAGATCCGCCGCGTCGACGTGATCGTGCGCATCGCTCCGCAACACCCCTGATCCCACCTTCCGGCATCCCATAACTTACGTAAACTGGGACCGGCCGCCTTACCCACGTTGGTGGCTGAAATGCTGGACGCAGTAAGGGCACGCTGATGATTGATCCGCGCCCGACCATCGACGCGCCCGACGACGACCCATACCTCTGGCTCGAAGAGATCGACGGCGAACGGGCGCTAGCCTGGGTCGAGGCGGAGAACGCAGCGACCTTGGCGCGTTTCGGCGATGCGCGCTTTGCCGCCGATCGAGACATCCTTACCGCGATCTTCGACCGGCCAGACAACATTCCGCTGATCGCGCGGCGCAGCGCCCGGGTTTTCAACTTCTGGAAGGATGCCGCGCATTCCCGCGGCCTGTGGCGGGCGACGACGCTCGACAGCTTCCGCAGCGCGACCCCGGAGTGGGAAATTCTGCTCGACCTCGACGGGCTTTCGGCACGGGAAGGCGAAGACTGGACCTGGAGCGGGGCGACGACGATCCCGGGCAGTCATGACCGCGCCATTGTGATGCTGTCGCGCGGCGGGGCCGATGCGGTGGTGCTGCGCGAGTTCGACCTGTCCGCGCGCGAGTTCGTTCCCGGAGGTTTCTTCCTGCCGGAGGCCAAGGGCGGCGCCGCCTGGCTCGATCGCGACACGTTGCTGCTGTCTTCGGCCCTTGGCGAGGGCATGGCGACCAATTCGGGGTATGCGCGCACCGTGCGACTGTGGCGGCGGGGGGACGACCCGCTCGCGGCCCCGGTCATTTTTGCGACAGATGCCGACCATATGGCGGTCTGGGCCGATGTCGACCGCGAAAGCAAGGTCGAAGAGCGGCTGGTATATGTCGAGCGGCTCGGCTTCTTCGACGCCGTGCTTCGGATCGGCGACCGCACCGGCCCCAAGACCCGGATCGACCTCCCGACCGATGCGTGGGTCACGTGGCATCACGGCTGGCTCGCGGTCAGGCGCCGGACCCCGTGGACCGTCGGCGGCGACACCTACGCGCCGGACACCGTCCTCGGCATTTCCTTGGCGGCTTTCCTCGCCGGCGATCGCCACTTCACCAAGCTCTTCGAGCCGGCCGAGCGGCGCGCCCTGCAAGGGTTCTTCTGGTGCGGCGGCCGGCTGGTTCTGAGCGTGCTCGACGACCTGAAGCCGGTATTCGAGGCGCTGACCCCGTCCGCTACCGGCTGGTCGTGCGGAGCCATCACCGGGCTGCCCGAATTCGGCGTCGCCAACGCCTGGCCGCTTGATGTGCGGACCGAGGAGTCGAACGGTGATCTTCTGGCCAGCGCGCAGGACCCGCTGACCCCGGCCTCGCTGTTCCTGGTGCGCCCCGCTGCCGCGCCCGAACTGCTGAAGCGGGCGCCGCAGGCCTTCGACCCGGCCGGCCTTGTCGTCACCCGCCACGAAGCGGTCTCCGCCGACGGCACCCGGATCCCCTACACCCAGGTCGGACCGCCCGGAGAGACCGGCGAGGCTCCGGTCCATCTTTCCGGCTATGGCGGGTTCCGCATCTCGCAATTGCCTTACTACAACCCGGCCGTCGGCAAGCTGTGGCTGGAGCGCGGCGGCACCGGGGTCGTCGCCAATATCAGGGGTGGCGGCGAGTTCGGCACCGCCTGGCATGACGCCGGGCGCCGGGAAGGCAAGCGTCTTTCGCACGACGATTTCGCCGCGGTCGCCGCCGACCTCGTGCGCCGCGGGGTGACCCGGCCCGGCCGTATCGCCGCCGAGGGCGGATCGAATGGCGGCATCCTGATCACCAACATGCTGACCCGCTATCCGGAGCGATTTGGCGCGCTGTTCTGCACCATCCCTCTGATCGACATGCGCCGCTATTCAAAATTGCATGCCGGGGCGAGCTGGATTGCCGAATATGGCGACCCCGATAATCCTGAAGATTGGCATGTTCCTGAAAGAGATCTCCGCCTATCACGCCGCCGTCCCGGGCCAGCATTACCCGCCAATCCTGCTTGCGACGAGCCGGCGCGATGATCGCGTCCATCCCGGCCATGCCCGCAAAATGGCGGCAAAGTTGCAGGCGATGGGCTATGAGGCCTATTTCTACGAGCCTGCCGCCGGCGGACACGGCTATGGCAAGGACAATCGCGAGCGCGCGTCGTTCACCGCCCTCGGCTATAATTTCATGCGCCGCGCGATCGGCTTTATCCCCTAGTCACCTCAGCAGCGGCTGCCGTTCCGCTGGGCTCCCCGTCCGGGCGGTGCCGGCAGATCGCGCCGCCAGCGGCAAATCCGCAGGGCAAAAATCCCGCACCCGTCGCGAAATTTGTGACAGACTTCGGTAGCGCCGCGCGACTCGCGGGGCAACGCCGGAGACGGAGAAACGCATGCAACTAATGTACTTCACCGAACAGCCGATGTCTGCCTATCCGGCCGATATAGGGCTCGAATTCGGCGCCACGGCGCTGATGTTCTCCAACAAATACTTCGACCCGGTCGCCGGCAGTCGGCTCTATAACGAATACCTTGAGCATTACCTTTATGCCGAAGAGATGGGCATCGACGGCTTCATGCTGAACGAGCATCACAACGCCCCGTTCTGCATGCAGGCAAAATGCAACGTCTTTGCCTCGATCCTCGCCGCGGCGACCAAAACCGCGAAAATCATCCTGCTCGGCAATCCGTTGCCGCTGGCCGAGAACCCGGTGCGGCTCGCCGAGGAATTGTCGATGATCGACATGATCTCGAGGGGCCGGCTGGTGTCGGGTTTTGTCCGCGGTGGCGGCCAGGAGCAATTGGCCGCCGGCGTCAGCCCGGCCTACAACCGCGAGCGCTTTCAGGAGGCGCACGATCTGATCGTCGCGGCGTGGACGCGCCAGGGCCCGTTCCGCTGGGAAGGGACGCATTACCAGCACCGCGTCGTCAACCCGTGGGCCGTGCCGTTGCAAAAGCCGCATCCGCGGGTGTGGATCCCGGGCGTCATCAGCCCCGAGACGATCGTCTGGGCGGCGCAACACGCCTATCCCTATATCGCGCTCAACACCCCGATCGACCGCACCAAGCAGATCTGGCAGATCTACGACAACGTCGCAGCCGAGGCCGGCTTTACTCCGGGTCCCGACTATCACGGCATGCTGAAACAGATCCACGTCGCCGAGACCGAGGAGAAGGCGCTCGCCAACGCCGCCCAGTTCAGATGGATGCAGGGCGAATTCACCGGCCTTGCCCATCCGGTGTGGAGCACGCCCTCGGGTTATGGCAGTCCCGAAAACCGCCGCGCCTTTGTCGAGTTCGCCTCTGGCCGGTCAAAAAACCCGCGTTACCGGCCGGAGCTGGCAAAACAGCTCGAAGATCTGATGATCATCGCCGGCACGCCAAAACAGGTGATCGCCAAATTGCGCATCCTGCTCGAAGAGACCCGGCCCGGCATCCTCGGCATGTGGGGAAATGACGGGACCGTGTCGCATGAAGACGCCAAGACCTGCATCCGTCTGATGGGGCAGGAGGTGTTCCCGGCGGTGCGCGAGATGGCCAAGGAGTTCGACCTGAAAAGCCCGTTCGAGACCAACCAGCCGGTCAGCATCGACTATATGAGCGGTCTCGCCCAACCAACCCGAGAAGCGGCGGAGTAACAAAGCCGATTTAAGCCGATCCGAACGGGCGCACGGCTCGCTCGTTCGGGTCCTCTGCCGGTGGGCTGGCCGAGGGTCGGTTCACAAATCGATGACAATGTCGTTCTGGGGCTGACTGCAGCAAATCAGAATGTTGCCGTCGGGCGGCAGCTCAACCGGAACCGAGCGTCGATAGCCCCGGTGTAGCGCCGGTGCGCTTCGGCAAAACTCGCCCGCACCCCGTCTGCGTCCGCCAGCATCACGCCGAGTGGGCATGATTGGCAGGTGGACGTGATTGGGCATCAGGCTATAGGCCCAGACTACGGTGCCGGCGCGGCGCGCCGCCGCGGCGACCAGTCGCCGATAGAGGCGGTAGTCGTCGGCTACGAAAAACATCGGCTCGCGCCGATTACCGCACTGGGTGACATGGTGGGGCAAGTCCGGCACAACAACGCGCGATCCGCGTAATGCCTGTGCTTCCTTCAGCCGATGTGCGAGATGGCTATAGCTGCGGCGCAATCCTGTCAACTGTCACCGTAGTATGGGGACTTGGCTCCCTTCAGTTTTAATAGCGGTGGTGCGGGGTTGCCCCGTAGAAGGAAGGTTCGTGGTCCCCGGTGCGAGCGACGATCCGAGTCCAAACGTGGGAAACCAAGTTGGTCTTAAGCCTGCGTTAGATTGGATCGACGGAGGTCTGCCGCTCTAATTTTGATCGCGGGGGGTACCCCCCAACTCCCCCACCGTCAACCCGAGGGGTTGCGACCCACCCCCACCTAGATGCCTGACCCGCGCCCGCCGTCACCTCCACCCTAATGGCCCCACTGCAATTTGTCCTTTGCAGCTTGACGCGCTGGCATGTTCGACCTGCAATCCCTACAAATGGAGGAGACTGCACCATCTTATTGCTCTGAATATCTATCAAGATCACTCGAAGCGCCATCTCCGTCGCATTCTCAATGGTGGTACGGCATTGTCTGATAGGCCGAACCGGGTCGGCAGGAGCGACCATGACGCCATTCCGTTTTTTCCAAAAGGCCAATCTTATACGGAAGGCCATTACTACGGCTCCGTTCTCGCCGTACCGCCTATTCGCCCCACGAATTCCTCTGAGCGGGTTTTGACCACCCCTGCCAACGCTCGCTCAGAAATCCCGCAGAGCAATCCAATCAAAATAGCCATCGACACTTGGGAAAGATCAAGAGCGACTTCTCCGATTTTGATACCGACCACCTTTGTGACGATTAACAACCCGACCACAAGAGTTAGAAGAACTACAAAGAAGAGACGAGCTGTTGGATCTAGTCTGTCGTCCTCTAGGAGTGCCAGATCTTCGAAGTTCAGAATAACCCGTCTGATAGCAAATGACAGCCACGTCCCTACATACGCACCAGCGGCCAAAAGAGGAAATAATTGGAAAGAATTTGGTATTGACACGCCTGGAAACCACCGGGGTGGCACCCACAAAACCAGTGCTAGGATAAAAAGAAAACCTAATACACCGACCACCACACGACGCCCGAGAACTTTCATATATTGATTCTTTACAGAGTTTGCCTCCAAAGAGACGAACTCATTCTTAAATCCTTCCAAGGCAAGCTTGGCATATCGGACTTTATCTGGCGACGCCAAGCCCGTCATCGCGATTTCAGATATTTTGCGAAGATAATCATTTCTTTTATAAACAGAGGTTGCACTCTGAGCGCCCCGGCTTTGCAATCTAGATGAGAACACTACTTTTATCACAGTTATCACTTTTTGGATATCGACGAATAACTGCTCTTGCGATTTATTTAGCCGATAATTCCGTAGGTTAAATTGGATGTCTTCAACGACACCTTTACTGTCCCGCTCTATATTTACTACCCTATCTACACTTTCCGCATCAGAAAGGGCTTTGATCGCGTTCGTAAATTCTCCGTTGCGCGACGCGAAATCTTCGATGGACTGTAATGGATTCTCACCCTTCAAGAACCGATCAGCGATGTCGCGGGCATCGGATGCGAAGGCGTCCCGCAGAGCGACCATCTGCTTATCGAGATCCGACTGCTTATCGAGATCCGACACACCACCATAAGTTTCTGCTGCCCGAAGGACATCGTTAATCGATCGGCAGAAAAACGCTTCGTTGGTAGTAGGATCTCGTTGTTCCGAAGCTCGCGTTAGCTGGAAGAAATTCGGGTACGAGCCTTCGCCGCCCTCCACCAATATATATGGAGTTGGGGCTGGAGAAGCGGAGGCTTGCGCCGTGGGTAGGGTCTCTTCGGCTGGTTCTGCGACTTTTATTTGTGGGCCGTCAGCTGGTCCCGCGATTTCCGTATCGACTTCCAGTCCAGTCACGGTCACCACAACGGGTCGTACATCGCTCATCATTTGACCCTCCCCCGCCGATAGAAGCAGTTTTGATTCGGTTACCTCACAGGCTTAGCACCCTCAGGATATAGCAGGTACTGCAATCAGGGTAGCAAAACTTACCACGGAATTCTAGTGGAGAAAATCTGCCATTCCCACCTGCCATCGGAGCAGGAAGCGTCTTGCTATCTTTGACCAGATTTCCTGATCAGAAAGTCGATAAAGGCTCCTGATCCGCCGATGGCGATGATGGGCCATCCCATCCTGATAAGGCCGTTGGCTCGGCTTGTGGCGGAGCATCGTCGCTCATTGCAACCGCTCGTCAACGCCAATCTGGCATCACATCGCTATGCCAGACGATCTCCACTCCTTGATGCCGCCCCGTAATCACGAGGACATCAATTTCGGGCGCATCCAGACCGGCCTTGATCAAAGATCGAGCGCAATATCGCCCTGGGGCTGGCTGCAGCAGATCAATATATTGCCATCGGGCGGCGGTTCCACCGGCTCGGGCCGATAGGCGACGGCGCCGGTGATCAGCCCAGTTTCGCAGGTGTGGCAAACGCCAGTACGACACGACCATCGCACCGGTACATCGCATGCCTCGGCACATTCGAGGAGGCTTTGGAACGTCGAACCCCAGCGGACATTGAGGCCGCTCCGCGCGAACGACACCAGTGGCCCCGCGCCGGCCGGCCCCACCGGCATGTGCGGCGGCTTGGGCGCAGCCGCGGCGATGCCGGGCGTCTTGGACGGACCCGCCCCGAAAGTCTCGGTGTGGATGTGGTCGGCGGCGACGCCCCAGGCCGCAAGGCCGACGGTAAGACCGCTCATGAAGGCGGGCGGCCCGCACAGATAAAAATCACCATCGCGGGGCACGCCAAGTTCGTGGAGCACGGGCATGTCCAAATGTCCGGGAGCATCGAAATCGACGCCCGGCCGGTCATTGGCGCCCGGCGTGCTGTAGCGGATGTGACTGCGGCTGTGGGGCAAAGCTTTCAGAAGCGCGCGCGTCTCCGCGGCAAACGGATGCTCGCTGCCGTCATGGGCCCCGTGAAGCCACCACACCTCCCTCGGCGACCCGTCCGCCAGCGAGCGCATGGAGCATGGCGAGAACGGGAGTGGCCCCGACGCCGGCGCTGAGCAGGACGACGGGCCCAGCGCCCGGTTTCAACGTGAAGTTGCCACGTGGCGCGCTGGCTCCGAGCACATCGCCGACTTGGATTTGGGCATCGATGTAAGCTCCGGCTGCGCCGCCAGCTTCGCGCTTGACGCTGATGCGATAGCGATCATCGCTCGGCTCGCCCGACAGCGAATAGCTACGCAACAAGGCCGGGGCATCGGGCGCCGGCTTCAGCCGCACGACGATGAACTGCCCGGGCAGGCCGGCTTTCACAGGGCGCCCGTCGCTGGGCTCGAGCACCAGCGAGGTCACCCTGCTGCTTTCGCGGCTTTTGCTCGCGACCCGCAGCGGGCGGAACCCGGCCCAGGCCGGAGGCGGGGCGGCCGCTGGGCTAAGCCCGGGGTTGCCCGCGATTGCGCCACTGCCCTGTATCCCGTCGAGCAGCGCCTGAAACGACGCGCGCCAACCGGCGCTCAGCGCCGGGATGCGCAACGCCCGCTCCAACTCGCGGGCCGGATGGCCAGGCATGTACAACAGCGCATCGACCTCAGCGACAGTCATGCGCTCGGGGCCAGCGGCGACCAGGACGATTTCGTCGCCGGCCTCGACTTCTCCTTCCTCCAGGACGCGGAAATAGAAGCCGGGTTTGCCGTGAGCGACGAGCAGGGCGGCCATCTGCGGCTCGTTCATGCGGATGCCAACCCGGTAGCAGGTGACGCGCGGTTGGGTTACCTCGAACAGCGCGCTCCCGACCCGGTACCGGTCGCCGATACAGACCTCGCCGTCGGATAAGCCGTCGACGGTGAAATTCTCGCCGAATTGGCCATAGGTGAAGTCTGTCCGGCGGAGATGACCCTGCCAATAGCGATAGGAATCGATCTGATAGACAAAGACGGCGCGATGCTCGCCGCCGTGACCCGCCAGATCGCCTTGGCCGTCACCGTCGATGTTGAGCCGGCGCACCATTCGCCGGCCTTGGACCGGCTCTTTCCAGACCGCGGTATGTACCGTCTTTCCTTGCCACGGGATGTCGCGCGGCAGGCCAACATTGACCGAAAGCAGGCGCGCCATCGCTTCCTCCTACACCGAAACCGCCGCGGTTTCCGCGAATGCCGGGGTCTGGACCTCGCGCAGGTGGCAGGCGACGTGGTGGCCGGGGAAGACTTCGCGCATTTCGGGCTCGTCGGTCGAGCAGCGGGCGACGGCGTAGGGGCAGCGGGTGTGAAAGCGGCAGCCCGAGGGAGGGTTGATCGGACTCGGCACGTCGCCCTTCAGGATGATGCGCTTGCGGGCGGCCTCCGGATCGGGAACCGGGACCGCGGATAAGAGGGCCTCGGTATAGGGGTGCTGGGGGCGAGCGAACAGGGCGGCCTTGTCGGCGATTTCGACGATTCGACCCAGATACATGACCGCGATGCGGTGGCTGATGTGCTCGACGACAGCGAGGTCGTGGGCGATGAACAGGTAGGAAAGCCCGAACTCCCGCTGCAAATCGCCCAGCAGATTGATCACCTGCGCCTGGACCGAGACGTCGAGGGCAGAGACCGGCTCGTCGCAAACGATCAGATGCGGGTTTAGGGCGAGCGCGCGAGCGATGCCGATGCGCTGGCGCTGGCCGCCGGAAAATTCGTGCGGGAAACGGTCGAGCGCGTCCTCGCGCAAGCCCACCTTGAGGGCGAGGCCTGCGACCCGGTTTTCCCGCTCGCGCTGGCCCGAGATGCCGTAATTAACGAGTGGCTCGGCGATGATGTCGCGGACGCGCAATCGCGGGTTCAACGACGAATAAGGGTCCTGGAACACCACCTGCAACTGGCGCCGGTAGGGCCGCATCTGGTGGCGGGATAGTCCGTCGATGCGCGCGCCGCTGATGCGGATTTCGCCTGATGTCGGCTCGATCAATCGGAGGATCGCCTTGCCCGCGGTCGACTTGCCGCAGCCGCTCTCGCCGACCAACCCCAGAGTTTCGCCGGCGGCGATGTCGAACGAAATGCCGTCGACGGCATGGACCTGGCCAACGGTCCGCTGCAGAAGCCCTTTTCGAACCGGGAAATGCTTGACCAGATCTTTGACCGAGAGCAGGGGAGCCAAAGCCAGGGGCGCCGGCGGCACGGATTGGGCTGTGGTCACGATCGCGCCACCCGATCTGAGTGAAAGCAGGCGGCGAAATGCCCCGGCTCCTTCTCCTCAAAAGCCGGCATTGTGCGTTGGCACAGATCGGTCGCGAAGGCGCAGCGCGCGGCGAACGCACAGCCGGGGATCGCGCCCTTCAAGGAGGGCACCGTGCCGGGGATCTCGGCCAGACGCGGCAGGCGCGCGCTATCGAGCGAGGCGCCGAGCCGCGGCACCGAATTCAGCAGCCCTTTGGTGTACGGGTGCAGCGGGCGGCGGAACAGCGCGCCGACCGTCGCCTCCTCGGCCATGTGGCCGGCATACATGACGACGACGCGCTGCGCCATCTCGGCGACGACGCCGAGATCGTGGGTGATCAGCACGATCGCGGCGTCGATCTTCTGCTTCAATTCTCGCATCAGGTCGAGGATCTGCGCCTGGATCGTAACGTCGAGCGCCGTCGTCGGCTCGTCCGCGATCAACAGCTTCGGGTTGCAGGCGAGCGCCATCGCGATCATCACCCGCTGCCGCATCCCACCCGAGAGTTGGTGCGGGTATTCGCCGATGCGCCGCTGGGCCTCGGGAATATGAACGAGGCGCAGCATATCCACCGCCTTGGCGAGTGCGGCGGCGCGGCCCAGTCCCTGATGCAGGGTCAAGGTCTCGGCGATTTGATGGCCGATCGTCAGTACCGGATTGAGCGAGGTCATCGGCTCCTGAAAGATCATCGAGATCTCGTTGCCGCGGACATCGCGCATCTGGGCTTCGCTCAAGCCCAGAAGATCGCGGCCGGCAAAGCGGATCGTGCCGGAGACGATCCGTCCCGGTGGCGACGGGATCAGGCGCAGGATCGACAGCGCAGTCACACTCTTGCCGCAGCCGCTCTCGCCGACGATGGCGAGGGTCTCGCCCGGGAGGACGTAGAACGAAACCCCGCTGACCGCGCGGACCACCCCGTCGCGGGTGAAGAACCACGTTTTCAGATCGGCAATATCGAGGATCGGCTCGGCTGCGGCGCGCGGCGCCTTGGGGATGGTGGCGACATACCCGGCAGCGGCCTCGGCCATGCGCTACATCCGCCGAGCCAGGCGCGGATCGAGTGCGTCCCGCAAGCCGTCGCCCAGCAGGTTGACGGCAAGCACGGTGACCGACAAAAACGCCCCGGGGAACAGCACGATGTAATAGGCGACCTGAAACAGGCTGCGTCCCTCGGCCATGATGTTGCCCCAACTCGGTATGTTGGGCGGCGTCCCGGCGCCGAGAAACGACAGGATCGCCTCGACCAGCATCGCCGATGCGGCGGTATACGTGCCCTGGACCAACAGCGGCGGCACCGTGTTGGGTACGATGTGGCGCCACATGATTCGCGGCAGGCTGGTGCCGCTGGCAAACGCAGCCTCGACAAAGGGCAGGTCGCGCAGGGTCAAGACGACGCCGCGGACGAGGCGGGTCACCCGCGGCACCTCGGCGACGGTGATCGCGAAGACGACATTCTGCAGACTGGCGCGGGTCAGCGCCATCAACGCGATCGCGATCAGCACCGGCGGGATCGACATCAGCCCGTCCATGATCCGCATCAGGATCGCATCGGCCCAACGGCTGAACCCGGTGATGAGACCGATCGCGAGCCCGAGCGCAATGCTGAGCAGGGCGACGCTGAGCCCGACCGTCAAGGAGATGCGCGCACCGTATATCGTGCGGCTGTAGACGTCGCGGCCGAGCATGTCGGTCCCGAACCAATGTTGCGACGAAGGCCAGCGCAGCCGCTGGACCGGCGCCAAGGCCTGCGGGTCGACGGTGCCGAGGTAAGGGGCGAACACCGCCATCAGAACCATCAGGCCGATCAGGATCCCGCCGATGACGATCGTCGGATGGCGGCGGATATAGGTGCGCGCTCCGCGACGGCGCTCGGTCGGAGCGGCGAGGATGGCCAGATCAGTCGGCGCCACGGTCATCTCGGCCACCGCCTCAATAGCGGATGCGCGGATCGAGGAAGGTGTAGCTCAGATCGACCAACAGATTGACCAGCACATAGGCGGCCGAGAAGATCAGGATGATCCCCTGGATGATCGGATAGTCGCGGCGCAGGATCGCGTCCACGGTTAGTCGCCCCAGTCCGGGGATCGCGAACACCGTCTCGGTGACGACTACACCCGATATCAACAGCGCGATGCCGATGCCGATGATCGTCACGATCGGCACCGCCGCATTCTTCAGCGCGTGACCGATCAGCACCTTGTCGTTGGCCAAGCCCTTGGCCTGGGCGGTGCGGATATAATCCTGGGCAAGGACGTCCAGCATGCTGGCGCGGGTCATGCGCGCGATCAGCGCCGTAAAAACCATCGCCAGCGCGAGGGTCGGCATGACCAGATGCGACAGGAACGGCCACAAGCCGTGGTCGATGCCGACAAAGCCCTGGACCGGCAACAAATCCGCGCGAACCGCAAAGACATAGATCAATACATAGGCGACCACAAAGACCGGCACCGAAAACCCGAGCACCGCGAAGACCATGACCGTGCGGTCGATCCATGACCCCGCCTTCCACGCCGCCAGCACACCCATCGGAATCGCCGCCAATACGGAGACGAGGACGGTCGAGATGGTCAACACCACGGTCGGCTCGACCCGCTGCGCGATCAAGGTCGTGACCGGAAGGTTGGTGAAGATCGAGATGCCGAGATCGCCGTGCAGCAAGCCCCATACCCAAGACGCGAACTGGACATACAACGGCTGGTCGAGCCCGAGCGCCTGGTGGATGCGGGCGATGTCGGCGGGGGTGGCGGTATCGCCGGCGATGATCGCCGCCGGATCTCCAGGGCTCAGATGAAGCAATGCGAACACGAACAGTGCGACCACCGCCATGACCGGGACGGTGGAGAGGATCCGTCTGACGATGTAGGCGAACACCCCCTAGCCTCTCAATCCTTCTCGACGTTCCAGAAAAATACTACCGGCGCGATGATGATGCCGTGAAGATTCTTGCGATAGGCGGTCGGGATCACGAACTGGCCGGTCGGAACATAGGGGACGGAGTTGGCGTAGGCCTCGGTCTGGATGTCGGCGGCGAGCTTTTTCTGCGCGGACAGATCGGGCGCCTTGAACCACTGATCGATCAGCCCTTCGAGCTGGGGGTCGCTCGGCCAACCGAACCAAGCCTTGCCGTCGTTGGCCCGCAGCACTGCGTTGACCGCCGGCGACAGCAGGTCCGGCGCCGCCGTCCAGGTATGAAAAATGTTCCACCCGCCCTGGTCGATCGGCGCTTTCGAAGCTCGCCGGGTTATCAGCGTGCCCCAGTCCATTGCCTGTAATTCGACATTCAACCCGGCCTGCCGCAGCATCGCCAAGGTCACCAGCGCCTGGGCATGTACGATCGGCTGGTCGGTCGCATCGAGCAGGACGATCTTTTCGCCCTTGTAGCCGGAATCGCCGATCAGTTGCTTCGCCTTGGCCGGATCGGGGCCTTTCAGCAAGGCGTCGGCGCCGGCATTGGTCTCGAACGGAGTGCCGCAACCGAATATCGCCGCGCAGGTTTTCCAATATTTGGGGTCGCCGGCGGCGGCGCGCATGTAGTCCTTCTGATTTACCAGGTTCAGCACCGCCAGGCGCAGCTTGAGATTGTCGAACGGCGGCTGCACATGGTTGAAGCGCAGAACGCCTTGATTGCCTAGCGGATCGACGGTGGCGACGACGACGTCCGGGTTGCCGGCGAAGACCGGCAGTAGATCGGTTGGCGGCTGCTCGTACCAATCGGCCTCGCCGGCGTTCAGCGCCGCCGATGCGGTCGCGGAATCGGGGATATAGAGCCATTCGACGCGGTCGACCTTGGCCACTTTGCCGCCAGAGGCAAAGCTCGGCGGCTCTTTGCGCGGCACATAATCGGTATTTTTAATAAACACCGCCTTGTTGCCGGGAACCCATTCCGCCTTGACGAATTTGAACGGGCCGGAGCCGATCGCTTCGGGGATCTGCTTGAACGGGTCGGTCTTGGCGAGCCGCTCGGGCATCATGAACGGCACGTTGCTCGACAATTTGCCGAGCGCATTGAGGATCAGCGGAAACGGTGTTTTGAGGGTGATCGTAAAACTCTTGTCGTCGACGGGTTTGATCTCGCCGACCGCCTCCATCAGCTTCTGTCCGAACGGGTCTCGCTTGCCCCAGCGCTCGATCGAGGCGACGCAATCGGCGGCCCGCACCGGCTGCCCGTCGTGCCATTTGAGGCCGTCGCGCAGCGTAAAGGTGTAGGTCAGCTTGTCCGCGCTGACGGTCCAATGATCGACCATCTGCGGCTGCGGCTTGAAATCCTTGTCGAGCGCGAACAGCGTGTCGAAGACCAGATAACCAAAATTGCGCGTGACATAGGCAGTCGTCCAGATCGGATCGATGCTTCTGAGGTCGGCCTGCGGGATGAACCGCAAGGTCGTTGGGGCTGACTGCGCCCATGCCGGCGTCGCGGCAAGACCGAGCGCAAGCACCGCCAGCCGCAGGATCCGAGGCAAAATGCTCATCTGTCCCCTGTTCGATCTTTTGCTCTGCCGCCGACGTTACGCCATGATCTGACCGGGTCACAGTGCAAAAGGCAGGCCACCGAGCAGAAGCACGAGGGCGCCGCCGCTTGCGCGTAGTACGCCTATGCGCTACCTTTGGCTAGGTAATCAACCCGGCTATCTCGACATGAGCAAGACGATAACCCTGCGCGAGGCTAACCAGGCCTTTTCCCGATGTATCCGCGAAGTCGAGGCCGGTGAGGAATACGTCATCACACGCAAGGGCGAGCCGGTAGCGCGCCTCGTGCCGATTCCTGGACGTCGCGTTCTGACACCCGAGCAACAGGCCGCCCGCGCCCGCGCCCTTGCCCAGATGAAAAAGGGTTGGCCTATCGGCGCCGGACCGCTTGACCGCGATTCGCTGCATGAGCGGTGATAGCCGGCGCTTCAGCCTCGACACCAACCTCCTTGTGTACAGCGTGGACAGCAGGGCAGGCTCTCGGCATCTAACGGCAATCGAGATCGTCGACCGGGCCGTCGAATGCGACTGCTATCTGACCCTGCAGGCTTTATCGGAATTCTATGTCGTGGTCACGCGCAAGGGGATGGTCCGGCCCGCGGACGCAGCCGCCCAGGTGGAGAACTGGCTTGGCGCATTCCGTTGTGCGGCCGCGTCCCCGACAGCGGTGCAGACCGCGCTAGGCGATGCCGCAGCAGGAAGGGCATCCTATTGGGATGCACTCCTGGTGGCGACCGCGGGAGAAGCCGGGTGCGCTGTCTTGTTGACCGAAGACCTGGGGGACGGAACCGATTTCAGTGGCCTCCGGGTTCATAACCCTTTTTCTTCCTCTGGCGATCTCAACCCAGTGGCGCGACGATTGTTGGACCTCGAGTAGCTCCCGCGCCGAAATTAGGGTTCACCGACGTTACATCCGGCCAGCGATGTTAATTTCAACGCGGAAATTGCTCAGAAAGCCGTCGCAGCCGGACGGGGTGATCGCGATTGCGCGGCTGTCTTTGATCCGCTCGATCCAGCCGAGCGCGAAGCAGCGCTGCGCCAGCGCCGCGCCGACCGCGCCACCGAGATGCAGCCGTCGCTCGCTCCAATCGAGACAGGGGCGGCAGAAACGGCGGCGCTTGCCGGCGGCGCCGGCAAGATCTAGGCCGAACCCGGTAAGGAACCTGGCGCCGTCTTCGGTAACCTCGCCGCCGTCGTCGTCGAGCAGGACATGGCCGCGCTCGGCGAGGCTGCCGGCCAAGGCCACGCCGAGCCAGCCGGCGAGATGGTCGTAGCAGGTCCGCGCTGAACGCAGCGCCTCGTCGCGCATCCATGCCGGCCGATAGCGCGGCGCCCGCGCGACCGCGACCGCCATGATCTCTTCAAGCATGCGCGCGACCTCGGGGGCGGCAAGCCGGAAATAACGGTTGCGCCCCCGTCTTTCGTCGGCGAGCAAGCGCGCGTCGACCAGCTTTGCCAGATGCGCGCTCGCGGTCTGCGGGGTCACATGCGCGACATAGGCGAGCTCGCCGGCGCTCTGCGCACGGCCGTCCATCAGCGCGGACAGCATGTTCGCGCGCGCCGGGTCGCCGACCAGCGCGGCGATCTCGGCGATGTAGGGTCCGTTTGTCATGACCGCAGCATAACACGCGGCGCCGGAGGGCCGGCCGCAAACGCTTCGGGTCCGGCCGAAGTTATGGTAGGACCGCCCGCCGGGTCTTCCGGCGACGGCGAACGAGGGGTTGGGCGGCGGCGATGGAAGAGATTTACACCTTTGCGGGCAACCCGCTCGATCGCGTCAGCCAACGCCGGCAGGATGCCGGCTGGATCGCTTCCTTGCTCGACGACCCCGAAACCCGACTGTTGCCGCTGCGCGAGCTGAAGCCGTTGGTCCGCGACAGCTCGGCGGCGGAGCTCGATTGGCAGCCGGTCGCGCCCTGGCGGGAGGCGATCGACGCCGGCGGCACGCTAATTTTGCTCGGGATCGGCGACAGGCGGGCTCATTTCGCGCTCGATGCCAGCGCGGTGCCGGTGCAGGCCGGAATGGAGACCGAGACCGTCGATGTCCGCGCCCTAGCCGCCTCAATCCCCGGCGGCGAGGCTGCAATTCTCGCCGAAGCGCGCTCGCTGCTCGATTGGCACGCGCGCCATGGCTTTTGCGCGCAATGCGGCACGGCGAGCGTGATCGACTCTGCGGGATGGGGACGTCGCTGCCCGAACTGCCGGGCCCATCATTATCCGCGAGTTGACCCGGTCGTGATCATGCTCGTGGTCAAGGGTGAGCGCTGCCTGCTCGGCCGCGGGCGGCGGCGGGTCGGAACCCGTTTCTCCTGTCTCGCCGGATTCATGGAGCCCGGAGAGACGATCGAGGAGGCGGTGCGGCGCGAAGTCCTCGAGGAATCCGCCATTCGCATCGGTCGGGTGCGCTATCTCGCCTCGCAGCCTTGGCCGTTTCCATCGACGTTGATGATGGGGCTGTTGGCCGAGGCGCTGAGCGACGAGATCCGCATCGACCCCGAAGAAATCGCCGAGGCGCGCTGGTTCGAGCGCGAGGAGGTCCGCGCCATGGTCGAACGATCCCGCTCCGACGAGCAAATTCCCGGCGTCACCACCCTGCCGCCGCCATTGGCGATCGGCCACCAGTTGGCGCGGCGCTGGGCGTTCGGGATCGACAGTATTTAGGCCGCCGTGCCGGCGTCCGCGTCCGAAGCCCCCGTCCCCGGCTCTCTCCCCACCAGCGAGGCGAGGGAAGAACCGGCGCCGCCGACCGGCGTCGTTACCGGGGCGAGTTCCGGGATCGGGCTTTACACGGCATTGGGTCTGGCACGCACCGGCATGCGGGTCGTCATGACCGGCCGCGACCCCGCCCGCACCGAGGCGGCACGCCGCTTCGTGGCCGAGCGAGCGAGCGGAGCACAGGTCGAGACGGCGCTCGCGGACTTCGCCTCGTTGGCCGAAGTGCGCCGCCTGGCCGGCGAGATCCTGTCACGGCACGACCGGCTCGATCTCCTGGTCAACAACGCCGGGCTGTTTTCACCGAAATTCGAGAGGTCGGCGGACGGGTATGAGATGACCTTCGCGGTCAACCACCTGGCGCCGTTCCTGCTGACCAATCTGCTGCTCGACCGGCTGAAGGCCTCGGCGCCGGCGCGGATCGTCACCGTCGCCTCGCGCGCCCATCACGGTGCTCGCATCGACCTTGCGACGATTACCGGTCCTCGCGATTGGTCGATGTTGAAGGCTTATAACCGCTCCAAGCTGTGCAACATCCTGTTTACCCGCGAACTGGCGGCGCAGCTCCAAGGTTCGGGAGTTGTTGCAACCTCCCTTCATCCCGGCGTTGTCGCGACCACGCTGGCGCAGCGTGGCGGCATTGTCGACTTCGGCTGGCGGCTGGCGAAACCGTTCATGATCAGCGCCGAAAAGGGCGCCGAGACATCGGTGTTCCTGGCAACGGTGCCCGACCCAGCGCCCTTTCACGGCGGTTATGTCGTCCGCAAGGCGCTGGCGCGTCCCGACCCGGTCGCACTCGACGCCGATCTCGCCCGCCGGCTGTGGGCGGAGAGTGCGCGTCTCGTCGGCCTGTGAGGCTGGCGGTCGGGCCCGCCGGGCGGCGACGGGCTGTAACCCATGCCGCGGCTTTCCCGGGGGACGCAATATTCGCGAGCGCGGTAACCGGCGGACCGCGCGACGCTCGTTTTCAGTCGTTCAGAGGCCGCCGGATGCGGATCCGGGCATCCTCGACGAGGACAATTGCGCCCGCCTGTAACGCCTAGGCCGCCTCGACCAACGCAGCGCGGAGGCGGTCTTGCAAATAGGAGTGCTGCGCCAAGCGCAGCCTCAGCAGAACCGCATGAGCGAAAATCTCGTAATCTGGATATTGCGCCTGACCAAGATCGCGGACATGCACCGCGTCGAGCCCATCGGATCGCATCCATTCCGCCATCGCCGGCGGAAGGTTCATATCGAGCAGAAAGCGCATCCCCGGCTTAGACCGGGACCACCTCTTCCCGCGCCAGCCACGCGGCATAAGCCAGGGATTGTCGAATATCCTCGGCTTCCAGGTCCGGATAGTCGGTCAAGAGTTCCTCGAAAGGAACCCCTTCCGCGACCAATGAGACGATCAACCCGACGGTAATCCGAAGGCCCCGAACGCAAGCACGGCCCCCCATCTTCCCCGGCTCGAAGGTGATCCGATCAATGGCCATGTCCCGCCTCAAAGATATTCGACAGCTTCGTCCGACTTGCGCGCCGTGGGCCAGTATACATTCGGGCGTCCGCTGCGTCAGGCCCGCCGGGTGGCGAAATCGATCCGTGGGTCGATCAGCATATAGGTCAGGTCGCTGACCAGCTTTAGCAGCAGGCCGATCAACGTGAACACATAGAGCGTGCCGAACATGATCGGATAGTCGCGGTTGATCGCCGCCTCGAAACCCAACAAGCCCAGGCCATCGAGCGAAAAGATCACCTCGATCAACAGCGCCCCGGTGAAAAGGATGCCCACCAGCGCCGCCGGAAATCCGGCGACAACGAGCAACATCGCGTTCCGGAAGACGTGACCGTAGAGCACGCGGTGCTCGGTCAGCCCCTTGGCGCGCGCGGTCAGCACGTACTGCTTGTTGATCTCGTCGAGAAAGCAGTTCTTGGTCAGCATCGTCAGGGTTGCGAACCCCGAGATCACCAACGCGGTGATCGGCAGGGCGATGTGCCAGAAATAATCGGCGATGCGCATCGGCCAGGACAGCGAGGCCCAATTGTCGCTGACCAGCCCGCGCAGGGGAAAGATCGACAGATAGCTGCCGCCGGCGAACAGCACGATCAGCAATACCGCGAATAAAAAGCTTGGCACCGCATAGCCGACGATGATGACCGCACTCGTCCACACGTCGAACCGGCTGCCGTCACGCACCGCCTTGCGAATGCCGAGCGGGATCGAAACCAGATAGGTGATCAAGGTCGTCCACAGCCCGATCGAAATCGACACCGGCAATTTCGCTTTGATCAAATCCACGACGCGCTCGTCGCGGAAAAAACTGGTGCCGAAATCGAAGGTCAGGTAGTTGCGCATCATCAGCACAAACCGGGTCAAAGGCGGTTTGTCGAAGCCGTATTGCTTTTCGAGCTGCTTGATCAGCGCCGGGTCGAGGCCGCGTGCGCCCCGATAGCGCGAGTTGACGGCGGCGCCGGAGGCCGCCGCCGCCTTGATCTCGCCGGTGCCGCCGCTGACGCGCTCGGTGGCGCTGACATTCTCTCCCTTCAGCCGTGCGATCATTTGCTCGACCGGTCCGCCGGGCGCGGCTTGGACGATCACGAAATTCACCACCATGATCGCGAACAGGGTCGGGATGATCAGCAGCACCCGCCGCAATGCGTAAGCGATCATCGGTAGCTTCTCACTGCTTCAACACCTCGCCCTTTTTTGCCTCGACGGATTTCTCGGCGGTCGGGTCGACCCACCAGGTGTCGAAGCCGAGGGCGTATTTGGGCGAGATCGCCGGGCGGCGGAACTTGTCCCAATAGGCGACCCGAAATGCGTTGAGATGAAACTGTGGTATTACGTAGTATCCATACTGCAGAACCCGGTCGAGCGCGCGGGTATGGGCGACAAGGCTTACACGGTCGGGCGAGTTGATCAACCCCTCGATCAGTTGATCGATGACCGGGCTCTTGATCCCCAGAACATTCTGACTGCCCCGCTGGTCTGCTGCGGCCGAGCCGAAGAAATCGCGTTGCTCGTTCCCGGGCGATAAGGACTGCGGAAACAACACCACCGCCATGTCGAAATCGAAGGTCTCCATTCGCCTTTCGTACTGCGCGGGATCGACCGTGCGCACTCTCGTCTTAATGCCCATTCGGGCGAGGTTTTGGGTGAACGGCAGGACAATGCGCTCGTATATGGGGTCGTTGAGCAAAATCTCGAACTCGAAAGGCTCTCCTGTCTTGGCATTGACCAGCTGTTCACCCTTAAAGGTCCAGCCCGCCGCCATCAGCAGTTTGATTGCCTTGTGCAGCCCGTCACGGATATTTCCGGAGCCGTCGTATTTCGGCGGATCGTATTCCGTCGTAAATACGGCATCGGGGATTTGCCCGCGATATTTGTTCAGAACCTCGAGTTCCTGCCCCTGCGGCACGCCGGTCGCGGCCAATTCGGAGTTGTCGAAATAGCTGCGGGTGCGATGATAGGCGCCGTAAAACAAATTCTTGTTTGACCATTCGAAGTCAAACGCATAGGCCAACGCTTCGCGCACTCGCGGATCCTGAAACAGCGGCCGCCGCAAATTGTAGCCCAGTCCCTGCATTCCGCTTGGCAGCCCGTTTGGGATCTGCTCCTTTTTGATCAGGCCCGCGCGCAGTGCCGGGCTGTCATAGCCGGTCGCCCAAGCCTTCGAGGAATTCTCCTGCCGGACGTCGTATTGGCCGGCCTTGAACGCTTCGAGCGCGATGGTGGCGTCGCGATAATAATCGTAGCGAATTGTGTCGACATTATAGCGTCCTTTGTTGACCGGGAGATCGGCGGCCCAATAATCCTTGACTCGGCGATAGGTGATCGAGCGTCCGGGATCGACCGACTCGATCGTGTAGGGGCCGCTGCCGAGCGGCGGGTCGAGCGTGGTCTTCTCGAAATCGCGACCCGACCAATACGCCTTTGACAAAACCGGCATCTCGCCGAGAATCTGAGGCAATTCACGGTTTTTCGTCGATTTGAAATAAAAGCGGACGCCGTGATCGCCTTCCTGGACGACCTTGGTCACGTCGCCATAATAGGAGCGGTACAAGGGTTGGCCTTTGCTGCGCAAAGCGTCGAAGGTCCAGATCACGTCGGCGGGGGTTATCGGGGTGCCGTCATGAAAGCGCGCTTCCTGGCGCAAGGTGTAGAGCACCGATAATTTGTCCGGCGCGAGATCGATGGTCTTGGCAACGAGCCCGTATTCGCTCGCCGGTTCGTCGGAGGCAACGGCCGCCAACGTGTCGAAGATCAGACCGATCCCTGCCGCTGGCACGCCCTTGATCACGAACGGGTTCAAGGTGTCGAAGGTGCCGATCGCCGAATAGCGGATCGTACCGCCCTTCCGCGCCTGCGGATTGGTGTAATCGAAATGAGTAAAGCCGGGTCCGTATTTGAGATCGCCGAACAGCGACATGCCCTCGCTCGGTGCCGCTGTGGCGCTGCCGGCCGTAAGCAACAGGAAGATGCCGACGGCGATAGCCGATACTGTGCGCATGCCCATGTCCCCGCGATCGGCTTACCCGTCGAGGAGCGCCAGCGCCGCCTCGTGCGCATAGTGGTCGCCGGCGACCAGGACGCGGCCGTCCGAGGCCAGGCCAAGCCTTGCTCCGCGCCAGTCTGTCGCCACGCCTCCGGCTCCCTCGACGATCGGAATCATCGCGCAAAAATCGTAGGGCTTGAGGCTGGCTTCAAGGACGAGATCGACAAACCCGGCGGCGAGTAGCCCGTAGGCGTAGCAATCGGCGCCAAAGCGCACGAGTTTGACCGCGGCCGAAACCCGGGCGAAGGCGGCGGCGTCCGGCCCGCGGAACATCTCTGGCGTTGTCGCGAAGAGCGTCGCCGCATCAAGCCCCGGACAAGCCCGGCAGCGGATCGCCGCGCCGTTCAATGTCGTCGGTCGCCCCGCCGCGCCGATCCAGCGCTCGCGCGAGATCGGCTGATCGATGACGCCGAGGATCGGATGCCCGCCATGGGTCAACGCGATCAGGGTCCCAAACAGCGGCACGCCGCTGATAAAGGATTTCGTTCCGTCGATCGGGTCCAAAACCCAGACGAATTCGGCCCCTTCGCGCACTCGGCCGAACTCCTCGCCGACGATCCCGTGATCCGGAAAGCTGTTCTCGATCAGCCTGCGCATCGCGAGCTCCGCGGCGCGGTCGGCGGCGGTCACCGGGGTCAGGTCTGATTTATCCTCGACCCTAAGGCGCTGGCGGAAATGCGGCCGGACCTCCGCTCCCGCCGCGTCGGCCAATTCACATGCGAGCGCGAGGAACCTGTCGAGCTCCGAAAAGCGCACGGTCTATTTCAAGGTCTGCAAGTAAGCGATGACGTCAGCACGGTTCTCCGCCTTGGGGAATCCGGCAAACGTCATCTTGGTGCCCGGCATAAAGTGCTGTGGGTTGTCCAACCATTCATTGAGCTCCTCGACAGTCCACTTTTGCCCCTTGTGCGCTTCCATTACGTCGGAAAATTGATAGTTCGGGACCTCGGCCATGCCCTCGATCGTTATGCCCCACAAATTCGGTCCGATCCTGTTCGGCCCGCCCTTGTCGAAAGTATGACACGCCTGGCAGACCGTCGTCAGCTGCTGGCCTCTTTTCGGGTCGGCCTTGGCCAGCAGTGGGGTAATCGGCTCCAGCTTAGGGGGAGCCGCGGCTTGCTCGGTCGAAGCAGTTGCAGTCGACTCGGCGCCGGCGATGACAAAGACCGGCTTTTCAAGCGGTTTTGGCCGGACGAGCATGTTCGAGAGAATCCCGGCCACCATCGCGATGATCAGCGCGGTGAGTACCGAGGCAATGATCTTGTTCCACTCGAAAGACGACATCGACGACCCTTCCGACCGTGTCGGGCCGGCAGCAGATCCAATTCCTCCCGGCGACTCAAATGAATTATCACGCTTCCGGCGATGGCACGAACCGGGCATGTTGTCGCTGCCCGATCCGTTCGCGAGAATTCGTGGATAACGCGCTGCCAAAGAACCCGATCATTCTGATCCCCGCCCGTTTGGCGGCGTCGCGCCTTCCCGGGAAGCCGCTCGCCGACATCGCCGGAACTCCGATGATCATCCATGTCTGGCGCCGCGCGCTGGCGGCCGAGGCAGGACCGGTCGTCGTAGCCTGCGGCGACCGTGAAATCGCCGATGTCGTCGAGGCGGCCGGCGGCCGCGCGGTGTTGACCGATCCGCAGCTCCCGACCGGCTCGGACCGTATCCACCAAGCGATCACGCGCATCGATCCCGGCCGCGCGCACGACGCGGTCATCAATGTGCAGGGCGATCTGCCGATGCTGGACCCTTCGGCGGTGCGGATAGCCGTCGCCGGGCTCGCCGATCCGGAAATCGACATCGCGACCCTCGCCGCCGTGATCGAAAATGACGCGGCACTCGCCGACACCAGCGTCAACAAGGTCGTCGCCGGTTTCGTCGAGACGGCCCGACCGGCGCGAGCGCTCTATTTCAGCAAGGCGGTGGTGCCGTGGGGCGAAGGACCACGTTACGAGCATATCGGGCTTTACGCTTATCGCCGCGCGGCGCTCGAACGCTTTGTCGGGCTGCCGCGCGGCGTCCTCGAACAGCGTGAGCGCCTGGAGCAATTGCGCGCGCTCGAAGCCGGAATGCGCATCTCCGTGAGCCTGGTCGAGGCTGTCCGCCTCGGCGTGCAGGTCGACACCCCCGCCGATCTCGAACGCGCCCGTCAATTGATGCAACAGATGAAAACAGGATGACGGAACCGAAGCTCGATTTCACCGCCCCGGAGCGGACGATCTCGTTCCAGGGCGCGTTCGGAGCCTATTCCGACCTAGCCTGCCGCCGGGTCTTTCCGGAGATGGCGACCCTACCCTGCGCCCAGTTCGAGGACGCGTTTGCCGCTGTGCGCGAAGGCCCGGCTCGGCTGGCGATGATCCCGATCGAGAATTCGGTCGCGGGTCGGGTCGCCGACATCCACCACCTGATGCCCGAATCGGGACTGCACATCATCGGCGAGCACTTCGAGAGGGTGAACCATTACCTGCTGGCCGTACCGGGCGCGAGCTTGGAAGAAATCCGCACGGTCAAAAGCCACGTCCACGCGCTGTCGCAGTGCCGAAACATTATCCGCGCGCTCGGCGTCACTCCGGTCGTCGCCGCCGATACCGCCGGAGCCGCGGCGGAACTTGCCGAGCGCCGCGACCCTACTGTGGCCGTCATCGCCTCCGAGCTAGCCGGGCAAATTTATGGCCTCGTCTCGTTGAAGGGGAATATCGAGGACGCCGAACACAACACCACCCGATTTTTGATCATGTCGCGCGAGCCGCTGCGGCCGGCGCGCGGGACGCCGACCGTGACCACCTTTCTGTTTCGGGTGCGTAACGTGCCGGCGGCGCTTTACAAGGCGATGGGCGGGTTCGCGACCAACGGCGTCAACATGACCAAGCTCGAAAGCTACATGGTCGGCGGCGCGTTCGCGGCGACGCAGTTCTACGCCGATGTCGAGGCCCATCCCGAGGACCGGCCGCTGGCGCTGGCGCTCGAGGAACTCGCCTTTTTTTCGCGCGAGGTGAAGATCCTCGGCGTCTACCCCGCCCACGCGCTGCGCATCGCCGCCTCCGACGGTGCGGAATAAACGGGCCTGCTGAGCAGTCGTTGATTCGGAAGCAGGCGGGGCCGATGATGTCGGGCGCGAAGCGTCCCCGATCCGTGCATCAGCGACGGAGGATTTCATGAGAACCGAGGCATTCCTTGCGGCGGCGTTCGGACTTTGCTTGATCGCGGCCGGTCCGGCCCTTGCGGACGGCGGCGGAAGCGGAAACGACAAGTCGGACTCGACGACCTGCGACAAAGGCCAAGTATGGGACAGCAGGAGCCAAAAGTGCGTCAAGGCGGAGAACGGGGTGCTGCCCGATAAGGCGCTGACCGATTACGCCTACGCGCTGGTCAAGGCCGGACGCTACCGCGAGGCGCTGGACGTGCTCGACCTGCTGAAAGACCCGAATACCGCGGTCGCCCTCAATTACCGCGGCTATGCGACGCGCAAAATGGGACGGGTCGACGAGGGGATCGGCTACTATCTGAAGTCGGTTGCGCTCGATCCGCACTATGCGCAGGTCCGCGAATACCTCGGCGAGGCTTATCTCCTCAAGGGCGATCTCGCGAGCGCGAAGGCCCAACTGCAAGCGATCAAGGGGATCTGTGGCGCTGTTTGCGAGTCCTACGAACATCTCGCAGTCGCCATCGCCGACCCCGCGGATATCTAAGCGGATATCTAATGTGGTACAAATACGGAGGGGGCTACAGCACCCTTTACCGCTTTTGTCTCGCGGCGTCACACATGGCGCATGTGCCGCCAATACAATTTGTTCACGGCGGTGCTCGCCAATATCGACCCAAAAAGGCCATTCCAACGCCGGCCACGCGAAGCGCTTCTGCAAACGCGATGGCCATCACTATTTGATGCCTCGATATCTTTTCCGTGCGCGGAAATAGATATCGAGGCCTGCAGATCGGGGCGATGCTCCCGACGGATTTGCACAGAGGACGACGATGACGAGATTGCTAGTCGCCTATTCTGGTGCCGCCACGCACGTCTCGACGACGGTCGAGTACCTTTCCAGCCTCAAACAGCATTCAGCCTGCGAGGTCAGTTACCTGCACGTCACCGACAATGCACAGATCGACGTCGATCTGAACCAGTTTGACGCGGTCTTCAACAGCTATTGTGCCAGGCTGTGCTTCCCCGGCTATGTAAGCCAATCGTATCTGGAGGCTCTCCGGGGATTTCGTGGCGTGCGACTGATCGCCGTTCAGGACGAGTACGAGCACACTAACGCGCTGCGCCGAGCGATTCGGGACATCGGCTTTCACGTGGTCTTCACCTGCGTACCGCGGCAATCGCTTGAGTTCGTCTATCCCAGAGACATGTTTCCCGAGACCGAGTTCGTCACGGTGCTGACCGGGTACGTACCCGAGTCTCTTAAAGCGCACCGGCGGAGTTGGACGCCTCTGGCCCGACGGCCGATTGTGATCGGCTATCGCGGTCGGCAGAACGGTGGCCATTTGGGTCGGCTCGGCTACGATAAATACGAGATCGGCCAGAGGATGTGCGAAATCTGCCGGGAACGGGGCATTCGACACGATATCGAGACGAGCGACGAGAAACGGATTTACGGCGAGGCCTGGTACGATTTTCTCGGGCAGTGCCGTAGCACGCTGGGGACGGAGAGCGGCTCAAACGTCTTCGACTTCGATGGCGCTTTGGAGGCCAGGTACCAGGCGATGACGACCGATAAAGGTGGCCCCATTAGCTACGAAGAGTTTCAGGGTTACACCGATCCGCACGAGAACGAAGTGCCAATGGGTCAGATCTCGCCGAGGATCTTTGAAGCTGCAGCTACCGGAACCCCGCTGATTCTGTTCAGTGGGCGGTACTCGGGGATTATCAATCCCGGCGAGCACTACATAGAACTGAAAAAAGATTTCTCTAATATCGACAACGTTCTCGATCAAATCGAGGACATCAGCGCCCTCGAGGCACTCGCAGATCGCTCCTATCGGCATCTGGTCCAGTCGGGTAATTATGATTATTCCCGGTTTGTCGAGACCGTCGACGAACTCATCGAGCGAATGCAAAGAGAGTTGGCCACCGCCGCGCACGCAACTGTCCCGCACCTGACGCCGGCTTTGGATCTGGAAACAGAGGCCCATCTCCAGCCGTTCCTCAAAGAACGGCCAACCCGTGCGCCGAAGGACGCGATCCATCACCGCTCTAAGCAGCTTTGCGTCGAGAACGAAGCGCTAAAGCGCGAGGTCAAATATCTCCGTTCGGAATTTGCCAGCGAGACTGGCCGGCTTAGCAAGGAGATAAATTTTCTCCGCTCGGAATTTACCAGCGAGACTGAAAGGCTTTTGGACGAATTAGAGAGCTTCAAAAGTGCCTCTGCCGGACAACTCATCCTCCGATCGATGAGAACACTACTTCTAAGATTGATTGATGCCTTCTTTCCACAGATTTTGTCACCATTGCGATCGGCAAAGGCCAGTGTCCGTCGCTGCTGTCGAGGCGCGAGATCTCCGTGAGAATCGTCGCCTGCTTACGCTATCCGACCATCCAATAGCCTCGGTTCCCTTTTGCATTGCCTCGTCGCAACCACAACGCATAATCGGCGGCGTAACCGGGCCGCTGCCACGGCATCTAAATCGAGTCAGGCGGCGCGGCGGTGGCGGCTGCGCACCCGAGTCTGGTCGCCTTCCTCCGCGAACAGTTCGGGCGGCTTGTTCGACAAATCTGTATAGGTCCCGCGATCAGGGCGGAACGCAGGCCTGTTTGGTGCAAATACTGGATATGGAGTGGGAAAGGTGTTTCGATGGCTGCAGTATAGAAACTTTCATCAGCATTACATTCTTGTACGTTGTTAACAAATTCTTTAACCCACAAACTGTTGCTTTCACAAGCGAGTCGGGTTACGTTGATTTTCGCGGATTTTGGCTAATCCGTTCAGAAAATGCAGCTCGTTTGAGGAGGAATGATGGAGCGGCACTTTCACAATTACCGCACACCGTTGGGCCTGGCCTATGCGGTGAAAACCATAGGATTATTACTGGGTTTGACCGGGCTTTTAACGCAGGCTGCCGTCGCCGCGACCCCGACCCCGTATCTTCAGGATTCCACAATTGTTGGAACCGGGGGAACGCTCATAATCACCGACGTCCCGGTGCAAACCTCGACCGGTAGCCTTGTTTACAAGGATGTGACGATCCAACTCAACGCTGCGACCAATGGAAACCTGACGATCGCGCCTGGCTATCCGGTGGTCCAAAATGCGGCAGAACCCATTCTCAATAATTTTGCCGCGGGCAATTATGTGGGTCCTCCCACCCTTGGGAGCGGCAAATTTTTCGTGACGGTTACTGGTCCTGGCGTCGGCCCGGGAGGGGCGACGCTATGGTCACTTACACCGGCGAGCGGAGCAAATTGTGCTACTTATCCGCAATCGGTGACCTGGTACACCGGTCCGATTGCTAACAACCCACTAGCAGCTCGGTTAAAGAAAGCGAATATTACGTCCAGCTTTTATAGCTACGGTATCGTGGGGTTTAATCCATCGTGCGCTGCTGGCAGTTATGGGTATTTCTTATCCGGTGCGCTTGTCGGGCTATCACAGGTAGAGGGCTCGTTGACGATCGTGTCGTTCACCAATAGCGCCGGCAGTGACTCGCCAATCCCACTTAGCGAGATCACTTACACGCTGCAACCCTGATCTCGGTCGAACGTGACGCGCTGCGCCGGCCACCGTGCGGCGAGTCACCTTGCAGTGTGCGATAGACGACGCTGCAGCGGTCGGCAATCTCACACGGCGTAATTACATTGGGGACAGCGTTCCAGCTGATTTTCCGCATCTTGCCAGTGCGGTCGGGACGCTGTAGGCGCCGCTTCCTGCTTCAGCCCTGAATGTTGAAAAGGGAATTCGCCCTAAACCTCTGACGATTTGGCGGCAGCGCACGGGCTGCCGCCGCGGCATCTAAAATCGAATCAGGCGGCGCGGCGGTGGCGGCTGCGCACCCGAGTCTGGTCGCCTTCCTCCGCGAACAGTTCGGACAGCTTGTCGAGCATGACGCCGCCCAATTGCTCAGCATCGACGATGGTGACCGCGCGGCGGTAGTAGCGGGTCACGTCGTGACCGATGCCGATCGCGGTGAGTTCGACCTCGCCCAGCCGCTCGATGTCGTGGATCACCTCGCGCAGATGCTTTTCGAGGTAGTTGCCGGGGTTGACCGAAAGGGTTGAATCATCGACTGGGGCGCCGTCGGAAATCACCATCAGGATGCGGCGCTGTTCGGTGCGTTCGCGTAGCCGGTTGTGCGCCCAGGCGAGCGCCTCGCCGTCGATGTTCTCCTTGAGGATGCCCTCCCGCAGCATCAGCCCGAGATTGCGCCGGGCGCGGCGCCAGGGCGCATCGGCCGGCTTGTAGACGATGTGGCGCAGATCGTTGAGCCGTCCCGGGTTGGCCGGCTTGCCGGCGGCGATCCAGCGCTCGCGCGACTGGCCGCCCTTCCAGGCGCGGGTGGTAAATCCGAGGATCTCGACCTTGACCGCGCAGCGTTCCAAGGTTCGCGCCAGGATATCGGCGCTCATCGCCGCGACGGTGATCGGACGACCGCGCATCGAGCCGGAATTGTCGATCAAGAGGGTGACGACGGTGTCGCGGAAATCCATTTCACGCTCGCGCTTGTAGGCGAGCGGCAGGATCGGGTTGGCGACGACGCGCGACAGCCGTGCTGCGTCGAGCAGTCCCTCGTCGAGATCGAATTCCCACGCTCGGGTTTGCTTGGCCATCAGCTTGCGCTGCAGACGGTTGGCGAGCCGGGCGATAACGCTCTGCAAATGCGAGAGCTGTTGATCGAGCAATTGTCGCAGCCGCGTCAACTCATCGGAGTCGCATAGCTCGTGGGCCTCGACGATCTCATCCGACAGGGAGCTGAAGGCGCGGTAGATCGCGGTGTCGTCGGGGCGGCCGCGCGGCATCGTGCCGGGCCGTCCCGGCCGGCCGGGGTCGTCATCGCTCGAGCCCGGCATCATTTCGCCGTCGCCGGCTTCGGCCGCGTCCTGCGCATCGTCGGCCTCGCCGTCGGCGGGCGAGCCGTCGGGCGAAGCCTGCGCACCTGACGTGGCGCCCTCGCCTTCGCTCTGATTTTCGCCCTCGGCCTCCTCGCCCTCCTGCTGCTCGTTGTTTTCGGAATCCTCAGCCTCGCCAAGATCGATGTCGAGGTCCTGCAACATCCTGCGGGTCACCCGGGCGTAGTCGTCCTGATCCAGGATGGTGCGGTCGAGCTCGCCGAGATCCTTGGCGATCCGCGCTTCAAGCCACGGGCGCCACAGATCGACAACGCGCCGCGCCGCGGGCGGCGGGCGTTCCTTGGTCAAGGCCTCGCGGGTTAAGAGGCGCACCGCCTCGGCCATCGTGCTCTCTGTGCGCTCGGTGATGCGCTCAAAGCCCTGCCGCCTATACTGCTCGTCGAGCATCGCGGCGAGATTGGTGGCGACGCCCGTCATGCGCCGGGAGCCCAAAGCCTCGACCCGCGCCTGCTCCACCGCCTCGAAAACCGCTCGCGCCAACGGGCTGCCGGGAAGGCGCCGGCTGTGGACCGCGTCGTCGTGATAGCGCAGACGTAACGCCATGCTGTCAGCGGCGCCGCGCAATTGCGCGGCCTCCTCGGCCGGCAGGTCGCGCGGCGGGTTCGGCAACCGCACTCTGGTGCCGGTCACACCGGCTGCTTCCGGCCCGAAGGCGACCGCTAGGTCGTCGCGCTCGGCGATCGCCCGCAGGGTCGCCGCGGTCGCCCGCTTGAAAATTTCGGTCGGAGAGAAGTCCTGCGCCATTTTGAGCTGCGGGGGATAAAACTCGGGGCCTACATCAACGTCGCGTTGACGCCGGTTTCAGCCAGCTCGGTGCCAAAACAGCGCTGGTAGTATTCGGCCACCGCGGGGCGTTCGGTCTCGTCGCATTTGTTGAGAAAGGTCAGGCGGAAGCCAAACGACAGATCGTTGAAGATCGACGCGTTCTCAGCCCAGGTCATGACCGTACGCGGCGACATCACGGTCGAGATGTCGCCGTTGATGAAACCGGCACGGGTCAGATCGGCGAGCGCCACCATCGCGCTGATCGTGCGCCGCCCGTCCTCGGTGTCGTAGGTCGGCACCTTGGACAGCACGATCTCGACCTCGGCGTCGTGCGGAAGGTAGTTCAGCGTCGCGACGATGTTCCAGCGGTCCATCTGGCCCTGGTTGATCTGCTGGGTGCCGTGATAGAGGCCGGTCGTATCGCCGAGGCCGACCGTGTTCGCGGTCGAGAACAGCCGAAACCCCGAATGCGGCCGAATGACGCGGTTCTGGTCGAGCAGGGTCAGCTTGCCCTCGACCTCAAGCACCCGCTGGATCACGAACATCACGTCCGGGCGTCCGGCGTCATATTCGTCGAAGCACAAAGCTACCGGATGCTGCAACGCCCAGGGCAGCAGCCCCTCGCGGAACTCGGTGACCTGCTTGTTGTCGCGCAGCACGATCGCGTCCTTGCCCACAAGATCGATGCGGCTGATATGGCTGTCGAGATTGACCCGGATGCAGGGCCAGTTGAGTCGGGCCGCGACCTGCTCGACATGGGTCGATTTGCCGGTGCCGTGATAGCCCTGGATCATCACCCGGCGGTTGAAGGCGAAACCTGCGAGGATCGCCAGCGTGGTATCGCGGTCGAAGCGATAGGCGTCATCGAAATCGGGGACGTGCTCGCTCGCCTGGCTGAAGGCGGGAACCTGAAGATCACTATCGATCCCAAAGCTCTGACGGACCGAGATCGTGATGTCGGGCTTATCGAGCGGAAACGCGCTGTCGGGCGCCGTTGGCTGAACGGATGGCATTCTTGTCTTCTATCCTGTGGTGAAGCAGTGAGAAATTTGAACGCCGCATCCCGATTGTTCAACCGAAATAGCTGGCTTTCAGGGTGGCATAGGCCTGGTTGATGATCTTCAACTTCTCCTCGGCCGCTTTGTCCCCGCCATGGGCGTCGGGATGATGGAGCTTGACCAGCGCCTTGTAACGGGCCTTGAGACGTACCGGGGTGAACGGTGGCTCGATTTCGAATACCGCGAGCGCCTGTTCCTGAGCAGAGAGCGCCCGCCGCACCGCCTCGCGGTTCGGTCGCTCGCGCTCCTGCCCAGCCCCGCGACCACCCTGGGCGCCCCCGGAGAAGACCCCGAACGCGTCCCGCACCCGTGCCGTGTAACCGGGGCCGTGTCGATCGCCGAGCCGCCAAGTCGGCCGCTGCCACACGGTGTCGCTGCGAATTTCGGCCTCGATCTCGTTATCGCTCATTCCCGCGTAATAATTCCACGCTGCGTTGTAGGCGCGCACGTGATCGAGACAGAACCAGTAGTAATCGCGCAGGTCGAGACGCGATTTGGGCGCACGAAAATCACCGCCGGCCCCGCAGTCCGGGTGATCGCAAACCCGCAGCAACGGCTCGGCCGTCGCGAAAACGGGATCCAGCATTGGGCGCCGCATAGGGGTCAGTATGGGTGGAGCACTGCCGGCTGGCAAGCGCGCGCGGCCGCGATCGACCAGGGACGGCGGCCGGGGGAGCAAGGCAGGGTTGCGCCAGGCGCAATCGAAGCGGGCGGATCAATGCGCGTTGCAGATCGAGCCGGTCGCCGAATTCCCCCTTCGGCTCGGTCCACTGCATTAATAGAAAGGGCCGCCTGCCCGCGGTTCGGCGCGGACGGGCGGCCCTTGCAGGGCAAATCTTTGGGACTGCTTAGAAGTCCATGCCGCCCATGCCGCCCATGCCACCGCCCGGCGGCATCGCCGGCGGTGTCCTGGGCTCTGGCCTTTCGGCCACCATCGCTTCGGTAGTGATCAGCAGACCAGCGATCGAGGCCGCATCCTGCAGTGCGTGGCGCACGACCTTGGTCGGGTCGATGATGCCGGCCCGGATCATGTCGGTGAACTCGCCCTTTTGCGCGTCGTAGCCGTAATTCGAGTCCTTGCTGTCGAGCAATTTGCCGACGACGATCGAGCCGTCGGTGCCCGAATTTTCGGCAATCTGCCGGGCCGGATAGAGGATCGCCTTTTTGATGATGTCGATGCCGACCTGTTGGTCGCCGTTCGACGGTTTCAGATTGTCCAGGGCGCGGGCGGCATAGAGCAGCGCGGCGCCGCCGCCGGCCACAACACCCTCTTCGACCGCCGCGCGGGTTGCGTGCATCGCGTCGTCAACCCGGTCCTTGCGCTCCTTGACCTCGACCTCGGTCGACCCGCCGACCCGGATCACCGCGACGCCGCCGGCAAGCTTGGCCAGCCGCTCCTGCAGTTTTTCGCGGTCGTAGTCCGAGGTCGTTTCCTCGATCTGCTGGCGGATCTGAGCGATGCGGCCCTGGATGTCCTCGGGCTTGCCGGAACCGTCGATGATCGTCGTGTTCTCTTTCTCGATGCTGACCCGCTTCGCCTGACCCAGCATGTCGAGAGTGACGTTTTCGAGCTTGATGCCGAGGTCTTCGCTGATCACCTGTCCGCCGGACAGCATGGCGATGTCTTCGAGCATGGCCTTGCGCCGATCGCCGAAGCCCGGCGCCTTGACCGCCGCGACCTTGAGACCGCCGCGCAATTTGTTGACCACAAGCGTGGCGAGCGCCTCGCCTTCGACATCCTCGGCGACGATCAACAGCGGCCTGCTGCTCTGCACCACCGCCTCCAGGACCGGCAGCATCGCCTGCAACCCGGACAGCTTCTTCTCGAAGAGCAGGATGTACGGATTTTCGAGCTCGGCGACCATCTTCTCGGCGTTGGTCACGAAATAGGGCGATAAGTAGCCGCGGTCGAACTGCATGCCCTCAACGACGTCGAGCTCGGTCTCCAGGCTCTTGGCCTCTTCGACCGTGATCACGCCCTCGTTGCCGACCTTCTGCATCGCTTCGGCGATCATTTCACCGATCTCACGCTCGCCATTGGCCGAAATCGTGCCGACCTGGGCGATCTCTTCATTGGTCGAGATTTTCTTCGACCGCTTTTTGATATCCTCGATCACGGCTTCAACCGCGAGATCGACGCCGCGCTTCAGATCCATCGGGTTCATGCCCGCAGCCACCGCCTTCGACCCTTCGCGCACGATCGCCTGCGCCAACAGGGTCGCGGTCGTGGTGCCGTCGCCGGCCTGATCGCTGGTCTTCGAGGCGACCTCCTTGACCATCTGCGCGCCCATGTTCTCGAACTTGTCGGACAGCTCGATCTCCTTGGCGACGGTAACGCCGTCCTTGGTGATCCGCGGCGCGCCAAACGATTTGTCGAGCACGACGTTGCGCCCCTTCGGACCCAAGGTCACCTTGACCGCGTTAGCAAGAATATCGACGCCGCGCAGCATCCGCTCGCGGGCGTCGGCATGAAATTTGACGTCTTTGGCAGCCATTTCCAAATTCTCCTCAAGCGACCTTTCTCGCGGCGGCGGCGGGCTCGATTACGCCCATGATGTCGCTTTCTTTCATAATGATCAGGTCTTCGCCATCCAGCTTGACCTCCGTGCCGGACCATTTGCCGAACAGCACGCGGTCGCCCGCCTTGACGTCCATCGGCTGAATCTTGCCGTCCTCGCCGCGCGCGCCTGGTCCGGCAGCCACCACCTCGCCTTCCATCGGCTTCTCTTTTGCCGTGTCCGGAATGATGATACCGCCTCTGCTCTTCTCTTCCTCCTCGACGCGCCGTATCACGACACGGTCGTGCAGCGGACGAAATTTCATGAATACCTCCTCGGCCTCGATTTCGAATAAGCGATTGGCACTCTCTATCCAAGAGTGCTGCCTAGATAGATGGGGCATACCGCCATGTCAAGCGGCCGGGCGACGCGGACCGGAGGTGTCGCCGCCTCCGCCAACGCGGCGGTTTTGACAAGAGCGCGCGGGCGGCGCACTCTTTGTCGGATACGATTGAACCCGAGGCGAAAGAAGAGCAGCTGCGATGCCACGAAACGTAGACTGGGAAATCCCGGGCGAGATCCAGCCGAAGCCAGGCGACTGCAGCTTTGACTTGGACCGTGCGCTCGGTGCGGTGCTGGGCCTGCGAGCGACGGTTCCGGAAGACGCCTTCACCGCCGGTTCGCTCGGCGTCGAGCGAGCCGGCAGCGCCGTTCTGATCCGCGGCGACGGTCTCGTCCTGACGATCGGCTATCTCGTCACCGAAGCCGAGACAATCTGGCTCACCTCCGCCAATGGCGGCGCGGTGCCCGGGCACGTCCTCGCCTATGACCAGGAGACCGGGTTCGGGCTCGTCCAGACGCTGGGCAAATTGAATATCACGCCGCTCGAACTCGGTGTCGGCATGCGCGTCGGCGCCGGCGACCATGCCATCATGGCCGCAGAGGGCGGCCGTCGCCATGCCATCTCTGCCCGCGTCGTCGCACGCCAGGAATTCGCCGGGTATTGGGAATACGTGCTCGACCACGCGATCTTTACCGCTCCGGCACATCCGTTTTGGGGCGGCGCGGCGTTGATCGGCGCAGACGGAAGGCTGATCGGCATCGGCTCCTTGCATGTCCAGCATTCGAGCGGCCGCGAGCTGCGACGCGATGTCAATATGGTCGTACCGATAGACCTGTTGCCGCCGATTCTCGACGACATGCTGACTTATGGGCGCCCGAACCGTCCGATGCGCCCATGGCTCGGCCTGTACGCCGCCGAGGTCGAGGACGCGATCGTCGTTGCCGGTCTCCACGAGCAAGGGCCCGCGAACAAGGCCGGGCTGCGGCCCGGGGACCGTATCCTCGCAGTCCGGGATGATGCGGTAGCGAGCCTCGCCGGCTTCTGGCGAAAGGTTTGGGCGGGCGGCCCAGCCGGCAGCGAGATCCAGCTGCAGGTGGTGCGTGACGGCGAGGCCTTGACAGTGCGCGTCCTCTCCGCCGACCGCACGCGGTTCCTCAAAGCGCCCAAGCTGCATTGATCGGCGCCAACCGCTGAGTGTGCGGCTTAACCGGGTGTAGAGGGTCGGCCCCCGATAATCTCGGGATCGAGAGCTGCGATATCCTGGCGCGGGGATTGGCGTGCGGTTGACAGCGTTTGCACCGGTCTCTAACGGGGATAGCCGCCCTCAGCCTCGCGCGTAAACCTCACGAAAGGGCATCTGTGTCCGCCGTAGCCGAAGCGTCGCCGATCCTGCGTGTGTTGCCGGCCCATCTGCGTCGTCTCGAAGCAGAGGCGATCGGGATCATGCGCGAGGTCGCGGCCGAGTTCCGCAAGCCGGTTCTGCTCTATTCGATCGGCAAAGATTCGAGCGTCATGCTGCATTTGGCGCGCAAGGCGTTCTTTCCCGGCAAGCTGCCCTTTCCACTGCTGCACATCGACACGCTGTGGAAATTCCGCGAGATGATTGCCTTCCGCGACGCAACCGCGCTCCGGCTCGATCTCGAGCTGATCGTCCACACCAACGAAGACGGCGTCGAGCGCGGCATCGACCCGATAGCCTCCGGATCGGCGTTGCACACCACGGTAATGAAGACTGAGGCGCTGAAGCAGGCGCTTGATCGCCACGGCTTCGATGCCGCACTGGGCGGCGCGCGGCGCGACGAGGAAAAGAGCCGGGCGAAAGAGCGCGTCTTCTCGTTGCGTGGCGGCAACCACGACTGGAACCCGAAGAACCAGCGTCCCGAGCTGTGGCGGGTCTACAACACACGGCTCTCCGAGCGCGAGACGATGCGGGTCTTTCCGCTGTCGAACTGGACCGAGCACGACGTCTGGGAATACATCGCCGCCGAAGAGATCCCGGTGGTGCCATTGTATTTCGCCGCATTGCGGCCGGTGGTCGAGCGCAGCGGGACCTGGATCATGGTCGATGACGACCGCTTACCGCTGAACCCGGGCGAAGAGCCGGAACATCGCCGAGTCCGTTTTCGCACCCTGGGCTGCTACCCGTTGACCGGGGCGATCGCCTCGGCGGCAACAACGCCCGCCGAGATTATCGCCGAATTACGCGACTCGCGCCGGTCCGAGCGGCAGGGCCGTCTGATCGACGGCGACGAAGACGCCGCGATGGAGCGCAAAAAGCGCGAGGGCTACTTTTGATGCCGGCTTCCTGTCAGGCGGCTCTCCCGCATGACCGGGATCTGTTGCGCTTTCTGACCTGCGGATCCGTCGATGACGGCAAATCGACCCTGATCGGCAGGCTGCTGCATGACTGTGCGCTGATCTTCGACGATCAACTGGAGGCGCTCGAGCACGAGTTGCGGCGGTTCGGCACCACCGGCGAGGCCATCGATTTTTCGCTACTGCTCGACGGGCTCGAAGACGAGCGGCAGCAACGCATCACGATCGACGTCGCCTACCGCTTTTTTGCCACCCCTGCGCGCGCCTTCATCGTCGCCGATACGCCAGGGCACGAGCAATACACCCGCAACATGGCGACCGGCGCCTCGACTTGCGATCTGGCCGTGATCCTGGTGGACGCCCGCAACGGCATTGTTTCCCAGACCAAGCGGCATGCCTTTATCTGCTCGCTGCTCGGGATCCATCACCTGGTGCTGGCGGTCAACAAGATGGATCTCGTCGGCTATGACGAGGGCCGGTTCGCCGAAATCGCCGCCGGCTTCTCGGGTTTTGCCGCGGGGCTGGGTCAAGCGGAGATAACGGCGATCCCGCTCTCGGCCTTGTCGGGCGAGAACATCATCCGGCCATCGCAGCGGATGCCCTGGTATCGGGGGCCGAGCTTGCTCGATCATCTCGAATTGGTCGAGGTGACGGGTGACGGCGAACGGCCCTTCCGCTTTCCGGTGCAATGGGTCAACCGGCCGAATGCCTCGTTCCGCGGCTTCTCGGGGACGGTTGTCTCGGGCTCGATCGCGCCCGGCGATATGGTTCTCCTCGCCGGCTCGGGCCGATCGACCCGGGTTCGCGAGATCGCCACCTTCGATGGCGCGCTCGAACGCGCCGGGGCTGGTGACGCCATCACCCTAACCCTCGCCGACGAGATCGACATTGCTCGTGGCGATCTCCTTGCCGACCCGCGCAATCCGCCCGACTTCGTCGATCAGTTTGCCGCCCAGGTGATCTGGATGAGCGAGCACCCGCTTGTCCCCGGGCGTTCCTACCTTCTGAAAATCGGTACCCGCACAGTGCCGGCCACCGTCACCGCGCTCAAGCATCGCATCGATGTCGAGACCCTTGCGCATCTTGCCGACAGGACCCTTGGCCTCAACGAGATCGGGTTCTGCAATCTGTCGACCGCAGCGCCGGTGGCGTTCGATCCCTACGCCGACAATCGCGACACCGGCGCTTTTATCCTGATCGACCGCTTCAGCAACGAGACGGCCGGGGCCGGGATGATCGCCTTCGGCTTGCGTCGCGCCAGCAACATCCATTGGCAGGCGCTGACCGTCGGCCGCGACGAGCGCGCCGAGCTCAAGGGCCAAACCCCCGCGGTGCTGTGGCTGACCGGGCTGTCCGGCGCCGGAAAATCAACGATCGCGGATCTCGTCGAAAAGCAGCTGCTTGCTTTCGGCCGCCATACGATGCTGCTCGATGGCGACAATGTGCGGCACGGGCTCAACCGCGATCTCGGTTTCACCGACGCCGACCGGGTCGAAAACGTCCGCCGCGTCGGTGAGGTCGCCAAGCTGATGGCCGAGGCCGGGCTGATCGTGATCTGTTCGTTCATCTCGCCGTTCCGCGCCGAGCGACGCATGGTGCGCGAGCTGACCGGCCCCACCTCGTTTCTAGAGATATACGTCGATACGCCGATCGAGGAATGCATCCGGCGCGATCCCAAGGGCCTCTACGCTAAGGCCAAGGCCGGCGGCATCGAGCATTTTACCGGCCTCGACTCGCCCTACGAAGAGCCCGAAACCCCGGAGCTGCGAGTGACCACACTCGGGACGGCCGAAGAGGCTGCGACACAGATAATCGACGAGCTGCAGCGCCGGCGCATCATTTGACCGGCAGCGGCGCCGGACGCACCGCGCGCCGGCCAAGCTCGGGGCCGCGCTGCGACAGCAGTTTTTCGAAATAGGCGATGGTGCGGGTGAGGCCGGTATTTAGTTCGGTGCGCGGTTGCCAGCCGAGCACCGCCTGAGCCTGGGCGATTTCGGGGCAACGCTGGACCGGATCGTCTACCGGGAGCGGGCGCCGCGTGATCGTCGAGCGCGAGCCGGTCAGCGCGATGACACGGTCGGCGAGCTCGGCGACGGAGATTTCGACCGGATTGCCGAGATTGATCGGCCCGGTAACGTCGTCGGGAGCGGCCATCAGCGCGACAAACCCATCGATCAGATCGTCGACATAGCAAAAAGCGCGGGTCTGCGTGCCGTCGCCGTACAGCGTGATCGGTTCGTTCCTGCAGCGCCTGGACGATGAAGTTGGAGACGACGCGGCCGTCGTTGGGGTGCATGCGCGGACCGTAGGTGTTGAAGATGCGGGCGACGCGGATGCTTCAGATTGTGCTGACGGTAATAATCGAAAAACAAGGTCTCGGCGCAGCGCTTGCCCTCGTCGTAGCAGGCGCGCGGCCCGATCGGGTTGACGTTGCCGCGATAGCCTTCGGGCTGCGGGTGCACGGTGGGGTCGCCATAGACCTCGGAGGTCGAGGCCTGGAAGATCTTGGCCTTCAGCCGCTTGGCCAGCCCCAGCATGTTGATTGCGCCGATGACGCTGGTCTTGGTCGTCTGCACCGGGTCGAACTGGTAATGGATCGGCGAGGCCGGGCAGGCAAGATTGTAGATCTCGTCGACCTCGACAAACAGCGGATGGGTCATGTCGTGGCGCATCGCCTCGAAATGCGGGTCGGCCAGCAGGTGGGCGACGTTGTCCTTGCGCCCGGTGAAATAATTGTCGACGCAGAGCACGTCGTCGCCCTGGGCGCAGCAGGCGCTCGCACAGATGCGAGCCGAGAAAGCCGGCGCCGCCGGTGACGAGAACGCGTTTGGCGACAATGCTCATTGGGCGATCTTTCCTGGCGGTCACGCTAGCACTCGTAATTCGGGGCGCACGATCCGCGGCGGGCGGCCGATGCTGACGATAGGATGAGGCCCGCGGCGGTCATTTCCTCAGGCTGATAGATGTTGCGCAGATCGATCACGAGGGGGGCCGCGAGCAAGCTTCTTGACGCGGCCGAGATCGAGCGCGCGGAAGGCGTTCCATTCGGTCAGGATGACCAGCGCATCGGCCCCATCCATCGTCTCATAGGCATCGCCGCAGTAGATCAGGTCAGGCAGCAGCTTCTTCGGCCTCGACCATCCCTCCGGGATCGTAAGGCGCGGATCGCTGCGCCGGCGGCGCATCAACGCCGGCAGGATCGCCAGGCTCGGGCTGTCGCGCATGTCGTCGGTGTTGGGCTTGAAGGTCAGACCGAGCACGGCAAGGGTCTTGCCCGCGAGCTTGCCGCCGCAAGCGGCGGCGATGCTTGTCGGCCATGCGCTCCTTGCGCGCATCATTGACCTGCACCACGGTTTCGACGATCGCCAACGGCGCCTCGACCTCGCGAGCGGTGCGCACCAGCGCGCGGCAGTCCTTCGGAAAGCACGAACCGCCAAACCCAGGCCCGGCATGCAGGAATTTGCGGCCGATGCGTCCGTCGAGGCCGATCCCGTTGGCCACGTCCTGAACATCGGCGCCGACCGCCTCGCACAGATCGGCGATCTCGTTGATGAAGGTGATCTTGGTCGCGAGAAACGCGTTGGCCGCATATTTGATCAGCTCGGCGGTCTCGATGTCGGTGAACATCATCGGCGTTTCGAGCAGATAGAGCGGGCGGTAGAGCGCCCGCATGACCGTGCGGGCGTGCTCGCTGTCGGCGCCGATCACGACCCGGTCGGGCCGCATGAAATCCTCGATCGCCGAGCCCTCGCGCAGAAATTCCGGGTTGGAGGCGACGTCGAACCGGCCCTGCGGCAGCGCATCTGGCGCAGGATCTCGGCAACCTCGCGACCGGTGCCGACCGGCACCGTCGACTTGGTCACCACGACCGCATAATCGGTCAACGCCCGCCCGATCTCCTCGGCGGCGGCAAAGACGTAAGAAAGATCGGCATGGCCGTCGCCGCGCCGCGAGGGCGTGCCGACGGCGATGAACACGGCATCGGCCCCAGCGACAGCCGCCGTGAGGTCGGTGGTGAAGGAAAGCCTGCCCGCCGCCGCGTTATTGGCGACCAGCTGCGTCGAGACCCGGCTCGAAGATCGGCATTTCGCCCGCTGCAGGCGCGCGATCTTGCCCGCATCCTGGTCGACGCATGTGACCTCGACGCCGAACTCGGAGAAGCACGCCCCCGAGACCAGCCCGACATACCCAGTACCGACCATCGCAATGCGCATCTCGGCTGACCCTCACGCGAATGCAGCAAAAAACGGCAGCCCCGCCGGCTTATTCCACCAGAAGCGACCCGCGGCAAGCCGCCGCGCCCGGAAAACCACCAAGTGCGGGAAGAGCCGGCGAACATGGCGCGTTGTGCTGCCGTCGTTATGGTTTGATCCAGCAGGCGGTATGTCACAAGCGATCCTGGTAACCGGCGGAGCGGGATATGTCGGGGCGCATGCCTGCAAGGTGCTGGCGCGCGCCGGATACCGGCCGGTCGTCTTCGACAATCTGTCGCGCGGGCAGCGCGAGGCGGTGCGCTGGGGGCCGCTGGTCGAGGGGGACCTCGCGGATATGGCGCGGCTCTCCGCCGCGCTCGCCGAGCATCGAGTGTCGGCGGTCATGCATTTCGCCGCTTACGCTTATGTCGGCGAGTCCGTGGCCGAGCCGGCGCTCTACTACCGCAACAATCTGGGCGGCACCCTGTCGTTGTTGGAGGCAATGCGCAATGCGGGCGTCGGCGAAATCGTCTTCTCCTCGACCTGCGCAACCTATGGCACGCCTGATGTGGTTCCGATACGCGAGGACTCGCCGCAGCGTCCGGTCAACCCATACGGCGAGACCAAGCTCGCAATCGAGCGGGCCTTGCATTGGTATGGACAAGCCTATGGCGTGCGCTCGGCGGCGCTGCGCTATTTCAACGCCGCCGGAGCCGATCTCGACGGCGAGATCGGCGAGTGCCACGAGCCTGAAACCCATCTGGTTCCGCTGGTGTTGCAGGCGGCGCTCGGGCAACGCCCGCAGATCGATATCTACGGCACCGATTATCCGACGCCGGATGGCACCGCGATCCGCGATTACGTCCATGTCCAAGACCTTGGCTGTCGCGCATCTGCGCGCGCTGGAGCGCCTGCGCGGGGGCGGCGGCAACATCGCGGTCAATCTCGGCACCGGCCACGGTCGGTCGGTGCGCGAGGTGATCGCCGCCGCCGAGGCGGTCACCGGCCGCAAGGTCCCGGCGCAAGCCGCACCGAGGCGGGCGGGCGATCCTCCGGCGCTGGTCGCCGACCCCAGCCTTGCGCGCCGAAATTCTTGGCTGGCGCCCGCAGCATTCGGACCTCGACACGATCATCCGCACCGCGCTCGCTTGGCAGACGCGCCAGTCGCAGTGAGTGCGCCCGTATTCTCATTCGTGCGGCCGGCGCCGCCCCGGTTCCCGGAATGAATCCCGCGGTGGCCCGTTGTGCGAGCGCTGCCGATGCCGGGAAGGGGGCCGGCGCGGCATCGGCCCCGGGAGCTTCCAAGATGACCTTGGTCGATGTCGACGAGGTTGCACGGCGTGCTTCGATCCCGATGGAGCAGGTCCCATCGCCCGTTCCGATTCGCGTGAGCGGCAAGTTCTTCTTCGCCGGCGAGCACAAGCATTTCGTCAAAGGCGTCACTTACGGCCCGTTCCCGATCGGCAACCATGGCGCGCCCTTCCCCGAACCGGCGACCGTCGACAAAGATTTCGCGCTGATGGGTGAAGCCGGGATTAACACCGTCCGGGTTTTCACCGTGCCGCCGGCTTGGCTCTTGGACGCCGCTCACGAGGCGGGTTTGAGGGTTCTCGTCGGGCTTCCGTGGCCCCAGCACGTCACCTTTCTCGATAATCCGGCAATCCAGGCCGATATCCGCGAAGCGGTCGCCGCTGGCGTGCGCGCCTGCGGGCGCCATCCCGCGGTCTTCGCCTACCTGGTCGGCAACGAGATCCCGCCGGACATCGTCCGTTGGCACGGCGCCGAGCCGGTGCGTGGTTTTCTGCGCGGTCTCGTTGCCTTGGTTAAAGACGAGCACCCCGAGGCGCTGGTCAGCTACGCCAACTTTCCATCGACCGAATATCTGACCATCGACTTCACCGATTTTGTTTGCTTCAACGTCTATCTTCACGATGAAACCGCCTTTCGGCGTTATATCGCGCGGCTGCATAATCTCGCCGTCGACCAGCCGCTGGTGCTGACCGAATTTGGCGTCGACTCGATCCGCGAAGGAGAACAGGGCCAGCAGCGCGTTCTGTCGTGGCAGGTTCGCACCGCCTTCGAGGCGGGGGTTGCCGGGACTTGCGTGTTTTCCTGGACCGATGAGTGGTTCACCGGCGGTCACCTGGTCGAGGACTGGGCGTTCGGCCTTGTTGACCGAAAGCGCCGGCCCAAGCTTGCCTTGGCTGAGGTCGAACGCTCCTACAGCGGCCCCTTGCCGCCGCCTCTGCCGCGCTACCCGAGGGTCTCGGTGGTGGTTTGCGCCTACAATGCCGAGCGCACGATGGATGCGTGTCTGGCTTCGCTCGCACTGCTGAATTATCCCGATTACGAGGTCATCGTCGTCAATGACGGTTCGCGCGATCGCACCCTCGAGATCGCCGAGAGCTATCCGTACTGCCGGATCATCAGCCAGCCGAATAAGGGCTTGAGCGTTGCCCGCAATGTCGGTGCAGAGGCCGCCACCGGCGAGATCGTCGCTTATACCGACAGCGACTGCGTCGCCGATCCCGATTGGCTGACCTACCTTGTCGCCAAGATGGAAGCGAGCGGCCTTTCTGCGTGCGGCGGTCCCAATTTTCCGCCGCCCGAAGACAGCCTTGTTCCGGCCGCGGTCGCGGTGGCGCCCGGCGGCCCGACCCATGTGTTGCTGAGCGACGAGGTGGCCGAGCACATCGCCGGCTGCAACATGGCATTCCGCCGCGAGACCCTAATGGATCTTGGCGGCTTCGATCCGGTCTATCGCGCCGCCGGCGACGATGTCGATATCTGCTGGCGCTTTCAGGATGCCGGCTATGTCATCGGCTTCAGCCCGGCGGCCATCGTCTGGCATTTCCGTCGCAACACGGTCAAAGCCTATTGCAATCAGCAGCGCGGCTACGGCAAGGCCGAAGCCTTAGTCTATTCTAAGCATCCCTTCCGCTTCAACCTCTTTGGACAGGCAAAGTGGTTGGGGCGCATCTATGGCGACCTCTCGACCTCGCTGCTGCTGTCGCGCCGGCCGGTGATCTATTCGGGCGTGTTTGGACGCGGCCTGTTCCAAACCCTGTACGAGCCGCCATCTTCGCTGACCGCATTTCTGCCGCTGACCTTTGAATGGAGTGCTGCGGCCCTTGTCTTGGCGCTGGCCGCGGCTGTTGGCGGCGGATGGTGGTGGCTGCTCGCGGTGCCGCTGCTCGCTACCTGGGCGATGTGCGTCAACGGCGCGCTCAAGGCGCAGATCGACAGGCGTTTCACCGGGTTCAAAGCCCGGGCGCTGGTGGCGCTGCTGATCTATCTAGGCCCGCTGCTGCGCGGCTGGGAGCGGATCAGGTGGCGCATCCGCGAGATGCGCGCACAGCCGCACGTCGCCCCCGTCGAGACCGAGCAGCGCGCCCGGATCTCTTGGCGCCAGCGAGCCTTCCAACTGGCCTATTGGAGCGAGGCCGGAACCGAAAAAGAAGCGCTGATCGGCGGGCTGATGGAGTTCCTGGTGCGGCAGAAATATTTCGTCGTGCCCGACACCGGGTGGAGCAGCTGGGACCTCAAGATTGCCCGTGGCCTATGCAGCCGATCCCAGGTCACGGTCTGCGTCGAAAATCATGGTGGTCCCAAACGGTTGTTGCGCGTGCGTTGCACGATGCGCCTGTCGCGTTTCGCATCGTTCCTGCTGCGCAGCTATGCGGGATTGACCGCGTTCGCGCTGATCCTTGGCTGGCCGCTGGCGGCAGCGGCGATCGGCGCAGGCGGGCTCGTCAATTTCGCGGTGATGAGCTGCAAGCTCGGCGGCTTTGCTCGGTTGATGCACCGTATCGTCGAGGCCGTCGCCAAACCGGTGGGGCTCATCCCGGTCGAGCGGGTGGCGCGTCCCGAGATAGCGGTCGTCGCGACCCAGACTGCATGAGATGCGGGGTCGGCCCGACGGCGCGCGCCTGAGGTTGCAACGGAACCCGGCGCGATGTTGAAAAAATTGCTGCCGTATTTGCGGCCCTATCGCGGTCAGGTCGCCTGGGCGTTGGCGCAGGTATTTCTGATCACCGCCTTCGAGCTGCTCAAGCCATGGCCGCTGCAGGTGGTGATCGACAATGTGTTGGGCGGCAAGCCATTCCCGATTGCGGCGCTGCAAGCCGTGCCGGCGAGTCGGTTGCTGCTGCTTGCTTGTCTCGGGATCGTGCTCGTTCATCTGGGTAGTGGCGGGCTGACCCTGCTGCATTACTACACGACGATTCGCGTCGGGCAGAAAATGGTCAACGATCTGCGCGGCGCTCTCTATGCCCATCTCCAGCGTCTTTCCTTGGCGTTCCACGATCGCCAGCGGGTTGGCGACCTGCTCTACAGGGTCACCGCCGACAGCTTTGCCGTTCAGACGATGATCATGAACGGGGCATTGCCGATCCTGTCGGCCGTGGTCCTGCTGGCCGGCATGTTGGTCATTCTGTTTCCGCTCGATCCGACCTTGACGTTGCTGGCGCTGACCGTCGTGCCGGTGCTGTTCGTGCTGATCGCCGGGTTCAACCGTAAGATCATCGACGTCGCCACCGAGGTGCGCACGACCGAGAGCCGGGTCTATTCGTTGGTGCAGTGGGCAATGTCGTCGATCAAGGTGGTGCAAGCCTTCACCAGGGAGGAAGACGAGCAGCGCCGCTTCATGGGGGCGAGCCGTGAAAGCCTGCGCGCGACCCTGCGCCTTTACAGCTGGCAGACGCTCTATTCCGGGACGGTCAACGTTGTGATCGCCGGCGGCACCGCACTCGTCGTCTATGCCGGAGCGCGAGCGGTGATCTCGGGTGCGTTGACAGTCGGCCAGCTGATCGTCTTCATCTCTTATCTGGCTCAGCTCTACGCGCCGATCAATCAGATCACCCAGAGTTGGGGGCAGATCGCCGGGGCCCGGGTCGGAGCCCGTCGGATCTTCGAAATTCTCGACACCGGGCTCGACCTCACCGACGGGAGCCGCACCTTTCCCGCGGAAGGAGCGCGCGGCGCGGTTACCTGGCGCAAGGTCGGCTTCCACTATCGTCCGCAGACCCCGGTCCTGAGGGACATCGATCTGGTGGTCCCCGCCGGCGCCAAGATCGCGGTCGTCGGTCCCACCGGGGCGGGCAAATCGACCTTGCTCGGCCTGTTGCCGCGCTTCTACGACCCGACGGCAGGGAGCGTGGAAATCGACGGTGTTGATCTGCGCGAATATCGCTTGAAGTCCTTGCGCAGCCAAATCGCGCTGGTCTTGCAGCCGCCGCTGATCTTTCCGCTCTCGGTGCGCGACAATATCGCCTACGGCCGGCCGGGTGCCGATGACGCGGCAATCGAGCGCGCGGCCCGACTGGCGCACATCGACGATCTGATCACGTCGCTGCCGGCGGGCTACGACACGGTGATCGGCGAATTGGGCGTGGCGTTGTCCGAGGGCGAAAAACAGCGGGTGACGATCGCCAGGGCGCTGCTGCGTGACGCGCCGATCCTGATCCTCGACGAGCCGACCTCGGCGCTCGATGTCGCCACCGAGGCATTGGTGATGGCCGGGATCGAGCGCCTGACGGAGGGGCGCACGACTTTCATCATCGCCCACCGGCTGTCGACGGTGCAGCGCTGCGACCGGATCGTCGTCGTGCAAGCGGGCGGCATCGTAGAACACGGCAGCCTGACCGAACTGTTGCGGCGCGACGGTGTGTTCGCAGGCTATTACCGCAGCCAGTTTGCCCCCGAGCACGCCCGTACAACCGAGATCGCGGTTGTCGATTGAGCGACAGCCCACTGACTGGCTCAGTCCAAGGGCAGCGCCACCAACAGGAAATAGCCGTTGATCATCAGCAAGGTGGCGAGCACCGCGAGCGCCCCGCTCAGCTTTACGAGCGGGCGCGAGGCCGCGACAATGCTGACCGAACCCAACACGATCGCGATCTGAAACAAGGCCTCGGCAAAGTCGAAATTCGGGTCTCGTCGGGCGGCGCGGTCGCGCTTGGCCTGCCATTCCTTTGCCGTCGTGAGAAGTTCTTGCTTGCCCTGGCCGCTCACCGGGTCGGTCTCATAGCGGTCGGCGGTTGTCCGCCAACGCTTGATGTGCTCTTCGATCTTCGTCCTGGCCGCTTCGGGCATCGCCGGGTTGGCGGCGGCCAACACTTCGAGCTGGTCGGCGGCGAGCCGGTAGGAGGTCTGGCGGGCGTATTTCGATTGGTAAAAGCCATAGATGTCAGAAGCTTGAATGTTGGCATTCACCATCACTTTGGTCGCGTTCGACCCGCCGAGCGAGGTGATCGCCAGCAGCATCGCGATGACACCGAGATAGATGGCGGTGAACCTGCGGAAAGTGACGTCCGCCTCGGCCCTGCGCTCTTCATCTTCCCCGCGTATCCTTTCGGCGATCTCGCTTGCTTCCACCCGTCCCTCCCTAGGCAAAAACAGGCAAACGACATTCGCTGATTCGAAAGCGGGGTCAAGCCCGATGCATCCCAAAAGGAGGCCCGGCCTCCTGCAAGGGAGGCCGGGCCGCGATCGTTGTGCGGCGTGTCGGCCGCCGAATGGGAATTATTGGTAATTGTAGGGCGGGTAGCTGTAAGCCGCCGATCCGTAATAGGGTTGTGGCGCATTATAATAATAAGACGGTGTCGGAGTGTTGTAGTAGTAACCCTGCTGCGGATAATAATAATAGGAAGGCGGTGCAGCATAAGCCGGGGGCGTTGTCGCCGCGATCGCCGCTCCGGCGATGACCCCGCCCAGGATGCCGAGGCCAATCGCGGCGCCCGCGCCGGGACCGTGGGCACGAGCCGTCGCCGGCACTGCGGTCAGTGCCACCGCGGCGAGCACCCCCGCGACCGCGACCCCGCGGCCGAGCCGCTTGGCGCGGGTAATTACCGAGGGGTTAGGCTCGGATTGGGGGTCTGACCGGGTCTGCATTTGCTTGGTCGACATGACGCTCTCCAGCTTGGCCGATCCCCGACGCGGTTGTGCGTCGCGATCGGAACTCTCAAGGCGTCAAATCGGTGCGCCGGAACCGGACTGCCATGTCGCAGAATCCGCCGCCAGCCTCACCCATAGTCTTTCAACCGGGCTGGTCCATGCGCCCGCATCAAGGCTCGCGCACGTCCCCGATATGTTCACGTCCAGCTCAGGTGGAAACCGGCGCCGCGTCGTCGATGACCAGCTGCACCGCATCGCCGCCGCGCCAGGTGTCGCGGCGCAGATGACCGGCAATGTGGATTGCAGCGCCGCGCGTCTCGGCGAGGAAGCGGCCGAGCGGCGTCTCGGCGGCCTGGAAGGCGATGGCCGGCAGCCGCGCGCCGTCGAAAGAGTCGGCCAAGCTACAGCGCAGATGGGCGGCGCCGACCATCTCAGTATGGAGGACGCGCAGCGCCGGGAAGACAAAGCGTGGCTCTGGATTTGCCGCCCCAAACGGCGCCAGCCGGTCGATGTGGCCGATCAGCTCGCTCTGCGCCGCCGCGGCCGAGAGCGCGCCGTCGACAATGAGTTCGGGAACTAGGCTCTGTTGGTCGAGCCCGTCCCCCAACCGCTCGACCAGAAATTCGCGCAGGGCGTCAAGCTTATCCGCCGCGACCGTAAAGCCGGCCGCCATCGCGTGGCCCCCGCCGTTGATCAGGAGCCCGGTCTGGCGCGCTGCAATCACTGCCGGACCGAGTGCGACACCGGGGATCGAGCGGCCCGAGCCGCGGCCAACTTCACCGTCCAGCGCGATAACCAGAGCCGGGCGCTCATAGCGTTCTTTGAGACGCGAAGCCACGATCCCGATTACGCCGGGATGCCAGCCGGCCGCCGCGGCAAAAGTCAGCACCGCGGCTTGCGGCGCGGCTTCGACCATTGCGATCGCCGCCGCCAAGGTCCGTGCTTCGATTTCCCGGCGCTCGCGGTTGTGGGCGTCGAGGCGCTGCGCCAGCTCGGCGGCCAGCACCGGATCATCGGTGGCCAGCAGTCGCGCCCCGAGATCCGACGCGCCAACCCGGCCGCCGGCGTTGACTCGCGGCCCGAATACAAACCCCAGATGGTAGGCGTCGACCCGCTCCTTGATCCCGGCGATTGCGGCCAGCGCAGCCATGCCCGGATTGGCGCTGCGCCGTGCCACCCTGATCCCCTGGGCGACCAAGGCCCGGTTCAATCCGGTCAACGGGACCACATCGCACACCGTGCCCAGCGCGACGAGGTCGAGCCACCCGAGCAGGTCGGGTTCGCAGCGGCCCGCCCCATACCAACCGGCCCGGCGCAGGGAGCGATTGACCGCGACGACGAGCAAAAAGGCCACGCCGACGGCCGCTAGGCTGCCGTGCGGGCTCGCCTCATCCAGTCGGTTCGGGTTGACCACCGCAGCGGCGCGCGGCAGCAGCGGCTCGGCGACATGATGATCGACGACGATGACGTCGAGCCCGCTTTCCGCGGCTTCGGCCAGCGGCAGATGCGCCGTCGTGCCGCAATCGACGGTGACGACGACCCGTACCCCCTCCGCCCGCAGGCGCAGCAGGGCGGCGCTGTTGGGGCCATAGCCCTCGCGCAGGCGGTCAGGGACATAGATTCGGGAACGCGTCCCGATCGCCGCGAAGAATCGGGCCAGCAGCGCCGCCGAGGTGGCGCCGTCGACATCGTAATCCCCAAAGATGGCGATGGTTTCGTCATCGCGAACGGCGCGGACGAGCCGCGCGGCGGCGGCCTCCATGTCGCGCAGATGCGCGGGATCGGGCAGTTGCTCGCGGAGCCGCGGCCGCAGGAAACCCGGGGCGTGATCGAGATCGACGCGGCGCTGGGCCAGCAGCCGCCCGACGATTTCCGGCAACGCCAGACGCTCGGCGATCTCCTGCCCGGCCTGTGCATCGCCACTGCACCAGCGCCAGCGCCGACCACAAACCGATTGCTCGACCCCCAAAACGCTGGCGAGAAAGGCGGCGCCCCCCGCGCCGTCCATCATCCCGCCTCAGCGCGCAAGCGCGGCGAAGCTTTGCTTGCGGGTAAAGTCGTGGCTGGCCTCGACATAACGCACGGTGCCTGTTTTCGAGCGCATCACCACCGAGTGGGTGAAGGCCCCGCCGGGAAAGCGCCGCACCCCTTTGAGCATCGTCCCATTGGTGACCCCGGTCGCGGCGAACATCACGTCACCCGAGGCCAAGTCCAGCAGTTTGTATTTGCGGTTAAGGTCGGCGATCCCGATTTTCTCGAGCCCGGCCGCGTTCGTCATCATTGCGAAACAACAGCCGTCCCTGCATCTGGCCGCCGATGCAGCGCAATGCCGCGGCCGCCAGCACGCCTTCGGGCGCGCCGCCCGATCCGACATACATGTCGATCCCGGTCTCGGGGCTCGACGTGGCGATGACGCCGCTGACATCGCCGTCCGAAATCAAGGCGATGCGGGCGCCGGCCTCGCGCACCTTGGCGATCAGATCGGCATGACGCGGACGGTCGAGGATGCAGACGACGAGATCGGCGATCTCGGCCTTTTTTGCATGCGCCAGATTTCTCAGATTGACTGCCGGCGCCTCGTCGAGATCGACGAGATCGTCGGGCAGTCCGCCGCCGACCGCAATCTTGTCCATATAGACGTCGGGAGCGTTGAGAAAGCCGCCGGCATCAGCCATCGCGATCACGGCGAGCGCATTCGCGCTGCCCTTGGCGGTGATCGTGGTCCCTTCGAGAGGATCGAGGGCAATGTCGATCGGCGGGCCGTTTCCAGTGCCGACCTTTTCGCCAATGTAAAGCATCGGCGCCTCGTCGCGTTCGCCCTCGCCGATCACGACGGTGCCGTTGATCGCCAAACTGTTCAGCGCCTCGCGCATCGCATCGACCGCGGCCTGGTCGGCGGCTTTCTCGTCGCCGCGCCCCATCAGGCGCGAGGCCGAGAGCGCCGCCGCCTCGGTCACCCGGACGGCTTCCAATGCCAGATTGCGGTCCATTCGCGACGTCTCAGGCATGACGTTCCTCCTTGGCGTTCGTGTGCAGATGATTGTCAGAGCCAGACCGATAATCAAACCTATCGGCTGAACGTGTTGCCTCAGCACACCGCCAGCGGGTCGGCCGAGCGGAGCGCGCAGGCCGGGGCATCCGATCGATTCGGCGACGCTTGCAAATCCGGCTCAGCGCAAGCAGCCGCCGCGGCCGAAGCTAAGGGTCGGGTCCGACGCCGTCAATGCGCCGCCTCAGGTGCATGAAGTGAACAACCTGCGAGGAATTAACTGACGGATAATCAACGCTCGAGAGGACGCTGACCGCACACGGGGCTTCGGCCAGACGATCCTTAGCGACACGCGCCGTCGCGCTCAGAAATCTTCGATGCGGATCATTCGCGGTGGCTCGAGCACGGTGTCGAGCGCTTCGATCCTGGCCAATGCCCGGCGCATCGCCGCCTCGACGGTGACATGGGTGGTCAGCACCACCGGCACCGCCTCGCCCGGCGCACGCCCGCGCTGGATCATCGATTCCATCGACGCCTCCTCGTCGCGCAGTGCCGCGGCGACATCGGCGATGACCCCCGGCTGGTCGACCACCATCAGCCTGATGTAATAGGCGCTCTGGTGCTGTTCGATCGGCACGCCGGGAAGCGCGCGCAAATCGGCAGCCGGAATTCCGAGCGGAAAGACCCGGCGCCCGGCGGCAATATCGACGAGGTCGGCGGCGACCGCGGAGGCAGTCGGAAAGGCGCCCGCACCGCGCCCTTGCAGAACCACCCGGCCGACGAAGTCACCCTCGGCCACGACGGCGTTATAGACTCCCTCGACCGCCGCGATCGGGGTCGCCCGCGGCACCATGCAGGGGTGGACGCGCTGCTCGAGCCCATTCTCGGTCCGCCGCGCGATGCCGAGCAGCTTGATGCGGTAGCCAAGCTCTTCGGCAAAATCGATGTCGAGCCGCGATACGTGGCGGATCCCTTCGGTGTAGACCCCGGCGAGATCAACCGGGCGGCCGAAGCCGACGCTCGCCAAGATCGCCAGCTTGTGGGCGGCGTCGACGCCGTCGATGTCAAAGCTCGGATCGGCCTCGGCATAGCCGAGCTTCTGCGCTTCGGCGAGCACTTCGGCGAACTCCCGGCCGCTCTCGCGCATCGTCGTCAAGATGTAGTTAGAGGTGCCATTGAGGATACCGTAGACGCGTTCGAGCCGGTTTCCGGCGAGGCCCTCGCGCAGCGCCTTGATCACCGGGATGCCGCCCGCGACCGCAGCCTCGAACGACAGCGCCAGGCCGTGCTCTTCGGCGCGCGCCGCGAGGCTCGTCCCGTGATGCGCCATCAGCGCCTTGTTGGCGGTAACCACGTGCTTACCGTGATCGAGCGCGGCATCGACGACCTGCCGGGCAATCCCGTCGGCGCCGCCGATCAATTCGACGACGACGTCGATTTCGGGATCGGCCGCCATCGCCGTCGCATCCTCGTACCAGCGCACCGCCGACAGCTCGACACCGCGGTCGCGGCGCCGGTCACGGGCCGAAACCGCCGTCACGACGATGCGGCGGCCGCCGCGTTCGGCCAGCAGTTCCGCCTGGTCTTGCAACAATTTGAGAGTGCCGGCACCAACCGTGCCGAGACCCGCGACGGCGATCTTCAACGGTGGCTTCACGACCCCGGCGACCCCGATGCGTTATGCCCGAAAAGCGTCCGAGCGGGTTAAGGCGGCACCACGCAAGGCACCCCCGATCCCGCGTTTTATCGCGCGTATCCCTAATTTTCGATAATTTTCGGTTCCGCCGCTGTTCGCTACGTACCGCGGCGGTCGATGCAGACATTCGAAGTCAGTGCTCGAGCAGCACCTCGGCACGGCTCTGCCCCGAATCTTCACCGACCGGAGCAGCTTCTATCAGTATTTTGTCCCGCGGTATTCCAGCCTTGGCCAAGGCTGCGGCGACCGCCTGTGCGCGGTCGAGAGCGGCTTGGAAGCCGTTCAGCTGTTGATCGGCGGTATTGCCGACCCCGGTATAGCCGATCACCCGCACCTTGCCGGGATCGCGCCGGTAAAGCGGCACGATCGCGCCGAGACTCTGCCGGTCGGCATCGCTGAGGATTGTCGAATTGGCGGCGAAGTTTATCTGTGCGACCCGCATGTCGACGGGCGCCGCCGGCGGCGGTTTTCCGCTCTTGCCGGGCCCCGTCGCCGCGGCGGTGCGGGTTGCGGCGGCGGGTGGAAGCACCGGCGGTGGTGGCGGCGGCTGGAACTCGGCCGAAGCGATCGCGGACGGGATCGGTGCCGGCGCTGGCGGCGCTGGAAGATGTGCCGCCGCCGTTTTGCCGGCCCCCGCCGACGCCGCTGGCATCCGCAGCAGAGGCGGCGGCGGTGGTGGTGGCTGGCTCTGCTGCGGCTCAGGCAGCGAGGAAATCTGTGGGGATTGCAAACTCGATTCCATCGGTCCGGGTTCGGGCGGCTCGCCGGCCTTGCGCGGTCCCTTTTCTGCGGCCGCTTGTGTGGCGCTCGCCACCTGACCCGGGGCCGGCTGCGTTCCAGCGCCGGAAGGTGAGGTTGCCGCTTTTGGCCCGTCCGCGGGAGCGGCCGGCGTCGTTCCAGCGCCGGAAGGCGCGGTTGCCGCTTTTGAGGAAGAGGCGGTCGCCGCGGGAGGAGCCGGCGGTGGCGGGGGCGGCGGGGGTGGGCCCGCCGACTCGTCGAAGCCGGCCTGCAGCCGCTCGCTGGTGTACTTGGCATTCTTCCGGTCGGCAATCAGGCTCTGCGTCAATTTATCGAGCTCGGCCGTGGTCAGCGCCTGGGTTGGCGGCGGCGGAACCGTCGCCAGGTTCGGGTAAGGGGCCTTCTCTCCGGCGGCCAGATTCTGGGTATTCGGCGTCGTCGCCGGATCGGGGTCGTTCTTGCTCGCGCCGGTCAGGTGGCGATACCCTTCGATCGGGTTACAGGCGCCGAGCCCGAGTAAGATCGCCGCGACGACCGCCTGCAGCGCTCGCCGCCCCATTTTTCGATCGAAGCCGCAACCGCGATAACGGGCTTTGCCTAGCGCCATGACCACATACCCGCCGTACCGGCCGCGGTGCCGCGCGGGCGGCAAATCCCCGGCCGCTGCCGAATTGATGGGCGCTGGTCTATTCGATCCAGGCCGCCGCGTCACCACATTTGATCCGGCAAACAAGCGGCCGACGACGATCCGACAAACGATCGATTGCAGGCGTTCCGGCCGGTGGGTCCGGATCGCAGACCTCAGATGTTGGTGAGGATGGGGTAATGAACGACAGTGACCGGCCGATACCCGGAGGGGGGGCCGCCTCAGCTGCAAACGCTGAGGCGAGCGGCGCTTTCCCCGACGCCGACGAACTGGCGCGGCAACTCGCCGATGTCGCCAAAAAGAGCCAGCACCTCGTCACCGATTTCCTTAAGCGGCAATCACCCGAGCAAGGCATCGGGATGGCCAGCCCGCTCGCCATCGGCGCCGCCTTTTTCGAGATGACGGCGCGGATGATGTCGGATCCCTCGCGCCTGGTCCAAGCGCAGCTGTCGCTGTGGAACGACTATATGACCTTGTGGCAGCGTACCGCCCAGCGGTTTCTCGGCGGCAACCCCGAGCCGATGATCGAGCCGCCGCAAGGCGACCGCCGCTTCCGCGACGCCGCCTGGAACGACAACACCCTGTTCGACTTCATCAAGCAGAGCTATCTGCTCACCGCCCGCTGGCTGCAAAGGACCGTGCGCGATGCCGAGGGCATCGACGAGCGCACCGCGCGCAAGGTTGATTTCTACACCCGCCAATTCGTCGATGCGTTGGCTCCCTCGAACTTTCTGATGACCAATCCGGAAGCATTGCGCGCGACGATCGAAAGCCGCGGCGAGAATCTGCTGAACGGGCTCAAGAACTTGCTCGACGACCTCGAGCGCGGCAAGGGCCGGCTGGCGATCCGGATGACCGACATGGCGGCGTTCCATATCGGCGAGAACATCGCTATCACGCCGGGCAAAATCGTCTACCAGAATGATTTGATCCAGCTGATCCAATACGCGCCGACGATCGAGACGGTCAAACGCCGGCCATTGCTGATCATGCCGCCCTGGATCAACAAGTTCTACATCCTCGATCTGCGGCCCGACAACTCGTTCATTCGCTGGGCAGTGGCGCAGGGCCACACCGTCTTTGTGATTTCCTGGGTCAACCCCGGCGAGCATCTCGCCGCCAAGACCTTTGCCGATTACATGCTCGAGGGTCCGCTCGCCGCCCTCGCCGCGATCGAACAGGCGACCGGAGAGCGCGAAGCAAACGTCATCGGCTATTGCCTCGGCGGCACATTGCTCGCGGCCACGCTCGCTTATATGGCGGTCAGGCGCGACAATCGGATCAAAAGCGCCACCTTCTTCGTGACGATGGTCGATTTTGCCGAGGCTGGCGAGCTTTCGGTGTTTATCGACGAGGAGCAGCTCGCGTCGCTCGAACAACGCATGAACGCCAAGGGCTATCTCGAAGGCCGCGACATGGCGACGACTTTCAACATGCTGCGCGCCAACGATCTGATCTGGTCGTTCGTCGTCAACAACTATCTGCTCGGCAAGTCGCCGTTCCCGTTCGACCTGCTTTACTGGAACGCTGATTCGACGCGGATGCCGGCGGCGATGCACGGCTTTTACTTGCGCCGCATGTACCAGGAGAACCTGCTGGTCAAACCGGGTGGGATCACGCTGGATGGGGTGCCGATCGATCTTGGCAAGGTCAGGACCCCGGCGTTCCTGCTGTCGACCCGCGAGGACCACATCGCGCCGTGGCGGTCGACCTATGCCGCGACCCAGATTTACAAAGGGCCGGTCAAATTCGTGCTGTCCGCCTCGGGCCACATCGCCGGCGTCGTCAATCCGCCCGGCAGCAAATACGGGCATTGGGAGAACCCTAAAAACCCAGCGACGCCGGAGGAATGGCTCGCCGGCGCTACTCAGCATCCCGATTCATGGTGGCCGGTGTGGGAACGCTGGATCGCCAAATATTCCGGCGGCGAGGTGCCGGCGCGCCATCCGGGCGACGGCAAGCTCAAGCCGATCGAGGACGCCCCCGGCTCCTACGTCAAGGTGCGGGCCGAGGAATGATCCCGCGGTGAGGCGCGTGCTCGGGATCGCTGGACAGGGCGCTCCGCCTGGGTAACTCTCGCGCGATGGACAAACGAGAGTTCAGCGTCAGCGCGATCCTAGCCGGTCAGGCGCCGGCTGACATGCCGGTCACGGTCAAAGGCTGGGTGCGCACCCGGCGGGACTCGCGGGCGGGCATTTCGTTCATCGACCTGTCTGACGGATCGTCGTTCCATCCGCTGCAGGTGATCGCGCCGAACACCTTGCCCAATTACGCCGATGAAATCCTGAAGCTGACCGCCGGCTGCGCGGTCGAGGCGACCGGGACGATCGTGCCGTCGCCGGCCAAGGGGCAGCCGTTCGAGATGCAGGCGAGCGCCGTCAAGGTGATCGGCTGGGTCGACGACCCCGAAACCTATCCGATCCAGCCAAAGCCCCACACCCTGGAATACCTGCGCGAGGTGGCACACCTGCGGCCGCGCACCAACGTGATCGGCGCCGCGACGCGTGTCAGGCACACCTTGGCCCGGGCGATTCACCGCTTCTTCGACGAGAACGGCTTTTTCTGGGTCAATACCCCGATCATCACCGCCTCCGACGCGGAGGGGGCGGGGGCATTGTTCCGGGTATCGACCCTGGACCTCGCCAATTTGCCCCGCACGCCTGACGGCAAGGTTGATTTCGCGCAGGATTTCTTTGGCCGCGAGGCGTTCCTGACGGTGTCGGGGCAGCTCAATGTCGAGGCCTACTGTCTAGCCTTGACCAAGGTCTACACCTTCGGCCCGACCTTCCGCGCCGAGAACTCCAACACCAGCCGCCACCTCGCCGAGTTCTGGATGATCGAGCCGGAGATCGCCTTCGCCGACCTCTCGGACAATGCGGCGCTGGCGGAAGGTCTGCTGAAATACACCTTCGAGACCTTGTTGAGCGAAAGACAGGAAGATCTCGCCTTTTTCGACGAGCGGATCGAGAAAGGGCTGGTCGCCAAACTCGAGGGGATCGTCGGCTCGGAATTTGTGCATATGGATTACGGCCAGGCGATCCAAGTGCTAGAGCGGGCGAACCAGAAATTCGAATTCCCGGTCAAGTGGGGCATCGACCTGCAGTCGGAGCACGAGCGCTACCTGACCGAGAAATACGCGAAAAAGCCGGTCATCGTGATGAACTACCCGAAGGCCATCAAAGCCTTCTACATGCGGGTCAACGACGACGGCAAAACGGTCGCGGCGATGGACGTGCTGGCGCCGGGGATCGGCGAGATCATCGGCGGCAGCCAGCGCGAGGAGCGGCTCGAAATGCTCGATGCGCGCATGGCCGAGCTCGACATCGACCGCGAGCACTACGCCTGGTACCGCGACCTGCGCCGCTACGGCACGGTACCGCATGCCGGCTTCGGCCTCGGCTTCGAGCGCACACTCGCCTACGTCACCGGCCTCGCCAACGTCCGCGACGCGATCCCCTTCCCCCGCACCCCCGGCAACGCGCGGTATTAACCGGGTCAGGTCAGATCGTCGAGGTCGACGTCGAGCGCACCGGCGATCTTCTTCAGCGTCTCGACCGTGCCTTTACGCTCGCCGTTTTCGATCTGCGACAGGTATCCGATGCCGATCCCGGCGCGCTCGGCGAGGTGGCGCAGCGAGTGACCGCGATGCTCACGCCAGACCCGCACCGGGTTCTCTCCGGTGATCAGCCGGTCGACCATGCGGATTGGCATGCATTCCTGGTCGAGCGTGCGGTGATAGGCGGCGGCTGCCGCAGCATCTTCGATCAAATCGGCGAGGTCGTCGGGGGTCATCACCACGAGCTCGGCGCGGTCCGGGTCGTCGACGAGCTCAGTACCGGCCAGCGCGGCGAGACGATCGCGCACCAACGCGGCATGCTCGCCGAGCGGGCGCATTCGCAACGGGTCGCTCATCGGTATGCTCCTCCTCTCGGGGCAATCTCGAAAACCCTCATGACGTCGGCCTGGCGATCCAGCGTATACGAGACACGCCAATCGCCGACCCGAATGCGGAACCCGTTCGGCACGCCTTTGAGCGTGCGCAGATTGTTGTTCGGCGCGGTCGGGTCGGCGGCCACCTTGTCGACCGCTTCGCGAATGTCTTTGACCTTTGCCAGCTGCATCCGAGCAAGGACCTTTCCGGCCTCGCGAGCGATGACGATTTGCACGCCCTAATGTTCGCACAACGCGAACTACAGGGCAAGTTTGCATCGACGCGAGCCGCCGGGTAATGGATCCATCCGCGGCAGGAAGGGTTATGGACATGCGTTCTCTTGCCATGATGTTCGCCGGCCTTATGATGGGTATCGGAGCGATCGCCACAATGGCGGGGTGCACGCCGGCCACAAGTGCGGGTCAGCCATATACGTGCCCGGCGGGAGTGCCTTGGGTTCCTGACGGCTACGCGAACGGCAAGTTTTTCCCCGCCCACTGCCTGGGCGAAGCGGCGCAATAAAGCGCGATCAATCCAGCTGTGGTGTGAACCAGACAGATGGTTCACATAGCGCATCCTTTCGTCGCCCCCGCGAAAGCGGGGGTCCAGGGCGGCAAGCGGGGTTTTGGTTGCTCTGGGTTCCCGCTTTCGCGGGAATGTCGCAAGAAGGGATCGGGTAGTAACTGTCAACGTTTCGTACTGCTAGCGTAGTCCACCCAACGGAACAGCGCGGCGCCTCCCGCCTCCTCTTAGTCGAAATGAACGGCGAAGTCCCGGTCATTGCGGATCGTGTGCTCTAAGTACCGCCGCTGCCAAATGCCGCGTCCGCCGCCACTGCTGATCACGGCCGATCGCGGTTCACAGACGGCAAAGACTTCGCGAACGAGATTTTAATCTCTATTTCGTCCGCTTCCAAACCATGACCGATCGGCGGCCGCTGGTGGTCCGGGGGATCGTGCTTGTCCACTCGTCGCCAACGAGGCTGACGGTGCTTTTCATATCGGTGCTGGCTTGGTTGGGGAAGGTGCTGCCGAGAATGTGGTAGGTCAGCGTCTTGTCCGCCTCATCGACCGTCCAGGTGCCGAAATTCGCCACGCTGCCCCGGACCGTCGCAGCGTGCTCCTCCGGCGTGCCTTGTGTGCGGTCGTTGGATCTGTATTTCGGCAAGTCAGGACGCACCAAAATCTGAGTGTAGTTGCCGGTGCCGTCGAGGATCATCATTCCTTTCGGGTTGGCCCCAAACTGCTGGCGCTTGCCGCCATCCTGAAAGGTCGTCTCGTGCGCCGTCGGGACCCACACCCCGACCAACTGGTCCCGCAGCGAGTTCTGCGCGCCGAAGGTGTCGGCCGGCAGCACGGCAATGACAGTCAACGCGATGGCACAACAATAGCTGATACGACAAAGCGTCATCGCAACCTCCATAGAGGGCACCGCCGCTTCAGGCCTCTGCCCACACCCACTTCGCCATCTCGCCCCAAGAATTGCGAGCGTCTTTCCGTTTCCCTCGTTCGGCATAGGTTCACTTGAGCTGGTCCGCGACCTTGTCCAGCGCAGCCTGAACGCACAGTCGTCGCGTATCACCGGTGGTCCGAATTTGACGCTTGTCACCCGCGGTTTCCTTCGGCCGTCTTCGCGGCGAAGGCCGGGATCCATGGTGCGATCTGCACCGGCGTTCGCTGGTGTGACCGATGTTTTTCGGCGTGATCCGTTCAGAATTGGCTACCCTAGAGGGGATCGCGGAGCAGCCATCCCGGCAGGTTGTCGGAGAGGCGCGCGTTAGGGCCGCCCTCCCTGGGCGACGTGGTGGTGCACACGACCCCGATCGCCGTCCCGGCCTCGGCAACGATCGGCGAGCCCGACATTCCGCCATGGACGCGCTCGGCAGCGTGGGTGATCCACAGCGGCCCGCCAAAGTGGCGGATGGTGCAGGAGAACCAACGGCCGTCGAGCGACAGCAGCCGGGCCGGCGCCCAGAAATTCACCGGGTGCCGAAAGGGCGCCGACATCAGCGCCGTCGCCGTCCCCATCAGCGCTTTGTAATCATCGGCGTGTGAATTGTCGGGCGAACCGAGCACGGCGATGTCGGCGATCGGATCGACAAAGCGGCACACTGCCCACACGCAGGGCTCTTCCCCGCGCAGCGCGAGGAGCGGCCCGTAGGTGCGTGCCCCGAGCCCGAAAGAGGACAGGGCCGGTGGGAGCGACGGCAGGCAGTGCGCGGCCGTGATGACGAGGCGCTCGCCCGCACCCTCGACGACAAAGCCGCGTCCGTCACCAACCGTGATGACCCCTGATTTCAGCCTCTCGATAATCATGGTTTTGTGCTCCTCCGGCGCGAGGCGAGGCGTTCCCAAAAGCCCTCGCGGAGTGCGTCACCACCTTAACTCGGATCCTCCAACGGCGAAGCCGATCTGGTTTCTGTTTCGCACAATTCTACGCTTTTACAGCTTCACGTGGTGCGCCGAAGACCCTCGTCCAAGGGACATTCGGACCGCTGCGCGGAGCGGGGCACTGATCCGGCTTTGGGGCTTGGGTTTTGCAAAAATCAGATGTGGTCGCCTTCACCCGCGAGGAGCAGCGTCGCCGTGAACTCGGCGCGGCGCAGCACGAGCGCGCCGCGCCGGCGCGGTCAGCGCGATGCGAGCCTGTTCAAAGTCGGCTGAGCCGTTCTACGAGCCGAGCGCGCTGACGCTCGCTCGGTCAAACTACCGGCGCCGTCTCGAACGCCAGTGCATCGAGCGGTGGGCCGTCAATTTGGATAATGGCCCTACAATCCGCGGGAGCCCCCAACTATTCTATCACTTCGTTGGCGAGACCGAGCAGCGTGACCGGGATCGTCAAGCCAAGCTTCTTGGCGGTCTTGAGGTTGATGATCAGCTCGATTTTCGTGATCTGCTCGACCGGGAGGTCGCCGGGCTTGGCGCCGGCGAGAATTTTGCCGGTGTAAACGCCAACCTGCCGATGCGAACTCGGTAAGACTGCCGCCGTAACTCATCAAGCCGCCCGCCGAAGCAAACTCGGTATATTGGTAGATCGTGGGCACCGCGCGGCTGATCGTCAGTTCGGCAAGCGGTACTGCCCGAGTGTTGAAGAACGGATCGGGTCCGATCAGCAAGCCACCAGCTCCGAGCTGGCCCAAGGAATCAAAAGCGGCCGTAAGATCACCGTCTGAGCGGGCCTGCAGGACATGGATCTGCAGCCCGAGGGTGCTGGCCGCAGCCTGTACGTCTTTAGATAGGATCTCGGCATTGGGATTGGTGGGGTTCACGAGCAAAGCGATGGTCTTCACCGTAGGCACCAACTCGTGCAGCAGGTCCAGGCGCTTCGGTCCCAGCTGCAAGTTCAACCGTGTCACCCCCGTTAGGTTCCCGCCCGGCCGGTTGAGGCTGGCGACGAGGCCAAATTTGACTGGATCGCTGCCCGTCGTAAAGACGATCGGAATGGTCGTTGTCGCTGCCTTGGCCGCCAGTGCCGGAGGCGTACTCGTCGCCGCGATGACCGCCACCCGGAGACGAACCAGATCGGCTGCCAATGCCGGCAATCAATCATAGTGGCCGTCCGCCCAGCGGTACTCAATCACGACGTTGCGGCCTTCGACGTAGCCGGTTTCGCCCAGGCCTTGGCGGAAGGCTGCCAGCCAGTTGTGGCCCGGCGATCCACCGTCGAGCACACCAATCACCGGCATCGCCCGCTGTTGCGCCCGTGAAGAAGACGGCCAAATAGCCGCGGCGCCGATCAATAAAATGAAATCTCGCCGCCTTATGCGCCGCCAAAGCGGGCGTGGATCAATTAACACACCGGTCACTTGGATCCCCGAGAGATGGCCTAAGTCTTTCCGCTTCCACCGTTGGCCGATGCCAGTATCGGCGTTTTTGGATAACCGAGGAATAGACGTCGCGACGGGGCGATCAGCGCGCCGCTCGCCTCTTCACTGTCGGCTCAGCAAGCGTCGGCGGAACAGCGCAGCGCATTCCGCCTCCTCATTAAGGTTTTGCGCGGTGCTCACCTGTTTCGGATTTCACCGCCGCTCGCCGGTCGCTTGCGGCTCGGCATTGCCGCCCGTCCATCCGGCGGGATGGAGGCCACTCGCGACAGGCCGGCGGAACGACGGTGCGACCAGTCCGCCGGGTGCGCCCCCTCCCTAACCCTCCCCTCCCCGGGCTTGACCCGGGGATCGCGGGGGAGGGAAGGGTGGGGGCCGGATTGAAGTGCGTGTCGTCCATGTGCGCGGCGAAATCCCGTTCGTCGCGGATCGTATGTTCCCAGTACCGTCGCTGCCAGATCCCGCGCTCGCCGCGGCGGGTCATGACCGGTGATCTCGGCTCGCCGTTCGGCAAGGATTTCGCAAAGGCGATTTTGATGGCGCGCCAGCGACTGGGGAATTCTGCTTCGCCTGGCGGCAGGAGCCTGCCCCGGCGAAGGCCTGGGTCACAGGCAATGCATGTGGTCGGGCAAAACAACCCAGGCATCGATGCAAAAGGGTGGTGGGTTAGGATCCTAGCGGCCGTCACATTCGGGCCGCCGAGTTGTCGCGGTATGGCATGGGATGGCGCGAGTGACGGCGCCTTCCACCCGGCGAGCGTCCCTCATCAACGACGCGGGCACTGGAGGATTTGAGCTTTGAGCTCCTACTTGTCCTGGCACGGCTTGTTTAGGGTCAGGCCCGGCGGCAGTTTTGCGTTTTTGCCGCATGCGCCGTTCAACTGTGTCTGGGAGATGGTCGAGCCGCTCAGATCGGCGCCGCTCAGGTCGGCCCCGCTCAGGTCGGCCCCGCTTAGGTCGGCGCCGCTCAGGTCGGCGCGCCACAGGTAGGCACCGTTCAGGTGCGTGTTGGTCAGGTGGGCGGAATTCAGGTGGGCCTCGATTAGCCGGACGCCGCTCAGATCGGCGCCGTTCAGGTGGGCGTCAAGCAGGTCGGCGCCGTTGAGGTCGGCGCCCTTCAGCTCGGCGCCGTCCAAGTGAGCCTCGGTCAGGTGGGCGTGAAGTAGGTAGGCGCCGCTCAAATCGGCGCCGTTCAGGTGGGCGCCGTTAGGTCGGCATTGCTCAGCCGGGCTTTTGGAATGCGCGCATTGGTTACATCGGGCGCCCCAGTTCCAATGGCTGTGCGCCTTCCGATCACTGTGAGCGCGGCTTGGATGTCGGTGGCTGGCGGCCCATCGCCCTGCTGCGTTCTGGTGCCATCACGCACGAATGCGCTTAGCAATTCGAGAACCGCCTGATGATACTCCTCAGAGGCGTTCATCACGCCCTCGAGCGCATAGATGCCTCCAAGCCGCACCACGATCTTATCGCCGCCGAGCTGCTCGAAACCTTTTGCAACCTGATTACTGATGAGCAGTTCACGCGACGCCTGTTGCTGCTGCGAGAACTGCCGCTGGGAAGTTTGCTGCTGCTGCGAAAATTGTAGATAGGCTAACCCAGCACCGATCAATACGGCGGCCCCGCCGAGCAATTGGCCAATTGTCTTGCGAAAATTGTCTTCGACATCGGCCCTCGCCTTCGGATCGCGGATTGTCAGTCTCAGGCGATCCACCTGCCGCTTCGGCACTCCCCACCAGAGCCACCAGCCACCGCAAAGTGCGGCGATGCCTACCGCTGCGATGAAGCTGACGAACGACCAGTTCATGCGATCTCGGGCTTCCAGCATGTATAGCCGCTGTCATTGTCGTCTGAAATTTTGGCGGCCAGCAACGTGTACCAAGTGTAGGGACGAACAGCCCGGCGCATTCCGCCTCCCCGGTGGTTGAAATTCGTGTAGTCCATATGCGCGGCGAAATCCCGTCCGACGTGGATCGTATGTTCCCAGTCCGTCGCTGTCCGATCCCGAGCTCGCCGCGGCGCGTCATCACCGGTGATCTCGGCTCACCTTTCGGCAACGATTTCGCAGCCTAGTGGCACGAATTTGAAAGTTCGTGGCCGATCCCTTCTTGCGTCATTCCCGCGAAAGCGGAGACCCAGGGCACCAAAACCCCGCTTGCCGCCCCAGGGCCCCCGCTTTCGCGGGGGCGACTACGGATGCGCAATGGGAACCATCTGTCTGGTTCACGCCACTAGCGGCCGGGGAAGTCGGCATCGCCTGGCATCGGGGTCCTCCTCCCTGACCCTCGCCGCTTGCGGGGGAGGGAGGGGTGGGGGTGGTCAGGCAGAACGACCCGGGCACCGATACGAAAGGGCGACCGGAGGCGCGTCCGGCGGACCGCCTCGCGCAACGCGTCGATATGCGCCACCAACAGATCGGAGCGGCGATCGAGCAGGTTCAAAGTAAAAATGAAGGTCCCGCCGCCCGGAACCCGATTGCGGCGATACTCCGGCATGAAACGAGTATGCCCTGCATCTGAGAAAGGCGGAATGCGCTCCGCTGTTCCGCCTTTCGCTTTGCTGCAAAAGCTACGACTTCGAGCGCGATCTCATCCGAACCCGCAACGCCGAGGCCGCAGCCGGGCGCAGAAGCGCGGGCAGCACATGGGCCAACTCTCGAAACTCACTGACGTGCAGAAGGTCGAGGCCCGCCGCCGACGGGCGTAGGGCGCGAGCCTTGCCAAACTCGCGCGCAGCTACGACGTGCAGGAAAGAGCACCATTTCAAGGCTCGGAGCTTGATCAGAGATATGCGCGATAGAGATACAGAGCTATCCCGCCCGCCGTTTCGGCAAATTACGTTAGCGGCTTTTAAGACCATGTATAACGAAATCTCGGCCAAACACTCAAAACCGGGCGACGTAAGTCAGATAATCGCGAATACGATTGTAGCACATTATTTGGGCCAACCTTGGTTTGACAAGTATGTTAAACACACATCGCAGCATTCTACGTATTTAGGGGTAGACAACAACGCTCCGTTACCCGCGATAACAACAGGGATTTTGCGATACCTAGAATTTGCCGAGGTGCTCTTAAATCTGCAAAATGTAGATGAATTCGAAACCATTTTAGATGAGTTGTCGCACGGTAAAGTGAAATCAGCCTGCGGGGAACTTGATATTGCAAGAATGCTAGCGTCTTTTGGAATAAAGTTTCATTTTTGTGCGACCCAACAAGGGTACGAAATTAAACTATGACTTCGAGATATTTTACCCTGATGGATTGAAGGTCTGTGCTGAAGCGGCGGCTAAATTTAAATCAACGAACCCGCGCGCCAAAAGCGTTACAATGATCCTTACGGGCTTCTCGTGACCAACTACCAGACGATCAGCCGGGCATCATTTTAGTAAAGGTTCCAGAAAGATGGATTCGGGATGTTGAATTAGCTCGCCAAATTGTAGACGTTGCTATCGGCTATCTAAACCAATCTACACACATTATGTCAGTTAAGTTCTATGCCCCGGTCACTGAATTTACGCCTGAGCACACGGCGCGATTGCATGCACACTTCGAAGTTTCAAATCCGAAATTTTCGGAACGGAATTGGGATATGTTTCGCGACGAAAACGTACCCTTTGGTGGCAGACCTCCGTGGTGGATACGGATTTTTTGAGAAACCCAGCGTACGCCCAAGCGGACGGGGGGCAGGGCGCAACACTTTCCGAACTCGCCCGCGGCTACTATCTCGGCAAGAGCATGGTTTCGAGGCTGACGAGTGGTCACGATGCGGTTGCAAATATCCTGTGATGAAGCTGGTCACACCGGCCCTGACCTTCTGCACCCGGATCAACGGTTCTTTGGGTTTGGTTCCGTAGCCATCCCTGACGCAGAGGCAAGAGAGATTATCCAGAGGGTCGTTCGTAACCATCGCATTCAAATGCCCGAACTTAAGGCAGCAAGGCTCATTCGCTCGTTCGGGGGACAAAAGGTTATTTCTGAAATTGTCAAAGCAGCCGACCCGCGCTTTGCAGTGAATGTTTATGAAAAATTACTCGCCTTGTGTGCCTGGGTTTTCGAATATATCTATGAGCCGGTGTTTAAAGATAATACGCCGCTTCTCTATAGTAAGAATTTTCATCGTTTCGTAATGATGGTTGCATGGTGTTGGTTCAAGGCGGATGCCAGTGCCGCGCCGGAGGCAGTGCATCAATTTCAGAAATATATGCGCTCACAAAATGAAAATGATGCTCCTATGTTATTTGAACGAATTAATTTATCCCTGGCACGCGCGGACGTTGCAGATGATCCGTTCGAACTGATCCTGCGCTTTGCACATGGCTACCATGAGATCATTGTAGCAGATAATTCTACGATTAGGGCCGAGCTTCCCGATTCCGGCCGGTGGGTTCTCGACCTCTCTGCCTCTGCGCTTTGGAGCCATCTTAATCACTGGGGTAGAACAGGGCAGCCGCTTAGCGTGTGGTGTGATGCCAGCAAGCCGCTACAGGCTATCATCGCCCAGTTCACAGGCGACGAAAATGATCCTGCAATCAAGCGGGCACGTACGATGCATCAACATGACGGATCGCTCGGTTGGAGACTAGCGGAGCCTGTCTCCTTCGTAGATTCCCGGGATCATCCGGCAGTACAATTAGCCGACGTTATAGCCGGAACAGCCGTTGCGTGTCTGACAAAAGGCATTCCGAACGGATTTGAGGAAACTGCGGAGCGTATAAAGCATCGCATGCTTAAGGATACGATCCTTCCAGATTTCGATATCATTGACTTCAAGAAACGTGCGCCGGCGATCAATTCCGTAGTTCTTTATGGTTTAGCCCAGAGAGCGGAACGCGGCGACGATCCGCATCAAAACCTAGCAGAAATTTATCAACTGGCGGAAGCGAGCTGGGATCGGAAGCCCTTCTTTCAGTAGCCGAGGTGCAGTACATTGTCAACTGGGAGCTCATACGTGGATTGGAAGACTACAGGAGAAGAAACGCGAGGATGCCTCTAAAAACCGCTGGCCTTTTGCGGCGAATCGCCACCTCCGTATCGCCGGGGATGCGGGGGATCGGCAATGGCGGGGCAACCGGGATTTTTCGACGGCGAGGAGCGGCTGCAGGGCGCTTGTCGGCGGCGGGCGACCCGCTGGAGCGGCTGGCCGCTGGTGATCGATTTCGAAGGTGTTTCGTGTCGAGCTTGAAGCGGCGCTGTCGCGCTCGGATCGATCGAAGGGAGGCCGCCCGCCCTATGACCCGGTGGTGATGTTCAAAATCCTGGTGCTGCAAACGCTGTACACGCTGTCGGACGATCAGACCGAATATCAGCTCAGGGATCGGCTGTCGTTTATGCGGTTTGTCGGCTTGGCGCTGCACGACCCGGCGCCTGATGCCAAGACGATCTGGCTGTATCGCGAGCAGCTGGCGTGGTCGCGCGGTCGAGTGTCTGTTCGCCCGGTTCGACGATTACTCCGGCGAAAGGCTGGCTGGCGATGGGCGGGCAGATTGTCGATGCGACGATCATCGAGGCGCGCCGGCCGCGCTTGACCCAGGCCGAGAAGGACACGATCAAGGGCGGCGGCACCCCCGCCGAGTGGAAGCCGGCGCGGCGCGCGCAGATCGACCGCGACGGGCGCTGGACATTGAAACGCGGGCGCAAGCCCAGACACCGCCCGAGCCAGGTCACCAGCGTCAGCCGGAGATTGCGGTGCCGATGTTCGGCTACAAAAATCACATCGGCATCGATCGTGAGCACGGGTTTTTGCGCCGCTACACGGTGACCCATGCGGCCCGGTATGACGGCAGCCAGCTCGGCGCGGTGCTCGATCGCGACAACACCGCCAGCGATGTGTGGGCCGACACCGCATACCGCTCGGCGGCGAACCTGGCCCTGCTCGACGGCCGCGGCCTCAAGCCGCAATTCCAGCGCAAGAAGCCCAGGGGCCGAAAGATGCCGGCGCACATTGCCCGCGGCAATGCCACCCGGGCTCGCGTCCGCTCCCGTGTCGAGCACGTCTTCGCCGCCCAGAAATGCCGCTTGCGCCTGATCGTGCGCACCATCGGCATGGTTCGCGCCAGAGCCAAGATCGGCCTGGGCGAATCTTGCCTACAACTTCACCCGGCTGGCTTGGCTCCAACGGGCGAACCGCGCCCGGCGCGAGAGCCCCACACGAGCCCTGCCAAGATCGAGCTGGGCCAAAACGCACCCGCTCACCGCGGCGCAAACCGGCGCAGCTAATGGGCCCATCGGCTTCTGCTGCCGCGCCGAAAATCATCCCAAAACCGGGTATTTCGAGCCGTCCGCGAGGGCAAAAGGCAACCCGGAAAGAATTGATATGAAAACAACGCAAGCTACGAGATTCTTTACTTCTGACGTGTCGGCCCAACGCGCCGTTTTTCTATAAGGCCACTTAGCGCCACCCGCTTGTAGGCGAAGGATAAAAATGTCACCCGGTGCCAGATTGAAATGACACTCCCGCGGATTTTGCGGCGGGTTTTCGGGGTGACGACACGACTGATCAGCGATCGGGAGCTGGGGTGGCTGGAGATCCTGCGGGACTGGGCGTTTTGCATAAAGGCTGTTAACTGACGCCATAAAAAAGCCGGTGCGGGTTGCGTAGATCGGTCCATGCTTGCTCGGACCGAGTGCGAAAATGGGTTTGACTTTGGGAGGACGGATATGAGCAGCACGCAGGCTCTCGCGGGCGGAATGCCTGTTCCGGTGAATCGACGCGGCGGCCCGGGCGCGGCCACCTGCACGGCTCGGATTTCAGGTGGGCGATCGCCTTTGTCGCGCCCTATGCGGCGGTGTTCCTCGCCTTCGTCGTCTATCCCTTCGGCTATGCGCTGTGGATGGCCGGCAAGCCCTCGCTTTACGCCGAGCTGTTCGCTGATCCGCTCTATCTGCCGACGCGTCGTCAATACCTTGCTCTTCGTCGGCCTCGGCGTGAACCTGAAGATGTTCCTGGCGTTGCTGCTGTCCGGCTTCTTCTTGCGCCGCCGCTGGTGGATCAGGGCCCTGCTGGCCGTCTATGTCTTGCCCTGGGCTGATCGCGGCGGCACAGGCCTGCGTCTCGTTCCACTGGATGCTGATCGACCAGCGGGGTCTGGTCGACGGCCTGTTGTCGGCGCTGTTCGGCATCGACGGCCCGATCTGGTTCAATAACCGCTGGCTCGCGCTCGGCGTCGGACATCGTCGCCTATATCTGGAAATGGATGCCGTTCTGGACCGTGATCTTCCTCGCCGGCCGGATGACGATCCCGCGGGACATCTATGACGCGGCCGAGGTCGACGGGGCGACCGGCGTCCGCCGCTTCGTCCATGTCACCTTCCCGCTGCTGGCGAACCTCTATCTCATCTGCACGCTGCTCTCGACGCTGTGGACGCTCGGCGACTTCACGACCGTCTATCTTGTCTCGGGCGGGGCGCCGGCGCTGTCCACCGAAGTGCTGGCGACGCTCGGCTTTCACTACGCCTTCGATACCGCGCAAGCCGGCGCTCGGCGTCGCCGCGGTGATGTCGGCGCTCCCGGTGCTGATCCCGATCGTGATCGTGCTGATGCGCCGGCTCCAGACGAGCGAGGTGCAGCTGTGAGCATCGCCGCGGTCTTCCGGCCGGCCGGCGCGCCGGCGCTACCGGCTGCGGCGGGCTCTCGCCGAAGCCGGCTCGATCGATGCTCGGCATCGTCCTCCTGATCTGGTCGCTGCTGCCGGTCTACAACATGTTGCTGATCGCGCTCGATCCCGAAGAAGGCGAGATCGAGTTCGACGGCAATATCTGGCCGCCGGAGCCATCGCTCGAGGGCTTCCGCGCGGTCGTGACGCAGGAGGCCCGGTATCTCGAGGATTTCTGGCACCAGTTCGGCAACAGCCTTTACATCGGTCTGTTGACGATGGTCCTGACCGTGCTGATCGGGTCGCTGGCGAGCTTCGCGGTCAGCCGGATGCGGCTGAGCAAAGGCTTCGCTGCTCACCAACGCCGCGCTGCTCACCTACGCGATCCCGGCATCCTTCCTGATCGTCCCGTACTATCGGATCATGCACGGCTACGGGCTGTCGGATAACCTCTGGGCGGTCATCGCGGCGCAGGTGACGTTCGCCACCCCGTTCGCCATCCTGATCCTGCAGCTATACGCGAGCTTGATACCGTTCGAACTGGACGACGCGGCCCGTGTCGACGGCGCATCCGCCGTTCAGGTGTATCTGCGGATCTATCTGCCGTTGATGACGCCGGCGCTGGCGGTCGTCGCCATCTATGCGCTGCTGCTCGCCTGGAACGACTATTTGTACCAGGCCGTGCTGCTCTCGGTGCGGAACATGACCGTCTCGGTGACGCAGGGCCAGTTGTTCGAGGACGCCGACGCGCCGTGGAACGCGATGATGGCCGCCGCCATCATTTATGTGCTGCCGCCGATCGCGCTGTTGTTTGCGCTGCGCCGCTACGTCGCGGCGAGCCTGACTATGGGTGGCGTCAAGGGTTGACCGACGCGAGCCGCCGATAAAATTGCCAGATTTGCCTATTATGGTGCGGCGGTCGGTGGCCGAAACCCGCGCCGGCTTGCTCGAAAGGAGAAACGCGCGCCGGCAAGTTTAAAGCCGAAACAGGTCGTGGGTGTCGATGTGCACCGGGCAGGCCGATCTGATTTCCCGTCATTCCCGGTTCGGCCGATTTAATTCCCGGTTACGGCGAAAAAATTCCCGGTTCCAGCGCAACGGGAATTTGCCTATAAGTCTCTGTACAACCTGACTTTTTTGCGCCGGGTTGGGCCCTTCGGAGCGACAATCGGCGAGATTCCCGGTTATTTTCCCGGTTCACGGGAATTTGCCGGCTGCCACGGCAGGCTGGTTCGGCGCCGGGGCGCGGTCTATTCTCGCCGCCGGTTCTCCACCGGGGGATGCCAGGAGCGATCGAGATGCCAACAGCCAATCGCGATGACTGAGGGGCGGCTCAAATATTTCGGCTGGGGTCGCGAAGGCGAGGGACTGACCGACGCCGAGGAGGCGGCCGCGCTCGACCGCTACCGCCGGCTCTTTCGGGTGGACCGGTTCGACGAAGTGGCGCCGCCGGCGTTCTCGCGAGATCAGGCTGCGGCCGCCGCGCATCGCCCCGCCCGCCTCGCTCGCGCGCTTCTGCTCGACCGAGCCGTACGACCGCGCCGCCCATACCTATGGCAAGTCCTTTCCCGACTACGTGCGCGGCCTGCTCGGCGACTACGACGCCGCGCCCGATGTCGTCGCCTATCCGCGCAGCGAAGCCGAGGTCGCCGCGGTCATCGATTGGGCGGGCGGCGCCCAGGCGGCGGTGATCCCGTTCGGCGGCGGCACCAGCGTCGTCGGCGGCGTCGAGGCGCGGATCGACGGCACCGGCTACAAGGCGGCGGTCACCCTCGATCTGCGGCATCTTGGCCGGGTGGTCGAGGTCGACCGCAGCTCGCGCGCCGCGCGCATCGAGGGCGGCGCCTTCGGCCCGGCGCTCGAAGCCCAGCTCAAGCCGCACGGGCTGACCCTGCGGCATTTTCCGCAGAGCTTCGAATATTCGACCCTCGGCGGCTGGATCGCGACCCGCTCCGGCGGCCATTTCGCCAGCCTCTACACCCATATCGACGATCTTGTCGAAAGCCTGCGCATGGTGACGCCCAAGGGTCCGATCGAGACGCGCCGGCTGCCCGGATCGGGCGCCGGGCCCAGCCCCGACCGCCTGTTCATCGGCTCGGAAGGCATTCTCGGCATCATCACCGAGGCCTGGATGCGGCTGCAGGACCGGCCGCGCTTTCGCGCCGGCGGCGCCGTCCGCTTTGCCGATTTCTTCGCCGCCGCGCGCGCGGTCCGGGCGATCGCGCAGGCCGGCCTCTATCCGGCGAACTGCCGCATCCTCGATCCGCAGGAGGCGTACAACACCGGCGCCGGCGACGGCAGCGCCGCGATCATGGTGCTCGCCTTCGAATCGGGCGACCACCCGCTCGACGCCTGGATGGGCCGCGCGCTCGAATGCTGCGCCGACCATGGCGGCACGCCGGAACGCCCGGGCGAAGCCGACGCCCATCGCGAAGGCGCCGCCGGGCTGGCGCAACGCCTTCATCCGCATGCCCTATGCGCGCGAGCGCATGATCCGGCGCGGCGATCATCAACGACACGTTCGAGACCGCGATCACCTGGGACCGCTTCGAGGCGTTCCACGACAAGGTCAAGGCCGCGACCGAGCGGCGATCCGGCAGGCGACCGGCCGGCCGGGCCAGGTCACCTGCCGCTTCACCCATGTCTATCCCGACGGCCCGGCGCCCTATTTCTCCTTCCACGCGCTCGGGCGGCACGGCGCTCTCGAAGAGCAATGGCGGGCGATCAAGACCGCCGCCGGCGACGCGCTGATCGCGGCCGGCGGCACCATCACCCATCATCACGCGGTCGGCCGCGATCACCGGCCCTGGTACGACCGCCAGCGGCCCGAGCTGTTCGCCGCGGCGCTGCGGGCGGCAAAGCACGCGCTCGATCCGCAGGGCATGCTCAATCCCGGCGTGCTGATCGACCCTTGAATAACCTCGACTTTACCGGACGTTGAATAGGTCGGAGAGCCTCGGGTCGGAGTCGGAAGAGGAGCCGCGCGACTCCGACCAACTCCGCGAGTTCGATGACCGGCCTCCGCACAAGCCATTCGAGCGAGTGATCTATCGCATGGTGTTGCCAAAAAGCCGCAGTACGGTGGTGGGTTTTGGCCGGGTTATAGGCAAACTGTTGCAGGAATGTCGCGTCGCCTCACCTTTTGCAGGGATTTTTCAGCCAACGGCGTGGTAGCCGCAAAAACCCATTGCCATCGGCGGGGATGATAGTGAAGATAGGCGAACGGTGGCGCGACGACCATCGTCACACGCGTATTTGCGGCCGGAGGTATGAGATGAGAAATGGCTGTCTGCTAGGCGCCGGCGTAGCGCTTGCCGTGGCGTTCGGGTGCGCTCAGGCACATGCCCAAGTCATGGGCCAATCATTTTTTGGGCCCTATCCGCCAGGCGCCTTCTACCTGGGACCTGAAGGTGGGTGGACCCAGTTGACCAGCGAGAATCCCACGCTCGTTGCGCTGGGTCCTAAGGGAAATTTCGCTGGCCGTAGCACGCATGTAAGCTATGACGGCGGCTTCAACGCCGGGGTTCGCGCCGGCTATATGTGGGGTCCGTGGCGTTTTGAGGGTGAATACAGCTACCGGGAAAACGGCGTATCCACCTTTGACGGGCTAAAGAACGCAAACGGCAACAGCCACTCCAATGCCATCATGGCCAACGCGATTTACGATTTGACGTTCGGTTGGCCGATCACTCCACATGTCGGGGCCGGAGTCGGCGCTGTGAATCTCGACCGTGGGGTCAGTGGCACCGGCAATTTGAACATACCTCGGCTCAACGTGGTAGCCGTCAATCCTAATTTCAACGGCAACTCGTGGGTGTTCGGCTATCAAGCGATCGCCGGTATCCGCTATTTGATTAATCCGGCATTGGCACTCGACGTCGATTATCGTTACTTCTCGACCCCGAGTCAGACGATCAACGCCGCTAACGTCACGCCAGTGCGCAACGTTTGCTGCGTCTTTTCCAGCTTTAAGTCTGGCTACAACACGCAAAATATAGTGGCCAGCTTGACGATGATGTTCGGCGCGCCGCCGCCGGCAGCGCCGCCGCCGGCCCCGCCGGCCCCGCCGCCGCCACCGGCGCATCAGGTCTACCTGGTGTTCTTCGATTGGGATAAATACAACATCACCCCAGAGGGCACGCAGATCCTCGAAGCCGCGGCAGCGCATTACAAAGCCGGTGGCGCGGTGCAGATCCAGGTCACCGGTTACACCGATCTGACCGGCTCGGCGGGCTACAACCAGCGGCTCTCGGAGCGTCGCGCAAATGCCGTGGCGGTCGCCCTCGAAGGGATGGGCGTGCCGCGCAACGAAATGGTCGTCGCCGGTCGCGGCATGAACGATCCTCGGGTGCCCACGCCGCTCGGCGTCCGCGAGCCGCAAAACCGGCGCGTCGAGATCGTCTTCCCGTAAGGCGCGCTTCTCACCGGCCGAAACCCCGGAACCCGGTTGAAAGGGTTCCGGCAATCCGCCGCGGGTACTCCCGCGGCGGATTTTTTTGTCGGCGCCCCCTTTGCGCGCTGTTTGCACCGCGATGGGGCCTCCGATTTGGGCGGCGGTGCGCTTTGCCTATCCGAGAGCAGGCGACCTCAGGACAAACGGCGGTTCTTTGGCAGAGAAGCGACGCAAGCACCGGCGGTGCGGCTCGGATCCAACATCGCTCAGAAGAGCTGCAACCTTTAGGCTAGAACCCACGTCGACTGAGATACCGCGCAGAGGATGCCCGCGTCGCCGACCTGGCATGTGCTAAGGCGGTCCGGGGACTATGCGGTGTGTCGGCGCGTATCTTTGACAATTCTTATCTACGCCTTCCTCTTTTGTGGTACGGTAAGGTCGTCGTTCGCGGATGCAACTGACACGGCGTAAATCGCTGTCCGTACTCCTTGCAGGTGCGAGAAGAACCGCAAATCGTTATTTCGACCCCAGGAGCCTCTCATGAAGACGTTTGTATCCGCGTTCACACTGCTCGCTTTCCTTGCCGCCAACACCTTGCCGTCCGTGGTTTACGCTCAGCCCGCCCCCGGTGCGACGACCCCGGCTCCGGCTCCGGAGAGCGCCGCTCCAGCGCCAACGGCGAAGCACCCGACCCACAAGACGACTAAGCATACGGCGAAGAAGAAGACCGACACCAAACCAGTGAAAACCCTCGAGCAACAAAATCTCCGCCAAGAAACCGACCCAAAGCTCCCTCGCTGCGTCCCGAATAGACGGCTAGGCTGATCGGCCATTCGCAAATCAATACGACGGCAGAGGAGGCCGCGAGCAATCGGCGCAGATTTGCCGCAGCGTCGGGGTGGAAACTCGAAGTCCGTGACGTTCAGACTCTGTAGTATGATGCGCGAATCGATTTGCCACTGGCAGACTCTCAAAACATGTGGTTGCGGGTCGGTGTTGATATTCGGGCTGGGGCGGCGCGGCTATCGGGATAGTGCCAGTAGCGGTCGCGTCGGCGCCAAAAAAATCGATCTCTTTCAAACGCTCCCTCGCCGGGAAGACAAGAGCCGGGACGGCGGTTGGAAGGGCTAAGGTGAGGCACACTGGCGGCACGATATAGCGTTGGGTGTATTTGACAGGACCGTCAATGCTCCTCCTGCAGCGACAGCAGGGTGGCGTTGCCGCCGGCGGCGGTGGTGTCGATCGAGATCGTGCGCTCGGTCGCGAAGCGCTGCAGGTAGTGCGGGCCGCCGGCCTTGGGGCCGGTGCCGGACAGGCCCTCGCCGCCGAACGGCTGCACGCCGACGACGGCGCCGATCATGTTGCGGTTGACGTAATTGTTGCCGGATCGCATGCGGCCGAGGATGTGGCGGACGTTCTCGTCGATGCGGCTGTGGATGCCCGAGCGTCAGGCCGTAGCCGGTGGCATTGATCGTCGTCGAGCACCTGCGTCGAGCCGGTCGGCCGGCCAGCGCACGACGTGCAGGATCGGGCCGAACACTTCGCGGTCGAGCCGGCGGCGCTGGCGATCTCGAAGGCGCGCGGCGCGAAAAACGCGCCGTGCTCGGTTCCGGCCGGCAGCGGCATTGGTAGAGCAGCCGGCCCTCGCGTCGCCATGCGGGCGGCGTGGCGTTCCAGCGCGTCGCGGGCCGGCTCGTCGATGACCGGGCCGATATCGGTCGCGAGCAATGCCGGATCGCCGATCGCCAGTTCGTCCATCGCGCCGGCAGCATCTCGAGCAGCGCGGTCGGCGATGTCGTCCTGCACGAAGAGCACGCGCAACGACGAGCAGCGCTGGCCGGCGCTGTCGAAGGCCGAGGTCAGGACGTCGGCGACGACCTGCTCGGGCAACGCCGAGGAATCGACGATCATCGCATTCTGCCCGCCGGTCTCGGCGATCAGCGGCACGATCGGGCCCGGGACGGCGGGCGAGCGCGAGGTTGATCGCGCGCGCCGTCTCGGTCGAGCCGGTAAACGCGACGCCGGCGATGCGCGGATCGGCGACCAGCGCGCGCGCCGACCGTCTCGCCGGCGCCCGGCAGCAGATGCAGCACGTCGCCCGGAATGCCGGCCTGGTGCAGCAGCCGCACCGCGGCGGCGGCGATCAGCGGCGTCTGCTCGGCGGGCTTGGCGATCACCGCGTTGCCGGCGGCGAGCGCGGCGGCGATCTGGCCGGTGAAGATCGCGAGCGGAAAATTCCACGGCGAGATGCAGGCAAACACGCCGCGGCCGTGCAGCGCCAGCTCGTTGCGCTCGCCGGTCGGGCCGGGCAGCGCTCGGGCGCGGCGAAATCGGCGCGCGCGCGCGCGGCGTAGTAGCGCAGATAATCGACCGCCTCGCGCACTTCGGCGAGCGCGCCGGGATCGTCCGGCCGCCCTCGCGGACGATCAGCGCCATCAATTCGGCGCCGTGCGCTTCGAACAGATCGGCGGCGCGCTCGAGGATGGCGGCGCGCTCCCCGGCCGGCCTGCGCGTCCCAAGCCGGGCGGCGCTGACGCGGCGCGGCGAGCGCGCGGTCGACCTGCTCCGGCACGGCCTCGACGACGGTGCCGACCTGCGGCGGCGATCGGCTGGGATCGAGCACCGGCTCGCGCTGCGCCCGGCTGCTCGACCGCCGCCGACGATCGGCGCGGCATGCCACGGCTGGCGCAGCGCCGCCGCAAGCTCGTCGCACAGCGCGGTCAGCGCCGGCGGATCGGTCAGATCGATGCCGCGCGAATTTTGCCGCTCGGCCGATAGAGATCTGGCGGCAGCGGGATGCGCGGATGCGGCTTGTCCGCCAGCGCGGGCAGGCGCGCGACCGGATCGGCGATGATCTCGTCGATCGGCGCCGCTCGTCGACGATGCGGTTGACGAACGAGGTGTTGGCGCCGTTTTCGAGCAGGCGGCGCACCAGATAGGCGAGCAGATCCTCGTGGCTGCCGACCGGCGCATAGACCCGGCACGGCCGGCCGAGATGCTCGCGGGCCGACGATCTCGTCGTAGAGCGCCTCGCCCATGCCGTGCAGGCGCTGGAATTCGCAGTCGCGGCGTTCGCCGGCGAGTTCGAGGATCGCCGCGACGGTATGCGCGTTGTGGGTCGCGAATTGCGGGTAAAAGCGTCGCGCGCCGGCGAACAGGCGCCGCGCGCAGGCGAGATAGGAGACGTCGGTCGCGAGCTTGCGCGTGAAGACCGGATAGCCGTCGAGCCCGCGCTCCTGGGCCCGCTTGATCTCGCTGTCCCAATAGGCGCCCTTGACGAGGCGCACCATCAGCCGCCGCTGGCCGCGCCGGGCGAGATCGGCGAGCCAGTCGATCAACGGCAAGGCGCGCTTCTGATAGGCCTGGACCGCGAGGCCGAGCCCGTCCCAGCCGGCAAGTTCGGGGGCGAGCGCCAGCACCTCGAAGAGATCGAGCGACAGATCGAGCCGGTCGGCCTCCTCGGCATCGATGGTAAAGCCGATGCCGGCGTCTCGCGCCCGGCGCGCCAGCGCCAGCAGACGCGGCGCCAGTTCGGCCAGGACGCGCTCGCGCTGCGCCATCTCGTAGCGCGGATGCAGCGCCGACAACTTGACCGAGATGCCCGGGCGCTTCGACGATCGGCCGGCCGCGGCGGCGCGCCGATCGCGGCGATCGCGTGCTCGTAGGCGGCGAGATAGCGCGCCGCGTCGGCCGCGGTGTGCGCGGCCTCGCCCAGCATGTCGAAGGAATAGCGGTAGCCGTCGCGCTCGGCCGCGCGGGCGCGCTCGAGCGCTTCCTCGATGGTGCGGCCCATGACGAACTGGCGGGCGAGGATGCGCATCGCCGCGGTCACCGCCTGGCGCACCACCGGCTCGCCCGAGCGCAGCGCAAAGCGGCGCAGGGCCGCGCGCAGATCATGCGCCGTCGGGTTCGACATGCACCAGCCGCCCGGTCAGCATCAACGCCCAGGTCGAGGCGTTGACGAACAGCGATTCCGACTGGCCGAGATGGCGCGCCCAATCGGCCTCGCCGAGCTTGTCGCGGATCAGCCGGTCGACGGTCTCGGCATCGGGAATGCGCAGCAGCGCCTCGGCGAGGCACATCAGCGCCACGCCTTCCTGCGAGGACAGCGCGTATTCGTGCAGGAACGCGTCGATGCCGCCCTTGCCGTGGCGCTCGCGGCGCACCGCGGCGACCAGCCGGCGGGCGGTCTTGGCGATGCGGTCGCGCGCGGCGGGCGCGATCTCCGCCGCGGCGAGGATCTCGGCGTCGGCCCCGGTTTCATCGAGGTGCTGGTGGTCGCGGACCGCGGCGCGCAACGGCGATGGCGGTGGCAACGGAGCGGGAAAGACGACAGCCATGGCGGGTTTCTCTCGCTTGCCCCGTTAAGTTGGGCCAATTAGGCAGATCTTTCTGTTAACGCCGGCAGCAAAGCCGGGATGCCTAGATGTGGTGTGCCGCCCGTGGTCCCGGCAGCCCGGTCACGGGGGTTCGGCTCGGGAAAAGGGGACCGGTAAGTCTTGCGCCGCGGTCGCCAAATCCGCATACCGTAGGAAGCATCCAGCTTTGTGCGGTTGTAGCGGGGGATATGAATGAGTTCTGTATTCGGCAGATTTTGCCTTTTGCTGCTGCTGGCTGCGGCGCTCGCCTATCCGATCGGAGCGCGCGCCCAGACAATCCAGCAAGCGGCAACCAAGACTATTCCTCGTTATCTGGTGTATTTCAACAATTCAGCACCTACCTGTCGTCGCGAAAGACGAACATCGCGCGCGCGGCGAAGCAGGCGAAGGCAGTGGGCACCAAGTCCATCACCGTCCAGGCGCGGGCGAGCGCCACCGGCACCGTGCAAACCAACAAATATTTGGCAATGACGCGGGCCTCGATCGTCGCCGACGAATTGGAGGCGGACGGCATCGCGCCCGCGATAATCCAGCAGGAGCCGAACGGCCAGACCGGGTGCGAGGATGCCTCGGTGTTCAACCGCCGTGTCGACGTCGTCGTCCACCGTTGAATGCGGGTGCGATGCCTGCGCCCCTGCCGGTCGTCACCTGCGATCCGAGCCCGCAGGAGCCGGGCGATCGTCGATGAAGAGCATTTTTTTTTTTTTTTTTTTTTTTTTTTTTTTTTTTTTTTTTTTTTTTTTTTTTTTTTTTTTTTTAAAAAAAAAAAAAAAAAAAAAAAAAAAAAAAAACGGGCACCGTAGCTGATCCCGAAGCGGCCAGACAACCGCGTCAAGCCGGACCGGCCCAAAGCCCCCCGGACTGCTCCGGATTTTGATCGGAGGGGTCCCGAGCGGATATTCAATTATTAGATGTTTCTTGACATCATTAACACTAAATGAGAGAATTGGCAATTGATCTCCCTTCCCGCTCGGCCTACGCGGCCGTTTCTGGTTCTCTCTTTCGAGCTGGCGAGCGGGTCGGCGCATTCGCCGAGCCGCGCTCGGGAAAGCGGGAATCATGAGGATCGGGATACTCGGTGGAGGACTGGTCGGCCTTGTAGTCGGCAGCCGCTGCACGGCACATCAATGCGAAATTCTCGAACTCGAAGGGAAGGTTGGCGGTCACTGCCAAAGCCTCGTCGTCGACGGATACACCTTCGATCTTGGCGGCCCCCACATTTTGTTTTCGAACGAGCGGGAAATCCTCGCTCTTCTCCATCGGCAGCTCGGTGACAACGTCGCCCAACGTCGTCGCAACAATAAGATTTGGTACGACGGGAGATATGTTAAATATCCTTTCGAAAATGGGCTTTACGAATAAGCTACAGGAAGATCGTTTCGAATGTCTGTATTACTATCTGAAAAATGATTACCCGCAGCCGACCGATTTTAAAGAATGGATCTACCACGTCTTTGGCAAGGGTATCGCTGAGAAATACCTGATCCCTTACAATGAGAAGATATGGAACGTGCCGGCAGAGGAGATGGCCTTTGATTGGGTCGAGGGGCGGGTGCCGCGCCCGCCGATCGCCGATGTCATCAAGTCGGCGGTGGGCGTGGAGACCAAGGGCTATACCCCATCAATTGAATTTCGGTTACCCCAAGACCGGCGGCATCGAGGCGGTGCCGCGTTCGTCCACCAAGGATTGTCACAACATCACCTTGAATTATCGGGTACGGAAGGTGTGTGCGCGACGGCCGAAAATGGCAGGTCAGCGACGGCCGTGGGATCAAGAGCTTCGACAAGATCGTCTCCACCATCCCGATCGAGGATCTGATCGACGCGCTTCCGGAGGTCCCGGAGCAGGTGCGGCGGTGCGTGAGCGGACTACGACTACAATTCGCTGGTGACGGTCATGATCGGCGCGACCTCGACCGCGCCGCTCCCAGATGCCGCCTTTTACGTACCAAACATGCGCTTCCCGTTTCATCGGCTGTCGTTTCCGCTCAATTTCACCGAGGAGGGGGCGCCTCCCGGTCATATCGCGATTACCGCGGAGATCACCACCAACCGGGGCGATGGCGTTCACGAAGCGAGCGATGCTGAGATCAGCCGGCGTGTTGTGGACGGGATTGTGGAGATGGGGCTGATTGATCCGGGCGATGTGCGTTTCTGCAAGGTGCATCGCACCAAGCACGCCTATGTCGTCCGCAGCTTCGATTATCGCCAGAACCTTACCACGGCGCTCGACTACCTGAACGGTCTGGGGGTCGTCAGCGTCGGACGCAACGCAGAATTTGAATACATCAACATGGACGAGGCGGTGCGCCGCGCTCTCGCCGCAGTGGAAGCCCTTTAGAGGGTGAAAGATGTTCGACCTTGCCGCGAATTATTATGCCTTCGAGGACCTCAACCACACGGTGGTTGATATCCTGAAACGGCTGCGCCCCTCTCTGCCCGATACGCCGGCGCTGCTCGACATCGGCTGTGGCCGCGGACAGCTCGCGAGCGCGGCCCGAGATTTGAGCTATCGGGTGACCGGCATCGAATCCCATCCTGCCGCATTGGCCGTCGCACAAGACCGGGTGGACAAGCTCTTGCCGATGGATCTCGACGATCAAAACAGTATCGCGGCGGCGCTCGACGGCCAAAATTTTGATATCATACTTTTTGCCGATGTCTTAGAACATACGCCTGATCCCTTATCTGTGATACTGTTTTACCTACGTTTTCTAAAGCCCGGGGGAGAATAGTGGTCTCTCTGCCCAATATTGCTTGCTGGGATCGACGGCTGGCACTGCTCTTCGGGCATTTCGACTATACGGATTCCGGGATAATGGACCGCACCCATCTGCGCTTCTTCACCTTTCGCACGGCGCAAGCGTTGCTCAGGGAAGCCGGTTTGGCCGTATGCCTGGTTAGACATGCGCCTGGCATCACACGCGCCTTTCTGCCTTTTATAAAGCAATTCTTTTTCAAGAGTAGCTCTGGCCCGCTGGACCCGGGCGAGATCCTGAACTCCCGTTCCTATCGCTTGTATGAGCGCTGGGTGCTACCCGCCGAAACGTCGCTCAGCAGGCTGTGGCGAGGATTGCTGTCGTTTCGCATCGTGCTCGTCGGGGCAGTTCGCGAGATCAACTGAAACGGGCTCCAAGGATGCGCTTGGCGGTCCAGTATGCGCTGCGCATCGGCTGCATCGTGCTCTGCCCAATTCGCTCGCGATAAGGGATGAAGATGCTTTTGACCTTGTAGCCCTTGCGCACGGTTCGCAAAATCAAATCTACAGGCAATGCCGGACCAGTCGCATCGCAGCCCAACTCCGCTATGAGTCCGCAACGGTAGGCGCGCATCCCGCTGTGCAGATCAGTAAGACGGCGGGCGAACAGTGCCGACGCGATCAGGGCGAAGCCCCAATTGGCCAAGTAATTAATCCATGGCATCGCCGGCGGTCTGCGTTCGAGGCGCGAACCGTCGACGAGGTCGTAACCCTGGTCCAAAACCATCCGGGCCATCGGTTCGATGAAGTCGACCGGATAGGTGTCGTCGCAATCCATCGTCACCGCGACCGGCCGCGTGTAGGAGCGCAGAGCTAGGTCCATCGCCCGCCCATAGCCCTGCGGCGGAAACTGCTTGATCACTGTGGCCCCGAGGGCGGCGGCGATCTCAGGCGTGGCGTCTCGGCTCGAATCGACGATGACGATTTCAGCGGCTGGCAACAGCCTCTGAATATCGCCGATCACCTTGCCGACCGCCCTTTCCTCGTTCATCGTGATCATCACGATGGAGATGTCGGCGCCGGGCGCATCCGGCGCCGGCGGCGGGGCGGCACGGGCAGAGGGCGCAACGTCTTCAATCATAGCCGCAGCTCTTGGTTCGGAAACACGACCGCCTGTCTGGTCGGGAACACGATCGGAGAAGTATCGCTCTGCCCGAGAAACTCATCCGATCGCTTTGCGCGCGCCTGGGTCGCCCGATCGCGCAACGTCCCAATCGGCGAGCCAGATCAGGCCGCCGGGCAAGCCGACGATGACGAGGCACAGTCCCAACAACACGGAGGTCGCCAGCGCCGCCTCGGCGGGGATCCCGAAGGAAGCAAGCGCAACCACCAGCACCACTTCGCGCACTCCCCAGCCGGCCAAGGATATCGGCAGCAACTGGATCAAGGAGACCGGCGGCACGATCGTGACCCAGCTTTCCAGAGAAAGGCGGCTGCCGACAGCATCGCCAACAAGCTTGAAGCCGAGGATGGTGAGCCCAATCGTGCAAATGGAGAGGCCGAGAACGGCGCTGCAACGTCGGGGGTGTGTAAACAGACGCCGGCTTGCCCGCGACAGCTCCGCCAGCGGGGCAATCGCCCGGTGACGCAATATGCGGCGCGGCAGTTGATCGAGCACCACAAGCCCGAGCAGGCCGAATAGAGCGGCGGCGAACACCGCCACGACGCCGTCGCGCTGCCGCGCGTCCCGCAGCACCTGCAGCAGCAGTGGCAAACTCGCCGCGTAAAGGGCCACCAGCACCAGATATCCGCAGGCGCGGTCGAGCAGAATACTCCTGACCGCCGCCCCCAAGCCGATGCCAAGCTTACGGCAACGCCAAGCCCGAACGGCATCGCCCCCGATACCGGTAGGCAGCACCTGGTTAAAGAACAGTCCGACAAGGACGATCTTGAGCAACGCGCTGGGCCCCGGCGAAGCGCCTCGGCCAACAGGATGATGTGCCAGCGGAACCCGGTAATCAGGCTCCCCGCCAACAGTGCGGCGAGCGCCGCCGCCAGCAGCGGCAGGGAGGCATGGCCCATGATCTGGGCTGCCCGGCTCAAATCGACCCGCGCCGCCAAAGCCCACAACAACCCGGCCGTGGCGAGGAGCCGAAGGCTCGTGATCAGGAATTTCGGATGGGGCTAACCCGGTTGCCGGCTGGGCCGTGGCGATAGATGCGGGCTCGGCCGGACACTGTCAAGTCTTTGCGGGGTCTGCCAGTCCGGGGCGCGCGAAGAGAGGAGATTCGACTTTGCGGCGTTCCATTTCGATGCGGCTGATCTGAACCTAGGGCAAGGGCGCGAAGCCCGTCAAGCCATGCATCGGCAGCATTGTCCTTAAATCTCTAAAACTGCGATTAACGTTCAATTCGCCCGCTGGATCGCCGTGACCAACCGCCGGCCGGGCGATGAAATGCAACGATCGCTCGAATACCCAGTTCCTGGAAATGGATATACCCCCACCGACGACGATATCCGATATTTTGAGACCGAGTACGCCGACGCCGAGCGCCGTTGCCCGCTTACCAGTAGTTGTACGGCAGGATAGCGCGGCACCCTCCTCTATGTGGTGGGGTTGCATACCTAGTCCATAATAAGCGTCCCAAGGCTCGGCATGGAGATTTAGGCCACCGCATCGCTAGCTTTGCGGGGCTCCATTTCGACGCGGCCATCTCCTCGGTGGCGTCATGCCGATCAGGTAGCGGGGCGAAGCCCGCCACGCCATGCATCAGCAGCATCGCCGTGAAGATCTGAAACGCCGCGATAATCATAAACAAACCGAATACGGCCCGATGATTGGCCGTCGTTTCGTGCGGCAACATCGCATAGCCCGCGCCGACGAATTTTGCGACGAAACTGCCTATCAGCTACAGTCCCGCGATGAACATCACGAGCGACGAAAAATTCGTTCGCGTGTATGAAAACGCTTGCAGCCAGCGGGTCCGGTGCCGCCCGAGGAGGTCGTACAGCGAGCGCGCCACGCCGCCCAGCAGGCAGGCCTGCAGCCCCACCACCGACATGGTCAGCGCCAGCACCATCGCGTTCAAAGAGAGAGTGACCCTCCCGATCGCGATCGGTCCGCCGACCAGCGCGAGCATCAGCCCAAGGCCCGCGGCAAGCAGCACCACGCCGGGCTTGATCAGGAAGAAGTCGGCGCCGCCAACCAGCATCGCCTTTAGATTGTTCCAGCCGGCCGCCCAGGGGGAGAGCCATCCCGCGCGCCGATGATGACTTACACGGTCAGGGCGGTCGCGCAGGTAATTTACCGGCGTCTCGGCCGTTCGCAGTCCCAGGCGCACCGCCTTGATCAGCATCTCCGAGGCATATTCCCATCCCTGGGACTGTAGCCGCATCGCGCGCAACGCCGCCAGCGTCGCCCCGCGCATCCCGCAATGGATATCCGAAAAATGGGTGCCGTAAATCAAATTCAAAATCGCCCCCGTCACGGGCGTGCCGAAGTCCGATGCAGCGCCGGCATCGCGCCGGGTTCGATAGCGCCGGCAAAGCGCGATCCCATGATGAACTCGCAGCCTTGCTCAAACTTTTCGACAAATCCGCTCAGCTCGCGGAAATCATAGGTGCAATCGGCGTCGCCCATCAGCACGTACCGGCCGCGCACAAAGGGAATCGCATCGATATATGCCCGTCCGAGCCCGCGCCTGGGCGTCCCGAGCACGCGTGCGCCTCTGGCAAAAGCGATGTCCCCCGTGCGATAAATCGAGCTGTCGACAATGACGATTTCGGCGGCGATCCTCGCCTTGTCGATCCCCACGCGGCACCAGTCGAGAAATTCCCCGACCACGGCCGCTTCGTCCATCGCGGGGATCACCAGTGAAAGAAGCGGTTCAGAGGCCGCTTCGCCGTCCAGCACGCGCAAGACAATCTGATTGTCGTACGGAACTCGGATTTCACGCATGCCCGGGACTTTTAATACATCCATTGTGCTTACCCCGCCGGTAATAGCAGCGCTTCAGCGCCCATCTTCACTTGCCGTCGGTCCGCCGGTCGCCTGTTTGCGACAAATCGCGAACGTATTCAGGCCGCCTTTATGTTTGAACAACTTGATATCCTTTGGCCGAAAACCGCTTCTGACGAGCAAGGGCCATAAATCGGAGGGGTCATAGTACATCTTGTGATCGTTCATTTCGGCCTCCGGTGCAACCCCGAGACGGAAAGCAGCCAGTTCTAAAAACCATTTCCCACGCCACGTCGGCACATTGATTAGAACCACACCAGTCCCCCCCCCCCCCGCACAAATGCGGGCGAGATGCGACAGGGTATCGAGCGGTTCGAAAAGATGCTCGATAACAGAATTGCAGATCACGACATCCTGCGATCCATCTTTGAGCAGCACCGACTAGTACTTGGCAATCGGCCCTCCAGCGCCGTGATCTTCGGGTCCTTCTTGAGATCCTCCGCTATCGCCAGGTCCGCCAACGCCAGCGACCGCACCTCGGGCAGCAGCGTGCGCGCGAAATGGGCGTTATAGCCACAACCGATATCGGCAACGCGCAATTGATGGAAATCGCGCACGGCCGCCCTGATCTGGCGACTCGAAAGCCAAAGGCCGAAGCGATCGACGAAGGTCGGCGAATAGCCAAGTCCGAACGGTTGGGTGCGGGTCATCGCCTGGCTGCTGCTGATGCTCAATTGCCGGTGTTGTCGCGGACCGAGGTTCCTTCCGAACCGTCGGCGCGGATCGCCAGAGGCGCCAACACGCCCTCGGACGACGGCGGTTTTCCGCGAAAAGAGATAAAAGGCGCGGCCGGGAAACATTTCCCTGAGTTCACTGATCCGTGCAGGGATATCAATGCGTAGATGACATCCTGGTCGCCGATGGCAATGCCGTTTCTGGTGAGGTCCTGGCGTAAAGGGCAGATATTCACCGCCGCCCGAATGCACAATAACTACCGCATTGTTCAGCCTTTGTGCAGCTACCTGATCGTACATGTTCATGCGTGCGTTCACCACGTCTCGAAAAAAAATCGCAAAAACGATGTCCCGCTATGCACATCGCGAAATGGGCACTCAAAAGTGTGCCGGCAAACACAGCTCGTTTCGGCTTGGTTTTATTTTCAAGCACCGGCGTCAGCACCGAGACGATAGTCAAAACCAGGAAGGGATAGCCAATTAGGTACATTCGCGGCCCGTACCGGTTGCCACCTAAACCGACATATAGCAGATAGGCCGCGACGACCCAAGGAAAGATAAAATCCAAAAGGCAAAGTTGCCGTTTTCGATATTTCCAAATAAACGCGGCAATATACCCAATCACCAAAATCCACGAAGTCCAGCGCGCAAGGTCGGCCATATTAAAGACCGCAAAGGACAATTGCATTAATGGCGTGGTTTGCTCGCCATTTTCATAGCTGGATACAGGCCCAGCTTGAACTTTGGATAGCCCCAGGTGGTTACCGGGGTCAGTGCCGAGCCGGTAATGGCGAGCTGGGACAGCAGCAGGACGGCAAGAAACGGGAGGCCGGCCGCGATGATCACGGCGCGAATGCGTAATGCCGGCGGCGCGCGACGCGCAGAAACTGAACGGCAAAGGGAATGGCGAACACGACCGCGTCGTAACTGCGAATGAGGCCGACCATCCCCAGCGCCGCTCCGGCACAGAGCGCGTTCGAAACTTCGGATGGTCTAAAAATTCCAGCATCGCCCAGCAGAAGAGGATGCCCATCGCAGCGCTCGGAACAACGTTGAAATACGACGCCGCGTTGAACAGGAAGAAAGGCGAAAGGCCGACCAGCGTAACCGCCAAAATTCCTCCCAGAGGACCGTTTTGCCGCTGGCCAAGTTTCCATACTGCGAAGAGCAGCACGGCTCCGACAATTGGACAGACCAGCCAGTAGGGCAGATACAACAATCGGCCGGCAGCGAGAATAATCGACCACCCGGGAGGGTATTCGCTGACCCATTTTCCGCTTTTTTCGAAAATATGGAGAAACGAGAAAAACTCATGGTGTGGCGGAAGTGGATTCCACAGCCGGCCGGCAAGGAAAGTTTCTGCCTCGTAGATATATCCGTACTCATCGGCGGAGTTGGGAAAGGCTCTAAGCACCCAGACGAATACAAGGCTTGCCGCGAATGAAGCCCCGATAATCAGGAATGCGGCGGTTTGTCCCCTGACGGCCAGATGAAGCCACGGCAGGAACCGCGACTTCGGGTCCGGGTCACGCATCCGGAGCACAGCTGCGCCCGTCCAGCAGAGCCCAATCCCCCAGATCACCAGCAGCGCTACATTCCGCCAGAAATGTACTCCGGCATTCGCCATATGAACGACCAAACCAGTCATTCTTTCACCGGCATTCCTTAGATTACCAATAAAGATAACACTCCCCTGCGACGCGGAAGCCAAAAGGCTTGAAACGCTATGTTTGGTTCAACATCCACCATCTCATCACTAGAAAGTAGTACGCTTATTGCCTTCGAGTACAATATAGTAACGCATCTTGAAGCAAAGCGGAACCGACTTGATGCGGCGGCGAGCTTTCGCCACAGACGAGAGATTGCGATATTAGCAGTTCTCTTGATATTTTCGCATGTCGTGTGACGCGTTGGGCAGTAGAAGCGTTGGGCAGTATACGTGACGGATCGTGGATCGAGATACGATTTGGCAATTATTTGCATCGTCGGTAGTGCGCCATGCCGGCGGCGAGCCGCCATGCCGCCCGGTTGCGGATTGCGAATTGCGACGCGGGCAACCTATGCGCCGAGGGCCGGTTCGGCTCTTCCCTGGGCGCCGTGAGTTCCGGCCGGGATCTTCAGGGCCGCGTTTGTATTACGTTGCCGAGCCGTCGGTGGGGAGTTGCTAGAGCTGCGCTGTTCCCCCAGCGCGATCCGCAAACGGCCGCTGTTGGCCTGTTCGATGCTTGCCTTGGTGGCGGCAACCGGTCGCGGCCGCCTGAAATTCCGGGAATTTGGGAGGGGTCGGTGACGGAACGCTCCGCTCAGTACGATCTCGCCATGCCGGGCTCGCTTGCAACCCGCGTAGCGGTGCGGATGCTCACGATGAGCGCGATCGATGCCTCAGTCGTGATCTCCCGATTCCTTCGTCGTCACTGACCGTCCGCCGGCTCGTGCCCGATGGTGTGCTGTCCGCGGTCAGCTCCGGGTGATCACGACCGAACCGTCGAAGTCGAAGCTGAAGTCCATCTCATGAACCCGGCTTCGGTCATCACCAGCGCAACCTTCGGCGGTCATGCGTGTGAAACAGCAGGAAGCCGCTGCCGCCGGCGCCCACCAGCTTACCCCCGGTTGCCCCGCCCGAGCGAGCGCAATCTCATATAGTTCGTCGATCCGGCTGTTGCTCATACCCGACGAACGCGTCCGCTTGCGCAGCCAGTGCTCATGCATCAGCTCGCCAAAGCGGGAATATCGCCGGCCTCGAGCACCTTTGATCTCAAAGCCGAGCTGCTTGACGAAATGCAGGCCGTCCAGCATCTCGGCCTCGCCTTGCTAGGATTTCTGTTTCTGGTCTTGCAGCAGCCTTGGCCTGTCGCGTGTAGCCGACGAAGAACAGCATCAGCGAATCGCGCAATTCGTGAAGCTCGGCTTCGCTGATCCACAGGGAGTCACCACAGCGCATCATCGGGCCGTATTCCTGGCAAGTCAGCCCGCCATAGGCGGCGATATAATGATCCTGCTTGCCGACCGGCTCGCCGAGGCGGTTCATCTCGATCTCGATCGCCTCGCAGGCCAGCGTCTCAGCGTCTACCGGCTGCCGCTTATAGGCATGCATCGCGTGCATCAACCCGACAAGAAAACTGCCGGACGATCCAAGCCCAGTCCCGGCAGGCACGTCGGCGACGCTGACGATTTCAATTCCACGCTCTATTTTGTGAAGACGCAGCGCCTCGCGCATCAGCGGGTGGCGAATCCCATCGTAACTCTCGGCGTGCTCAATTTCGGAGTACTTCAAAAAATAGCCGTCGAAGAAACTGCGATTAACGGTGATGTAGACATATTTATCGATCGCGGCAGAGATCACGAACCCGCCGAACTCGCGGTAATAGGACGGCAGGTCGGTGCCGCCCCCGCCGATCGAAATGCGCAGTGGGGTGCGGGTGATGATCATGACCGTCCTCCGCGCGATTGCTGCCGAAGAAACATATCGGTTTCGCGGATCCCGGCGGGTGACCCGATTTCGTAGAAGCGCTCGTGAACTTCGAACCCGGCGAGAAGACCTCGGCGCACCAGGTCTCGATAGAGATCGGCCAGGTCGAAAGTGCGGTTCGCCGTCCAATCATGCACGACGCTCGCAGCGAGAATGCCCAGACCATAATCGATATGGAGCATCGCCGGCGTTCTATCGACTTTGTCGTAACCACGGATCGCGCCGTCGACGAATTCGACGTTGCTGGTGTCCCACCGCCCGGCGTTGCGAAACACCGTCATCAGCGCGGGCAACCCGGCGCGTTCGAACGCTTGCTGGATCGGGGCAAATGGCGTCGGCAAGTAGCTGTCGCCATACATCACGAAGAACCGGTCACCCAGCAACGGCAATGCTTTGCGGAGCGCGCCGCCGGTGCCCAGCAGCCTGTCTCCGTCGAAGGAATACCGCACATTGCAGCCGAAGGTTCCACCATCGCCGACATATGCCTCGATTTGCTCACCCAAATAGCCTGCGCAGATGACGATTTCGCTAATGCCTTGGTCAACCAGAAGCCGCAGCTGGTGAGCGACGAACGGCTCGCCCGCGACCTCGATCATCGATTTCGGTGTGGTAATCGTGGCCGGCCGAAGCCGCGTCGCCAACCCGCCCGCCAGCAGGGCCAATGCCGGCCGGCGCTCAGATCCGGCCGGCTCTGGCATCCTCGATCAGCGCCAGCAGCGAGACCCGCAACGCGTCGCGGCTTCCACGACGGCAGGTCCAGCCGAGGCGGCGAATCCGATCGGTGTTGAGCCGCACCACAGGGACGTCACCCTTCCAGCCGCGATCTCCGCCCGAATACTCGAAGCGCGGCGGCGCCGACAAGCCCAGGCACTCGACCGCAAGGTCGGCAATTTCGGTCACGGTGATGTAGTCGCCGGTCGCGACGTTGTAGGTGTCGAAAATCGGCCGGCGAATAACGCGCGGCATGCAGCACCGCGGCGACGATGTCTGAGACGTGGATATACGACTTGCTCTGGCTGCCGTCGCCCATGATGGTAAGACGGCTCGGGTCGGCAAGCAGCCGCCGGACGAAGTCGTAGCCGACGCCATGGGTCTGCCGCGGACCCACCACATTGGCAAAACGAAAAGCGCAGCCGGTAAGACCGAACATCGCGCAGTAAGCGGCGATCAACGCTTCGCCGGCCAACTTGCTCGCCCCGTAGGTCGAGATCGGTAGCAACGGCCCGTGATCCTCGTGTACCTCGTGTAGGCCGAGATCGCCATAGACCCCGCTGCCCGACGCATACAAAATCCGGCGAGCGCCGGTCAGGCGCATCGCCTCGACCACGTTGTTGGTCAACACGGTTCCCTGATAGAAATCGACCTCAGGCTCGGTGGCGGCGCGGGCGATATCCGGGTTCGACGCGAGGTGAATGACGACGTCGTGCCCTGCCATGGCAGCCGCGAGACGGCCCAGATCGCCGACATCGCCGCGCACCACCCGCAGTCGACGATCTCCCGAGTGGCGATCGATGTGCCAATCCCGGCCCGATGAGAAATTATCGAACAACGTAACCGCCGCGACGCCCTGGTCAGCCAGCAGATGATCAATGAAGTGGCTGCCGATAAAGCCGGCACCCCCGGCGATAAAATATCGATTGCCGAGATCAGAGCGTTTAACTAATTCAGACATAAGTTTCGACTAGAGGCGTCGGACATTGGCGTAGTCTTTACATTTTCCAAGATAACGCAAGTGACCCTGTCTCGGAAATGTGCCCGTCCGTCATTCTGACCATCCGGTCACGGCCTGAATGCAAACGGCGCGAAAACGGAGAGTGTCCGGCGGATTTCCATCGGCTCGCCGATGCTCCACACCTTGTGGATCAGGAGCACATAGTGGCTGACAAGAATGCCGAGCACGCACAAGCCCACAGCCGCGATGTGCAGTCGCTTGCGCCACACTTCGGACAACTCGGACGCGGTGAGAGAAATGGAACGATACCCGACGAATGCGGCCAATGTCATGAACGGCGCCAAGTCGAAGCGATAGCGCATGGCAAGACCACTCGCCATAAATATCAGCACGACAGCCGAGGCGTTACCGATCAGCGCGAGGCGCAGGATCGCCGCGCCGTCGGCCGGCAGCTGCGGTCTTGACCATAGACGGTAGAGACCGATGCCGGCCAGAAGGATGGTTAGCGGGTTGGTGAGGAGCGGAATGATCGGCGGCGACTCGATGTCAACGTACCGGGCGCGCAAATATGCGTCGAACGGCGGCACACCCCTAAGCACATGGGGGATGCCGGTCGCATAATAGAGCGCCCCGATCCACATGCCGACCGGGATTGATCTCCCCGTAATTCTCAAGCGCTGCAAGGCGGTCGGGGCTGTGATGTATCCAGTAATTGACATGGAAATCCGCGAAAGTCAGCGGATTGCCCCAGCGCTCGAAATTGACCACTCCAACCACAACACCCATCAGCCCGAGCACGGCGATCGGCAGCAGGATGCGCGGATCGTGCAGCAGCGCTCCTATTGCGGTGCGAAGAGGTCTCGTCCTCGCCGACAATCTCCGCTCGCCGAAATGCCGGCGCCACGCAGTCCACATGACCAGTAGAACCGTGCCGAGATAAAGCGCCACGCCAATCGTCGGGCGCGTATTGATCGCCAACCCGGCAAGAACAGCCAGCAATACCAGATCTCGGGTGCCAAGGTCACCATCGCCGCCAAGAGCAGTCCGCAGCACGACCCAGTTGAACACGGCAGCCATGGCCGCTGACCACAGGACCGGCTCCAGCCAGACGTAGGCTGCCCCAAGGATATAGAGCTGCGGCCCGCTGAGCACCGTTGCTGCCGCCATCACGGTGAGAAGCCAGGGTATTCGCCTCGCGAGTGGGAGGCTGTTGTGGACGATCAGCAGCATCCGCAATTGCAGGGCAACAAAGATGACCACTGCCGTTAGGCAGGAGAGGCGTGCGAGTTCGACTCGCGCAACGTCGGTGAACGGCATTGCCACCACACGCAACAGCGCCGGAAACACACCGAAATAAGTGTAGGTTTTGCCGTTTCGCGTAAAACTCTCGAAATCGATTGCACGGGGGTCGACCGTGAACTCACCGTGGAGCAGGTGCACCAGCATGCTGTCAAAGACCCGATCCAGCATCTCTGGTGCAAATAGCTTGAAAGTGCCGTTGCTGAACAGAAACAGGTAATAGACAGCGATAACCACCAGCAGGCCGGCAAAAACCGTTGGACGAGACAGCAGTAAACCAACTCGCTCCCCTTTATCGACCCGGGCAGCATGGACATCAAATCTCACCATTCTCCCATCCCTATACGGGTTTGATTGAAAAGCACCGTGCCGAGATAAAGCGCCACGCCGATCGTCGGCCGGGTATTGATCGCCAGCCCGGCAAGAACCGCCATCGACACCAGATCGCGGCTGCGAAGTCCGCCCCCGCCAAGGGCAGCCCGCAGGACGATCAAGTTGAACGCGGCAGCCATGGCCGCCGACCACAAGATCGGTTCCTGATAGATATAGGCCGTCCCAAGAATATAGAGCTGTGGACCACTAAACACCGTCGCCGCCGCCATCACGGTGAGAGCCCAGGGCACCCGGCTCCCAGGCAGGAGGCTGTTATGGGCAATCAGCAGCATCCGCAATTGCAGGGCAACAAAGATGACCACTGCCGTCAAGCAGGAAACCCGGGCGAGTTCGACCGTCGCAACATCAGCGAAAGGCATTGCAACGAGTCGTAGCAGCGCGGGAAATATGCCGAAATACGAGTATGTCTTTCCATTTCGGGTGAACGCTTCGTAATCAATCACGCTCCAATCGACGGTGAATTCGCCGTGCAGCAGATGCACCAGCATGTTGTCGAAGACTCGGTCGAACATCTCCGGCGCAAAAAGCTCGAAGGTGCCGTTGCTCAGCAGAAACAGGTAATAGACGGCGATAACCCCGAGCAGGCCGGCAAAAACCGTCGGACGGGACAGTAGCGCGCCGACCCGCTCCCCGTGATCGACCCGGGCAGCGTGGACGTCAAATTTCACCATGATCGTGTCAACCCTATGCGGGGTTGATTGACAAATTGGAAAAGGCGGGTCGGAGTGATGCCACGCCGGGACACAGGCTTATGAAGTCCCCCGATTTTGCCGCTTGGGGCCGCCGAGCGCCGCTGCCTTCGGCCGGGGATGTTGACCGGGCAGGATACCGGCGCAAGTCCCGCCAACGGGATGCGATCGAGCCAGCCTAAGGCGTGTGCTTCGACAGGAACTCCCTGACACGGGCCTTTGCCGGCGTCAGCGCCGGTTCGGTCTTCCACTCCGGGATGAACTCGCAGTTCGGCAGCAGCTTCGAGAGATCCTCCGAAATCGGCCAAGGATGCGCCTCATCGTTGCCTGCCAATACCATGCACGGCGTTCTCACTGTCTTTACGAAGTCGCGGTCGGCGCAATAAACGAAGCCCGGGGCATAGAGGTTCCGGCAGAACGCGTCGAGCACCGGCTGGGTGGCTTCCGGGTGGTTGGTCAGCGTTTCAGCCCAGCCGTCGAACCGGGCAGGGCGGCCAGGCGCCATCGGGCCGACGCGTCCGATCGGCTGCGCCAGAACCGCACTGGCGATGCGCTCGGGTTGCATTTTGAGCATGTTGATGATGAACGACCCGCCGATGCACTGGCCGTAGAGATGGCATTTGTCGATGCCGAGGTGGTCGAGGAGGGCGATGTGATCGGCGGTGTAACTATCCCAACCGTCCTGCGCGGTGATCGGAGCGCGAGACTGGCCGCCGGCGTTACGCTGATCCATCGCGACTACGCGGAAATTGGCCGCGAACTCTGTGGTGGGGTTGATCGGCGCAGAAGGCTGGCCCCAGACTTCGATCACCGATTGCAGGCCGGCGGGGGCGAAGGTGAGGATCGGAAACCCGCGGCCGAACTCCTCGTAATAGATGTGAGCGCCGTGATGGTCAAAACTCGGCATATCGGCGTCCTTTCATGATGGAAAGCAAATTCGCCCAACCCCATTTCCCGGCAAGACAGCCGGTATTCGCACCGCGGTCAATGCTGAACGCAGCACCGGACACTCCGGGATCAGGCTGGCGTCGGCGCCTCCGGGTGGAGCAATCCGGCGTCGCGAAGGTCCGCCCACAATCGGGACGGGATCGGATGGCGCAGCAACTCCAGATTGGCGTGAAATTCTTTGACATTGCGCGGACCTGGAATGATCGCGGCCACCACGGGATGAGCTAGCGGGAATTGCAACGCCGCCGCCGCAAGTGGCACCCGATGGCTGTCGCAGACTGCTTTGATGGCGTCGACCCGCGCGACGATCTCGGGCGGCGCGGCCCGGTAGTTCCAGGTGTCGCGCCCGGCGAGGATGCCGGAGTTCAACGGCCCGCCAACCACGATCGATGTGCCGGCCTCGAGGCATTTCGGCAGCAGATCCTCGAGCGGACCCTGTTCGAGCAAGGTATAGCGGCCGGCGAGGAGGAACGCGTCCCAGGCGCCCCATTGCATGGCCTCGATCAACACCTCGCGTTCGTTGACCCCGATACCGATCGCCCGCACCGCGCCGCCGCTTCGCAAACTCTCGAGTGCGCGATAGCCGCTGTCGCGCAATGTATGCATCAGCCGTGGATGAGCCTCGTTGCCGTGCGTCATTGTGCCGATGTCATGCACATAGAGAATGTCGATCCGCGCCAGACCGAGCCGCTGCAGACTGTCCTCGAACGAGCGCATGATCCCATCGTACGAGTAGTCGTAAATCGGATCGAATGGCATCGGGGGTCCATGTTTGCCGGCCTCGGCAGGCATTGGGTGCGGACGGAGCAGACGTCCAACCTTCGTCGACAGCACCCATTCGTCGCGCGGTTCCCCGCGCATCGCGTCGCCGACGCAACGCTCCGCCTGGCCGCAACCGTAATAGGGTGCGGTGTCGATATAGCGCACCCCGGCCGCCCAGGCGGCGTGCACGACGGCTTCGGCTTCGCGGCGGCTGACCTCGACGCGACTACCCCCGAGGGTCGCGCAGCCGAGACCCAGCGCCGTGACTTCGAGCGAGGTCCGTCCGATCCTGCGCTTCTCGAAAACAGGCATCGTGCTATCTCCCATTCTCCGCATATGTCCTGTGGCGCCGATCATACTCTACGGTATGAGAAGCTACGATTAACCCCGACCTTATCATTGTTCGGAGGGAGCGAGGCTCTCCCCGGCCATCAATGATTGCGCGCAGCTTCGTATTCCCGGTATCTGATATTCAAATCCGTTAGACGATGACGAACATTTACGTCGATGCCGATGCATGTCCGGTGCGCGAGGAGGTCTATCGCGTGGCGGCACGCCTCCGGCTCGAGGTCTTCGTCGTCTCCAACGGCTCGCGTCCGATCCGGCCGCCGGCCGCCCCAAATGTGAGCATGGTTTTGGTCGGCGACAACGCGGACGCGGCCGACGACTGGATAGCGGAGCGCATCACCGCTGAGGACGTCTGCGTTACCTCCGACATTCCGTTGGCGTCACGTTGCCTCAAGAAAGGGGCGCGGGTCGTCTCCTCTACCGGCACGCACTGGACGCTGGCGAATATCGGCAATGCTCTCGCCGGTCGTGAAATATCTCGGCACCTACGGGAACTTAGGAACGAACACCCGCGGGCCAGCCCCGTTTACCAAGCGGGACAGGTCCCGGTTTCTCGGCGCGCTCGATACGGCCTTGCAGGCCGCATTGCGAGAGGCGGTCCGCTGACCGTCGCAGTCGCGATCGGCCCGACCTCGGCCACGGGCCTCAAACCGCCGACGCAATCTGTTTCATCCCGGTCTCCGAGGCGCGCTCGATCAGATCGAGCAGGCGATGGCGGGCGACAGCCGCATCGAACCCGGGTCTGGCAGGTGTGCCGTTGCGGATGCTTTCGGCCAGTCTGAGGTAAAGCTGCGCGACATTGTACGGAGAACCCGGGGGCACCCGGTCCGGCACCCAGCGGTATTTGCCGGGAACCGGCAGATCGGCGAGTGCAGCGCCCTCGCCCTGCGCTCCTTTCACGGTCAGCTCCTGGCGCTGCATCGAGGTGCGCGATGTCGCGGCGAGTACGAGGTCGCCCGCTTCCCCGTGAATCTCGAACAGGAAGTCAGTCCCGCGCGCCATGCCGCCGCGGATCTGGAATGACACGACCGCTCCATCCCCGATGATGCCATTGACGACGAGCTGGTCGGGCGCGGTCTTCGCGACGATCTCGCCGGTTGCTTCGAGCGGGATGTGGTCGCGCTGACTGACGACGAAAGCGGTAAGTTGGCGAAATTCGCCGAGGCAATGGCACAGCGCATCAACCGTGTGGCCGCCGGTAATCGTCAGTAGGTTGGCGCCATTGGCCCGGTCGGCTTGGTAGGCCCGGTCGATCGTGGCTCCCCAGTTCGGCGCGCACGCGATCATTGTCGCCGTCAGAACCCGCCCGACATAGCCCTGGGCGACCAAAGCCTTGACGTAATTGATCGCCGGGGACACTTGGCCCTGAAGTCCGACCGCATGCCGGATCCCCCGGCGGTCGGCGGCATCGAGCATCCGCACTGCTTCGGCGGTATTGCGGCCGAGCGGCCACTCGCAATAGACGTGCTTTCCGGCCTCGATCGCGGCCATGACCGGCCGGTAATGATCAGGCACCTTCACGCTGACCGTGACCAGATCGACATCGGGGTGTTGCGCCAGCTTTTCGGGATCGGAGAACGCCATCGGAATCCGGAAATGCCTGGCCGCGGCCTCGGCCGACTCTTGCCGAGTCGTGCAGACCGCAGCGATCTCAAATTCCGGAAGGGCTTGCAGAGCAGGGATATGCGCGATCGAGGCAAATCCACGGTTCGGACTGACCCCGACGATGCCCACGCGGATCTTGCGGTTCGTCGCCATGAGGTTTCTCCCTGAATCCCCGAGTGCCCGCCCAGCATCCGGATCGGACGATCCGGCGTAACGGGCTCGCAGGTCAAGTGCGTCGAACCGGACATTTGGCGTCGGTCCGGCGAATTGCGCCACGCCTTACGCCGGCTCTTCGACTAGGCTGCTGCCGCGCCCATTCGTTCCGCCAGCTCAGCCGGAGACGAGAGATGACACTGCCCGCATCAAGCCGCCTTCGGTTTACCGCCGATCTGAACATCTGCCGCATCCTCAATGGGATGTGGCAGGTTTCGGGCGCCCATGGCGCCATCGACCCGGCCCGGGCAGTCGAAGAGATGTTCACCTATCACGATGCCGGATTTACCAGCTGGGACCTCGCCGATCATTACGGCCCGGCCGAGGATTTGATCGGCGAGTTCCGGCGCCGCTTCGCCACGAGCCGAGGAGCCGAGCGGCTGGCGGAGATCCAGGCTTTCACCAAATGGGTGCCTTATCCCGGCCGGATGACAAGGCGCGCCGTCGAGGACGCGGTCGGCGTCTCGCGGCGCCGAATGGGTGTCGACTGTCTCGACCTGCTCCAGTTCCATTGGTGGGATTACGGCGACGCGGGCTACCTCGACGCGCTCAAGCATCTCGCCGATTTGCGTGACGAAGGCCAAATTCGCCACCTCGCCTTGACCAATTTCGACACCGAGCGGCTGCGCGTCATCGCAGATCACGGCATCGGCGTCGTCTCGAACCAGGTCCAATACTCGCTGGTCGATCGCCGGCCCGAAACGCGGATGGCGCCGTTCTGTCACGATCACGGGATTACATTTCTGGCCTATGGCACCTTGCTCGGCGGGCTGCTGTCGGAGAAATATCTGGGCTGCGCCGAGCCGCAGCGGTCCGAGCTCAACACCGCCTCCCTGCAGAAATACAAGAACATGATCGACGCCTGGGGCGGCTGGACCTTGTTTCAGGAACTCCTCGCGGTACTGAAAGACGTCGCCGACAAGCACCAGGTGGGCGTCGCCAATGTCGGCGTCCGCTATGTCCTCGATCGTCCGTCAGTCGCCGGCGTCATCGTCGGCGCCCGGCTCGGCGTCGCCCAGCACCTGGCCGACAATGCGCGCGTCTTCGGCTTTGCGCTCGACGACGGCGATCTGGCGTTGATCGAGACGGTTCTCGCCAAATCGCGCGACCTGATGACGGTAATCGGCGATTGCGGCGACGAATATCGCTAGCTCATGGAAGCCGATGGCCGCGAGCGAATAGAGTAGGGATGAGGTGAGCGTCATTCCGTTCGAGCAGACCGGCATTCGCGGCTTTCTGCATCGGCCGGACCGCGCGGGTGCGGACGCGGATTGGTGCTGACCCACGGCGCCGGCGGCAATTGCCACTCGTCGTTATTGATCGCGGCCGCCGAAGCCTTTTGCGCCGAGGGTGTGTCGGTGCTGCGCTGCGACCTGCCGTTTCGCCAGCGGCGGGCGACGGGGCCGCCGTCTCCGTCGACGGCCGCCGCCGACCGCGAGGGCCTGCGACGCGCCGTAGAGGCGATGCGCGGCCTGATGCCGGGGCAGTTTCTCTCGGCGGGCAGTCCTATGGCGGACGCCAAGCGACGATGCTCGCCGCGGACGAACCCGAGGCTGGCGGCGGCGCTGCTGCTGTTCTCCTATCCGCTGCATCCGCCGGGTAAGCCGGACCGATTGCGGACCGAGCACTTTCCCCGGCTGCGCGTGCCGGCGGTATTCGTGCACGGCACCAGCGACCCGTTCGGCTCGCCTCAAGAGTTACGCTCGGCGGTGGCGCTGATCCCGGCCCACACCGAGATCATCCCGATAGCAGGCGCCGGTCATGATCTGAAGCGCGGGCGTTTTGACCTTGGGCCGGTTGTCGCCGCGCTGATGGCGCAACCCGCAGTTTGAGGATTGTGCCTCAGGCCTTCCGTCGCCGCTCGGTCTCGGCCGGCGCAGCCGGGGCTTCCGCCCTGGCTTTACGGCGTTTCGCGGGCAACCGGCATCGCCGGCTGAGCCTCGGGCTCGGCCTTCGCACCCCGCCCGCCCGATACCGGCAACAACAGCGGCGGCTGCCGCCGGTCGGCAGCCGGCCGCGGTCGTTTGGCCGATGATGCAGCGGCGGTTCTTTGCGGGGCGGAGGCCTCCTCGCGGGCGAGGCTGCGCTTCAGCGCATCCATCAAATTGACCACCTTGGGTGGCTCTTCGATCGAGTGCGACGATGCCGCCACCTCGCCCTTTAGCTTGCTGTCGACCAGTGCGCGCAACGCATCCTGATAGCGGTCGTGAAAGGCGGCAGGCTCGAATGTGCCGGATTTGCGCTCGATGATGGTCTCGGCGAGGGCCACCAGATCCGGGTCGATCTGCTCTTCCTGTTTGTGGGCAAATTCCGCCGGGCGAACCTCGTCGCTGCTGCGCAGCTGCGACATCAACAGCCCTTCGCCTCGCGGTTCGACCAGGACCGGACGCTCGCGGCCCGACATCGTGATGCGGCCGAGCCCGACCTTGTTGGTGTGCGCCATCGCCTCGCCGATCACCCGGAAGGTTTCGGCCGCGAGTTCGCCCTCGGGATAGACGTAATAGGGGGCATCGAGATAAAGCGGATCGACCTCGTCGCGGCTGACGAAGCGGTCGAGATCGATGATCTTCGACGACTCGACCTGCAATTCCTTCAACTCGTCGTCATCGATCGTAACGTAGCGGTCGCGATCGAATTCGTAACCTTTGACGATCTGGTCGCGGCCGACTTCTTCGCCGGTCTTGGAGTCGACAAGACGCTGCGAAAGCCGGTTTCCGGTCTTTGAATTGAGCTGATTGAGCCTGATCCGCTTCGCTTCGGTCGTCGCCGGGGTCAGATAGACCGGGCAGGTGACGAGAGAAAGACGCAAAAACCCGCTCCAACTCGCGCGCGGCATGCCGATCTCCTATATTGCCGCCTTAGAATGCACATTATGTAGCGCTCCGCAACGTCGCGGCCAGCGTCAACCAAACGTCAACGCTTCCACCGATCGATCGCGGCCATGGCGCTCACCGAGTACAGACAGAAACGCGATTTCGCGAAGACGCCCGAGCCGGCCGGCGTCGTGGCGCGCAAGACCGCAGCGCGGCCGCTGTCGTTTGTGATCCAGAAGCATGCCGCGCGCCGGCTGCATTACGATTTCCGGCTCGAGCTCGACGGTGTGCTGAAGAGCTGGGCGGTGCCGAAGGGTCCGAGCCTCGATCCTGCCGAAAAGCGCCTGGCGATCCATGTCGAAGACCACCCGCTCGAATATGGCGGGTTCGAAGGGGTCATTCCCGAAAAGCAATACGGCGCCGGGACTGCGCTGATCTGGGATCGCGGGACCTGGACTCCGGTCGAGCCCGACCCGGAAGCGGCCTATGCGAAGGGCAATCTCAAATTCGTGCTCGATGGCGAGAAATTGCACGGCAAGTGGGCCTTGGTACGGATGGGCGGAAAACATGCCGGAAGGCATAACGAGAACTGGCTGCTTGATCAAGGAGCGCGACGCTCGCGGCGATGCCGCAGAGCGGCGATGCGATCGTTGCCGACAATCCGCGCAGTGTCGCCACCGGCCGCGTGCTGGAAGAGATCGCCGCCGATCGCGATCGGGTCTGGGGACCGAACGGCGAAGAACGGAGGCCCACGGCGGCCGACCCGAATCCGCAAGCCCGCCGCGCGCGCGTTCCCGGCGCCAAAAAAGGGAGGCTGGCAGGCGATCCCAAGCCGCAACTGGCGACCGCGGCCGACCAGGCGCCGGACGGATCCCAATGGTTTCACGAGATTAAATATGACGGCTATCGGCTTCTCGCCTGGGTCCGCAACCAGCAGGCGCAGCTGTTGACCCGCAACACCCTGAATTGGACGCGAAAGTTTCCGGCGCTCGCCGAGAGGCTCGCCCAACTGCCGGTTGCCGCCGCGCTGATCGACGGCGAGATCGTCCATCTCGAAGCGGACGGCACGACCGATTTCGGCCATCTGCAGGATGCGATCTCCAATGAACGTACTGACTCTCTGGTCTTCTATGCGTTCGACCTTCTCCACCTCGACGGCTATGACCTGACCGGGGCTGCATTGGAAGACCGCAAAGCGCTGCTGGCCGAACTGGTTCCGCCCCACTCCACCGGCATGCTGCGCTACAGCGATCACCAGGTCGGCCGCGGTCCCGAGTTTTTCCGCCACGCCTGCGGCTACAGCCTGGAAGGCATCGTCTCCAAACGCCGCGACCGGCCCTACCGGCCGGGACGCAGCAACGATTGGGTCAAGGTCAAATGCGCCAACCGCGACGAGTTCATCGTGATCGGCTTCACCGAGCCCGCCGGCGGGCGGCGCGGCCTGGGCGCCCTGCTGCTCGGCTATTATGACCCGCGGGGCAGCCTGCATTATGCCGGCCGCGTCGGCACCGGCTTCGGCGACGCCCAACTGGCGGCGCTCAGGGCGCAGCTCGAACCGCTCGAGCGCGCCACCGCCCCGGTCGGCGCATTGCCTAAGGGCGCCTCGCTCAAGGGGGTGCATTGGTCCCAACCCGCGCTGGTCGCCGAGGTGCGCTATGGCAACTGGACGGCTGAAAAGGTGTTGCGGCACGCGACGTTTCTCGGACTGCGCGAGGACAAGAGCGCAGCCGAAATTGTGCGCGACACTGATATGCCGGCGCCGGCCGTCCCCGCAGCGGCGGCAAAGCCGGTGACTGCGCGGCGCACTGCCCGTGACGGCAGCACCGAATTCGAAGGGGTGAGGCTAAGCAATCCCGATCGCGTCCTTTATCCGGAAGAGGCCACCACCAAGCTCGATCTGGCACGCTATTACGCTGAAATCGCCGGCTGGGCGTTGCCGCAGCTGGCGCATCGGCCGTTGAGCGTGGTGCGCTGCCCGACCGGCCTCGGCGGCGAGACCTTTTTCCAGAAGCACGCCGGCACTGGCACGCCCAAGGCGATCGTGCCAATAAAGATCGATGGCGAGACTCACCTCGCGATCAAGGATTTGGCCGGGCTGATCTCGCTGGTCCAGATCGGCGTGCTCGAAATCCACCCCTGGGGCTCGACCGTCGACAATGTCGAGCAACCCGACCGGATCACCTTTGATCTCGACCCGGATATCGGCCTGCCCTGGTCTCAGGTTATAGCCGCCGCGCTTGAAATCCGTGACGCGCTCGAGGGCTTCGGGCTGCAGAGTTTCGCCAAGACCACCGGCGGCAAGGGGTTGCATGTCGTCGTCCCGCTGACCCCGGAACTTCGCTGGGAGGAGATCAAGAGCCTTACCAAGGCGGTGGCCGATCATATCGCGGTGCAACACCCGCAACGCTACACCACCAACCAGTCGAAGCGCGCGCGGCAAGGCCGGATCTACATCGATTATCTTCGCAATGCCCGAGGCGCCACCGCGATCGGCGCCTATTCCACCCGCGCGCGGCCGGGCGCGCCAATTGCGACCCCGCTGTTCTGGCGCGAGGTCGAGGAGGGGGTCCGGCCCGAAGGCTTTACCGTCGCGACCGTCCCCCTTCGCCTCACCGCACTGAAGTCGGACCCCTGGGCCGAGATCGGCACGGTACGGCAGACGATCGCTCGGGCGGTGCGGCGCAAGCTCGGCTTGTGAGCCCCGCTTTGCCCGAAGGTTGCTGCTACGCGCCGACCCAGCTCAGGTAATCCTTGGTCAGCGCCGCGACCGCCGCGTCGTAAAGGCGCTTTCCCGCCTCGGGCGTCGCCAGCGCCGAGTTCGAGCCGATGCGGCCGTCCGGAAAGTTGTGGCGATAGTCCGCCGCGTCGGAGAAGTCGCCGCGCGGCGCGATGACCGGGTCGAGCAGCGCCGATTTGATCGCCTCGGGATACGCGAACTGGGTAACCGCTACCTCACTCGGCGTCGCGTGGCTGCCTTCGGCATCGCCGTAAAGTTCCTTGGCGATCCGCCCGACGCCATCGCCCTGCCACCAGTTTCTGAGCCGACACTTGACCGGCGCGACGTTTCCTGCCGGCGACAAGCTGCGGGTCGCGTAGATCTCGGAAAACGCGGCGGAAACGGTCGCAATGTTCCCGCCATGCCCGTTGATGAAATAAAAGCTGTCAAAGCCGTGTCCGGCCAGGGATTCGACCATGTCGCGCAGGACTGCGATCAGGGTGCTCGGCCGCAAGGTGATCGAACCGGGGAAGCCGAGATGGTGCTGCGCCATGCCGACCCCGATCGTCGGCCCGACCAGCGCCGGTGCCGCCTCGCCGACGCCGCGGGCAATAACCTCGGCGCAGATCGCATCGGTTCCGATCACCCCGACCGGGCCATGCTGCTCGGTCGAGCCGATCGGCAGGATGATGCCGTGGCTCGTCTGGAGATAGACCTCGACTTCTGGCCAGGTCTGCAAGTGCAGCTGCATCGTTTCATCTCCTGTCGACGGGCGGAGTGGGGGGCTGCCATCAGCCATCTTGTCGTCCCGGCGCAGGCCAGGACCCACATCAGCCATGGGCACCGGCCTTCGCCGGTGTGATGAACAAAATGAAGCCCGCTGGTTAGACGGTCCCCTCACGGTCGGGCTCACTGAGGTCCGTTGTCCCGCTGCGTTCACGCGGGCCGGCGAAGGCGGTGACGACCCCGTGTAGGGTGCGCAATTCCTGCTCGGTGCATCGTGCGCGCTGAAACAGGCTGCGAAGGTTGCGCACCATGCTGGGGCGGCTTTCGCGATTGCGCAGAAAGCCGTTTCGGATCAGCTCCTCTTCGAGATGCTCGAAGAAATTCAGCAGCTCTTCCTTGGTCGCCGGCCGGCTCAGCCCGGTGTGAAGGGTCTCGGGCGCCGCCTCGGCACCGGCGGTGAACCACTCATAGCCGACGATCATCACCGCCTGCGCAAGATTGAGCGACGAAAAACCGGGGTTGAGCGGCACCGTCAGAACCGTGTCGGCGAGCGTTATATCGTCGTTCAGGAGCCCGGTGCGCTCGGGTCCGAACAGAACGCCGCAGGCTTCGCCGGCCGCCAGCCGGGCGCGCATTTCGCCGGCCGCCTGGCGCGGCGTGACCTCGCGCCGGACCATGCCGCGGTCGCGCGCGGTCGCGGCATAGACATGGACGAGATCGGCAATCGCGGCTGGGATGCTCGGGTACAACCGTGCCCTGTCAAGCACGCCATCGGCGCCACTCGCCGCAGCGATCGCCCTATCCGAGGGCCAGCCGTCGCGCGGCCGCACCAGCCGCAGATCGTCGAGCGCGCAGTTCATCATCGCCCGCGCCGCGGTGCCAATATTCTCGCCGAGTTGCGGCTCGACCAGGATGATCGCCGGACCACCGGCCACTGCTCGGCGGCGATGATCGGTCCCGGCCATTCTACTTAGTGCGCCAGGTCGTTGGCCGATCGGAGTGATCCTCTAGCAGGATACCTTCGGCCTCCAACTCGGCGCGGATGCGGTCGGCATCGGCGAAACGCCGCTCCTTGCGGGCTAGTGCTCGGTCGTTGATACGCTCCTGTATGCGATTTGCCCACTCGCGCAAAGGGAGTGGAGTGTCCGAGGTGGTGATGCCAGACATCCATCTCGGAGGGGGAGGGCGGATCGGCGCCGGGTTCGTGCTCCAATGCCACATCAAGGCGCCCTGGTCGCTCCAATCTCCGTGCAGCCAGCGGAGCGGGTCGGATTCGACGAGACCAATCAAGCTGCCGCTTGCGCGCAGTTCGGCCTTTAGCCGGGCCCGCTCGAAAGGATCGTGAGTTTGATAGAAAGCGCTTGTAAGCTCTTGCAGAGACCGTATCGCCAGCGGTGTATTTAGGTCGTCGTCGAGAGCCGCGATGAGTTTCTCGGAGATCTTCGCCTCCGCAGGTTCAGTCGGAGTGTCCTCCAATAGAGTTCGGTAAAATCGGTCGAGTGCTTGCTTTGCCTGCTTCAGCCGATCGGGGGTCCAATCGAGCGGGTCGCGGTAATGCGTGCCGAGCAGCGCGAGGCGGATCACCTCGCCCGGCCATTCCTTCAACGCGACTCGCACGGTGATGAAATTGCCCTCCGACTTCGCCATCTTGGCGCCGCCAACGGTCAGCATGCCGTTATGCATCCAGTAACGGGCAAAGGGATGTCCGGCATGGGCGCATACACTCTGCGCGATTTCGTTTTCGTGGTGCGGAAAGATCAGATCGAGCCCGCCTCCGTGAATGTCAAAGGTCTCGCCCAGCGTGTTTTCGCTCATCGCCGAGCATTCGATATGCCAGCCCGGCCGGCCGCGGCCCCACGGGCTGTCCCAGCCTGGTTGGTCGGCGTTCGAGGGCTTCCACAGAACGAAATCGCCGGGGTCTTCCTTGTACGGAGCGACCTCGACCCGTGCGCCGGCGATCATGTCCGCCCGGCTGCGCCGCGACAGCGCGCCGTATTTGGCATAAGAGGCGACCCGGAACAGCGAATGGCCTTGGACCGCATAAGCGTGGCCTGAGGCGATCAACCGCTCGATCATCGCGACCATCTGCGGGATGTATTCGGTCGCGCGCGGCTCGACATCGGGCGCCAGGTTATTCAGCGCCGCCATGTCCTCGTGGAAGATCGCCGTCGTGCGGCGGGTCAGCGCCTCGATCGGCTCGCCGCTCTCGCGGGCGGCGGTGATGATCTTGTCCTCGACATCGGTGATGTTGCGGACATAGCGCACGTGTCCGGCCCCGTAAGTGTGACGCAGGACCCGGTAGAGCAGATCAAACGCCACCACGGCGCGGGCATTGCCAATATGGGCGAAGTCGTAGACCGTCGGCCCGCAGACATACATACGGACATTGTTCGGATCGAGCGGTTCGAACACCTCCTTGCGGCGCGTCAGCGAATTATAGAGAGTGAGCGGCATGGCAACGGCGTAGCAGATTGCGACCCGTCGGTCCACGCGATCCGGAATCCGAATTCGACGGGACTTTTCCGCCGCCATCATTGACCGCTGCGGATGGCAATGTCCGCCCAAATCCCTGGAGTGAGACGGGCTTGTCAGTTGTCGAGTTCTGGTTTACTTATCCGACCAGTTCGTAGTCCGGGCCAAAGAGCGATGATCACGGTTGGCACGTTCGAGGCGAAGACGCATTTGTCGGCATTGCTTGACCGCGTTATGGCGGGCGAGGAAGTGGTCATCACCAAACACGGCAAGCCGATCGCTCGGCTCGTTGCTGCGCACCGCGTTGACCAGGCTCGGGCGAACGATGCCTTTGTAAAGCTGAAAGCGCTGCGTAAACGCACAACACTTGGCGGCCTCTCGTGGAAAGAGCTGCGTGACGAAGGGCGTCCGTGACTGCCGGTGTCGTTGATTCCTCAATTGCGCTGACTTGGTGTTTTGAGGACGAAGCGTCGCCTGAAACCGACCGGCTGTTCGAGCGCGTCCGTGACGATGGCGCCGTCGTTCCGGGGCTTTGGCATCTGGAGGTCGCCAACGTCCTCCTCCAGGCCGAACGGCGCGGCCGGATTAGCCGGGCGGATGTTGCGCGGCGGCTCATGCTGATCTCAGACTTGCCAATTGCGACCGACCAGGAGACGACGCCCCGCGCTTGGCGCGAGACCCTGTCGTTGGCGCGAGCCGAAAATTTGACCGCTTACGATGCGGCGTATCTTGAACTTGCCGAGCGTCGCGGGCTGCCGCTGATGACGAGAGACAACGATCTGGGCGCTGCTGCGAAGCGATTGGGTGTTACCGTCTTCCCGTGATCCCCATCGGGTGTACATGATGCGACAACGCCAACAGGATGCGGCGTGGCGAGGAGGAAACCATGAAATTCGGCATTTTCTACGAGCTGCAATTGCCGCGTCCGTGGGAAGCGGGTGGCGAGTTGCGCCTCTACCAGAACGCGCTCGACCAGGTCGAACTGGCCGACCGCCTCGGCTACGACTATGCCTGGGAGGTCGAGCATCATTTCCTCGAAGAGTATTCGCATTCGCCGGCCCCCGAGGTGTTTCTCGGCGCCGCGAGCCAGCGTACCAAGCAAATCCGTCTCGCCCACGGCATTATGCAATTGACGACAAGCCCCCCGGCGCGGGTCGCCGAGCGGATCGCCGCGCTCGACCTGGTCAGTCGTGGCCGGGTCGAATTCGGCATGGGCGAGAGCGCCAGCAGCACCGAGCTCGAACCCTTCGGCCGCGCCTTCGAAGAGAAACGCGCGGTGTGGGAAGACGCGGTGCGCGCGATCATCCCGATGTTCAAGGACGGCGGCTGCGAATACCACGGGAGCTATTTCGATTTCCCGTTGCGCAACGTCGTGCCCAAGCCGATGCAAAAGCCGCACCCGCCCTTGTGGTGCGCCTGCTCGCAATTGGAGACGATCGAGATGGCCGGCCGCCGCGGTCTGGGGGCGCTCGCTTTCCAGTTCCTCAGCGCCGAGGCGGCGCATGCTTGGGTCCACGCCTATTACAACGCCTTCACCAAGCGCCAGGAGAAGCTCGCCGATTATGTGACCAACCCGAATTTGGCGCTAACCAGCTATTTCATGTGCGCCGAGACCGATGAAGAGGCGCGCCGCCGCGCCGACGGCATCCCGTTCTTCCAGTTCGCCTTGCGTTTTTATGGCCTCAGCCCGACCCGCGAGCGGCCCAAGCCGGGCGAGGTCAATCTGTGGGACGAATACGAGAAATGGAAGCGAGCCAACCCCGAAGGCCTCTCCCGCGCGCTGTCGGGCGGGCTGATCGGCTCGCCCGAGACGATCCGGCGCAAATTGCGGCGGTTCGAGACCTCGCATATCGACCAGGTCATCTTTCTGAACCAGGCCGGCAAGAACACGCACGAGCACATCTGCGAGAGCCTCGAACTGTTCGCCAAAGAAGTAATGCCCGAATTTCACGCCCACGAATCCGAGCAGCAGGCCTGGAAGCAGCAGGTCCTGAACCGCGAGATCGAGCTGGAAGAGATCGACACCGCCCCCTATCGCGACCGCTACGGCCCCAATTCGGTGCAAGTCATCAGCGCCCAGGCCGCGGAATAGCGGAGACTTCGATGTTCAAGCGGATCGACCATGTCGAGATCGTCACTGATCAGCCAGACCGGACGGAGACTTTCTACACCGACGTGCTCGGGTTCCGGGTAAGAGCGCGCGATCGGATCGAGCATTCCGGGCTCGGCGTGCCGATCGATCTCGTTTATTTGGAGCTCGGCGGCTCCGTCGTCGAGCTGATCTCGTATGACGGCGTCACCGTCGATCCCGCGCCGCAACGCGAGCATCTCGGCTATCGCATGATCGCACTCGAAGTCGAGAACATGGAGCAAGCGGCCGACTATCTCAAGCAAAAGGGGATCGAAATCGTCTGGGGCCCGAGAATTACCGAAACCTATGCGCGGGCTGAGATCTGCGACCCCAACGGGTTCCATATAGAGCTCAGGCAGTGGTTCCGCTGACGTCGGATTATATTGTGTGAAGGAGCCGAATACTTCTAGTAGCGGAATCACCGTGGTCGAACTCTTTATGTCGAGGAGGTCGGTCGACCCACTACCGCCGCATCGGCTGATTCGAGCAGGGCATTTAGCAACACGTCGCAGCCGGCCGTCAGGTCTGCGGGTTTGGCGTCTTCGATCTCATTGTGGCTGATGCCGCCGACGCAGGGAACGAAGACCATCGCCGTCGGCGCGACGCGGGCCATGTAGACGGCGTCGTGGCCGGCGCCGCTGATGATGTCCTGGTGCGGTTGGCCCAACGCGGCGGCGGCATCGCGCACCGCCCGGACCAGCGCCGGATCGAACGGGGTCGGCGGGAAATACCAGAATTCCTTGACCACGACTTCGAGCCCTCCGCTGGCCGCCGCGGCATCGTCGCAGGCTTGCCGCAGCTCGCGGTCCATCAAGCTCAGCACCGCGTCCTCGGGATGGCGGAAATCGACGGTAAGGAAAACCCGGCCGGGGATCGTGTTGCGCGAATTCGGGCTGACCTGGACAAAACCGACCGTGGCGCAGGCATAAGGCGCGTGCACGTGGCCGATCCGGTTCACTGCATCGATCATCCGTGCGGCGCCGACCAGCGCGTCGCGCCGCCGCGGCATCGGCGTCGGCCCGGCATGCGCCTCCTGGCCGGTGACGGTGATCTCGTACCAGCGCTGGCCCTGCGCACCGGTGACGACCCCGATCGGTTTCCGAGCCGCTTCGAGGATCGGCCCCTGCTCGATATGCGCCTCGAAATAGGCGGCGACCTTATGCTCGCCAACCGTCTCGGGGCCGGCGAAGCCGATCCGTTCGAGCTCCGCACCCAGGGTCACACCCGTCACGTTGTCTGGCCGTTCGAGCCCGTAGGCGAGATCGAATACCCCGGCGAACACCCCCGAGCCGACCATCGCCGGCGAGAAGCGCGAGCCTTCTTCGTTGGTCCAGACGACGATCTCGATCGGCGCCTCGGTCTCGTAGGCCAGATCGTTGAGGGTGCGGACGATCTCCAGCCCGGCCATTACCCCATAGGCGCCGTCGAACCGGCCGCCGGTCGGCTGGGTGTCGAGATGGCTGCCGGTCATGACCGGAGCCAGCTTCGGGTTGCGGCCGCGCCGGCGGGCAAAGATGTTGCCGATCCGGTCGACGGTGACGGTACAGCCGGCTTCCTCGCACCAACGGATGAACAGCCGTCGCGCCTCACCGTCGAGATCGCTGGCGGCGAGCCGGCACACTCCGCCCTTTGCCGTGGCGCCGATCCGCGCCAATTCGATCAGGCTCGTCCAGAGCCGCTCGCCGTTGACCTGAAGGTTCCGCATCCCGCCCTCTCACCGCCCGTCCGGACTGACCGAAACGAGTAAAGCCTTCGCGCCGTGCCAGCCCGCAAAGCCGACGATAACTCGCCGCCGTTCTCGTCACCAGCGGTGGCGGCGCAGCTAGGGGGACATGGGGTCTAGCGCCCGAGCGGCCAGGCGAAGCTGAGTTCGTGCCCGTCGGGATCGGTTATATGGAAGAAGCGCTCGCCCCATTCGGCGTCGCGCGGTGGAGTATCGGGATGGCAGCCGGCAGTGACGAGACGGGCATGGAGCGCGTCGACATCGGAATCGTAGAAGATTACCCGTCCCCACCATGACCAGCGCCGTTCTGCCGGCTGGGCGATCAGGTTAAGAAACGCGCCGCCCGCCTTGAAGCTGGTGAAACCCGCATCCTCGCCGCCGTAAAGCATATCGAAGCCCAACAGCCGATAGAAACGAACGGCTCGCCGCATGTCATGGGTGGCGAGGGTTATGGCGCTGATGCCGGTGATCATCACAGACCTCCGTGGCGAGCCGGGGGTGTATCCTGGCCGGGGCGTCAGGTGGAGAGACGGTGATGTATGTAGGGACGCAGATCAGGCCGCGGAACGATTCCGACTACAAGGTCTGGGCGCAGCTCGGCGTCACTCATGTTTGCGTCGACCCGCCGGGCAATCCGCATCATTGGAGCCTCGACGATCTGCGGCGCCATCGCGAGCACGTGGAGTCCTTCGGCCTATCGCTCGACATGGTCCAGCTGCCGATGTCGTCACGGCCAATCGAGGAGCAGGAGAGCCCGCACATTCTCTTGGCAAAGGAACCGGAGAGGCAGCGCGAGATCGACAGCATCTGCGGCCTGATCGAACGGCTCGCGGCGGCCGGCATCCCGGCGGCGAAGTACAATCTGACCATCATCGGCATCCCCCGAACCGAGCGGGAGCCGGGCCGCGGCGGCTCGCGCAATGCCGCCTTCCGCTGGAGTCGCGCCGACCAGACCGCACCGCCCACCGCGGCCGGCATGGTCTCCGAGGACGGATACTGGGAGCGGATCGACCATTTCCTCGCGGCAATCGTGCCGGTGGCGACCGCGACGAAGGTGCGCCTCGCGTGCCATCCGCAGGACCCCTACACGCCGCCCGGCTACCGTGGCATAACCAGCGTGCTCGGTACAGTCGAGGGGCTGAAGCGGTTCGTGACGATGCATGAGAGCCCCTATCACGGGCTCAATTTCTGCCAGGGCACCGTCGCGGAGATGCTCGACGATCCGGCGCGCGAGATCTTCGACGCGATCCGCTGGTTTGGCGAGCGCGGCAAATTATTCAACGTGCATTTCCGCAATATCAAAGGCAAAAAGCTCGATTTCATGGAGGCGTTCCCGGACGAGGGCGACATGGATATGGCCCGCGCGATCGCCTGTTATCGCGATGTCGGCTATCCCTACATGCTGATGCCGGACCACGTGCCGCAGATCGACGGCCGCGATCCCTCCGGCGTCGCCTTTGCCTATTGCTATGGCTACATCCAGGCCCTGCTCGACGCGCTGGGTCCGCGGAATCGATAGGCTGCGGTCAAGACAGAGCGACGAGCGAGGTCGGCACCGCACCGCGCAGCAGGGCTTTGCGGGCCTGCCATTGCTCGCCGCCTTCGAGGGTCTCGAGGAATTGGACTTCGCCGCCGGCGAACAAGGCGATCGGCAGGCCATCGCGGTAAAGGAGCCGGTTGCCGGCAAGGGCCGCGAGCTTTGGCCCGGGGGTCAGGATGCCGGCGAGATTCAGCGGGTCGGCGCCGGACACCGAGATCCAGCCGCCGGCAGTCGGTTTGCGCCGGGTCTCGCGCAGCGAGCCGATCGCCTCGGGCAGCGCGAATTGCTCGCCGGAGAAGCCGGCGACAAAGCGGCCGCCGCGAATCTCGCCGCGCGCTTCACGCCGGCGAAAGACGCGCAACAGATCGCGCCACGGCGGCAGCCAGGAAGCCTCGCGCTCCAGCAGCCGCCAAAACACCACCCCGTAGCGCCGCAGCAAACTGCGTGCTGCGTGCTCGATCGCCTCAGTCTCGATCCCGCTCGGCATTAGCCGGGCACGTTGCGCCAGCGCCCAGCGGCCGGCATCCTCCATACCGAAAACCGCCCCGCCCCGGCGCCGCCCGCTGCTCGAGGCGCGGCGGCGGTCGGACGGCATCAGCAGCGCGCGCAGCCCGCCAAAGCTGTCCGAATTGACCAGGCCCAGGGCGACCAGCTCGCCCAGCGCCTCTTCGAGCTGCGGGCGCAGCAGGCCCGTGTCTTCCACCAGCTCGTCGAAGAACGACGCGCCCCGCTCCCGAATGCAGGCGACGACCCGTTGGGCTTGGGAACTCGGTTGGATCGCGTCGTTGACCACCGAGAACGCGGCCCAGAGTCGCGCTTGACGCCGCGGCAGAAGCGCAATCGGGGTCGTCCGTACCGGCGTTGCAGCGCGGCCGTTGCCATTCGGCCGCCCAGCAACAGGCCGCAGGCGCGCCCATGCGATCCGTCCGGCCAGGCAGAGATCATCGAGCCAGGCCGGTTCGTACTCGGCGATACGAGCCGGCAGGATCTCGGTTTCCCAGGCGCCAGCTGGCGCCTCAAACCCTTCGAGTTGGCCGACAATCGCTTCGACGGCGTCTGGCCCTTCCATTTGGGTGCCGGGCGCGACCCGCTGCCAGCCGAACAGGAAGCGTAGGAAGTCGCGCGCGGCGACCGGCTCGATCTCTGCACGCAACCGCTTGACCGTATAGCGGTGAATGCGGGCGAGCAGCCGGCGTTCGCACCATTCGTCAACCGCCACGTCCGCCGTGAAGCGGCCGCGCATGGCAAAACCTTCCGCCTCGAGAGCCAGGAGCGACGGCAAAATTTGCTCTGCTTCGAGCCCGAGCGGCGCCGCAAGTGTGGCCTCGGCGACGGGGCCCAAACCTTCCAGCCGGCCGCGCAGAAGTTCCGTCAGCGCCTCGTCGGGCGACCAGTTTCGCTCAGCATAAGGCGGTGGGACCTTGATCGCGGGATCGAGCCGAGAGGCGGGCCAGAGCGCCTGAAACTGCGGTAATCGCTCGACCGCGATCCAGACAGTCGCCGGCGGCAGTTGCAGCCGCGTGACCCGTCGCTCCTGCGCAAGACCTGCCAGCCATTCTCCCCAGCCGGGCTGCACCTCCTCGGGGCCGAGGAAGCCGAGCCACGTCAGCGCATCATGCAATTCATCGGCGTTCGCGGGGTCGGGCCAGGCTTCCTCCCGCACCCGCGCAATCGCCTCGGGATCGAGACGGCCGAGGTCGGCAGCGGTCTCCGGGGCGAGCCAGCGCCGGCCGATCACCGCCTGAGTGCGACGCTCCTCGAGTGGCGCGTCGTCGAGATAGGCGTAGGGCCGGGCCGACAGCACTTCGAGGGCAAGCGGCGAGGGCTCAGTCAGATCGCGGGTCACGACCCGGATCTCGCCCGATGCGAGCCGGGCCAGCAGCTGCTGCAGGCCGTCGAGGTCCATCGCATCGCCGAGGCAATCGGCAATGGTCTGGCGGACCAGCAAATGGTCGGGGATCTCGCGTTCGCCGACCAAATTCTCGGCGCAAGCGAGCTGGTCGGGAAAGATCGCCGCGATCAGATCTTCGGCCTCCATGCGGGCGAGTTGCGCCGGCACCTTTTTGCCGCCGCGGAAGCGCGGCAGCGCCATCGCCACGCCGGCAACCCAGCGCCACCGCGTCATGAACATCGGCGCGTCGAGCAAGGCCTGAATCAACAGCGGCCGGATGCTGGCCGGATGCAGGTAACGCTGCACCTCGCCCAGATCGAAGCTGTGCGCGGTGGTCAACGACAACACGATGTTGTCCTCGGTCGCCGCCGCCTGCAGCTCGAAATTGAATTTGGTGCAAAAACGCTTGCGCAGCGACAGCCCCCAGGCGCGGTTGATGCGGCTGCCATAGGGCGAATGGATAACCAGCTGCATGCCGCCGACCGCGTCGAAAAACCGCTCCAAGACCAGCGTGTCGCGAGTAGGCAGAACCCCCAGCGCCGCGTAGGCCGCAGCCAAATATTCGACGAGCTGGCGTGCGGCAGGCTCGGCGGTGGCGACTTCTTCGGTCAGCCAGCGCAGAGCGTTTTCGCCACTCGGCTCATGCGCCAAATATGCTGCGATTTCGCCCCGCAGACGCCCCACCGACTCCGAAAGCTCGTCGGTGCGGCCAGGCGCCTCGCCCAGCCAAAATGGGATGGTGGGTGCCATGCCGTGCGCATCCTCGACCCGGACGGTGCCGCGCTCTACGCGCATGATGCGATAGGCGTTGTTGCCGAGCTGGAAGACGTCGCCGGCCATGCTTTCGACCGCGAAATCCTCGTTGACCGTTCCGATCACCTGGTTTTCCGGTTCGAGCAACACTTGATAGTCGGCGGTGTCCGGAATCGTGCCGCCCGAAGTCAGCGCCGTCAGCCGCGCCCCGCGCCGGCCGCGCAATAAATGGTTGACCGCGTCGTGGTGGATCAGCCCGGCCCGCCGGCCTCGGCGGGTGCTGAATCCCTCGGCCAGCATCGCGACGACCGCGGCAAAATCCTCGCGAGCGAGTTCCCGGTACGGCCACGCTCGACGGAAACGCGCATACAGCTCGCCCTCGCCCCATTCTTGTGCGGCGACTTCGGCGACGATCTGCTGCGCCAGCACGTCGAGCGGCTGCTCGGGAACCGCCAGCCGATCGAGTTCGCCGCGGCGCACGCTGTCGAGCAGTGCGGCGCATTCGACGAGCTCGTCGCGCGACAGCGGGAACAACCGGCCCTTGGGCGTCCCTTCTACCGCATGCCCCGAACGCCCAACGCGTTGCAGGAACGTCGCGATCGAACGCGGCGAACCGAGCTGGCAGACTAGGTCCACTTCGCCGATATCGATGCCGAGTTCGAGCGAGGCAGTCGCCACCAACGCCTTCAGCTTTCCCGCCTTGAGGCGCTGCTCGGCGTCCAGCCGCTGCTCCTTGGCCAGACTGCCGTGATGCGCAGTCACTTGATCTTCGCCGAGCCGCTCGGACAGCTGACGGGTTACCCGCTCGGCCATCCGCCTGGTATTGGTGAAGATCAAGGTGGTCTGGTGCCCCTCGATCAGTTGGGCCAATCGGTCGTAAACCTGCTGCCAGACTTCACCCGACATGACGGCTTCGAGCGGAGACGACGGCATTTCGAGGGCGAGGTCGCGCGCCCGGCGATGGCCGGTGTCGATGATCCGGCATTCGGCGCTTGGCCCGACCAGAAAGCGCGCGACCGCTTCGATCGGTTTCTGGGTCGCCGACAGGCCGACGCGCAGCAATCGGTCGCCGCACAGAGCGGACAAGCGTTCGAGCGACAGCGCCAGATGGGAACCGCGCTTATTTGGTGCCAAGGCGTGGATCTCGTCGACGATCACGGTTCGCGTCGTCGCCAGCATCTTTCGTCCGGATTCAGAGCCGAGCAGGATGTAGAGCGACTCCGGCGTGGTGACGACAATGTGCGGGGGCCGGCGCCGCATGCGCTCGCGTTCGCCCGGCGGCGTATCGCCGGTCCGCACCCAGCTGCGGATGTCGACATCGGGCAATCCTAGCGCCTGCAAGGCCTCGCGGATGCCGGCGAGGGGCGCATCCAGATTTCGCCGAATGTCGTTCGACAGCGCCTTCAACGGTGAGACGTAAACGATTTGCGTTTCGTCCCTAAGCTCGCCGGTGAGCCCTTGTCGTACCAGCCCGTCGATCGCCGTAAGAAAGGCGGCCAGGGTCTTCCCGGATCCGGTCGGGGCGGCGATCAGAACGTGCCGCGCCGCCTGAATGGCCGGCCAAGCCTGCGCCTGCGCCGCGGTGGGCGCGGTAAAGCAGCGCTCGAACCACCCGGCGACGGCCGGATGAAACAGCGCGGTCAGTTCGTTCGATGGTGTCGACGCGGACAGCGTATCGATAACGGCGCACTCGCAGACAAGACCGGCGCCGGCAGCTTTAGGCCGCGGTGCCCGACGCCAACAGGATGAAGGGTTGATTTGCCTGGAATCAACCCCTGAAGCTATTTGCGCTCACCACTCGGCCACAGTCACCCAGACGCGGTCAGTAAGCGGTGCGTCGCCGCGCCTCAGCCGGCGACCAGCAGGTAGACGCCGAAGCCCAACATCGCCGCCCCTCCGGCGCGCGCGAGCCAGGTCCCGGCGGGAAGCAGCTTCTCGAGCAGGACGAAGACGGCGATTACCGCCATCCACAACAGGCTCATGATCCCGGCCGCGAACATCAGCGCCATCAGAAACCAGCAGCAGCCGAGGCAATAGAGTCCGTGCTCCAGCCCCATGCGCAGCGCGCCCGAGGCGCCGTCGCGCCAGTGGTTCAGGACAAAGTCGAAAGGCGAGCGGCAGTGCCTGAGGCACACGGACTTCAGCGGCGTCAATTGATAGATGCCGGCGACGATGACCACGATTGCGCCCAGAATTGGAGGTAGCCTTCCCGTCATCGGCGAGATCAGCGCGGCGCGCTCGAGGGCCCAGTCGGCCAAGGTGGCGAAGACGCCGAACAGCCCCCATGCGATCAGATAACCCGATGTGAATACCATTGTTGCGACATAAGGCTGGCCGCGGTCCCGCTTGCGCCGGTTGACCGTGGCGAAAGTCAGGATCATCGGGGCGGCCGAGGGCAGCATCATGCCCGGCATCATCACCCACCAGATCGCCAGGTTGAGCGCGAAATCGGACGCCGTCCAAGGCGCGAACATGGTCGGCGCCATGTCGGCCATGTCCGCCATCGGCTGCATCTGCAGGTAAAGATAAAGCCACGACAGCGCGGTGACGGCGCCGAGTGCTGCGGCGATGACGACGCGCTCGCGCTGCGGCAGGCGAGCGGCGGTCCGGTCAGGGCCTAAGCCGACCACGAGAACGGCGCGAAGTGACCGTTATTGCCTTTGCCGACGAGATCGAGATCGAGGCCGAAACCGTGCACATGGGTTTCCTTCGACCGCGCCAATGCGAGCCGACGGTTCGCCGGATGCCCCACGTTATCGATGTAATAGGGATCGCCGGTACGGTTGCGCGAGGCGACGCCCTCGATCTCGAAGGCGGCGACATCGGGGATCACCGCCTTTCGCGCTAACCCCGCCATCGTAAACTCGATCGGCTTGTATTCCACGCCGCGGAAATCGCCGACCAGATTTTGCCGGATGAAGGAAGGCGGGCCACCGGCGTCGCCGCCAACAATCGCTGCGAGCGCCTGGCGCTGACCCGCGTCCGCGGTTTCGTCGACGACGCCGGCGAACACCCAATTGCCGTCGGCCATGACTTTGCCCGAGCGGATCACCAGCGCGAATTTGAGCCCGTCGAGCCTCGTGCTGCCATGCCGGCCTTCGTCGATGCGGAACACCATCACCGCAGTGCAGTGATCATAGGTTACCGGGCCTTGCGGGTTCGTATAGATGCACGGGCAAAGATAATCGCAGTTGCAGCTTTCCATGTATTCGCCGCGCATCGTCCATAGCGGTTCGGGCACGACGTTACTCTCCAAGTCTGTCCATCACCCACACGGCCAGCCATGCCTATTGGTTGGACCAGCTTATCGGTGCGTAATGACCGTTTTTGCCGGAATTGTCCCAGCGCATCCCGTGATCGGCAAAGGTGCTACCCGCTGTGCCGACCGCCATAGCCAGTTTGTCGGGCGCGACCGGATGGCCGCCCGCCACCCACGTTTCCCCGGTTTGGTGCAGGCTCGGCAACGGCTCGACAGACATGTGCATGATCCCCGGAATTTCGGTCGAGCGTGTCTTGCCGGTTATTCGATAGGTTATCGGCACCTTCTTGACGCCGAGATTCGTGGCGATCAGCGGAGCAAAGTTGGCCATCGGACCGCCTTCCGCGCCGCCGAAGATGGCGCCCAGCGCCTCGGCCTGCTGATCGTTGGCGCGCTCGTCGATATAGACGGCGACGGCCCAATTGCCGTCGGCCATCGGCCCAGGGGTATGTGCGATCAGCGCCAGATTGAGCCCGTCGAGCGCCACTTGGCCGTAGCTGCCTCGATCGATGTGAAAGGCCAGCGCAACATCGCAAACCCCTTGGGTGGGCTGCGCGGTAAGCGGCGGCGCCGGCGAGATCAGGCACGGACAGACGACATTGCAATTGCAGTTTTCGAAATAGTCTCCGGAAAGCTGCCAGCCCGTTCCTACTGCCATGTATTCCTCCCTTTCAACTTACGCCGGGGCGAGGCGGCTGATTTCGTCGGCGTCGAAGGTGTAGCGGCGGCTGCAAAACTCACAGGTCACCGTGGTGACCCGCTCCTTGGCCATGTCGTCGATCTCGTCGGCCGGAAAGGCGCGCAGGATGGTCTCGATCCGTTCGCGCGAACAGCGGCAACGCGCTTCGAGCGGATGCGTGTCGTAGACGCGCACGCCATCCTCGTGAAACAGCCGGAACAGCAGCCGGTGAGGTGTGAGCTCAGGATCGACCAATTCGTCGGGCGTCGCCGAACTCATCAGCACCATGGAGCGGCGCCAGCCGTCTTCGACATCGTCGGCGATGACGCCATAACCGCCCTCCGGCGGCACGCGCTGCAGCATCAGTCCGCCGGCGCGCCAAGCTCCATCCGGCCCGGCGTGAGCGACCGCCAGCTTGATCCCCGCCTGGATTTGCTCCGATTGGCGGAAATAATGCTGCGCGCAGTCGGCCAAGGTCGCTCCCGACAATTCGACGATCGCCTGGTATCGGTCCGTGTCCTCGCCCTGGTCGACGGTAAAGGCGATATAGCCGGCGCCGAGCAGGCGCGGCACCGAAAGGCGCGCCGGGGTCGCGTCATTGACCGCGGCCTCGAGCTTTGCCTGGTCGTATTGGGCATAGCCGCGCACCGCGCCATCGGTCGACACATCCGCCACGATCAATCGGATCGGCCCATCGCCCTTGGTCTGCAAGGTGAAGACGCCGTCATATTTGAGCGCGCCGGCCAGCAGCACGGCGAGCGTGATCGCTTCGCCCAGCATCGCCGCGACCGGCTCGGGATAGGCGTGCTGCGAGAGGATATGGTCGATCGTCGGGCCCAGCCGCACGAGACGGCCGCGCAAGGCAAATGGGTCGATCCGAAACGGCTGGACCAGATCGTCGGGGTTGGTGTCGGGGGGTGTAGTGCCGAGCGACAGTGTCAAGCTTGCGGGCTCCGGGGTCGAGGCTCGTACGAATTCCGGCAGGGCAACGTCATTCCGGGCTGCCGAATTTTGAGCCGGCCTTTGGAACGACGGCTACCCGACACATCTTACCCGAGGCACCAGGTGAGGATCCCCTTTTGTGCGTGAAGCCGGTTTTCGGCTTCGTCCCAGACGACCGATTGTGGGCCGTCGACCACGCCGGCGGTGACCTCTTCGCCGCGCTTGACCGGCAGGCAGTGCATGAAGATGGCGTCGGGCTTGGCGTGCGTCATTAGATGCTCGTCGACCCGGTAGGGGGCGAGTAGATTGTGACGATTGGCGCTCGTGTCGTTCCCCATCGAGATCCAGGTATCGGTGACGACGCAATCGGCGCCGGCGACGGCGTCGCGCGGCTCGGTCGTTAGACTGACGCGGCCGCCCTCGCGTCGCGCCCAATCGAGCAGCCTCGGCGGCGGGCTGAGCTCCTCAGGGCAGGCGAGCCGTAACACAAAGCCAAAACGGACGGCGGCATGAACCCAGCTCGCCGCTACATTGTTGCCGTCGCCGCTCCAGGCGACGGTCTTATTGGCAACCGGCCCCTTTTTTTCTTGGAGGGTCATCACGTCCGCCATGATCTGGCACGGGTGCGACGCGTCGGTCAGACCGTTGATGACCGGAACGGTCGCATGGCGCGCCAGCTCATCGAGCTTATGCGGCAGATTGGTGCGGATCATGATCGCGTCGACATATCGCGACAGCACGCGAGCCGTATCGGCCACGGTCTCGCCGCGGCCGAGCTGACTGTCGGCCGTGTTCAGAAAGATCGTATCGCCGCCGAGTTGTCGCGTCGCCACCTCAAACGAGACGCGGGTCCGCGTCGACGGCTTCTCGAAGATCATAGCCAAGGTCTTGCCGGTCAATGGCCGATCGCGCCGGCCGCGCTTGTAGGCTACGCCGATGTCGAGGATGCCGCGCAGCTCGGCGCTGTCGAATTGGTCGATATCGAGAAAGTGGCGCGGTGCGGGCGGCGCCAGCCGCCCGTCGACCAGTGCCGCCGCGCCGGTGGTGCGTCTTACGCCGGCCATTCCCGCGCGACCTTGTGCAGGGTGTCCACCGCTTCGCCGATCTCTGCCGCGCTGACGATCAGCGGCGGCAACAGGCGTAACACGTTATCGCCCGCGGTAAGTGCCAAGAGGCCATTCTGGCGCAGCCGGTTGACGACGTCGCCGGCAGGCACGACGCAGCGGATGCCGAGCAGCAGCCCCGAGCCGCGCAATTCTGCGAAAAGCTTGGGATAGGCCTGGACCAATTCCTCGAGCTTGCCACGCAACAGCCGTGCCCTGGCCTGTACCCGATCGAAGAAATCCGCCTCGAGCATCACGTCGAGGACCGCGTTGCCCGCCGCCACCGCCAGCGGGTTGCCGCCAAAGGTGGAGCCATGGGTGCCGGGTCCCATACCGATGGCGGCGCGCTCGGTGGCGAGGCATGCGCCGATCGGAAAGCCGCCGCCCAGCGCCTTGGCGATTGCCATCACGTCGGGCGTTACACCCGACCATTCATGGGAGAACAGCTTGCCGGTCCGCCCCATCCCGCATTGCACTTCGTCAAAAACCAGCAGCAGGCCGAACTCGTCGGCAATCGCCCGCAAGCCACGCAAATATTCGTCCGAGCCCGGGCGCACACCGCCCTCGCCTTGCACCGGCTCGATCAGGATCGCGGCCGTCTCGCCGCCGATCGCGGCGCGCATCTCGTTCAGATTGCCAAAGGCGACGTGGTCGAAGCCGTCCATCGGCGGGCCAAACCCTTCGAGATATTTCTCGTTTCCGGCGGCCGCGAGGGTGGCGAGGGTACGCCCGTGGAATGAGCCTTCGCAGCCGATGATCCGATAACGCTCAGGGTGGCCGGTGTCGTGCTGGTATTTTCTGGCAATCTTGATCGCCAACTCACAGGCCTCGGCCCCCGAGTTGCCGAAGAAAACCGTGTCGGCAAACGTGTTGTCGACCAGGCGCTGGGCCAGTCGTTCCTGCCCGGGGATCCGGAACAGGTTCGAGACGTGCCATAGGTGCTTGGCCTGCTCGGTTACGGCAGTGACCAGATGCGGGTGGCAGTGACCGAGCCCGGTCACTGCAATGCCGCTGGTAAAGTCGAGGAATTTGCGGCCGTCGGTGGCGTAGAGCCAGCAGCCTTCGCCATAATCGACGGCGACGTCCCACCGGCCGTAGGTCGGCATAACGGGTGTAATCACGGAATATCTCCTGCGCGAGGGGTTGGGAACTTGAGTCGGCGACGCAGAATTATCGTCGTCGCCCGAACCCTACCGGCCCGGTCCTGCGGACCCGTCGCCAATACCGGCGCAAACTGCCGGGATCGCGCATCATCGGCACTCTCCTCGTCACAGCGGGCCGACTCTGGCGATCCGCCATCGAGTAGGAAAGCGCCGGAGTATGGGGATGGCGAACACCCCTGTCAATTCGCCCCGCTCGGGCCTGCAACGCACGCGCAACGGTTTCGACCGCGTGGTTTTCGCTGTATAGCGTCGCCAATGACGGTTATCAGTGACAACCAGGCGTTGGCCGAATTCTGTGCGCAGCAACGCGGCGCGGATTTCGTCGCGGTCGACACCGAGTTCATGCGCGAGCGCACCTATTGGCCGATCCTGTGCCTGGTGCAGGTGGCAGGTCCCGACACGGCCGCGGCGATCGACGCGCTGGCGCCGGGTATCGACCTCGCGCCGCTCTTGGCGCTGATGAGGGACGGGAACACGCTGAAGGTGTTTCACGCGGCACGCCAGGACGTCGAAATTTTCTTCAACCTGTCGGGTTCGGTCCCGGCGCCGCTGTTCGATACCCAGATCGCTGCGATGGTCTGCGGTTTCGGCGACGCTGCAAGCTACGAAACCTTGGTCGGCAAGCTCGCGCGCGCGCCGCTCGACAAATCCTCTCGCTTCACCGACTGGTCACATCGGCCGCTGACCGAACGGCAAATCCGCTACGCTCTGGCCGATGTCGTCCATTTGCGCACCGTCTACGACAAGCTGCAGCAGCTCTTGGCGGCGAACGGCCGCGCCGCATGGTTCGCCGAGGAGATGGCGGTGCTCTGCGAGCCGGCAACCTATCGCGCCGATCCGGCCGAGGCATGGCGGCGGTTTCGCCTGCGCGGGCGCATAGACCCGCGCTTTTTTGGCGTTCTGCGCGAGGTCGCAGCTTGGCGCGAAGCCGCGGCGCAGCAGCGCAATCTGCCCCGCGGCCGCATCGTCAAAGACGAAGCCGTGCTGGAGGTCGCCGCCCACCTGCCAAAGACGATCGAGGCGCTGTCGCGCACGCGCAGCCTCGGCAAAGGAGTGGCCGAGGGCAGGTTCGGCGGCGAGATCCTCGACGCGGTCCGTCGCGGACTCGCCCAGTCGGCCGCAATCGAGCTGCCGGCGCCGCCGCGCGCCGATACGCCACCGGGTCTCGGGCCACTGATCGAACTGTTTCGCGTCCTGTTAAAGCATCGTTGCGAGGCGCATCAGGTCGCCCAGAAACTGGTCGCTTCGGCCGACGACATCGAGGCGATCGCCGCCGACGATCATGCGCCGGTGCCAGCGCTGTCCGGATGGCGTTATGAAGTCTTCGGCAAGGATGCCATCGCCTTGAAACACGGCCGGCTCGCGCTCAGCGTTCGCGACAACCGAATAGCATTGGTAGAGCCGGCAGAGCAGCCGTGACGGCTACGACCGTAGTCGCAGGCCCGCTAGTCGCCGGCCATCCGTCGCGGCTCGCGCCGGCGGAGCACCGATGTCCCACCAAGTGAGCGGGCCACGGCGTCGAGGCGCCGCTGTACCGTCTCGCCCATAAACAAGCCGTCGGCCGGCGGAACTTCGAGGACCAGGCTCGCGCTGTCGCGTCCGAGCCAAGTCTCGGACAATAACTCGATCCGACCGCCGCACAACGTATAGGCAAGGCGTAGCGCGAGGCCGAGCGTACGCACTGCGGCGGCGGCTTGAGAATCCAGCAACGCTCGGGTCGGGTCTCTGACCGGGTCGTCGGTTGCCCCGCCATACCGGGTATGGAGCACCGCGGCGACAAACACCCGGTCGGGGTGGGTGATCGCGGCGATCGGCATTCTCAGGCTGCGCGCGAAAGCTTGCTCGGGGCGATAGTCGGGATGTTCGATCCAGGCGATGTCGCCGAGCCAGCACGCGGCCCGATGCAGCCGCCGCATTCGATCGGACAGGTCCGGAAAAAGCGGCGCCGTCCATTCCTGCAACCAGTCCCCGTTCGGCGCAAACCGGCTCTCGGTGCGGCCAACCGCCATGCACGCGGCAATCAGCGGATCGGGGCTGCGCTCGGCGGGTGGAATGAGACCGTAGGCGTAGCCTTCGCGCAAGCCGAAGGCGGAGAAGATGATGCGTTGCGGACCGGCGACGGCGACCAGCTTACGCAGCATCACCGCCGCCAGGGGCACCATTTCGAGGCGCTTGCGCGAGATCGTGGTGATCCGCTCGAGCGATTTGCGCGACAGCCGGCCAATGATCTCGAAGAAGGCCTCCGCTTCGGCGCGAGCGATCGTGTAGTGGTGGACGATGTGGAGCGGGTAGTGCGTATGATCCATGTGCAGCCGGGCCAGCGCGCGCGACGCGCCGCCGACCAGGTACAGGTTTTGCCCGATCCCTCCGCGCGTGACGGGCGCGGCGGCGAGCGATCGCTCGACCGCTTCCGAGACGGCCTTTGCGTTATCGCCAAACTCGGCTAGCCGTAAGGGCCCTAGCGGTAGAGTGATTCCGTGGCCGATCCGCCCGCCCTCGGCGGCAAGGCCCGGCCCTACCCGGATCAGTTCGACGCTGCCGCCGCCGAGATCGCAGACGATCCCTTCCGCTTCAGGGATGCCGGCAAGGACGCCTGCCGCCGACAACCGCGCCTCCTCGGCGCCGTCGATGATGGCGACGGGCACGCGGCACTCGCGCGCGACCTCGTCGGCAAAGGCTTGGCCGTCGCTGGCATCGCGAACTGCGGCGGTCGCCAGCACCGCCAGGTGATCGACGCCGATCGCGTGCGCGAGGGCGACAAAGCGCCTCAGATTCACCATGGCCAGGGTCATGCCGTCGCGGTTCAGCCGGCCGCTCGTCGAAAGTCCACGCGCCAGCCCGCACATGACCTTTTCGTTGATCAACGGAAACAGCACGCCGCCGTGACGCTCGAAGACTGCAAGACGCAGAGAATTGGAGCCGAGATCGATGATGCCGATGCGGCCGCTTGCCGAATTCGTCTGCCGCTCGGACATCGGATCAGCGAACGACGAGCTTGGGCTGAGCGCGCTTCAGCGCCTTGCCGCGGCCTGACAGGCTAGGATTGGTCATGAAATAGGTGTGTGCGGAGAACGGCTCCTCGTCGGACTGCACCCGCTGATACGTCCCGTCCGGCGCCAAGCTCCAGCTCTGCAACGTATCGCGCAGGTTCGCCACCATGATTTCATCCAAGACTTGGCGATGCACCGTTGGATTTTCGATAGGCACCAGCGCTTCGACGCGGCCGTCGAAATTGCGCGGCATCCAATCGGCCGAGCTGATGAACACCTTGGCACGATCCGATGGCAGCTTGCTGCCGTTACCAAAACAGACGACGCGGCCGTGCTCGAGAAAGCGGCCGATGATGCTCTTGACCCGGATATTGTCCGAGAGACCCGGCACGCCCGGCCGCAGGCAGCAGATGCCGCGTACGACGAGGTCGATACCGACCCCTGCCTGCGACGCCCGATACAGAAGATCAATGATCGCCGGGTCGACAAGGGCGTTCATCTTGGCCCAGATTTGTGCTGGCTTACCCGATTTCGCGTTGGCGATTTCGGCCTCGATCAGCTCGAACAGGCGGGCCCGCAAATTGATCGGCGCGACCGATATCTTTTCCAGGCTGGCGGGGGTTGCGTAGCCGGTCATGAAGTTGAACAGTCGGGCGGCGTCCCGGCACAGCGCCGGATCACAAGTAAAAAACGACAGATCAGTGTAAACCTTGGCCGTGTAAGGATGATAGTTTCCTGTCCCGAAATGGACATAGGAACAGAGCTGGCCCGCTTCCCGGCGAATTACGAGCGAGACCTTGGCGTGCGTCTTCAACTGCAAAAACCCGTAAACCACCTGCACCCCGGCGCGTTCGAGATCACGAGCCCAGCGGATATTCGCCTCCTCGTCAAAGCGCGCCTTGAGCTCGATCAACGCCGTCACCGACTTTCCCGCCTCGGCGGCCTCGGCCAGTTCCCGCACGATCGGGCTGTCTTCGCTGGTGCGGTAGAGCGTCTGTTTGATTGCTGCGACGGCGGGGTCGCGGGCAGCTTGCCGCAGAAACTGAACGACGACGTCGAAGCTCTCATAGGGATGATGGACGATGATGTCCTTTTGCCGGATCGCCGCGAAGCAATCCCCGCCGAAATCGCGAATCCGCTCCGGGAACCGGGCATTGTAGGGGGTGAAAACCAGATCCGGGCGCTCGTCGACGATCAGCTGCGCGGTGTCGTTGAGGCCAAGTATACCGTCGGTGGCAAAGACGTCGGCCGGGGCGGCGTCAAGCTTTTCCATCAGAAAGCGGCGCAGCTCCATCGGCATCGTCGAATCGACGGCAAGCAGAATGGCGTGACCGCGCCGGCGGCGTTTGAGCGCCGTCTCGTAATGGCTGACGAGGTCCTCCGCCTCCTCTTCCACTTCGACCTCGCTGTCGCGGAGCACGCGGAAGACACCCAGAGCTACGACGGCAAAGCCAGGGAACAGATGGTCGAGGAACAGCGCGATCGTTTGTTCGATCGGCAGGAAGCGGATTCGGTCCCCCGGCAGGCGGATGAATCGGGAGACCGAGGATGGGATCAGGGTCAGCGCTTGCAAACGCTCTCCGTCGCTGACCCGCTCGAGCTCCAGCGCCAAGCCGAAACCGCGATTGGCGACAAAAGGAAAGGGATGGGCCGGGTCGATGGCCAACGGGGTCAGGACCGGAAACACATCCGCCATGAACCGGTCTTCGAGCCAGGCGCGATCGCCGGGTTCGAGATCGGTCGGGTCGACCACCGACACGCCCACTTCGGCGAGCAGGCGGCGCAGCGCCAGCCAGGTGATCTGCTGGTCCCCCATTAGCTTGCCGGTCCGCTGGCGAATCGCGTCGAGCTGCTGGGCCGGGGTCAGTCCGTCCTGGCTCGGCGTCTTGATCCCGGCGAGAAACTGACCTTTGAGGCCGGCGACGCGTACCATGTAGAACTCGTCGAGATTGTTCGCCGAGATCGACAGAAAGCGCAGGCGCTCCAGCAGCGGATGGCGCAGGTTGTCGGCCTCGGCCAGGACGCGCTCATTGAAGGCGAGCCAGGACAGTTCCCGATTGATGAAGCGGGTCGCGGAACGGGAGTCGAAGGGTTGGATCTCGACCGCCTGGACGCTGGTGTTCACCCTGGTCTCCTCTTGCGCTCGTACGCGACGCCTGATTGAACAGCGATCCTATCGCGCGGAGGCTGGCCTGTCATGTCGCCGCCGCAAGACTAGGGGCGAGCCTGCCTGGGAGGAAACCGACGATGCATTTATTGCACCTGTTGCGCCACGCCAAATCGAGCTGGAAAGGCGATGTCGAGGATCGCGAGCGGCCTCTGAACCGGCGCGGCCGCGAGGCGGCGCGGCTGGTCGGCCAGCATCTCCCGGCAACCGCCGGGGCTATCGGTCTGGTTCTGTGCTCCAGCGCGGCACGCGCCCGCGAAACTCTCGATCTGGTTCTAGCCGGGTTCACGCCGCGGCCGCGCTGCGTGATTGAGGACGCGCTTTACCTCGCTGATCGCGACGAGCTGATCGAACGGCTTCAACGCCTTGCCGAGAGCGACGTCAACGTACTCGTTATCGGCCATAACCCGGGGCTTCACGAACTCGCGGTGGCGCTTGCCGAGCCTGACAGCCCGCAGGCGCGCGCCCTGACCTCGGGGAAGTTTCCGACCGCGGCGCGCGTCAGCCTGTGCGTGGCGGCGCACTGGGCGACGCTGGGCGGCTCTCGCCACCGGCTCGTCGACTATGTCACCGCCGCGTCGCTGCCGGGCGGCAAGGGCTGACCGCTCCGTTCGTCCAGCAACCGGCGCGCAAGCGGTACGGTTATCGCGCCGCCACTTCTCAGCGCTAGCTGGTCGAGGGCGGCTGCGACCTCGGCCGCGGCGGCGAGCGAGCGCTCCATATGTCCAACGAGATAGGCGATTACTTCCGTCGCCACGCGCACCTGGCGATCCGCGAAATGTTTGGCGAGGACGGCGCCGAGCAGCGCGTCGTCGGGAAGGCCGATCCCGACCGCAAATGCGGCTCGCAGCCGCGAGCCGAGGTCGGGAAGTTTGAATGGCCACCGCCCTGGCGCCACACGCGCCGTCAGCAACAACCCGCCGCCGCCTTCCCGGCAGGCGTTGAACAAGTGCAGCAACAGGCCTTCCTCGGCGCGTTCTGCATCGTCGACCGCGATCCGATGATCGCCATGATCGAGCAGATGCCACAGCCCGGCCTCGTCCAGCGCATCTCCCGAGACGAGAGCGGCCGGTGCGCGCGCGCACCACAAATGGGCTAGGTGGGTCTTGCCGGAACCCTGCGGGCCGTGCAACAGCAGCGCCGGAGCAGGCCAATCGGGCCAGCGGTCGAGCCAGGCGAGCGCTGCCGCATTGCTGCCGGAGACAACAAAATCCGCCCGCCCGAACGCCGCTCCACCCGCTAGTTGGAAAGTCAGTTGGATCACGCCGCCAGATCCACGCACCTGCGGCGCATCCCGTAGAGTTCGAGCCGATCTACCGCCGGCCGAGGCAAATAGCCGATCGCGGCCGCCAACGGCATCGGGACCTCTTGCAGCAGCGCCTGGCCGACGATACGGGCGGCGGCCATGCCGAACCACAACAGCGCTTGGAAAAGGTGCGGGTTCACAAAACCTGCTCCGAGCGCGCGAGAATGCGCGCCCAGCGCACGAAATAGGACAGTCCCGACAGCACGGTCGTTGCGGCCACGGCGAGGCTCAGCAGGATGTCGACCAAGCTGCTGCCGGTGCCGAGACCGAGCCGCGCCAGTACGAACGCAACCAGCGCGATCTGCAGACCGGTGTTGATCTTGCTGATGTACAACGGATCATAGTGTTTTGGCGCGGCGATCGCTTGGATCAGCAGAAAACCTCCGACAATCATTACATCACGAAAGACGACGAGTATCACCAGCGATGTCCATAGCTGGTGGGCTAGACCCAAGGTGACATAGACGCTGACGAGCAGCGCCTTATCGGCGACCGGGTCCAACAGAGCGCCGAGTCGCGTGCGCCGATCGAAGCGCTTGGCGATGAACCCGTCGAGTGCGTCGGACACGCCGGCCGCGACAAAGACCCAAAACGCGACGCCGTAGCGACCGCCCAGAATCAGCCAGATCGCAAGCGGCACCAACAGCAGGCGCCCCAGCGAGATCAGATTAGGGAGGTTGACCCCGAGCCGGCTCATCGTTGCGGTTCGAATGCCTCCCCGACATTGCCGGTCCGACGGAATTAGCTGCCGAGGGCGAAAGCCGCCACTCGGGGTCGCTGCCCCCGAGATCAAGGTCGGCCCCGGCGAGGCTGGATTTCAACTGATCGGGACTGCCGACGTATCTGATTTCGATTTTCGCCTGTTGTCGGCTAAGCGACAAGAGGTCGACTTTGTGAATCTCTGGTACAGCGGCAAGGCGCTGCTGCATCGCCACCCAATCGCCGAGGCTGGCGATTGGGACGACCGCGTCGAGGCTCGCCTCCTTGTTGCTGCTCGGCGGGATACCGTGCTCGATGTCCGCGACGACCGCGGCCGCGGCCCGGTTCATGAAGTCGGCCTCGCTCTCGCCGGGATTGGTGGTGATGGACGTCGTTTGGCTATTGGTAAGCTGTCCCAAGCGATACCGCTTTAGGCTGACGTCGAGGCCGGAGAGCTTGTCGCCTTGCCGTTGGGCTGTCGCCGCGGCGACCAGCGCCTCGTCCGCATCATTGCCCTGAGCAACGGCCGCAAGCGCCTGCGGATCGCCCGAGCGGGCTTGGTCGGCATCAATCGCGCTCACATCGGCTATGCCGCCGAGCGGCACGCTGAGCCGGGTAGGGCCCGATGCGGCCGGCAGTTGCGACCAGGCCTGGCGCCACGGGTTGGGGTCATCCCACAGCACAGCTTTGTCTCCGTCCTGGAACACCGGCACGACGATCGTCGGTTTTCCGGGGCTCGGCGAAATGGCGATGCCGGCATTGCGCAGCAGTTGGCGAACCTTCGCCTTCCGAAAATGAAAAGTGTAGTCGGCAAGATAACGGACCGACGACATCTTTTCGTTCGCCACCTCGAAACTGCCGACCATGTCGGTAATTGCCTTATCATCGAGCTTTGGCAGCTTGCTCTCGTCGGTCGAGCCGGTAAGGTGTTCGAACACCTCCATCAGCGCGCGCTGCTGTCCGTCGTGGCGAGCGAGGGTCCGGGCTGCGGCGGCGCTGTCAGCGGTGGCGTCGACCTTGACCGTTGCCGAATAGGGGTCGTCCGGGTCGTCGGCCCGGGCGGGCCCGAGTCCGATAAGCACCGCCAGCAGCAGCAAACCGGCGCCGGCGGCGCGGCGGCCGGTCCGGTCTCCGGCGATCGCGGATACCAGCCGCGGGGTCATTGCAAAGCGCCTCCGATCCCCTATTTTGGCATTTGCCCGATTGTCCGGGTCATAGCGCAATTTTCGCGGCAACGCCATCGACAGCCGGGCGGACACGTTGGGTGGGTGCCCGGGATTGCGGTTGCTGCCGAGGTGCCGATGCGGCTGGGCGTGTTGATCTCGGGCCGCGGATCTAACCTACAGAGGCTGATCGACGCCCGCGCCAACCCCAACTATCCCGCCGAGATCGTCATCGTCGTCAGCAACCAAGCGGATGCCGCAGGTCTGGTAAGAGCCGTAGCAGCCGGCATCCCTAGCGCGGTGATTGCGCACCATGATCGCGCCAGTTTCGCGGCGGAGGTCGACGCGCGGCTGCGCGAGCACCGGGTCGAGCTGGTTTGCCTCGCCGGTTTCATGCGCATCCTCGACACCGGTTTTGTCGAGGCTTGGCGCGATCGAATGGTCAATATCCATCCCTCGCTGCTGCCGGCATTCCCCGGGCTTCACCCGCAGCGCCAGGCGCTGGCGGCAGGCGTGCGCTTTACCGGCTGCACGGTGCATTTCGTGCGTCCCGAAATCGATACCGGGCCGATAATCGCTCAGGCCGTCGTTCCGGTGCGTCCGGATGACGACGAGGTGAGCCTGGCGGCGCGCATCCTTGCAGCCGAGCATCGACTCTATCCGCTCGCGGTGAGGCTGATCGCCGAAGGTCGCACCCGGATCGTCGCCGGCAAGGTGGAGATCGACGGCTGGCAAGTCGAGGAGCTGGCGGCGCTGAACCCGCGTGAGCTGCCCGATCCTCTTGTCTCGAAACCCGGTTAGGCTATACCAGAGCGGAGCTTCTGCAACAGACGAGGATGCTATGGCGGCGTCGACGATGGATCCCCAGTACATCGCGCATTATCAGACGTGGCTCGGCTTCACCCGGCTGATCAAATACGTACTGGTCTTCCTGGTGATCCTGCTTGCCGGCATGGGGTATTTCCTGACCTAAAACCCATCGTTGGGGGAACGTCATGAACCTGTTCGACCTGTCAGGAAAAGTCGCGATCGTGACCGGCTCCAGCCGCGGGATCGGCCGCGCGATCGCCGAAGTATTTGCCGAAGCCGGCGGACGGGTGGTGATCTCGGCGCGCAACGCTGCACCCTGCGAGGAGGTTGCCGCAACGATCCGGGCGAAGGGGGGCGAGGCAATCGCGGTGACGGCGCGGATCTCTGACAAGGCCCAGCTCGAAAACCTCGTCGCGAAGACCCGCGAGGCGTGGGGCCGCATCGACGTCCTGGTCTGCAACGCCGCGGTCAACCCGCATTACGGCTCGCTCGAAAAGCTGACCGACGAGGTCTTCGAGCGGATGATGATCAACAACGTGCTGAGCAATTTGTGGCTGTCGAGGATGGTAGCGCCCGATATGCGCGAGCGGCGCGACGGCTCGATCATCTATATCATCTCGACGGCGGCGTTGCGGGCCAGCACGATGCTCGGCATGTACGGCGTTACTAAAGCTGCCGACTACGCATTGTGCCGCAATCTTGCCGCTGAATGGGGCCCCGACAATGTGCGCGTCAACTGCATCGCGCCGAGCGTCGTGACGACCCAGTTCGCCCGCGTCCTTTACGAAGACCCGCAGCGCCGTGCCGCCCGCGAGGCAGGGACATTGCTGAAGCGTCTGGCCGAGCCAGAGGACATCGCCGGGGTTGCGCTGATGCTCGCCGCGCGCGCCGGCAATTACATCACCGGCCAGACCATCGTCGTTGACGGCGGCACGACGATCGCACCTAGCTGATCCGCGGTTTACTTGGCAGCAGCCTCCCGGGTGAAGGTGCCCTGACCGTTTACATCTAGATTCTCGACCGTCACCGCTGTCGCTCTTTGGTCTGGCGCGATCGTGAAGGTGACGGCACTCCGGCCGGCGGCGTTTTCGCCGATGGGCTGATAGGTAAACACGTCACGGTCGAAATGCTGCATCGGGTAAGGCTGCTGCTGCGGCCCGAGCTTTATCCAAAGCCCTTGATCACCCACGATAATCTCTATTGGACCGAACAGATCGTTGCGGTAGCGGCCGATATAGGCAGCGGCTAGCAATGCCGGGGACGGTTGCGCCGGCGCCTTCGTGTAGTCGATGGCGGTTCCGTAATTGGGGGCGAGCGCCGTCGCCATCAGCTGCCCGTAAAGTGCGAGCCAATCCTTTTCGACCTTTCCGGTCAGGACCAGATCGAGAAAGCTGCGATTCACCGCCTCCGGCACCCCAATCGGCTGCGCATTGGTCAGCGCAACGATGCCCAGCCCTTGGGCAGGCAGCAGATCGACACAGGTCGCCGCGCCCAGGTCGAATGCCCCGGAATGGCCCCAATGGACGCGGCCCTCGGGGTCGTAGTCGATATTCCAGCCGAGCCCGTAGAACCCGGCGTGGTCGACTGCCGGATTTTTCGGCGGGATTCGAACAATCTGCGGACGATGGGTTTCGGCTAGCGCCTCGGCCGCGACGATCTGCCTGCCGCCGAACTTACCACCGTTCAATTGCAGGCGCAGCCACATTGCCATATCGCGCGCCGAAGCACTGGCCCCGCCGGCCGGGGATTGTGCATCGGGGTCGCGCGTGTATTTGGCAATCCACCTGCCGTCCGCCCGCACATGGCCGTGCGCCCCGCTTGCCGAACCGGCGAAATCAGCAAAGCGTGAGCTGGCATGCGTCATGCCCAATGGCCGATAAAGCCGCTCGGCCGATAAATCTTCCCACGACTTCCCGCTCGCCATCGCCGCCGCCACCGCGGCCTCCGTAAAGCCGAAATTGGTGTAGGCGTAGTGCGAGCGGAAACTGCTGTCCGGCTTCTGATAACGTAGACGGTGCAGGATTTCGGCGCGGTCGTAGCCGAGGTCTTCCAGCAAGTCGCCAGCGTGGTCGGGCAACCCGCTCCTATGGGCTAGCATGTCGCGCAGGGTGACCTGGCGCGTCACCCACGGATCATACATCTCGAACCCGGGATCATGACGGGTGATCGGGTCGTCCCAGGCGACCACACCGTCCCCAACCAGCGCGGCCACGACCGTCGCGGCAATCGGCTTGGAGACGGACGCAAGCTGAAAGACCGTGTCGGGACCGACCGCTGCGGGCGTGCCCTCCTCGCGCACGCCAAAGCCCTTCAAATAGATGACCTCATCCAAGTACACGACGGCGATCGCCATCCCGGGAATGCCGCTGCGCTGCAAAGCGTCCTCCGCCAGCTTTTGCAACTGCGGGAGCGCAGCTTCGACCTGCTGTCTCGGCATAACCGGAGAAGGCGCAGCCAGGGGCGGGGGCGCGGCCAGGGCGGGGAGCGGGGTGAGCATGCCGGCGGTCGCCGCGGACAGCACCGCCCGTCGCGACGGTTTGACAAGAAGTGGCGATTGCTCCACGGGACGGCTCCCCGAGCGTTTTCAAGAGTGTTCCCACTCGACCGCACACTAATTCGATGACGGGCCCACGTTAAGATGGGCCCGCGTAACAATCCCGACGTTATTCTGCCGCTGCGCGGTGTGGGGGTTCGGGGCGCCAGCGCAGGACAGGCTTGCGAGCGGCGGTGGTTTCGTCGAGCCGGCGGCGCGGGGTGAGGACCGGAGCGGCATGGAACCGGCCCGTATCGCCCGATCGCGCGGCCGCCGCGAGCGCCGTTACGACCGTGGCGAATTCGTCGAGCGCGGCTTTGCTCTCGGTTTCGGTCGGCTCGATCAGTAAGGCCCCATGCACGACCAGCGGGAAATACATCGTCATCGGATGATAGCCCTCGTCGATCAGCGCCTTGGCGAAATCGAGGGTGGTGACGCCGGTGTCCCTCAAAAACTGGTCGTCAAACAGGACCTCGTGCATGCACGGGCCGGGGAAGGACAGGCTGAGGTCACCTTCGAGCAACACCCGCAGATAATTGGCGTTGAGCACCGCGTCCTCGGCGACTTGGCGCAGCCCGTCGGCGCCGTGGCTCATCATGTAGGCGAGCGCGCGCACGAACATGCCCATTTGGCCATGAAACCCCTTGAGCCGCCCGATCGCGTGCTCGGCCGGGCCGCTCCTGTGCTCGACCAGTTCGAGCCCGTGCTCGCCGTGCACCAGCCACGGCAGCGGCGCGTAGCGCGCGAGGCTCGCAGTCAGGGCCACTGGGCCGCTGCCCGGCCCGCCACCGCCATGCGGCGTCGAGAAGGTCTTGTGCAGGTTCAGATGCATGCAGTCGATGCCGAGATCGGCGGGCCGCACGCGTCCGACAATGGCGTTGAAATTGGCCCCGTCGCAATAGAAAAAGGCGCCTGCGCGATGCACCGCCGCGGCGATCTCGATGATCTCGTCCTCGAACAGCCCGCAAGTGCTGGGGTTGGTCAGCATCAGTGCCGCGACATCGGAGCCGAGCTTGGCTTCGAGCGCCGCCCGGTCGACCCGGCCGCGCGCGTTGGCGGGGATCGAATCGACCTGATATCCACAGGCCGTGGCGGTCGCCGGGTTGGTGCCGTGCGCCGATTCCGGGACCAGCACCCGCTGGCGCGCATCGCCGCGGGCTTCGAGTGCCGCGCGAATGGTCATCATGCCGCACAGCTCGCCATGCGCTCCCGCGCCGGGCGACAAGGCGATCGCCGGGAATCCGGTGAGGATCTTGAGCCAATGCGCCAGGGTGTCGATCAGTTCGAGCGCCCCTGGGACGGTCGCGAGCGGCTGCAGCGGGTGGATGTCGGCGAGGCCGGGCAGCCGCGCCAATTTCTCGTTGAGGCGCGGATTGTGCTTCATCGTGCACGAGCCGAGTGGGTAGAGCCCGCTGTCGATCGCATAGTTCTTTTGCGACAGGCGGGTGAAGTGGCGCACCACCTGAGGCTCGCTGAGCCCTGGCAGGCCAATCGGGCCGACGCGTTCGAGCCCGCCGAGGCGGGAGACAAACGGCGCCGGCTCGGGCAGATCAACGCCGTACCGCCCCGGCGAATCCTGCTCGAAGATCAGTTTCTCCTCGATCTGTAATCCGCGATTGCCGCTGAAAGTCTTCGGCGGCGCCACGTCCTCCGCCGCCCGCACGCTCAGCGCCCGGCTCCACTCGCTCACGACAGCGCCTCCGTCAGTCCCCGCGCTAGCCGGTCGCTGTCCGCTTCGGATACGGTTTCGGTTGCCGCCACTAGCAGCAGATCGGCCAATTCAGGTCGGTCCGGATAAAGCCGGCTGACTGGAATGCCCGCAAGAATGCCCCTCGGCGCGAGCGCCTCGACGACCGACGCGGCTGGGCAAGGCAGGCGCAGCGCGAATTCGTTGAAAAAGGCGCGGTTGACCAGCCGCACGCCGGGGATGTCTTCGAGCCGCTCGGCCAAGGCGACAGTTGCGGCATGGTTGAGGCGCGCGAGCCGGCTCAGGCCGGCCTCGCCGAGCAACGCCAGGTGGATCGTAAAGGCGAGCGCGCACAGGCCCGAATTGGTGCAGATGTTGCTCGTCGCCCGCTCGCGCCGGATGTGCTGCTCGCGCGTCGACAGGGTCAATACCCAGCCCCGCTTGCCGTCCGCATCCGCGGTCTGGCCGACGAGCCGGCCCGGCATCTGGCGGACGAATTTGTCACGGCTGGCGAGCAAACCGAGATAGGGGCCGCCGAAGCTGAGCGCGTTGCCGAGCGACTGGCCTTCGGCGGCGACGATGTCGGCCCCCATTTCGCTCGGTGGACGCACCGCCCCCAAGGACACGATCTCAGTCACGACGACGATCAGCAGCGCGCCGCGATCGTGACAGGTCCGCCCCAGCGCCGACCAGTCGCGCAACTCGCCCCAGAAATCGGGGTTCTGCACGACGACGCATGACGTGCCGTCATCGACCAGTCGGCCCAAATCCTCGGCTTCGCCTGGTGTAGGCTCCTGGGCTGACAGCTCGAAGCCGACAAAGCGGGCGTAAGTTTCGCACACCTCGCGATAGTGCGGATGCAGCCCGCCCGACAGCACCGCCTTGTACCGGCCAGTAAGCCGGTTGGCCATCATCACCGCTTCGGCGCAGGCGGTGGCCCCGTCATACATCGAGGCGTTGGCGACGTCCATGCCGGTAAGCAGCGCCACCTGGGTCTGAAATTCGAACAGATATTGCAGCGTCCCTTGTGACACCTCCGGCTGATAAGGGGTGTAGGAGGTCAGGAACTCGCCGCGCTGGATCAGATGGTCGACCGCGGCCGGGACGTGGTGGCGATAAGCCCCACCGCCGATAAAAAACGGCGCCGATCCCGCCGCCAGGTTGCGCGCCGCCATCCGGCCGATCACGCGCTCGACCTCGATCTCGCCCATTGCCCGCGGTAGGTCGACAAGGCCGTCGAGCCGCGCCGCGTCAGGCACTTCGGCGAACAGCGCATCGATCGACGGGACGCCGATCCGGGCCAGCATCTCGCCGCGGTCGCGCGGGGTCAGCGGCAGATAGCGCATCTAATGCCGCTCCTCGATAAAGCGCTGATACGCCGCCTCGTCCATCAGCCCGTCGAGCTGCTTGGGGTCGTCGAGGCGCAACTTCATGAACCAGCCTTCGCCCAGCGGGTCGGTGTTGACCTTGGCCGGGTCGGCGGCGAGCGCGTCGTTTACTTCGGCGACCTCGCCGGAGACCGGGGCGTAGACCTCGCTCGCCGCCTTGACCGACTCGACGACCGCGGCCTCCTTGCCCTGCTCGACCCGATGGCCGGGTTCCGGCAACTCGACATAAACCACGTCGCCGAGCTGCGACTGGGCGTAATCGGTGATGCCGATCACGGCGAGATCGCCGTCGATTCGAACCCATTCATGGTCTTTGGTAAAGCGAAGCGCGGTCATCGGCGGGTTCCTCCTGCGGCGTCAGCCGCGGTGGTAGCGGTGCGGGACAAAAGGCAGCGCCAAGACGCGTGCCGGTCGGGGGGAACCGCGCACCAGCAACGACAGGGGAGCGCCATCGGCGGCGTGAGTGGCGTTGACATAGCCCATCGCGATCGGGCCGTTGACCGAGGGGCCAAAGCCGCCGCTGGTGACCCGCCCGATCGGATCGCCGGCGGCGTCGACGATCGGCGTCGCCTCGCGCGCCGGCGCGCGGCCTTCGGGGCGGATTCCGACCCGCTTGCGAGCCGCCCCTTCGGCAAGTTGGCGCAGAATGATTGCGGCGCCGGGGAAGCCGCCCTCGGCCTTTCGACGCCGGCCGATGGTCCAGGCGAGATCGGCCTCGATCGGGGTTGTGGTCTCGTCGATGTCGTGCCCGTATAGGCACAGCCCAGCTTCCAGACGCAGCGAATCGCGGGCGCCAAGGCCGACCGGCATGACTTCCGGTTGGGCGAGCAACCTTTCGGTCAAACCAAGCGCGTCGGCGGCCGATAGCGAGATCTCGAACCCGTCCTCGCCGGTATAACCCGAGCGGGTGACTAGGCATTGCCGCCCGTCGAGCATCAGTTCGGCCGCGGTCATGAACGGCAGTGCTGCGACGCCAGGGGCCAGGCGCGACAGAACCGCGGCTGCCGCCGGCCCCTGCAACGCCAGCAATGCCCGGTCTTCGAGGGTCTGGACCGTTGCGCCGTCGTCGAGATGTTCGCGCAGATGGGCGAGATCGGCATCCTTGCACGCCGCGTTGACGACGACGAACAGCCCATCTTCGAGCCGCGTCGTCATCAGATCGTCGAGGATGCCGCCCGAGTCGTTAAGCAGCAGGGTGTAACGCATCCGCATCGGGCCCAACGCGCGGATGTCGCCGGGAACCAACGCCTCCAGCGCCTCGGCCGAGTCGGAACCGGCAAGCCGCAGCTGGCCCATATGCGAGACATCGAACAGCCCGGCCTGGGCGCGGGTGTGCAGATGCTCGGCAAGGATGCCGGCGGGATATTGCACCGGCATCTCGTAGCCGGCGAACGGCACCATCCGGGCGCCGAGCGATTGGTGGAGCGAGTAGAGCGGCGTCCGCTTGAGCGGCGACGCAAGGTCACCAGGGGGCACCCATACCTCCGACAGAGCGGACGCCAAGCGCCCGACGATGCCCCCTCTGTCGTGGACCCTGAGAGATTCACCCGCACCCCGATTTACCCTCCCCCGCGAGCGAGAGGGTCAGTGGGGGACCGGGCTTACTCCTTCGGTGAGCGGCTGGGTGTTCGAATCCCACCCGCTGCTTTCCAGAGCGCCCTTCCGCCCGCAGTCCTTTTGCCTGAGAGTTTCCGGGGCGGTTGCTCCTTCGGCGCCGCGCTTTCGCGCGGCCTCTCCTGCGGGCGTGCAATCAGCTCTGCCTGTGTAGCACCCGCCTTGGCCGAAGGCCAGCTCGGATGCGAGCCATCTTGGTTCGTAAAGCCCACCATGCGAAGTCGCCATTTTGCTGCCGGGGCTGGTTGGATCTTTGCCATGCACCCGGTAGCCGATTTACCATTGGCCAAACGCGCAAAGCTGCATCTGGCCCACAATCCCCCGAGAATTGGGGAATGTCGCGTCAGCTGTCATGGCGAGCGTTGCGAAGCAATTTCCGTGAACAGGGCGCACTCGGATCGGATTGCTTCGTCGCCTTGGTTCTCGCAATGACAGCAGATTTTTGGCGGCGACAGTCTGTTGGAGGAACCAATGCCGTACGGGTTCAACCGCTTCTTGACTACCCATACCGGCAGCCTGCCACGGCCGGATGACCTGATCCGGGCGATGTTCGCCAAGGAGGAAGGCGTGCCGGTCGACCGCGCCGTGCTGGCGGAGAGGATCCGCGCTGCTGTCGCCGAAGTAGTGAAGAAGCAGGTCGAGGCGGGCGTCGATCTCGTCAACGACGGCGAGATGTCGAAGCCGAGCTACGCCACCTACGTCAAGGACCGGCTGACCGGTTTTGCCGGCAGCAGCAATACCTTCGTCTATCAGGACCTGGCCGAGTTCCCGAACCTGGCAAAGCGGGTGTTCAGCGATCCAGGCCGGTCGCGCCGCAGAACCCCAGCCTGCACCGGCCCGATCGGGGTTGGCGATCCGGCCGCGCCGCTCGCCGACATCGACAACCTGAAAACGGCCCTGGCCGGGGTGGACGCCGCCGGAGCATTCCTCAGCGCCGCCTCGCCGGGGGTTATCTCGCTGTTCTTCCGCAACGACCACTACGCGACCCAGGAAGCGTACCTGTTCGCGATCGCGGAGGCGATGCGCGGCGAGTATGAGGCGATCGCCGCAGCCGGGATCATCGTGCAGATCGATTGCCCGGACCTGGCGATGGGCCGGCACATCCAATACGCCGACTTGTCCCTTGAGGAATTCCGCAAGCGGGCGAGGCTCCACGTCGAGGCGCTGAACCATGCGCTGGCCGCGGTTCCGCCGGACCAAGCGCGGCTGCATCTGTGCTGGGGCAATTACGAGGGGCCGCACCACCACGACGTGCCGCTAGCCGACATCATTGACATCGTGTTCACGGCGCGGCCGGCGGCGATCTCGTTCGAGGCCGCGAACCCGCGCCACGCGCATGAATGGACCCTGTTCGAACAGATGAAGTTGCCGGAGGGCAAGATCATCATTCCCGGGGTCATCGAGTCGAAATCGAACTTCATCGAGCATCCTGAGTTGATCGCGCAGCGCATCACCCGCTACGCCAACCTTGTCGGCCGGGACAACGTCATCGCCGGCAGCGATTGCGGCTTCGGCACCTGGGTCGGCCAGGCCGCGGTCGATCCCGACGTGGTGTGGGCCAAACTGAGGGCGATGGCCGAAGGCGCTAGGCTGGCCACGAAACAATTCTGGGGAGAGTGAGACGGCTCAACTCAGATCCGCCTGCCAAAAAGAAGGGCGGCCCGAAGAATCACACTAACGTCGAGACCGCGATCGTTGCGGGCAAGGTGCGCAAGTGGAAGGGCCAGCTGCTCGACGTCTACCTGCCGAATTTGCGCAAGCAGCTCGAGGCCTCGCGCGATTTCCTGTTCAAGACCGCAGGCATTCCTCAGAACCTGTTCAGCAGCCAGTGACGGGAAGAGCATGGATCCGAAGCCAGAATTGCCAGTCTCGCTGGGTCCTTTCACAGCGGGCCATGGGTCAGGCGCTACAAGCGCGCCGGCCAGCCGATGTAGCGCAGGCCGTCGGCGATCGTCTCGCACGACAGGCGCAGGCCTTCGAGCCTCTTCGAGGCAGGAGATCTCAGTGCAGGCATCGGGTCAACAATCGCGCGGAAGACGCCGCGGCGGATATGTCGCCGGGTCGGTGGCGTGCCTCCCCTCCGGCGAATTTGCATTGATGATCGGCAGGTGCGATAGCTCCGACTGGCTAGCGGCCCCGATGACCCAGGCGCGGGTCTCTGCGGCCGACCACCAGCTAACCACGAGATGGGGGGCGATCGCCGCAATGCGGATCGCCTGCTCGGGCTCGCTTTCAATAAAATTCGTGCAGCCCCAGCGTGTCGCCGCCATGGCCTTGTAACGAGCAACGGAGGGCAGGTCCGTCGGAACTTCGTTCGGACGACATTCCAATTTCAGCGCGTGAAATCCCCAACGGGCGAGCCAAGCCTCGGTGTGCGGGCGGTCGCTCTCCGGCCGGCCAGTGATGATGACGGCGCGCTCGGGCGAAAACGGCGGCAATGCCGCGAAGGGCTCCAGCGCGTGACGCCGGATGAGCGCCTCGGCGAGGTCGGCGTCGTAGTGCGCCCGAGGAATCTCAGGGAGAAAGACACCATCGAGATCGAGGCCAAAAAACGGGCGCTCGGTCGACAGCTCGGGTGGCGCGCCGGTAAGGCGTTGCGCAACCGCCGCGGGGGTCGCCTCCCCGCGTTCCCAAGGAAAGCGAAAAAAATCCCGCATCGGGTGCGAAAAATTGGGGATATAGCGCGTAGATTCAGGATCATAAAGCACCGTCAAAGTCGCGCAGGCATGGCCCCAAGCGCGAACCGCCGACCGCACCGAGGCCATCGTCGCCCCGGTCGAGCAGGCGTCGTCGACAACGAGGATGCGGCGGGCATCGGACGCCGCCGGCCCGATCCACCGGGTAACGCCGGTCGCGCGGTCCCAGCCGATCATGAACAAGGGCAGTGCCAGCATGCAGGATGCCATCGTCGCCGGCACGAGACCGCCACGCGCGATGCCGGCGACGGCGTCGGGCGCCCAAAGCGAGACTCGGTCCAGCAAGGAGGCGACGAGGCGTTCGGTTTGGTCATATGAAATGAAGACCGGCAGTCGATCCGTCTTCAACCCCTCGCGAGGCCGTAGCGCTTTCCCGGTCATCGGCTCGGCGGAAAAAGCAGGCTCGTCAGTGTTCGATCTCCATGCCGACGCGCTTGTCGACGAACCGCGTCGTATAGGCCCTTTCGATATCGATCCCCGGCTTGTAGACCCCAACCGCGGTCATCGCCTGGTAAAACGCTTTCCACCGGGCGTCCGTCATCGCACCGATGCCGAGGGTTTTGGCATCACCTGAATCAACGATACCGCGGGCAATCATCGTCTTGCGCCCGAAATCGATAAGGTCGGCCGGCATCTCGGAATTGGCCTTCATGATCAGCCGGTTCGCCGGCGTGGGATCGCCGTAGAGATAAGAATACCACCCCTCGATCGAGGCATCGACAAAGCGCTGGACAATGTCCGGCCGTTCGCGAACGAGCCTCGCGCTCGTCGTGATGATGTTCGCGTAGCCCTGATAGCCTGCTGCGGACAGCGGCAAGACGACCGGCTCGATCCCCGTTTTCTGGCGGATTAGAAAAGGCTCGCTGCTGGCGTAGCCTTCTTGGATCGCCTGCTTGTTGGCAAGAAACGGCCCCAAGTTGAAAGTATAGGGTCGGAGCTGGCTGTCGTCATAGCCGAATTTGGCAGCGAGAAAGCGCCACCAGCCGACCCGCGCGTCGGCGCCGATCATGATCGGCTTGCCCTTCAGCGCCGCGAAGCTGTCGTTTCCCTGGCCGGGATGAGCGATCAGCACCGCCAGATCCTTCTGAAAAATCGCCGCGACGGAGAGAAACGGGAGATTCTGCTGGGCGAATTCGATCGCCCGGCCGCCGCCGAGATTAAAGTCGAGCCGGCCGGCCATCAGCAGCATCATGTGGTTGACCTGCGGCCCGCCCTCTTCGATCGTCACGTCCAACCCGCGTTTTGTGTAAAGCCCAGTCGCGAGCGCCTGGTAATAGCCGCCATATTCGGCCTCGGCTTTCCAGTCGAGACCAAAGGCGATGCGATCCTGCCCGCGCGCCGTGGCGGCGACGAACACGGCAAAGACCACGGTGGCGGCGACGGATAACCGGCGAAGGGATAGGTAACGCACTCGAGGTCCAGGGTCTGCGTCGTCGTCACCTAGCCATTGCGCAACCTTGCGGAAAGCGGCGGCTAACCGGCGCCCAATCGTGCTGATCAGTATCCGCATGCGCGTCTCCCCGTATTTTATCCGGACAAGATAGCGACGCAGACAGCCGCGCGGGCGGAAAAGATCTCTTTTTTATCTCGTGACGGCGGGTCAAGGCGACAGTTTAAGGGGCCGAAGTGGGTCCGGCAGCCGCCATCGAATATCGAGCGGTGATCGACTCCAGTCATCCGTTTTCGGCGAGCACCGCGCCGGCGAGGTGGAGGGAGCCGCAGACCAGGATACGGGCGGGGGTGGGGTCTGCCGTGATCACGTTGAGGGCCGCCGTGACCGAGGGCGAATCGTGGGCGGGGAGCCCGACCGAATTGCCGGCGGCGGCGATGGCGGCCGCTGGGAGCGGGTTTTCTTCTCCGGGGATCGTGACGGCCCATAGGGCGCGGGCGTGCGGGGCGAGGGGGCCGAGGAAACCGGCGGCGTTCTTGGTATTCAGCATGCCGACCACCAGGTAGAGCGGACGGGCGGCCCAGTTTGAGACCGCTTCGGCCAGCACCTCGCCGGCGCCGGGGTTGTGACCGCCGTCGAGCCAGAGTTCCCAATCTCGCGGCATCATTTCGACCAGCGGGCCGCGGGTCAGGCGCTGCAGCCGCGCCGGCCATTCGATTTGGCGCAAGCCGCCGGCGATCGTCTCGCGTGACGGGTGGAAGCCTGGGAGCTGTTCGAGACAGGCGATCGCGGTTCCGGAATTGGCGATCTGATGCGCGCCGAGCAATGACGGAAGCGGCAGATCGAGATGCCAGCGCGGCCCCTCGTAGCGCATGCCGTCAGCGTTTGCGTCGCAATGCCACTCCTTCCCGAAGCGGTAGAGCGGGGCCACAACCGCCGCGGCGCGGGCCGCGATGACAGAAGCCGCCGCGGATGGCTGCGGGCCGATGATCGCTGGCGAACCGGTCTTTAGGATGCCGGCCTTTTCGCCGGCGATCGCGGCAATCGTGTCGCCGAGAAAGGCCTGATGGTCGAGCGATATCGGGGTGATCGCGGTCGCCGCCGGATGGCGGATCACGTTAGTCGCGTCGAGACGGCCGCCAAGCCCGGTTTCGAGCAGCACGATGTCTGCCGGGGTGCGGGCAAAGGCGAGAAACGCCGCCGCGCTGGTGATTTCGAAATAGGTGATCGGCGCCCCGCGATTGGCGCGCTTGCATTCCTCGAGCAGTTCGATCAGCCGGTCTTCCTCGATCAGCTTGCCGGCCAGCCGGATGCGCTCGTGAAAGCGCACCAGGTGCGGCGAGATATAGGCGTGGACGCGCCAGCCGCTGGCTTCGAGGCAGGCGCGCATCGTCGCCACCGTCGAGCCCTTGCCGTTGGTGCCAGCGACATGGATCACCGGCGGCAGGTTTTCGTGCGGGTCGCCGAGCGCCGCGAGCAGCCCCTCGATCCGGCCCAGGGACAGGTCAATGAGTTTCGGATGCAGCCGGGTCAGCCGGGCCAACACGATGTCGCTGGCCGACACGCTCAAGCTGCCTCTGGGGTCGGCGCGACGATTTCCGTCCGCTGGGGCTCGCGCAGCAACCCGAGCAGGCGCCCGATCGTCGCGCGCAGTTCCCCGCGCGGCACGACCATGTCGACCATCCCGTGATCAAGCAGGTATTCGGCGCGCTGGAACCCGTCAGGCAGCTTTTCGTGGATTGTCTCCTCGATGACCCGGGCGCCGGCAAAGCCGATGACGGCGCCAGGTTCGGCCAGGGTGATGTCCCCGACCATTGCGAAGGATGCGGAGACGCCGCCGGTCGTTGGGTCGGTCAGCAGCACGATGTAGGGCAGCCCGGCCTCCTTGACCATTTCCGCGGCAATGATCGTGCGCGGCATCTGCATCAGGGACAGCACGCCCTCCTGCATGCGCGCGCCACCCGACGCCGGGACGGCGATCAGCGCCGCCTCCTGCAAGACCGCGAGCTTGGCCGCGGCCAGCAACGCCTCGCCCGCGGCCAGCCCCATCGAGCCGCCCATGAACCCGAACTCGAACGCGGCAACCACGGCCGGGCGCCCGCCGATTTGCCCATGGGCGACGACCACCGCGTCGCCGCCGGGCTCGTATGTCGTTTGAGCTTCCTTTAGCCGATCGGTGTAACGCCGGCGGTCGCGAAAATGCAGCGGATCGGCGACGGTCTTCGGCAGCTCGATTCGCGAAAAGACGCCGTCGTCGAACAGGAGCCGCAGCCGCTCAACGGCGCCGATGCGCAAATGATGGCCGCAATTGCGGCAGACATGGAGACTGGCCTCGAGCTCGCGATGAAACAACATGTGCTCACAGGCCGGACATTTCTGCCACAGATTGTCTTGTGTCGTCTTCTTGCTGACGGCCGCCCTAATCTTTGGCAGGACGAAATTGGTTAACCAGTTGACCAAGGCGGAACTCGTGGAGTGTTGCGCCGCTGAAATTGTATCGAACCGCGAGCGGCTGCAATACCATTCGCACCCGTTGCGCGGGCAACACCGGACTGTGGCACTTCTTGGGAATGCGCGGCGATGGCACAGCGGCGTTCGCCTCCGCTGGAACAACGGCAAGGCCTGAGACAGGGAAGAGGGAAATGCTCGGCCAGACCTTCAGGACCTCCTCTCGTGGAGAGCGGTTGGCTCGCAACCCGGTGAAAGCGGTTTTAGCGCCGCTGTCGTTTCCAGCCCGGCGAGGCGGCGGCGTCCGGCTGCCCCTCGGCGCCATGATCTACCCGATATCGATTGCGCTCGTCGCGGCCGCGACGGTCGGCGTGTTTTTCGGACTTGGCTTCTGCCTGATGGTCCAGCATCCCGCCGGCGGCGGGTACGGCGAAGCCCAAGCGGCCTCGGCCGCAGCAACGCCAACCCCGGAGGATGCAACGCGACCTCCGGCGCCGCCGGCAACCGCGCTGCCGGCCGCGACGGCGAGCCCATCGGCGCGCAACATCCGTGAACTGCGCGGGAGGGCGCCGATCTTCGCCGCGATCGGAGAACCCGCCATCGTTGGCGCGGCATCCTCCGGCATCGCTGATCGGGCGACCGGATCAGCGGTCGCGGCCTTGGCCCGAATGGCGCAGCCCGACGCAACGGCAGCACAGCAGGCGACGAAGCCCTCGGCAGCGCCGCCCGCGGTCGCTCAAGCATCGAGCTTGCACCTCTCCGCAGCTGAGATCGGCGCGCTCTTGGCGCATGGCAATGCCGCTTTTCGCAAAGGCGACATTGCCGCGGCGCGCCTCCTTTTTCAGCGTGCTGCGGACGCTAGAGACGGGCGGGGGGCGTTGGGAATGGGCGCCACTTACGATCCGGCCTTCCTTCGCCTTAGCCCGCTTCGCATTCTGTACAGCGATCCGGCCGAGGCGCGTGCATGGTATTTGCACGCCCTCGTGCTCGGAGCGGCCAGCGCCGAGCGGCGGCTGATCAATCTCCAGGCGAGAGTGGCCCGCTAGCCGGCAGACCAACCGAGCCGAGACGAACCCGCCGGACTGCCCGCGCTTAGTCGAGGGCTAGCGGCTGCCCGTCCAGATCTTCGGCGCGTTCGATGTCGATCAAGACGGCATAGCCGTTCTTTTGCGGATCGCGGTCTTTCTCCGGCTGGACGAGGCGCCGCCACACTTCGTCATAGACCGGCCCAGATTTGTGGACATGGGCGCGGCCATAAAACCGGGCGATGCCGCCCTTCGGCAGAACGCCTTCCTCGCGCAACTGCGGCTTTCGGAAGTAAACCGTCAGCGCGGTGCCGTCGGCAAGGTTGGCGTTGGTCGAGCCCTTGCCGCGCTCCCATAGCGCGATATGCGTGTCGTCGTACACCATCGTCCCGCCGCGCGGGGTGATCTGCGCGAACCCATTGGGCAGCACGCTGCCGACGAGGCACACATTCGCCGGAAACGCAGTGTTGATGTGCGATTGCAGGATCGCCGGAATCTTTGTCATCGTTAGAGTCCTCCCGAAAGTTAGGCCACCTGGTCGAGGGTCGAAGCCACATCGCGGGTCGTCGCGCGGCGCAGATCGCGGGTCTCGCTCTCGTCGAACGGCCGGCCGCGGTGCATCGTGCAGCGATTATCCCAGATCACCAAATCGCCCGGGCGCCAGACATGCCGGTAGACAAACCGGCGCTCTGTCGCGAGCTCGATCAGGTCGCGCAGCAACAGGCGGCCTTCGGGCACCGGCATGCCGACAATATGCGAGGCATGTGCGGCAAGGTAGAGCGTCTTGCGCTTGGAGCCCGGATGAACGCGGACGACCCGCTGCGGCACCGCGGGCAATACCTCGCGCTCGCCGAACAGCAATTCGGTGAATCCGATCTGGGCGCGCGAGTAGGCGATGTCATGCAGTGCGACGAGCCCGTCTATCTGCGCCTTGGTCTTGTCGGGCAACGCGTCCCAGGCCGCGCGCAGATCCGCGAACTCGGTCTCGCCGCCGCTCGCCGGCACGCGATGCGCGTAGAGCATCGAGAGCGCAGCGGGAACGCGACGAAACGAGCCGTCGGTATGCCACAGCCGGTTGCCGAGCTGGTCGAAGCGACGCGGATCGTCCGCGGCGCGCAGCCTGTTGTTCTCGTCGAGATTCGAGATGTCGGAGATTTCGGGGCGCAGCCGGTGCTTGGTCGCGCCGCGGGCGCTGCGCGGCGCCTCGATCTCGCCGAAATTGGCGGCAAAGTCCAGCTGACGCTCGTCATCGAGATCCTGATCGCGCAGGACGAGCACCGCATAGCGGTCGATCGCCTGCGCGATTCCGCGCATGGTTTCTAGCCCCAGCGGTCGGCCGCTGTCGACTCCGCTGATTTCGGCGACGAACAGCGGGTGGAGCGAGTGCGAGTTGATCGACGTCGCGACGCTCATCGTCGGGTCTCCGCAAACTCGCCGAGCGCAGCGATCAGATGGGTGATGTCGGCCTGCAACCGCGCAAAGCCCGGCGTCTTTTCCATTGTCTTCTGATCCATGTAGAGCGCGCGGTCGACCTCAATCTGCAGGCTGTGGCGCCGTGCCGCCGGGCGGCCTTGGCGTTTCACAATCTCAACACCCTTGTAGATTTCATTGATTCGCACGTCGTAGCCCCGGTGGCGCAGCACGCTCGCGACAAAATCGGTGAATTCCTTGGCGCAAGTGGTTCCGTCGCGATCGCCGAGCACGAAATCCGCCGGACGTCCGACATCTCGGGCGCTGCGCTTCGATGGCATCGAATGGCAATTGACGTGCCACACCGCGCCGAATTTGGCATGGAGCCGGTTGCAGGCCTCGTCGAGCACGCGATGATAGGGGGCGTGACAGCGTTCGACCCGGGCCAGGACCTCGTCCACTGTCAGCTTGCGGTCGTAGATCGGCGTACTCGGCCGGGCGACGCGGCGCACGAGGCCTAGTCCGGCGCGCGTCGGATGCGAAGGCTTCAACGCGGTCGGCCATTCACCCTCTAAGAGCGCTTCGTCGATGTCGTCGGCCGCGCGATTTGGGTCGAGATAGCTGCGCGGAAACAGCGCGCCGATCAAGGTGGCGCCATGTGCCGGTGCCGCCGTGTAAAGCTCGTCAACATAAGCGTCCTCGGCGCGGCGCAAGGTTTCGAGCGCACAGGTAAAACGGAAATCCTCGGGGTAGTGCGAACCACTATGCGGTGAGTTGAAGACCAGCGGCACTTCCGCCGCCTCCGGGTCGCGGCGCCACAGCACGCCGGGAATTTCGAAGCTCATCCGATCAGGCTCGCCGCGATCGGCCCTGATGCCGCCCGCATGACTCTGAGATGTTCTAGAACCAGACCGGCGATTTCGTCGAGCATCACGTACCCACGGATAGGCTGGAGCGGGCGAACAGTATAAGGAAAATGCCTGTTGCCCTCTGCTGGAGCAAATCTACGGATAGCGTGGCCGCTGGGCAAGCTGAGACGATCCACGGTGTCTATGGCGCCGCGCCACGGTTGAGCATAACCTTGTCGGATGACTGCAGTGGCGACCGACAGCATCGAGATGGTGCGCCGGCTGGTCGGCTTCGACACGACTAGCCGAGGCTCGAACCTCGCGCTGATCGAGTTTGTGCGGAGCTATCTCGAGAGCCACGGCGTCCCTAGCGAGCTGGTCTTCGACGAGACCGGTAACAAGGCCAATCTCTACGCCACGCTCGGAGCCCCGGGGATCGGCGGGATCATGCTGTCGGGCCATACCGACGTGGTTCCGGTCGACGGGCAGGATTGGCACAGCGACCCGTTCACGGTGCTCGCCAAAGACGGCAAGCTGTTCGGCCGCGGCACGGCGGACATGAAGAGCTTTATTGCAGTGGTGCTGGCATTGTTGCCGAGCCTCGCGGCGCGCCCGTTGCGGATACCGCTCCATCTCGCCTTTTCGTATGACGAAGAGGTCGGCTGCCGGGGCGCGCGTCGGCTGATCGCGGCGATCGCCGAGCGCCCAGACCGCCCGCGCCTATGCATAGTCGGCGAGCCGACGATGATGCAGCCGGTGACCGGCCACAAGGGCAAGCGCAGTTTTCGCTGCCGGGTGCATGGGTTCGAATGCCACTCGGCCCTGGCGCATCTCGGGGTCAACGCCATCGAAGCCGCGGCCGAGCTTGTCGCTCTGCTCAAGGCGATGGCGCGCCGCCGGCGCGATGCGGGTCCGTTCGATCCGGAATACACGCCGCCCTACACGACCATTCAGACCGGCGTGATCCATGGCGGCACCGCGCTAAACATCGTGCCCAAGGACTGCAGCTTCGATTTTGAGTTTCGACTGCTGCCCGGCGAGGATCCCGATGCCGGGATCAGCGAGTTGCGTGCTTTCGCCGAAAACCGGCTGTTGCCGGAAATGCAGGCGATCCGCGCGGAGGCGGCGATCGAGTTCGAGGAACTGAGTGCCTTTCCCGGTCTCGACACCGCCGACGATGCCGAGATTACCCGGCTCGTCGCCACGCTGACCGGGGCGAACGGCACCGCCAAGGTAAGTTTCGGAACGGAGGGCGGGCTGTTTCAGCAGGCCGGTATCCCGACCGTTGTCTGTGGACCGGGATCGATCGAGCAGGCGCATAAGCCCGACGAATTCATCGATCTCGATCAGATCGCCCAGTGCGAGCGGTTTATCAATCGCATCTTCGACAGTGTCGCCGCCTAAGGGAGCGCTTTGTGGCCGAGCCGAACTACGCCCTCGAGCTGACCCCACCCGATATCGAGCCCTATCGTGCCGGCAATGTCGGGGTCGATTATGTCACGACCTTCGACAGCGGCGTCTCGGGGCCGCATGTGCTGGTCACGGCGCTGACCCACGGCAACGAGATCTGCGGGGCCATCGCCCTCGACCGGCTGTTCCGCGCCGGGCTGCGGCCGCGCCGGGGAAAGCTGACCCTGGCCTTCGACAATGTCGCCGCCTATCGCAGTTTCGATCCGCGTTATCCGGTTGTCTCGCGCTTTGTCGACGAGGATTTCAATCGGCTGTGGGACGAGGCGACCCTCGACGGCCCGCGCCAATCGATCGAACTTGCCCGCGCCCGGACCTTGCGCCCGTTCGTCGACGCAGCCGATTTCCTGCTCGACATCCACTCGATGCAATATGCGACGGCGCCGCTGATGCTGGCCGGCACCCTCGATCGGTCGGTGGCACTGGCCCGCCGAGTCGGGATCCCCGAGCTGATCATGTGCGATGTGGGCCATGCCGCGGGAAAACGCATGCGCGACTACGGCCCTTTTGGCGATCGCGCGTCGCCCAAAACGGCGTTGTTGATCGAAGCCGGGCAGCATTGGCAAAACCGCGCCGCCGAGGTTGCGACCGATGTCATGCTGCGCTTTCTAATCGCCGCGGGGGCTTTGACGCGTGATGACGCCGCGCCGATCGGCGGGCCGGATTTCGACGCACATCCGCAGCAGCGGATCATCGAGGTGACCGAAGCGGTCACGATCGCCAGCGACAAGTTCGAATTTGTAGACGATTTTCGCGGGCTCGAAGTCCTGTCGCCAAAGGGGACCCTGATCGGCCGCGATAATGGGCGCGAGGTGCGCACCCCTTACGACGATTGCGTGCTGATCATGCCCTCGCGTCGGCTCGCCAAGGGGCACACGGCGGTTCGCCTCGGCCGCTTTGTCGCGTGAGGACCGCGCTCGACCTCGCCGCAGCCGCCCCGGCCAAACGCAGCTTTCCGCCGGTCGTCGACGGGCGGGCGCGGGTGCTCGTGCTCGGCACCCTGCCCGGCGAGGAATCCTTGCGCCGCCAAGAATACTACGCCCATCCGCGCAACCTCTTCTGGTCGATCCTGTTCGCCCTCTTCGACGCCGCTCCGGCCGCCGATTATGGGGCAAAGCTGAGTTTCGCAATGGCGCGGCGGGTGGCGCTGTGGGACGTGTGCGCGGTCGGCGAGCGCGAGGCCAGCGCCGACGCGACG
>CAVTFD010000010.1:0-136280 GCA_963733945.1 uncultured Alphaproteobacteria bacterium | reverse complement strand
GTGCCTCGCGGAGATCGACCGGCTGATGGAAGACAACCGGTTTCTTGCCGCCGAGCATGTGAGCCTTGCGGATTTGATGGTAATACCGCTGCTCTATTTTTTCGCCAACGTGCCCGACGGCCATGCGCCCGTTGCCGAGCATCCCAAGCTGCAGGAATGGATCCGGCACATGGAGACCAGGCAGAGCTTCCAGGTGACAAAGCCGGCGATGGCGTGATCCAGGCCGCAATAGGTGTGAGGTTTGGGACCCGGCTATTTGGCGTAGGGGTTGACAAGACCGGCGACGATATCGGCCAGGACTTCGCGCAGCTGGCGCTCGTCGCAGCCCATTAAGACCGCGTCTTCCAGCGCCTCTTGCGCCAGCTCGCGCAGTTCGGCAAGGTTCTCGTTCAACACCTTGATCTTTTCGACGCAGGAGACGGGTTCACCCTCCGGCGTCAGCCAAACCGGGAAGTCGTTCGCTTCACTCATTGTCTTGCCCCTACCCGCCACAGCGGTTCATTTGAGAACGCTGGGCGGCGCCGCACTAGGCGGCGCTCCGCTTTGGGGCGCGCCGCCTTGGGCGCCTTCGCCCGGCTTTTTTCTGCGCGCCTGCCCCCGCCTGCGAAAAGATCATCTGGCCGATCAAGTCTTCGAGACTGGCCGTAGCCTGGGTGTATTTGATCTGACCGCCCGGTGGGATGTTCTTGTCCGAGCCGCCCGGAACCAGCGCGAGGTATTTGTCGCCGAGCAGGCTCGACGAGATGACCTCGGCAACCGTGTCTTCAGGCAATTTGTATTCGGGGTTGATGCTCATCTTGAGGGTGGCGAGATAAGTCTTCGGGTCGAGATTTTCGGCGGTGATCGAGCCGACTTTGACCCCGGCGATGCGCACGTCGCTGCCGTCGCGGATGCCATCGACGCGGGTAAATTGCGCCGTCACCGTATAGCCGTCCACCGCCCGCACCTGGCTCGTCGTGTACGCGAAAAACAGGAAGAACGCGGCGACCACCAGCACGACCGCGCCCATCACCGTTTCGATCACGTTGCCGCTCATCGGCGCTTTCCCGGGATCAGCGCTGGATCAGCTCCTGCCGGCATCCGCATCTCCGCGCTATTCCGGCGTCCACGGCTCGTAATCACCGGTCGACGGCGCGCGACGGCCGCCGCGCAGGATCGAGCCCGGCGGGCGATAGGCATAGGGCGTGCCGGTCATGTTCGGCAGGTGTTCCTTTTCCCACGGATGGCGGACGCGCGATTCCGGCGGCGGCGGCACCTCGTCGATCGTGTGGTGTAGCCATGCATGCCATTCCGAGGGCACCTTTGACCCTTCCGGCTCGCCGGCATAGATGACCCAGCGCTTTTCGCGGCTCGCCCGCCCGCCGCCGCGAGGGAGAGCCCGTCGACCCTTCTCGCGGTAGTAGCGGTTGCCTAGGCTGTCGATCCCGACATAATCGCCGCGCAGCCAGGTCAACAAACGCGTGCCGAGGGTCATCGCTCCATCCAGTGCCCGATGCCGCGGCCGGCTGGACCCCGCGGCCGCCGGTTTATCGCACCGCCCTCGCCCCGACGGCAATAGCCGGCTTAATCCGGCAACATCCGGCTTAATGTTGCTCGCCGGCAACATATGGTGTGCGTTGCGCGCATTTGCCCCAAAACAAATTGCCGGCCTCGGTCGAGCGGCCTAAATATAGTCGCCTGGGCAAGCCCAGTAGCTACATCTTGCTGCGAATCCCGCGGTCAGGAGACTAGGTTCGGGGGGCATCACGCATATCGCGCGTCGCTCTACCACCGCGAGTGTGGGCTACAGGTGGACAAGCCTCAACGAGAATGGGGGTGGGGCCGATTTTGTAAAATTCGAAGTTGAGGGTCCCGCACTAAAAGCCAGGACCCAGGGTGCCAGCCCTGGGTCCGCAGCGAGCGGGGCAGTCCTGCCTTGGCTGGGGACCGCCGCAGGACGAAGGAGTTCGACCCCGCAAAGACCGACGGTAGCGTCAGCCTTTGCGATTCGCAACTCTGAATTCAGGCGGCCCTCCTGCGCAATGAAAGGAGTTTGATATGTGCAGTATGAGGAAGCCTAGCCTGTCGATCGGCCGACTCCGGCCGTTCATCCCGGAGACCAAGAGGCGAATCCTTAGGGGTGAGTTTCTCAACCGGATTGCCGCCGACTACGACGTCAACCCTGGTCGGATCTCTGAAATAAAGACAGGGCAGCGCTTCGCGGAGATTCCGCCGGCACCGTAAGGCTCTAAGCCCGGGAGAGGGCGCCCGTCTATCACCCAACGAGAGGGGCGCCCTCTTTCTCACATTAAACGGCTACCTAGGATACTAGCCTGGCGGATCGGATTGCGTCGTCAATAGGCAGCGGCTGAAACAACACACTATCTATGCAGAAGCGGTGTCTCAGCCACAAAATCTTGTTGACTCCCTTTGGTGGAAATTTGAGTTTCCCGCGTTGTTGGCGGCGTCGCACACGGCGTTGTTGCAAGGGGGGAGTAAGGATGCATATAGCGCGGCGGTTTACCACGGCAGGCCAGGATCCCTATGGGTCGGTTCCGTTTCGGAATGCGACCAGCGAGATTCGCAATCCCGACGGCTCGGTCGTCTTCCAGGCCGAGGGAATCGAGGTGCCGGCCGAATGGAGCCAGGTCGCTTGCGACATCATTGCCCAGAAATATTTCCGCAAAGCCGGGGTGCCGGCGCGCTTGGCGGCGGTGGAAGAAGACGGGGTTCCGCCCTGGCTGTGGCCGCGCAAGGCCGATGCCGTGGCGATGGCGGCATTGCCCGAGGATCAACGCTACGGCGGCGAGACCGATGCCCGCGAGGTTTTCGACCGGATGGCCGGGACCTGGACCTATTGGGGATGGAAGGGCGGCTATTTCGACGCCGAAGAGGACGCCCGCGCCTTTTACGACGAGATCAGGCTGATGCTGGCGCGGCAGATGGGCGCCCCGAACTCGCCGCAATGGTTCAACACCGGGCTCCACTGGGCCTATGGCATCGACGGCCCGGCGCAGGGCCATTACTACGTCGACTCCCGCAGCGGCGAGCTGACGGCGTCGACCAGCGCCTATGAGCACCCGCAGCCGCATGCCTGCTTTATCCAGTCGGTCGCCGACGATCTCGTCAACGAGGGCGGGATCATGGATTTGTGGGTGCGCGAGGCGCGGATCTTCAAATACGGCTCGGGCTCGGGCTCGAACTTCTCGAAACTGCGCGGCGACGGCGAGCGCCTGTCGGGCGGTGGGCGGTCGTCCGGGCTGATGAGCTTTCTGCGCATCGGCGACCGCGCGGCCGGCGCGATCAAATCGGGCGGCACGACGAGGCGTGCGGCCAAGATGGTGATCGTCGACATCGACCACCCCGACATCGAGGCGTTCATCGACTGGAAGGTCGTCGAGGAGCAGAAGGTCGCTGCCTTGGTCGCCGGCTCCAAGCTCGCCGCCCGGCATCTGAACCTGGTCATGGCCGCCTGTCATCAGCAGCCGCAGGGCCCAGCCGACCCCTGCGACCCGGCGCAGAACCCGGCACTGAAAAGCGAGATCCGCGCCGCCCGCCGTGCGATGATCCCGGAAAACTGCATCCAGCGGGTGATCCAGTTCGCCCGTCAGGGCTATACCGCGATCGACCTTCGCACTTACGACACCGATTGGGATTCCGAAGCGTATCTGACGGTCGCCGGACAGAATTCGAACAATTCGGTCCGGGTCTCGAACGAGTTCCTCGACCGCGTCGCGGCCGACGGCCCCTGGGAATTGATTCGGCGCACCGACGGCAGGGTTGCCAAGACGTTGCCGGCGCGCGAATTGTGGGACCGGATCGGGCACGCCGCCTGGGCCTCGGCCGACCCCGGGCTGCAATTCGACACGACGATCAACGACTGGCACACCTGCCCCGAGAGCGGCCGGATCAACGCCTCGAACCCATGCTCGGAATACAATTTCCTCGACGACACCGCGTGCAATCTCGCTTCGTTGAACCTGATGGCGTTCCGCCGCGACGACGCGAAAGAGGGCGGCCCTGGGCCGGCCGTCGATGGAGAGCCCGGACGAGACGCCGGCTTCGACGCCGAGGCCTTTGCTCATGCGGTGCGGCTGTGGACGTTGGTGCTCGAAATCTCGGTGATGATGGCGCAGTTCCCGTCGCCCGAGATCGCCCGCCGGTCGTTTGCCTTCCGCACCCTCGGGCTCGGCTACGCCAATCTCGGCGGCCTGTTGATGGGAATGGGCATCGCCTATGACAGCACCGCCGGGCGCGCGCTCGCCGCGGCGATCACCGCGCTGTTGACCGGCGCCAGCTATGCCGCCTCGGCCGAGATGGCCGGCGATCCGGGATTAAAGCCACGCGGCGCCTTTCCAGGCTTTGCGCTGAACCGCGCGGCGATGCTGCGCGTCGTCCGCAACCACCGACGCGCCTGTTATGGCGACAGTGCCGGATATGAGGGGCTGGCGATCCCGCCGGTCCCGCTCGACGCCGCGAATTGCCCCGACCCGAAGCTGGTCGCGGCGGCGGGCAAGAGCTGGGACGCGGCGCTGGCGCTCGGCGAGAAGCACGGCTTCCGCAACGCCCAGGCGACGGTCATAGCACCCACCGGCACGATCGGCCTGGTCATGGATTGCGACACGACCGGGATCGAGCCCGATTTTGCGCTGGTTAAATTCAAGAAGCTCGCTGGCGGCGGCTATTTCAAGATCATCAACCGCGCGGTGCCGCAGGCGCTTGCCGCACTCGGCTACGACGCCGCCGAGATCGCCGCGATCGAACGCTATGCGCTGGGCCGCGGCATCTTGGCCGGAGCGCCCGCGATCAACCATCAGAGCCTGCGGTCCAAGAGGTTCGACGACCGCGCGCTGGCCGCGGCCGAAGCCGCGCTCGCCACCGCCTTCGACATCAAATTCGCATTCAACAAATGGACCCTGGGCGAAGCCTTCTGCACGGAGCGTCTCGGGATCTTGCCGGCCGCACTGGATGATCCCGGTTTCGACCTGCTGGCCGCGCTCGGCTTCAGCCGAGCCGAGATCGAGGCCGCCAATACCTGGTGCTGCGGGGCGATGACCCTCGAAGGCGCGCCGCACCTGAAGCCCGAGCATCTGCCGGTGTTCGATTGCGCCAGCCCGTGCGGGCGCACCGGCACTCGCGCGCTGTCGGCCGAAAGCCACATCCGCATGATGGCGGCGGCGCAGCCTTTCATCTCGGGGGCGATCTCGAAGACGATCAACATGCCGAACGCGGCGACGGTCGAGGATTGCAAGGCCGCCTACCTGCTGTCCTGGCGGCTCGGCTTGAAGGCGACCGCGCTTTATCGCGACGGCTCGAAACTCTCACAGCCCTTGGCCGCGAGCCTGTTGGGCGCCGATGAGGAGGCCGAGGACCGCGCAGCCGAGCTGTTCGCGCAATCGCCGGCCCAGCGCGCGCCGTTGGTCGCCGAGCGGATCGTCGAACGGTTCGTCGAGCGCGTGGTCGAGCGCGTGGTGCAGCGCGGCGAGCGCCGCAGGCTGCCCAACCGGCGCAAGGGCTACACGCAAAAGGCCACGGTCGGCGGCCACAAGGTCTATCTGCGCACCGGCGAGCACGAGGACGGCCGGCTGGCCGAACTCTTTATCGACATGCACAAGGAGGGCTCGGCCTTTCGCTCGCTGATGCACAACTTCGCGATCGCGATTTCGATGGGGCTGCAATACGGCGTGCCACTAGAGGAGTTCGTCGAGAGTTTTACGTTCACCCGGTTCGAGCCGTCGGGGATCGTCGAAGGCAACGATACGATCAAGATGGCGACCTCGATCCTCGACTACATTTTCCGCGAACTGGCGATCTCCTATCTCGGCCGCGGCGATCTCGCCCATGCCGAGCCGGGCGATCTGCTGCCCGATGCGGTCGGCAAAGGCGAAGCCGAATTGACCCTGCGAGCCCCCGACGATGGCGATGATTACCGCCCGGCGACTTCTCCCGCTCTCGAACCCGGGGTCGCGGCGATGATGCAGCGGGTCACCTCGAACGGCTACGTCCGCAACAAATTCACCGTGCTGCACGGCGGCGCTTCCCGCCCCACGAACGGGGCCGCCGCCCTGGCCCTCGCCGACCCTCTCCCGGCAGCCGGGGACGACACGCTCGCCCTGCGCCTGGAACGCATCCGCGCCGCCCGCATCAAAGGCTACGAAGGCGACAGCTGCACCGAATGCGGCAACTTCACCCTAATCCGCAACGGCACCTGCCTCAAATGCGACACCTGCGGCGCGACAAGCGGGTGTTCGTAGGTCGTAGGAGTATGCAGGCAAGCATATGACGGCATTGGGGACAATGTGAACCCGACATCGCAGTTGTTCGGTTGGGCGATCCTGGGCGCGACATTTCTGGGACCGGTGCTCGCCGTTTTCATGACCAGATATGTCGACCGTCAGCGTGACCGCCACCAACGACAATTGCAGGTGCTCAGAACCCTTATGGCGACGCGCCGCACCGTAATCTCCGCCGAACATGTCAGTGCCCTTAACCTCATCGAAATCGAGTTTCACGGTCATCAGCAAGTAATTGCGGCATGGAAGATCTATTTTCAGCATTTAGCGGCTGGGTTCGAGCCCAAAGATTCCGAAAGAGTTACCCGAGAACGTCGGACACTGTTAGCAAAGCTACTCTACGAAATGGCCAAAGTTATGAGGATTTATATTGAACAGCTTGACATCCTTGAAGGTGGTTATGTCCCACAGGCTGCTATGGACGTTGAACAACAAAATCAGTTGATCCGCCGGTTGGTTACCGAAATCATCTCCGGTGACAGAACTATTCCTGTCGAGGTTCGCCGCGCCTCAGGGAAGAGTTCGTAGCGGGTACGGGATGAGAAGCAATTCGATATGGCATGGCATCGTCTTAGCAATCTGGTTAAAGTTGACCACGACTTCAACAGGAAATGTCCTCTTTTAGTTGATGAGAGCCTGGGTCCGGAGACCGCGAGATACCTTAAAACGAGGGGGTGCAATGTAAAGTTCGCCGCTGACGTGGGTTTACGTGGACGCAGTGACGAAGAGATACTAGGGTATGCATGGCGCGAGGGTCGAATGCTCTGGACACATGACCGCGATTTTTTAGATGATGGAAGATTTCCTGAACATCGGAATCCCGGAATTGTGGTCCTACCCGGTGGGGCTGGCGATGATCAAGCTATGGCCGTGGGCTTGATCACCGCTCTCAGAATTTTCGGTTTTGGACCGACGGCCTGGAGGAAGACCAAAGCCATAGTAAGCCCAACCGGCGAGGTGAAGATTCGACTTAGAGATTTCGAGACAGGAAGGATTGAAGCGAGAAGGTATCGACTGAGCCGTGGCTGGGCGGAGGAGTGGCGAGGTTAGCTCGTAGCGTGCAGGATGGGCTGAGCAAGCGTAGGATGGGCTGAGCTCGGCGAAGCCCATCATGTCTGGTCCGGGTCGGAACGATGGGTTTCGCGTTGCTCAACCCATCCTACGGGGTCGTACTACAATTTGACTTGCTGATTTGACCGGAAGCCCATATCGGCCCCGCCGGCCAGCTGACGAGGTAATGCGAAGGAAAGCACGTAGGATGGGCTGAGCGTGCGAAGCCCATCATTGCCGAAGTGGCCGCAGACGCTGGGTTTCGCCGCGCTCAACCCATGCTACGGGGCTAGTAGCGCGTAGGATGGGCTGAGCATGGCGAAGCCCATCATCAGCGGTTAGCCATCGCGAGATCAGTTTCGCTGCGCTCGACCTATCCTAGACAGCGCGTAGGCTGAGTTGAACATTGCAAAGCTCATCACTTGCCGGATCGCCGTGCTTAAGGCGGCGAGAGAAGCCGACCTGGAGTTTATAGGCGATCCGCTGACGATCCGCGGACGTTAGAATGACAAGAAAATCGTATTATATGCTCTCTATGCGGTGAAACCGCATAACCGGCTTTCCATGCGCCCAGATGCGGGACTTGTCGCCCCCAGGAGCGGCCATGCAATGGCCTTATCATGGCGAGGATGTGGGGAATGTTGAACAGCCTTGCAGAATTCTGGTCCGAATTGGCGGGTCCAGTTCACCCTGAAGACAAACGGTTTTTCGACACGTATCCGAGCGTCGGTGCACTGTTTCAACAACGATTTGTGCCCTCCGCCTTCTTTGGCGATGTCGTCAATGCGCGGGTTGTGCTCTGTTTCGCCAATGGAGGTTCCGAAGACAATCAGGAGTTTTATCGCAGTACGACCCTCCAGTCCCAGTTAATCGCGCATATTCGCAATCCCAGTCCTATAGATCCGAGTACGTTTTTACATACTTTAGGAATAAAATATTCGCACCGTGGGTTTCAACCGGTAGAGCTGCCTTCGTTAACGCAGTAGCGTACCGGTCACGAGACACGAAGCTTCTGAATCAGCAAAATACTAAAAACATTCCATCCGTGCGAATTGCGCGGAGCTGGATTAGAGAATCGTGTGCAGAAGCGATCAAGGGAAACAGAATGATAATCTTCCACCGCTGGAGTCTTTGGGGTGTGGCGAAACATGAATACGCAAATCCCAACATCCTTTTTTCTACCAACCCAGTTTCTGAATATATGACACAAGATATTCTGCAGCGCATAGAGCGCTATTTGGCGTGAGGCCTCTTAAGTAAGGATATGATGGGGTGAGCGTCGCGAAGCCCGTCGGGTTTGGCCTCTGCGGAACGCGAAGGATGAGGCGCGGGGCGAACAAATAATCGCTCGCTGCGGCGTTTTCCGAGTCTGCGCTGGATCTCGCGCCGCGCAACCCATCCTAAGGTAGTACCGCGTCTTCGACGACGATACGGACAGATTTGCCGATGGCGCGCAATGCGGCTTCCAGCTCCGGGGTGGGGCTCATTCGGCGGGGGTTCAATAACCGTTCAATTCCCTTTTCGTTGGTCCCGAGCTTTGCGGCAAGCGCCGCTGGCGACAGCCGAGCTTGTTTGGCGGCGAGGTAAAGCGCCGCTTTCATCGCATAGAGAGCCGGCAGGGCGATGGTCAGCATTCTCGGCTCGGCGCGGGATGGTGTCGGCAGGTCGTCGCCGCGCTTGATCCTCCCGGCAACCGCTTCCTCCAGACAATCGGTCGCCTCGATGCGAATCTTCTCGTGCTGCCGACAATCGGTGGCCGCTTCCGGAAAGTCCGGGAAGGTCACAAGGTAAAAGCCGGCCTCGTCCTGCTCGACTTTGGCCGGATACTCGAAGCGCCATTCCATGTCGATCTACCTCAAATCGCTGCGGGTGAGGCCCAGATCGGCAAGCATCTTAGTGATCAATCCCGGCCCGCATTCTTTTCGCCTATCCTTTACCACGGTCAACCGTTCGCCATAATAGAGCGTGCCCTGGCTGCCCTTGCCGCGGGTCTTGTCAAACCGCACCGGAATGCGTCGGGCTGCCCCGAGAACCTCGATCCGTCGGATGAACTCGCCCGCTCGCATCGAGAGATGCTTGCCGCTTAGCCCGATCTCGAACAGCGCGTAGGATGGGCTGAGCGTGCGGAGCCCATCGTCTTCAGGGGCGCTGGTTCACGCGATGGGCTTCCCGGCTACTGCCACTGTCACTCCACAACGCCGATATACGGTAGGTGGCGATATTTTTCAGCGTAGTCGGTACCATAACCCGCCACAAACAGCTCGCCGATGGTGAAGCCGATGAAATCGATCGCGACTTGGATCTCTCGTCTCGAAGGCTTCTCCAGCAGCGCGCAAGTCCAGAGGTCATCGATCCTTTGCTGTCGCAATTGGGCGGCAGCAAAGGCGATTGACCGGCCGGTATCGACAATGTCGTCGACAAGCAGCACGGGCCGCCCGGCGAGGCCGGCCGGGATATCACCGTGCATCTGCACTTTCCCGGAACTCTCTTTGGCACGACCATAACTGCTCAAGCGGATGAACTCTAATTCGGGCTTCGCACCCGCCCGGTCCAGTGCGCGTACAAGGTCGGCGACGAACACCGCGGCTCCCTTGAGTAAGCCAACGATGACGAAATCGCCCGGGATTGTGCGCGCGATTTTCATGGCGAGCGCGTCAACCCGCACGGCAATCTCTGTCGCACTGATGAGAACCCGCATCCCGCCATCTAGGCCTACCGAAACCTCTATGGCAATGAGGCGGCACACGACACGCTGGGCACCCCGACACGTCCCCGGACGCCTCGGCGCGCGGGCGCAACCCGTCATCAACGGCGCTCGGGATGGCCGAACAATCGTAGGATGGGCTGAGCGTCGCGAAGCCCATCATGTCGGGTCCGGGTCGGAACGATGGGTTTCGCGTTGCTCAACCCATCCTACGCCCCTGGGGTGGGGCTGATTTGGCGGGGGTCCAACAACCGTTCGATCCTCTATTCGTTGGTCCCGAGCTTTTGCGGCAAGCGCCGCCGGCGATAGTCGAGCCTCTTTTGCGGCGAGGTAAAGCGCCGCTTTCATCTGATCTGCACCAGATACCAGCGCAGCCGACCGGCGGCGCCGTTGCCGGCTTTGGTTACCTGCATACTGGGAGACGGGTCGCCCCGTCCTTAGGCGGACATGTGGTTTAATGGTACAGCTCGAACACTTGATACCCGCTTGTCTCGGCCGTCATGCCGGCGAGAGCGGGCACCTAGGGGCGGCGGTGACTGAGCTGGTGGCCCTGGACCCCCGCTTGCGCGGGGGCGACGAAGCAGAGCGGGACGGGAACCATTTGTCTGATCAGCACCACTAATATCCTCGACGTTTCTTCGCCTTCCGACCCGCTCTGCGGGCCGCAAGAATAGTCTCGCGTTTGGCCGCCTCGGCGGCTTCGAGTTGTTCCTGCTCAGCGAGCCTCGCCGCTTGAGCTTCCTCCTCGGCCTTGAGTGCCGCCTCGCTAGCCACAGCCTCGGCAGCTTCCGCGGCCGCTCGCTCCGCGACTTCGCGCGCTATCACCTCGCGTCTGTGTCTCTCTCGTTCAGCGATCCGGCTGTTGCGGGCTGCGATGATCTGCGATCGAGCCTCTATCCGCTTCAGCCTCTCGGGGTCTTCCGCAATTGTCCGAGCACGCTCAAGTTGAGCTTTTTTCGCGGCACGGGCAGCACTTAAGCGGTCTCTGAAATCGGGCGTTTTCATCAGGCTCTTGTGCTCGTAGGCACGATTTGCTGTCGAGCGCAAAAAACGCAAACCTCGGGCTCACCTATCTTGACCTCGCCCAGGGAGGGTTGGCGGATCTAAGTCCGGCCGGCTATTTCCTGTCGCACTAGCAAGGTGGATTGCGCGTGCTTCAGGCAGGTTCCATCGCCCGTTCGGATGCGATCACCTCGATCTGGCCGATTGTCTCCTTGCCCCACACAATCGGAACGACGGCGCCGATTGCGGCAAAGATCAGCATCGTGCCGAAGAAGATCGTCGGCGAGCCGGTATGGGGCGCCATGAAAAACGGCAGCAGGCCGCCGGCGAAGATCCGGCCGACCGACTCGCCGAAGAGATGGCCGCGGCCGCGCAACGCCGTCGGGAACTGCTCGGACAGGTAGAGGCGAGTCGCGGGGAATGCCGACACCACGGTGAAGCCGGTGATCAGCCCGCCCGCGATCATCAACGCGCGGGCGTATGGTCCCGCCGTATGCGAGAGCAGCATCAGGAGAAACCCGGGCAGCCCTCCGGCCATCACATAGAAGATCGCCCAGCGCCGGCCGATGATCTCCATCAACCAGCCGGTGAAGCCTTTCCCGAAAAAGCTCGTCGCGTAGATGATCGAGGTAATTCCCAGGCTCACGCTGACGGCATAACCCTGGTTGGTCAGCGCCTTCGGCAACAGTGCCGCAGTCATATAAGCAGCGGAGCCGGCGCAGGTGCCGGTGATCACGCCGACCGCGGTCCAGCGCAGCTGGCCCCTGGCGAACAAGTGCCGATAGGGCGGCAGCATCTCGCGAGCGGTGGCGCGAACGTCGCCAAGCGCCGCCACGGTCAGCGGCGAGACACGATTGCCGGACCGCCTGATGATCTGGTTGACGAAGTCCACGGCGATCCGCGCCTCGCCACGCCGCAGATGCCAGCGCGGGCTCTCCGGCAGCAGGAAATAGACGATCGCCGGCACGACCAAGAGCGCCAGCCCGCCCGGCAAGGCCAGGAACCGGAACGCATCGGGATTGCCGGCGAGCAGTCCGCCGACGAGCGGCAAGACGGTGAACGAGGAGGCCAGCGCCATCTCGTAGACGGCACCGTAGGTGCGGCGGTGCTGCGCCGGCATCAATTCGGCGCCGATCGGGTATACCGCCGACCACACGCCGCCGGCGCCGAGGCCGGTCAACGACCGCAGGACGATCAGCTGCTCGGCATTCTGGACCAGCGGGATCAGAAGGGTGAAGAACGTCGTCGCAATCACGCCGATTAGCAGCATGGCCTTACGGCTCAACTGGTCGCCGACCGCCGAGAATCCGAAGCCGCCGATGGTCCCCATGATGGCCGGACCGAGAAGCAGCCACTGGATGTCGGTCCCGGTCAGCTGCAGCGGCGCCTTAGCCAGCACCAGCAGCGAGCCGGTCATGAACAGATCGTAGCCCTCGATGAAGCCTACGAGGGCGAGGATGAAGATGATCAAAGCCTGGTAGGAGCTGAACGGAATGCTGTCCATCTTGCGGCCAAGCACATGGCTGGCCGAAGAGCCCGACATCTCCATCGGCGATTGGGCGGTCATGGTGCCTCCCCGGGTTGCGGCAACCCGACGACCCGAACAAACGCGGCTGGGATCGCCGCCTGCTGCCCACGGACTGAGGCGTTGCGGCTGTTCACCAGCGAGGTCGGTTTATCCGACCCTCATGGGTCCATGCCTAGCGCAGCGATGTCGATGTGTCATCGGCAAAGTGCGGCATCGCCTGTCAAAAACCGCCGGATCGCTTCCGCTCGTCCCCTCCCTAACCCCGCTTCTGGATTCCAGACGGCTGCGCCGGCGAGTTCTCCTTGACGGGGAAAGGGTTGCGAGGGGATTGCGTCAGGGCACACCCATTCCGGGCCACTGAGCAACTCGGACTCCGCCGATAGCAGGGCTCTCGGGAATGCGCGCCGATATCGGTCATTGGCGCGGAAGCAGCGCTGCCGTGCCGGTCTTTGATGACCTGCAATTTGATCGTTGACGGTCACAACAAGGTCGTCATCGATTTCTGGGTGTAGGGCCGATCTTCGATCTGCACGGAGGGCATGGCGACCCTCGCGCGTCGCGTGGCGCCGCCGATTGCCGAAGCGCAATCGGGGGCGCATGCTGCCCTCGGCGCAGCAAGAGCATCTTGGGGCGAAGACCATGCATAACATTGTGATTCCTTCGAAAATGGCGAAGACACTGGCGTCCGCCCTGGCCGCCTAGTGCGGGCAGGCCGATAGGTCGGCGCGAGACGCGCGGCCGACGTCCAATGGGTTAAGCGAGAATGACACACGACACGATGCTTCATGCGAATAACGAGGGCGGCCGGCCGATCGAACTCGAGGCGCTGGTGATTGGCGCGGGGTTCGCTGGCCTCTACCAGCTGCTTTGTCTGCGCGACCGTCTCGGCTTGTCTGTGCGAGCGCTGGAAACGGGCGGCGGGGTCGGCGGCACCTGGTATTGGAACCGTTACCCAGGCGCGCGCTGCGATTCCGAAAGCCATGTCTATTGGTACACATTTTCTCCCGAACTGATGCGCGAGTGGGAGTGGTCGGAACGCTACCCGGGCCAGGCCGAGATTTTGCGCTACCTGAATTTTGTCGCGGACCGGTTCGACCTGAAGCGCGACATCCGGTTCAACACCCGCGTGGTCGCTGCTTCTTATGACGAGCGGGCGAACCGCTGGCAGGTGCGCACCGGGGGCGGCGAGACCTATGTCGTCAAATTCCTGATCACCGCCGTCGGCTGCCTGTCCACCGCGAACGTGCCGGATTTTCCCGGTCTGAATGATTTCACCGGCGACTGGTACCATACCGGCCAGTGGCCGCATGAAGGGGTCGATTTTACCGGCAAGCGGGTCGGCATGATCGGTACCGGCTCGACCGGCATCCAGGCGGCGCCGGTCATCTCGGCCTCGGCGAAGCACCTGACCGTGTTCCAGCGCACCGCGAACTACTCGGTGCCAGCGCGCAACGCGCCGCTGACCGCGGAGTTTCAGCAATACATCAAGGAGCACGCCGGCGACATTCGCGCCGTTACGCGCGAAACGATCAACGGCATGGCATTCAGGATTGAGGAGCGGCGTGCTGTAGACACACCGCCTGAGGAGCGCGAGAAAATCTACGAGGCGGCGTGGGAGCGGGGCGGGCTGCAGTTCCGGGCGGCGTTCCAGGACATGATGATCGACAAGAGGGCGAACGACACGGCAGCTGACTTCGTCAAGCGCAAGATCCGCTCGATCGTAAAGAACCCGAAGACCGCGGCGATCCTGTCGGACATCGATCATCCCTACGCCGCAAAGCGCCCGCCGATCGACACCAACTATTTCGAGACTTACAACCGCCCCAACGTCACGCTGGTGGATCTGCGCAAGGCGCCGATCGATCGGATCAGCTGCGCGGGGATTTGCACCACCGAGGCAGAGTACCCGGTCGACATCATCGTCTTCGCCACTGGATTCGACGCGATGACCGGCCCGATGTTGCGCATGGACATTCGCGGGCGCGGCGGGATTGCCTTGAAGGACGTGTGGGATGCGGGACCGCGCAACTACCTCGGCTTGCAAGTCGTCGGCTTCCCGAACCTGTTCACGATTACCGGCCCGGGCAGCCCGTCGGTGCTTTGCAACATGCCGGTCGCGATCGAACAGCACGCGGATTGGATCACCGACTGCATCAGGCACCTGAACGACCGCGGCCTCGAATGTATCGAGGCGCGGGCCGACGCAATGGACAAATGGGTCGCGGAGGTCAACGAAGCGGCCCGCAAGACCGTGCTGCCGCTAGCCAAGCATTCCTGGTACCTGGGGGCCAACATCCCCGGTAAGCCCCGTGTTTTCATGCCCTACGCCGGCGGCATGGTGCGCTATCGGCAGCTCTGCGCGGATGTCGCTGCGCGCGGTTACGAGGGCTTCATGCTGTCGTGAGCTGCGTCGCTCGCGGCCCCGGTTGCCCGTGATCTTCCGACCCACGCGCTCACGGACCTCTCGGCCGGCAGAGGCGGACGACCCGGTGAAGGAGGAAATCGTATGAAGAATATGTGGCGCGCTGATCCGCTGGTCTGGGGCCACGGGCCTCGCCTCTTCGAGATGTTCTTGGAACCCACCTGTCCGTTTTCTGTCAAGGCGTTCGGCAAACTTGACGACCTGCTCACTCTAGCGGGCGAGGACCGCATCACCGTCAAGCTCCGCCTTCAGTCGCAGCCTTGGCACATGTACTCGGGCGTGATCGTGCGCTGTATCCTGGCCGCTTCGACCCTCGAAAGCGGGAAGGTAGCGGCAAAATCTGTCATGGCGGCGGTGGCCGCGCATCGCGAAGAATTTGAATTCGACCGGCATTGCAGCGGGCCGAACCTTGATGCCTCGCCCAACGACATCATCAGGCGGATCGAGCGCTACAGTGGCGTGAAACTTGCCGACGCATTCGCGATCCCCGATCTCGACCGTGAGGTCAAGTGGCACTGTAAGTATGCCCGCCAGAACGGCATCCATGTCTCGCCCACTTTCATGATCGACGGGCTGGTTCAGGCCGACGTGAGCAGTGGCGATCCCGTCGCCGATTGGGTATCGCGCCTACTAAAAGATTGATTTCTTACCGCTGGCCACAGGCCGCTTTGGGATGGTGAACCGACGTTCGGCCGATCCCACGGCGCGTGACGGGGTCGCGCCGCAAGTCAGCGATCGCAGAGTTTGGAAAACGCAAGATATGTGTGCCACGATGAGCCCGAGATAACCGGAGGTATGCCATGAGCCCGCTTGATGTCGCCGACAACAAGGTCGCGGACCCACACGACGGTACGGTCGCCTACGTGCCGCCGCTTGAGCGCACGGCAGGGCAGCCGGAGCCGTTCGCGGCGCATGGCGGCCTGTCCTATATGGCGTTCAACCGTGACGGCGACGCGGGAACCGCCGTCGCGCTCGACGACGCGCTCGCGGAGATTGCCTCGGGCGAGAGCCAGCGCGTTACCGACATGATCGACAAGGCGCCGCCGGGCCCGATCAAGACCCAATGGGGCATCGCGTTCCGCGACTACGACGAATGCCTCAACTACATCCGCCAGTCGAACAGCATCAAGGCTCCGCCCGGCGGCGTGGCGCTGCCGCTGCCCTATACGGTGTACGAGCGGCCGAGCTACTCCGTCGTGCCGTCGAACGCGATCTGGCGGGACCCGGCGCGCGCCGGGACAGCCATGATCCTGCGCACGAACGAGCGGGGCAACCGGCGCCAGAACCTCTATTTCCCGCAGGTGCTGCGCGATGCACGACGGATCGGCGAGTACTACCCGGGCCTTTCGCCGAACAGCCCCGAATGCATGGACAAGCTCGGCGTGTCGCTGGCGCACCTCGAATCTAAATGCACAAACATCTACGATGCGGCGGAGGTGGAGCGGGTGTACTACCCGGAGATCGAGAAATTGCTGCTCGACTTCTTCCCGGACGCGACCGACGCATTGGTCTACAACCACGACGTCTTCGACAAAGACTACCAGGGCGACCGCACCGAGGATCAGGACGGCAAGAACCCGGGTGTCAACGCCAATTACGCCAATTTGGTGCACAACGATTTGAACGACAACAGCGGGCGCGTGCGCTGCCGCGAGCTGCTGACGAAGAACTTGCGTAATTTCGGGCGCCAGCAGCACTACACCGAGGAAGAGGCCGACGCGAAGATGTCGCGGCGGTTCATGTCGATCAACCTTGCCAAGCCGATCGAGACGGTCGAGCAGTTCCCCTTCGTGCTCTGCGCCTGGCCCTCCTTCGCCGACCAGCCCTACATCACCAACTACCGGATCTACGACGACCGCGTCGGCGAGACCACCCGCTTCACCTACCGTCCCGACCACGAGTGGTACTGGTTCCCCCGGCAGAAGCCCACCGAGGTCTCAATGCTCAAATGCTATGACTCGGTGACCGACGGCTCCGTTTCGCGCTGGTCTTTCCATACTGCCTGTGTCGATCCGACCGCACCCGCCAACGCGCGATGCCGCAAGAACGTCGTGGTCCGGTCCTTTGTCTTCTTCTAGGAAGACAGGAAGAGGCAGCGGGCAGTGGGAGCCGACATCGCTGTCGTGGACTTGACGACCGGCTGACCGCGCAGGGGCATAAGTGCGCGGTCAGCCGGGCTCACCTGGTTGTCTCAATCGCGCCGACTTCCTTGGCGCAGGGCGTTCCCAACCACGAGCGCGCCTCCACCCGGTCAAGCTAAAGCCTTCGGGCCGGCAAACTCGACGATCGTTGTTTCCAGTTCGCGATCATCATCGCGCCGGTTAGTCTGCAACGTGTCGTCGCCAAAGCTATGTGCCGGTGTTCAGGCTGCCGCTTTCGGACCGAACGCGACCGGTTCGGATCTGGCACACAACCTCATGCCCTCAAAGAGGAAGTGTACGATGAAAGCTGGTGTAGTTTATCCGCAGATTGAACTCGGCGGCGATACAGGGGCAGTCAAGGCGTTTGCCCAGGCGGCGGAAGACCTGGGTTACGACCATATTGTGATCTACGACCATGTCCTCGGCGCCGTTCATGAAGGTAGGGACCCGAAGCTGACCGGCCCCTACAAAGAAACCGACCCGTTTCACGAGCCGTTGGTAACTTACGCCTACCTCGCCGGCGTCACCAAGAAACTCGAATTGGCCACCGGCGTGATCATCCTGCCGCAGCGACAGACGGCCCTGTTCGCCAAACAGGCCGCGGATGTTGACCTGTTCTCAGATGGCCGGCTTCGCCTGGGCGTCGGGATCGGCTGGAACTGGGTGGAATACGACGGTCTCGAAATGTCCGGCCACTTTCGCCGTCGCGGCAAGCGGCAGGAGCAGCAGATTGCCTTGATCCGTAAGCTGTGGGAACAGCCCGTGGTCGACCATGAGGACTCCGACCACCGGATCGACAGAGCCGGGATCTTGCCACGGCCGAAACGGCAGATCCCGATCTGGCTGGGAGGTTTCAGCAAGGCCGCGTTCGACCGGGCGGCGAGGATCGGGGACGGTTTCCTGTTTTCCGGTCGGACTCAAACCGAGGCGGTCCAAATCAAGGCGAGGATCGAGGCCAAGCTGCGCGAGCTCGGCAGAGATGTTGATGCATTCGGCTTCGAGTCCATTCAGCAATATAGTCGCGGGGACAACCAATGGCCTGGCGATATCGCGGCGTGGCGCAAGGCCGGGGGGAGCCACATATCTGTCGTGACGATGGGCGCGAACCTCACCACGGTGGACGGTCACATCGAAGCCATCAAGCGTTGGCGTGACGTCTACAACTCGGTCCGTTAGAGCTCTAGCGCAGGGCCAAGGATCTGCACAGGAGGGCTTTGCGGGTGAGCAGGCGCGGTGAGCAGCCCGAGGGCGACCGATTGGGCCGCCAACGCGCCTTAGCCCGGCTGGTCCTGCGCTGACACTAACCTCTGCCCCGGTTTCTCTGCTCAGTAATACACTGATCAGTAATACACTGACCGCCCAACCCCGCCACTTGCCGCGACTAACTCGCCGGAGACCCAGGCCTTATCCGAGGCCAGGAAGCATGTACACCGGGCCCGCATTACGGGTGCCGCCGCTGAGATTGCCGGCGTTGCGGGCGTTGCCGCCGCCGATGTTGATGATGCGGCCCCATCCCGCCGTCTTCATGAACGGGATGACCGCGCGGGAACAGAACAGCGATCCGACATATCTCACGTTGAAATCCTGCGCCAAATCCTTGTCAACGACGGTGGGCGTTTGGTTTAGTTTTCGCGAGGGAGCTGGAAATCCCTGGCAAGGCTTCTCGGTGAGATGGCGGACCGCCCGTGCCCTACTGGGGTCAGTTAGGTCCGAACAGACCAGAAACGGAGCCGTTGATCGAGAATGCACCCACAGTCTTCCGTTCCCGACTATTTCCAGGTTACGGTGAATCTCTTTCCGGTTCGTGGGAATTGGCGCCTGCATCGGTCGAGACGGTTCATTTCTTTTCATCCCTCGGCGACGAAAAGTAATGGTTGCCTCTCGCGGGGATGACGGGCAACGTTTTGCTCTTCCGACTTTTCTTGGGGCCAGGCTCTTTGGCTAACTGCGCCACTCCAGGACGCGGGGCTTGATCGGGTTCTCGAACGGGCGGCCTTCGGCGCGGGCGCGGCGGTATTCGCGCTTGAGGCGGTAGTACCATTTCGCCTGGGTGTCGGCGTCGTCGATCAGCATCAAGGGCGGCTCGAACCGCAGCCCCTGCTGTTGCCGCTCCATGATGGCGCGATCCTGCTGCAGAAACGCCCGCACATACGGGCGCAGCAGCGGCTTCAGCACACTGAGCCACGACGACGTCCAATAGATGCAGTGATTGATTTCGGTGGTACCGTCGTCGATCGGGGTGATCGCGGTCAAGTTGCAGACCAAATGGCGGCCGGCGCGGATGTGCTCGACCCTGACGCTCGGCAGGCGGAAGACGATCTCGGTTTCCGGTGCGCCACCCAGCAGCCGGTAAGCGCGTGAATTGATCGAGGGCGCGTGGCGGCTCATCGTGAACCCCCAGGGCGAGGGGGCAAAGGCCTTGGTCTTGGCCTGGATCGAGTGGCGCGAGCGCCACCACCAGGCGCGATGCACGAACGGCCCATGCGCCGGATCCATCAGCCCGACGACCGCATGGTCGATCGAAGCGGCAAAACTGACCGTCTCGACCAGCCGCGGGATTGCGTCCCCGAACCCGTCGATATCAGGAATTTCCGGCGCTGCGGCCGGGTCTTCGCCAAAGAATACCCAGATGTTGCCCTGCACCTCGCGCACCGGGTAGCTTCGGACATGCACGCGGCTCGGGGCAAAGGTCTGGCCCGGCACTAATGCAGGGATCGCGGTGCATTGGCCGCCGGTGTCGAAGCGCCAGCCGTGATAGCAGCACTCGACTTCACGCCCATCGAAATTGCCGGCGCTGAGCCGCATGCCGCGATGCGGGCACAGATCGCGCAATGCGAACGGCGCGCCGGTTGCGTCGCGGCCGATCAGCACCGGCTCGCCCAGCATCACCTTCGCCCGCGTCGTCCGCGGTTTCAGCTGCCGACCGGCAACCGCGTAGTACCACGCCTCACGCAACGGCGCGGCGCTGTCCGCTACCCCTTCGCCCGAAGATATCTGTTGCTGCCGGAACCCCACCGGCGCGAGAGTCGCGTTTTCACGCCGAGCAAGCAAGGATGAAGGCGGCGATGGCGGCGATGCCCAAGACTAGCGAGAATGCGCCGGTTCTGCTCGAAGCGCGCGAGCACGGAGTGCTGCGTCTGACACTGAACCGGCCGCAGGCGCGTAACGCGCTGTCGGTGGCGCTGATGGACGCGCTGATCGACGCTCTCGGCCGCGCCGCGAAGGACACGGAAGCCCGGGTCATCGTCATCGCCGGCGCCGGCCCGGCATTCTGCGCCGGGCATGATCTGCGCGAGATCCGCGAGGACCGCCGGCGCGAAACCTATGAGCGGCTCTTCGCCCAATGCAGCGAGCTGATGTTGACGATCGTCCGCTTGCTAAAGCCGGTTATCGCGGAGGTGCACGGGGTGGCGACGGCGGCCGGCTGCCAGCTGGTCGCCAGCTGCGATCTGGCGGTCGCTGCCGAGGATGCGCATTTTGCGACCCCAGGAGTCAATATCGGATTGTTCTGCTCGACCCCGATGGTGGCGTTGTCCCGCGCCGTCGGGCGCAAGGCGGCGATGGAGATGCTGCTGACCGGCGAACTGATCAGCGCCGCGCGGGCCTGCGAGATCGGGCTCGTCAATCGTGTCGTCCCGAGCGCCGGGCTGCGTGCGGCGGTCGATACCCTCGCGCGCGAGATTGCCGGCAAATCGGCTTTTACCGTTGCGATCGGCAAGGAGGCGTTTTACCGCCAAGCCGAGTTGGATCTCGCCACCGCCTACTGCTACGCCGCCGAAGTCATGACCACGAACATGCTGGCAGCCGATGCCGGCGAGGGCATCGACGCCTTCCTCGCCAAACGCCCGCCGGTCTGGCAGGACCGCTGAGGGCGCGATGAACCACGAAAGCTATTCCGACGCCTATCTGCGCGAGATCCTGACCGACACCAAGACAATCGCCATTGTCGGCGCCAGCCCGCGGCGCGAGCGGCCGAGCCACCGGGTCATGGCCTATCTGCAACGGCGCGGCTATCGCGCGATCCCGGTCAACCCCAATGCCGCGGGCGACATGATCCTCGGCGAAACCTGTTACGCCTCGCTCGCCGATGTCTCGGAACCGATCGACATGGTCGACATATTCCGCCGCAGCGAGCTGGCGGGTGCAGCGGTCGACGAGGCGATAGCGATCGGCGCCAAATTCGTCTGGTTGCAGCTCGACGTCCGCGATGATGCCGCGGCCTCTCGCGCCGAAGCCCGCGGCGTCAAGGTCGTGATGAACCGCTGCCCGGCGATCGAGATCCCCCGCCTGCGCCTGCCGCCGCGGTGACTAAAGTCCGCGCTATCCGAGCGCGGCGATGACCGGTGCGAGGAATTCGCGCAGCGTCGGCGACCACTTGGCGTGCTCGGGGCCGCTCGCCGAATGGCCGAGATCGCTGTCGATCTCGAAATAGCGCGCCTCGACCCCGGCGGCGGCAAGATCGTTCATGACCCCGGGCGCGAGCGTCGGCGGAAACATCACGTCGCTGCGGCACAGCACATAGAGAACCTTAGCCCGAATTTGGGCGAAGTCCTTGACCGTGTCGAAGCCGATCGTCGCACGCCGCAGGATGACCAGCGAGTTCGCGTCCCACTGCCGCGCCCAGTCGGCGGCGAGCTGGCGGATCGCCCGCTCGCGCTCAGCCCTATCTGGATAACGGCCGGCGAGTTGCTGGTCATAGCCGTAGCGCATCAAGGTCTCGAAGCGCAGTTGCGTCAGCACGATCCCGGCCTTGCCGCGTCCGTAATAATTGCCGCCGTTCCATTCCGGATAGGTCGCGAGTCGCGCCTGAAGCTCGGCCAGGCTCTTTTCGGCATTTTGCGATTTGGGCGCCGTCACCACCGCCACGACCGCGTCCATCATCTCGGGATAAGCCACCGCCCATTGGAACGCCTGATAGCCGCCGTAGGATGGGCCGGCCACAGCGGCGAGGTGGCGCACGCCGAGCATATCAAGCAATGCTTTTTGCGCAGCGACGATGTCGCGCACCGTAATCGCCGGGAAATCCGGGCCATAGGGCTTGCCGGTGCGCGGATCGAGGCTGGCGCCGTTGGTCGAGCCAAACGAGGAGCCCAGCATGTTCGAGGCGACGACAAAGAGCTTGTCGGTGTCGATCGCCTTACCCGGCCCGATTAGGCCATCCCACCAGCCCGGCTGATTGCCGTTCGCCGGGTTGCGCCCGGCGGCGTGGTGGCTGCTGGTGTAGCCATGGGTGATCAGCACCGCGTTTCTGCCGTCGCGCGCCAAGCGGCCATAGGTCTCGTAGGCGATCTTGGCCTCGGGCATGACGGCGCCGTTTTGCAGGCGGAAGTCTCGGATCGGAAAATTGCGGTCCTCGACGGTTCCAAGATCGGTGATACCCGCGGCAAAAGCGACGGACATGGCCCTGTCCTCCTCTGATCGACGCGTAATTGTGCCATGGCGTTCAGGGCGATGTCATCACTGCCCGGCATCGTTCTTTCGGGGCAGCGCGGTTTGTATTAAGGCGATAGGGTTATGCGCCTGGCCACCTGTCTTGCGATAATCCTGTTGCTCGCCGACTGCAGCGGCGCCGGTTCGGGACCGGTCCCGGCCAACCCGGTGCGCGCCAGCTTTCCGACGGGTGGCCTCGTCAATGTCATCGCCGTTGACGCGGTCGACCGGCTGCCGCTGCGGCAGGCCGAACTGATTGCCCCCGACGGGCATGCCACCGCAGCGTCCTCGGTCACGGCGAACCCGGCGCCGACGCAGAGCTTTTCCCAGCAATTCCCGACCGGCCCTTATTCCGGCACCCAGTTCGGTGTCAGCAGCATCGGGTCGAACGCGCTGTCTCCCGGGGTCGTCGGGGCAGCGCCGCAGACGCAAACGCAATTGCTCGCCGTGGCCTCGACCGCCTCGATCCCCCTGCCCGACCCGGTCGCCTATCGCCGCGACTGGCAGAAATACCGCATCCGGCTGCGCTTTGGCGACCCGCCGCAAGCCGAGACCCGCGAAATCGCCGCCCCCGCGCCGCCACCGTCAAGTTGAGTCTGGCGAGCTGTTCTCATCAATCTAAGCGGCAGCGAGCTGGCGGGGCCGGTAGATCGAGAGGTGGGCGATGCGGGCGACCGGGGTGGTGCAGTTGGCGTAGACCAGAACGTCGAGATCGACGAAGCGGTGGCCCTTGCGCTCGTAATTGCCGGTGACAAGTGCCTTCGCCGACAGTTCGTCACCGATCCGCGCGGCGGCGAAATGTTCGATCCGACTGCCGACATGCATCCACGGCCCCAGCGCGACGTTGTGGCGCAACGCCCAATTGCCGATATGCAGGATCGTCCCGGGATGGACCAGTCCCTCGTCGGTATAAAGCGGCAGGTCTTCTCGCACGTCTCTCAGATATTGTTGCGCCTCCTCGGCGCCGACCCGAAAGGGATGGATCGCGAACCAGGTTCCGACGGTGAGCGTCGTTTCATCGGCCGGAGGCCGATTTTCAGGCGGGTTCGACGGCGCCGGGGCCGTGGCGAAAATGGCCGGGGCGGGCGATGCCGCGGTTGGCAATGTCGCGCGGCCGGTGGCGCATATTTCGCCGTGGCTGTCGACCCGGAGGTCGAGCCCCTCCGGTGTTTCGATCGCGGTCACGATCGCGGTATCGCCGTCATAGACCGGCTTCAGCAGCCGACACTCGGCGGTGCCGCGGTCGAGCCAGGCGCGGCCCCAGCGGGCCACCGGCAGATGGGTCATGTATGCGTAGACCTCGACCCCCGGCACCAGCCCGCCCTTGAAACCAAACCGGCGGGCGACGGCGTCGTCATGGATCTTGTTCTCGGATTCCTTGGCGGTGTTGAAAGCTTCGACATGATAGATGCCGAGTGAGGATTGCGGCATGGCTCGAGTTCCTGGTGTTGGCTATAAGGGCCAATCACAGGCTTGCACCGCGCCGGCGCTCGCGCAATCCCTTCAACGATCAGAGGCCGCCATGGACGCCCAGCTTCCCGAATACGAGCTTTACGCCATCCGCTATGCTGAGCGCGACGCGCGGCGCGCTGACCATTTCATCGGCGGCGACCCGCATGACGGGCCGATGCCGATGGATTACTTCGTCTGGGCGGCGATCGGGCATCAGCGCAGCTTTGTGATCGACACCGGGTTTACCGCCGAGGTTGCCGCCGCGCGCGGCCGGCGGCATCTGCGCTGTCCGGCCGAGTCGCTGTCGTTGGTTGGCCTCGATCGCAATAACGTCGCCGACGTTATCCTGACCCACATGCATTACGACCATGTCGGCACGTTTGACCGCTTTCCGGCGGCGCAGTTTCATTTGCAGGAGGCCGAGCTGCACTACACCACGGGCCATTACATGCGCCATGCGTTCCTCGCCCGCTCGTTCGAGGTCGAGGATGTCGTCGGCATCGTGCGGCTCAACTTTGCGCGGCGGGTCAAGCTCTATAACGGGCCGGTCGAGCTGGCGCCGGGGATCACCTTGCATCCGGTCGGCGGCCATACCCCGGGCATGCAATTCGTCCGCGTCCATACGAGCCGCGGCTGGGTCGTGCTCGCCTCCGACGTCTCCCACTATTACGAGAACATGGAGACCGGCCGCCCGTTTACCGCCGCCTTCAACATCGGCGACATGCTCGACGCGTATGACGCGCTACGCGCCCAGGCGCCGAGCCCGCAGCACATCGTCCCCGGCCATGATCCGCTGGTCATGCGCCGCTACCCGCCGCCAAAGCCCGAGCTCGAAGGCCTCGTCGTCCGCCTCGACGTGACGCCGAACTCCTAGTGGTGCAAACCAGACGCCTGGTCCCGGGGAAACCCGCATCGAGATTGCTTCGCTTCGCTCGCAATGACGGCGTAAGTCATTGTCATTGCGAGGAGCGTAGCGACGAAGCAATCTCGCGTCGGGTACGCGCGGACGGGAGCCATCCGTCAGGTTCTTACCACTAGCCCGCCGGGACGGCCCGTATCCTTCGCCCCGGCCCCGCGACCAGCCCCCGCTGTTCTCGCTGTTTTTTGCAGCGAATTTTCAGCAAAAACCTCATCTTTAGTCCGGTTATCGACCCGCTCCCGGAGACGCGTACCGCGGAGACCATATAATGCGATTATGGCAATTACATGGTTATTCGGACTGTCATCCCGAGTTCAAAGATCTCGTCGTTCCCGCCTTGAGGCGCCGAAGGGCTCCCGATCCAGAAGAAAGACTGTCATGCCGGCTGATAGGACAAGAAACCCGCATGGATGCCCGACCGGTCCCTCATCAAGTTACAGGAAAAGTGGCAAATCGCAGCCAATGGACGGCGCGCCGTTCAGCCAATATGAGGGCCGGCCTCGAGTAGGTGCGTCTTTTGACGTGAGCCATCTTTCGCTGCGAAATCGGCTGGCGAGCTGCCTTTGCGGACAAACCTTTTGCGGTAGGCTCCCGGCGACGAGCCGACGGCCTTGCGAAATGCACGTGCAAATGAGGCCACATCCTTATAGCCGAGAGATTGGGCGATCTCTTTTTGAGGCGTGTTCCCGAACTCCAGGAGCTCGCGTGCGCGGGCCGTGCGAACAGCTCGACAATATTCGATGGGTGTCATGCCCGTTGCATTCGCGAACCGGCGGAGGAGGGTTCGTCTTTCCAATCCCGCCGCTGCCGCCATGGAGGCGAGAGAGACGTCTCGGCCATCCCTGATGTGCACGCACTCCTGAGCCTTCAGCACTGCTGCATCTTCGTGCGTTTGTCTAGGAGCAAAGCCGGGGAAATAGCGCGCCTCACGCGCGGCTGGATCGGAAAGAATAAAGCGAGCCGCTTCCGCCCTGACGGCACCCCCAAGCATCCTATCCACCAGAAGCAGGCCAACATCGACCCATGCCAGGAATCCGCCTGCCGTGATGATGTCGCCATGGTCAATAATGCGCTGATTCGCGTCGACCGCGATTTCCGGAAACCGCTTCGCCAGCGCCTCTGCACAAATGCGGTGTGTCGAAACCGAACGCCCGGCAACGAGACCCGTTTCGGCGAGGATGAACGCGCCCGAGCACACAGAAACCAATTTGGCACCGCCAGCATGTTGGCTACGCAGCCAGGACGCTACGCCGGTGGGAACGTCAGGATCCGGAAGGTCCATCAGTGTTGGCGGTATGACCAGGATCCGCGGCTGTGGCCTCCCGCGCGGATCGCTGTCGTATACGCACGAAAGTTTGGCATCGCGGTTATGCGCTGGTTGCCAATGCGTAACACGAAGCGGGGATCGACCATCTCGCTGTTGATCAAGTGCGATGCCAGCGGCGATGCCGAACAAATCTGTGAGTCCGTGAACACAGGCCGCTTGCACGCCCGGATAGAGCACAATCCCAATTTCGTTGGTGGCGCCCGCGACTTCTGTTCTCCGCTGATGACGCTGACGAAGAACTGTCGCGTTTCCCTGTCCCGTTCTATCCACGGCTCGCCCTCCGCCTCGCTGTCCCTGACGTAAACGTCCGGCATCGCCATTTTGTCGCTCGCGGCCAAAACCTTGACCCTTACGGCAATTGTAAAGTGCTGATCGGTCGAAGACCTTACCAAAAGTCAGGGACAGCGACACCCTGCTCGACGGATTGAGGGTGAATGATGGAAGCCGCATCGACCTACCGCGCGGTGCACGCGGTCAGCCCAGGTCGGCTGGAGCTGACCGAAAAAACAATGCGGACTCCGGGACCCGGCAAAGTGCGCATCCGCGTCGAGGCGTGTGGGGTCTGCCACTCGGATTCCGGCACCGTGGAAGCTCTGTTTTCAATCGAGTGGCCCCGCGTCCCAGGCCATGAGGTCGTCGGGCGGATCGATGCGCTTGGTCCCGGTGTCCAGGGCTGGGTGGTCGGTCAGCGCGTGGGTGTCGGGTTTCTCGGCGGGTATTGCGGCTATTGCGAGTTCTGCCGCAGTGGCGATCTCGTGAACTGCCGGAACCAGGAATTTACCGGAATTCATCATGATGGCGGATATGCCGAAGTGATGATTGCCAAGGCTAGCGGGCTCGTGTCGATCCCTGACGACCTGTCATCGGTCGATGCGGCGCCGCTGCTGTGCGCGGGACTCACGACGTTCAGCGCTCTGCGAAACGCACCAGCGAAGGCCGGTGATCTTGTCGCTGTGCTTGGTATAGGCGGCCTAGGTCATCTGGGTGTGCAATATGCCCGGCACATGGGGTTCGAGGTCGCGGCGATTGCCCGTGGTGCCGACAAGGCGGAATTAGCGCGGAAGCTCGGCGCCCACCATTACATCGACAACGCCGCTACCAACCCCGCCGAGGCTCTGCAGGCGCTCGGCGGCGCCAAAGTCATTCTGATAACGGCGTCCGGCGGCAAGACGGTCGCCGAGACCTTCAAGGGCCTGCGTCCCGGTGGTGTCTCGATCGTCCTCGGCGTCGGGCCGGAGCCGATTGAGGTCTTGAGCATGGATCTCATATTCGGGAGCCGCAAGCTCGAAGGTGCCCTGACGGGTGATCCCGCGACCGGTGAAGAAACGCTCCGTTTCAGTGTGCTGAGTGGCGTGTCCGCCATGATCGAGACGGTCCCGCTCGAAAGAGCGGCGGAGGCGTACGCGCGGATGATGTCCGGCGAAGCCCGCTTCAGGATAGTTCTGACGATGACCTGAGCGCCCCGTCCGACCGCGGTTCTCTGTCCAAAGGTAGAACGATGAGCAACGACGCACCCCAAGGCCCGGACACGCTGACGGGCCGCTGCATGTGCGGCGCGGTCACCTACAAAGTCACCGAAAATCCGATGGTGGACGGCCTTTGCCACTGCAACCGCTGCCGGCCGCAATCTGGGAGCGCCTTCTCAACCATCATCTTCATCCACCGCAGCGCGATGACGATCACCGGGGAGACGGCGGTCTTCGGCGACATCGGGACGAGCGGACTTAGGGTCTTGCGCCGCTACTGTCCGCGCTGCGGTTCGCCGCTGACCACCGAGCCCGACCTGACCCCGGATCTGATAATGGTCAAGGTCGGGCCCCTCGATTCCAACGAATGGTTCCACCCGGTGTGGGAGCTGTTTGTGGGCCGGCGCAGGCCCTGGGTCAGCCCGGTTCCCGGCGCGAAGCAATTCGACGGCAATCCAGACATCTAGGCGAGGCCCTCATGAATCGGTTCCAGGACATCTTCGACGCCCAGAAGGCGCTCTTCGCCACGGGGGTCACACGCACCTACGAGTGGCGCGTCGAACAACTCGACCGCATGGCCCGCATGATCGGGGAGAACGAGCGGCGCCTTCAGGAGGCGATGGCTAAGGATTTCAAGACTGCTTCGCAGGAATATATCTTTGAGACCCAGGCGTCGGCGGGGGAGACCCAGGTCCAGAAGAGCCAGCTGAAGGAGTGGATGAAGCCAATCGAAGCGCCCGTCCCCCGCTTCCTGGCCGAAACCGGTCACAAGGGGATGATCTATCGCGAGCCATATGGCGTGGCGTTGATCATTGGCCCGTTCAACGGACCCTTGCTCTTGCTGATCCGTCCGGCGCTCGCGGCGCTCGCGGCCGGCAACACCTGCATTCTCACACTGAGTGAAGCGCTCACGGCGACGAACAATGTGCTGCTCGAGCTTGTCCCGAAATATTTCGATCCAAGCGCCGTGACCGCGGTGCCCGGCGGTAAGGAGCAGAATACCGAACTCCTGAAACTGCCGTTCGACTTCGTCTTTTTCACCGGCAGCACCTTTGTCGGTAAGATTGTCGCGCGGGCGGCTGCGGAAAACCTCACCCCCGTCCTACTCGAACTCGGTGGGATGAACCCGGCGCTGGTGGACGAGACCGCAAACATCCCCGACGCTGCGAAGAAAATCGTTTGGGGCGCGATGGCTTGGGGCGGTCAATGGTGCACCTCGCCGGGCTACGCCTATGTCCACGAGTCTGTCGCGGACGCCTTCGTCGCCGAGGCCAAGACGGCGCTGGTTGAGCTCTTTGGTGATGACCCGAAATCCAATTCTGACTATTCGCGCATCATCAATGCGCATGCGGTTGATCGGCTGGCCTCGCTCATCGACCCCGCCAAGGTGATCGCCGGCGGCAAGTCAGATCCGGAAGCGCACTACCTCGATCCCACGCTTCTTTATCCCGTCACCTGGGACGACAAGGTTATGGAGGACGAAGTCTTCGGGCCGATCCTACCGATCCTGACCTACAAATCCCTCGACGAGGCGTTCACGCGGATTGCGGCGACGCCGCGTCCACTCTCCGGCTTCGTGTTCAGTCGAGACCAGAAGACCATCGACCGGTTCATCGGCGAGCTGTCCTACGGCGGGGGCGGGGTGAACCTAGTGAACGTTTATCTGTTCGTCGAGACCATGCCGTTCGGCGGCGTCGGGCCGGCCGGCATGGGCCATTACTATGGAAAATACGGCTTCGACATGCTGACCCACGCCAAGTCGATGCTGATCTCGCCGCCGGATGTCGCGATCGACCATCTGTTCCCGCCCTACACACCCGAGAAGAACGCCGCACTGAAACAGTGGTTCGAATATTAAACCGCCTCTGTGACAGTCTCACCGAAGGAATAAAAAGCATGCCGACCGAGAATGCCGCGAGTAACGTCACCGCCCGGCCACGTTTCCTGGACGCAGGAAAGGAACGGTTGTTGGTATGCCTCACTCCCACTCGATGGTTCCGGGCGGTTTTGAGGTTACGTCGTAGACGACCCGGTTGATGCCGCGCACCTCGTTGATGATGCGGGTCGCGGTGCGGCCGAGAAATTCATGGGGAAACGGGAAGGTGTCGGCGGTCATCCCGTCGGTCGAGGTCACCGCGCGCAGGGCGCAGGCGTAATCGTAGGTGCGCGCATCGCCCATGACCCCGACGCTGCGGACCGGCAACAGCACCGCGAAGGCCTGCCAGATCGCGTCGTAGAGCCCGGCGTTGCGGATCTCCTCGATAAACACCGCATCGGCCTTGCGCAAAATCGCCGCTTTTTCGCGGGTGACCTCGCCGGGGATGCGGATGGCCAGACCCGGCCCGGGAAACGGGTGGCGCCCGACGATCCGTTCCGGCAGGCCAAGCTCGCGGCCCAAGGCGCGCACCTCGTCCTTGAACAGTTCGCGCAATGGCTCGACCAGTCTCAATTTCATGCGCTCGGGCAGCCCGCCGACATTGTGATGCGATTTGATCGTGACCGAGGGGCCGCCGATGGCACTCGTCAACTCGATCACATCGGGATAGAGCGTCCCCTGGGCGAGAAACTCGACATCACCCAATTTCTGCGCCTCCTCGTCGAACACGTCGATAAAGACGGCGCCGATCCGCTTGCGCTTTTCTTCGGGATCGGTGACGCCGGCGAGCTTGGCCAGAAACAAATCGCCTGCATCGCGATGAATGAGCGGGATGTTGTAGTGACGGCGGAACAGGTCGACGACCTCTTCGGCCTCGCCGGCGCGCAACAGGCCGGTATCGACAAAGATGCAGGTCAGCTGGTCGCCGACCGCCTCGTGCAACAATGCCGCCGCGACCGCGGAATCGACCCCGCCCGACAGGCCGCACACGATATTGCCGTGGCCGACCTGGCGCCGGATGCGCTCGAGCGCTTGCGCGTGAAACAGCGCCATCGTCCAATCGCCGCGGCAGCCGGCCACCTTGTGGGTGAAGTTGCGCAGCAGTTCGGCGCCCTGCGGGGTGTGCGCGACTTCGGGGTGGAACAGAAAGCCGTAAAAGCGCCGCTCGTCGTCGGCGATCGCGGCGTAGGGTGCAGCTTCGCTGGCGGCGACGGCGCGGAAGCCGGCCGGCAGCGCGTCGACCTTGTCCCCATGGCTCATCCATACCTGTGCGCGTCCGCCTTTGGGCCACAGTCCGTCGAACAACAGGCAGTCGTCGATGATGTCGACAAAGGCGCGGCCGAACTCCTGATGCTCGCTCAACGCGACGCGGCCACCCAATTCGTCGCACATCGTCTGCATGCCGTAGCAGATCCCCAGCACCGGCACGCCGAGCTGGAACGCGGTCGCGGGCGCGCGCGGCGAGGCGCCTTCGGTCACCGAGGCCGGACCGCCCGACAGGATGATCGCGCGCGGGTCGAAATAGCGGACCTTGTCCTCGCCGATCGTATACGGGTGGATCTCGCAATAGACCCCGCTCTCGCGCACCCGGCGGGCGATCAGCTGGGTGACCTGGCTGCCGAAATCGAGGATCAGGATGCGGTCCGACATCAGCGATGGTCCTCCGATTTTTCCGGTCGGCGCTCGAACACAGCGACAAAAAACCCGTCGGTGCCGTGCCGCGCAGGGGTCAGAAACAGATAGTCCTCGCCGCCGGGTGAGTTACCCCCGATCGTCTCTTCCCAGGCGCGTGCGGCCGGCACCAGCGAGAAATCGGGTGCGTCGGCGAGAAAGGCTTCGGTCTGCGCCTCGTCCTCCTCGCGCAGCAGCGAGCATGTCGCGTAAACGAGGCGGCCGCCGGGGCGAACCAGGCGCGCCGCACTGCGCAGGATCTGTTGTTGGCGCTCGACCAACTCGGCAAGGTCTTCGGGGCGCGAGCGCCATTTGGCGTCGGGGTTGCGCCGCCAGGTCCCGGTGCCGAGGCAGGGGACGTCGACAAACACCCGGTCAAACCCGCCGGCGTGCCGCTTGACCCATTTGTCGCGCTCGCTGGCCAGTGTGCGGCGCTCGACATTGCCGACCCCGGCGCGGCGCAGCCGGCGGGCGGCGCGCTCGAGCCGGCGCGCCGAGACGTCGCAGGCGACGAGTTTGCCGCGATTGGCCATTCCGGCCGCCAATGCCAACGTCTTGCCGCCGGCCCCGGCGCAGAAATCGACGACCCGCATCCCTGGCCGCGCGCCCGCCAGCAAGGCGGCGATCTGCGAGCCCTCGTCCTGAACGTCGAAGAGACCGTCTTTGAAGGCGGTCAAACCAGACAGCGGCATCCGCTCGGCGAGGCGAAGCCCGACCGGCGACCAAGGGGTCGGCTCGGTCCTGACTCCCTCGGCGGCGAGCGCGCGGCGCGCTGTCTCGCGGTCGGCCTTTAGCAGATTGATCCGCAGATCGATCGGTGCTGGCCCGTTGAGCGCCGCCATCTCGCGTTCGAGACTTTTGCCAAAGACCCGTTCGAGATAGGGCTCCAGCCATTCCGGCAAATCGTTCGCGACCGCGCGCGGCATCTGCGGGTGGCGCAGGGTGCAATTGGCGAGGCCGTTGACCAGCGGCGCCTCGGCTGCGCTCAGCTGCGCCGGGCGAAAGCGGTCGCCGTCGCAGCATGCCGCGACGGTCTCCGGCCGCCAGCCCTCGGCCAGCACCAAGGCAGCCAGCACCCGGCTTCGCGCCGCGGTCGCAACCGCGCCCCTGCCGATCCTCGCGATCCACCAATCGAGCGAGGTGCGATGCCGCAGCACGGCATAGACATGGCCGGCGATCAGCGCCCGGTCCTTGGAACCGATATAGCGCCGGCGCCGGAAATAGTCGGCCGCGGCATCGTCGGCCGGGCGCTGCCGGGTCTCGATTTCAGCGAGGATCTCGATCGCGGCGGCGACCTGTGCGCCCGGGGTCAACAGGCTCCCGTCGGACTTGTTCCAAATCCTGGGCCGCCGGTCACCGCGAGCCTCTTCCCGTAGGCGGGGAGAAGGAGAGATTTGCGGCGCCTGCCGCCTAAAGGATGCAGGCTCAATGTTCGGACGGATAATTGGGCGCCTCACGGGTCATCGCGATGTCGTGGACATGGCTCTCGCGCAGGCCCGACGGCGTGATCCGGATAAAGGTGCAATTCTCCTGCATCTCGCGGATCGTGCGGTTACCGGTATAGCCCATTCCCGCGCGCAGCCCGCCGATCAGCTGATGGACGATATTGCCGACCGGCCCCTTATGCGGCACCCGTCCCTCGACCCCCTCGGGCACGAGCTTCAAGGTGCTGGTCACTTCCTGCTGGAAATAGCGGTCGGCCGAGCCGCGCGCCATCGCGCCGATCGAGCCCATGCCGCGATAATATTTGTAACTGCGGCCTTGATAGAGAAACACTTCGCCCGGGCTCTCGTCGGTGCCGGCGAACAGCGAGCCCAGCATCGCGCAATCGGCCCCGGCGGCGATCGCCTTGGCGAGGTCGCCGGAAAATTTGATGCCGCCGTCGCCGATCACCGGCACGCCGAATTTGCGGCATTCGGCGACGGTGTCGACGATTGCGGTGAATTGCGGCACGCCGACCCCGGCAACCACGCGGGTCGTACAGATCGAAGCCGGTCCGACCCCGACCTTGACCGCATCGGCGCCGGCTTCGATCAATGCCCGGGCGCCCTCCGCGGTCACGACGTTGCCCGCGATGACCTGGGTATAGTTCGACAGGCGGCGGACCTCCCGAACTGCCGCGATCACCCGGTCGGAGTGACCGTGGGCGGTATCGACGACGAGCACGTCGAGCCCGGCGTCAAACAGCGCTTCCGCCCGCTCGATCCCGTCGGCGCCAGTGCCGGTTGCGGCAGCGACGCGCAGCCGGCCCTGCGCGTCCTTGCATGCCGTCGGAAAACGCTGGGCCTTTTCGATGTCCTTGACCGTAATCAGTCCGATGCAGCGATAGGCTTCATCGACGACCACCAGCTTTTCGATACGATGCAGATGGAGCAGGCGTTTAGCCTCGTCGCGCCCGACGTTCTCGCGCACCGTCACGAGCTCGTCCTTGGTCATCAGCTCGGCGACCGGCTGGCGCGCGTCGGTGGCAAAGCGCACATCGCGGTTGGTCAGAATCCCGGCGAGCCGACCAGATCCGCGTTCGACCACCGGGATGCCCGAGATATGGTGATCCGCCATCAGCCGCAGCGCATCGGCCAAGGTCTCGTCGGGGTGGATCGTGACCGGGTTGACGACCATCCCGGCCTCGAATTTCTTAACCTTGCGGACCTCGTCCGCCTGCTGCGCGATCGGCATGTTGCGGTGGATTACACCGATGCCGCCGGCCTGGGCCAACGCAATCGCCAGGGCGCCTTCGGTCACGGTGTCCATCGCTGCCGAGACCAGCGGAATGCCGAGCTCGATCTCGCGGGTCAGCCGAGTGCGGGTGTCGGTCTCGCCAGGCAGGACCGCAGAAGCCGCCGGGACCAGCATCACGTCGTCGAATGTCAGCGCCTGCCGGATTTCCATCCGCGCCTCCTAAGCGATGACAGCGCACTATACACAAGCGCGCCGCGGTCAAAAGCCATGGGCACAGATATAGGTGCGGTGCGGCGTTTACGCGCTCCGGCGGAACCCTTTCGCGACAACATAGGTCTCGGCCGATTCGGCGCGGCTCGCCGGCGGTTTGGCATGGCGCAGCTCGGTGAAGGACTGCTTCAGGCGGGCGAGCAATTCGCCCTCGGCGCCGCCCTGAAACACCTTGGCGACGAAGATCCCGCCGGGTTCGAGGATTTGTTCGGCGACCGCAAAGGCGCATTCGGCAAGGGCGACGATTCGCAGATGGTCGGTTCCGGCATGGCCGGTCGCGGGCGGCGCCATATCACTCAAGACAACATTGGCGCCGGCGCCCAGCGCCTGCCCGATGACTGCCGCCGCCTCGGAATCGCGCAGGTCCGCGTGTAGAAAGCTGGCGCCGGCAAGCGGTGCGATCTCGGCGAGGTCGACGCCCAACACGCGCCCACGCGCACCGACGCGCTCGACCGCGACCTGGGTCCAACCGCCCGGAGCACAGCCGAGATCAACGACGTGACGCCCCGGCCGCAGCAGGTGGAAGCGTTGATCGAGCTCGATCAGCTTGAATGCGGCGCGAGACCGGTAGCCCCGCCGACGCGCGGCTGCGACATAGGGATCGTTCAGCTGACGCGACAGCCACTCTGTCGAGGAGGGTTTGCGCCTCCGGGATTTGTGCGGTCGCACGGCGGCCGGCCGTTCGCCGGAGCCGCCTCTGCCCTTCGTCACCTTATCCCTGGATCAGATCGAACAGAATGCCCTCGCGCACGCCGCGATCGGCGACCCGTAGCCGGCCGACGGGCCAGGTCTCGCAGATCGCGTCGAGGATGGCGCACCCGCTCAGCACCAGATCGGCGCGCTCGCGCCCGACGCACGGGCTGGCGGCGCGGCCGGCGAGGTCGAGACCCGCCAGATGCGCCGACACCGCGGCGATCTGCTCGAAAGTCAGGCTGCTGCCGTCGACCAGGGCGCGCGTATAGCGCGGCAGCGCCAGATGGATGCCGGCCAGGGTCGTGACCGTGCCCGAGCTGCCCAGCATCTGCACCCGGCCGCCGCGGACACGAGGCAGGATGCGGTGGGTATTCTCAAACGACCGCAAGGCCCAGGCCGTCTCGTCGACCATCATGCGATAAGCCGTGGGCGAGACCTCGCCGCCAAACCGGTCGGTCAAGGTGACGACCCCCAAAGGCAGCGAGACCGACCCCAGGATCCTCGGGCGACGGCGTCGCCGGTCTCGCCCTCGATCGAGGCGCAGCCAGACGATCTCGGTCGAGCCGCCGCCAATATCGAATACGATAGCATAGGGAATGCGTGGATCGAGCAGCGGGGCGCACCCGGAAACGACAAGGCGCGCCTCCTCGGCGGTGGAAATGATCTCGATTTCGAGCCCGACTTCCTCGCGCACGCGGGCGAGGAAGGCCTCGCAATTCGCGGCGCGGCGGCAGGCTTCCGTCGCAACGTAACGCCCATTCGCGATCCGCCGGTATGCGATTTTGCCGGCACAGACCTTGAGTGCATCCAAGGTCCGCTCGATCGCTTCCGCTGACAGCGCCCCGGTCGCGGCCAATCCCTCGCCGAGCCGGACGATGCGGGAAAACGCGTCCACGACGCGAAATCCGCCGCCTGTCGGTCGCGCCACCAAGAGTCGGCAATTGTTGGTGCCGAGGTCGAGCGCGGCGACGGGGGCGGCAAAGCGGGGCACGGGACGCTGAGACCGCGCCACCGCGGCGAACTCCCCGACTGTTGCCGGCGGCGCCCGCAATGCTGTGACAGGCGCGAACCCGCTGGTGTCGGAAGCGGTGGTGGTGCCCCCTGCCGGTTCTGCGCTGTTCAGCGGCTTCTGCACGTCCAGCGAACCATCCCAATCAAATGCGACCGCTGATGGTAGCGCAGCCGGTGCTCGAAACAAAACTTCTCAAATGCCGCCGCAATCCGGTCGCGTCCGGGGCACGCGCGCCGGGGCCAACGTCGCAAAGCATGCGGCAGGCTCCGCGTACTGCCGGCGCGCTCGAAAACTAACGCGTCATGGTCGTTACGACACGCGCCATGCCGGCCTCTACCCAGCACCCGTACATTGTGCTATCAGCAAAGGTGCCCGGATGGGGGATCGTCTAACGGTAGGACAGCGGACTCTGACTCCGCCAGTCTAGGTTCGAATCCTAGTCCCCCAGCCACGCTAAATCAGAAGCTTAGAGATCTAAGTACGGCTCGTTCGGAAAGTTTCCACTCGAAGTTTTCCGTTATCCGTCCACTTTTCGTGCCCGGTCCTTGACCCGGACTCCTCGATCGCGGCTTCGGCGAACTGCCTGCGATCGGCTCCCCGGGAGTAGTGATCCGCCCTGGCCGTCGTCTGTTGACCAAGCACCGCGGCAAAAGCGCGTGGGTCGCACCCCGCTTCGGCGAGCCTGGTTTCCGACAGTATACCGCAGCCGTCGAGGACGATCTGGACACCGAGTTTTTTGCTCCGACCCAGGGGCGGGAGGCTGCCCAATTCACCACCGAGGTGTTGAATTCCAACCTCGTGGTGGCCGGGGTCTCCGACGGCGGCGCCCATGTCAAATTCCTGACCGCCGGGATCTATCCGACCGATATGCTGGTCTGGCTCGTCCGCGACGAGAAGACCATCAGTCTGGAGGATGCGCACTACAAATTGAGCTACTTGCCGGCCCATATAGGTGGCTTCAAGGACCGCGGCGCCATCAAGGAGAACGCACCCGCCGACATCGTGGTCTATGACCTCGAGAAACTCGAGGTTCTGCCCTCGGAAGTCGCCGAAGACCTGCCCGGCGGCGAGTGGCGGCGCATCCAGAAATCCAAGGGATATGACTGGATCCTGGTCAACGGCCAAATCACCTTCGAAAACGGTGAGCCTACCGGAGCCTTGCCCGGCAAGTTCCTCCGGAACGGTCGAGGCTGATCGGCGGCAACAGTTTTTGATCGTACGTCTGGCTCTTACCCCACCTGCCGAAGGTGCGATCGAGAGCCGGACGGCCTCTCCACCCGCCGCGGCGGCATCCGCCGCGTATGACACGGTGCTACCACGGCCAGCAGCCGCAGCTGGCCGCGCCGGGCTGGCGGTACGGCAAATTTGACGACCAGGACACAGCGCAGTGCCGCCGTGACGATCGGAGCCCGTCGCCCTCACTCCCGTGCCGCTAAGTAGTCCGACCCGAGGCTCATCGTCACCGGCAAATTTGTGGCGATCTCTCTGTGTGTCATAGTCCGATAATAAGTCATTCGGTGCAGAGGGAGAGGGAGTGAACCGTGCCCGCAAAACGAACCTACGGCATGGACCAAGACTTTTATCCCTGGTCCCCGATTGTCACGCGCAGCGCCCTTAGCTGGCCGGACAACGCCCGCGTCGCCTTTGCCGTCATCGTCAATCTCGAGCATTGGGACTGGGAGGTGCCCGCCCGGACGCCGCTTGCGGTGAGCCCGCTGGGCGGCCCCGAGGGCCTGTGGAGCGGAAACCAGCCGCAGTTTCCCGACATTGGCGGCTACGGCAACCATGAATATGGCAACCGTGTCGGGATCTTTCGCATCCTCGCCGTGCTGGACAAGTACGGCATCAAACCGACCCTGGCGCTCGACAAGGCCGTCGCCGATCACTACCCGGTCCTCGTCAAGGAGGGCCAGACGCGCGACGCCGAGTTCATCGCCCACGGTCTGTCGCGCCGGCGCATCATCCATATCGGCATGTCCGAGGATGAGGAGCGGCGGTACATCCGCGCCTCTATCGAGGCGGTCGAAAGGGCCACCGGCAAGCGCCCGATCGGCTGGTCCGGCCCCGACTTCCAGGAAACGCCGAACACGCCCAACCTCCTTGCTGCAGAGGGCATTCGCTATGTCTGCGACTGGGGCAACGATGAGCAGCCCTACAAGATGACGCCGAAGGCCGGGGAGCTCTACTCGCTCGGAGTGCATTCGTATCTCGACGACAACTACATCCACCTCCACGGCCGCCGGACCATCAACGAGGTCAACCTGCTGTGGCGCGACTGGTTCGACGGTCTGTACGCCGATGGCGCCACCACCGGACGCCTAATGGTGCTGCATCTGCACCCGTGGATCATGGGCCAGCCGTGGCGCATCCGGCATCTCGACGAGGTGCTTGGCCACATCACTGCCCACCAGGGTGTCTGGAAGGCGACCGGCAGCGAGATCATCGACTGGTTCAAGGCACAGTCAGGTTAGCCGTCTCCGCTGTTTTGCGGACGAATTCATCCTCATTTCAGACGAACGGAGAAGACGACATGGCTCTCGCACCCGGACGGTTCGACTATGCTCCGATCACGGAGCGCCCCGTCATCAAGTGGCCGGGCAATGCGCGCCTTGCGTTCTGGGTCGCGCCGAATATGGAGCACTTCGAATACCTGCCGGAGAACCGGCCGACGCAGCCGGACGTTCCGCACTATTCGCGCATGGATTACGGCAATCGCGTGGGCTTCTGGCGTATGCTCGACGTGCTGAACAGAAACAAGGTGCGCGCCTGCTGCTGCCTCAATCTCGAGGTGCTCGATCACTTCCCCGAGATAAAGGAGGCAATGGTCGCCGCCAATTGGGACTACATGGCGCACGGGCTTTACAACAGCCGGCCAATCTACGACTACACCGAAGAGCAGGAGCAGGCGTACTGGCAGGACTTCATCACGCACTTGAAGGAGATGACCGGCAAACGCCTGAAGGGAAGGCTCGGCGGCGGCGCCGGCTACACTATCAGAACGGACGATTTGATGGCTGAGGCCGGCTGCCTCTATCACACCTCATGGATCATCGATGATCAGCCCTGGCCGATCAACGTGCGGGGCGGCCAGAAGTTCATCTACGTTCCCTATACCGGCCAGACGAATGATGCAGGCATGCTGGCCTGGAATTGCGAGGCCGATTACTTCCTGCAGATGATCAAGGACCAGTTCGACACACTCTACCGTGAAGGCGCGGAAAACGGGCGCGTGATGTGTCTTTCGCTGCATCCGCACAATATCGGGCGCCCGAACGCCGCGAAGTATCTTGACGAGGCTCTGCGCTACATCCTCGGTCACGATGGCGTCTGGAACACCACCGCCGACGACATTGCCGAGTATTACCTCGCCAACTACTACGATCAGGTGTCGTCCTGGATCGCGGAACGCAAAGCGCGAGCGTAGGGTGGAGCCGTCGAGGAGCCGAGCTCAATGGATCTCAAACTGGCGGGTAAGGTCGCCTTGATCACCGGCTCAATGCCCATGTCAGCCTGCGCTCGATCTTTGCGCCCGGGAACAGAGCTCAATTCCCTGTGCCGCGGCCATGCGGTTCCTCCGCGGATCTAAGTCGCCCGAAGTGGCGGATGATCAGTGCTAGCGGCACGCACAGCAGCAACATCAGCATACCAAGAATGAAGAAGCTTTCGCTCACACCCCAACGGTCGGCGATGCCGCCCATCAGGGGCGGGATCGTGATCGAGGTGAGCCGCTGACCGGTCTGACGCAGGCCAACCACCGCGCCCTGCTGATGGCGGCCGACCGCCCGCGCTTGCACAGACAAGACAACCGGCTGGATCACCCCTTCCAGCCAGCCGCGCGCGACCTGAAACAACAGCAGAAACGCAAAGATCCCGCCCAAAAGCGGTGTCATTGCAATCAGCAGGATCGACAGCGCGGTCCCGCTGAGCATCGTGCGCTGCGCATCGCCCAGACGCATCGCGCGCCCGGCAAAGAGCGCTCCGAAGCCACTTGCGATCTCGGCGGCGGCGAACAGGACGCCGATGGTCGTGCCGACGAGCCCCACGCCATGAAGGTAAACAACATAGACCGACGTCTGGATGCTGTATGTCGAGTTTCGCATCGACATGATCGCCATCGACAGCGCAATCGCCGGAATGGCGATCAGCATGATCGAGTTAAGGTAATCCGAGACTCGAGGCCAGGTATCGCGGACGCGGAACCGCGCTCGACCCGTCCCCTCCTGTCGTGGCGGCGCGAAGAACTCCGCCTCCGGAGCGCGCAGCAGCGCGATAGTCAGCACCCCGCCCCACGCGGCGCCGACGAGATAAGCTGGCCATGCACCGCCGAAATCCCAAACGGCGCCGCCGAGGATCGGCGCCGTCGTCGAGCCAAGCCGGGCGAAGAACGTGAACCTGCCGAGATATCGGGCATCGCCCTCGGCTAGCTGGGCAATCAGGGTCTGCGCGCCAGACCAGGCGAACGAAACGGCGGCGCCGTTGATCAATTGCAGGAGAAGCAAGGACCAGAACCACGGCGCTAACGGAAATAGGGGCGCCAAAGCCATCCCTATCCAGACAAAAAACAGGGTGACTTTGCGGGTGCCGAACCGGTCCATCAAAACGCCGATATGGATCGACAGGAACATGGCGAGGATCGAACGGGCGCCGACCAAGATCCCGATCTCGGAGGCGTCGAACCCCAGCGACAGGCCGTAAAGCGGGATCAGAAATGTATAGAAATCGACATAACCCATGCTGAACGGCCCGGCGACGTACAACGACGCCAGGGACCCGGAGCGAGACGCGTTCACGGGGTGGATCGATCCTGGGGTAGGCTTGCGAGATCCGCGGCCTCAGCGGATGCCGGCCCCCTGCGTACCCGGGGCCGGCCAATCCGCGCCCGATAGCACGGGTCGACCTGCGGGGGGGCCGCAAGCCCTTCCTAGAATGGTCTACTGACCGCGACGGACGAGGCGTCCGGGCATCGCGCCGGTGTGCTCGCCCCGCTCGAACACCGCGGTGCCGGCGACCAAGGTCGCAGCATAGCCGTCGGCACGCTGGACCAGCCTTTTGCCGCCCGCCGGCAGGTCGTGCGCGATTTCCGGCGGATGCAATTGCAGCCGCTGGTGGTCGATCACGTTGACGTCGGCCCGCTTGCCCGGCTGCAACCGACCGCGATCGACAAACCCGAAAAAATCAGCGGTCTCGCTGGTCAAGCGTTTGACGATGAATTCGAGCGGCAGACCGGGGCCGCGCCTGCGGTCGCGCGCCCAATGCGTCAGCATGTAGCTCGGCATGCTGGCGTCGACGATCTGGGCCACATGCGCGCCGCCGTCGCCGAGCCCAAGCAAAGTCGCGGGGTCGGTCAGCATTTCGCGGATCGGCTCGTGGTCGTCCTGCGCATAGCCCGTCACTGGAAAGAACAGCAAATTGCCGGAACTCTCAGTCAGATAGTCGTAAGCGACTTCATCCGGCGAATGATTGGTACGCGCCGCGATTGCCGCCACGCTGGTCTCGGCCCGCGGTTCGTAATCCGGCGGGTTGCCTATGACATACATGCGGTCCCAGCGCGTCGCGACCAGCTGGATCAACGGGCCGAGTTGGCTCATCAGCGCCGCCGACGGCCGGTCTTCGATAATCGCTTGACGCAATGCCGGATCGCGCAGCCGCGCCATGCGATCGGCCAGCGGCAGGCTTTCGAGGGGCTTGTAGCGTTCGCGGATCGAGAACGGGTTCAGCGAAGTCGCAATGCCGAGGATGACGCCGACCGGGCGGCCGGCGATCTGCGCCGTGACCGAAGCACCGGCAGCGCGGGCCTGGCGGACCCCGGCCATGATCCGCCGCCAGCGCTGCGGATCGGTCGGCCGGTCGGTCAGCAAGAACCAGACTGGGCGGCGGGTCTCGAGGCCCAGCCGGGTGATCCATTGGAACTCGGCCGCTTCGTCCTCGAAATCGCTGTTCATCCCGAAGGTGCCGGCGCCGAGTTCACCCAGCCCGCCGCCGATCCCGGTCAATTCCTCGATCTCGGCAAACCGGCCGGGCACCATTTCGCCCTGCGTCGTCTTGTGCGCGTTGGTGCGCGATGTCGTAAAGCCAAAGGCGCCGGCCCGCACCGCCTGTTGCGTCAATTGGCGCATCAGCGCGATGTCATCGTCGGTCGCCCGCTCGCGCCGGATGGCACGGTCGCCCATCGTGTAGACGCGCAGCGGATGGTGCGGGATCTGCGCCGCGACATCGATCGTCCGCGGCATGCGGTCGAGGGCGTCGAGAAAATCGGGAAAGCTTTCCCAATCCCATTTGAGACCCTCGGCCAAAACCGGGCCCGGTATGTCCTCGACCCCTTCCATCAGATCGATCAATGCAGCGCGATGGTGGGGCCGCACCGGCGCGAAACCGACGCCGCAATTGCCGAACAGGATCGTTGTCACTCCGTGCCAGGAGGACGGCGCCAGGATCGGATCCCAGGTCGCCTGGCCGTCGTAATGGGTGTGGACATCGACCCAGCCCGGCGTCACCAGCATCCCATCGGCGTCGATGACCCGCCGAGCCGGCCCGGCTTTGCCGCCGACCGCGGCGATCCGCTCGCCGTCGATTGCAACATCGCCGGCGAACGCCGCAGCACCAGTGCCGTCGACGATAGTGCCGCCGCGGATGACGATGTCGTGCATAGCCGAACCCTCCTCCCGTCTTCGCGCTTATCGCCCCGCAGCATGCGACCGCAAACGCGGATTACGCTATGCCGAGCGAGCAAAGCTGTTCTGCACGCGACCGCGGCTACCAGCTAGAGACCTCCAATAACCGCGCGTTTTTACGGAAAGAGCCGGGCATTGGCTGTGCCGTGACCGGTTTGGTTAGGGCGATCGGTGTGCCGGGGCGCGGCCGGCTGTGTTAGCGGGTTTTCGGGTCAGGTTGGTGCGGTCTGGGCCGCCAGCCAGACCATCCGCTGCATGTTGTAGACGAGGTTGGCAAGGCCGATCTTGGTGCTCGCTCGGGCGAGGCCGATGGTGCGGATGAACAGGCCCATCGCCCCTTTCTGGCGGGCGAAGACGTGTTCGACCGCCGAACGCACTGCCGATTTGCGGGCATTGGCGCGGGCGGTGCGGCGCGGCATTGGTTTGCCCCCGGCCTTCGTGTTGTGTGCCGCGAGGTTAGCGAGGAGTTCGGCGGGTGCTTGATAGCCGAGGCATCGCAGGCGGGTGCGATTGTAATCGGCGACAAAGGTGTTGAGGTAGGCATCGCGTTCGGCATGGTCGAGAAAACGGCGGTGGTGGGCGGCGCGGTTCTGCGGCATGCGGTCGAGGTGGTCACCGAGGCGGCGGTTGAACCGCTCGACCATGCCGTTGGTCTGCGGCCGAAACGGGCGGGCGAGGCGGTGGATAATGACGCGCTCGGTGCACACCCGATCGAAGGGATGGTGGCCCGAGGGTTTGTCGTGAGGCTTGTCTTTCTTGTCGACGGCGAAGCGGTCGGTGAATTCGGAGCCGTTATCGGTCAGCACGGTGTGGACGGAGAGCGGGAAGCGGCCGAGGAAGCGGTTGAGGAAACCCGCTGCGGTTTGGGCCCGGCGATCGGGCAGGATCTCGAGGTAGACAAAGCGGGTGGCGCGGTCGATCGCGACCCCGGCTTTCCGCCGGGGCAGGCTCCGGCGTAACTGCGGCGGCGGTTGAGCGGCGGCAGATATTTGACGTCGATGTGGATGAAGCCGGCCGGGGCCTCGGTGTGGAACGCGGCGGTCGGGGCTTGTTGCTGGCGGCGGCGGGCGGAGATGCCGTGGCGCTGCAGGCAACGGTGGATGGCGCTCGCGACAGCGCGGGGTTGATGCAGCGCCGCATCGCCTCGACGATGTCGTCAAGCGGCAGCGCCAAGCTGCGGCGCAATTCGACGATCAAGCCTTCTTCCCATTGGGTCATCGTCGTGGCCAGCCGATGCGGGCGGGTGGATCGATCGACGGTCTCCCGGCGCGCCTTCCAACGCGCCACGGTGCGGCTGTGGATGCCGAGTTCGCGGGCCAGTGCGGCGTTGCGCGCCTGGCTTTTCTGGATATAGGCGCGGGTGCGCGGCGTGGTGGTGGCATTGGCGTGGAGTTTGAGATCCATCACCGGGTCCTCCCCCCGATCGGTCGGCGGCGGCGGGGGTGCATCGTCGGGACGCTCGCCCCGGTGGGTCCACAGGCACCTCCCACGCGCCGCGCCGCCAGACTCGCGGCGGTCGCGGCGCCGGCGCGCGGGTCCCTCCTATGGACTATCGGGACGAGCTGCGCCTGGTCTGGCCGCAATTGCCGCCGCAGCCGCTCGATAGCTTGCCACAATCGTACGCCGTCGCGCCAATCTTCTGAGACGAAACACCTGCGCCGGGGCAGGCTATTGGGCTTCTTGCGGTGGATCTGCGAGCGCAGAACACGGCCGGCGAGGAATTTTTCGTTGGCCTGGGAGCGGTAGGCGGTGTCGGCCCACACCTCGCCGGCGGTGTTGTTGGGGTCGATCAGCTCGGGCAGCAACGCCCCGTCGTGGCGGGCCGCATCGGTGACCGTCCAGCGGCGGATCAGGCGATGCCGGCGGTCGATGCCGACGTGATTTTTGTAACCGAAGGCCGGGATCGCGAGATCAATGCGCGGTGCGCCATCGGCGCTCGGCTTAGCTTTGGTGTATTTGACCGTCCAGCGCGCATCGCGGTCTGTCACGCTTTCAACGTCGAAAAACCCCGCCTGACCGCGCATCTCCGCCCCCCAGCGCAGACCTCGCGCATCGAATCACAAACCGGATAAAACCACCAGGTTTTTGGAGGTCTCCAGCTTGCCGATGGTCGGTTCGACCAGCCGATTGAATGTGCGCTCATACCGCGCAGTGGTGGATCGTTGCTCCTCGCATATCAGCTCATAAAAAACCCATCCGGGTTCGCCTGCGATGGCCCAGCCTGCAGGCGGCCCCACTAGGTCATGAGTGTCGCGCCCCGGTGCTGCTCGCTATGGCCGGCACGCCAGCTGCTCGGGTTGATGTTCCGGGACGCAGGAACGCGGCAATCGTCCCGGCGTCACGGCCGATCATTGTTTGCCCGGCGGCCACCAGCGCATCGACCTGCTCGCGCGGTAGGGTAAGCCCGGTGCGGATTGCCACGAGCCGCGCCCGTGTCTCGGGATCGGGGTAGTCGGACAGGCTGACGCGCAGCACCTTTGCGGCCACATCGCCACAGGCGTAGCCGTCGACAACAGGCCCTTGACGGCAGCGCAGCGCACGCAGCTTGTCGGCGAGATCGTCAACCGTGCTCTCGACGGCGATCAGGGTCTCGATGTTGTAAGCCCCGATTTGCGTGCTCGTTACTGCCGAAATGATCTGCCCGAGCCCGCTGACGACCCGCTGGCGCGGCCAGTTCGGGTTTGTCGCCGACTGGCCGTCGACACTGATCACGAGAATGCGGCGAACCGGCAGTAGCTGGGTCGCGAACCGATCCATTCTGGTGTTCAGCAGCAACATGTTGTTGAGCAGCACGCGCAGTGCGAGATTGTCCGAGATTCCACCGTCCATCAAATGAATCCACTTGACCTGTTGACCGTTGGAATAACGGTCGAGGTTTTCGAGCAGGGCCATAGTGCGCAAATCGTGTTGGCCGCCTTCCGCCGCTTGCGGCGGCGGCGCGGGGGGAAGCGGACAATCGGGCCCGCGGTAATTGCGCAGAGTCACCGGGCCGAACAGCACCGGAAATCCGTTGGAAGCGGCGACCGCGCGCGCGATCGGGAAAGTCGCAAGATCGGAGCAGATCACATCGAAGGTCTGTGGCAGAAAGCCGAACGGGCTGCCAAAACTGATATCGGTGGCGTTGATGCTGACCTGGGGGCGGCCGTGTCGAAAGAAATCCGCAAAGGTCGCGCCGTGGAACATCAACCGGTCGTAGATTTGGGTCATCCGGTCGTTGGTGCCGACCAGCGGGTTGAATATCCAGTCCCAGTTCCACGGCAGCAGGAACGTGCCCCAAATATAGGCTTCAATGTCAGGATAAAGGAACTCGTCGGGGAAGGTTTCGAACGACTTCACGCCATAGAGTCCGAAGTGAGCCGCCGGGAAGGATCCGCCGGAGACGCCAGCCAGCAGGTCTACCTCGTCGAGCAAGGTGCTATCCTTGCCTTCAGGTTGCACGTGGATATCCCGCATCCCGCGCAACACGCCGAAACCGAAAGCGGCAGAGCGCTTGCCGCCGCCGGAGAGGGCGACCAGTACCAGCGTGCTTTCGGCGCCGCCGCTGCGGTTCACGTCGACCAGACGATATTCGTTATTGCCGGCGGCCGAGTGCAGCGGCTCATTCATTGGCACGTCAAGCGAGCCGCAGCCGCCAAGCAGCAATGTCGCGAGGAACCCAAGCGGCCGCCATCTGCGCATGCGCTGAACCGGGGCTTAAATCCGAACCGCCCGTAGCCGATGGTCAGCGCGCATTCGCTCCTCTGAGTCCTGACGGCTGTCCAGCAAGCCAACTGAGAATGGGGCCGTGAAGCGCATTTTGATGTCGGCGCCGGGACTTTCCCAAATTACCACGGCCGCCTGTTGCTGGCCGTCCGGCGCCGGGGGGGGGGCCACCACGGCATTAAAGCCAGACGTGGCTCCCCAGCTCTCCAATATTCGTTAGAGGCAACAACGGCGAGCGCAAGTCAGAGGATGCGCTCCCGGAGCATGCAGGCACAATCTCGGCAGCGTAGGACTATCCCCAGGTGGCTTGGCCGCCGACGGCCGTGATCGTGATATGCCCCATCGTCGTATCGGCCTTGGCGCCATGCCAATGTCGTTCGCCGGCCTTTATGTGCACGACATCACCGACATTGATTTCGCGCTGGTCATGCTCCGTCGCGACCATGCCGGAGCCGGAGGTCACGACCAGGATCTGGTCGCAGTTGTGGGTATGCCATCCCGTAGTGCAACCTTGGCTGAAGTTCACCACGCTACAGTTGTAGTTCGCGGAGTCCCCGGGCTCGATGATGGTCTGCCGCGACCGGGAAACCGGCCCCGTCCACCCTTCGATCCGCTCGGCGCCTTCCACCGGGACGTTCGGTATGCTTTTAAGCGTGACGACCTTCATGACGATTTCCTCCTCGTGTTGACGGCTGCTCAGGGTATCGGAAATACCGCAATATGTACCCGAAATCATTTCAGTCACACCCTCAGCGCCATCGGATATCAATAGCCGATCGCGGCGCCGTTGGGACGGCGGGGGTCGTTGGCGCCCCACAGCCGGCCATCAGTGATTTCGATCAGCCCCACTACACCCCACGGCTTCTGCTCGACGAGGATATAGCCTTTGCCGCGGAGCGTCGCGATCGTGTCGGGCGAGAGACCGGCGGGCTCGTAGAACACTTTGTCCGGCAACCCTTGATAATGAAACCGCGGCGCGTCGACCGCTGCTTGTGGGGCCAAGCCGTAATCGACAATGTTCATGATGGTTTCGAGCACCGTCGTGATGATGCGCGAACCACCAGGGCTGCCGAGGACGAGAAAAACGCGGCCGTCTTTCTTGACCAGGGTCGGGGCCATCGAAGAGAGCGGCCGTTTGCCGGGCGCGATCGCGTTGGCTTCGCCCTGAACCAGACCGTACAGGTTCGGGGTGCCGGGCTTCGCGGCAAAATCGTCCATCTCGTTGTTCAGGAAAAAGCCGGTGCCGGGGGCGATCACCTCGGCGCCGAAATAGCCGTTGATCGTATAGGTCACGGCGACTGCGTTGCCGGCGCCGTCGACGACCGAATAATGGGTCGTCTCCGCCTTCTCGTGCGGGGCAGCGAGCGGCGCGGAGGGTAGCACCTCGCCCGCCCCCATTGCGGCACGGATCCCAGCCGCATAGCCCTTTGACAGCAACCGGTCGAGCGGGTTTGTTACAAAGGCCGGGTCGCCGAGAAAGGTGTTGCGGTCGGTGTAGGCGCGGCGCATCGCCTCGACCATCAGTTCTACTGAACGCGCCGAGCGTAGACCCAGCGCCTTCATGTCGTAGCCTTCGAGGATCTGTAGGATTTGGCAGATCGTGGCACCGCCAGAACTGGGCGGCGCCGCCGAGACGACCACATAGGCGCGGTAGGAGCAAGAGAGCGGCGGCCCCTCGCTCGTCGTGTAATCGGCTAAGTCGCGGGCGGTTAGGGTTCCGCCATTGGCCCGGCTCGCCTTGTCGACGGCAGCTGCGGCGGGGCCCTTGTAAAATGCGACCGGCCCCTCTTTTGCGATCGCCGCCAGCGTTTCTGCGAGATCCGTTTGCACCAGCCGGTCGCCGGGGATGAACCGGCTGCCGTCAGGGCGCAGAAAAATCTTGGCCGCCGCGGGGTCCCGGGCAAAACGGTCGGCCTTGGCGTCGAGTAATTCGGTGTCGTCGCGGCTCAACACAAAGCCTTCGCGCGCGAGCGCAATAGCCGGCGCCATTACCGCCGCGCGCGGCAGACTGCCGTACTCGTTGAGCGCGCGGTCGAGCCCCATCACCGTCCCCGGCACGCCGGCCGCGCGCCAGCCATGGCGGCTGAGGTCGGGTATGGGATTGCCGGTGGGGTCGAGATACATCCCGGCGGTCGCTGCCGCCGGCGCGGTCTCGCGGAAATTGATAAAGGTGTCGCGCCTGCCGGCGAGGTGCACGATCATGAACCCGCCGCCGCCGATATTGCCACAGCACGGCTCGACGACCGCGAGTGCGTAGCCGACCGCGACCGCCGCATCGATCGCGTTGCCGCCGGCCGCGAGGATGCCGGCTCCGACTTCGGAGGCAATGTGCTGCGAGGTCACGACCATGCCATGCCGAGCCTCGACTGCTTGCGGCGAGGCGGCCGCCGCGGCTGATCCGGCAAAGGCGAGCGCCAGCACCAATGCTGCCGATAGAGCTAAGACAAACACCGCCTGAAAGCTGTCATTCCGGGGTGCGGCACGCGAGCTTGGAACCCAGGAACTCAGTCCTGCAAAGCACAAGAACTGCCCGTGTTCATGGATCCCGGGCCGAGCCCTTCGTGCTATCCCGGAACGGCGAACTATTTCTGTCAGCGCCTTCTTCACCCGTCGTCTCGTGCCGTCGCTCATCAGTTGCCGCGGCTTCACTTGCGAGCGGCGAGCGTGTCGTGGTCGTAGCCGGCGACCCGCTTGTAGCTGTCCGATATTGCCGCCAGCTCGTCGCGGCTGATCACCGCGTCGATATCGTCGAACGGCCGGTCGCCGGTGCGCAGGTACACCTCGCGCAGGATCGCGTCGGGCGGGTTGGTGCGGTTGGTGCGCACGACATTGGCGGTGGCTTCGCGCCGTATTTCTTCATAAGCGCGCAACGCCGCGACCGGGTCCTCGGTCGCGCAGAGGCAGTCGGCGAGCGCCCGCGCGTCGACGATTGCCTGGCCGGCGCCGTTCGAGCCGCGCGGCACCATCGGGTGCGCCGCGTCGCCCAGCAGACTGACCCGGCCAAAGCTCCAGCGCGGCAGCGGATCTTGATCGACCATCGGGAATTCGAGAATGACCTCAGCCGCGCCGATCATCGCCGGCACGTCGAGCCAGTCGAAGCGCCAGTCCTTGAACGCGCCAACGAAATCGGCCAGCGCGCCCGGACGGTTCCAATCGCGCGCCTCGTGCTGGGGGGTCTCGATCTCGGCGACCCAATTGACCAGCTGGCTGCCCGCGCCGTCGATATCATTGCGGATCGGATAGATCACCATCTTGCCGGTGGCGAGCCAGCCGGCGCGCACCATGCTCGCGCCGGACAGAAACCGCGGCCAGCGCGTTACCCCGCGCCACATATTGTAGCCCGAATAGATCGGCTCGCCCTCGTCGGGGTAAAGCTGCTTGCGGATCGTCGAACGGATGCCGTCGCCGGCGATCGCGATCGCGCCATGCTGCGGCGGCAACCTGGCGCCGGTCGCGACGCTCTCAAAATGGACGGTAACCCGGTCCGTCTCCTGTTCGAAGGCAACGCAGCGCCGGCCGGTGATCAGATGATCGGCGCCGGCGCGGCGGACAAAGGCGTCGGCCAGCACCTGCTGTAGATCGCCGCGGTGCAGCGAGAACTGCGGCCAGGCATATCCCGCCTCGCGACCCAATGGCTCGCGATAGATCAGCTGACCAAAGCGATTAAAAAAGCAGGCTTCGGCAGTGGTGACCCCGACTCGGGTTAGGGCCGGCTCCAGTCCGAGCTCGGCCAGTTCGCGGGTCGCATGCGGCAGCACGTTGATGCCGACCCCGATCGGCTCGATCGCCGACGCCGCCTCATAGATGCGGCAGGGAATGCCGGCGCGGTCCAAGGCCAGGCCGAGGGTCAGCCCGCCGATTCCCGCGCCGACGATGATCACATCCATCACGCGCTCCCGGCAGCGCGGCGGCGGCCGTCAGGCGTTGCCGCGCTGCTCGCGGAAGAGGCCGAGCTTTTCCTGAACCGGCCGGTCGGAATAACTGAACAGCACGGCTTCTTCCGCGACATGATGGCTGACCGTTGTCCAGCTCGGTGCGACAAAGATGTCGTGCGGCTGCCAATACAGCACCTGATCGCCGATCCGGGTTTCGCCAGCGCCCTCGACCGCGACAAAGACCGTGCCGTCGGTCGAGCGGTAAGGGCGGGTGGCAAAACCTTTCTGCAGCAGCTGGATAAAGGCGCCGATCGTCGGCATCGCGAAATCGCCGCTCGCCGGGTTGACATACCGCAGCTTATGGCCGTGGCAGGGATCGGGGTCCTCGTTGCGGCTCAAAACCTCGAGCGATTCGCGCGAGCGGGCATAGGGATAGTTGAACACTGGCGAGGTCTTGACCGCGGGCTTCCAGTCGACCGGCAGCAGATTGTTGGCGAACCGCGCGGCGTTGTCGCCCTCGGGACGGGTGACGGTCTGCACATCGGTGGCGCCCGGCTCGGCGAAGCTCGCATCGAGCAGGCGGACGATCGGGATGTCGAGCCCGTCGAGCCAGACCATGGGCTCGTCAGTCTCGTTGCCATGGTCGTGCCAGGTCCAGGACGGTGTGATCACGAAATCGCCGGGCAGCATCGTCGTGCGCTCGCCATCGACCGCAGTATAGGCGCCCTTTCCCTCGATGATGAAGCGCAATGCCGATTGGGTGTGGCGGTGCGCCGGCGCCACTTCGCCCGGCATGATCAATTGCAACCCGGCGAACAACGAATGGGTGATCGAGGTCTGGCCCTTGAGCCCGGGGTTTTCGAGGATCAGCACCCGGCGCGTCGCCTCCTCGGCGCTGATCAGCCCGCCTGACTCCATCAAGTGCGGCCGGACGTCGCGGTAATGCCAGATCGCCGGCAGGCACGGCGTCACCGGCTGGGCGGTGACGAGCCCGTGCAGCCGCTCCCATAGCGGCGCCAGATTGGAGACGGCGATACGCTCGTAAAACGCCTCGCGCTCCGGTGTCCGGGCGGCCGCGTGCTCCGTCGCCATGGCCGTTTCTCCGAGATTTGCGTCAAGCCGCTTTCTGCCGGCGTTCCCCTAGGCTAAAGCCGATCTTGGCGAGGTCGGCGATCAATGCCGCCGATTGCGTCAAGTCGAGCGGCAGCATCGGCGGGCGCACCGCGGCCCAAGCCGGGTCGTCGTGGAAATGCGCGACGACGCGCTTCAGAGCCGGGACCATCGGATAGCGCTGCAAGGTATTGCGCACGGTCGTGACTTCGGCCTGCAAGGCGTCGGCCTGCGGCCCCTGCCAGTTGGCGTAGAGCTTGGCGATCCCCGCACATTGACATTGCCCGAGGCGGTGATGCACCCGGCCCCGCCCTTGCGCAGCGCGTCGAGCAGAAACACCTCGGAGCCCGGGAATATGGCAAAGCCCGGATAGCGGTCGAGCAGCGCCGCGGTGTTGTTCCAGTCGCCGGAACTGTCCTTCAACCCGACCACGGTCTGCGGATAAGCCTTGATGAAACGACCGACCAGATCGAGCGAGTAACCGACCACCGCGACCGGTGGAATATGATAGAGATAGACCTTCAGCGCCGGCGAGCCGACCCTGTCGATGACGCCCGAAATAAAGGCGAAGATGCCGTCGTCGCTGACCGGCTTGTAATAGAAGGGCGGCAACATCAAGACGCCGCCGCAGCCGTGGCCGACAGCGTGCCGCACCAGCGCAGCCGCATCGGTCATCGCGCAGGCACCGGTTCCGGGCATCAGCTTTTCGGCCGGAATGCCGGCCTCGACCAGATGGTCGAGCAACGCCATCCGCTCGGCCGGAGACATCGAATTCGCTTCGCTGGTGGTACCGAAGATCGCCAGCCCGCCGGCGCCTTGGTCGAGCAGCCAGCGGCAGAAGGCGGCGAACCGCCCCGCATCGGGCTCACCGCTCGCCGTGAACGGGGTCAGTACCGGGACCAGCACTCCGCTAAATGGCTGCGCGGTCATCCTTACGGCTCCTCTCAACAGACTTCGCCCATCGCGGCAATAAGCGACGGCCCCGCGGCCGGCGTCAACTGCCGTTTGCGTTCGGTTGCAGGGACGATGTTCCCGGGTTCCGGAGCCGCGGGAGAAGCCGGGGCCCAGGAATGATGACGTTACAGCACGGTCAGCATGTCAGCGACGAGCGAGTGGCGGACGATGTCGGCATCGCCGAGCCGTACCACCGCGACATCGGCGATCGCCTCAAGGCGGCGCGCGATCTCGGCCAGACCGGACAGCCCATCGAGCAGGTCACTCTGGTCGGGATCGCCGGTCACCACCATCGTCGCGTGCCAGCCCAACCTGGTCAGCAGCATCTTGATCTGGCCATAAGTGCAGTTTTGCGCCTCGTCGATAACGATGAAAGCATTGTTCAAGGTGCGCCCGCGCATAAAGCCGATTGGCGCGATCTCGATCGCTCCTTCGGTCACAAGCTGCTTGACCCGTCTGCCTCCGAGCCGTTCGTTCAAGGCGTCGTTGAGCGGGCGCAGATAGGGCGCAAGCTTGTCGCCGATATCGCCGGGGAGATAGCCCAGGCGCTCGCCGGCCTCGACCGCGGGCCGGGTCAGCACGATGCGCCCGACCTCTCCGGCGTCCAACGCCGCCACCGCGGCACTGACCGCTAGATAGGTCTTGCCGGTCCCGGCCGGACCCAGCGCGATCGTCAGATTATGATGCTCGATCGCCGCTAGGAGTCGGCGTTGGCCCTCGCCTTGCGGGCGGATCTTGCGGCGATAGCTTTGTTCGCGCTCGCCGCCGGGGCGCGCGATTTCGGGCTGGTCGATGGCATTGCAGGCGAGACGGCCCGGCGCAGCAAAGCGGATGACCGAAGTGACCTGCGACGAGCGTTTTCCCATCCGCGTCCTCCATCGCCATAGCCTTTCGATTGCAGACTACCACTAATTGAGTTTTGTGACAGTCCAGCTACAGGATTTCGACGCGGCGGGAATTTGAATCAGTTCAATCGGACATATTCGTAGGCGGCGGCCAAATTGTTGATGCCGCCTTCGGGCGGGGCCAGCCAAGCCGCCATCTTGCCGGGCTCGATGACCCGCTGCATCAGCGATTTGACAAAGGCGCGGTCCGCTTCGCTCGGCAGCCAGTCGCTGCGCCGAGCATTGGACGCCTCCTCGCTGATCGGGTTGCCCTGCGGATCGGTGTGGACGCCGGCCCAAACGCCGACGGCGCGGCGGAAGCGCGGGCTCGGCAGCGCAAAGCGAAGTTTGTAACCGGCCTCGGCGATCAGCCGGTTCCAGCGCTGCACCCCGATGTCGCAATCCTTGATATATGCCCCGCGCGTCACCTCGTTCATCGCGTTGCGCATCGGCACTTCTTCCGAAACAACCCCGCCTTTCCGGTCGGGCATGTCGAGCCGCAAATGCTGGCCGAGCGCTATGTGATCCTCGAACCGCGCCTCGTCCGGACGGCCTTTGATGCCGGTTGCGAAATAGGTGGCCGCATTCGACGAGTTCTCTGCCCCAAACAGATCCAATGAAGAGCTGAACCAGAAGTTGATATAGCGCTGCAGAGTGGATAGATCGATCGCACCGGCCCGGCGCAGATCGGCCGGTTCTTCAGTGCCGAGCGCCTTCATGACTTCGAGCGTGCGCTTGACCACACGGGTGATCCCGGTACGGCCGACGAACATGTGGTAGGCCTCTTCGGTCAGCATGAACCGGCAGGTCCGCGACAACGGATCGAACCCGCTTTCGGCCAGGCTTTTGAGCTGATAGCGGCCGTCGCGGTCGGTGAAATAGGTGAACATGAAGAAGCTCAGCCAGTCCTCGATCGGCTCGTTGAAGGTGCCAAGAATGCGCGGCCGGTCTGGATCGCCGGAGTGGCGGGTCAGCAATTCCTCGGCTTCCTCGCGGCCATCGCGGCCGAAAAAGGCGTGCAGCAGGTAGACCATCGCCCACAGATGGCGGCCTTCCTCGACATTGATCTGGAACAGGTTGCGCAGATCGTAGAGGGACGGGCAGCTCAGGCCGAGCAGGCGCTGCTGCTCGACCGAGGCCGGTTCGGTGTCGCCCTGGGTCACGATCAGCCGGCGCAAGGTCGAGCGATGCTCGCCCGGCACTTGCTGCCATACCTTGTCACCAAGGGCGTCGCCGAAGCCGATCCGCCGATCGGGCACCGCGTCGGCGAGAAAAATGCCCCAGCGGTATTCGGGCATCTTGACCATGCCGTATTCGGCCCAGCCTTCGGCATCGACCGTCGTGGCGGTGCGCAGATAGACATCGAGGCTTTGCGAGGCACTCGGCCCCATCTCGCGCCACCAGTCGAGAAAGTGCGGCTGCCAATGTTCTAGCGCGCGCTGCAGGGCGCGGTTGTCGCCGAGCCCGACATTGTTCGGGATCCGCTGCTGGTAATCGATCGCCATCTGCCGTCCTCGCGCTACACCCGCTCCCAGTCGAAGCGCGGCTTGGCGCCGCTGCCGTAGCTTTTCAGAGCACTATGCTCGCCCACGACGTTCGGGCGCGAAAAAATCCAGTTCTGCCACGCCGACAGCCGGGCGAAGATCTTGGTCGCGACGGTCTCGGCCCCGGCAAAGCGCAGGCTCGCCTCCATCCCGGTCAGCGCATCGGGCGACAGGCTCGCGCGCTCTTCGAGGGCGAGACGGATCTCATCCTCCCAGTCGAGTTCGTCTGGGGCGAAGGTCACCAGACCCCGGTCGAGCGCCGTCTCCGCGTCGAGTGGGGTGCCGGACAGCCGCCGTAGTGCCTCGGCCGTTTCTTCGTCGTTGAAACGCGTCGCTAGTCGGGTACGGCCGTTGACCATTTCGAGATCGCCGAAATTGTAGGCGCTTAGTCCGACCTGCGGGCCGTCCGCCAGCATGTAGCTGCGATCCGCGGCGAGCGCCAATTCGAACAGGTTGCCGGCAAAGCACGAACCCTCATCGATCACCGCGAAGAGGCTGCGCGACGAGGTATCGAAGCGCTGTAAGGTCCGACGCATCACGCCGATCGTCTCGCGCACGAACCAATGGTTCCGATGTCCGTCGATGATCGCGTCAGAGGCCGATACCGGCCCCACTTCGCCGCGGGTCTTCAGCACCAGTGTCCCGATTTCGGGCTCATTGGCGCGCAGCATCAGTAGCGCGTCGTCCAACTCGCGCGCCATCGCCAGTGGCCACCAGCCGGCACCGGCGGCGACGATGCCGGCCAGATCGCCGGGCAGGTCTCCGGCACGGGGCCCGCTGACGGTCACGGTCGCCATCCGGTCGGTACGGGCGAAGTCGACCTCGACCCAGCGATAGTGATAGCCGCGCCGGTCGATCCGGCGCTCGATCGGGGTAAGCGATATACCTTCGGCATCGGCCGGGCGGTCGCTCGTTGCGGCCAGCACCTGGGCGCGCTCGGCGACCAGCTGATGGAACCCGGCCGGCGGTGTGATCCGATCGACCAGTTTCCACGCCTTGGCCCGGTCGGCGCGCACCCCCTCGGCGGTGGTGCAGAACACATCGGCGAGGTCGCGCCGCACCTTGCGCTTGTCGACGAGACGGGTCAGCCCGCCGGTGCCGGGCAAGACACCAAGCAATGCCACCTCGGGTAGGCTTACCGTGCTCGACCGGTCGTCGACCATGACGATCTCGTCGCAGGCGAGCGCCAGCTCATATCCGCCGCCGGCGCAGGCGCCGTTGACCGCAGCGATGAATTTGAGCCCCGAATGCGCGCTCGAATCCTCGATGCCGTTGCGGGTCTCGTTGGTGAATTTGCAGAAATTGACCTTTTGCGCGTGGCTCGCCTGGCCCAGCATGTAGATGTTGGCGCCCGAACAGAAGACTCGCTCCTTGCCGCTGGTCAGCACGACGACCCGCACCGCGGGATGCTCGAAGCGGATCCGATTCAGCGCGTCGTGCAGTTCGATATCAACGCCGAGGTCGTAGGAGTTGAGCTTGAGCCGGTAGCCGGGATCAAGCCCGCCCTCTTCGGCGACATCGAGGGTTAGGGTCGCGACCGGCCCCTCGTATGAGAGCCCCCAATGGCGGTAACGGCCGGGATCGGTATCAAAGGTGATCATCGCAGCCCTCTCGACGCCAGCATAGTCGGAATAGGCCGGAAATGCTTCCCTTTCACGTAACCAGTTGCCATCTTCCGCACCATTAAAGATCGGGAGGATCGCCGATGGAGAGCGGGCCGATATACAACGCCGCAGCCGATCTGATCGAGCGCAACCTGGCGGCCGGCCGGGGGGCGAAGACCGCGATCATCGACGATCGCGGCCAATACAGCTATGCCGAGCTTGCCGAAAGGGTCAGCCGCTTTGCCAATGCCATGCGCGGGCTCGGCATTCACCGCGAACAGCGCATTCTGCTCTGCCTTCACGACGGGATCGATTTTCCGACGGCTTTTCTGGGCGCGATCGAGGCCGGGATCGTGCCGGTCGCGGTCAATACCCAACTGAGCCCCAACGAATTCGCGTTCATGCTGGCCGATAGCCGGGCGCGTGTCGTCGTGGTGTCGGCACCGATACTACCCGCCATCACCGCGGCGCTAGCGATGTCGGCGGGGCCGATGCCCGAACTGCTCGTCTCGGGAACCGATACCGACGAGCGCTCGCTGGCCGCCCGGCTCGCCGATATGTCGGGCGATGCCGAAACCGCGTCGACGCATCCTGATGAGCCCTGCTTCTGGCTCTATTCCTCGGGTTCGACCGGCCGGCCGAAAGGAACGGTCCATGTCCATGCGAGCCTGATTCGGACTGCGGACTGTTACGCGGTCCCGGTGCTCGGGATGGAGGAGAGTGACGTCGTGTTCTCCGCAGCGAAGCTGTTTTTCGCCTATGGGCTCGGCAACGCGCTGACCTTTCCGCTGGCGGTCGGGGCGACGAGCGTGCTGACCGCCGAGCGCCCGTCGCCGGCCTCGGTCGCGCGCGTATTGCGCAGGTACCAGCCGACGATCTTTTGCGGCGTGCCGACGCTCTACAATGCGATGCTAGCCGACCCCGATCTGCCGCGGCCGGGGGAGCTGGCCTTGCGGCGCTGCGTTTCGGCCGGCGAGCCGTTGCCGCAGGAGATCGGCCGGCGCTGGTCGGCGCGGATTGGCGTCGACATCCTCGATGGCATCGGTTCGACCGAGATGCTGCACATCTTTCTGACCAACCGGCCCGGCGATTTGCGCTATGGGACTACCGGTAAGCCGGTTTCCGGCTACACGCTGCGGATTGTCGGCGAGGACGGCCGCCCGGTCAGCCCGGGCGAGATCGGCGATCTCCTAGTCAGTGGCCCGACCAGTGCGGCAGGCTATTGGAATAATCGCGAGCGCAGCCGCACGGCGTTTCTCGGCGGGTGGACCCGCACCGGCGACAAATATTATGAGGACGAAGACGGCTATTACGTCTACTGCGGCCGCAGCGACGACATGATGAAGGTCAACGGCATGTACGTCTCGCCGGCCGAGGTCGAAGCCGCACTCATCGCCCATGACAATGTGCTCGAAGCCGCGGTCGTCGGCATGCCCGACTCGGACGGGCTGATCAAGCCCAAGGCGTTTGTCGTCGCCCAACCCGGCATCAAAACCGATGACGCGCTCGCCCGCACCCTCGAGAGCCACACCAAGACCCTGCTCGCGCCGTTCAAATGCCCGCGGTGGATCGCCTTTATCGACGAATTGCCGAAGACCGCGACCGGCAAGATCCAGCGCTTCAAACTGCGTGGCGAGAATACCGGCCAGCAATAGCGCTACCTGATCTCAGGCCGCCGTCGCGATGGATGATTTCTGATATCGGCACCCGCGATGGCCGCCAGGAGGGGAAAGTCACGATTGCTCGGCGCAACACCGACCACGGCAACAAGCGTGCATCTGGCGGTCCGGCCAGAATGGCTCGAACGCCGCCATGAGGAAATTATCGAGCCGGAGCTGCCGATCGTCGATCCGCATCATCACCTGGTCGAGCGGCCCGAGACCGGCCGCTATTTGTTACCGGATCTGCTGGCCGATCTCGGCAGCGGCCACAACATCGCTGCTACCGTCTACCTCGAATGGCTGTCGATGTATCGGCGATCCGGTCCGATCGAGATGCGGCCGGTCGGCGAGGTCGAGTTCGCCAATGGTGTGGCGGCGATGAGCGCCAGCGGTGGCTACGGTAACACGCGTGTGTGCGCGGGGATCGTCGGTCATGCCGATTTGGCGCTCGGGGCGGCGGTCGAAAGAGTGCTGGAGGCGCAGATTGACGCGGGTGGCGGACGCTTCCGCGGCATCCGCTTCATCGCGGCGACGCATCCGGATCAGGCGGCGTGGGGCTCTGCGGTGCTGCGCCCCGCGAGCCTGCTGATGGACCGGCAGGTGCGCGAGGGCTTTGCCCGGCTCGCGCCGCTTGGCCTCAGCTTTGACGCGTGGATGTACCACACTCAGCTCGGCGAACTCACCGATCTGGCGCGCGCCTTCCCCGCGACGCCGATCGTGCTCGACCATGTCGGCGGTCCGATTGGCCTCGGCCGTTACGCCGGCAAGCGCGACGATGTCTTTGCAGAATGGAGCGCCCGCATCCGCGAGTTGGCGCAGTGTCCCAATGTACATGTCAAGCTTGGCGGTCTTGGCATGCGCATGTTCGGGTTCACTGTGCACGCCCAGGAATTGCCGCCGAGTTCGGAAGAGCTGGCGGCGCTCTGGCGGCCTTACATAGAGACCTGCATCGCCGCCTTCGGCCCGCAGCGCGCGATGTTCGAGAGCAATTTTCCGGTCGACAAAGGCAGCTGCGGCTACGCCGTGCTGTGGAACGCGTTCAAGCGGATCGCCGCCGGGTGCTCCGCCGCTGACAAGCAAGCCCTTTTCGCCGGCACCGCGAGGCGATTTTACCGGCTCACGGATTGACCGATCGACTGACGACCACACCGCTGATCACCGGTCCGGTGATCGTATTCACCAAGGTGAAGAACTTCTGCAGCTCGGTCAGCGGTGCATTGGCGACGTAGATTACGACCTTGTCTTCCGGGACCCTCGCTCGCCGTGCGGGCCGGAAGTTCGGGCGGTATGGCCGCCGCGAATGCCGCTATGCACGCGCCCGAAACGTCGTCAGCACATCGTCCCCGACCCGCGCAACGGACAGCCGCTCGAAACCGGGGGCGTCGGCGAGCCCTTCCAGGCCAAGGGCCGCGACTGCGGGAATGCCGTCGCCGCCGATCAGCAGCGGCGCGTGAAACCAGGCGAGGCGGTCGACGAGACGGGCGCGCAAGAGCGCAGCGGCGAGCCGGGCGCCGCCCTCGATCAGAAGCCGGGTGACGCCACGTTCGCCAAGGGCAGCGAGCGCCGCGACGAGATCGATCCGATTCTCGGAGTCCGGATCGACATCGATCAGGGTAATGCCGGCGGCGAGCAGCGGCGCACGCCGGGCCGCATCAGCTGAGCGCAGAGTCAAAACCCAGGTGGGGGTCTGGCGGGCATGGGCGATCACCCCGACCCAGCACGGAATCCGCAGTTGGCGGTCGAGAACGACCCGCAGAGGAGAGCGGTGTCCGAGCCCGGGCAGGCGGCAGGTCAATTGCGGATCATCGGCGAGGACGGTCGCAGTGCCGACCATAATCGCGTCGTGTGCGGCACGCAGCGCGTGACCCTGCTCGCGCGCCGGCGGCCCAGTGATCCACTGGCTTTCGCCGCCGCTGGTGGCGATGCGGCCGTCGAGCGAGGTCGCGAGCTTTAAGGTGACCAGCGGCCGGCCGAGCGCGAGGCGAGTGAGAAAGCCGGCGTTGATCTCGGTCGCCTCCTCGGCACCAAGCCCAATGTCGACCACGAGCCCGGCCGCACGCAACCGGGCGATCCCGTTGCCGGCGACGCGCGGGTCGGGATCTTCGGCGGCGACGACGACCCGATGCACCCCGGCATCGATCAGCGCATCGGCGCAGGGCGGAGTGCGTCCCCAATGGCAGCAAGGTTCGAGGCTGACATAGGCGGTGGCACCGTGCGCCGCTTGTCCCGCCCGCCGCAGCGCCTCGGTCTCGGCATGCGGACGCCCGCCCGGCTGGGTCCAGCCGCGGCCGACGACGCAGCCCCCATTGACGATGACGCAACCGACCGCAGGGTTCGGCCATACCGCGCCGAGCCCGCGGCGGGCCAGCGCCAACGCCGTCCGCATCCAGCGGACATCGGCGTACCTCTCGCCCGTTGGGCTCGGGCCCGATGCCCCATCTTCATTCGCCATCCGCCGCGATCCGCCCGACAAAATCGCCGAAATCCTTAGCTTCGCGGAAATTGCGATAGACCGAGGCGAAACGGATGTAGGCGACCTGGTCGAGGCTTGGCAGCACCTCCATGACAAGGCCGCCGATCATGTCGCTCGGGATGTCGGTCTCGCCCGAGCTTTCGAGCTGGCGGACCAACGAGTTGATGATGCGCTCGACCCGCTCGGGCTCGACCGGGCGCTTGCGCAGGGCGATGTAGATCGAGCGCGCCAGCTTGTCGCGGTCAAAGGGCTCGCGTTGTCCGTTTTTTTTGACCACGGTCAGGTCGCGTAGTTGCACCCGCTCGAAGGTCGTAAACCGGGCCGCGCAATTCGGGCAAAACCGCCGTCTCCGGATGGCGCCGCGATCGTCGGTCGGTCGCGAATCTTTGACCTGGGTATCGTCTGTGCCGCAAAACGGACAGCGCATTGTTTCCTCCCACCCCTGCTCGTGTCAGGCCCCTGCTTGCCCGTAGATTGGAAATCGGCGGCAGAGTTCGCGGACCTCCTCACGCACCCGCGCCTCGGTCGCGCCGTTGTCTTCCCGACCGCGTACCTGTGCGCGCAACACCTCGACGATAAGCTGGCCCACTGCGCGGAATTCGTCTGCGCCAAAGCCGCGGGTCGTTGCCGCCGGCGAACCGAGACGGATCCCCGAGGTCACCGTCGGCTTCTCCGGGTCGAATGGGATGCCATTCTTGTTGCAGGTGATGCCGGCTTGTTCGAGCCATAGTTCGGCATCGCGCCCGGTCAACCCCAGCGGACGCAGATCGACCAGCATCAGATGCGTGTCGGTGCCGCCCGAGACGATCGCCAGCCCCGCTTGCGCCAATGTCCCAGCCAGGATCTGGGCGTTTTCGACGACGGCAGCGGCATAAGCGGCAAAAGCCGGCCGCAACGCCTCGCCGAGCGCCACTGCCTTGGCCGCGATCACGTGCATCAACGGACCGCCCTGCAGCCCGGGAAAGACGGCGGCGTTGATCCGCCGGCCGATCTCTTCATCCACGGCCAGGATCAGTCCGCCGCGCGGCCCGCGCAGGGTTTTGTGCGTCGTCGTGGTGACGACATGGGCGTGCAGCAATGGACTCGGATGGACGCCGCCGGCGACCAGACCGGCAAAATGCGCCATGTCGACCATCAGATAGGCGCCAACTTCGTCGGCGATCGCGCGAAAGCGAGCGAAATCGATGATCCGAGGATAGGCGCTGCCGCCCGCGATAATCAGCTTGGGCCGGTGGGTCCGCGCCAACCGCTCGACCTCATCGAGATCGATGCGCGCATCCTCGCGGCGGACGCCATAGGAGACCGCGTTGAACCATTTGCCGGAGAGGTTCGGCCGCGCGCCGTGGGTCAGATGGCCGCCGGCGGCGAGCGACATGCCAAGGATCGTGTCGCCGGGGGTCAGCAATGCCAGAAAGACGGCCTGGTTTGCCTGAGCGCCGGAATGCGGCTGGACATTGGCGAAGGCGCAGCCGAAGAGCTGTTTGGCGCGTTCGATCGCCAGGCTCTCGGCCAGATCGACGAACTCGCAGCCGCCGTAGTAGCGGCGCCCCGGATAGCCCTCGGCATACTTGTTGGTCAAGACCGAGCCTTGCGCCTCCAGGACCGCGCGAGAGACGATGTTCTCGCTGGCGATCAGCTCGATCTGCGACTGCTGGCGCACGAGCTCACGCCCGATAGCCGCCGCCACCTCCGGGTCGGCCGCGGCCAGCGGATCGGAAAAGAAATCGTCGGTGGTAGTGATGCGAAGCGGAACCGAACCTGAAACCATCAACAAATCGCTCGCTGAGCGGCGGTTGAGCGCGCCGCGACCAAGAGGCGTTGCCAAGGCTGCCACGCAAACCGGCGCGGCGTTACCGCCGGATGCGGCAACAAACTTCGGCACCGGTTGATGAGCTACCATATCTCGCTTGAGAATGCCAATCATCCACCATAAATCGCGGTCAGCGCCAGTACGGCGCCCGCACTGCGTCGCGCTACCGTTGCGAGCGGGCGATCAATTCATTCGCTTTATTTCGGCCGGGCGACGCCGCCACGGACTGTGCTGCCGGAGAGCAGAGTCGAGCGGGAGCACGAAGCGCGCCGGCAAGTCGTTGCGCCTGCGTACAAATGACGATTACTCTTCTCTCTCATAAGTTTCCGTTGACACAAGAAATTCGTGCGTCAATTATGGCATTGACGTGAACATTCCAGGCTTTGTCGGGGCGAGAAAATGGCAGAAACCACAGTGCCGAAGATGGCGGAGGAAGAGTTGTTGCGGATGACCGCGGATGTGGTCGCCGCCTATGTCAGCAACAATACGTTGCCGACGGCTCAGCTGGCTGAGGTAATCAATGCCGTCTACGGCTCGCTAAAGGGCCTGGACAGCCAAATCGCGGAGCCACCACCGGAACCGGTGAAACCGGCCGTGCCGATCCGCAAGTCGATCACCGCGGACTATTTGATTTGCCTCGAAGACGGCAAAAAGCTGAAGATGCTGAAGCGGCACCTGCGTTCGACTTACAATATGACCCCGGATGAATATCGCGTACGATGGGGATTGGCGCCGGATTATCCGATGGTGGCTCCCAACTACGCCGAGCAACGCTCCGCCTTCGCCAAGAAGATCGGTCTGGGTCGTGGCGCCGCCCGGGTGTCGCCAACCGCCGGGGCCAAAAAATAGCTGGCTGCACGCAGCGCGACGGCAAGATTGACGGATTTCTGACGCCGGGGCGAGCCAGCGCGGTATAAGCGGCCGCTATCGCCGCCGCCGAGGTCATCAATGCCCGCCGACACTGTACTCGACTCCGTTTCTCCTACCCCCTCGCACCACTCTGAATCCGAGGCTCGCTTCGACTGGGCCGATCCGCTCCTCCTCGAGGACGAACTGAGCGAGGACGAGCGAATGGTGCGCGACAGCGCTCGCGCCTATTGCCAGAAAAAGCTATTTCCGCGGGTGCTTGAAGCCAACCGCCACGAGCGATTCGACCGTGAAATTATGAACGAGATGGGCGCGCTGGGTTTTCTCGGCTCGACCATCGAGGGGTACGGCTGCGCCGGCGTCAATTATGTGTGCTACGGGCTGATTGCTCGCGAGGTCGAGCGCGTCGACAGCGGCTATCGCTCGGCGATGAGCGTGCAGTCGAGTCTCGTCATGTATCCGATCTATGATTTCGGCACCGAGGCGCAGCGCCGGAAATATCTGCCCAAGCTCGCTGCCGGCGAATGGGTCGGCTGCTTCGGGCTGACCGAGCCCGATCACGGCTCCGATCCGGGCAGCATGACGACGCGGGCCGCCGCGGCGCCGGGCGGTTACCGACTGAGCGGCGCCAAAATGTGGATCACCAACGCGCCGATCGCCGATGTGTTTGTCGTCTGGGCCAAGACCGAAAACGGTGCGATCCGCGGCTTTATCCTCGAAAAGGGCATGAAGGGTCTGAGCACGCCAAAGATCGAGGGCAAGTTCAGCCTGCGCGCCTCGGCCACCGGCGAGATCGTGATGGACGAGGTGTTCGTCCCCGAGGAGAATTTGCTGCCGGGAGTGAAGGGGTTGCGGGGCCCGTTCTCCTGCCTCAACAACGCTCGCTATGGCATCGCCTGGGGCGCCATGGGGGCCGCCGAGTTCTGCTGGCACGCGGCTCGCACCTATACCCTTGAGCGCCGGCAATTCGGCCGCCCGCTCGCTGCCAACCAGCTGATCCAGAAAAAGCTGGTCGACATGCAGACCGAGATCACCCTCGGCCTCACCGCCTGCCTGCGCCTGGGCCGGCTGAAAGATCAGGGCCGGGCCGCGCCCGAGATGGTTTCGCTTTTAAAGCGCAACAATGCGGGCAAGGCGCTCGACATCGCCCGCGTTGCCCGAGACATGCATGGCGGCAACGGCATCTCCGACGAATACCATGTGATCCGGCACGTAATGAACCTGGAAGCCGTCAATACTTACGAGGGCACGCACGACGTGCACGCCCTGATCCTCGGCCGTTCGCAGACCGGCATCGACGCCTTCGCCAATTAGGTCCGCGCGGCCCGCGGCTAAAGGCGACGGCGGCTGGATGACGCGCCGCAGGCCAGGGCACCGACCATCGAGTTTGCAATAGTCTTCGGGGTTGATAGGTTCGTAGCAACCGACGCGCGTACGATAAAATGTAGGAGCCGCACTTGCGCGCAGACGGGAGGAGACTTTAACGTGGGCATTTGCAGACGAGGTTGCGGGCGTGAACACCCGTCGCTGCCTGTAGATTGGCAAAACTACCACATCACGGGTATTAATCCTGCATATGCTTACCTTTACGCCGGCCTCCGCGCAGCCAGGGCAGAGCTGGCCACCCCGGTATTACCCTTGGACAATACATAACAGCAATGACCACTGCTGAGTTGTACAAACCCAACATGCCAATACAGCATGCCAGATGGGATTTTCACCACTTCAACGTGGTGCTACCGCCTTAAGGATAGGGGCAAGTCGTCAATTTTGACGTCGAGGAGAGGGTCAGGCTCAGCCCACCTTGCCATCGGATGCGCGGCGCAGGACCATTCCCGGCAGCGCGCCGGTGTGCTGTGTGTTCTCGACGACGATGGCGCCGTTGACCAAAACCGTCGTCCGCGTGCCGGTCGGGTATTGGTGGGGCTCGGCGTAGGTTGCGCGGTCCTTGAAATCGGCCGAATCGAAGATCGCGATGTCCGCTCGGTATCCTTCCTTCAGTAGCCCGCGATCACGCAGCCGCAAAGCCGCCGCCGTCGCTCCGGTCATCTTGTGCACCGCTTGTTCGAGGGGCAGCAGGCGCTGTTCGTGCACGTAATGGCCGATGATCCGCGGAAAGGTCCCGTAAAAGCGGGGATGCGGCATTCCTTGGGCGACAATCCCGTAATCGGCGACGCAATTGCCGTCCGAGCCGACCAAGGCCGACGGCGAGCGCAGGATCTCGCGAATGTCCTCCTCGGCGATCGAGGTGATCAGCACGCGTGTCGCACCCTTGTCTTCGATCAGATAGTCGCACAGGCAGTCGATCGGGTCAGAGCCGCGCGCTGTCGCGATCGCGGCGATCGTCTCGCCGGCGTGCTGCGGCAGATGCGGAGAAATCGAGATCTGAACGCAATCCCAGGACGGGATGCGGCCCCAATTATTGAGCCCGTCGCGCTCGACCTCGGCGCGGATGCGCGCGCGTGTTTCAGACAGCGCGAGGCGCGCCAGCATCGGCTCCAAGCCGCTGGATTGGACCCATTGCGGCAGCAAATTCTTCAGCGGGTTGCTCCCTGCGGCATAGGGGTAGGAGTCGCAATCAATCGTCAAGCCCTCGGCCCGCGCCGCCTCGATCATTGCCAAAATGCGGGCGGCCTTGCCCCAATTGTCGAGCCCCGAGCATTTCAGATGCACGATCTCGACATGCACCCCGCAAGTCCTGGCGATGTCGATCGCCTCCTCGACCGACTCGATAACCCTGTTCAATTCGTCGCGGATATGGGTGAAATAGGCGGCATTGTGGCGCTTGAGCACAGCGCACAGCGCCACGATCTCGTCGCGGTCGGCGTAGCTGCTCGGCGGGGTGAACAGTCCGGTGGAAAGCCCGAGTGCCCCGGCGTCTAGCGCTTCCTCGAGCAACGCGGTCATTTGCGCCAGCTCGGACGCGGTCGGCGCCCGAGCCGCCATGCCCATCACATTCAGCCGCAAGGTGTGATGGCCGACCAGCATGCCGGCATTGACCGCGGTCGCCGGAAAGGTATCGAGATATTCGGGAAAGCCCATCTCGCGGAACGGCAGCCAGGGTGCGCTGGCGCTGAGATAATCCCTGATCAGCTCCAGCTTTCCGGGGAGCACCGGCGCCACCGAAAACCCGCAATGGCCGATGATCTCGGTCGTGACGCCCTGCCGCACCTTGCTTTCGGCCTTGGGGTTGATCGGCAAGGTGAAGTCAGAATGGGTCTTGATGTCGATAAAGCCGGGCGTGACCGCGAGCCCCTCGGCGTCGATCACTTTGGCCCAGCCATTCGGCAACGATCGCCCGACCGCCGTGATCTGTCCTCCGCGAACGGCAATATCGCCGACCTCGCCGCGCCGCCCGCTGCCGTCGATAACGAGCCCGCCGCGGATCAGGATGTCGCCGCTCATGATTTGCGCGCGGCGTGCGCCCTCAGATCGAAACTCTCGTCGGCGGCTTGCTCGGGCAGGAGGCGCGGGTCGCCTGCCAAAAGCCGGCGCGCAACGATATGGTCCGCCGCCCGATTGACCAACTCGACACCGATCAGCCGGCTATCGCGAAAGCAGAAGACCGAGAAGCTGCCGCTGTCGGGTTCGCCGCGGACAACCGACGCGTCGTGACCCACCGTGATACCAGCGATCTGCAATTTGAGATCGGCCTGATCGCTCCAGAACCACGGCACCTTGTCGTACGGCGCGGGCTTTCCCGCGAGCCGGGCCGCAACCAGCCGCGCCTGGTCGACGCCGTTCTGCACGGACTCGAGGCGCACCCGACCGAGAGCAAAGCGGGTCGGGAAATTGGCGCAATCGCCGATTGCGGCAATCTCCGCGGCTACGGTCGCCAGACACTCATCGACGACGATGCCGTTGTCGACCGCGAGCCCGGCGGCGCCGGCGAGTTCGGCATTGGGCAGGACCCCAATGCAGACAAGGACGAGGTCGGCGGGCAGCACCCGGCCGTCGCTGGTCTCGACCGCGGCGACCCGGCCATCGGCGCCAAGGATGCGGGCAACCCCGGTCCCGAGCGAGATTCTTGCCCCCCAGCCGATATGCGCCGCAGTGAAAAAGCGCGAGGTCTGCGCCGAAACCACCCGGCCCATCGGGTGTTGCGTCACCTCGACAATATGCACGGCGACACCGGCGGCCCGCGCCACCGCGGCGAACTCGAGACCAATAAAGCCCGCCCCGATCACGACAACTTCGCGCGCCTCGGCCAGCCGTTCGCGCAATATGTCGGCGTCGGCCAAAGTGCGCAGCGGCAGCACGCCGTCGAGCTCGGCGCCCGGCACGGTGAGCGGCCGAAATCGCGATCCGGTGGCGAGGACGAGATGGTCGCAGGCGATCTCGCCACCGGAAGCCAGTCGCAGGCGACGCCCGGGCCGGTCGATCACCGTCACGGTGTCGCCGGTCACGAGGTCGATCTCCTGCTTCTCGTAGAACGCCTCGGGCCGCAGCAACAGCTCGTCAAACCCACTTTCGCCGGCGAGATAGGATTTCGACAAGGGCGGGCGCTGGTAGGGCAGCACCGGCTCGTCGCCGATCAGCACGATGCGGCCGCCGAAACCCTCCTGACGCAGTGACGACGCCGTCTGGAAGCCGGCCTGGCCCGCGCCGACGACAGCGACGACGTCAGCGGCCATCAGACCTGCGTCTCGGGCAGATGGACAACCAGGCCGTCCATCTCGGGGGTGACCACCAGCTGGCAGCTCAAGCGGCTGTTCGGCCGGCGCTCGCTGGCGGTGAATTCGAGCATCGCCCTCTCATCGTCCGACTGCGACGCCGTGCGATCGAGATACGGCTCCTCGATATAAACATGGCAGGTGGCGCACATCATCTCGCCGCCGCATTCGGCGACAATGCCGTCAATGCCGTTGAGGATCGCCGCCCGCATGACGCTGGTGCCGACCGGGACATCGAGCACCTCGCGCGCCCCGTCGGGATGGACATAGGTAATCCTGGGCATTTACTTCCTATCGGTTGGAGACGCGACCCGCGGCGAACGGATCTAAATCCGACAGCGGCTCCCTGGCGTCAAGCCTGCAGCTTGATCGAGACCTGATCGCCCTGCGCAACGAGCGTGGCCCCAAAACCGGCGCTCTCCCGGGCGATCTCGTCGAACGCAGCACCTTCATCCCCGAGCGCACGCGGCACCGTCCGGTTGCGCGCGTCATGGCGGACGAATTGGAAGGCAGCGCTCTCGATCCCTCGGTCGCCCCAAGATATCCGCGCCATCATGCCGAGCCAGTCGCCGTGCTCGACCCCGCCATGACCGGTATGAAACGAAAAGCTGCCCAGCCCGTAAAAGATCGGTTTGCCGCAGTGGACTTCGACCGGCAGCGAATAATGCGGCCCGTGGCCGACGACCAGGTCGGCGCCGGCATCGATCGCCGCATGGCCGATCTCGGTCATGTACTGCAGCACTTCGCGGTGCAGCCCCCAATGAAATGAGGCGATGACGACATCCGCCCGCTTGCGCAGCGCAACGAGGTCGTCGGCGAGCCATTGCAGATAGTGCTTGTCTGCCCAAGTGATGATCTGGGGCGGAACCCCCGGCCGATTGGCCGGCGGGCGCGAACCGTGGGTTGGAACCTGATAAGCGGTATGTCCGCGGATCACCGCGATGCCGGCGGCATTCTCACCGGCTTCGTGGTTGGTCGGCCAATAGACCGAGCTGCGCTGCAAAAAACCAAACCGCACGCCGCCGCTCTCGACGATGGCTGGCGCGCGCGCCGCTTCTCGGTCCGCTCCGGCGCCGGTGTGGGCGATGCCGAGTTGGTCGAGCCGGGCAATCGACCCCAGGATCGCGGCCTCGCCGTAATTGACGTTGTTGGCGATCCCGACCGCGGCGATGCCGGCCGCAGTCAGTGCCTCGCCCGCTACGGACGGGTCGGCGAAGAACCCCTCCCGTTCGAGGGAATGCCGACCGGGCGGCGTATAGAGACAACATTCGAGGTTGCTGAAGACGATGGGGGTCACGCGAAATTCGTCCCGCACCAGGGCGAATGGAACCGTCGGGTCGGTGACGTTGATCAGGTTTACGTCACCGGTCAGGATCATCTTTGTCGTCATCTCCCCAACCTTTTATAGCGCTTCGCTCTGATCACGATAATCGCGCCGCCGGGGAGGCGCCATGCCTAACGGCTCTCGGGCTTGCCACCCGGCGCGCCGCTCAGGGCTGCCGCCAGCGGCCCCGCCGTCGCAAAAGCAGGTACCACCACCCCATCGGCACGAGCAAAATGAGTCCCCCGATCACGACAGCGGGCCGCAATCGGGACTGTTGCTGCTGCGGCGCGCCGGCGCCGACGCGTATCATCACTCGGGCGACCTCGGCGCTCGTGTGTGCTTCGGCGGTCCACATCCCGTCGCTATCGGCATCAAAGGCGAATTTGCCTTGGGAGTCGGTGTGGCCGGTCTCCACCGGAGTCTTCAGATCACCCGGCGCGAAAACTCGTACCGCGGCACCGGACATCGGCTTGCCGTCCGCGGTCGCGAACTGGGCCGTGACCTCGTGCGTGGTAAAGAGGTCGAAAGCGCAAGCCGGCGATTCGGCGAACAGGCACGCCGCCGAGGCCGCCAGCAACAATATCGTCGCTCGGCCCGCGAGCGTGGCATGTCCGAGAAATCGGCGGCCAAGCTGGAACATGCGATCAACATAGCGATGTATCGCGCCCACGCCACGGTGCGACCGACACTTTCCTTGCTTGGCTCCGCACGCCCATGGCAAAAGCCGCTCGTCGGAGGGGCGATGCCGAATTTCGCGATTGAGCGGCGCTGCGAAGGGATCGTCTGCGGCATTGACGAGGCGGGGCGCGGGCCGCTCGCCGGGCCGGTCGTCGCCGCTGCGGTGATCCTCGACCCGCGCCGCTTCCCCCGATCCTTGCACATGCGGCTCGACGATTCGAAGGTGCTGACCGCCCTGGAGCGTGACGCCTGCTCGCGGGCGCTCGGGCGCTGCGTCGAGCGCGGCGTCGCACAGATCGGGGTCGGCGCGGCGAGCGCGCGCGAAATCGACAGCATCAACATCTTGCGCGCCGCCCTGTTGGCGATGGCCCGGGCCGTCGCCGCCCTTGGGGTTCGCCCGGACGTGGCCCTCGTCGACGGGAATATCGCGCCGCCCCTCGCATGCCCCGTGCGGACAATCGTCAAGGGAGACGCGCGCAGCTTTTCGATCGCGGCGGCCTCGGTCGTTGCCAAGGTCACGCGCGACCGCATCATGCGCGCGCTCGCCCAACGCTATCGTGGGTATGGCTGGGAGACCAATGTCGGCTACGCGACCCGAGAGCACGGCGACGCGATTCTCAAGCTCGGACCCACCCCGCATCATCGCCGCTCCTTCGCCCCGGTGCGCCTCGCCCTCGCGGGCGAGCTGTTGCTGTTCGGGGTGTTATCCGAGAACTGATTCGGTGAGCGCCGCCATCACTGCAGCACGGCCGTATAAGGCGCCATCGGCAGACCGGCAGCGATCCAAGCATTTCGGCCACCGCGGTACCAATACACATTTGTGTAGCCCAGTGCGACGGCGCGAACGGCGGCGTTGTGAGACAGCCAGCAGATTTTCGACAAACAGAAGAAAACCATCGGCGTTGCCTTGTCTCCTGAAGTCAGCTTCTCCAGATCGACGCTCAGCGCGGCTTGAGCGCCGACGTCCGAAAACCCAGCGCGGCGCGCCCAGACTGCGCCCGGCAGGCTCTCGGTCGGATTCCCGCCTAGCACATCGACCAAGATCGGTGGTCGTGGCGACACTATCATCGCTCTCAACTCAGGGGTCTTGATGGTCTTCGCGTCATCAATTACCAGCGGCGTCGGCCCTTCATAGGGCTGTCCGCGAAGCGCCGAGGTCGGCGCTAGGCCGAAGTTGTAATCCTCGGCATCATAGGCGGACTGCGTCAGCTGGGTCTGTTGCAGGGTCGGGGCGGCGCAGCCTGCGGCAAGCGCGCCCAAAACGACGAAAAGCGCCAATCGGCTCATCAGGTCCCCCTGTCATCTGTGCAGGGTTCGTTCTTTCCCTTCCAACTCTAACCTCGAGAGTGCGTGACGGGCGACCTTTTTCATCAGGGTCGGCAGCGCATGTTCGCCGAGCTTGTCGATCGGGCTCCATAGCCCGTCGGCCGTCCCCATCCCGGCGGCGACCGCGAGTTCGAGCTGGAAGTGAGTAAAGCCGTGGCGAACGATGCCCGGCAACGCCGACCATTCGGCCGCTGCGGGCGCCGCACCGATGGCTTCGGCGAAAGTCCATGGGGTCGCACGCCACGCGGTGGAGGGGATTTCGATCATACCGCCAAGCAGACCCTTTTCGGGGCGGCGGCGCAGCAGCACCGCTCCGTCGGCGCCGGTGAGCCAGAACGCGACGCCGTAACGCAGCGGCCGTTTCGGCTTCTCGGCCGGCGCCGGCAGCGTCTCGGCGAGCCTGCCCGCTTCCGCGAGGCACGCGCCGCGCCAGGGACAGAGCATACAGCGCGGCCGGCGCGGCGTGCAGATCGTTGCACCGAGATCCATCATTGCCTGCGCGAAGTCGCCCGCCCGCTGCTCGGGGACCAATGCCGCGGCGAGTTCTCTCAGGCGCGGCTTCGCCGCTGGCAACGGCTCGATGACGGCGTAGAGGCGGGCGAGGACGCGCTCGACATTGCCGTCGACGGCGGCGTAGCGCCGGTCGAAGGCGATGGCGGCGATCGCCGCCGCCGTGTAGTCGCCGATCCCGGGGAGAGCGCGCAATGCGGCCCGCTCGCTGGGGAATACGCCGCCGTATTGCTCCACGACGACGCGGGCGCAGGCATGCAGATTGCGGGCCCGGGCGTAATAGCCGAGCCCTTGCCACATGTGCAGGATCTCGTCGAGCGAGGCCGCCGCGAGGGCCGAAATGTCAGGCCAGCGCGCCACGAATTGGTCAAAATACGGTCCGACGGTTGCCACCGTCGTCTGCTGCAGCATGATCTCGCTGAGCCAGACATGGTAGGGATCGGGGGCCGTGCCGGGCGGCGCCCGCCACGGCAGATCGCGGCGCTGACGGTCGTACCAGGCGAGCAGATCGGCCGGGTCGGGCCAGCTCACGGACAAAGGCAATTCGGGTCGAGGCAAATCGAATCGGACCGGCGACATGAACGCAGCGAAATGGCCTCACAGCCTAACCGGCCCCGAGCCCGCAAGCGAGCGGGGGCACGGATTTCGCGCCGTCGGCGTCGCCGTCTCGAAGCTCGGAGCGCCAATCGTCGGCAAGCGTGGCGGCGGACTTCTCGTCCGGCTTAAGACCGATTGGCCCGCGATCGTCGGTGCTGATTGGGCCGCAGTGAGCTGGCCAACGGCAGTGGCCCGTGACGGCTGTTTGAAGCTGCGCACGACCGCTGTTGCCGCACTCGAATTGCAGCACCGAGCGCCGCTGTTGATCGAGCGCGTCAACGTCTTCCTCGGCCGCCCAGCCGTGACCCGTCTGATCCTGGTGCAGGGGCCTTTGCCGCTTCCCGCGGCCCCGTGCCGCTCGTCTCCACCACCACTTGCCTGCGGCGAGGCGGCAGCGCTCGACGAGCGGCTCTCCAATATCGCCGATCCCGGCCTGCGCACCGCCTTGGCTCGGCTTGGCCGGGCGGTGATCGCCGTTCGGCGTTGAGCCCGGGCCAGCGGCGTTGCGCCGGGATTTGGAAGACGCTATCCTCAACATATTGTAGTTAGGACGCTTGCGATGCGGAAAATATGGGTGGTCTTTTTGACGATATTCGCCGCAGCGACGCTTTTGCCGACCCTTGCCCCGGCGGCTGATTCGGGTCCCGGCGCCAGCGACGCGGCAAGCCTGCTGGCGATCAGCAAGGACGATCGGATTCTTGGCAGTCCCACTGCGCCGATCACCATCGTCGAATATGCGTCGCTGACCTGTCCGCATTGCGCCCATTTCACCGACGAGGTCTTGCCCGAGATCAAGAAGAAGTGGATCGACACCGGCAAGGTAAAATTGGTGCTGCGCGATTTTCCGCTCGACGACGAGGCGGTGCATGCCTCGATGATCGCACGCTGCGCGCCGCATGACCGGTTTTACGCGTTCATCGACACCTTCTTCTCGGATCAGGCGAATTGGGCGGCGGCGCCCGATTATCGCGCCGCTCTGTCACGGTTGGCCGAGCTGGGTGGTATGAGCAAAAACGAGGTCGACAGCTGCCTCAAGGACGCCACGCTGGAAAACAAAGTCATCTCCAGCCGCCTCGTCGCCGCGAACCAGCTCGGGGTCAATGCGACCCCGACATTCTTCGTCAACGGCACCAAGTTCAGCGGTGCCCCGACGGTCGAGGAGTTCGACAAGCTGCTATCGGGCCTGTCGGCGAAATCGTGATCGTCTGCGGGAAGGCGAATGCAGATCGACCGACTTCGCCTCGTCGGGTTCAAATCATTCGCTGACGCCGCCGAGGTGACGATCGGGCCTGGGCTGACCGGCATCGTCGGACCGAACGGCTGCGGTAAGTCAAATCTGGCCGAGGCGCTGCGCTGGGCAATGGGCGAGAATTCGGCCCGGCGACTGCGCAGTGGCGTGATGGACGACGTCATTTTCGGCGGCGCCGCCGGCCGGGCGGCGCGTAACGTGGCCGAGGTTTTGCTGACCCTCGACAACCGCGCTCGCGACGCGCCCTTTGCATTTAACGACCGAGAAGAAATCGAGATTGTGCGCCGCATCGAGCGCGGCGGCGGCTCACTCTGGCAGATCAATGGCCGCGAGGTCCGAGCGCGCGACGCGCAGCTTTTATTCGCCGATGCTGCGACTGGCGGGCCGTCCGGGGCGATCGTCAGTCAAGGACGCGTCGGCGCGCTGATCGAGGCCAAGCCGGCCGAACGCCGGTTCCTGCTCGAAGAGGCCGCCGGCACGGCCGGACTTCACGCCCGCCGACGCGAGACCGAACTCAAACTCGCCGCCGCCGAAAGCAATCTCATGCGGCTCGACGACGTCGTCGCTTCCTTGACGACGCGGCTTACGGCCTTGCAGAAGCAGGCGCGCCAGGCGCAGCGCTACCGCCGCCTCAGCGAACAGATTCGCCGCCACCAGGCGTTGCTGTTTCACGCCCGCTGGCTCGCGGCCGAAAGCGAGGCCGAAAACCGCGCCACCGAGCTTTCCGCTGCCGAGCGCAACGTGGCCGAGGCAGCGGAGCGCGCCTTGGCCGAACGGCGCGCTCACGACGTGGCCGAAGCGGCGATGCCGCCGCTGCGTCGCGCCGAGGCTGAGGCCGAGGCCGAATTGCAGCGATTGACCCAGCGCCGCGATGCTCTCGAACACGAGCTCGCGCAGGTTGTCGCAGCGCGCAAGGAGACCGAGCGACGGTTGGCCGAGCTGTTGGCCGATCTGGGCCGCGAGGATGCAAACCTGATCGATGCCGAGGCTGCGCTCGCACGGCTCGGGGAGGAACGCCAAGCCTTGGCTGCGGCTGCGGCCGAAGACGCCCCTGCGAGCATGATGGCCGCGAGTCGGCTGCACGAAATCGCCTCGGACCTCGCCGCGGCGGAAACCGGATTGCAGCGCGCAATCGAAGCTGCGGCTGCCGCCGAGGCGCGGCGCGGCGCGATCGCGCACCGGCGCCGGGAACTCGCCGAGCGCCACACCCGCCTCGAAACTCGCCTCGCCGAAGCGGGGAGCCGGCGCACCGCCCTAGCCGCCGCGACAGTGCCGGCAGATGCGATGGCGGCAACCGTAGCGGCAGTGGCCGAGGCCGAAACGCGGGCAGAGAGCTGCCGCGCCGCGCTGGAGGCAGCACAGCGCGAGATCGCGGCGCGGCATCGGCAGGAAGCCGTGGCGTTCGAGGCGGCGCGCCGAACGGCGGCCCGGCTCTCACAACTCGAGGCGGAGGCTGCAGCCCTCAACGCTTTGCTCGCGCCGGTCCCGGATAGCGGCGATGGCGTGCCGGTGCTGAGCGCGCTGCGCGTCGCCGAAGGCTTTGAGGCGGCGGTCGGCGCCGCCTTCGAGGACGAGCTTTCTGCGCCGCTCATCGAGGGCGACCGCGACGCCTTACAATTCTGGGTGAATCTCGGAACGACCGAGGGGCTCTGCGCGCTGCCCCACGGTGCACAGGCGCTGACCGACGTAGTGAAAGCACCGCCGGCGCTCGATCGCAGCTTCGCTCAGGTCGGTTGGGTCGAGGATGCGGCGGCGGGCCGCAGCTTGCAGCGGAACTTGGCCCCTGGCCAACGGCTCGTCGGCCGCGACGGGTGCCTGTGGCGCTGGGACGGTTTCACCCGCCTTGCCGCCCGCCCCTCTGCCGCGGCCCAGCATCTGCGCCAAAAAAACCGCCTGCTTATGCTCGCCGAAGAAATCGGGGCGGCGGAGGAGGAAGCCCGATCGGCCGAGACCGAGGCCGCCGCGGCGACCGTGGCGCGTCAGGCTGCGGCCGAAGCGGACCGGCTCGCGCGCCTGGAGCTGCGTGAGGCGGAGGCGACGCTCGCCCACGCCCGCAAGATGGAGGCCGAACTCGCACACCAGGCGTTGACCGCCGAGACCCGGTTGGCCGCTGCTGCCACCGACGTCGACAAGCTCGCCGCCGAATTGGCCGAAACGCTGACGGAGGCCGAGAGGACCCAGCAGGAGTTGACGGCGCTGCCCGAGCCGGGGCCGGCGCGCGCAATTCTCGACGCCGCACGCGTGGCGGTGTCGCAGGCGCGCCGCGACGAGGTCGAAGCGCAAGGCACGATCGATCGACTGACCCGGGAAAACCAGTCCCGGCGCGACCGATTAGGGTCGATCGAGCTGGAGGAGCGGTCGTGGCGCGGCCGCGCCGATGGCTCGATACAGCATTGCGCGACCCTAAACGAACGCCGGCTCGTGCTCGAAGCGGAAATTACCGAGATTGCTCGGCGACCGGCGGCGATCGCGGAGCAAAGCGAGACCCTAGGCAACGAGATTTCAGCCGCGGCAGAGACCTGCCGGCGCGCCGCCGACGGGATGGCAATCGGAGAAAGCCGGCTGCGCGCCGCGGTCGACAGCGCGCGACGCGCCGATCAGGCGCTGGCGGAGGCCCGCGAGAGCCGCGCTCGGCTGGAAGTACAGTGCGACGGCTCCAGACAGGCCGTGACCGGGCTCGCCCGTGAGATCCGCGAGCGGATCGATGCTGCTCCCGATGCCTTGCGCGATCTCACCGGCCTCGCGCCAGAATGAGGCGCCGGCCGATGCTGCTGCGACCGCGGTGCGGCTGGCGCGGCTGACACATGAGCGCGACGGCATCGGACCGATAAATCTGGTGGCCGAGAGCGAGGCGGCCGAGCTCGGCGAGCAGGCCGGCGCCCTGGCGCGCGAGCGCGCTGATCTTACCGGGGCGATCGCCAAGCTTCGCCGCGCCGCCGCCGCGCTCGACCAGGAAGGTCGGCAGCTGCTCGCGGCCGCCTTCGAGCGGGTCAACGGGCATTTCGCCGCCTTGTTCGCCAGGCTCTTCGGCGGCGGCACGGCGCGGCTGGCGCTGACCGACGACGGCGATCCGCTCGCTGCCGGGCTGGAGATCATGGCGAGCCCGACCGGCAAGCGGCTGCAGACCCTGTCCCTGCTGTCGGGCGGCGAGCAGGCGCTGACGGCGTTGGCGCTGCTGTTTGCCGTGTTCCTGACCAAGCCGGCGCCGATTTGCGTCCTCGACGAGGTCGACGCCCCGCTCGACGACGCCAATGTCGATCGTCTGTGCAGTCTCGCCGCCGAGATCGCCGACACCACCGGCACACGTTTCCTGTTGATCACCCATCACCGCATCACGATGGCGCGCGCCGATCGGCTGTTCGGGGTCACGATGGCAGAGCCCGGCGTCTCGCAACTGGTCTCGGTCGATCTCGCGCGAGCCGCCCGATTGCGCCGAACGGCCTGACCCGCGTCACCGCCGATGATTTATAATATGTTGGCAAATATAGGGTTTCTAGCCTCGCCGTGGCTGCGGGGCGATCTTGACAGGCATCGGGCACGCCACTATGGTGCGCCGCGCTTCGGCAGCAATACAGCCGAAGCGGGTATCGGATTGGGTCAGCTTCCGCGAATGAGCGAAGATCCGCCGCCGGACCCCTTGGCGCGGCTCGGCGAGCAAATCGACCGGGCGCGCGCGGAGCGGCTCCGGCAGGAGCCCAGCGGGCGCGGCGGGGCCCCACGGGGCGCCATGGGCCTTGGGCTTCGGATGGCGACCGAGCTGGCGGCGGCGCTGATTGTCGGACTTGCGCTGGGCTGGGTCGTCGATCGCGTCTTCGGAACGCGTCCTTGGGGGTTGATTATCTTCTTCTTTCTGGGAGTGGCGGCGGGCATGGTCAATGTCTTCCGCGCGGCAAGGGGCGTCGGATATCCGAGCACGCCGCGGCCGACGCGCAACGACGATCGGTCCGGCCAGGATTAGGCGGCGGCGCAGTTAGAATTCGGTTGGGGAAGAAATTGGCGACTGCACATTCACCTCTCGAGCAATTCACCATAGAGCGGCTGATCCCTCTCCACATCGGCTCGATCGACGTTTCCTATACGAACTCCGCCCTGCTGATGACGATCGCCGTGGTGTTCGCCACGGTGCTGCTGGTCGGCGCGACGGCCCGCGCCGCCCTGGTCCCTGGCCGGCTGCAGTCGATCGTCGAACTCACCTACGAGTTCGTGGCCGGGATGGTGCAAGAGAATGTCGGATCTGAGGGCCGCCAATATTTTCCACTGGTCTTCTCGATCTTTATATTCATTCTGTTTGGCAACCTTCTCGGACTGATACCTTACAGTTTCACCTTTACGGGTCAGATCGTCGTCACCTTCGCGCTGGCGCTGTTTGTGTTTGCGTTGGTGACCATCATTGCCTTCATCCGCCACGGGATCCGCTTTTTCACGTTCTTCTTTCCGCCCGGCGCCCCGATCGTGATGGCGCCGCTGCTGGTCCCGATCGAGATCATCTCCTACTTGACGCGGCCGGTGAGCCTAAGCCTCCGGCTGTTCGCCAATATGCTGGCCGGACACACGATGATCGCGGTATTTGCCGGGTTCACCGTCGCGCTCGGCCTGTTCGGTTTCCTGCCGCTCTCCTTCAACGTGGCGCTGATTGCGCTGGAAGTGGTGATCAACGTCTTGCAGGCTTACGTGTTCGCGATCCTGACGTGCCTCTATCTGAGCGACGCGTCCATCTGCATTAACCGGCCGGGCCCGTCGCGACCCCCGCCGCCCCAGTACAAACCCTCTCACGGAAAGGAAGATATGATGGACCCTACTTCTGCCAAGATGATCGGCGCCGGCCTCGCCGCTATTGCGCTGGCCGGCGTCGGGGTCGGTATCGGCAACGTCTTCAGCGCGTTGGTCACCTCGATTGCGCGCAATCCGGCCGCTCGCGATCAGGTCTTCGGCATCGGCATGCTCGGCTTTGCGCTGACCGAGGCGGTGGCGTTCTATGCCTTGATCATCTCGCTGTTGCTGCTTTTCGTCCTCTGAGCGTCATCATCAGTTAGGGCGGCGCACCGATGCCGCAGCTTGATGTCACGACTTTTATTCCGCAGCTGTTTTGGCTGGCGGTTAGTTTCCTTGTCCTTTACCTGCTGATGCGGCTGGTTGCGCTGCCGCGAGTTGGAGCGGCAATCGCGTCGCGCCGCAGCCGGCTCGACGAGGATCTTGCTCGCGCCGCGGAAATTCGGACGCAGGCACAGGCGGTGCTGAGCGAATATGAAGCGGGTTTGGCGGCGGCGCGCGCGCAGGCCCATGAAATGATCAGACAAACCGCCGAGCGTGCTGCCGCCGAGGCCGCCGAACGGCAGCACCAGGTCGCCGAAGCACTGAGTGAGCAGATAAAGGCGGCGGAGCGACAAATCTCGATGGCAAAAGAGCAAGCATTTTCCGAGATCCGCGGCATCGCCATCGACGTTGCCCGCTCGCTTACCGAAAAGCTGATCGGAGCCGAAGCCGACGAGCCGAGCGTAGCCGCTGCGGTCGATCGCGCGGTTGCGGAGAGGGCCGGCTGATGCCGCGTCTTTTTGCCGATCCGGAGTTCTGGGTGCTCGTCGCGTTCGTCGTCCTGATCGCCGCATTGTGGAGGCCGGTGAAGCCTTTTTTGATCGGCTCACTCGACAATCGCGCGACACGCATTCGCGAAGAGCTTGATGCAGCGCGCAACCTTCGCGAGGAAGCCGAGCGTCTTCTCGCCTCTTATCAGCTCAAGCAAGGCGAAGGTGCGGGGGAGGCCGCGGCGATCATCGCCCATGCCAAGACCGAGGCGGAGCGCCTTGCCGCGCAGTCGGCCCACGATCTGGAAGAGATGCTGCGGCGCCGCCATCGCCTCGCCGAGGAGCGGATCGCCCAGGAAGAGGCCAAGGCTCTCGCCGAAATCCGCGGGGTCACCGTCGATATCGCGATCTCCGCGGCGCGTCAGGTCATTGCCGCCGAGCTCGACGAACGGCGCGGCGGCGCCTTGATCGACACCGGGATCGCCGCTTTGCCGCACCAGCTGCAGTAGGATCGGGCGCCGCTGCTGTCGGCGCGGCCCGCTGCTCGCAACAAGTCGGCCCTATCGGAGGAGGAGGCGGTTCCATGGCGTTGAAGATTTACGGCGTCGCCCGTTCGCGCGCGTTTCGTACCCTGTGGATGGCGGCCGAGCTCGGGCTCCCCTACGAGCACGTCAAGGTCGATTTCGCCGATGGCGGCACGCGCCAGCCGGCGTATCTCGCGATCAACCCGAATGGCCACGTTCCGGCGATCGATGACGGCGGCTTCACCTTGTGGGAATCGATGGCGATCAATCTTTATCTCGCCAAGAGATACGGCGGCGGCCCCCAAGGGCTTTATCCCCAGCGCCTTGAAGACGAGGCGCGGGCGTGGCAATGGAGCTTTTGGGGCATGACCGAGGTCGAACGGCCGGCGCTGACCGCGCTGTTCAATCGGATCGGTCCCGAGAGCGAGCGCGATGCGGGCGCCGCGGACGAGGCCGAACGCGTGCTCGCCGCCCCGCTCCGCGTGCTCGACGCGGCCGTCGCCGCGCAGCCGTACCTGCTCGGCGAGCATTTCACCGTTGCCGATCTGAACGTCGCCAGCATTCTTTCATGGGCGCGCCAGGCGCGGGTCGACTTGTCTGCGTTTCCGAAGGCGGCAGCATGGCTCAAAACTTGCCATGACCGACCTGCCGCTCAAGCCGCCCGGCAGCTGCAGCGGGAATAAGCGGCAGCGTTGTGGACTTGTCGCGTTGCTCCTAACCTCGGTCGGGTCAAATACGGCTCGATGGGGAGGAAACGATGGCGGCAACGCGGCTGACGCGGCGCGCGACGCTGGCTCTTGGGCTGGCCGGCGCTTTGGTCCCGAAACCCTTTATCAGGGTCAGAACAGCCATGGCCGATGATCTGCCCGATACGATCGTCTACGTCTCCAATGCCGGCAACCCGGAAATCGGGGTCTTCGCGATGAACCGCGAAAGCGGCGATCTGACGATGATCGCCAATGTTCCGATTCCCGGCACCGACCAACCGTCGCCGACAAGTATGCCGATGGCGGTCAGCCCCAACCATCGCTTTCTGTACGCCGGATTGCGCAGCCAGCCCTACACCGTGTCGAGCTTCGCGCTCGACCCGGCGACCGGGCGGCTGACCCATCTGGCGAACGCGCCGCTGGCCGACAGCATGGCCTATATCGTGACTGACCGCAGCGGCCGGTTTCTGTTGTGTGCCTCCTATCCAGGCTCGAAGCTGGCGATCAACCCGATCGACACACAGGGCCGGGTTCAGGGTCAGCCGACGCAAATCATCCCGACCAAACCCAAAGCCCATTGCATCCTGGTCGATCCCACCAACAAATATTGCTATGCGACGAGCCTCGGCGGCGACATCGTCATGGAATGGAAGTTCGATGCCGCGACCGGCCGGCTGTCGCCGAACTCGCCGGACGCGATCGCCGTCAAACCCGGCAACGGACCGCGCCATCTGCGGTTCCACCCGACCCGGCCGTTCCTTTATCTGATCACCGAGACCACAGCGCGCATCGCCGCCTTTGCCATCGATCCGGCGACCGGGACGCTCAAGGACGTAGAAATTGTCGACACCCTGCCGGCCGATTTCCACGAGCAGCCGGCCGCGGCCGATCTCCATATCACACCGGACGGCCGGTTTATCTATGGCAGCGAGCGCAAGTCGAGCACGCTCGCCGGGTTTTCGATCGACGAGGCCACCGGCAAACTGTTACCGATCGGCCGCTGGCCGACCGAGAAGACTCCGCGCGGCTTCAACATCGATCCGCGCGGGCGTTTCCTGCTCTCGGTCGGCCTCGATTCGAACGCGATGACTGTCCACCGCATCGAGCCGCAATCCGGCGCGCTGTCGGTAGCCCACCAATACCCAATGGGCAAGATGCCGAACTGGGTCGAGATCGTCGATCTGCGGTGACGCACGAGCGGTTCCGCTCACCGCTGCCACGCGCTCGCGCTCTCCCGCGATGCGGGAAAGGGAAGAGTCGATCACGAAAGCGATGGAGGGTCGCCATCTCAAATATACACCCCGCGCATGCCGCCTTCGGGGTAGCGGGTGCCGGCGGCGGCGCCGATCGGGATCGCGGCCGAGATGCGGTCGATGTCGGCCGCGGTCAGACGCACATCGAGCGCGCCGAGGTTCTCCTCGAGCCGGGCGATGCGCTTGGTGCCGGGGATCGGGATCACGTCGGGTCCCTGCGCCAACAGCCAAGCGAGCACCAGCTGCGCCGGGGTGCATTCCTTCTCCCGCGCGATCGCCTCGATATGTTCGACGAGCGCCCGGTTCTTCGCGAAATTATCGCCCATGAAGCGCGGGTGACGCCCGCGGGTGTCGCCCTCGGCGAGATTGTCGAAATCGGGGATGTCGCCGGTCAGCAAGCCGCGGCCGAGCGGCGCGTAGGCGAAAAAGGCGATGCCGAGGTCGCGGGTGAGTTCGCGCGTCTCGGTCGCCTCCTGACGGTAAAGCAGCGAGAATTCGCTCTGCACCGCGGCGATCGGGTGGGTCGCATGGGCGCGGCGGATGCGCTCGGGCCGCGCCTCGCACAGCCCCAGAAAGCGCACCTTGCCCTGCTCGACGAGCCGCGCCATCGCGCCTACCGTGTCCTCGACCGGCACCGCCGGATCGACCCGATGCTGGTAATAGAGATCGATGACATCGACCCCGAGCCGCTTCAGGCTCGCCTCGCAGGCCTGGGCGATATAGGCGGGGCTGCCGTCGACGCCGTTGGCGCCGCCCGGCCGCCGGGTCTGGCCGAATTTGCTTGCGATCAGCACCTGGTCGCGGCGGCCTTTCAGCGCCCTGCCAAGAAGCTCCTCGTTCTGGCCCCAGCCATACATGTCGGAGCTGTCGAAATGATCGACGCCGAGCTCGATCGCGTGGTGGATCAGCGCGATCCCCGCCGCGTCGTCGCATTTGCCGTAAACTCCGGACAGCGACATGCAGCCGAGACCGATCGCCGAAATCTCCGGCCCGCCCTTGCCGAGCCGACGCCGCTCCGTGACAACCTTGCCGTTCATCGATTTTCCTCTCTATCCATCAAAGCAGTATCGTCGCTGCTGATATCGGCCGGCCCGGTCGTCATTTACCGAAGATGTCGAGCGGCAGGAAGGCGCTGACGACGATATTCGGCACGTCGACCAGTTCGCTGAGCTTGAGGTCGACCGCGACCGAGCATATCGCATAGGCCTGCTGCCGGCTCCAGCCGCGCTCGACCAAGAGGTCGATCATCGACAACAGCGCGTTCTTTGCGCTCAAGGTCGCATCCTCGCTCTCGTTGACGCCGTCGTCGCGAACCGACATCCCGGTGGTGGCGAGAAAGCGCTTTGGTGCGGCCAGTTCGGGCGGAAAATAGTAATCGTCGCGGGCAAAGCGCGGAAAGCGGATGCCACGGCGCTGAGCCTCGCCCTTGTGCAGCGAAAAGCGGACCAGGATCGACCCGCACATCTCGATCGCGGTGCCGCAGGCCTCGCCATCGCCCTGCGCGAAATGCGCGTCGCCGACCGAAAACAACGCGCCATCGACAAATACCGGCAACAACAGGCGAGCCCCTTTGCTCAGCTGCTTGATGTCGAGGTTGCCGCCGTTTTCGCGGGGCGGGATCGTGCGCAACGCTTCCGAAGCGATTGCCCCGCCTGGAACCGCCCCCTGCGCCTCAGGCGGCAGCGCCATGCCGCCGCGCGCAGCGAGGTTGGCTTCGCGGCGCTGCACGGTCTCGCGCAAGGTCTTCGATGGGGCGACGCCGATGACCCCGACAAACGAACCATCGGGGATGCGCACGCCGGGCAGATCGGCGGATTCGGCAAAGCCGTCCTTGATTGTCCATTTGGCGATATAGGGCTCGGGGAAGGCGTCGCGCAGAAAACCGAAGCCCGGCACCTGGACTGTGTAGGCGAATTGGGCGGGTTTCATGTCGCGGATCTCGACCTCGAGCAGATCGCCCGGAGCGGCGCCGGCGACGAAGACCGGACCGGTCAGCGGGTGGACGAGGTTGAGGTCGCAACGCCGCAGATCCTCTGCCGTCGTCGCCGCGGTGATCTGGCCGTCGAAGGCGTCGCGGGTCTGGATCTCGACCTCTTCGCCGAGTGCTGCTTCGACCACTGGCGCGATCGCCTCGTGCCAGCGATTGTGGCCCTTCTCCGGCTCTTGGGCGAGGCGTTTGCCGTAATCGATTGTGATGCTTTTCATTGCCGCCCCTCCTGCCGAGACCCACTAAGGCTATGCACAAGTTATCCCATCAGCCGAGCGCCGCCGCGGCGCGGGCGACGCGCTCGGCGCGATCGCGCTGGCGCGCGACGGCGCGGGCGAGCACCTCTGCCACAATGGCGGGGTCGGCAGCTTCGGGCGAGCCAGAGGAGAACGGCGGGGCTGGATCGTATTCGATCGCAAGCTGGATCGCCTCGGCCGCCGCCCGGCCGGCGATCTCGGCGGCGACGTGCAGCGCTACGTCGATACCGGCGGTGACGCCGCCGCCGGTAAACACATTGCCGTCGACAACGACGCGTTCGGTAACCGGCTCGGCGCCGAAGGCGGGCAACATCTCGCGCGACATCCAGTGGGTCGCCGCCCGCCGTCCGCGCAACAGACCGGCCGCGCCCAGCACCAGGGCGCCGGTGCAAACGCTGACGACATAGCGCGCCGACGCCGCGGCACGGCGCAGGAAGTCCAGTACCTCCTGATCTTCGAGCAATGGGTTGATCCCAGGCCCTCCCGGCACGAAGACAAGATCGAGCGGCGGACAATCCGCCAAGGTCGCCATCGGCAGGATCGTCAGCCCGTGCTCGGTGCGCACCGGCGCCAAATTCTTCCATAACAACAGCGTCTCGGCGCCCGGCAGCCGGGAGAGCACCTCATAGGGGCCGGTCAGATCGAGTTGGGTCAGGTTCGGAAATACCAGCATCCCACTGCGGAAATTTGGGTCGCACATCGCCTTTGTCTCCGGGAAGTCCGGCCCGCTGGAGCCGCTATCTGTTTATCGGTAGAGTCCGGCTCCGGCAACAGGGAGACGGCTATGCGTCTGCTGCTCGCTAGCCCGGTGTTTTCGCCCAGGGGCGCAAACTGTAGGCGGCCCAGTCCTATGTCATTCAGCAGACCGAGCTGATCGGCATCTACCAGCGCCAAGTTTCGCTCTGCCGGCGGGCAGCGTTGGCGGTTGTTTGTGGTAGGAGGCTCCACCAAGGCCACTCCGAGGACAGCGGCGTATCCGCCAAGGCGACGGCGCTTACCAGTCTTGGGCAGGAGGAGGGTAAATCATCCTTCTAAGCGCTATTGATTTGCTGGTGCGTCGACGAAAATTCTGCATATAACCCGCGCCCGGTCCCCTCGGCGCGGTGCACGAACCGAAGGGTAAGTAGTCCCGGACGCTTTGGACCGACGCGCATTACGTGCGTCAAGGGTTGAGCCTGGTTCCTCGAACTCTAGCGTCGGCGCATAGATGCCCGATACCGCGGTCGTTGACACGGAAGCTCGTGGGAGGATCGGCCAGAACTTGGCGGTCGCGGCGCTTGGCATCGTGTATGGCGATATCGGCACCTCGCCGCTCTACACCGTCAAGCAGTGCTTCGACAATGCTGGCGTCAACGAGACGCGCGTCTTCGGCGTTCTGTCGCTGATCGCGTGGTCGCTGACGTTGGTCGTCACGGTCAAATACGTTCTTGTCATGATGCGGGCGGGCAATCGCGGCGAGGGCGGCATTCTCGCGCTGATGGTGCTGGCGATGCGCGCCGCGTCCGCCAGGCGTAGCCGTTGGATCATGTGGGCCGGGCTGATCGGCGCTGCGCTGTTTTACGGCGACGGCGTCATCACACCATCGATTTCGGTGCTGAGCGCGGTCGAAGGGCTGAAAGTGGCAACCCCGGCGCTTGAAGCCTATGTGGTGCCGCTGACTTTGCTGCTGTTGGTCGCCCTGTTCATTGTCCAGCGGCGCGGCACCGGACTCGTCGGCGGCTATTTCGGCCCGATCATGATCCTCTGGTTCGGCGTGATCGGCATCCTTGGCGGGTTGGAGATCGCGCGCCACCCTTCGATCTTGTTGGCTGTCGACCCGCGCTACGCCGTCGACCTGCTGTTGAACCATCCCTGGCACGGCTTCGTTTTGCTCGGCTCGGTCGTGTTGGCGGTGACCGGCGCCGAGGCGCTTTATGCCGATATGGGGCATTTCGGGCCCTCGCCGGTGCGCCGCGCCTGGCTGCGCTTTGTTTTTCCATCGCTGTTGTTGAATTATTTCGGGCAGGGCTCGCTGCTGCTCGCACATCCCGGCGCGATTCAGAATCCGTTCTTTCTTTTGGCCCCTAGCTGGGCGCTTTATCCACTTGTGGCGCTAGCCTCGACCGCCACTGTCATCGCCTCGCAGGCGGTGATATCCGGAGCATTTTCGATCACCCATCAGGCAGTCCAGCTAGGCTATCTGCCGCGGATGCTGGTCCGCCACACTTCAGAACAGGAAATCGGACAGGTCTATGTGCCGGCGATCAACGGGATGCTGCTTGTCGCCGTCGTCGTCGACGGTGTTGGGCTTTCGCTCGTCCGACGCGCTTGGCGGCGCGTATGGCGTCGCCGTCACCGGCACGATGACGGTCACCACCATGCTCGCCTTTGTCTATTTCTATCGGGGGGCGGGGTGGCGGCTGTGGCGGCTGATCCCGCTGTTCGCGTTGTTTCTGCTCGTCGACCTGTCGTTTTTTGGCGCCAACCTGTTGAAAATCGTCGACGGAGGCTGGTTTCCGCTGGCCATTGCCGGAACGATCTACGCGGTGATGATGACCTGGCTGTGGGGCCGGGAGCGCGTCGCGATCCAGCGTGCTAGCGGCGCCCTACCGCTCGTTAGCTTGATCGAGCATTTGAAGCCCGACCACCCGGCCCGCGTTCCGGGCACCGCGATCTACATGACCGCGCGCGTCGACAACGTGCCCGCGGCCCTACTGCACAACATGAAACACAACAAAATATTACACGAACGCAACGTGTTGATGACCGTACGCACCGAGGACGTGCCGCGCCTGCCCGAAGCCGAGCGGCTGCAGATCGACCATCTGAGTCAGAATTTCCATACCGTCACGATCCACTACGGCTTTCTCGAAGAGCCCGACATCCCGCGCGCGCTGGCGCTTTGCCGGGTCGGCGGCTTTCGTTTCAACCTGATGGAGACATCGTTTTTTGTCGGCCGCGAGAAGATCGTCGCCAAGCGCCCATCCGGGATCATGCTGCCGTTCAAAAAGCTGTTCATCCTGCTGACCAACGTGGCGCTCGACGCCACCGAGTTCTTCCGCATCCCGGTCAACCGCATCGTCGAGCTCGGCGGCCAGGCCGAACTCTGACTGGGGGTGACTGGCGCCTGCTGTCAGGCGCCTCAGTGGATGTCTTCTTGCTCGTCGAAGGCTTGTCGCAAGCGGGCGACCGAGAAGCCGGGGGCGCGCGCGGCATCGATGATGACCTTTTCGCGGCGCGTCAGCAGGTCGACCGCGGCCGGCAGTTCTTTGACCGCCTCGTGCGGGACGACGACGGCGCCATGGCGATCGGCGTGGATTATGTCATTGGGTGAGACGAGCATCCCGGCGACGCTGACCGTGCCGCCGAAATCGACCAGATGGACATGCGCGTGCGAGGGCATGATCGAGCCGGCGAGCACAAAGAAGCCCGGCGCCATCGCGTCGAGATCGCGCACCGAGCCGTCGGTAACGACGCCGACGCAGCCGAGGCCCTTGTGGACATTGGTCTGCACTTCACCCCAGAACGCGCCGAAGCCCTGGTCGGGAGCGTCGATGTCTTGGAGCACCGCGATGCTCGGCAATGGTTCGGCGGCGATATGCGCGTAATAGCCGAGCCGCACCTCTTTCGCCTCGTCGCGGCCGCGCGGATGGGGTTCACGCGAGCGGATATGGGCAGTGCGGGCAAAGGCGACGACCGGCTTCATCTCCGGAAAGGCCGCGATTAGCGGCCGGCGAATAAAGCCCATCGCGCGCCGCGCTCGGGCGACGAGCTCGAGGGCGTTGCAGATCGTCGGCGTGTCGAATGCCTTTAAAGCCTCGAGGTCGGCGGGGTCGGGCAGGCGCGGCATAGGGTTTCCTCCGGTGGCGGATTGTCGCGGATCAGGCTTTATTGGAGAATGCCCTGCGCCAGCAAGGTTTTTCGCCGCTGGCTGAAACGCGAGGAGAACGGGGATGGTTGGTTACGATCCCGACCGGGTCAGGAAAATGAAGCGGCCGCACGGCCTGCCGTTCAACATCGGCAAGATCGGCCATGTCGTCCTCAATGTGCAGGACGTCGAACGTTCGACGCAGTTCTATACCCAGGTGTTGGGGTTCCAAATCTCCGACGTCTATCCCGAGGAGATGGTGCCGGGCGGCATGGTGTTTCTGCGCTGCAACCCCGACCATCACGGCATCGCTCTCGTCGGCTCGACGAATGCGCCGGCGGAGAATGTCGAGCTCAATCACATTGCCTTCGAGGTCGCGACCCTCGACGAGGTACTGCGCGCTCGCGATCATCTGCGCCGGCACAGGGTCAAGATCGATTTCGAGGGCCGTCGCCGCGCCGGTTGTCAGCTCGCGGTCGAATTCCGCGACCCGGATAATCACCGGCTCGAAATCTACTGGGGCATCGACCAGATCGGCAGCGAAGGCGCTGTCCGCCCGGCTGCCGAGTGGAAGGGCGCGCGCAGCCTCGAAGACGCGCTCGCCGATCCGGTGCGCGGACAAGACACGACCTTACATGATCCTTCGCTGCTTAAAGGCTGAGCGGTTAGCGTGGCTGGCGCCGCTTACGATCGCTCGACCACAGCGCGATCAGGATGGCGGCGAGCAGCAGACCCCAGCCCAGTGCCGGAGCCACGGCAATGAACCCGATCAGGATCAGAACCGCCAGGATCAGCGGCAGCGCGATCACGACGCCGACCGCCAGCGCCACGCCAAGCACCGCGATGAACAGCGGCAGGACGATCAGCAGCAAGGCGCCGACGATGACGCCGATCACGAAATAAAGAAGGCCCATAGCTCGGCCACCCCAGGCATCCCTCAGCATAGCATGCAAGCGGTGCGAAGCCATTGCGGCGATCGGGTGGGCTCGGGCATGGTGGGGGATGATCGAGCATTGCTTAGAGCCGCTTACCGAGGCCGCCTCCTACACCGTCACGGTGCACGGCCTGGTGCTGATGTGCAGCATCGGCATCCGCCGGCGGGAGCGCGACCACAAGCAGCGGGTGCGGGTGTCGGTCGACCTGACATCGACCGGTGCAGCCGCCGTTCCCGGCGAAGACCGGCGCCGCATCATCAATTATGAAAAGGTCGTTGCAGCGATCCGCGAGATAGCCGGATCCGGCCATATCGACCTGTGCGAAGGCTTCGCCGAGCGGGTCTGCACGGCGTGCTTTGTCGATCCGCGGGTCGCCCAGGTCCGCGTCTGGGTCGAAAAGCTCGACGCGTTTCCCGATTCGGACGGCGTCGGGGCCATCCTGGAACGCACCCGCCCGGCGCAACCCAGCCCCGGCTGAGCCGTGCCAGCGCCCGCCATCTTGGGCATCGTCAACATCACCGAGGATTCGTTCTCCGACGGCGGCCGCTTTCTCGACGCCGACGCCGCGCTCGCCCATGCGCGCGCGCTCGTGGCAGCAGGGGCGGCGATTATCGATCTCGGCGCCGCCGCCAGCAATGTCGACGCCAAACCGGTCGCTGCCGCCGAGGAGATCCGCCGTCTCGATCCAGTGGTCGCCGCGCTCGCGGCCGACGCCACGCCGGTTTCAGTGGACAGCTTCGCGCCCGAGGTCCAGCGCTTTGCGATCGCGCGCGAGGTGGCGTTCCTGAACGATACCCAGGGTTTTCCCGATCCGTCCTTCTATCCTGAGTTGGCCGCCGCCAGCTGCCGGCTCGTCGTCATGCACGCCGTGCACGATCGCGGCCGGGCACAGCGGGTCGAGCTGTCCGCCGACGAGGTATGGGACCGCATCTATGCCTTTTTTGCCGACCGCGTGGAGGCCCTCGAACGGGCTGGTGTCGCGCGGGAGCGGCTTATCCTCGATCCGGGCATGGGCTTTTTCCTGAGCAGCCGGCCGGAAGCATCGTTGCGCGTTCTTGCCGACCTCAACCGGCTGAAGCAGGCTTTTGGCCTACCGGTGTTGATCTCAGTGTCACGCAAGTCCTTTCTGCGTGCGATCACTGGCCGGGCCGCAGCATCCGAGCTCGGGGCCGCGACCTTGGCGGCCGAGCTCTACGCGGCTGAAAAGGGCGCCGACTACATCCGCACGCACGACCCCGGATCGCTCGCCGACGGCCTCAAAGTCATGGCGGCGCTGCGTGCGGAAGGGAGACAATTAGCCCAATAGCAGCGCGCGGTGATTTGATACAAACTAAAACATGCTCATGTGGTACTTGCCACACTGGGTTTCGAGTGAGATGTATCTTCTATTCTGGATAAGGAAGGCTACACCATGAAGCATTTGTTGACCGGCGTTGCGGTCGCTGCCGCGCTCGTGATTGCGGCGCCAGTGTGGGCGCAAAATTCGGCTCCAACCCCGGCCCCTGCGCCGGTGCAATCCATGAACCGTATGCCAGCCGGAGGGAGCGCGACGTCGGAGAGGGGCTCAGGGGCGCGCGCGCATCACCGGCGCCACGCTGTCCAGTCGGCAGGGAAGTCGTCCGCCGGTAGTCAAGCTGACCAGCTAAACCGGCAGGAGCTGTCTCAATTACAGGGCGGCAATCCAACCACGATGAACCGGATGTCGGTCGGTGGAAAGGCGACCTCGGGGGGACCAAACCAGTAAGCACCCCGCTGATTGGAACACCGACGATCGGCCAAACGGCATGACGTGGCTGGTAATGGTCGCGCGAGGTCCGTGCGGCATCTGTACTTGGAAAGGCTGACCATGTTCTCAAGATCGCCGCACCTCCTCTTTATCGGGATGTGGGCATCGCTTGCGGCGGTCTCGTCAGCAGGGGCGCAATCGCCTGGCGCGCCGCCTGTCACGCTCGCCAACGGAGCTTGGACCGTCCAGGGACGGGAGATCCCCGGCACCCGATGCGGTAATTGGCTCGTCCGTTTGACCAATACCCAAGGTAGTTTTTCCGGTGTCGTCTCGCTGGCGCGAGGAAGTGTGCCGATACAGAATCTCGCACTTGCTCCGGACGGCAGCTTCTCTGGAACGACGCAGGCCGGGGTCGTCGGATCGACGCACGCGCGGGCCTACCAGGTCACTGGGAGGTTTGTCGGGGACACCGTCCACGTTACTCTCGAAACTAATCGTTGCCCCGCGCGCCACGGCGTAGCCACGCGACGCCCGTGAGGCCACTAACCACGATTGCGGTGGGCTTTCGAGACGCTGCTCCTGGGGTCCCGAGCAGCATCCGGGATGGCGCCGGCGCGCGTCGCCCATGCGCACGCCAAACTGGTCACGCGGAACCCTCGTGAAGGGTGCTTCGCCCTAATGCGGCGGCGGCGGTAACGGCATTTGCTGGAATGGCGCGTTTGGGTTCCCCGGTGGCGGCGGAGCGGGGTAGGGGTAGGGATAAGGCGGGCGGTAAGGATAAGGGTAGGGATAGGGCGGATAGGGATAGTAGCCGCCCGTATACGGATCGTAATAGCACCCGGACAACCCACCCGCGCTGGCCAGCAGGGTTAGCGCTACCGCCCAAAATCGACACCATCGCATCACCCACCTCGCCCTTGACCGGTAAAATTCGGGCGGCGCTTTTCGAGAAAGGCGTGCACGCCTTCGACAAAATCGTCGGTCGCTGCGCAAGCGGCAAAGTTCTCGGCTTCGCGCCGCAACTGCGCCTCGAAGGCGTCGCCGACTGTCGCCTGGAGCAGCGCCTTGGTGCGGGCATAGGCTTCGGTCGGGCCGGCAGCGAGCCGAGCGGCCAATGCCTCGGCTTCGGGGTGGAGCTGTTCCGGCGCGACGATGCGGTTGACGAGACCGAGCGCCAGAGCGCGGTGCGCGTCAAAGCGTTCGCCGAGGAGGGTTAGCTCGCTCGCCAGCTTGAGCCCGACGATACCCGGCAGCAGCGCCGTCATGCCGCCATCGGGGCTGGTGCCGAGATGGATATAGCCGCAGGTGAAGACCGCATCCTCGGCGGCGACCGCGAGATCGGCGGCGAGCACAAGGCTGAGACCAAACCCGGCCGCAGCCCCCTGCACCGCGGTGACGATCGGCTTTGGCATATGCCGCAACCGAACCAGAAGCGGATGCAGCGCATCGACGGTTTGATAGAGCGTTCTTCGTCGGTCGGAGGGCGAGAGTTGGATCAGCTCACCGAACATCCCGATGTCGCCGCCCGCGCAGAAATGGGTACCGGCGCCGCGCAGCAGTACAGCCCGGGCCGCGCGATCCTCGGCGGCTTCGGCGGCAGCAGCGGCAAGGGCGGCGATTGCCTCCCGGTCGACAGCGTTGAGCACGTCTGGCCGATTCAGGGTGATCTCGAACACCGCACCCCGTCGCTCGACGATAACGTTCGGCATGGCTCAGCTCCCAGCCCGCGCGGGCGTATCATGTTGTGCACTTTGCGGAGACGATAGCATGACTCACACGATCCTGCGCGGCGGCCGGGTGCTCGATATCGCAGCCGGCACTGCTGAATTCGCCGACGTTCTGATCGAGGGCGACACGATCCGCCAGATCGGCCCGCCCGGCTGCCCCGCGCCCGAGGGGGCAATCGAAATCCCGGCGGCGCGCCGGCTGCTCCATCCGGGCCTGGTCAATGCCCATACCCATGGCCACGGCAACCTTGCCAAGGGAATGGGCGACCGCTGGACGCTCGAACTGTTGCTGACCGCGGCGCCCTGGATCACCGGAAACCGCAACCTCGACGACCGTTACCTGTCGACCCAGCTCGGCGCCGTCGAGATGGTCATAAAAGGCTGCACCGCCTGCTATGACCTTTCGTTCGAATGGCCGCTGCCGACCGCCGAGGGACTGGCACTCGCCGCCCAGGCCTATGCCGATGTCGGCATGCGCGCGGTGGTGGCCCCGATGGTCGCCGACCGCAGTTTCTACGAGGCGATCCCCGGCCTGATCGAGGCGATGCCGCCGGCGCTGCAAGCGCGGGTGGCCGAATTGCGCCTGCCGCCGGCCGAGTCGACTTTGGTGGCGATCCGCACCACGCTCGCCGGCTGGCCGCTCAACCGCGACCTAGTGCGCCCGGCGGTCGCCCCCACGATCCCGCACCATTGCTCCGACGGGTTCATCCTCGGCTGCGCCAATTTGGCACGCGAGTTCGGCGTCGGGCTGCACAGCCATGTGGCCGAGTCGAAGGTGCAGGCCGTGACCGGCATCCGCCTTTACGGCCGCACCCAGACAGCGCATCTCGATGCACTTGGCGTGCTCGGCTCGCATTTCACGGTGGCGCATGGCGTGTGGCTCGATAATGACGACATGACCCGCCTCGGCGATCATGGCGCCTCGGTTGCGCACAATCCCGGCAGCAACATGCGGCTTGGCGGTGGTCTCGCCGACAGCCGTGCGATGCTCGATCGCCGGGTCAATCTTGGGATCGGCACCGACGGCGCCAACTGTTCGGACAATCAAAATATGTACGAGGCGATGCGGCTCGCTTCTTTCGTATCGAAAGTGCGGGGATCGGATTGGCGGCGGTGGCTTTCGACCCGCGAGGCAGCGTTGGCCGCGACCGAGGGCAGCGCCCGCGCGCTAGGCTTCGACGGCCAAATCGGCCGGTTGAGGCCCGGTTACAAGGCCGACATCGTCATGCTCGACCTCGACCACCCGAATTGGCTGCCGCTCAACGACCCGGTCAACCAGCTAGTCCACACCGAGGACGGGAGCGCGGTTGCGAGCGTCATGATCGGCGGCCGTCTGGTAATCGACAACCGGCGGGTCGTAACCGTCGATCTCAACGGGCTGCGCAATCGCGTCGAAGCGGCGCGCGACCGGCTCGCCGCCGCAAATGCAGACAATCGGCGCCTTTACGAGGCTTTGGAGCCGGTGGTCGGCAGCCATTGCCCCGGCCTCGCCCGAGCTCCCTACCACATCGACCGCTACGGCGCGGGGAGCTCTTGAGGGGAGAGCCGCAGGGTCGGCGATTCGGGATCAGCCCGAGGCGTGGCGATTGAACACGACGAGCCCTCGCAGGATATCCAACGCCTGGGTCAACTGTTCGTCGTTCGCCCCGCCGATTTCCTTGGTTGCGACCGATGGCGCGGTCTTTTGCGGCGTTGCGGCTGCACCCGCAGGAGTCGCTGTCGGGTTTGGTTTGGCTGTCGGAGACGGTTTGCCGCCAAGCGCGGGCGTTCCCTCGGCAGGTGATGCCGCGGGCGCCGGCTGATCGGGGTTTTTGAGGGCTCCCGGCAGATCGGCCTCGTGAAGGCCCTCGTCCTGAGCCAGCTTCTGAAGTTTCAACGGCGTCACAGTAAGATCGGGCTCCAACCCTTTGCCGTCGATTTCCCGCCCGTCGGGCGTTGTGAAACGGGTGGTGGTCAAGCGGACGGCGCCTCCGTCGGCGAGCGGGATCAAGCTCTCAACCCCGCTCTCGCCATAGGTCTTGGTGCCGAGCAGCATCGCGCGGTGGTTATCTTGCAGCGCGCCGGCCACAAGCTCGGCCTCACGCGCCGTGCCGCCATTCACTAGCGCGACAATCGGCAGCCCTTTGACGAGATCGCCGGGAGGGGCGGTGATGTGTTTTAGGCCCTCCGGTTGGCGACCCTTGACCAGGGCGATGTCGCCCTTGTCGAGGAAGGCCGCCGCGGCAGCGACGGCATCCTGGAAATTGCCGCCCGGATTGTTGCGCAGATCGAGGACGAGGCCGGGAAGCTTGCCGCCGGTCTTTTGCCTCAATTCCTGCACGGCAGAAGCCAGCGCGGCCGGAGTGCCGTCATCGAAACCGGCCAGCCGCAGATAGCCGATATCGCCTTTTTCGACCCGCGCCGTGACGGTCTGAAGATTATCGGCGGCTCGCTTAACCGTGACCTTGATCGGAGGGGCCTCGCCACGCTGCAAGACCAGCGCCACCGTACTGCCGGGGGCCCCGTCCAGCTTGTGCTGGCCTTCGGCCAAGGTGAGCTCGTAGATCGGCTGTTTATCGATCGAAAAGATCAAATCGCCGGGCTCGATCCCAGCCGCTGCCGCCGGCGAGCCGTCGCGCGGCGAGATCACCTTAAGCTCCCCTTTGTCGAGCGCGAGCACCACGCCGATACCGACCTCGTTGTTGGTGGCTGGCGCACGCAAGGCCTGGTATTCAGCCGGGTCGAGATAGGCGGCGCGCGGATCCAGCCCCGACAGCATGCCGCTGATCGCCGCTCCGATCAGCTTGGGGTCGGCGACCGGGTCGACCGCGTCCTGGCGAACGCGCTCGAAGGCTTCGTCGAACAAGTTCAGCTCCTCGTAGACGGCATCCTTGCCGGCCGACTGCTGCGCAACGGCGCCGCCAGCCGCGGCAGCCAAGGCTGTCGCCAGGATCAACCAAGACAGATTACGCACGCCCGACATCCTCCGCTTAAGCGCGGCCACCCTTCCCGACGCCCTCGGGGCGCGGCCAGAGGCCAAGGGTGGGGCGCGCTCGTTAAATCCGGACCCTATCCGACCAATGATGGCATTACCATGATTGTGGCGGCCTGCGCCGGAACTCGTCACAGAAAAGGACGATCGGATGGATCTGCTCGCTCGGATCAAGGAGGAGATGCTGCCGCTCGCGGCCTTGCTCGGCATCGAGTTCACCAGCGCCTCGACCGATAGGATCGTCGCGCGAATGACCGTGCGCGAGGATCTCTGTACCCGCCCTGCAGTCCTTCACGGGGGCGCCGTCATGGCTTTTGCCGACACGCTCGGCGCCACCGGCGCCATCGTCAACCTGCCCGCCGGCGCGACGACGACGACGATCGAGAGCAAGACGAACTTCATCGCGCCAGCGCCGGTCGGGACGCAGGTGATCGGCGAGGCGACACCCGTTCACCGCGGCCGGCGGACCATGATCTGGCAGACACGAGTCACGAACCCCGAGGGCCGGCTGCTGGCGCTCATAACCCAGACCCAGCTCGTCCTCTGAACCGCATCAGCGGGAGAAGGCCGCGCACCCGTTCAGCCTACTGCGGCGCGAAACAGGATTGTTCCGCCGACCGATGGCGGCAACGACACTGCTGTCCCATCGGCGATCGCCTGATGGGCGAGACCGGCGCCGTCGAGAAGCCGGCGCAGGCGATCGAGGCTGGCGACCTCGATCTCGCCGGCGGCGAGATACGGGACCGGCGGTCCGGGCGCTATGCCGAACTCGCGGGCGAGAAATTCCGGGGTGGCAAAGCGCAAGGCGCCGCGCTCCAGCGCGATTGTCATAATCGCGCCGTCCCGCCGCGCCGGACGGCCGGTAAATCGGGCAAAGCGCTCCACCGGCTCGGCCGGATCGGCGGCGGCGATCCATACCGCCGCAAGCGCCTGCGCCCCATTCGGATGGTCGAGATAGCGCTCGGGCCAGACCAGATGCTCGGTGTAGTGAGTCAGAAACTGCATGCGTCCCTCGGGCATCGAGCCGGGGGCGATGCGGGCGATCGTAAAGCGAGCTTCCTCCTCGCCGTTATCGGTCGCGACCGGGCGGCGCATGTCGACAAGCGGCAGTACCGGGAACCCTGCGGCAGCTAGCCGATCATGCTCGGCCGCGGCATCGGCGCAGCTGAACGCCGCGAGATGCAGCCCGATGTGTCGCGTCAAACGCTCGTTCAGCTGCCGCGCCAGCGGCGTATCGGCGACGGCGGCGAGGATTTCGACATAGCCGCGGCGGAACATCGCGCAGCGGTTGCCGGTACCCGCCGCGACGGGCCTGCCGTCGACCCGGTTGGTTTGGGGCGTGAACGGGGTCAGGCGGAAGCCGCACCGCTCCATGGCTGCAGCAGCGGGGTCCATCACCGGCACGAAGTGGGCCACGTGGTCGAGGAACACGGCGCCGGGCTCGGGTAGTTGACCAACCATCGCAGCGCTCCGTCATGTGCACTCCACCCCGGCATCAAACCCTCGTTCAAGGATTTTGCCAAGTTGGCCGAGGCGGCATCCCGCCACGCCCCTTGTTCTTTGATGACGCTCTTCCAAAATTGAGCGATCGGTGCGCACTGCGGGAGCACAATCGCTTCCGGCTGAACATTTGCTCTAACGATCGCAGCGATCTCGCATGGCGTTGACCTTTACCCGGCTCTCGATTTCCACCCGCAAGAAGCTGGCCTCGATCCTGCTCGCGGTGGCTATTTTCGCGTTCCTCGCCGGTCTGGTCACCGTAGTGGAAGGCCGCCCGGCGATCTTTGGTGTTCTCAACGCCATTTTTGTCGGCACCGGCGTCGGCCTCTTCGAACAGTTTTACGTGCAGAGCTCGCGCGGGCGGTGGTTTCGCGGCATCCACCCCCTGTTATCGATCCTTATCTATACGATCGTGGTTTCCGTGCTGTTCGTCGCCGCCACCAATTTCTCTCATTTGCTGCTGCGGGGGGTATATCCCTCACCGGTCCCGTACAAGCGATTGCCGTTCGTGTTGCCGAGGGTGATCGCAATAGCCGTCGTCGGCATCGTGGTGATGCGGGCGGTCCATTTCATCGGGATCGACACCTTGTTTCATTTGATGATCGGGACTTATCACCGCCCGGTGATCGAAAAGAAAGTCATCGTGTTTCTGGATATCAACGATTCGACCGGCTTGGCCGAGCGGCTGGGCGCAATGCAGATAAAGTCGCTGGTCGGCAAGTTCCTGTTCGACATTTCCCGGTTGGTTACCGATCACGGCGGCGAAATCTATCTCTACAAAGGCGACGGTTTGATAGCGCTGTGGGATTGGCAGGAAGCGATCCGATCGGGCAAGATATTACGGGCGATCGACGCGATATTTGCCAATGTCCAACGAGAGCAGGGGGAATATCGACGGCAATTTGGCGTCGTTCCGACTTTCCGGATCGGGGTCCACGGCGGCGATGTCGTGGTTAGCGAGCAAGGCGACACCAAGCGGTCGATTGGTATCTACGGAATTACGATAAACATTGCCTCGCGTATGGAGGAGGCGGCGAAAGCACACGGTGTTTTATGCGCGATCTCTGGCGATGTCGCGCAAGAGCTTGCCGAATCCGAGGACCGGCTGCGACCGATCGGCTCGGAAAAGATCAAGGGAATTTCCGCAGAGCTGCCGATTTTCCAATATCGCGTTGCTGGTGAACCGGTCGCCGTTCCGGCCGAAGAAACATGGAATTTGCGTTCGGGCGAGAGGTCCGGTCTCCGTTTTGGACATTCCTGAGAACCCGCCGTCCATTCTGAGCGGCACCTGGGCGCACTGATCAAAGCGCTTTGCGAAATGTCAGATTGATCCGGCTGCGGCCGGTCAACGGATGCTCGCCTTCGGCAAGGATTGCGACGCCGTGATAGACGAGGCGGGCGGGACCACCCCACACGACGACGTCGCCGCTTTCCAGCCGGATGCGGTGCTGCCGATGGCCTCGCCTAAGGCCGCCCCACAGAAAAGTTGCCGGCAATCCAAGCGAAACCGATACCACCGGCGCGGCCAGGTCGCGCTCGTCCTCGTCGCGGTGCAATGACAATTTTGTGCCGGGCTCGTAGCGGTTGATCAGGCAGGCGTCGGGAGCAAATCCAGAGAAGCCGCCGGCACTTGCCGCTCGGCCCGCCAGTGACCGGAAAATCGGCAGCATCGGCGGCCAAGGCCACCCGCTCGCGGGATCTTGCTGCGAATAGCGGTAGCCGCTGCGGTCGGTCACCCAACCGGTGTCGCCGCAACTGGTCATCGCCACCGACATGCGGAACCCGCCGGGCGTGACCATGTGGCGAAACGGCGCGGCAGCGGCGATCTCGTTCACCGCCGCGAACAAAGCGGCGGTCTCGGGTTGCGCGAAGCCACGCAGGATGACCGCGCCCTCGCCCAGTCGCTCGTCAGATTTGCTCGGCGCCGCGCCAGCGAAGAGGTCACCAATCAACGAACCCCCTCGCCTCCCGCGCCTCGATCCTCCCCCGAGAAGGGAGAGGGAGGCGGGGGCCGATCTCCGGATTTCTTACCCGCAGGCGACCGCGTAGACGTCGCGCACGCCCTCCGGCAGGCGATGCTCGTGCCAGCTGCGTCCGCCATCTTGGGTACCGAACACCTGACCGAAGCGTGATACCCCGTAAACCTGATTGGCGTCGTGTGGGTGCACCGCGACGCCCATCATCGTCGCCTCGGCCTTAACCCCATGGTCGAAACGCTTCCAAGTCTGACCGACATCGTCGCTGCGATAGATCGCCCCGTCGGTGCTGCGCGCCGCCGGGCTGAGGCAGGCGTACATGACCTTTGGGTCATGTGGCGAGACGCGAATGTCGCGCCCATAGGTCAGCGGCGAGAAGCGGCCGATCTCCATATCCTGCCAGCTCTGGCCCTTGTCGTTGCTGCGGAACAGGCCCATGCGGTTGGCGAGGAACACGGTGCCGGGCGCCGCGGCGCTGCAGGCCAGCGCGTGACCATCGAGCATGCCTTCGATCTCGGTCTGGCTGCCGATCCGGCTGCGATATTTCGGCTGTTCGCAGAACCGGATCAGATCGGCGGTGCAATCTTCCCAGCTCTCGCCGCCGTTGCGGCTGCGCATCGCCCCGTTGGCTTCGAGGGTCGCGTAGACGTCGTCGGGCGAGTTGGGATCGACATCGAGCCGCATGACCCGACAGGCAAACGCCATGATGACGCGATCCGGCAGGCCGGGATCAGCCATTTTGCGCCAGCTGTCCCCGCCATCGTCACTGCGGTAGACCCCGGGCGGAGTGGCGCCGGCATAGATGACCCGGGGATTTTTCGGATGGATGCAGATCGACCAGATATCAGCCTCCGGGTCGGGTAGGCTGAGCCGCTCCCAGCGATCGCCTCGATTGGTGCTGCGGAACGTGCCCTTCGTGGTCCCGATATAGACGGTATCCGGATGGTCGGGATGTACCGTAATCGCGTGGACCTCTGCCCCGTCGGGCAGACCGCCCGTCAGGTGTTGCCAGCCGGTGTCGCCGGCCGCCTGGCGATAGATACCGCCGCGCGTCCCCTCCATCGTAGCCGCCGCGCCGGCGTAAACATGTGTAGCCGCCATGATCTCCTCCCTTGGCTGAAACCTGCCGCCGATCATACGCTTCCGCCGCGACTTGTCGCAAAGCTTTCCCGCGAGACCCGTGAACCGGGAAAATAACCGGGAATCATGTCGATTTCAGCCTTTCTGCGGCTGTTCGGTCTCGAGAACAGTGTTGATTTGTCAATGAGTTGCGGGCGAATTCCCGTGGCGACATAACCGGGAATTTTTTGCCCCCAAACCGGGAAATTATTTGGCGAAACCGGGAAATAGACGGGAACGAAAGATCGCGACTGCATCTCGACCAATTGCTCTGTTTCTGGTTTGTTCGAATTCTAGATATAGGGTGTGCTCTCAACTTGGAAAGAGGATCGACCGAGGCATAGGCAATCCGCCCACTTGGCTATTGCCGGCGCCCAGCTGTCTCATCAGGCAGCGGCGCGAAGCTCTCGATGAGTGGATCACGCCGAACGCGTTTGCTGCAGGCCTCGCTTTTTCGCTTGCATCGGCGCAATCCACATACCCTGAATCAAGGAGCTTTTCTGCCGAATATCGGCAGCGCGGAAGGATGCCAGTCATGGATTTCGCCGACAGTCCGGAGCACGCGGCCTTCCGCGCCGAGTTCCGCGATTGGCTGGAAGGCCAATCTACCGGCCGAGATCAAGGTCGACGACGCTGCCGACCAACGGGTGGCGCCCGATCGCGATATTCTCGAAAAACGCATCGCCTGGCAGAAGAAGATGCATGCGGCCGGCTGGGTCGGTATCTCCTGGCCCAAGGAGTACGGCGGCCGCGGTTCCAGTTTTATGCAGCAGGTCATTTTCGACGAGGAGTATTTCCGCGCCCGCGCCCCGATCCTGCCGGGGGCGAGTGCCATCAACCTGCTCGGTCCGACCCTGATCCAGTGCGGCACCGAGGCGCAGAAAAAGCGCCATCTGCCGCGCATTCTTGCCGGCGAGGAGCGGTGGTGTCAGGGCTTTTCCGAACCCGGCGCCGGCGGCGACCTTGCGAGCCTGCGGACACGGGCCGTCGATGCTGGCGACCATTTCGTCGTCAACGGGCAGAAGGTGTGGACTTCGGGCGCGCATTTCGCCGATTGGTGCTTCCTGCTGGTGCGCACCGATCCCGAAGCGCCCAAGCATCACGGCATCAGCTACCTGCTGGTCGACATGAAGACGCCGGGAGTCACCGTGCGACCGCTGGTGCTGTTGAACGGCCACCGCCATTTCAACGAGGTGTTTTTTGAAGATGTGAAAGTTCCGAAGGAGAATCTGGTCGGCGAGCTTAACGAAGGCTGGAAGGTCGCGATCACGACCCTGATGTTCGAGAGGAGCGGCGCTGGCGGGCGCGACCATGCCGCCCAGATCGCCCGCCTCACCGAACTCGCCAAGCAGTTCCCTAACCGCCAGGAGCCGGCCTGGAACGAGAGCCATATCCGCCAGCAGCTGGCCCAGCTGGCGATCGACGTCAAGGCATTGCAGGTGACGCGGTTGCGCGGGCTGACGCGGCGATTGCGCGGCGAGCCGCCGGGGCCGGAAGGCTCGATCCTGAAGCTGTTCGGTTCGGAGTTGGCCCTGCGCATCGCCGATTTCTCGTCGACCCTCCTCGGCCCCTACGCGACGGTCGACGCCGCGACCGAGGCGGTGCCCGACGCCGCGCGCTGGCACCACCGCGTGCTCGGCGCCCGCCAATACACGATCGCCGGCGGCACCAGCGAGATCCAGCGCAACATCATCGGCGAGCGGGTGCTGGGCTTGCCGAGGGGGTAAGCGATGGATATTGGGTTTACCGAAGAGCAGGAGTTGCTGCGCGAGACCGCGCGCAAATTCCTCGACAGCGAATGCGACAGCCGCTTTGTGCGAGCGCGCATGGCCGAGCCGGCGGCGGTCACCGACGAATTTTGGAAAAAACTCGCTGACCAGGGTTGGCTCGGCATCGTCTACCCGGAAGAAGTCGGCGGCAGTGGGCTCGGGCTCGTCGATCTCGTCGTGCTGATGGAGGAGATGGGGCGCCGGGTCATGCCCGGCCCGTTTTTGTCGACCGTTTTGCTCGGCGGTGCGGCGATCGCTGAGGCAGGCGCCTCGGCGCAGGGCCGGGAATGGCTGCCGCGGATCGCCGCCGGCGACGCCAAGGCAGCGCTCGCCTGGACCGAGCCGGCGCTGCGCTGGGACGCCGCCGGCGTCACCCTGCCGGCGCGCGAGATGCCTGGCGGCTTCACCCTGTCAGGCACCAAGCTCTTCGTCGGGGACGCGCATCTCGCCGACATCCTGGTCGTTGCCGCGCGCACCCGCGACGGCAGCACGATGGAGGACGGCGTCAGCCTGTTCCTGGTGCCGCGGGACACGCCGGGCCTGACCGTCGCCTTGATGCCGACGATCGACGAGACCCGAAAGTATGTGCGAGGTCCGGCTCGACAACGTCGCGCTGCCGGCTTCGGCGCTGCTCGGCGAGAAACATGGAGGCTGGGCGCCGCTGTCGTGGGTCGGGGCGCGGGCGACCGTGGCGCTCTGCGCCGAGATGTGCGGGGGCGCGCAGCAGGTGCTCGATATGACCGTCGACTACGCAAAATTGCGCGTCGCCTTTGGCAAACCGATCGGCAGCTATCAGGGCGTCAAGCACCAGGCCGCCGATATGCTGGTGGCGATCGAAAACGCCAAGTCGCTGACCTATTACGCCGCCTGGGCATTCGATCAGGGTCTCGACGAAACGCCGCTCGCGGTGTCGATGGCCAAAGCGGCCGCTTCCGACATGGCGCGCAAGGTCGCCGGATCAGGCATTCAATTGCATGGCGGCATCGGCATGACCTGGGAGCACGATCTGCAGCTCTATTTCAAGCGTGCCAAAGCCAGCGAGGTCGCGTTCGGCGACGCCACCTGGCACCGCGAGCGCGTCGCCCGTCTGATCAACGACTAGGGGCGCGATGGCGGCCAGACCGGCGATGTCGAGACGCAACAACTTCGACGCGCTGCGCCTGTTGGCGGCGGTTTCGGTGATCTTTTCGCATTCCTTTCTGATCGCCGAGGGCACGCAAAAGCACGAATGGCTGATCCGCCTGACCGGCAACCAGTCGATCCTTGGCCTTACAGGCGTGTTCGTGTTTTTTGCGATCAGCGGCTTTCTGGTGACTCAGAGCTTCGAGGAAACCGGAGATCCCCTGCGTTTTTTGGCCAAGCGGGCCTTGCGCATTTTTCCCGGCCTCTTTGTCGCCGCCTTGCTGTCGGCTTTCGTGCTCGCGCCATTCGTCACCACCCTGGAACCGGGCGCCTATTTCAGTCGGCCTGAGCCGTACCGATACGTCATCGGCAACACCTTGCTCGATCCGACTGTGCACGAATTGCCAGGGGTCATGTTCGTCAACAACCCGGTCGGGCTGGAGATAAATGGGTCGATGTGGACCTTGCGCATCGAGTTCATGATGTACGTGATGGTCCTGGGGCTTGGCATGACCCGGCTGCTGACCCTGCCCATGGCGGTGCTGCTGCTGGCGCTCGGTCTCGCCTGCCTGCATTTCCACGCGCTCGAGGTGCTGGGCGGTTGGGGTTGGCTGCTCGGCTTTTTCGCAGCCGGCATGGTCCTCTACAAATTGCGCGCGACCTGCATCTTCAACGGCCGCGTAGCATTCCTAGCGTTGGCCGGCCTCGCCCTCAGCGTGCCATTGCGCGAGTTCATTCCGTTGTTCCCGCTGTTCGGCTGCTATCTGGTACTGTGGCTCGCTCTGAACCCGGCCTTGCCGGTGATCCCAGCGGCGCGCTTCGGCGATCTCTCCTATGGCCTCTACATCTACGGCTGGCTGGTCGAGGCAGGCGGTGGTCTGGCTGCTCGGCGGCCGCGCCCTATGGTGGCAGGTGTTCGCAATCGCCTTGCCCGTGACCGCCGCAATCGCCTTCCTGTCCTGGCACCTGATTGAGCGGCCGGCATTGCGGCTGAAGCCGGGTGCGCGGCGGTCCGCAATATTCCCCTCTTCCGCCGCGCCGCAACGGGCATGATAGGATGCGCCGGCTCGTCGAGAGGCTGGCGTCGGGGATCAGTCCGCCGCTAGTATGCCCGCCATCAACAACCGATTGCCTGGGAGGGGCAGCGATGCGGGTGCACAACCTCTATGCCGACGCGAACGGCCAGTCGCATTGGCGCGACGTCGAGATCGAATGGGTCGAGGTGACCCCCGGAGGCAAGCTGTCGAAACGACTGCCGGCGACCGGCATCATCTTCCGCGAGGTGCCGCCTACCTACGATCTCGACTGGCACCCGGCGCCCCGACGGCAATACATCATCAACCTCGACGCCGGTGTCCAAATCACGGCGAGCGACGGTGAGGCGCGCAAGATCGGCGCCGGCGAGGTGGTGCTGGTCGAGGACACGACCGGCAAAGGACATCTGTCCAAGGCGCTGGACGGTAAGATACGCAACTGCATCTTTGTCCCTGTCGAATAACGGAGGCTCAAATGAAGCTCGTATACTTCGATGACTTTAAGTTGGGCGTGGTCAAGGGCGATCGCGTCGTCGATGTGTCATCGGTCGTGCGCGACATCCCGCACACCGGTCCCGGCGATTTGATGGGCGGGCTGATCGCACGTTTCGATCAGTATAAGGGCAAGCTCGCAGACGCAGCAGCAAGCGGACAGGGCGTGGCGTTGTCCTCGGTCAAGCTGCGCGCTCCGCTGCCAAAGCCGGACAATATCGACTGCATGGCGGTCAATTACATGGAGGACGGCACTCGCAGCGCGCCGGCGCCGATCAACGCGTTCCAAAAGACAGCGAACGCGATCTGCGGACCAGGCGACACGATGGTATTGCCCGATGCGCCGGCGACGATCTTCGAGGGCGAGGCCGAATTGGCGCTCGTGATCGGCAAAAAGGCGAGCAACGTCAAAGCCGCCGACGCGATGGACTACGTCTTTGGCTATACCTGTTTTATTGACGGCTCGGCGCGCGGCCTGCCGGCCCCCGGCTTTTTTGCCATGAAGTCGCGCGATACCTTCGCCCCGATCGGGCCCTGTATCGTGACCAAGGACGAAATTCCGGACCCGCAGAAATTGCAGATCCGGCTATCGAACAACGGCACATTAATGCAGAACTTCAACACCAGCGACATGGCGCACAAGATCCCACGCTGCATCGAATGGCTGAGCTCGATCCATGCCTTGGAACCTGGCGACATCATCGCGACCGGCACCAATCACCGCGGTCTCAATCCGTTCATGGACGGCGACAAGATCGAGCTCGACATCGAGGGCGTTGGCAAGCTTGCCTTTAACGTCAAGGACGAGCTGAAGCGGAAGTGGGAACGGCGCACGCGGCTGCAGATGCACGAGCAGGCGGCGCAAAAGACCGCCGGCGCCTATCCCGACATCACGCCGCAAGTTTCGGGCAAATACGCCAAGGCGGGCTGACCGCGAGGACAGTCACGTTCAAAGTCGTCATGGCCGGACTTGTTCCGGCCATCCGCGCGCTTGTTGGGAAAGCAGGCGCGGATCACCGGGTCAAGCCCGGTGATGACGGATGGAGTACCACTGCAAAGGTTTACCAGTCTGCGCTCTCAAATCCGCCGGCCTTGGTCAAGGTAGCGGAAGCGGCGCTCTACGAAGGACACAAGAACCATGGCCGCCTCCGGTTTCGCCTACAGCCACCTTTTCACCAAGGACCTGCCGCCGGCGGCGCCGCGCTGGACTGGCTTTCCCAAATACAATTTTATCGGCGGCCACAACGATCCGGAGCATGTCCCGGCTGCAGCGTTGGCCGCCGCAGCCGCGGTGGTGCTGCGGCGCGACGGCGCCGACCTCGCGCTGTACAACCCGCATGGCCCGCAAGGCTTCCATGGCATCCGTGAATTTGTCGTCGGCAAAGTCGCGGGGCGGGGCATTCATTGCTCGCCCGACGAGGTGCTGATCACCTCCGGCTCGGGCCAGGGCCTCGACCTCGTCAATCGGGTACTGCTTGAACGCGGCGACACTGTGATCCTCGAGGAATTCACTTACGGCGGAGCGCTGACCAAGCTCCAGCGTTGCGGGGTCAAGGTGGTTGGCGCGCCGCTCGACGACGACGGGCTCCGCATCGATGCATTGGCGCAGATCCTCGACGATCTGAAGCGCAAGGGAACCGTGCCGAAATACATCTATACGATCCCGACGGTTCAGAACCCGACCGGCTCGATCCTGCCGCCGGAGCGCCGCCGGGAACTTCTCGCGCTGGCCAAAAAACACGGCGTGCCGATATTCGAAGACGAGTGCTACGCCGATCTGGTGTGGAGCGACGCGGCGCCGCCAGCGATCTATTCGATCGACCCGAGCCAAGTGATCCATGTCGGCTCGTTCTCGAAGACCTTGTCGCCGGCCTTGCGCCTCGGCTATGTCGTCGCCGATTGGGAGGTCATGAGCCGGCTCGTCGGCTGCAAGCGCGAGACCGACAGCGGCACCGGCGCGCTCGAGCAGATGGTCGTCGCCGAATATTTCTCGCAAAACTTTACCGAGCATGTTGGCGAGTTGACCGGTGTGCTGAAGGAAAAGCTCGAGACGATGGTCGACGCGCTCGAACGCGAGTTCGGCACCACTGTCGAAAAGATGTGGCGGCCAAAGGGCGGCATCTTTTTGTGGATCAAGCTGCCCGATCGGATCGACGTGACCAAGCTGGTGGCGCCCGCCGCCAAAGAAGGGCTGGTCTTCAACCCCGGTCCCGAATGGTCGTGCAATCCCGCCGAGACCAAAGCGCATATGCGGCTCTGCTTCGCGCTGCCGTCGAAAGACGTGATCCGCAACGGTGTCGCCACCCTGGCGCGCGTTTGCTACGAGCAGACTGGCCTCCCCGAGCAAAGCGCCAACATTCGCCGCACCCCTTAAGCTATACAGCAGCATCTCTGGCTTCGCCGATTGAAGGACTTGGCGAGCCGCGCCATTTGATTGATGCGCTTTGCCGGACGGACCACGACCGTGGACCTGGAAGTGAAGACGGCGGGGGATGAATGTGTCTGCCAGAATAGGCGTTGCAATCGCCGCCCTGCTATTTGCCCTGATTGCCTTTTTGGGCGGGGGCCCCACGCCCGGCGGCTTTCTGGATCCGTTCGGAATCTTATTCTTATTTTTGGCTGTGTTGACCTGGTTCGCGTGGGACAAGATTGTTGGAGGCTATTCGAGCAGTTCCGGCGGGGACGGCGCGGAATTACCGCTTCTTGCTCGCTTCGGGCCGGTATTCATAAAAGGCATAACGAGTATGAAACACACTAACCTGCCACGTCCGCCGAACTCGACTTCAGCAGGACCGTCTCATCCGGCCCCCTGACCCCGCCTTCGCCCCCGGGCGGCCCTTGGGCCTTAAATGCCTCTGGGTTTCGGGGAAATCCGCCTGACAACAAACATCGAGTCAACAGCGAGCGCCTGTCAGTGCAGTGAAAGGCCGGGCATATAGGTGGGCGGATCGAGGCCGACACCGACGAGATTGCCGAACAGCCGAGCGAGGATCCGGCGGTCGGTTTCGGGGAGCGGCGGCTTCAAGATCGAGGCGATGTTGGTCCGCAAATGCTCGGGGTCGCCAGTCCCGAACAGCACCACATCGACCCCCGGCTCGTGCCGTACAAATCGGTAGGCGGCCTCGGTGAGGGTCGCGGCGCCGCCGTCTTGTTCATGGATCAGGAAGCCGAGCGGGTTCGGCGCGTCGGCAAGCCAGCGCGGCAATTGCCTGCTGGCGGTGAGCTCGCGCAGCGCGGTTTTCAGCCGCTCCGGCTTTGAGAAGATGTTGCGCACCACGAACATGAGTAGGGTGCCGACGCGATTTGCGATCGTGCGCGGAAAGACATTCGTCCGCGCGTTCTGGTGCATCATGTGGAAACCGAGCATGACGACGTCCCACAGCCCGTCCTCGACCGCGCGTTGCAGCATTCTGTGCTCGGCGTCGCTGGAGCCGGTTTCGGTGATGCCGAGGTGGCGGATCTTGCCTTTCTCCTTCTCCTTCAGCAGCGCCGGGGCGATCACATCGCGGGCCCGATCATAAGCCTCGGGCGAAACGCCGTGGAGCTGGAAGATGTCAATGCAGTCGATGCCGAGCAGCTTCAACGAATTGTCGAGGCTGGCCACCGCGTGGTCGGCAGGTGACCGGCCTCCACTGCGCGGGATCCACGCCTTGCTGGCGATCACCACCTGATCGCGCGGCATCGACTTCAGGGCTTTGCCAAGAACCGCTTCGGTGCCGTAGACGGCAGCGGTGTCGAACAGATTGACCCCGAGGTCGAACGCCTGCTGTACAAGCTCTACCGCCTCGGCCTCGTTTTTCCCGGTGCCGAGCCCGAGCCGGCTAAACCCGCCGCAGCCAAGCCCAGCGACGCTGACTTTGAGACCAGTCCGACCAAGTGTCGTGTATTGCATTTGTCGCTCTACAGGCGCCTCGCGCCCCGTTGATGCACAAAGCCGATCTCGAAATCTACCCGTTACCGAGATGCTGCGGTACTGCTCGCGCCCTCTGCGCCGGTAAGCCATGCCTTCGCCGCAGCCAAGTCGGATAGACGGAACAACCGGACCTCGTGAGGGAAGAACGGCTTGAACATGCTGACGGCACCGCGCAGCCACATATGATCGGCGACCACCGCGATGCGGCTGAAATCGCGCCAATGCTTGACACCGAAGACGCCGTCGTCCCACAGCGCTCCGAGTTCAAAGCCGTTGAAATCCTCGCCAATCACATAAAGCATCTTGATCGGACCCTCGGTCATCATCGCGTCGGCGTTCGGGATCAGGATGTTTAGGTAATCCTCGTGGGTAACCTTACCGCTAGCCTCGACTCCCAGCACCCTCGGCGGCAAATCTTCAATCAGCCTCAACACCGTCTTTCTCCGATCTTTAGGGCGAGGCGCCTTGCGCCACCCAGGTCAAATCTTCGATATCGCCGATGGTCTGGGGGTTGCCGCGGCGCCTCGTTGCTCATGCCAGCGGGCCAACGTATTGCTCGAGCAAAGCCCATGCCTGATCGCCGGATTCTTTTTTCATGTCGGCGTAAAACCCAGATTTACGCAGCTCGTCCTGAAACGGTTTTGTATCGGGACTGTTGAACACCATGCCCTTGCTCTCGAGGATCTTGGTTTCGTTCCTGGTCATGACCTGCCAATCAGCCCGTTCCAACAGCGCCTTCGCATTGAACTCCCTGTCGGCGAGCTGTTGCAAATCGGGCGGCAGCCGGCGCCACGCTCCGTTGCCGAAGGTAACGTGGATGCCTGCCCAGGTGTGCTTGGTCATGCTGCAATATTTCTGGACCTCGTAGAGTTTGGCGGTGTCGATCAGCACCAGCGGGTTTTCCTGGCCGTCGACTACCCCCCTCTGCAAGGCGCTGTAGACTTCGGCGAAACTGATCGGGATCGGCGACGCGCCGAGATGCTGGAAGAGCGCGATCAGATAGGGCGCCACGGGCACGCGGATCCTGAGCCCCTTCAAATCGGCCGGAGTTTGGATCGGCTTGGTTCGGGTTGTGATCTGGCGGAAACCGTGGTCATAGCAGTTGTGAACCGTCTGGAAGCCGATCTGGCGGGCGAGAGAACGCAGATGGTTGCCGAGGTCGCCATCCATTGCTTTCCAAATGTTATCGTAGCCGAGAAAGGCGTAGCCGACGCCAAAGATGCCAAAGGCCGGGTTTCTTGTCGCGAGCAGGTCCATTGGCAAGAAGTACATCTGGGCGATTGTCTGCGACAGCATCGCCGTATCCTGGCCGAGCACACTGTTGGTATAGAGGGTGATGTCGAGGCGGCCGCCACTCTGTTCCTTAATCGCCTTCATGGCTTCGCGGCCGCGGATGCACATCGGATGCGCATCCGGGAGGGCCGTGCCGCATTTATAGGTGAATTCCGCGGCGCTGGCAGGCCAGTGCAGGATCGCCGGCGCGGCGACGCCGGTGGCGGCCACAGCGGCGCTGGACAGCAGCATTCGGCGCGACACTCTCATCGACATTCCCTCCGAGCAGCATTCGGCGAATGTGCTCCAACCAATTTTTCGGCAGGTTGCCGAGCTTCGCGAAAGGGTGTCAAGGAGCGCCGGCACAAGGCGGCTAGGTGTGGCGCTCGCTGGTAAAGCGTGCGAAATTAGGTGACGAACCGCCGCGGCAGCCGATCCGGAGGACAAAGCATGATCACGAAGTTCACCACGGTCTATGCCGGCCACGTCGATCTTCCCGACCGCGGGCAAGACACCACCCCGGCCAACGAGAGACGCTATTCGAACCAGCATTTGGCCAGCGTCTTCGAGAAGACCGAGGCGATCGCAAAAAAGATGGACGCGCTCGGTTATGAGACCCTGTGGCTCGCCGAACACCATTTCCAGCATGAAGGCTACGAGTGCATCCCTAATATCCTGATGCTGGCGGTTCATCTGGCGCATGTGACCAAGCGGCTCAAGGTCGGGTGCGGCTTCAACATCGTCCCGATGTGGCACCCGCTCCGTCTGGCCGAAGATTTCGCTACCGCCGACATCCTGACCGGTGGCCGCGTCGTATTCGGCGTCGGTCGGGGTTACCACACCCGCGAGGTCGAAACCTTCGGCGGACCGATGCTCGACGGCGAAGCCAATCGCGAGGTGTTCGAGGAAGGCGTCGAGGTAATTTTCAAGGCGCTCAACGAAGAGTCGTTCTCGCATAAGGGCGCGCACTACACCCTGCCGCCGCGCGTCCCCTATCGCGGCTATGAATTGAAGGAACTGACCCTAGTGCCGCGCCCGATCCACCGCCCGGTGGAATGCTGGCAGCCGATCGTCAGCGCCAGCCCGCGAGGGCTCGATTTCATGGTCAAGCACGGGATCAAGGGTGCGGTCGGCGGCGGTGCGGCGACGATGCAGGCCGGGCCGATCACCGCTTATCGCGATGCCGCGGCGCGCGCCGGCAAGGAGCTAAAGCTTGGCGAGGATCTGCAGCTTGGCCTGCATTTCCATCTCGCGCGGAGCCGCGAGCAGGCGGTCCGCGAGATCAAGCCGATCTACGAAGAGCATGTGAAGATGTTCGCGCCGCTAGGGTTTGTGCCGGGGCTGACGCCGGCGCAGGCCGACGCGGTAGCGCATCGCGGCGGCTGGGACGCGGCCGGGGTGCCGACCGTGGAGCATTACATGGAACTGGGCTCGTGGTTTGCCGGTACCCCGGAACAGCTGGTCGAGCTGCTGAAAGGCTTCGAGGAACGCTATCCCGGTATGCAGCACATCAGTCTGTCGAGTCCGATCGGCACGCCGCAGGCGACAATGCTCGAACAGTTCCAGTGGGTCGCCGAGGAGGTCATGCCGGCGTTTCGGACCAGCCGGACCTGAACTTCCGGCTCCGCGCGCTGAGCTCGCCCGGCGAACCTGTTGACGCTCGGCACTGCTCCGCCGCAGCCAGCAGCTAGCGCATCAGAGCTCGACCGTGTCCGCGGCCGGTGCCGGAATCGGAGAAACTCCTCGTCGAGCGTCTCAAGCAATGCCAGCACCGGAGGCAGCGAATGCGGCGGATCCGGTTAGCCGTCGGCATCGGTCGCGTTGAGATCGGCTCTCACAGCGGCAGGCCGCGGACGAGGCGGGGGAGGTCGCCGGTGATGCCCATCGCGTCGCGCATCAGAAAGCGCTTCAAGGGGGGCAGACGGTCGACGGCGGCGAGGCCAAGATCGCGGACCAGGCGCAGCGGTGCGATCGAATTCGAGAACAGGCGGTTGAGGCCGTCGGTCACGGCGGCCAGCAACAACGCGTCGAGGCGGCGCCACTGCTGATAGCGGCGCAGCAGCGCGTCGTCGCCGATGTCGAGGCCCAGACGGCGGGCGTCTATGATGATTTCGGCGAGCGTCGCTATGTCGCGGATGCCGAGATTGAGCCCTTGCCCTGCGATCGGGTGGATCACATGCGCCGCTTCGCCGATCAACGCCAACCGCTGGTCGACATAACGCTCGGCCAGCATCAGCTGGAGCGGATAGGTCCAGCGCGGCCCGATCGGCTCGACCGCGCCGAGGAAGTCGCCGAAGCGCGCCGCGAGCTCGGCGGTGAAGGCGGCATCGGGCAGGGCGACCAGGCTGGCGGCGAGCCCGGCCCGCTCGGTCCATACGATCGACGAACGGTTGCCGGTCATCGGCAGGATCGCGAACGGCCCCGCCGGTAGAAAATGCTCGACCGCGATGCCGCCATGCGGGTGTTCGTGCCGCACCGTCGTGACGATCGCGGTCTGCGGGTAGCGCCACTCGACGGTGCGGATGCCGGCGGCGCGGCGCAGCGGCGATCCGGCTCCGTCGGCTGCGGCGACCACGCGGACGGTCAGCCGCCGCCCGTCGGAAAGGGCGGCCTCGGCAGCGAAGGGCGATGTGTCGACGCCGCCAACCTCAAGCGGAGCGAGGAAGGCGAGGGCCGGGAGCGACTGCGCATGCTCGAGCAGGACGCGGCGCAGCACCCGGTTCTCGACGATCCAGCCGAGCGGCGCATCGACGCCCAGTTCGCGATGATCGTAATGCAAAAATAGCAGCGCGTTGTCGTCAGCGACGCGAATTTCGAGGATCGGCTCGGCCTCGGCAGCGATGAATGACCACAGGCCGAGCGCGCTCAACACCTGCTGCGAGCCATAGGCGATCGCCGAGCTGCGCCCGTCAAAGCCCTGGCCGAGCATCGCCGCCGGGTCTTCGCGGTCGACGAGTGCTACGCCGAGCCCGGCGCCGGCGCAGGCGATGCCGAGCAGCAGCCCATTGAGACCGCCCCCGGCGATCAGCAGCTCCGCATCGTGGCTCATAGCCAAAAGATGAAGCGCGATCGGCGCACTGTCCAGATTGCTTCCGCCACACGGCGTGATTGCAGTCGGCTGAGGCCTCGGCAACGAGCGGTTTCGCGCTGGCCGAGGATGTCGTAGAGTGCCGGCATATCCCGCCCAGCGGATGGCGCGGGTTTTGGGGGAAGGCCGGCATCGGGGGAAGCATGGCCAGATCGGTGGGTTTTTCGGTCGGTGCGCGCGGACGTCATTTGCGCGCCTGGACGCAGCCGCTCGCGGCGCTCAAGCGGCGCGTCTTCGAGACTTTGGGTTTTGGGCTGCTGCTCGGCGCACTCCTCGTAGCCGCGGCGCTGTTTTCCTATGATCCGCGGGACCCCTCGCTGGACACGGCGGTCGATTCCGGGGCGCACAACTTCCTCGGCTATGACGGCGCCGTGCTCGCCGACATCCTGCGCCAGAGTCTGGGGCTCGCCGCCTTCGTGATCCCGATCGTGCTGTTCGGCTGGTCCTTCCGGCTGCTGCTGGACCGTCCGCTGCGATCCTTGTGGCGCAAGCTCGGCCTGCTGCCGGCCGCGCTGGTTCTGGCGGCGCTAGCGCTGTCGATCCTCGATCAACCGGCGCTTTGCGCCGCGCCGGGCTGCGGCGGCGCCGTCGGCTGGGGGCTGCAGCGCTTGTTGGTGCTGACCGGGCTCGGAACCGCGGCATTGCCGATCGCGATGATGGCGGCAGCCGGCCTCGGCCTTTCGCTGTTGTTGGTACTCGGGCTTTCCTGGCGCGACTGGCGCGACCTCGGCGCGGGCGCGGGGAGCGGCGCCGGCCGTGTCGCGGTCTTGTCAGGGCGCGGAACAGTGGCGGCGGCCGGGTTGGGGGGAAGGCTGCTTAGGCGCTGGTGGCAGGCCCGATCGGGCCACGCCTCCGCCGCGTCGGAGCCGCGTCTGGGGAAGGTCGTAGCAAAGCTGCCGGACCGGCGCGAGCCGCGTATCGACCGTGGTGGACCGCCGCAACCTGGCGACAAGGAACGCGAACGAACCGGCCTGATCCGGTTTATCGCGCCGCAGCCGAGGCCGCCGGCGCCGGGCAGGCGCGGGGAAGAAGAGCGCCAGCCGAGGCTCGACCTTGTACCCGATGAAGAGCCGGTTCTGCCCTCGCTCGAGCTGTTGGAAAAGCCGCCCGCCGCGAAGGCCGCTGCCGTCGACGAAGACGCACTCGCCAAGAACGCCCGAATGCTCGAAACGGTGCTCGAGGATTACGGTGTGCGCGGCCAGATCGTCCAGGTACGCCCCGGCCCGGTGGTGACCCTGTACGAGCTCGAACCGGCGCCGGGCATCAAGGCGTCACGGATCATCGGTCTTGCCGACGACATCGCCCGCTCGATGAGCGCGATCTCGGTCCGCGTCGCGGTCGTGCCGGGGCGCACCGTGATCGGCATCGAGTTGCCGAACCGCAAGGCCGAGACGGTGTTTCTGCGCGAGCTGCTCGATTCGCCGACCTATGAAAAGCACCCGGGCCGTCTCGCCCTGATTCTCGGCAAGGATATTTCGGCGCGAGCCGATCCTCGCCGACCTCGCCAGAATGCCGCATCTGCTGATCGCCGGCACGACCGGGTCGGGAAAGTCGGTCGGCATCAACACGATGATCCTGTCGATCCTGTACCGGATGCCGCCCGACCGCTGCAAATTCATCATGGTCGATCCGAAAATGCTGGAGCTGTCGGTCTATGACGGCATCCCGCACCTGCTCGCCCCGGTCGTCACCGATCCGCGCAAGGCGGTTCTGGCGCTGAAATGGACGGTGCGCGAGATGGAGAACCGGTATCGCAAGATGTCGAAGCTCGGGGTGCGCAACATCGACGGCTTCAACGCCCGGCTCGCCGAGGCGGCGGCCAAAGGCGAAAGCCTGGTCCGCAAGGTGCAGACCGGCTTCGACCCCGAGACCGGCGAGCCGATCTTCGAGCCGCAACCCTTCGACACCAGCGAATTGCCGCTGATCATCGTCGTCGTGGACGAAATGGCCGATCTGATGCTGGTCGCCGGCAAGGACATCGAGGCGGCGATCCAGCGCTTGGCGCAGATGGCGCGCGCGGCCGGCATTCACATCATCATGGCTACCCAGCGTCCGTCGGTCGACGTGATCACCGGCACGATCAAGGCGAATTTCCCGACCCGGATCAGCTTTCAGGTCACCTCGAAGATCGACAGCCGCACAATTCTCGGCGAAGGCGGCGCCGAGCAGCTCCTCGGCCGCGGCGACATGCTGTACATGGCCGGCGGCGGGCGCGTCACCCGGGTTCACGGCCCGTTTGTCTCGGACGAGGAGGTCGAGCGGGTCGTCTCGTTCCTTAAGGAGCGCGGCGAGCCTGACTACATCGACGAGATAACCGAGGACGACGGGGCTTCGTTCGATCCGCTCGCCGGCGAAGACGATGGCGAATCGGGCGACATGCTGTATCGGCAGGCGGTCGCGGTTGTTTGCCGCGAGCGCAAGGCATCGACCAGCTTTGTGCAGCGCCATCTGCAGATCGGCTACAACCGGGCGGCGCGGATCATCGAACGGATGGAGGCCGAAGGCGTCGTCAGCGCCGCCAATCACGTCGGCAAGCGGGAGGTCCTGGCGCGCGGCGGCGATTGAGCGCAATTGACGCGGGCGGCTGCCGCTCTCATCTCCCCGGAACCGTGGTTGGAGCCGGGAAAGGGCAATATGGCCGGGATCGGGAAAGGTCGGGGGCCGGGGGGTGTTTCAGCACAGCGTCGAGGTCTCCTCCACGGCGTACTGATGGCTGCGGGCTTGGCAGTTGCGCTGCTCCTGCTGCCGGAAGTTTCCGCGCGCGCCGATGCGCCACCGCAGCCGGCGGTATTGAACGCGCAGGACCAGGCCGATTTGCAGCGAATCGCGGCGTATTTGAATGGGATCGGCACAATGACCGCCCGATTCCACCAATATTCGGCCAATGGCGGCACCACCGAAGGCTGGGTGTGGATGGAACGGCCGGGCCGGATGCGCTTCCAATATGACCCGCCGACCCCGATTGTGCTGATCGCCGACCGTTTTTATGTCTATTACGTCGATACCCAGCTGGCCGAGATGTCCAAGGTCGGACTGAAGTTCACTCCGGCATGGTTTTTGCTGCGCGTTCCGATCAGCTTCGATGACCTCGTCGTCACCCGCTTCGAGCGCGGCGCCAATTCGCTGCGGATCACGGTCGTCGATCCCAAGGCGCCGGACAACGGCAGTTTGACGATGGAGTTCAGCGACCAGCCGTTGTCTTTGAGGCAATGGACGATCGTGGATCAGCAGCATCACACAACGACGGTATCGCTGTCGGAAGAGCAATTCGGTATGGCGCTCGACCCCAAGCTGTTTGTATACCAGGATCCCTACGCCAACAGCCGCCGCTACAACGATAATTGAGTCAGCCTGATGCCAGCTCGTCCTTCGCCGATCGTCGGTATCCCCGCCTGTATGCGCACTATCAAGGAGCGGGTATTTCATACAGTCACCGACAAATATCCGAATGCGATCATCGCGGCGACCGGATGTCTACCGGTGCTGATCCCGGCGATCGGGTCCAAGGTCGATATGTGCGGCGTGCTCGACGCGCTCGACGGCTTGCTGCTGACCGGCAGCCCTTCCAATGTCCATCCGAGCGAGTATGGAGACGAGCCGCTCGACGCCGAAATCCTGCATGATCCCGAGCGCGACGCGACGACCCTGCCGTTGATCCGCGAAGCGGTGCGGCGCGACCTGCCAGTGTTGGCAATTTGCCGCGGCATTCAGGAGCTTAACGTGGCTTTGGGCGGCACCTTGCATCAACGGGTGCATGAGGTTCCGGGACGGCTCAATCATCGCTACCGAAAGGAATCGCCGGACGGCGCCTACGGGCCCGCGCACCCGGTGACCTTGACCGCTGGAGGGATGCTCGCCGGACTCGCCGGCAGCCTCGAGGTCATGGTCAATTCGCTGCATTCGCAAGGGATCGACTGCCCGGCTCCACGGCTTCGCGTCGAGGCGGTAGCGCCCGACGGCCAGATCGAAGGAGTGAGCCTGCCCGAAGCGCGGTTCGTCGTCGGCGTGCAGTGGCATCCCGAGTTCAAGGCGCTGGAAAACCCGTTCTCGGCGGCCCTGTTCGCGGCCTTTGCGCGGAGTTGTCATGCAGCCGCCGCGGGTATCGCTACGGCCAGTTGCGCGGCGTGAGCGAGCCGGGGTTGGTTCCTCCGCACTGCATGCGTTTTTTTTGTTTCGGGCATGCACGAAACGGGGTTTGTTTTCCCTTGAGCGGATCCCATTTTCAGTATCCAGAAGCGGGGAGAGCATGACGCTCTCTCAAAAACGGCCCCGTCTCCCCTACGGGACCGATTTCCCCCAAACGCTTCTGACATGCAGGCGCCCGGTCTTCCCCCCCGACCGGGCGCCGTTGTGTTTGTGGCCCGGTCTTCCGCAGATTGCCGGGAGATGAGCCTACGGCTTGCTACCTGGAACATCAACTCGGTGCGGCTGCGCATCGACAATGTCTGCCGATTGATCGCGGAGTGGGCGCCCGACGTCTTGTGCCTGCAGGAGACCAAGACCCCGGACGAGCTCTTCCCGCATGAAGCGATTGAAGCGCTCGGCTATCGCCACCAGCTGGTGCACGGCATGAAGGGCTATAACGGCGTTGCGATCCTGTCGCGTCTCCCGTTCGAAATGTCCGAGACGCGAAGCTGGTGCGCCCGCGCGGATTGTCGGCACGCGACCGCCGTGCTGCCTGGCGGCATCGAGCTGCATAACATCTACGTTCCGGCCGGCGGCGACATAGCCGATCCCCAGGCTAACCCGAAATTCGCCCACAAACTTCAATTTCTCGATGAGGTCACCGACTGGTTTGCCGCAGAGCGGTCTGGCGGCCGCGCGATGGTCGCGGTCGGAGACTTCAACATTGCTCCGCTCGAGGCCGATGTGTGGTCGCACAAGCAATTGTTGAGCGTCGTCAGTCATACCCCGGTCGAGGTCGACCGCCTCGCCCGCTTGCAGCAGGCCGGCGGCTTCGTCGACGCGGTACGGCATTTTGTTCCGCCGCCGGAGCGGCTCTACACTTGGTGGAGCTATCGCGCCCGCGACTGGGCGGCCTCGGACCGGGGCCGCCGCCTCGACCACATCTGGGCGACCCCCGCGCTCGTTGGTGCCCTGTCCGAGACCCGGATCTACCGCGACAGCCGCAGCTGGGACAAAGCCTCCGACCACGTCCCAGTCATGCTGACGATCGGCGAGTGATGCGGCGGTAGAGGTTGTACCGGCCGGCGGCGACCCCTTCCGGCGGTTCCAGCCGAGCCAGCTCAGGAGCGGCGATCGACGGTTCGCTGACGAGAACCGCGCCCTGGCGCAGCAGCGGAACAATAAGCGGCACTAGTTCCGCGGCGAGCGCTCGGCTCGCGGCAACGTCGCCGCTTGCCGGGTCGAGATGGGCCAGCGCGATCCGGCCTTCGAGCCAGTCGCGCGCGGCTCGCAACGTGTCACCGCATGTCGCCGAGGAGCAAAAATTCGGACGGCGGCACGCAATCCGGATGGGCGGCGACGCTGCGCTCGCAGACGTAGATTTGCCGGTCCGGACAGAGCTCGCGCAGATGATCGTAGGTACGGCCGTTGCCGAGCCCGAGCTCAAGCGCCGGCCCGTCGAGACCGCCGACCAGTGCGGCCGCCATGTCGAGACAGGCGCGCTGCGCCTCGAGCCGGCGGATGAAGCTGTCGAGCCGGCTCACCGCGAATTAGGCGGACGGATCAGGCGGCAATCCCGGTCTTCTCACGCAGCCGCTTGACCTCGGCAAGCGAGGTGCGCAGCTGATTGTTGGCAGCTTCGAGCCGGTGCGCCAGTTCCTGCATGATCGAGACCGAAATATTTGGGAATTCACGCACCATGCGCATGAACGGCTCCTTCGAGATGCGCAGGGCGATAAGTCGATCCTTGGCGCGGACCGTCGCATTACGCGGCGTGTTGCACAATATTCCCATCTCGCCCACGGTCTCATTGGCGCCGACGGTCGCCAAGATCACCGGCCCGGCGGGCGTCTCGGCGAAGACCTCGGCGTGCCCCTCGATGATCAGATAGGCAGCATCCGCGGGATCGCCCTGGCGCATGATCAGCTTGCCCGGATCGAACCCGACCCGCTCGCTCATGAACGCCAGGAGTTTCAGCCTGGACGGCTCGACCTCGGCGAACAGCGGCACCCGCCGCAACAATTCGAATTCCTGCTTCAGGCTCATTTACCTCCCTCCATTCTCTTACCGTCTCGGTTCGGTCATTCGGCTGCGAGGAGAAAGGACATCAGCGAACCCTTGGGCTCGAGTTCGGCAGGGGTCCCCTGCTCCTGCAGCTTGCCGTTGCCCATGACGAGCACCCGGTCGAAGTTGCGGGTCAGGCTTGCGCGGTGCAGCACCCAGATGAGGCCGCGACCGGCGAATTCGTCCATTAATCCCTTGGTCACTTTCGCCTGGGCCTGCCCGTCAAGCGCCGCGGTCGCTTCGTTGAGGATCAAGAGATCGGGCCGCTTGAGCACGGCGCGGGCGATCGCCGTCTTTTGCCGCTCAGCCGAGGACAGACGCGATCCGCCGGTGCCGACATTGTAGTCGAGCCCGACTTCGATGACGGTCTGGCGGAGCGCCAGAGTATCGATGATCTCGGCCAGCAATTTGGGAATGCGCAACGGCGCATCCGCCTCGCCATAGGCGATCTTGCCGAACAGGATATTGTCCTGCACCGAGGCGGCGGCGTTGTATCGCTCGACGTCGAAGAACTCGATCTGGCGCTGCCCCTCGGGCGGAAGATCGGCGCGAAACACCCGTCGCGCTTCGAGCAGACGTTTCTGCATCGCCTCGTCGAGGACATCGAGCCGGTGCCGCGCCGGGATCAGCTTGAACGGCAGCGAAAGCAGCCGCGCGCGATCCTCCTTGCCGAGCGCCGCCGTTCCGCCCTTGCCGACCCGGCTGAGGATCGCGGCGAATTCAGGCAAGTCATTGGCGCCGATGAAGCTGAATTGCTCAAAAAAGGCATGGTCCGGGGGGAGGTCGGCGAACAGCTCCACCATGGTTTCGGCGACTTCCTTGCCGGCGTCGACAAGGTCGTCGATCAGCCCAACCTTGCTTAGAACCTGCAGCACATAATGGTTGTTGGCGAGCGCCTCGAACTCGAAGGCGGGACCGATCGGTGTTCCAAACAGCAGGTTCTCCGCGACCGAGGCATTGGTGTTGAACCGTTCTGGATCATAAGTTTCGACGAGGTTGGCGATCTCGTCTTCGACCAGTCGGCGGGCCAGCGCCTTACGCGCTTCGAGCAGCCGCGTGGCCGTTTCCGGTTCGCTTTCGGGATCGAGGCGCCAACGCAGGCCGAGACTGTAGACGTCACTGTCCGAGTCGAGTTTGGCGAGCACCTCGGTGATGCGCCGCGACAGCGCCTCGCGATCGGCGACGCCGGCAGCCTCATAATCGATCCAATCGGCATGGATGTCAAAATCGATGTTGCCGGATCTTCGTGCTTCAAACAACTGCCTGACCCGGCGACGGGCTTCCGCGCCGTCGTACTCTGCCGGGCGCACTGGCGCGTGGCGCAGCGATAGCAGCAGATTGTCGCGCAAGGTGCCGGCGAATAGATAGGGCATCGCGCCGACATAGCCGATCCGCCGCCCGGTGACCGCGACCGGCAAGGTGGCGAGGTCGAGGCCGCCGATCGTGATCCGGCCGCTCGTCGGCGGAACCATGCGGGCGAGCATCAAGGCGAGCTCGTTCTTGCCGCTGCCACCCTGACCGATAATCGCGACGTGTTGAGCGAGGGGGAGGCTGAAGCTGACGGCGTCGACAACGCGGCTGCCGTCATCCTCCGCGAGCGACAGATTGGCGGCGACAAGATCGCCAGTAAACGGCGGCACCGTTTCGGGTTCGTCGCGTTGCAGCCGAGCGTCCATCATGCCGGCGGGTTGGAATTGCTCGACGATCTGCTCGTACTTGATTTTGGAATCCTGGAAGGACTGATAGAAAGTAAGCAGTTCATTCCACGGCGCGCCCAGCTCCTTCTGGGCGATCAGCACCGCCACCAGCGAGCCCACCGACAGACTGCCGTGGATCACCAGGTAACCGCCGATCAAAAAGAAGAAAAACGGCGTCAGCTGCCCCATGAAGTTGTTTAGGAATTTGACAAAGAATTTGCGCTGATAAATCTCGAAGCGGATGTCGTAGATCGTACCGAGCAGATGAGCGAAACCAGTCAGCTGAAGCCTGATCGCGTCGTTGGCGAGAATGTCGGTCATCCCGGTCGCCGATTCCTGGACGCGGTCGGCAACCTGGCGGACGGTGCGGACCCGGCGTCGGTTGAGCTGGTTGACCTTGCGCTGCAGTTTCGGGATGACGTAGCCCTGCACCGGATAGAGCGCCACCGCGGCCAGTCCAAGAACCGGATCCTGCATGAACATGAACAGGATGTTGGTCAGCAACGTACCGCCCTGGAATGCCGGGGTCGCCACCGCATCGCCGACGAAGCCTCCGAGCGACTCGCATTCGGCGGTGATCATCGGAATGATCTGGGCAGAGGAGTTTTTGTTGAAATAGGATAGCGGGAACAGCAGCATCCGCTGATACAGCTGATAGCGGAAGCGCCGCAGCATCCGCTCGCCAAGCCGGCCTTTATAAGTATTCATAAAATACTTAAAGCCACCATTAATCAATACCACCACCAGGAATGCGACGCACAGCACCAACAGATAGTGAATTTGATCGAACTGGATACCAAAGTATGTCTGCGGGACATATTTTGGCTTGATAGCCTTGTTGGTGATTATTTTTGGCAGTTGGAGCTGATAATAAAGGAATGGGAAGGACGCCAGGGTCAAAAACAGCAGGAAGATCTGTTGGCGCAGGCTGAAGCGCAAAATGAACCGGTAGATCGACGGCTCGAGGGCGGTCGGGTCCTTGGTCGGGATTTCCGGCGGCGGTGGGGGCGGCGGCGCGGCTGGTTCTGCCCGCTCAGGAAGGATCCGACGCCGCTCCTGTGCCGGTCTAACCAGCTCTCCGGCACTGCTGAGGACGGCGACCGCCCCTTTCATCGCGACGAGCTTCATGAAAAGATCATTTCCCGACCTGCGCCGCTATGCAATAGTCGAGCCGCAGGCATGCGCGAGGGGACGTAATTGGCCGGTCGGCGTCATCACAGGCGTGTGCTGATCTATAGCCACGATAGCTTTGGCCTCGGTCATCTGCGCCGCTGCCGGGCGATTGCGCATTCTCTGGTCGAAGCAGACCCCGCGCTGTCCATCTTGATCCTGTCCGGGTCGCCAATCATCGGCAGCTTCGATTTTCGTGCCCGTGTTGATTTTGTGCGCGTACCCGGCGTCATCAAGCTGCGCAACGGCGAGTACGTTTCGCTCGGCCTCCATATCGACATCGAGGAGACGTTAGCGATGCGCTCTTCGATCATCCGCCATACCGCCGATATTTTCGATCCCGACCTATTGATCGTCGACAAGGAGCCCTTGGGGCTGCGCGGCGAGGTGCGCGACACATTGCAGCTGATGCAGCGCCGGCGGGCGACCGTGGTCCTTGGGCTGCGCGACGTGATGGACGATCCCGAAGCGCTCGAGAGCGAATGGGAGCGCAAGAACGCAGTCCCGGCGCTGTCCGAATACTACGATGAGATCTGGGTTTATGGCTTGCCGCAGATTTGCGACCCGCTCGCTGGGCTCCCGGTGCCGGCCAGCGTTCGCCGGCGCATGATCTATACCGGCTATCTGCGGCGCACCGCGGCCGATCTAGTGGTGACGCCAGACCTCCAGGATTTCGTCGAGAACGAGTTTTTGCTGATCACCCCTGGCGGCGGGGGCGACGGTGAGGCACTCGTCGATTTGGTGCTGTCGGCCTATGAGCACGATACCGACCTGCCGTTGCCGGCACTCGTCGTCTTCGGCCCGTTCATGATGCCCGAGCAACGGGCGGTTTTCGCGGCCCGAGCCGCGCGGTTGCCGAACGTCCACGCCATTACCTTCAACGCCCATCTCGAAGCGCTGATGGCACGTGCTGCCGGGGTTGTTGCGATGGGCGGCTACAACACATTTTGCGAGATCCTGTCCTTCGATAAGCCGGCGCTGATCATGCCGCGCACCGCGCCGCGGCTCGAACAGTTCATCCGCACCGAGCGCGCCGCCGAGCTTGGCCTCGTCGCCATGCTGTCGGAGCAGCAGGGCCGCGACCCGCGTGTCATGTCCGCGGCGCTCCGTCGTTTAACCCGCCAGCCGCCACCCTCGAATGCGGTGATCCCGGGTCTGCTCGACGGGATGCCGAGCGTCAATCGTCTGGCGAAGAAATGGCTCGACCGGGGCCGGGCCGGGCGGGTCGCGGTGCGGGCGCGTCTCGGGGCCTGATCCGTGCTGCCTCCATCGGCCGCCTCAAGGAGGCGTGTTGCCTTTGTCCTCAAAGGCTATCCGCGGTTGTCCGAGACCTTTATCGCGCAGGAGATCCTGGCGCTCGAACAGCGCGGACTCGGCATCCTGATCGTTTCGCTGCGCCACCCGACCGATCGCACCGTTCATCCGGTGCACGACGCGATCGGCGCGGACCGGCTCTACCTTCCAGAATATTTGTACCAGGAACCGTCGCGTGTCTGGCGCGGCTGGCGGCGCGCCCGCCGACAACCGGGCTATGTCCGAGCCCTGCGCGCCTGGCTCGCCGATCTGCGGCGCGACCCGAGCCCAAACCGGGTGCGACGGTTTGGCCAAGCGCTGGTGCTCGCGGCCGAGTTGCCGAGCGAAGTTGGCCATCTCCATGCCCATTTTCTGCACACGCCGGCGTCGGTCACGCGCTACGCCGCACTGATCTCGGGCCTCGGCTGGACAGTCTCTGCTCATGCCAAGGACATTTGGACAATTCCCGACTGGGAGAAGCGAGAAAAGCTCGGCGAAGCACGCTGGGCGGTGACCTGCACAGCGGCCGGCCGCGCCCATCTCGCGAGCTTGGCGCCGCGGCCGGAGCGGGTCGCACTGTGCTACCACGGGCTTGATTTCGACCGCTTTTCATCGCCGCCGCAGCGGCCGCCTGGGGGCGACGGCAGCGATCCGCTATGCCCGGTCGTGGTGCTTTCGGTCGGCCGGGCGGTACCGAAAAAGGGCTACGAAGACCTGCTCGCGGCGTTAGCGCTACTGCCGGCGGACCTCGCCTGGCGCTTTGTGCATATCGGCGGCGGCAGCCTCACCGCAACGTTGCGCGGCTTGGCCGAGAGGCTCGGTCTGGCACAGCGGATCGAGTGGCGCGGCGCCCTGGCCCAGCCCGAGGTGCTCGACGCCTATCGCTGGGCCGATTTGTTTGTGCTCGCCGCTAAAGTGACCGAGGACGGCGACCGCGACGGGCTGCCCAACGTTCTGATGGAAGCACAAAGCCAACGCCTCGCCTGTATCGCGACCCGGGTGTCCGGAATCCCCGAGTTGATCGAGGACGGAGCGACCGGTGTGCTAGTGCCGCCGGGCGACCCCCAGGCGCTGGCCCGCGCACTCACCGGGCTGATCCGCGACCCAGTGCGGCGCATGGCGCTCGGTAGTGCTGGCGAGCGGCGGGTCCGCAGCGCCTTTGCGATGAATGCGGGAATTGATCTGCTCGCCCGGCGCTTTGGTCCCGAACCGGTGGACGCCCCGGACCTGCTCGTCGATACCCCGGAACTCGCCGAGGCGCGCTGACCCGCCCTGCCATGCGCATCGCCTTTTATGCGCCGCTGAAACCACCCGATCATCCGGTCCCGTCGGGGGATCGGCGGGTGGCGCAACTGTTTCTCGCCGCGCTGCGCCGCGCCGGGCACGAGCCGACGCTCGCCTCTCGTTTTCGCAGCTTCGAAGGGCGCGGCGACCAGCGCCGCCAAGCGCGGCTGGCGGCGCTCGGGCTAAAGCTCGCCGAGCGGATTGTGCGCCGTTGCCGAACGGCTCCGGGGAGCGCCCCCGATCTGTGGTTCACCTACCACATTTACCACAAGGCACCCGATTGGCTAGGACCGCGCGTCGCCGGCGCGCTAGGGATTGCGTATGTGGTCGCCGAGGCCTCGTTTGCGCCCAAGCGGGCAGGCGGCGCCTGGGACGCCGGCCACCGCGCCGCCGAGCATGCGATCGGCCGCGCCGACGCGGTGATCGGCCTCAATCCGACCGATCGCGATTGCGTGCTGCCGCTGCTGGCGGACCCCGCGCGATGGATCGCCATCAACCCGTTTCTCGACGCCGGTTGCTATGAGCCGCGGGTGCCGGCCGATAGCGGGCCGGTGCGGCTGATCGCCGTGGCGATGATGCGCCCGGGCGACAAGCTCGCCTCATATCGGGTTCTCGCCGACGCCCTATTACGGTTGGGCGATCTCGATTGGTCGCTGGAGGTGGTGGGTGACGGCACCGCCCGGGCAGAAGTCGCGCGCGCACTCGCCGCGCTGGGCGACCGCGTGGTATGGGCCGGGGCGCTCGACCCCGCGGCGCTCGCCCGGCATCTCGCCGCCGCCGATCTTTGCGTATGGCCGGCGGTCAACGAGGCGTTCGGCATGGCCCTGCTCGAAGCGCAGGCAAGCGGTCTGCCAGTCGTCGCCGGGGCGAGCGGCGGGGTGGCCCAAATCGTTGCGCCGGGGGTCAGCGGTCTACTTGTCCTGCCAGGCGACGCGCCAGGATTTGCCGCTGCGGTGCGGCAGCTGATCGTCGATCGTGGCCTGCGCGACCGCTTTGCCGCAGCGGCCCGGCAACGCGTCCTTGCCGAGCATGATCTGCCTGCTGCCGCATGCCGTCTGGCGGCGGTGTTCGAAGCGCTTCGGCCGGCGCATGCCGCGTAAGTCAGTCCTGCCCCGGCCGCACGTGGCCCCATGACCGGCGCCGTCCTGTTTTATGTCCAGCACCTGCTCGGGATCGGGCATTTGCGGCGCGCGCTCCGCCTCGTCGACGCGCTGACGAAGGAGGGCGTCCGGGTGACTTTGGTCTCGGGCGGCGACAAGCTGCCGGAGCTGGGCGGCGCGGCCGCCGAGCGCTTCGTTCAGCTGGCGCCGATCCGGACGCGTGACGCCGGCTTCAGGGACCTCGTCGATGGCGATGGCCGGCCGATCGACGACGCACTGCGCGCGGTGCGCCGCGAGACGCTGCTCGACGCCTTTGACGCAGCGCATCCGGATGCCGTCGTCATCGAGGCGTTCCCGTTTGGCCGGCGTGCATTCCGGTTCGAGCTCGAACCTCTGATCGCGGCGGCGCGCGCGCGCCGGCCGCCGGCGCTGGTGCTGTGTTCGCTGCGCGATATCGTGGTGGCACCCGAGGATTTACAGCGCCGGCGCGCCATCGTCGCGCGCGTCCGCGATGATTTCGACGCCGTGCTGGTCCACGGCGACCCCTCGCTGATCCCGCTCGAAGCGAGCTTTCCCGAGGCCGGCGAGGTCGCTGACCGGCTCGTCTATACCGGCTATGTCGGCGGCTTCGATCAGCCGGCTAGCGCGGGCGATGGCCCAGGCGCCGGTGAGGTGTTGGTCTCGGCCGGCGGCGGCGCGGTCGGCGGCGCCCTCTTGGCGACGGCGCTCGCGGCGCGGCAGCGCGGCTGTCTCGCCGATCTCGGCTGGCGGCTGCTCGCTGGACCCAATCTGCCCCCCGCGCAGTTCGCGGCGCTCTCGGTGAAATTGCCCGACAGGGTCATCCTTGAGCGCTACCGGGCCGATTTTCCGCAGATGCTGCGGCGCTGCCGGGTGTCGGTCAGCCAGGCCGGCTACAACACCGTTCTCGACATTCTCGCGGCCCGGGCAGCCGCCGTCCTGGTGCCGTTCGCCGATCTGCGGGAGACGGAGCAGACCTTGCGCGCCGAGTGGCTGGCGGCCCGCGGCGTCGTCGAGATTGTGCCGCCACACGCGCTATCACCGGAGCGGCTCGCCGAAGCGATCGAGCGGGCAGCGCGGGGCCGGCCGGCGCCGCTTGTAGTCGACACGACCGGGGCGCGCCGCAGCGCGCAGCTGATCGCCGGCATGATCGGCAACGCGACCGCCGCCGCGCCGCTTTTCAGAGTTTCGTAACGCTGCTGGGTGACTATACGATCGGCAAATGATAACTCTTCGCCACGCCTCCCCAGTCGCGACGGCGCGATGGCCGGATCTGGCAAACGAGCTCGACTGCTGGGGAGCAGAAGGGAGGACCGCTACCTTGTGGTGGCGCGACGACGACGCTGTGGCGCCGTGTGACCGCCTCGACCGCTTACTGGCAATCGCCGGGGAGGCGCCGCTGGCGCTTGCGGTTATCCCGATGGCCGCGCGCCCCGCGCTCGCGACGTGGCTGGACGACGCCGCTCGGCGATCGGGTGGCGCCTCGTCGATTGCGATCCTTCAGCACGGTTGGCGGCATGCGGACCACGCGGTCCAATCAAAGAAAAGCGAGTTTCCGGCGGAGCGCTCAGGCGGATCCGTCACCGCCGATCTTGCTGCCGGCCGGGAGCGGCTGCGTGAGTTGTTCGGCGCCCGCGCCCTCGCGGTCCTCGCTCCGCCGTGGAACCGCTTCGCCGAGGCTTTCCTCCCGCTTCTCGCCGGCAGCGGGATCGGCGCAATCTCCCAGGTCAACCCGCGCAGCGCGGCGTGGCCGGCGCCAGGCGCGTTCGCAGCCAATGTTCACGTCGACCTCGTTGCCTGGAGGGCGGACCGCGGATTCATCGGCGAAGCTGCGGCGCTGGGCGTCCTGGTCGGGCATTTGCGGGCGCGCCGATGCGGCGAAGTCGATGGCGACGAGCCGACCGGGATCTTGACCCACCACCTCGTTCAGGACGACGCCACGGACGATTTCCTGCTCCGGCTGGTGGCGCTGACCGCTGCTCATTCAGCGGCGTGCTGGCTCGACGCCGGCGCGGTCTTCGCCCCGGGTCTAGAAACCGCGGCGACATTCGCTTCGGGGGATGCGGCTCCGACATGACCCAACACGCCTACCCGAGCTCGGCCATGGTCGGCGACTATTTGCGAGCCGCCGCGGGCTTCGTGCCGATCGCGGTGATCCTGGCGATCGCCCCCGTCGGGACCGGCGCCGACCTCATCTTGGGCGGGCTCGCGGCGCTGTTTTCGTTATTCGGCATCCGCACCGCGCTGCGCCACGGGACCCGGGTCGAGATGACCGAAACCGGATTGTCGGCTTCCGGGCTCCTGGGCACGTCGATCCGTTGGGCCGAGCTCGACGGCATTAAGCTCGCCTATTATTCGACCCGGCGCGATCGCCGCGACGGGTGGATGCAATTGGAGCTGCGCGCCGGAGCGGCGCGGATTCGCCTCGACAGCCGGATCGAGGGCTTTCCCAAACTGGTCGAGCGGGCGGCACGAGTGGCCGAAATGCGCGTGCTCGAGCTGAGCACGGCGACGGCCGCCAATCTGGAGGCGCTTGGGATCGGATCTCCCGGCGTCGCCCCACATATGGGTGCGGCGGGAGGCATGGCGTGACCGATCTCTTGACGATCCGCGACCTGCATGTCCGCTTTGCTGCTCCCGGCGGTTTCATCCGCGCTGTCACCGGCGCATCGTTCCGGGTGCGCCCGCGCTCGACGGTGGCGTTGGTCGGCGAATCGGGTTCGGGCAAGTCGGTCGTCAGCCAGTCCATCATGCGCATCCTGCCGCGCAATGGCGAAATCACCCGAGGCGAGATCCTGTTCGCCGATCCGCGCGGCGACGGCGACGTCGTCGATCTTGCCGGTTTGCCAAAGGACAGTGCGGCGATGCGGACGATCCGCGGTGGTCGCATCTCGATCATCTTTCAGGAGCCGATGACCTCGCTGTCGCCGCTCCACACCGTTGGCAATCAAGTCGGCGAGGCCCTGCGGCTGCATCGCCCGGTCGGCGCCGCGGAAGCCACCGAGCTGACGCACGAAACATTGCGCCTCGTCGGGTTTCCCGATCCGAGGCGAGCATTGCGCAGCTACCCGTTCGAGCTGTCGGGCGGATTGCGGCAACGGGCGATGATCGCGATGGCGCTGGTCTGCCGCCCGGCATTGTTGATCGCCGACGAGCCGACGACGGCGCTCGACGTGACGATCCAGGCGCAGATTCTGAAGCTCGTGCTCGAGCTGCAGCAGGAGCTCGGCATGGCGGTGCTGCTGATCACCCATGATCTTGGGGTGGTCGCCAACGTTGCCGAAGAAATCGTCGTCATGTACCGCGGCGAGGTGGTTGAGAGCGGCACGCTCGAGGATATCTTCCGACGGCCCGAGCATCCCTATCTGCGGGCACTGCTGCGCGCGGTGCCGCGCTTTGACATGAAACCGGGTGAGCGGCTAATTCCGATCCGAGAGATAGCGGCGGGCGACGCGCCGCATCTGATGTCGGAAAGGGCGAATTGGCCGTCCGGGCCTTCGGCCCCGCTGCTCGAATGCACCGGCTTGCGCAAGGCCTATTCGATCCGCAAAAGCGGCTGGTTCGGCGGCGGCCCCTCCGCACGGGTGCTTGCCGTCGATGGGGTCAGCCTGAAGATCGAGCGCGGCGAGTGCCTTGGGCTGGTCGGCGAAAGCGGCTGCGGAAAGACCACCTTGGCCAAGGTGCTGCTGCGTGCGGTGACCCCGGATTCGGGATCGGTCGCCTTCAACGATCGCGGCAAGCGGATCGATGTGCTGGCGCTCGAAGGAGACGGGCTGAAGCGGTTTCGCCGCCAGGTGCAGTTCATCTTTCAGGATCCTTTCGGGTCGCTGAACCCACGCATGACTGTGTTCGATATTATCGAGGAGCCGCTGGCGATCCATGGCATCGGCGATGGGCGCTCGCGGCGCGAGATGGTCACCGAGTTAGTAGCACTCGTCGGCCTCGACCGGCACCATCTGAGACGCTACCCGCACAGCTTCTCCGGGGGCCAGCGCCAGCGCATCGGCATTGCCCGCGCGCTTGCTTTGCGCCCGGACTTGGTGATCTGCGACGAACCGACCTCGGCACTCGACGTCTCGATCCAGGCGCAAATCCTGAACCTCTTGATGGACCTCAAGAAAAAGCTGGGGCTAACCTATCTATTCATTTCCCACAATCTGGCCGTCGTCGACTACATCGCCGACCGGATCGCGGTTATGTGCGCCGGCCGCATCGTCGAGATTGCCGACCGCGCGACGTTGTTCCGCGCCCCGGTGCACCCTTACACGCAGGCGCTGCTGGCGGCTGTGCCGGCGCCCGATTTGGCGCATCTGCTCGACTTTGCCCAGCTGATGGAGGACAGGGCTTCCAACCCGGCGGCCTGGCCGGAACCCTTCCGCCGCAAGCCGGCCGATCCGCCGCAGCTGATCGAGATCGCCCCTGGCCACGCTGTCGACGCGCGGGCGGCGCCGACATTGCCAGCCTTGACGGCGGGTTTGGCTCGAGCGTGACGGAGCGCGCGCCCGAATGAGTCGAGAGCTGCCAGATCGCCACGGAGGCGTGAGGTGAGGTGGTTCGCGGTCGCCTTGCCCCTCTTGCTGGCAGGGCCGCTATCGGCTGCGCCCGGTGCGGCGCGGGCGGCGCTGCAGGAAACGCCGTTTTTTCAACAGGCGGTGGCGGACGGCACCTTGCCTAAAATCGAAGACCGGGTGCCGGTCGAGCCGGCCGTGGTCGATGCGGCCGGGGAGCCCGGGGGCCAGTTGCGCATGCTGATGGCGACCCCCAAGGACACCCGCATGATGGTGGTCTACGGCTATGCACGACTGGTCGGCTATACGCCGGCGCTCGAGATCGCGGCGGACATCCTCAAATCGATCGATGTCGAGGAAGGTCGGGTCTTTACCCTACATCTGCGCAAGGGGATGAAATGGTCGGATGGTCACCCCTTTACCGCGGAGGATTTCCGCTATTGGTTCGAGGATGTGGCAAAGAACCCCAAGCTGGCGCCTTCAGGATTGCCGGTGGAGTTGCTGCCAAAGGGCCAGCCGCCGCTTTTCGAAGTGCTCGACGAGACGACAGTTCGCTATAGTTGGGCTCAACCGAACCCGCTGTTTTTGCCCGCCCTGGCCGGGCCGGACCCGCTGTTCATCTATTGCCCTTCCCATTATTTGAAGTATTTCAACGCGAAATATGCCGACAAGCAAATACTTGCCGCTCTTGTAAAGAAAGCGAGAGTGCATAATTGGGCCGCTCTCCACAACAAAATGAATGCCATGTATCGGGATGACAACCCGGAACTCCCAACTCTCGACCCTTGGGTTCTGAAAACTAAGCCCCCGGCACTGCGATATGTTTTCGAACGAAATCCGTATTATTTTCGAGTGGATATGGCAGGGCGCCAGCTGCCCTATATCGATCGGGTCATCCTGTCGCTCGCCGATGGCAAGATCATCCCGGCCAAAACTGCTGCCGGCGAAAGTGATCTTCAGGCCCGCTATTTGAGTTTCGACGATTACACGTTCCTGCGGCAGAGCGAAGACCGCAGCCACTTCAACGTGCGCCTGTGGCGCACCGGCCCGGGCAGCCAGCTCGCGCTTTACCCCAATCTTAATGTCAACGATCCGGTATGGCGCAGCCTACTGCGCGACCTGCGCTTTCGTCGTGCGCTGTCGCTCGCCGTCAATCGGCACGAAATCAACCAAGTTCTCTATTTCGGGCTGGCGGTCGAGGGACAGAATACGGTCCTGCCGTCAAGCCCGCTCTACGAACCTGCTTACCGCTCGGCCTGGGCCCAATATGATCCGGTTGAAGCTAACCGTCTGCTCGACATGGTCGGGTTGACCAAGCGTGACGGCGACGGCGTGCGTCTGTTGCCCGATGGTCGACCGATGGAGATCGTTGTCGAGGATTCCGGCGAATGGCCCGGGACGTCGGACGTACTCGAGCTGATCCGCGATTCGTGGCGACACATCGGCATTCGGCTATTCGGCAAGCCGCTGCAGCTAACCTTGTTCCGAAGGCGGGTCTTCTCTGGAGAGACCCTGATCTCGATCGACAAGGGGATCGAAAACGGTCTCGCCAACGCTTCGTCCTCGCCTTGGGAGTTCGCGCCAACCAGCCAGCAACAGCTCGAATGGCCGAAATGGGGCCAATACTACGAGACCAAAGGGACCGGCGGCGAAGCCCCCGATTTGCCCTCTGCGGTCCGGTTGAGGGAGCTCTACGAAACCTGGCTCGGCTCGACATCGCGGCCAACTCAAACCCAGATCTGGCACAACATCCTGCAAGTCTGGGCCGACGAGGTGTTCTCGATCGGGACTGTCGGTGGGGTATTGCAGCCGGTCGTTGTTAGCAACAATCTCCGCGGCATTCCCGAGAAGGGGGTCTACAACTGGGACCCGGGCGCTTTTTTCGGCATCTACAAGCCGGATCATTTCTGGTTTGGCGCTCCGGCGCCAGCGGCAAAATCGGCCTCGGCCACCATGGCATCCCCGTTGCATCCTTGAGCAGCCCCGCGATGTATTACTTGCCTTCCCTTTGTGGCGTTCCGACCCCGGGCCTGCCCACATTGCGCCCGGTGCGCCTCTCCGGCACTCGGACGATCGCGACCGCGCTGCTGATCGGCATGTGAGAAGTTGACGACGATGCGCTGCTTTTGCGTCACCGATTGACCGGACCCGCCCCATGCTTGGCTACATCGTCCATCGGCTGCTGATCATGATCCCAACCATGATCGCGATCAGCATCGTTATCTTCACAATCATCAACCTCCCACCCGGCAATTACTTTACCACTTACGTCGCCGAGCTGCAGAGCTCGGGCGAGGCAACCGATCTGGCGAAGGTAAAATTTCTCGAGCACGAATACGGTTTCGACCGCCCACTCTGGCAGCAATACCTCTATTGGGTCGGCGGACTTCTTCACGGAGATATGGGATATTCGTTTTCCTACGATCTTCCTGTTAACAAAGTGGTCGGCGACCGTATGCTTTTGACCGCGATCGTCTCGATCACTACCATCATCTTTACCTACCTCGTTGCGTTTCCGATCGGGGTCTATTCGGCGACGCATCAATACAGCTGGGCCGATCACGTGTTGACCTTGGTGGGTTTTCTAGGCTTGGCGACGCCGAGTTTCCTGCTGGCGCTGGTGCTACTCTATTTGGCCAACGTCTATTTCGGCGTGTCGATCGGCGGTTTGATGGACCCGAAATACGTCGATCAGCCATGGAGCTGGGCAAAAGTCTTGTCGCTGTTCGCCCATATTTGGATCCCGGTCATCGTTATTGGCTCGGCTGGGACCGCGAGCATGATCCGGCGACTGCGCGCCAACCTCCTCGACGAATTGCAAAAGCAATATGTCGTGACCGCCCGGGCCAAGGGTCTGCATCCGTTCAAGGCGCTGTTCAAATACCCGTTGCGCATGGCCTTGAACCCGTTCATTTCCGATATCGGCTCGCTACTGCCGCAGGTCATCTCGGGGGCGGCGATCGTTTCGGTGGTGATGTCGCTACCGACGACCGGCCCGATGCTGCTCGACTCACTGCGCAGCCAAGACATGTACCTGGCCGGTTCCTTTTTGATATTTATGTCGTTTCTGACGGTGATCGGGGTCTTCGTATCGGATATGGCGCTCGCCCTGCTCGATCCGCGGATCCGTTTGCAGGCGGGACGGCGTCAATGAGCGATCTGACCTTTCCGCCCGACGCTCCGCGAGCCCCGGCAGGGGGAGACACGCTGCCGCTGCCGCATCACGTCTCGACCGCACCCTATGATCCCTACGCGGTCGAGCGCATGACGCCGGCGCAAGAGCGTTTCTATGTGGCCTCGCAGTGGCGGATGATGTGGTGGAAGCTGCGCCGCCACCGCGTCGCCGTCGTGTCCGGGGCAATCCTGCTGGCGATGTATCTGGGAATATTGGTCTGCGAGTTTCTCGCCCCCTACGGCGTCGACTCGCGCAATACGGACTTCATCTATGCACCGCCGCAAACGGTGCATATCTTCGCTGAGAGCCGGCTCGTCGCGCCCTTCGTCTACGGCTTTGACTACCACCTCGACATGCGCCGGTTAGAACGGATCTACACTCCCAACCCGAACAAGCGGCAGAGCTTGCGGTTTTTCTGTCGTGGCGACGGCTACAAGTTCTGGGGCTTGTTTCCGGGCGATTTACATCTCGTCTGTCCGGCCGAGGGCGGGCAATTGTTCCTGCTCGGGACAGACCGGCTCGGTCGCGATCTGATGTCGCGGATGATCTACGGCGCGCGCATCTCGCTGACCGTCGGGTTGGTCGGCGTCGCCGTCAGCTTGACCCTCGGCATCGTCATCGGCGGCATCGCCGGCTATTACGGCGGCTGGAGCGATATCATGATCCAGCGCGGCATGGAGGTGGTCCAATCCTTCCCGCATTTGCCGCTGTGGATGGCATTGTCGGCAATATTGCCGGTCAGCTGGAGCCCGATCCTCGTCTATTTCGGGATTACCTTGATCCTCGGGATGATCGATTGGACCCATCTCGCCCGCGCCGTTCGATCAAAGCTGCTGGCGCTGCGCGAAGAGGATTTCTGCACCGCCGCGGTGCTGATGGGCGCGCGCCCGGCGCGCATCATCGCTCGCCATCTGCTGCCGAGCTTCACCAGCCATCTGATCGCCTCAGCAACCTTGATGATCCCCGGCATGATCCTCGGCGAGACCGCGCTCTCCTTTCTCGGCCTCGGGGTCAGGCCGCCTATGACCAGCTGGGGCGTATTGCTCAGCGAGGCCCAGAATATCAACGTCGTTGTCTTGTACCCTTGGTTGATGACGCCGGTGCTTGTGGTGATCGTCGCCGTCCTCGCCTTCAACTTTTTCGGCGATGGGCTACGTGACGCCGCCGATCCCTATCACTGAGCTCCGGGATCATCCGCCACCAGCCCGGTCGGGCGGCTGCAGCTGCTCAGGGCCGCAGCACCAGCCCTTCCTGGGCGACGATCGTCCCCGGCCGCGCATCGGCAGCATCGGCGGCGACCTGATCCATGAAAGCATCGTCGTGACCGGGGTCGTGATGAAAGATCACCAAGGTGCGCACATGCGCGGCATTGGCCAGGCGGACGCCTTCTTCCCAGGTCGAATGACCCCAATCCTTGTGGCTCGGGTATTCGGCGTCGGTGTAGGTCGCATCGTAGATCATCACATCGGCGCCTTCGATCAGCCCCAATATGTTGACGTCGAGCCCGTCGGGCCGATGTTCGGTATCGGTGATGTAGGCGACCGCCCGACCCGCATATTCGATGCGGTAGCCGGTAGCGCCGTTGGGGTGATTGAGCGGCGCTGTCGCCAGGCGAATCCCGCGATGCGGCGCCAGCTTCGTGCCGCAACGGAAATCGACGAAATCGAGTTTGGCGGTAAAGATGCCCATCGGGATCGGAAACAGCGGCGCGATCATCATGTTGTTGAGCACGGCTTCGATGCCGATGCCGTTCAAATGGCCGGCCCAGATGCGGATATGGCTGCGGGCGTCATAGCACGGCGCAAAAAAAGGCAAGCCGCAGATGTGGTCGAAATGCGTGTGGCTGTAGAATAGATCCAGTTCGGCCGGCCGTCCTGCACCCATCAGCTCGTTGCCCAGCAGGCGCAACCCGGTGCCGCCGTCGAAAATCATTAACCGGTCGCCGCACCTGATCTCGACACAGGAAGTGTTGCCGCCATAACGCACGGTATCGGGTCCCGGGCAGGCGATGCTGCCGCGCACACCCCAAAATCGCACGGTATAATCCGGCTGCACCAAAGCTCGAATCCTAATCCATTCGTCTCCCTCGTCGCATAATATCGTTTGAATCTGCACGAAAAGCTATATCGCCCGGTAATTTCGCGCGCAGTCCCGTGGTTTTTCGGGATGTTCATCTAAACCTGTCGTTAACCAGGTTGGTTTATCAGGGTGATACCCCCCACCAGACGGAGCATCGGTCATGTCACAGACCGATTACGAAACCGCCATTGCCCATTTTCTGCGCACCAAAAACGTCACGCGCTGCCCGACAGTTTGCGCAGTTCCGACGCAAGCGACCGTGGCGGAGGCGGACCGCGCCGCCTACCGCGACTATGTTGCGGCGAAAGAGGCGGCTCGGCTCGAGCGGCTGAAGTTGCTGCGGCACCCGGTCCATTACTGGTCGCCTCTGCCGATGTGAGGTAGAACCCGGGGCGGCGAGCGCGCAATCGACCTGGTAACGTCAATGGCGAACAGTGAGGTTTCGGTCCGCTGTTGCATCGCCGGAGGCGGTCCCGCCGGCATGATGCTGGCCCTGCTGCTGGCCCGCGCCGGGATCCCCGTGCTGGTCCTCGAAAAGCATGCCGACTTTCTGCGCGATTTCCGTGGCGACACGATCCATCCCTCGACCCTGCAAATCATGCACGAATTAGGGATATTGGAAGAGTTCCTGCGCCGTCCGCATCAGGAAGCCCGTACCCTCGGCGCGCAGATCGGCGATGAATTCATCGAGGTCGCCGATTTTACCCATCTTCCGACGCATTGCCGCTTCATCGCCCTGATGCCGCAATGGGATTTTCTCGACTTTGTCGCGCAGCAGGCGCGCCGTTACCCGGCCTTTCAGCTCGAAATGCAAGCCGAGGTCACTAGTTTGATCGAAGAAGGCGGACGGGTGGTCGGGGTGCGGGCCGAAACGCCTTCGGGGCCACTTTCGGTGCGCGCCGATCTCGTTGTTGGCGCCGATGGCCGCCATTCGACGGTGCGCGAGAAGGCCGGTCTCGTGGTTGACGACCTCGGGGCTCCGATGGACGTGCTGTGGATGCGAATGTCGCGCCGTCCGGATGATCCCGGGCAGACCTTGGGTCGCGTCGACACGGGCCGTATCCTTGTAATGCTGAATCGCGAGGACTACTGGCAATGTGCCTTTGTCATCGCGAAGGACGGCTTTGACGATATCCAAAGGCTGGGCTTGCCGGCCTTCCGCGAGGAGATTTCCCGCCTCGTCCCTTATCTGGGCCAGCGGACCGCCGAGCTGCGCGACTGGTCCGACATCAAGCTGCTAACCGTCGCGGTCGATCGTTTGCGGGTGTGGCACCGGCCCGGCCTCCTGTGCATCGGCGACGCCGCTCACGCAATGTCGCCGATCGGCGGCGTCGGCATCAACCTGGCGATCCAGGACGCCGTGGCTGCGGCAAACATCCTCGCTCCGCGCTTTCTTCAAGCTGGGGTCTCCGATGGCGATCTGCGCGCGGTTCAGCGCCGGCGCGAGTTTCCGACGCGAGCGATGCAGCGATTGCAGGTGGTTGTGCAAAATCGGGTCATCGGCCGTGTGCTCAGGAGTACGGCAAAACTGTCGCCACCCTTGCTTCTGCGGCTCTTCGGCAAGTGGGCGTTTCTGCGGCGGCTGCCGGCGCGCCTAATC
>CAVTFD010000009.1:0-99436 GCA_963733945.1 uncultured Alphaproteobacteria bacterium | reverse complement strand
GCCCCATCCGGAAGCCGCGATCGATGAATGGATCCGTGTGCTGCGGCCGGGAGGGCGGCTGGTTGTCGTCGACGGCGCCGTGCTCGACGGCAGCGATCGTGTCGCCGATGCGCAGCCGGGGTGTCAGGAGAATGCCCGCACCAGCCCCGAATACGCCGCGGTCGGCAACCGGCTGCCATTCCTCGGCGGCCGCCCGAGCGAGCAGATCGAGGCGCTGCTGCGCGCACATGGCCTCGTCAATATCGGCGGCGATCCGCTTGCCGATCTGGTCGAGGCGCAGGTGCAGCGCATGATCGAGGAAGGGCTTGAGCCGCGGCGGCGCAATCGCTACGTCGTCTGGGGTGACGTCGCCCGCTGAGGTCGCGATGCAGCAAGGCCGTGGCGGAATGGGAAGCCGCAAGCACGGCACCTCCGGACATGCCACGCAGAGCCCGCGCTTCCGGCTCGGCAAAAAGCTCGCTGCCGAGCGCGGCGAATACGATACCCAGCCGAGCCGTCGCCCATTGCGGCCTCTCTTCGATACGTGTGCGCGAGGCGTTCGACGCCGAGGGTAAGCCGCGCCGGCCCTGATCTCGCCCAGCTTGGTCAGCGGTTGCGGAAGGCTGGTTTGCGCTTTTCGATGAAGGCGGCCATGCCCTCCTTGCGGTCTTCTGTGGCGAAGGTCGAATGGAACAGCCGCCGTTCGAAGCGGACGCCCTCGGCCAGGGTCGTCTCATAGGCGCGGTTTACCGATTCCTTGACCATCATCGCGATTGGCCGCGACATTTGCGCGACGCGCTCGGCGACTTTGATCGCCTCGCCAAGCAAATCGGCCGCCGGCACGATGCGGCTGATCAGACCGGCCCGTTCGGCCTCGGCGGCGTCCATCATTCGCCCGGTCAGGCACAGATCCATCGCTTTGGCCTTGCCAACGAAACGGCTTAGGCGCTGGGTTCCGCCGGCGCCCGGCATCGTGCCGAGTTGGATCTCTGGCTGTCCGAAGCGCGCAGTGTCGGCCGCGATGACGATGTCGCACATCATTGCGATCTCGCAACCGCCGCCGAGGGCAAAACCGGCGACCGCCGCGATCACGGGCTTGCGGCATTGCCCGACCCGCTCCCAGCCCCGGGTGATGAAATCTTCTATGTAGATTTCGGGATAGGTCTTGCCCGCCATCTCTTTAACATCGGCGCCCGCGGCGAAGGCCTTGTCGTTGCCGGTTAGAATGATGGCGCCGACCGCGTCATCGCTTTCGAACATGTCCAGGGCCGAGGCCAGCTCGCTGATCAGCTCAGCATTCAACGCATTCAGCGCCTGCGGCCGGTTTAGGGTGACGATGCCGACGCCACCCCGACGCTCCACGAGGATGTTCTGGTAGACGGACGTTTCGCTCATCGGATCTCCTCTCAACGCTGCCGCTTGGCGCAATAAAAAGTCGAACGGCCCGACTGCACGATCCGCCTCACCCCCTCGGCGCAGTTGCAGCCAGGGCAGGGCTCGCCTTCGCGGGCGTAAACGGCCCAGCGGTGCTGGAAATAGCCAAGTTCGCCATCGGCTTGGACATAGTCGCGCAACGACGAGCCGCCCGCTGCGATGGCTTCCTCCAGCACCGAGCGGATTGCCCCGGCAAGCCGGCCAAGCCGCGCGCGAGAAATCGACCCGGCGAGCCGGCGCGGCGACAATCCAGCGCGATAAAGAGCCTCACAGACGTAGATGTTGCCGAGTCCGGCGACAATGCGCTGATCGAGGAGGGCGGCCTTGATCGAAGTCATCTTCCCGGTGAGCTTTCGCGCGAGATAGGCGCCGTCGAACTCTGCTTCGAGCGGTTCTGGCCCGAGTCCGGCTAATAACGGATGCCGGTCGGCCTCGCTGCGCCTGAGATAATCGAGCGTGCCGAAGCGGCGGGCATCGTTGAAGCGGACGACGGTGCCGTCGTCGAGCGTCAGGACCACGTGGTCGTGGCGCGCCTCCGGTTGCCCCGCATCGCCGGCGGTGATCCGTCCCGACATGCCGAGATGGAGCAGCAGCAGGCCATCGGCATCGAGCTCTATCAGAATGTATTTGCCGCGGCGGGCGAGCGCGCCGATCCGGGCCCCGTCGAGTCGCTCGGCCAGGGCCGGCGGAAACGGCCGGCGCAGATCGGGGCGGCGTAGCTCGGCGCGCACGATTCGGCGGCCGCTCATTTTGAGCGCCAGGCCGCGCCGGACGGTCTCGACTTCAGGCAGCTCGGGCATTGACAGATGGTTTCCCGCGCCTGCCGGCCGCGGCGTGGCGCGCGCGGCTCGATGGCGGTATCTTCCTGCCCGATGAGCGGGGAAGAGACAAGCGGCAGTGCCGCGCGCGACTATCGCCATGTCGCCGAGGACGAGAAGGCGCCGCTAATCCGCGGCATCTTCGACAGCGTCGCGCAGCACTACGATCTGATGAATGATTTGATGAGCGGCGGCATCCATCGGCTGTGGAAAGCCGAGATGGTGGCGTGGCTGAAGCCGCAGCCCGGCCAGCAGCTGATCGACGTCGCCGGTGGCACCGGTGACGTGGCACTGCGCGCGCTGAAGCACCTCGTCCCCGAGGGCGCAGTCCCCGAGGGGGGTGCGGTCGTCTGCGATACCAACCAGCGTATGCTCGAGATCGGACGCGCCCGCGCGCTCGACCGGGGCATACTCTACGGGATCGAGTGGCTGGGCGCCGACGCCGAGCGGCTGCCCTTCGCCGAGCGCAGCTTCGATCTCTATACGATCGCGTTTGGGTTGCGCAATGTAACCCGCATCGAGGCTGCGCTCGCCGAGGCGAAGCGCGTATTGAAGCCAGGCGGCCGCTTCATTTGTCTCGAATTCACTCCCGGGGTAGGGCCGCCGTTGCAGCCGCTCTACGACCTCTATAGCTTTCATGTCGTGCCCTTGCTCGGGCAGATCGTCGCTGGCGACCGCGAGGCTTATACCTATCTGGTCGAGAGCATCCGCGGTTTCCCGCGCCAGGGCGAGCTGGCCGAAATGATCGCCCGCGCCGGGCTCGAACAGGTCAGATACCGCAATCTCACGGGGGGCATCGCTGCGCTTCACTCGGCCTGGCGCCTCTGAGGCTCTGCGCCCCGGCTTCGGGCTGCTGCGCAGCCTGCGCAATATCGCCCGCCTGGCTGCCATCGGGCTGATCTTGGCGCGCCACGATGCGCTGTTCCCGTTTGCCGGCGTCCCGGTGATCGCCCTTTACCTGCGCCTCGCCGGGCTGTTCTCGCGCCGGCGCCGGCTCGGGGCGGCGCGCCCGGGTCAGCGGCTCGCGGCGGCGCTCGACGAAATGGGGCCGAGCTTCATCAAGCTCGGCCAGCTGCTGGCGACCCGGGCCGATCTTCTTGGAGAGGAAATTGCCGCCGATCTGACGAGCCTGCAGGATCGCCTGCCGCCCTTCCCGGGGGCCCAGGCGCGCGCGGCGATCGAAGCCGAGTTCGGGCAGCCGCTCGAAACCCTGTTCGCATCGTTCGACGAAATCGCGGTTGCCGCCGCCTCGATCGCACAGGTCCACTTCGCCCGAACCGCAGACGGGCAGGACGTCGCGGTCAAAGTGCTGCGGCCGGGAATCGCCGAGGCGTTTGCTCGCGACCTCGACCTGTTCCTGTGGCTCGCCGGCTGGATCGAGCGTCTCCACCCGCCATTCCGGCGACTGAAGCCGGTCGAAATCGTGCAGACCCTGGCCGAGGTGGTCCGTTTCGAGATGGATTTGCGGTTGGAGGCGGCCGCCGCATCCGAGCTGGCCGAAAACTTTGCCGGCGATTTGAACTTTCGCGTGCCGCCGATCGACTGGCAGCGCACCGGCCGCGGAGTGCTGACGCTAGCGCGGATAACCGGCAGCCGCGTCGACGACCGTGCGGCACTGCTCGCCGCCGGGCACCGGATCGACGACCTGCTGGCGAAAGCCGCCGGCGCGTTTTTCAATCAGGTGTTCCGCGACGGCTTCTTTCACGCCGATATGCATCCCGGGAACATGTTCGTTGACGCCTCGGGAGCGATCGTCGTCGTCGATTTCGGGATCATGGGGCGGCTCGACCGCGCCACCCGCTATTACCTCGCCGATATGCTCATCGGGTTTTTGTCGGGCGACTATCGGCGGGTGGCCGAGGTCCATTTTGCCGCCGGGTATGTCCCGCCCGACCGCTCGGTCGACGCCTTCACCCAGGCTTGCCGCGCGATCGGCGAGCCGATCCTTGGCCTCCCATTGCAGGACATCTCGGTCGCGCGGCTGCTCGCCCAACTGTTCCGGGTCACCGAGCAGTTCGGCATGGAGACCCAGCCGCAGCTGTTGCTGCTGCAAAAGACGATGGTGTTGGTCGAGGGAGTGGGCCGTCGCCTCGATCCCGAGGTCAACATCTGGGCCTTGGCGCAGCCGTTGATCGAAGGATGGATGCGCGACAATCGCGGCCCCGAGGCGCAATTGCGCCAGCGGATCGAAACCGTCGCCGACATCATCGACCGGCTGCCGCGGCTGATCCGCAATCTCGACGCCCTGGTCGGCGACATGGCGCGTGACGGCGTGGTTCTGCACGCCGAGACGATCGCCTCTCACGCCGCCGAACAAGCCAAGCGTATGTACCTCGCGGTGATCCCGCTGTGGCTCGCCGCGGCGGCGCTGATCGCGATCGCGCTCGCCCTCGTCTTAAGGGATTAGCGTGCTATCCTCGGCTGCTACAGCGGTAGCGGAGGGGGGAAGCTGATGAAGATATCGAGCATTCGTTCGCAGATCCTGGTCCTACCCGAGGCTGATCCGCTGGCCGATGCGCCGGAAAATCCGAACGCGGCGCGGCCGATCGTGATCGTTAGGATCGGGACCGATGACGGCGTCGAAGGGATCGCGGTGACGTTTTACGGCGGCGCGATCACCGCCTCGCTGAAGCGAGCCATTGACGATCTCGGCGCGCTCCTGATCGGCGACGATCCGCATCGGGTCGAGGCGATCGTCGCCAAATTGCGGGCTGCTGCCGGCGGCTCCGGCCCGGCGGGCATGTTCACCTTGGCATTGTCGGCGATCGACATCGCGCTGTGGGACATCCGCGGCAAGGCGCTGAACCAGCCCTTGTGGAAACTGCTCGGCGGGGCTCGTCAGCGGATCGCAACCTATGCCAGCGGCGCACTGCGACGGAACCTGACGCTCGACCAGGTCGTGACCGCGGCAGCAAAGCTGAAGGAAAAAGGCTTCCGCGAGATGAAGACCCAGCTCGCTCTGCCCGGCGATACCTCGCCGGCCAAGGAGGTCGAGCGCATGCGCCGCGTGCGCGAGGCGGTCGGACCCGACATCAGGCTGATGTGCGACATCAATCAGCGCTGGCGGGTCGAGCAGGCGATCGATATCGGCAAGCGGGTCGAGGATGCCGGGGTCGGTCTGTTCTGGCTCGAGGACGTGACAACCCATGATGACTATGCCGGTATCGCCCGCGTCAACGCGGCGCTTTCGACGCCGATCTGCGGCGGCGAGCTGGTCTATGGCATCGTACCGTTCCGCCACATGATCGAAGCGCGCTCGGTCGACTACGTGATGATCGACCTGATCCGCGCTGGCGGGATCACTCAATGGATGAAGATTGCCGGCATGGCCGAAGCCTTCAACCTGCCGGTCGTCAGTCACGTGATCCCGGAAATCCACGCCCATCTCGTTGCCGCGGCGCCGAATGGGCTGACCGTCGAATACATGGGCTGGATGCTGAAACTGTTCGACGGCGTTGCCGAATTCGATCCCGCCGCCGGCGAGCTGGTTTTGTCCGACCGCCCCGGGCTCGGCCTGACCTTCCGCGAAGACACGATCCGGCAGTACGGAGTGGCATCATGAAGATCACACGGGTCGAGACCGGGATTGTCGCGCTGCCGAATGACGAGCCGCTCGCCGGCTTTTCGGAAAACCCGAACGCCAAGAACCCGATCGTGTGGCTACGGCTCGGCACCGACGCCGGCGTCGAGGGGCTGGGAGTCACCTATTTCGGCGGTGCCTTGACCCGCACGCTCAGGCAGGCGGTCGACGAGCTGGGCGCGCTGGCGATCGGCGAGGATCCGATGCGGGTCGAGGCGATCTCCGCCAAACTGCGCGCGGCGGCGGTCTCGGCCGGTCCGTCCGGGATCTTTATGATGGCGCTGTCGGCGATCGATGTCGCGCTGTGGGACATCAAGGGCAAGGCGCTGGGCCTGCCATTGTGGAAATTGCTGGGCGGCGGGCGCGACCATATCGCGACCTATGCGAGCGGTGCGCTGCGGCGTGGGCTCAAGCTCGAAGAGGCGGTGACCGCCGCGGAAAGGCTGCGCGAAAAAGGTCATCGCCAGACCAAGATGCAGCTTGGCCTTCCGGGGGTCACCTCACCGGCGCGCGAGGTCGAGCAGGCCCGGCTGATCCGCCAGGCGGTCGGCCCCGACATGGATTTGATGTGCGACATCAACCAGCGCTGGCGAGTCGAGCAGGCGATCGATATCGGCAAGCGGGTCGAGGATGCCGGCGTCGGCTTGTTCTGGCTTGAAGACGTCACGACACACGACGACTACCCTGGGCTCGCGCGGGTGGCGGCGGCGCTGTCAACCCCGGTCTGCGGCGGCGAATACCTTTACGGCATCGTGCCGTTCCGCCACATGCTGGAAGCCCGCTCGGTCGATATCGTGATGATCGACCAGGTGCGCTCGGGCGGCATCACCCCCTGGCTCAAGATCGCCGGCATGGCCGAGGCGTTCAACCTGCCTGTCGTCAGCCACGGTGTCCCGGAGATCCATGTCCATCTCGTCGGCGCGGTCCCCAACGGCCTGACCGTCGAGTACATGCCCCGCCTGTTCCAGCTATGGGAGGAAGTCCCAATGCCCCACAAGGGCCTCCTCGCCATGCCGACCGCTCCCGGCCTCGGTCTCAAATTCAGCGCCGAAACGATCAAGCGATTCAGCGTCGGGTGACGCTTCTTCGGTTCGCTCGCCGGATGCGCGCTGGGAGAGAGTGCTGCAATCGGCGAAACGGAAAGGGCGTCACGGTGGGAAGACGGATCCCGACCTAGAGTTTAGCCCAACCGAGACCGACCCCTGGAGACCGATCGCGATGATCAGAGCCTCCTGAACTTGTTAGGATGGTAATGCGAACCCGCGCGTCCTCTATTGCCGTTGCGGAATTGGCGAAAACGTGATCCGCGGATTGCTTGTCGTAATTATTGCGGTGTTTACCGGCTTACTCAGCGGGTGCGGTGATGACGGCATCATCGCGCGGTTCATGCTGAAGCCGGACCACATCATCGTCGAGCGGCGCCCGGACCCCGCCTACGAGAAGCTCTTCCCCTATTATGTGGAACTGTGTGCAACCAGCCAATTCCGTCCCAAGCTAAAGGGCGAGGGCGGGGTCGCGGGCCACGCGATAATGTATATCAAAGGTGCCTGCAAGGATGAGCGGGCACCCTACCCGCAGCTGCGGCGATGCCACGCGGTGGCGACCGACCTCGACGACCCCGAGCACGGCGCCGGTGTCAGCGTGGGGCGCTGGTTTCGTAACGTCAACTGGGTGGCGGTCCCCGGCTACAAGCTTTTCTATCAGGGCAACCTCAAGACCGGCGAGCGCCTGACCCAAGCCCATTTCGAAGCCACGGTGCAGGACGCGATCGACAAAGGCGTCTACAGGGGCGTCGAGTTTCACGACTACCCGACCGCGAGTGCGCAATCGGGCCTTGAAGATTTCGTTGTGAAAGAGGGGGTTGGCACCGACTTTGCGATATTGTTCGCGCGGTCAGCCTTTTGCGCCCGCCTTCCGGTGACCGAGCCGATGGTGGACGAGGTGATTGCCTTTTTGAACGACAAGAACCGCGAATACGCCGAGGGAGAAGCCGATTACAATTGGAGTGTTTGGGCCGACAACTGTGTCCATACTTTGAGGAACGCCTTGGCGGCGGCGAGTATCTGGTCGCCCCTGTCGGTGCGTGCCGTGAAGTTCCTTCAGATATTCAACCTCGCCGTGCCAGCGAACGAGTTCGTCAATCTTGCAGAGCTGGGTACCGAGGGTAACATCGAGGATTACCAAGAAATCCAGCGAAACGGGCCTCAGCGCGACGCACTCCATGAATTCGGCTGGCTGCCTACGCGCCATGGCGCACTGCTGAAGACACTGCCGGTCCACGAGCCGAATGACATCTACGATACGACGTTTCGACTCTTCACACTTCAGTCGCCGTTCAGAATGCCTAAAACTGCGCATGCGATCGAGCTGCTCTCGGACGATCGGTTTGTGAACCTCGGCGCGAACCTCCGCTATTTTCAGCAAAAGTACGACTCGATCCTGGCCGGTCATAACCAGCAACGCGACATGCTCGCCAGTGTTCGCGGCACGCCCTACCGGCGGGTCGAGCGTCTCTTTTACAGTTATATCAAGGCGCAGCGTGACGAGGTCGAATTGATGTTGGCCAGGCTTCCGGCATTGGAAGATCGACCGGTCGAGTCAAAGGCCAAATAAGAGCTCTGTCAGGCGATCGGCCGGCGGGTCTCGAAATATCTTAAGATCGCAAAGCAGGCGGCCGCGGCAGTAAGGTGCTTTAGCGTGTGGCCGCTCAGCAAGTATCCCACAGAAAAAATCGCATGATCTGAAAATTCAAACACCTTAGCGAGCGAATATAGCCCGGCGGCGACGATCCAATAATATGTGCCGGTGTACTTAGGCGGATACAGCAAAAAAAGCAGCAGCAAGGCAAGTCCGGGGAAAAACTGCACCCAGAAGTAGAGCCGTAGATCGTCGTTCCAGAGCCAAAGCAACAAGCTGAACAATCCGATCGCGAGCGCCGGCCACAGCAGAGTGGCTCCCGCTCGTGCATTCACGCGCTCTGCCACCACAAGGGCGAGAATGGCCGCAAAGGCGAGCGTCATCGGCAGCCGATCCCAGAACAAGGTGCGGTCATTCGGGTTCCAGTGATAGTAGGACGAGCCGATACCGGTCAGAAAAATTCCCAGGAAGAGGACGATCGTCGCGGGATCATTCCGAAATCGCCACAACCCCGCGGCGCCGACCGCGAGGAAAGGAAGATTCGACACGACGTTCCAAAAATTCGGGATGCCAAACAAGGCGCGCTGGTCGGCGAATTGGTGATAGCTTTGATCCTGCGGGATTGGAGGCAGCAGCAATAATCCGGCGAGGGACGCCGACATCAACCCCAAGAGGACAACCACGGGGGGAGAGAATTTGATCATGCGCCCGTCGCTACGCCGGCTGCAGCTCGACCGCCGCAGTGGATCACACCCGACGCTCGGTCTTTGACGGAGCCCGATCCGCGCATCGCGGCGATGGAGCTCGCCTCGCCGCCCTCTAAAAGCCTTCGCTCCTCTCGACCGATCAGTTGTGGATCCACTCCTTCTCGAAGCGGGCATAGCACTCGCGTTCGCCCGGCATCTTGAGCCAGCCAGCGAGCAGCCGTGGCGTGGCGAGCAGCAAACGGTCGCGCAGATGCGTCGAGTTCCGACCGTATTCCTCGAAGGTCGAGACCGTGATCTTCTGGTTGTGCGGATCGTCCTGAAACCGGCAGGCGCAGAGCGCGACGGTTTCCTGATAGGCACGGCGGTCGGCGCCCGATTGCAGATAGGCGTTGGCGACCGCGGTGGCGCGCGAATAGTCCAATGCCATGATCGCGTCGTCGAGTTCGCCGAGCAGCGCTCCGGGAGCGCGGCCCGACGCATCGAACCCGGCGCATTCCTGCTCGATGACCGAATTGTAGAGTTTGTTCTCGTGGGCCATGTCGTTGATGAAACTTGCCATCAAATAGAGAATACGGGGCTGATAGGGATTGTCGCTGCGCCGCATCCAATTGTTCGCAACATTGCAATAATCGAATGGATGCTGGCCGTTAGTGAACTGCCGCGGCACCGTGGTGCGCAAGATCAGCTCGGCCGCGCCCAGTTGGATCGTGTCGCCGAGGCTACGGATCGACTTGCCGCTTTTCAGATGCCCAGTGAGCAGGTCCCAGACCGCACCCGCATCCGCGGTCATCAGCTGCTCGATCATCTCCTCGACTTCGGCCGGAGAAAGCGGCGTCTGGTTGGTCTGGGCGAGGCTCTTGCCGGCGTCTGGAAACTCGGCGGCAAGCCTGACACACACCGCGTCGTAAAGCGAGTAGTAGAGCGGGCCGATCGCCATGTCGGGCACGCCCATGTAATAGACGCCGTGCGCCTGGTCCCAACCGATCACGTCGGCGAGATCGGTCACGGCCCGGGCGCGGATCGCCTTGTGGCCGGTATTGCGCGCCTTGCGGCCGACGACCGTATCCTGCAAGTCGATCAGGCCGAGATACTCCAACTGGTCGCGGAGCTGGGGGCGTAGCCGCTCATCCTCAGCCAGACCGAGGAAGAGGCCATAGGACCGCCGCGAATTGCCGGCTACGGTAGCGATCATGTACGCGTGCAACCGCTCCTCGGCCGAGCCATCCTCGTGGGTGGGCTCTTGGTCTTTGTTCCACACGACCGGGCCATAGCTCGGCGGCGGCACGTTCATACCTTTCATTGTGGCGTAGCGGCCAGGGTATTTGCCGCGCAACTGGTTCCAGATGTCGAGCCCGGCCGGGATGTACCACACGCTCTGCAATAACGGGAGCAGGCGATACTTCTCCGGCAGATACGGCATCAAATAGGCAGAAGCGCGCAGGCCGAGGATCGTATGGTCGTTGTTGATCAGGGTGATCTGCCCGTCGCGAACGTCGATGTGGCTCGGCACCTGAACAAACGGCGCCTCGGCTGCGGTCACAACGCTCAGCGCATCGCCGATCGAGCGCCCCTCCCGCGCCACCATCTGAAAAAAGAGGCCGGTGGTTCGCGGCTGATCGCGCTCGAGGATAGCCTCGGTCAGCGGACCAAAAGATTTATCCTCACTTATCTCTGCGCGGTTCCGTAACATCGTGGCGCTCCGTTCTCTCTTGGCAGATGACAATCTTTGTTGCGAGCGTAGCGCGACGATCAGCAAACCGTAAAGGGGCGATACCAGTTTGGCTGGTATGCCCAGAGCATGAATGGAGCCCGTCGGGCATGAAGCCGAGAGTACGGGCATCACGCCCCGGTGTCAGCGCGTCTAGCGCGCAGATGTATCGCGAACCCGATGAATCCGCCGCCGTGGCGTCGTATACGACGCAGCATCTACTTCTAGCGATGCCCGCCAATTCTGGCGGATGGCAACGGCAGGGTCCGAAGATTTTCCATTCTGCATTGACAGATCCGCGCCATAGCGCTACATTTCTACGTACACTTGAATTAAAATGCTCGAGATCACGCTCAGAATAGGAAAACAATTGTTTATCTTTTTGAGATTATTTGGGTTAGGGATCGAACTCGAGGAGGTTTCGAGGTAGCATGTTTGCAGGCTGTCGCATCACAGAGCGGAGGGGTGGAGCAGCCGCACGACTGACGGAGCGCGTCTCGCGAGAGGTTTGCCAGGACGCGGATTGGGTCGAGAGAGAGAGCAGCATGGTCCCGATAGAGGGATGATGCGCCAACAGTTCTAGGAGACGTTTGGTGGCGATGCTGGTGGAGTTTCTGCACTATCTTAAGGCTCGAAAGAAGTTTTGGTTGCTGCCGGTGATGGTTATGATGGTTATATTCGGCAGCCTACTCATGCTGCAGGGCTCGATCCTTGCCCCCTTCATTTATACGATCTTCTGAGGCAGAAGGAATTCTGCTACATTCGGATCATAAAACGCTCCGCATCATTGTAGAGCGCTGACGACGCGCTAGTCTCTCTTCGCCGGGAAGAGGGTTCCCCGAACGGTCCTCAATCGGTCCGGTCGTCCGCCGCCGCTCGCGGCGTGGGATCAGAGTGAGACGCCACATGGCGGATCCCGTCCCACCAGGCCAGAAATGGCCACATTCCGGCTTCTCTGACACTTGCGGGCCACTCGCCGTTCGGTAAACCTGTCCCCGGCCATTCGCCTCGCTTTGGTCGGCAATAGGTGCCAAACACCACATCGTAAATCGGGAAGAACGCCGCGAAATTCTTATCTCGGTGTTCCGGTTCGATCGAGTGGTGAAGCCGGTGCAGCTGTGGCCCGACAACCAGCGGCGTCAAAGGGCCAAGCGTAATGCGCAGATTCGCGTGCTTAAATCCTGCCCAAACATTGAGAACCATGCCGATAGCGGCAAATTCTGCAGCTGATAGATTGGCGACGATCAGCATCGGAATGGATATGAACAGGGTGCGCAGCGGCACCTCGAGCCAATGATGCAGCCCGGCAGTGATCACATTCAGAGCGGGGTCTGCATGATGCAGTTTGTGTTCCTGCCATAGAACCGGCCACATGTGCTGTAGTCGATGAAGCCAATAATAGAAAAAGTCGAAGATAAGCAGGCCGGCCAGCAGCTGGGCCGCGCGCGCCCAAATGCTCGCGCCAAAGGTTAGCCGAGACCCGCCGTCTCCCATCATGGCGACTGTCGTGCGCATCAGCGGCGCCATCCCAAATGCGAGGGCGACGCCGATCGCGCTAAAAGCCAAGAGCAGACGAAGCTTGAACAACGAGTTATGTAGCGGCGGTTCGCGTTGCGCCGGAAAGTATTGCTCAAGGGTGAACCCGACCAGGATGATAAAGGCCAAGCCCCAAAGGGCCCCGAGGAGCCTGATCAGCAGCGGGTAGAGGTCCATCGGGCGAATATCCGTCGCAGCTCAGCTTGATTCCGGTCGCCCGGTCCTGTACCGGTCGTTCGCTGGGGAGGCTAGTCGATTCCGTGCTGGATTGCCAGCTTCGCGACTGACCTGCCACAACAAAAGCCGCGAACCCACGGTCGCCAAAACCCGCTACGATATATAACAGCAAATGATCGCGAAATGTCAAGTTGTAATTTAAGTAATCGGCCGAGACAGCTGAATCCAGGCTTCCGGCTCGGGGCCAACCCTGAAACATGGCCGTAACGTGTTGTTTACTCGACCTGCGTACCCAGTGTTGCCAGGCAATCTGAAGAGTGCGCATTGATCATGTTATTGGGAGCTGATAAAGAGCTGTGAACTCAGGCCCAGTACCTAGCTCGGAAGGTCGGCTAAATGATCGGGTCAAGACGGTTTGGGTGGATACGCGATGCGTTCTTGATCATCGGCATCATCATTGTGCTGGACGCTGTCGTTAGTCTTTTTATCCCTGCGCAGATTCTGTCAGGTGGGAGTAAGGATCCGGACGTCTACGATCGCTCGGTCCCGTACACCCACGATTTGCTGCCAAATGTTGGGCCGGTTGAACGGTACTGGGGGCGATCGCAATATCCATTTCAGACCGACCGATTTGCCCTTCGCACCGGAAAATGCGCTCCGACTGATCCCGCGGCCGTAAAAGATAATTCAGTTTTTGTGAGCGGCGATTCCATGACAGAGGGGTTGGGCTTGCCCTACGAAAAGACGATGGTAGGCCTTATGGCGTGCGCGTGGCGCGCTAAAGGTCTAGCGGTATGGGACCTGGGCGTCACAAGTTACAGCCCAGCCATCTATTGGCGCAAGATAAAGGCGGTGGCCGCCAAGACGGGCATTCATCCAAAGGAGAATTTCGTTTTTCTTGACATGTCGGACGCTTCCGACGATGCCGAAGTCTACCAGGAGATGCCAGACGGCAGTGTCGTCGACCATGCGCCTGACCTGATCGCGGGGGCCTTCCAGCTGGCTCCGCACGTTGCGCATCCTCCTCCGTCGTGGCTACACCGGGCTACCTACGAAAGTTATGAATTTCTTCGACGAAACTCCATGATAGTAGGATTTCTGGGGCAGTTGCGGGACCGTATCCTCATCTGGACCACTAGCGGCGGACGCTTAGGGCTGCGACGAGACTCCTGGCCGACCAATAAAGCATTGTTTGATGCGTATGGTCGCAGAGGTCTAGAAATCAACGCGGCCAATCTCGACAAAATCGTCCAAATGTGCCGCGAATGGAATTGCAAGGTGACTCTTATTGTTTATCCTTTGCCGGATCAGATCGCCGCGCATGATCGTGACAGCATCCAGGTCCGCTACTGGCGTGCATGGAGCGCAAGGCACGATGTACGGTTCATCAACGGCTTTGAACCGTTCTTTCACGAGCCCGCCGATGTCGTCTTGAACAAATATTTCATACCCGGTGATGTGCATTACAACGAGGCGGGTCATCGTCTGCTCTTCGATACAGTGTTTCAGGCCGTTTGGGGGAATTCGAGCCCAACAACGTCGACGGAGAGATGACCCGGGTGCCTCGGAAAGAGAGGGAGCGCCGCTTTCAAAGATGGCCTGCTCCTCTCGGAGGTGAAGCAAATTCTGCGTAGCTGGGTCCGGCTCGGAACTTGTGACCCCGTCACCCCGAGTCGGAAGACCCGCCATCGAGCGCGGACGCCGTCCCGGCTATCGCCGCGTCAAAATCGTAAAGCCAGCGCAGGGTGTCGGGAGAACGATCGGCGGCCTTGGCCCACTCGGAGTCGCGCGCCTCTTGCCCTGGTCCATCGGGCATATGGAAGCGGGCTTTGTTGGCCCGCGACATCTCCTGCAGACGGGTAACGCGCGGCAGGCGCAGCCGTTCGTAATGCCCCAATGGCTCAGCCGGGTCGCCGGCTCCGGCGGCGAGGCAGGCGGCCAGGGTGGCGCCGTCCTCGATCGCCTGTGCCGCACCCTGGCCCATGAACGGGTACATCGGGTGGCAGGCGTCGCCGAGCAAAGTGGTATGCCCGACCGACCAGCGCGGCAACGGCTCGCGATCGAACAATGCCCAGATGAAGCAGGTCTCGGCCGCGCCGATAATTCGTCGGACCTGCGGGTGCCAGCCTTCAAACGCCGCGAGCGCACGCTCGATCGTTGCTCGGTCGGTCCAGTCCTCGCGGTTCCAGCTGTCGTGCTCGGTCCAGCCGACGAAATTGAGCAGTCGCCCGCGCGAGACGAAATAGTGCACGAAATGCGCGCCGGGACCGACCCATGATTGCGAGCCGATTTCAAGGCCGAGATCGGCGATGCGTTCAACCGGCACAAGCCCGCGATAGGCGACGCAGCCGGCAAAGCGCGGCTCCTCTTCGCCGAACAATGCGGCGCGCACCGTTGAATGAATGCCGTCGGCGCCGACCAATACATCCGCCCGGATGCGCGTGCCGTTCTCGAACCAAGCCTCGGTCCCGTCGCCGCAATCGGCAAGCCCGGCGAGACGGTGGCCGAGATGAATCCGCTCGGCCGGGAAACCCGAGGCGATCACCGCCAACAGATCGGCGCGGTGCAGGGTCATGTGCGGCGCACCGTAAAGCTCCTCGCACAGCGGGTTGAGCGCCGCGCGCTGCAAGGTGCGGCCATCCCGCCAGCGGCGCTGATGGCTCCCGGCCGGGCGCACCCCCTCGCGGTCGAGCCCTTCGGCGAGCCCGAGCCGGCGCAGGATACGCGTCGCGTTTGGCCCCATGTTGATGCCGCCCCCGACTTCGGTCAGTTGGGGCGCTTGCTCGTACACCTCGACCGCGAAACCGGCGCTTCGCAGTAACAGGGCGGCGGTCAGGCCGCCGATGCCGGCGCCGATCACGGCAATGTTGAGCGGGGCAGCCATCATCCCGACGCGCGACATCGGAACGCGGCCACGCGTCTTTGCCGTCCGATCGACGATTAGTGGCTCTTGGCCGTCTGCCAGCGAGCGAGCGCCTCATGCGGCTTCGATAGGGCGGGGTCCATGATTTCGCCGTGCAAGCCGGTGCTGGCGGTCAGTTCGATGATGTAGCCATTCGGGTCGCGGAAATAGATCGAGCGCACGAAGCCGTGGTCGACCGGTCCACGTACCTCGATTCCTTCGACCTTCCCCTTTTGCAGCATGCGCTCGAATATGTCGGGTTCGACCCCGAGGGCGATGTGCAGATCCAGCGCATCCTGGCGTTTGAACTCGAACGGCGTACCCGGCACTTCGAAAAACGCGAGGCAGGAGCCGTCATCCATCTCGAAAAAGGTGTGCAGCGCGCGGCCCTCGCTGATTTCGAATGCGCTGACCAGCCGAAGTCCGAGGAAATCTTCGTAAAAGGTCCGGGTCTCTTCCGAATCCCGGCAGCGATAGGCATTATGGTGCAGACCTTTGATCATCCCAATCCTCCCTGCGCATGGTACTCGCTACGATATCGCCAATCGGCGACCGGCGCCATCGGCTCACCCGACTGCGGAGGAACGTCTGCGGGAGGAGCGTCTGCGAAAGTGTCGGTTGCCGCCTTCTAGAACCGGATGTCAGACGGCGGCAGGCCGAATTCGGAGCGGCCGAAGATGAATGACGCCCGCTCGGGATTGTTGCCGGCATGCGCGCGCATCGCGTGCACGTCGCGCCAAGCGCGCTGGATCGGGTTGTCGAGAAAGATGCCGTGACCGCCGCTCGCTTCGAATATCAGATCGACCGCGCGCACGCTGCGCTCGATCGCTTTGCCGGAATCCCAGCGATAGCGGGCGCGATTGGCGAGCGGGATTTCCGCGCCGGCGTACGCCAGGCGCATCATCTCGGCGAAATTGGCGAGCATACGGTCGCGAGCCGCGTCGATCTCGGCCGCTGCTTCGGCCAAACGGTATTGCATAAACTGGTCTTCGACCGCGCGCGAGCCGTCGCGAACATTGATGCGCTTCGCCGCTTGCTCGCAAAACGCCGCCAGAGCGCCCTGTGCCGCGCCGATTGCCGGCGATACGATGCCGTAGGTGAAGATCAGTCCGAACGGAAGCCGGTAAAGCGGCGCGGTGTTGATTGCCGCACCAGGGTGGTTGAGGGCGAACGCGTCCCGGTATGAATGCGTGCGGTATTCAGGCACGAAGGCGTCTTCGACGACGATGTCCTTGCTGCCGGTGGCGCACAGCCCCATGACGTGCCAATTGTCGTCGATCCGATAATCGCGTCGCGGCAGCAGAAACACGCGAGGATCGGCCAGCTCTTCGGGCGCTGCCGGCGTAACGACGCCGCCGAGCACCGCCCATTGGCAATAATCGCAACCGCTCGAAAACGACCAGCGGCCTTTCAGTCGAAAGCCGCCATCGACCCGCTCGACGGTTCCAGTCGGGGCCAGTGAGGTCGACAATTGGACGCTGTCGTCCGCGCCCCAGACCTCCTCCTGGGCCCGCGGATCGAGGATTGCCAAATGCCAGTTGTGAACGCCGAGAACGCCGAGAATCCAGCCGCTCGATCCGCAGACCGCACCGACTTCGGTCACCGCTTGGTAAAAAACTCCGGGATCGAGCTCGTAGCCGCCATAGCGCTTTGGCTGCAACGCACGGAACAGGCCCGCCTCCTGAAAATCGGCAAATGTGTCGTCCGGCAGCCGCCGCAGCGTTTCCGCCCGGGCGGCGCGCTCGCGCAGCGCCGGCAAGAGGGAACGCACGCGGCCGAGATACGCTTCAGGCGTCACGATCGCGCCTCAGATAGACCTGCCTTGCGCCGCGGTGACGATTACCCCAAGGGCCCCTGGAAGACCTGGTCGACATAGGTGTCCGACAACGGCTCCAGCGCTTCGGGCCAATTGCCGTTGACCCGTCGGCGCTCGGCCGCCGGACGGACCCGGCCGTCCCAGCCGATCTGCTCCATATAGTAATAGAGCTGGATGCAGTGGCCGTCGGGATCGAGCGCGAAGGCCGAGTAGTCGATGCCGGGGTAGAGCTCGGGCGGGATAGAATCGACAAAGGTGACACCGTGCTCCTTTAGGAAGGCGACCGCCGCCCGCAGTTGGGCATAGCTGCCGACTTCGACCCCGAACGACATGCAGGTTGTGTGTTCGCTTAGCCCCAGCGTCCGCCGCAGCTCCTTCGGGAACAGGCCCAGGCTGTGGTGCTCAGCGCCGCAGCGCAGGAATGCGCAGTGGGCCCCACGGTAGATCGCCTCTTCGCTGCGGACAAAGCCGAGGCGCTCACGGTAGAAAGCTTCGGCGCGGTCGACATCGTCTACGAACAGGCTCACCGGCCCGACTTTGGTGATCTTGAACGGGCGCGGCAGCAAGACGCCTTCGACGTCATAGGTTGCGGGTAGGGTTTCCTTTGGCTGGTGGCCCGATAAGACCGCGATACCCTTTTCGTACCCGTCGGCGAGTTCGGCAGCCTCGGACATTTGCGGCAGGTCGGGCTTTTCGCTGAATCCGCGATAGTACATCTCGTGCGGCTTGCTCAACTGGTTCCAGCCAATCTGCTCGATGCCGTAGTAGAATTCGTTGGTGTGGCCGTCGGGATCGTAGACGTAAACGTGCCAATTGCTGCCCGGCATGTCGCGCCCGACCCTCTGAATGCGGACTTGCTGTTCCTCAAAATAAGTGTGCGCGTCGACAATCTCTTTAAGGCTGCCGCACTGCCAGGTGATCTGGTTGATTGTGACCTCCGGCGCGAATTTGCGGTCGGCGCGGTGGTCCATTACCCGCTTCGGAAACAGGACAAAGGCGTGGTGGTCGGTCCCGTAGCGCATGAAATACCCGCGCGGATCGCCCAGATCGGCGTCCTTCGGGAACCACGGGGCGCGCGAGAAATCGAGGGTGTCAGAGGCTTTGAAGCCAAGCAGGTCGCCATAGAATGTGCGGCCCTCCGGCAGCCTTTCGACATTGAATCCGAAATGTCCGAGCCGGCGAACCTTGAACGGCCGCGGCATGACCACCCCACCGACATTGTAGCGCTGGACAGCGGCTGACATTGTTCGCTCCCTCCTATGCGCGCGCCGGATTTATCGCGCGATTACCTCCGGATAATTATCGCACCCGCGCCCCGCAGCCAAGCGCAGCCGGCATCCTGCTCGTCTTCCGGGCGGTGCTCGGGCATAGTGGCCGGATGGAGCACCGGGTTGCGATTGCTCAGGATCTGGTTCTGGTCGGCGGCGGGCACGCCCATGTCCATGTGCTCAACAGCTTTGGCATGCGTCCAGTGGCGGGGCTGCGCGTAACCTTAGTCGCCCGGGATGTCGAGACCCCGTATTCGGGGATGCTGCCCGGTTGGGTCGCCGGACATTACGCCTTCGACGAATGCCACATCGATCTCGGCCGGTTGGCCCGCTTCGCCGGCGCGCGGCTGATCCACGACGAGGCGATCGGCCTTGACCGCGGTGAATGCCGCTTGTTGAGCCGCGCTCACCCGCCGATCCGCTACGACGTCTTGTCTCTCGATATCGGCTCGACCCCGCGTGCGGACGAAGTCCCCGGCGCCATCGAGCACACGATCGCCGTAAAGCCGATCGCCCGTTTTGCCGAGCGCTGGGAAACTTTGCTGGCCCGCGCCCGAGAGATGCGGGGGCTGCGGCTCGTCATCGTCGGCGGCGGCGCCGGCGGCGTCGAGCTGGCGCTGTCGGCCCAATACCGGCTCGCCGGGCTGGGTGTTGCGCCACTAGAAGTTGCCCTCATCACCCGCGAGGCGTTGCTGCCGTCGCACAACCTCCGGGTCGGCCATTTGTTTGAGCGGATTTTCGCCGAGCGCGGGATCGATGTGCTGACCGGCAGCGCGGTGCTTTGCGTCGAACCCGGCGCGCTGATCCTCGCCAACGGCCGCCGGATCGCTTTCGACGAGGCTCTGTGGGTGACCGAGGCGGGTGCAGCCCGATGGCTCGGCGAGACTGGGTTGCCCTTGACCCCCGGCGGCTTTGTCGCGATCGACGAGACCCTGCGCTCGCCCAGCGATCCGCGCATCTTCGCGGCCGGCGATGTCGCGACCATGGTGGCCCATCCGCATGAGAAAGCCGGAGTCTACGCCGTCCGCCAAGGCCCGCCGCTCTGCACCAATTTGCGCCGCGCGCTCGCCGGAAAGCGGCTGCGTCGCGCTGTGCCGCAACGCTGCGGGCTGGCCTTGATCGGCACCGGCGATGCGCATGCCGTCGCCTCGCGTGGGCCCTTCGCAGCCCAAGGGGCATACCTCTGGCGGCTCAAGGACTGGATCGACCGGCGCTGGATGCGGCGCTATCGCGAATTGCCCGAGATGCGACCCGAGCCGGGTGAGGAGCCGATGCGCTGCGGTGGCTGCGCCGCTAAAGTGCCGGCCGCCGTGCTTAGCCGCGTCATGGCGCAGCTGCAGCCGGCGACAAACCGCGCAGTCATGATCGGCCTCGACAGCCCCGATGACGCCGCGGTGATTGCCTTCCCCGGGGCGCCGCCATTATTGCAGACCGTCGATTTCTTCCGCGCGATGGTCGACGATCCGTATATGTTTGGGCGGATCGCCGCCACCCATGCGCTCGGCGACATCTACGCGATGGGTGGCCAGCCGGAGACCGCTCTTGCGATCGCCACCCTGCCGCCGGCGCGTCCCGATATCGTCGAGCACGATCTTTTTCACATGCTGCGTGGTGGGCTCGACGTGCTTGAGCCGGCGGGTGCCGTGCTGATCGGCGGTCACAGCGCCGAGGGAGCCGAACTAGCCCTCGGCTTTGCCGTGACCGGTCGCGCCACCGCCGGAAAACTCCTGCGCAAGGGCGGGCTGCGCCGCGGCGACCGGCTAATTCTGACCAAGCCGCTCGGCACCGGCGTGATCCTCGCCGCCGATGGGCGCGGGCTGGCGCCGGCGCGCGCGGTCGAGGACGCGCTGGCGACGATGACGCAATCCGCCGCCGCTTCGGCCGCCTGCCTCCTCGCGCATGGCGCCACCGCCTGCACCGACGTAACCGGGTTCGGCCTTCTCGGCCACCTTGTCGAAATGCTGCGCGCCTCGGAGATGGACGCAGCGCTCGACCCCGCGGCGATCCCGGCGCTCGACGGCGCCCTCGACCTCTTTGCCCTCGGGATCACCAGTTCACTGCATGCCGACAATTTGGCGGCGCTGACCGCACTCGCCGCGAGCGAGGCACATCCAATCGCGGCGTTGCTGATCGATCCACAGACCGCCGGCGGGCTCCTCGCCGGCGTCCCCGCCGAACGGGCCGCCTCCTGTTTGGGTGAGTTGCGACGGCTCGGTTACCCTGCCGCCATGATCGGCCGTGTCGTATCCTCGAGCGGTGCCGAGCCGCGCATTCTTCTTGAACCCGACGCGGCAGAGGTCTTGCTCGAACCCGCCGTCGCGTCATGACCGAGGCCGAACGTAAAGGGCGGGCCGCGCTGCCGGCCGTCGACCTGATCCTGCGCTCCGGCGATGGCTGCGCACTGATCGCGCGATATGGGCGCGCGCTGGTGCTCGACGCCGTGCGGGCGGCACTGGCCGAACGGCGGAATTCCGGCGAGGCCGCCTCGGTGGCGGCGATCGTCGCCGACGGCAGCAACCGCCTGATGCACCTGCTGCGCCCGTCGCAGCGCCGCGTCTTTAACCTGACCGGGACCGTATTGCACACCAACCTTGGCCGCGCGCCCTTGCCCGAGGAGGCGATCGCTGCAGCGGTGTCGGCGATGCGCGACCCGTCAACGCTCGAATACGACACCGAGACCGGCCGGCGCGGCGAACGCGACGATCATATTTCGGGCTGGCTCGTCCGGCTGACCGGGGCCGAGGCGGCGCTCGCCGTCAACAACAATGCCGGTGCCTTGGTGCTGGTGCTGAACGCGCTGGCTGATGGGCGCGAGACGATCGTATCGCGTGGCGAGCTGATCGAGATCGGTGGTTCGTTCCGACTCCCTGACATCATGGCCCGCGCGGGGACGCGGCTGCGCGAGGTCGGAACCACCAACCGCACCCACCTCGCCGATTTCGCCGCCGCGATCGGCCCCAACACCGGGCTGATCCTGAAGGCGCACACCAGCAACTATGCGATCCAAGGCTTTACCGCCGCGGCGCCGGCGGCAAAGCTCGCCGCCCTCGCCCGAGAGCGCAACATTCCTTTTGTCGAGGATCTTGGCAGCGGCTCCTTGGTGGATCTTGAAGCCTGGGGCCTGCCGCACGAGCCGACCGTCGCCGAAACGTTGGCGCAAGGCGCCGATCTCGTCACCTTCAGCGGCGACAAATTGCTTGGCGGGCCGCAGGCGGGGCTTGTCGTTGGTCGTGCCGATCTCGTCGCCCGCCTTGCCAAGAACCCGCTGAAGCGCGCTTTGCGGCTCGATAAGATCCAACTCGCCGCGCTCGAAGCGGTGTTGCGGCTATACGCCGACCCCGACCGGCTGGCCGAGCGCCTGCCAACATTGCGCCTGCTCTCTCGCCCCAAAGCCGAGATCGACGCCGTTGCGCACCGCTTGCTGCCTGCGGTCCGAGAGGCTTTCGCCGGCATTGCTGAGGTCGATATCGTCGAGACCCGAAGCCAGATCGGCAGCGGCGCCTTGCCCGTGTCGTTGTTTCCGAGCGCGGCACTGGCCCTGCGCCCCACGGGTGTGAAGAAACCCGGCGCCGCCGTCGAAGCCTGGGCGTGTGCCCTGCGCGCCTTGCCGATCCCCGTTATCGGTCGGATCGAAGCCGGCAATGTCGTGCTCGACTTGCGTTGCCTCGAGGACGAAGCGGGCTTCCTCTCACAGCTCGGCGAACTTCGTGTGACGCCACCATGATCCTGGCGACCGCCGGGCATATCGACCATGGCAAGACGGCGTTGGTGCGGGCGCTGACTGGGGTCGACGCCGACCGCCTGCCCGAGGAGAAAAGGCGCGGGCTGACGATCGATCTCGGCTTTGCTTATGCGACCCTACCCAACGGCCGCGAGATCGGCTTTGTCGACGTTCCCGGGCACGAACGGTTTCTGCCCAACATGCTGGCCGGGGTGATGTCGATCGACCGGGTATTGCTGGTCGTCGCCGCCGATGACGGGCCGCGTCCGCAGACGTTCGAGCACCTCGACATCCTCGAATTGATCGAAGTCGCCGAGGTCACCGGCGTCGTCACCAAGATCGACCGCGCCGCGTCCGACCGGGTCGAGCAGGTCGTCGACGAGGTCAAGGAATTGCTGGCCGCGGCGGGTTATGCCGACAGCGTTGTATTCCCGGTGTCGAGCCGCACCGGCGATGGCATCGCCGCGCTGATCCGGCACCTCGAAAAAGCCGCTGCAATCGCCGCGGTGGAGCGGGCCGAGGCGATCACATCGGGGCTCTTCCGGATGCCGATCGACCGTGCTTTCACTCTGCCGGGGATCGGGCTCGTGGTGACCGGCACGGTCGCGGCGGGCGCGGTCGGCATCGGTGACCGGCTCACGGTCAGCCCCGGCGGCGCCAACGTGCGGGTGCGCGGGCTGCATGCGCAAAACCGGCCTATCGAGAATGCCTCTGCCGCCGAGCGCTGCGCCGTCAACATTGTTGGGTCTTTCGCCGAAGGCGGCGAGCCCCGCCGCGGCGATTGGCTGGTGGCGCCGGAGCGGCACCTGCCGGCGCGACGGCTCGATCTCTTCCTGCGCGCCTCGCGCTGTGCCACGGGGCCGCTGCGCGATGGGCTGCCGGTCCATCTGCATCTCGGGACCGAGGATATCGTCGGCCGCGCCGCGGTACTGAGCGGCCGAGCGATCGCCCCCGGCGAAACTGGCTTTGTGCAGATCGATTTGGAGCGGCCGGCGGGTGCGCTCCATGGCGACCGCGTTGTTTTGCGCGACCATGCCGCGCGCCACACCCTGGGCGGGGGCCGGGTCGTCGACCCGCTGGCGCCGCGGCGCGGGCGGCGCCTGGCTGCCCGGCTGGAACTGCTCAAAGCCATGGCTCCGGCCGACCCGGCGAAGGCATTCGCGCGATTGCTCGCCCTAGAAGGGGTCGTGGATCTGGCGCATTTCGGGTTGGTGCGCAATCTGGCCCCGGCCGAGTTGGACGCCCTCTGCGAGACCGAAAGCGCGCAATTTATTAGGGCAGGGCCCGAGCGTGCGCCAGTCGCCGTCACACCGGCTCGCTTAGCCGCGTTCGCTGAGATGATCGTCGACGCCCTCGCGGCCTGGCACCAGGCCCAGCCCGACTCGCTCGGACCGACCCGGCCGGCGCTGATCACGCGATTGCGCGCGGCTGCGCCGGAGGCAGCGCTCGACGCCGCGCTGTCGCAGCTCGCCGCCACCGGCCGCGCGGTGCGCGAGGGTGGCATGTGGCGCCTACCGGAACATCGGCCGCGGCTGACCAATGCCGACGAAAAGCTCTGGGAACGCGTCCGCCCGCTTCTCGCCGCTGCTGAGCTGCGTCCGCCGCGGGTGCGTGAGATCGCCGCCGCGCTGTCGCTCGAACCCGAAGCAGTCACGCGGCTGTTGAACCGCGCCGAACGCCTGGGCCGCGTCGCCAAGGTCGCCGGCAATCGCTACTTTCTTCTCGACACCTTGGCGCGGCTTGCCAAAATCGCCTGTGAGCTGGCCGAGACCTCCGCCGAAGGGGCCTTTACTGCGCAAATGTACAAGGATCGCTCCGGCGTCGGCCGCAACCTGACGATCGATATTCTCGAATATCTTGATAGGATGGGGGCCACTCGGCGCATCGGCGATGCCCGCATCGTGCTGGCTGACAGCGAACTGTTTGCCTGATCGCAACGCAAGCAGACCCGGGAAGAGTATCGTCCCCGGTGGGGCGCGCGGTCTTCAAAACCGTTGGGAGGCGCGAAGGCGTCTCCGGTAGGTTCAACTCCTGCCTCTTCCGCTTCCTACCATCATCCTCGTCCTCTCCGCGCTAGGGTAAGGCCGATGCCCGTGCGGGTTCCCGTGAACCGGGAAGATAACCGGGAATCTCGTCGAATTCAGCCTTTCGGCGCCCGTTCGGTCCTGAAAACGGGGTTGATTTGTCAATCGCTTACGGGCGAATTCCCGTGGCGATATAACCGGGAACTTTTGCCCACGAACCGGGAAAATATTCGGCGTAACCGGGAAATAGACGGGAATTGAAGATCGTGATCGCATTCTCGACAAAAGGCTCTGTTTCTGATCTGTTCGCATTCAAATATAGGGCGTTCCGCTCGGCGTGGAAAGAGAATCGACCAGCACTTCGCGGAATCGGCATCGCCGCCCGGCAGGGTTCACAGAGAGTGCGTGGTCGAAAGGGACGACCCAGGCGTCGATGCGGAACGGAGCGCGGGCCTGCACCCGCAGAATGGCATCCCGCAACGTCGATTTGCGTCGCCAAAAAATCAGACCGGCGGCCGAGTAGGTTTACCGTAAACAAGAAGGTTCCGCCTGCAACCCGATTGGGCGACGATTCGGCATGAGGGGAGTATGCCCGCTGGTAGGGAGGGGCGGAATGCTGCGCTCGTCCGCCTTACGCTTGCTGCCTCACCACGGCGTCGCCGCGGGACCTGACTTCGCCCCCCTTAAAGCGCCTGGGCTTGCAACTCGCACCAACTTCATCAGGGGCTACGAAAGCGCCTCACGGAGAACCCGCATAGGCGCCAGAGGGAATATACGCAACTAGATGGGGCCGGGCCGGCGGTGGCACCGCTGCAGGCGCCCCCTCAGGGAACAACCCCGCGACGGCTTGACCATCCGGCAAGCTCGAGAAGAAGCCGTTTATATATCTTCCCTCGTCCGGGCCGATTCCCCAGAGATGGCGCAACAGAAGCTCAATCTCCTGATCCGCCTCGCCACCGAGCTCGGTACCACCAAGCAGACCGCGCGCTAACGCCGAAACATCTCCCGCAATAGCTCTTTCATCGTCGCTCGCAAGATTAGGTATGGGCAGCGCCTCGATCCTCGCGTGAGTAAGTTTCGCAAACGCCCTGGCCGGGTCGACCTCGGCGAAACGCTTCATTACAATAAAATTCATCGTTCTGCTGACAAGACACGCTAGCACGAATTCGTTTGAATACCCTCTGTCTTTTGCGTTTTCCGTCACTCTGTAAATATAGATGCTCTGCGGACATCGGCAATCATCGTCAACCAGCGTTGCAGCAATTCCTACTCCAGCCTGACGTATCAGGATTTTCGGTCCCCTGAAAAGATCAGCACGTTTGAGCGCGGGCAGAAGCGGCGAAAGATCTGTTCTCATGTAACGTCTCAAAGGCCTGCCGTAACGCTGAACCAACGCTCTTCCGTCAATATACGCCGTATTGTAGGCCTGGCGCCTGACATCCGAAATAAGCGGCTCAAGGACTACGTCGCGTCCGGTGAGTCGTGCGCGGCATCTTGGGCAGGCCTTGTCCTTGTAACCCCCCGCCTTTTCTCTTTCACCCGGAACTGTGTAAGCCATGCAATTGCCGCAGCGCCACAAAAGACCCTCTGCGTTAATTTCATCGCCTCGCGCGTGATTAGATATCTCGCGCAGCAATATCGAGCGATCTCTGATTCTATCTAGAAAATCGGAATCCCAGTCTGAAGCCAGAACGGAGATCTTTCTCTCTTCATCCCGCTCACATCGATCCTGACGAATAGTTTGGCTAAGAGTTGCCTGAAGCTGCGCCAGCGGCTTGCGTCCGCTCTGAGCATCACTTCGATTACGACCCGCCAGCACCATTGTCGAAATGCGATGCTGTGGCTCAAACCTGGCAGTGATCCCTTGTAAGATCACGGTACCCATGCGAATTTCGGCGGTAAACCAGTCGGGTCCTAAAGCATATACCTTCTCAAGTTGACATCTTCCAATCAGCCACTCGCGGGTGCGCCTTTTATCCGCCGAGAAAATGGTATCCGGGACGAGAAGCGCAAACCTCCCGCCTGGCTTCAGGGAAACAACTGCGAGCGCTACGAATATCTCCCAAGAGTCCAGCGCTGCTGATTGCGGAAGCCCTAGGTCTCGCGCGATCCGCAACCCTTCATCACGATCGAATTCGGCACCCCAAGGCGGATTTCCTAAAATCAGGTCAAGTTTTGACCCCGCAGCTGCCACAACGCGATCGAGCGTCGTCTGCCTCAGTGAATCTCCGACGAAAATATTAGAGATCAGGTCTGCGCTTGGCTCATTACTTCGGGCCGCTGTGAGCCAAAGGGCAAGTTTTGCTAATTCGATGGCCTGAGGAAGTAGGTCTACACCGTAGATACACGACTTAAGGATCTCGGACTGCCGAAAGCTAAGAAATTGCCTGGTCAATCCTCCACCGGTAACAGCCTCCAATGCTTTCCGATAAGGCAATAGTAAGCCATCCAGCGCCGCCGTAAGAAAGACGCCACTACCACACGCAAGATCCGCGATTCTGTATCGTCTTAGCAAACTGATGACGTTATCCACAGCCCCATCGCTGTCTTTCGCGCCGCTCACACTACCTACCGCGTTGTTCAACTCAACGTCTTCCGCGAGCATTGCCGAAACCGCCGAGGATGCGACAAAACGTGCAAGCCGGCTTGCAGTATAGAATATGCCAAATGCCCGACGGGCATCGGCGCGGCCACCATGAGCCAACGCTTCAAGGTCTCCGATTGAACGTTCAAACAGATTTCCAAGCAAATCTCGATCGAGTTCGCGCCAGAAGTCGAAGACGTGCAAGCCATACACTCCCCGAACGCTGCGCTGACCTCCGCTCGGCGACGCCCAGACGAAATTCCTGGAATAGAGCGAGTCGGGTAAGGTAAGGTCATCTATTATTTCCGAGTTTTTAAATAATTCCCCGTTGTAACGGGGAATCTTCCAGTGTGGAGTATTCACTCCGACGTCGAGGTCACGGAATAGCATCTTTAAGTGATCGTAGACTTTAGTGGTCGATGGTCCAGGCGTCTTTATAGCACGATCTGTAAGATCTCTCACGAGGCCATTCTCTAATAATCTGTCCGGATGATCCTCACAGAAATAAATAAACAAAAGCCTGTCCAATAATCGTTGGACAGCGAGAACCTGCTGGGTTCGTTCAAAGCGATCTCCTGACCATTCTTCTATCGCCTTAAGCAATACCTCTCTGATTTCGGCATAGATACCGTAGAAGCTGTCTCGAAAATAGGCTTGCTGATCACGCGCTGACTTTAGAAGGCGTGAAGTAGCAGAATCAGCTTCACCTAAAACGAGATTGCTATACGCCAATAGCCTATAGATTTCGTGCAACGGATCGTCCTGGCCTATCGGATCGGGCGCCAGCGTAAGTTCGTGATACTCCTCCTGCGAATCTATGGCGTATAGTCGAACGAGCTGCATATCAGAGACGATTACCCAACGGCACGATGGGAGTAGCTGGGCATAGTCGAACGCCTGCTCAACGGGCGTCCGATTGCGGTATGATGGCTGCGGCGCATCAAGAGATGTCCCCGGGCTTTTTAGCTCGACTACCGCAAGTATCACGGGCAGCTGGTCATTACCGAAATGCCCCAAAATCAGATCTGGCTCCCCGTCGAGGCTTGTTACCGAGACAGGGGGCTTAGGCCAAGCGGTCCAGGAGCCGCCAACACCCGGATAAAGCCGGTATCCGAGAAGACTGATGAACAGTGAGCGGTTAAACTCCTGCTCAAGTGCCGTCTCCTTTCGCCGCCCTTTTGCACTTAAGAGGCCACGTAGAAAGCCCCGGATCGCGGAAACGGACTCGTCAAATGCCGGCACGGGGTCATGGGCCCATTCCGCCCGTCGCCGATTCAGAACCGTCTCCTCGAAAAGAGGTCGCTTCCCAAATAGCGAAAATTGCAACGTTCGCCCCCGCTTCCGTCGGCGACGCGAGATCCTCACTCGCAGCTCAGAGTAGATCACCGGGCCTGTCAAAGAAATGTCCAGCCCCATAGCCGTATGCACCCGTCGCCGTCGGCGCGAGCCGCCCCTATTCATAACCAGTCTTACCGTCGGCCGCGCGAATGCGGGAATCCAGAGCCTTCCCTGGGCAGGGGCGGCCACCTGGTGCTGAGATCGGCGTCTCCATGTCGGGTCAAACGCCGCCGCTCGTCGCGCTGAACCGGGAGCGGGCCGAGGAAGAATTTCGTGGCAAGATCCGCTGGCTGCGCCCGGAGTTTCAGGCCGGGATCGGCGCGGCGCCGGTGCAGCGCGAGCTCGAAGTTGCCGCTGCTGCGGAGGCACCCAGGCAATCCTGGCCGCGGGAGTTGCCGGAACAGACCTTCCGGCGATCCCGATGGCCGGATTTGGTCCGGCCGCCTACATTTGCGGCCTATTAGAGCGGTTTCCGATCAAGTTGCACCGTGCACACCCCCTCCCAAACCCTCCCCCATCAAGGGGGAGGGCCTCAATCAGCACTCCTATTTGTACTCCCGCCCCCTCGATGGGGGAGGGTTGGGCGGGGGTGACAAACCGGCAAAGGTTAATGCCGAAATGAAGAAACGTCCGATCGCCGGGGCGCGGGAGCGTGCCCGATCCTTACGACGAGATATGACCGACGCCGAGAAAAGCATCTGGCGAATCTTGCGATTGTATCAAATAGACGGACACAGATTCCGGCGGCAAGTGCCTCTGGGGCGTTACATTGCCGATTTTGTCTGCCACGACGCGCGCCTGATTATCGAAATTGACGGCGCCCAACACCAAGAGTCGGCGCCGCAGGAAGCAGAGCGAACCCGCTTCCTCCAAGACCAGGGCGATCGGGTTCTACGCTTCTGGAACAACGAGGTGCTGTCGAACCTCGAAGGCGTGCGTGCGACGATCGCCGAAAACTTGCGGTGTCACCCCCTCCCAACCCTCCCCCATCAAGGAGGAGGGCTTTGACAACATCCCCGACCACCGTCTGCGCGCTCTCCGCCCTTGAGCGAGGCCTGCCCTCTCCGCCCTTCAGGGGGGAGAGGGAGGGGACCCGTCGCTGCGTGAGCCGCGAGCCCGCGGGCTCGACCCGCGGGGATGGGGAGGGTGAGGCGGGCGCTGTGGGCGCTCTGCAATCCCCACCTCCTGCGCGGAAGTTCAGCGGCGGGCGAGGAGGTGGTCGGTCATGATGGGGGCGGCGCCGAGGTAGTTGGCGGGGTCGGTCAGGGCGCGCAGCTTGCCGGGACCGAGGGGGGTGGCGACGGCGGGGGTTTCGAGGAGTACATCGAGGAGCGGGCGGTCGGTTTCGATGGCCAGGCGGCAGGCGTCGTAGACGAGGTCGTGGGCCTCGTTGCGCCCGGTATGCGGGGCGAGACCCATCATCACCGCCTCGGCGACGATCAGGCCGTGGGTCATGCCGAGGTTCTTAGCCATGCGGGCGGTATCGACGATCAGTCCACCCAATAGAAAGCGCGACTGGTGGAGGGCGCCCGCGGCATAGCCGAAGGCTTCGGGCACCGCTACCCATTCGACATGCCACGGGCCGGTGGCGCGCTCGAAATCGGCGACCATCGCGTCGAGCACCAGCCCGGCCTGTTGGCGCAACACCTTGGCGGCGGCGAGGATCAATTCGCACGAGATCGGATTGCGCTTTTGCGGCATCGTCGAGCTGGAGCCGCGGCCGGCGACGAACGGCTCGGCCGCCTCGCCGAACTCGGTCGCCGACATCAGCATCACATCGAAGGCGATCTTTCCGAGGCTGCCGGCCAGCAATGCCAGAAACTGCACGGTCTCGGCGATGCCGTCGCGGGCGACGTGCCAGGTGATCGGCGGGTCCCCAAGGCCGAGTTCGCGGGCGAGTTCGGTGCGGATGTTCACGATATCCGCGCCGCTGCCGAGCGAGGCGAGGGTACCGGCGGCGCCGCCGAACTGGGCCAACAGCACTCGCGGGCGCATCTGGACGAGCCGCTCGGCGTGGCGGTCGAGGGCAGAAAGCCAGATTGCGGCCTTGTAGCCAAAGGTGATCGGCAAAGCATGCTGCAAATGGGTGCGGCCGGCCATCGGCGTGTCGCGATGGCGCCGGGCGAGATCGGCGAGATGGCCGCGCACCGCCGTCAGATCCCGCTCGATCAGCTCCAGGCCGGCGCGGATCTGGAGCACTACGGCGGTGTCCATGATGTCCTGGGTCGTCGCACCCCAATGCAGCCAGCGGCCGGCCTCGCCGGTGCGGTCGGCGAGCTGGCGGACCAATGGCAGGATCGGATAGCCGACATTCTCGGTCTCCCGCTTGAGGCGGGCGAGGTCGAGCGTCTCCGGGTGTTCGACGATTATGGCGGCGGCCCGCGAGATCGGGGCAGCGGCGTCGGCCGGGATCACCCCGAGCCGGGCCTGGGCGCGGGCGAGGGCCGCCTCGACTTCGGTGCAACGGGTGAGGAACGTCATGTCGCCAAACACCGCGCGCATCGCCGGAGTGCCGAACATGTCGGCGAAGATCGCCGAATTGAGGATGCCGATCGCCATCGAAATATTGTTAGAGATAGCCCCTCACCCTAACCCTCTCCCCGCAATCCCCGGGTCGAGCCCGGGGATTGCGGGGAGAGGGGAATGATCGGAGGGGATGCGAAATCGGTCCAACCGCCGGCGGTCAGGCGCTCGAGCGCCGGAAAGCGCGCCTTGTAGGCCATTTTTGGGCTGTCCGCGATCCAATAGCCCAGATAGACGTAGGGCCGGGCGCGGCGGCAGCATTCCTCGACCAGCCACAAGATGCTCCAGGTGCCGAGGCTGCGTTTCGCCTGCCGCGGATCGTAAAAGCTGTATACGGCCGAGACGCCGTCATCGAGCAGGTCGATCAGCGACGCCGCGACGAGGCGGTTCGAGTGATCGCGAAATTCGACGATCTTGGTTCGCACCGGGCTTTCTTCGACCATGCCGCGGTAATCGCCATAGGTCATCGAGGCCATTTCGCTGTCGCGGTGCCGCCCCCGCTGATAGGCCGAAAACAGCTCAAATTGTTCCGGGGTCGCTCGGGCCGGGGCGAGATCGCCGATCAGGTCGCGATTGGCGTTGCGGATGCGCCTTGTCGATCGGGTATGGCTGAAGCGCTCGACAGCAATGCGCACCGGCACGCACGAGGCGCAAGCGCGGCAGACCGGGCGGTAGGCAAAGCGATGGCTGCGGCGAAACCCGGCGCGCGACAAATCATCGTAGAATTGGGGGGTGCCGGCGCCGGAGAGCTCTACGATCAGCTTGCGCTCCGCCCGAGCCGGGATATAGGGGCAGGCGACCGGCGCGGTGGCAAAGAATTGCTGCAACGGAGCGATCAGGCCGTCGCCAGCCGGGATCTCCCGCCGAAGCCACGCACGGTTCGGCTTGTCGTTGCCCCCGGGCTTGAATTTCATGCCGACTTCCTCGATCCGCAACGCGTCGTCCCAGCCACAGCCGGGCCGTTTTGTGAGTATGGACGAGAGCATGCCGGGGACGCCAGCGCCGGAAGCAATTCCGAGTTCACAAGTTGCCACGCGGTTGAGTTCGGTTGACACCAGTGCATATGCGCCCATATCGCGCCTTTGTGCTCCTATGACCGGCAACCGGCGGGCCGAGGCATTGCATGACCCTTCGCAGCTCTGAAGCGCGCTCGACGACGGTGGCCCGGATCGACCCGCGCACCGGCGCGCTGATCGAAGGACCGATTGCCGTGACGTTGCTGCGGCTCGCCGCACCCAATGTGATGGTCATGATTGTCCAGGCTTCGGTCGGGCTGATCGAGACTTACTTCATCGGCTGGCTCGGGACCGATGCATTGGCCGGAGTAGCCCTGGTGTTCCCGCCGCTGATGCTGATGCAGATGATGTCGGCAGGTGCGATGGGGGGCGGGATATCCTCGGCGGTCGCGCGTGCGCTCGGCGGTGGGCGGCGGACTGATGCCGATGCGCTGGCGGTGCATGCGCTGGCCATTGCCGTAGCGTTCGGCCTGTTCTTCATGGTCGGCATGCTGGGCGCAGGGCGGTGGATCTATAGCGCGATGGGCGGAAAAGGGGCTTCCCTTGCGGCGGCGCTGACTTATTCCGAGATCGTGTTCGCGGGCGCGGTCCTGGTCTGGATCTTCAACTCGCTGGCCAATGTGATTCGCGGCACGGGCAACATGATGGTCCCGGCGGTCGTGACCTGCGCCGGCGCCGCGGTGCTGCTGCCGTTGTCGCCCTGCCTGATCTTTGGCTGGGGGCCGTTTCCGCGGCTTGGGATTGCCGGCGGGGCCACGGCGGTGCTGGCCTATTACGCGATCGGCAGTCTCATGCTCGCCTTCTATCTGTGGTCGGGGCGGTGCATCGTTCGGCCCTCGGTCCGAGGCCTAGGCTTTCGCTGGGCGCTGTTCGCGGACATCTTGCGGGTGGGTTTGGTCGCGGCGCTGATCACGGTTCAGACAAATCTGACCATCGCCATCGTCACCGGGATCATCGGGCGGTTCGGCACAGCGGCGATCGCCGGCTACGGCACCGGGTCACGCCTCGAATATCTGCTCGTGCCGATCGTCTTCGGGTTGGGCGGTCCGCTGGTTGCGATGGTCGGGACCAATATCGGCGCGGGGCAGCGCGAGCGCGCGCTGCGCGTCGCCTGGATCGGCGCTGCCGTGGCGGCGGGCATCAGCGAAGCGGTCGGCCTCAGTTCCGCCGCGTTTCCGCGGCTGTGGCTGGCGCTGTTCGACACCGACCCGGCGATGATCGACGCCGGCGCCCGCTATTTGCATACTGTGGGCCCGTTCTATGGCTTTTTCGGTCTCGGCCTGGCGCTCTATTTCGCCTCGCAGGGCGCCGGCCGGCTGCTGTGGCCGCTGCTGGCGAACTTTTCCCGGCTGGTGATCGCGGCCGGCGGCGGGCTCCTGGCCGAGCGCTTGACCGGGGATATTTCGGTTGTCTTTCTCGCCGTGGGCGCTGCACTTGCCGCCTTCGGCCTGATCAACGCCGCGGCGGTGGCCGGCGGCAGCTGGTTCGATAGAGCCGCCGCGCCTGCTGAGCCCGCCCGGTTGCGAGCTGAAGGATAGAACTGATGACCGCGCGCTATTTTGAGGATTTTGCCGTCGGGCAGACCTTCGGGTCGGGGCGTCGGCGGATCGAGGCGGAGCGGATCAAGAACTTTGCTGCCGAGTTCGACCCGCAGCCCTTTCACCTCGACGACGAAGCCGCTCGGGCCACGATGTTTGGCGGCTTGGCGGCGAGCGGCTGGCACACCGCGGCATTGACGATGCGGCTCCTGGTCGAGAGCGAGCTCAGGCCCGCCGGCGGCATCATCGGCGGCCGGATCGACGAGCTGCATTGGCCGCGTCCGGTGCGGCCGGGCGACGAGTTGCGGGTCGAAAGCGAGGTGCTCGAGGTGCGGCCGTCGAACTCGCGCCCGGACCAGGGGCTGATCAAGGTGCGGACGACGACATTGAACCAGAATGGCGAGCCGGTGCAGATCTTTATCGCCAATCTGTTCGTGCCGTGCCGCCCGCCCGAGGTGGCGGAATGAACGCCGGTCAGCCGGCGATAAAGCGGTCGATCTTGCGGTAACGGAACAGCCAGCGACCGTTCTGTTCGACGATTTCGTCGGCATAGGCCCCGCCCGAGCCGATTTTCGGCCCTTGCGGGCTGTTCTGCATGACCATCCAGTTGGAACGCACCTGAGCCCGGGCGCCGTCGAGCGCGATGACGATGTTGGTGACCAGATGCACGGCGCGCGGCCGCTCCGACCCGGCCCTCGCCCGAAGACTGCGCGCCAGCTCGGCGATTGCCGCGCGGCCGGCGGCCTTGCCGAACGCCGTGTCCCAGGTGCCGTCTTCTGTGAACAAGGCCGCCATGTCGTCATAGCGGCCGTCATCGAGCCGGTAGCAGTATTCCGCCATCAATTCACGAATGGCGTCCTTGTCTTCAACCGCGGTCGGCATGGGTTCTCTCCCGAATTCAATCCGCGCGCAGTCTAGCATCGGATGTTATATCGCCAGAATCTCGGCCACCATGCGAGCCAGCTCCGACGGTGCGAAAGGCTTGTGCAACAGCGGTATGCCCCCGGCGGCGCCTCCCACGGCCTCGGCGTGGCCGGTGATCAGCAGCGGCCTCAGCCCCGGCCGCCGCTGCCGGGCTTGCCGGATCGTTTCGAGCCCGTTCATCACCGGCATCGCGTAATCGACGATCAGCAGGTCGATCTCGGCGCCTTGCTCCAGAATGCCGAGTGCTGCTTCCGGGCCGCTTGCCTCGTGGATGGTGTAGCCGGCGGAGTCGAGAAACTCGCCGATAAAGCGCCGCACATCGTCATCATCGTCACACAGCAGAATGTGGGCGGCACCGCGCGGCATTTCCGCCGCCGACTGCTCGGAGCGGTCGAAGTCGCGCGGCGGCTCGTCGGCTTGCGGCAGCCACAGCTCGACCGTCGTTCCAGCGCCCGGGCTGCTGCTGATCCGCACAGCACCACCCGATTGTGCGGCAAAACCCTGGACCGTCGGCAGTCCCAGGCCAGAGCCGGCATCCTTCGTGGTGAAAAACGGATCGAACGCCTGGGCGAGCGTTGCCGCGTCCATCCCGGTCCCGGTGTCGGCGATCGATATGACGACGTATTTTCCAGGTGTCAGTTCCGGCGGAGAATCGCGGCTGGTGGCGTGGTTTTCGAGCCCGATCCTTAGCGATCCGCCGAGGGGCATCGCGTCGCGCGCGTTGATCGCCAGGTTGAGGATCGCCAGCTCGAGCTGGTTGGCGTCGACATGCGCCGGAGCAAGGTCGGCATCCGCAGCAATCAGCAGATCAATCCCCGGTCCGAGGGTGTGCCCCAGCAGCGCATTGATGCCCGTCACCAAGCGACTTAAATCGACCGATCGCGGATCGAGGCGCTGTCTGCGGGCAAAGCCGAGCAGGCGCTGAATCTGCGCAACACCCCGCTCCGCCGCCTGCATGGCGTTGTCAAGCAACGGCGCGAGGGTGACATTGCCACCGGCTCGTCCTCGCGCAAGCATCAGATTGCCGATCACGACCGTCAGCAGATTGTTGAAGTCATGGGCGATCCCGCCGGTCAAATGGCCAACGGCCTCTAGCTTTTGCGCCTGATGCAGAGCCGCCTCGGTCGCCCGACGTTCGCTGATCTCGGCTTGCAGACGCAAATTGGCCTCATTCAATTCGAAGCGGAAGCGCATCGCTTCGACAAACATCCGGTTGAGATGTCTTCCGGCAAAGGTCATCGCGGCGACGAAAACCACGATCATCGCTCCGAGCGCGCTGTTGATAGGGGTGCCCTCGGCGAGAAAGCGGGCGGCCATCGGAATGCACGCGGGGAGCACGAAAGCGAGCAAGGTGGGCAGGTGAGGACCGCTGAGCACGACGGAACCCGCGCACATGCCGCCGATCACGATCGTCAGAAAGGCCTGGGCAAGCGGCGGGATGAACGGGAACAGCACCGCCCCTCCGAGCCCCCAGCAAAGACCGGCGAACATCGCTCCCAGCGTCGCCGGAAGCGCCCACCGCCCAGCGTCCGCCCCGGCATTGCCGCGGCGATAGCGACGCCACACGACCGCCCGGCCCACGGTCACCAGGACGACGACGCCAAACCACAATGGCGGGACCGGCCGGGCAGCGATCGGCGTCAGGACGGCGGCAGTCAAGGCCGCATTCACAAAATTGGCGCCGAGCGCGATCGGCATTTGCCAATACACGGCGGCGACCTGCTCGCCATAGACGGCGACGGCGATGTTGTCGGAAGGCTTCATTGGGCGCGTCCTTCCGGCGATAAGGTGCCCGCACGGGCCGCTTCCGGCTGCATTCGCCAGAGCGGAACGCAACTGGCCAGCGATCTTTGTGTCAAATTAACTGATAGCACCAAATCGGAGCCCTTAGGAGAGCGAAGCGGGCTTTGGCGCCGGCGCTTGGCCCCTCAATTGAAGCCGCCGGCCAGGGATGGCGGCGCGCCATATGTTTAGGGATACGCCCGGCTCTCGCTTCCCATACTCAGAGCATCATGACGGTCAATTTATCCGACCTTCAGCCCAGGATGAGGGCAACACTAGCAATTGTGGTTGCCCTATTCTCCGGCTGTGCGGAGGGCACGGGTATTCGCCCGGTCGGCCCAGACATCTACACCGTGTCAGAACATTTTGCCGCCGGTCGCCCCGGCTCCCTTACTCTCGAGCAAACTGTTGTCACTGAAGCAAGTACCTTTTGTATCCAACAAGGACGGGTGTTCCATCCGATCGATATGTTGACGCCGGCCCGCGCCAGCCCGCCCGAGCAGACGGGTTACTCCGTCACTTTCCGGTGCGTGCCGCCGAGCAGTCTGGCGCCGCCTCGGGCCGGCGGTAGTGAGCCCGATCCGATTATCGAGCGGCTCCGCGGCTTTGTGTTGCCCGGACTATGACAGCGAAGCGCCCTGTCCTTGACGAGCAAGTTCGCCAGAGGTGACGGCTCGACCATCGGGCACCCGACGAAGGCTGCCTATATCACCGAATCATGACGCTAAACCTTACCGATAACGAGAAGCTTGCGCTGGTGGCCCATCTCAGGCACGCGCTCGAATATGACCCCTTCCCGTACGCGCCCGGGCTCGACCCGCTCAAAAGCATCCTGGCGAAGCTGGAACCGCCGACGACGCAGCCAGAACCGTCGCTGCCGATTAAGGCCGGTATGACGCCGCGCCGCTGGGGGAGACGATGGAGAAGTTAGACGGACGCGAACTGGAGCCGATGAAGCTAAAGCGGCTGGCTGACACATCGAACTCCCATAGGCGCGACCTATCTTGAAAAGGGGTCCGCAACCCCCACCATCTTGACTGTTTCAAAGTGATTGGAGGTTCCCGTGTCTTCGTCGAATGATGCTCTGTTAAAAGATCATGCTCAGGGATGTTTTGACGAAGCCGGTGCTTTTCGTAGCGCGGGTGACACGTTAATCCAGATGTTAACTTCTCCGGGTAACACGCTGCCCTTACGTGACCCGGTATACTTTCTCTACCACCATGCGACGGAGTTAGCGCTGAAGGCGTTCTTACTTTCTCGCGGTCTGCCTGTGCCGCGCGTTGGTAAAGATGGGCATGAAATCGGAGCGTTGTTCGACCGTTGTCGAACGAATGGCCTCTTGGGGCCGGCCGACGAAAATTCTGAGCTACGCGCGTTTGTGTACCTTCTAGCGAAAGGTAATCTCAAGAATAGTTACCGCTATGCCGGTGAGGACATTGATAGCGCCATACCGGATTTCGCTTGGGTGCGAGAAGCCGTCGGGGAGCTTTTCGAGGCTGTATAACCGCACGTGTTAACGTGGGCCAAGAATGCAACTCCAGGCCCCGCGAAATTCCGAATTGCCCTTCCCAGGACCTCCGGCTTCGAGATACTCGACGGGCGGCCCCACGTATATTTGCCGAACAATTCCCCGGCTGGAACAGTGGTCGGTTCGTTATCGATCGTAAATAACGACGGTAGCCTCTTCATCGGAACTGTTACTGTTACTGATGACGCCGGCAATCCGGCTCCGCTGATTTTCGAACCATGATTAGTGGACCACGGATGACCCTAAGCAACGCTGCGGCGGCTCAGGTACGGCTGATCGTCTGGTGTCTCGATTGCCGGCATTACGTCGAAGCCGACCCCGCCGACATGGCCGAGCGCTACGGTGCCGAGACGAGCGTTCCGGACTGGCACGCCCGGCTTGTGTGCGGCGAGTGCGGCGGCCGGCGGGTCGATATGGTGGCGAGCGGGACCTTGCGGCTACAACCTCCCGTCGTGTAGTATGGCTTTACGGAAACGTGACGGTGATAAAATGCAAGTTTCATCGGTATTGAGGTCTGTAGTCAGGCAGCCACTAGAGACAACCAAGGTACCGACCACGTCCAAAGAAGAAGGAGGGGTCGTTAGTACCGGATTTAAAAGCATATTCTGGGTGGTTGTCTTGTTGACAATTCTATGTGGAATAGGTGAAATAGTGATGGCGGACTTGTGGGCATCTCCGACAGCGATGCAACAAAGTACATTTGAGGGAATTTCTTTTGGGTGGAAAGCCGGTATTGGCGCGCTTTTGGGACTTTTCGGCGGCAAGACCGCGTGAACAGGGTCCGTCCCTCCTGGGTTCTCCTGAGGGCTGCGTCGTCCGGTCACTAGCGGCGGACCCTAGAGCACCATCCGTGGCGAGATGGCCGGTTGATCTCCGATCGGCGGAGCCACCAGGTCGCTATGGTTTGTCAGCGGGACAGAGCGCCGCTGCCCCTGATCTGTTCGCCGAGGCCGTAATCGCCGGCGGGCCTCCAACGCTCGTGAGGCTCGATTGTTGCCGTGGGCTCGACCCCGACCTTGCGCAAGTTTGTTACCGAGCCGTCCGGGTAGACATAGAGCGCCACGCCCATCGCGTCAGCCGCGCTTTGGTAGAAGCCCTCGGTTTTCATTTCTTTGTCCTCCGCGGATTATCCTAGCGGGGAACCCGCCTGTTCCAGTGTGAGGTAGCTCACTGCTCGACCGAAAAAATTGGCCGGGGCGATGTGAAGACCCCGGCCAGTTCTCGCGGGTGGCAAACCCGCATAGGGGAGACTTGCCATAGGGGCGAACCTAGATCGTGGCCGAGAAGTTCCAGGCGCGAAGCAGGTGACGATGCTCGCGGCAAAGGCGCGCCGACGGAGACGCAGCCAAAGAGATCGACAAAATGTTGTCCGGTAGCAATCCGGTAGCAAACCGACCATGAGCGGTCTATGTTCGCGCCCTGACCGATTTGCAACCGACGAGAATAACATGGCGAGCCAAGGGGTTGTTACCCTGGAGATCTTCACGGACTACGTTTGACCGTGGTGCTACCTCAGTACCGTGCGTATTGAAAAGCTGAAGCGGGCGTTCGAAGTCGAGACCAAACTGGTGCACTTTCCGCTGCATCCGGAGACCCCGGCAGAGGGCCGCTCGATGGCGGAGCTCTATGCCGGACGCAACGTCGATCCCGAAGCGATGTACGCCCGGATGAAAGGGCTTATGGACGCCGAGGGGCTGCCCTATGGCCGGCGGACCCACTCCTATAACAGCCGGCTGGCCCAAGAACTGGGCAAATGGGCCGACACGCAGCCCGGCGGCGAAGCGATCCACGACGCTCTGTACCGGGCTTATTTCGTCGACTCGCGCAATATCGGCGACCCCGAGATATTGGTCGAGATCGCGCAATCAGTCGGGCTCTCCGGCGAGGAGGCGCGCGCGGTGTTGAGCGAACGCCGGTTCAAGGATGCGGTCGATGCCGACTGGGCCAAGTCGCATGCCTATGGCGTTACCGGTGTGCCGACCTTCGTCGCGGCGCGCTATGGGGTGGTGGGCGCACAGCCCTATGAGGTTCTGGAGCAGTTGCTCGACAAGGCGGGGGCGGTGCGCCGCGCTTGAGGCTCCGCGTGCTAAGCAGGAGCGATCCGCGGCTGGCGCGCGGCCCAAGCCGCTAGGATGCTGAGAACGGATAGCGCAGCAAAGCATTCGAGCGACCGCGCGTAGCTGCCGGTCCAGTCGCGCAATACGCCGGACAACAGCGGACCGGCGGCTTGCGCCAGCACCTGCGCCGACAATGCCAGGCCGCGGATGGCTCCGTAATTCGCCCGGCCGAAATAATCGGCCCAGGCGACTGGCAGCAGGGTCAGCATTCCGCCGATGCCGATCCCGAATAGCGCGGCGGCCACCATGCCCTGCAACGGCGAGGTGATGCCGATCATCGCCAGGCATCCGATCGTCAGGAAGACGCCGCCGAACGCCATCGGATAGCGGATCGGAAGCGAGCGCGGCATGAACCCACAGGCAGCGCTGGCGACACCCGAGATCAGCGAGAACAGGCTGACGGTCGAGGCCGCCATGGTCGGCGTGATCCCCTGTTCGATCAAATTAGCCGCCTGGTGCAGGCTGACCCCGGCTTGTACCGGATAGACGAGAACGGTGTAGCCGAGCAGCAGCCAAAAGGCCGATGTGCGGACCGCCTGACGCCGCGAAAATGCCGTTTCGATCGGGCCGGAGTAGGCGTGCCTACGCAGCCTCGTTGCCGGCGCAGCGGCGTCGGGCAGCAGCCCCAGATCCTCCGGCCGGCGGACCATGAACAGCCAGACAGGTACAAAGCCGACCGCTAGCACGGCTAAGCCAATGGCGATCCAGCCGGCGCGCCAGCTGTGGCCGCGCATCGCCAGCTGGGCGATCAGCGGCATCGCCACCAGCCCCGCCATCTGCGCGACGGTTGCGATCGAATTCGCCAGCGGGCGGCGGACCACGAACCAGTTGTTCAAGGCGCTGTAGATACCGAGCTCGAACGGGCTGGCCCAGTTCAGCCGAGCGATACAGAATAGCAGATAGAAGACGGGCAGGGACTGGGTGAGCGACAACAGCAGCGCCGCGATCCCGGTGCCGAGGACGGCCAGGCACAATGTGGCGCGCGAACCGTGGCGGTCGAGCAGCGGGCCGATCAGCGGCGACAGCAGGGCGGCGAGCACCCCGCCTAATGAGGCCGCGCCCGAGATGGCGGTGCGCGACCAGCCGAATTCGCGGGTCAGCGGTTCGACAAAGACCGAGAACGTAGTGGTGGCCCCGCCCTGGCGCGCGAATCCGGCGCAACACAAGCAGGCAAGCACGACCCAGCCGTAGAAAAACGGCAGCCGCGCGCTCAGCAGCTGCGGCAGGCCCCGGCGGGATAGGTTCAACGACGCCGCCATCTCGTCTCACCGGCGACGGCCGGTGTCCATCGCAGCCATGGATCCCGGCCTTCGCCGGGAAGACAAAAAATGCTCCTCTGGTGAACCTTGGTCGACCTTTCCAACCGGCGTCGGCTCGCGCTGGCTGTCAGCTCGGCACCAGTCCGCCGTCGACGTTATAGGCTTGACCGGTAATGTTGCGGGCGCCGGGCGAGGCGAGGAACACCGCCATCGCGGCGATGTCCTGGGGGGCGTTGGCGCGTCCGATCGGGATGATTTTTTCCTGTTCGGCTTCCAATTCGGCCACGGTAATGCCGCGCTCGGCGGCGCGCGTGACGGCGTTGCGGGCGCCCAATTCGGTGCGGGTCACACCCGGGCAGATCGCATTGACGTTGATGTTGTGGCGGCCAAGCTGCTGCGCCGCGGTTTTGGTCAAGGCAATGACCGCGCCCTTGCTCGCGGCATAGGCGGCGTTGGAGGCGCCGGCGTAGCCCCGCCCGGAAATCGAGGCGATGTTGACGATCCGCCCGCCGCCTTGGCGGATCATTTCCTTCGCCGCGCGTTGCAGGCAAAAGAACACGCCCTTGGCGTTGACCCGGTGGATGCGGTCCCAATCCGCCTCGGTCAGATCCATGATCGGGGCGTAGCGGGTGACCCCGGCGTTGTTGACGATGACGTCGAGCCGGCCGAATTCGGCGACAGTGCGCGCGACCATCGCATCGATGCTGGCGACATCGCCGCAATCGGCCTCGATCGCGATCGGCCGCCGGGTATTGGTCGCCGCGTCGGCAGCGGTGCGCTGCGCCGCGGCGAGATCGATATCGGCCGCCGCGACGGTGGCGCCTGCCTCGGCCATCGCCAGCGCGGTCGCCCGCCCGATCCCGGCCCCCGCGCCTGTCACCAGCACGACCTTATCCTGCAAGTCAGCCATGGCGATGCTCCCTTGAAAATGTCATTGCGGGGAGCGTAGCGACGAAGCAATCGTGTTGGAAAGAGACTCCTCGGCGTGAGATTGCTTCGCTACGCTCGCAATGACGAATTGAGTTCACGACAAGAGGAGCCTGGCCGTGCTCGCCAATATTCCTGCGACCCAGACCGTGATCGAGATCACCAGGCCCGGCGGGCCGGAGGTGCTGGTGCCGGCGACCCGGCCGGTGCCCGAGCCAAAAGCCGGCGAGGTCCTGATCCGGATCGCCGCGGCCGGGGTCAACCGCGCCGACTGCCTGCAGCGCATGGGGCGCTATCCGATGCCGCCCGGCGCGCCTGACATTCCCGGGCTCGAATGCTCGGGCACGGTGGTGAAGACCGGTGAGGGCGTCGCGGAATGGCAGGCCGGCGACCAGGTCTGCGCGCTGATGATCGGCGACGGCTATGGCGAATATGCCGCGGCGCCCGCCCTGCAATGCCTGCCGGTGCCCAATGGCGTCAGCCTCGTCGACGCCGGCGGCCTGCCCGAGACCTTCTGCACCGTGTGGACCAACGTCTTCGAGCGCATCCATCTCACGACGGGCGAAGTGCTTCTGCAGCAGGGCGGGTCGAGCGGCATCGGCATCACCGCGATCCAGCTCGCCAAGGCGTTCGGCGCCAAGGTGCTGGCCACCGCCGGCTCGGACGAGAAATGCCAAGCCTGCCGCGACTACGGCGCCGATGTCGCGATCAACTACCGCACCGAGGATTTCGTCAAAATCGGCAAGGAATTCACCAAGGGTCGCGGGGTCGACGCGATCTTCGACATGGTCGGCGGCGACTACATCCCGCGCGAGTTGGACCTGTTGGCGCAGGAGGGCCGGCTGTGCTTTGTCGCGCTGATGCGCGGAACCCGGGTCGAAGCTGATTTCGGCCTGATCCAGCGTAAGCATCTGACGGTCACCGGCTCGACCCTGCGCTCGCGCACAATTGCGCAGAAGGCGGCGATCGTCGCCGCGTTGAAGGAAAGGGTGTGGCCATTGTGGATGCAGGGGAAATTGCGCACCTGCACTTACAAAACCTTCCCGCTGGTCGAGGCCGCCGAAGCCCACCGGCTGATGGGATCGAGCCGCCACATCGGCAAGATCCTGCTGGTCCCATAACGCCGGGATCCCGCGCGTCGCAGGGGTCGCAGGCGCCGCCTGAAATTTCCTCTTGTAAGCAGGCCGCGTCAACGTTACTTTCATGATGAAAGTTACTGGCGGGGACGTTACCCATGCAGCGCAAGAGCTTTGGCAACATGCATTGCCCGATCGCCCGCAGCCTCGACCGGGTCGGCGAGTGGTGGTCGATCCTGATCCTGCGCGACGCGTTTTACGGGCTCACCCGGTTCGACGAATTTCAGAAGAGCCTCGGCGTCGCGCCCAACATGCTGACGCGCCGGCTGAATGCGCTGGTCGAAGCGGGCCTGTTGGAGCGCCGGCGCTACAACGAGCATCCGCCGCGCCACGAATATGTGCTGACCGATCGCGGCCGGGATTTCCACCCGGTGCTGCTGGCGTTGCTCGCTTGGGGCAACCGTCACTTCGCCGCCGAGGGCGCCTCGGTGCAGCTGGTCAATCTGCGGACCGGCGAGAAGGTCGACCCGGTTGTGGTCGACGGCGCCACCGGCGAGGAGATCGCGGGACCGGATTTTGCCGTCGTCGCCGGACCTGCCGCCGATGAGGGAGTGCGCACCCGCCTGGCCGAGCGCGGCCGCCGGCCTTTTGCGCAGGGGAACCAACCATGAGCACACAAGCTCTCGACCGTATCGCCACGGGCGACATCGCGGCGGATGAGCTGCGCGGCATCTTGGCGACTCGGCGACGCATCCGCCTCAGCCGCCGTCTCATTGCTGTTCTGCTGGGCCTGATCGCCGCGGGCGGGATCGCCTGGTACGGTTGGGATTGGTGGCGGGTCGGCCGTTTTATCCAAACCACCGACGACGCCTATGTCGGCGGCAACGTGACGACCTTGTCGCCGCATGTCGCCGGGTTCGTCGCCAAGATCCTGGTCGGCGACAATCAGTTCGTCCATGCCGGCCAGCTGGTGGTCGAGCTCGACGACCGCGACTACAAGGCCAATCTCGCGCATGCCGACGCAGTGGTTCAGAACCAGACGGCGGCCCTGGCCAATCTGCGTGCGAAATACACGCTGCAGCAATCGATGATCCAGCAGGCCGAGGCCGACCTTATGGCGAAGAAAGCGGAAGCGGGTTTCGCCCACGAGGACGCCGTCCGCTACCATACTCTCGCGGTCTCCACCTTCGGTTCGTTGCAGACCTATCAGAAAGCCTTTGCCGTCGACCAAAAGGCAGCAGCGACGGTCCGGTCCGGCGAGGCCGGCCTCGCGGCCGCCCGCCAGCAACTCGTCGTGCTCGACACCGAGATCGCCGAAACCAAAGCAAGCCTCGCCCAGGCGCAGGCCGATCTGAGCACCGCCCAGCTTGATCTCGGCTACACCGAGATCCGCTCGCCGATCGACGGTTATATCGGCGACCGCGCCATCCAAATAGGTGCATATGCAACTGTTGGCTCGGCGTTGCTGTCGATCGTTCCCGCCCACGGGTTGTGGGTCGACGCCAATTTCAAGGAAGACCAGCTGGCGCGGATGCATGCCGGCGAGCCGGCGAGCTTTGTCGCCGACGTGGTCCCCGGCCGCAAGTTCACCGGCCGCGTGTTGAGCCTCGCCCCGGCGACGGGTGCAATTTTCAGCGTCATTCCGCCGGAAAACGCGACCGGCAACTTTACCAAGATCGTCCAGCGCGTTCCGGTGCGCATCGCTGTCGACGACAGCGACGGAACCCTGGGGCTGCTGCGCCCCGGTTTGTCGACCACGGTCAGCATCGACACCCGTTCCGCGGCCGAGCGCGATCGATGACCACGCAGCCACAACCTGCGGCCCCGAGCGTGGTGCCGTTCGCAGTGATGTGCGTGGGCATGTTCGTGGCTCTGCTCGACATCCAGATTGTGGCGTCGTCGTTGCAGGATATCGGCGGCGGGCTGTCGGCGGCGCAGGACGACATCAGCTGGGTGCAGACCGCCTATCTGATCGCCGAGATCATTGTCATTCCGCTCTCCGGCTGGCTGACGCGGGTGTTCTCGACGCGCTGGCTGTTCGCGGGCTCGGCCCTGGGGTTCACGCTCGCCAGCCTGCTCTGCGGGATCGCCTGGAACATCGAGAGCATGATCGTGTTCCGGGCACTGCAGGGGATGCTCGGTGCGTCGATGATCCCGACCGTCTTCACCTCGTCCTTTCATTATTTCCAGGGTCAGCGCCGGGTCTATTCGGCGGCGGTGGTCGGCACCATAGCCTCGGTCGCGCCGGTTTTGGGTCCGGTGATCGGCGGCTGGATCACCGACACGCTCGACTGGCGCTGGCTGTTCTACGTGAATCTGGTGCCGGGGCTGATCGTCGCGGTGACGGTGGCTCTGCTGGTCAAGATCGACCACCCTGACCTGTCATTGCTCAAGGGCGCCGATTACCTCGGCATGATCCTGCTGGCTTTGACGCTCGGCACCCTCGAATACGTGCTCGAAGAAGGGGCGCGGTGGAACTGGTTCGACGATTTTACGATCACCGCCTGCGCTTGGATCTCAGGGATCTCCGGTGTGCTCTTCGTCATCCGCAGCTTTACGTTTGTGCGCCCGGTCGTCGATCTGCGCGCGTTCGGCAATCGCAATTTCTCGCTCGGCTGCTTTCTGTCCTTCGTCACCGGCATCGGCATCTTCTCGACGATCTATTTGACGCCGCTGTTCCTCGGCTATGTGCGGGGGTTCAGCGCATGGCAGACCGGCGTCGCGATCTTTTCGACCGGCATCGCCTCGCTGATCGGGGTTCCGGTTTACGTGCTGCTGTCCCGCAAGATCGACACGCGCTGGCTGATGATGTTCGGCCTCGCCAGCTTTGCCATGGCGATGTGGTCGTTCAGCTTTATCGACCATGAATGGGGAGCCGCAGAACTACTGCTTCCGCAGGTTCTGCGCGGGTTCCCGCAAGTCTTTGCCGTGGCGCCGAGCGTCAATCTCGGCCTTGGCAGCTTGCCGCCCGAGCGGCTGAAATACGCCAGCGGCCTATTCAACATGATGCGCAATCTCGGCGGTGCGGTCGGCATCGCGGTATGCGGCGCGATCCTGAACGACCGCACCAATCTCCATTTCCTGCACATCGCGTCGCATTTGACGCCGGCAAACGGGGCGATGACGCAGTTCATCCACGGGCTGGCCGAGCGCTATAGCGCCGCCCTGGGCGGACCGGCCGCCGGGCACGCAGCCGCGCTGTCGCAGCTATGGCATTTGGCGTACCGCGAAGCCTCGACCCTCGCTTATGCCGACGCATTTCGTGCGATCATGGTTGCGTTCGTTATCGCCACCCTGCTGGTGCCGCTGCTGCGCAACGTAACGCCGGCCAAGGTCCCCCCGGCTGAGGCGCATTGACCGGGCCGATAATGGCCGGACCGAGGGAAGGAATGAGAGTATGCGCATCCTCGTAGTCGGCGCCGGCGCAATCGGCGGCTATTTCGGAGGCCGGCTGATCGAAGCCGGCCGCGACGTGACCTTCCTGGTCCGCCCACGACGCGCGGCAGAGCTGGCGGCGAGCGGCCTAGTCATCGAGAGCACCGCAGGCGATTTCACCCGGCCGGCACCCCCGACAGTCTTAGCCAGCGACCTCGGCGCCCCGTTCGACTTGATCCTGCTGAGCTGCAAGGCCTATTCGCTCGATGATGCGATCGTGTCCTTCGCACCGGCAGTCGGGCCGAATACCGCGATCCTGCCATTGCTCAACGGCATGCGGCATCTCGAAATCCTCGACGGACGGGTCGGCGCGGCGCATGTGCTCGGCGGGCAATGCGTGATTGCCGCGACGCTGGGCCCCGGAGGTCGGATCATCCATCTGAACCAAAACCACGAACTGTCGTTTGGCGAGCGCGATGGCGCACTGTCGGATCGGGTCCGCGCGATTGCCGACGTGATGGCAGGCACAAAGTTCGAGGCGCGCGCCAGCGACCAAATCCTGCAAGAGATGTGGGAGAAATGGGTGTTTCTCGCGGCCTTTGCCGGCAGTACCTGTCTGCTGCGCGCCGCAATCGGCGACATCGTCAATGCTCCAGGGGGCCGCGAGATCGTGCTTGGCCTGATCGACGAGTGCCAGGCGATCGCGCAAGCCAGCGGTTTCCCGCCGCGCGGCCCGGCCGTCGAGCGCTTCCGCTCGATGCTGACGACGGCGGGCTCGCCATTGACCGCCTCGATGGCGCGCGACATCGAAAACCATAATCCGATCGAAGCCGATCACATCGCGATTTGATCCGGCGCGGCGAACGCACCGGTTCACCGGCCTGCGACACATCGCTGCTGCGGCTGGCCTATACCCATTTGAAGGCCTACGAGGCGCGCGAGGAACGCAGCCAGACCGGGCATTGATCAATCCGGGGGCGTTGCGCTATTTGAGGGGATCGGCGTCCTCGGCGGACGATGGCGCTTCGAGGAGAAACCATGCCGCAACTGTCTGTTTCCACCCGGCCGATCGACGGGCCGAGCGCTTGGGTGCGCGCCGATGTCCGCGCTGAGGATTGGCGGGTCGAGCTATCCACCGCCTGCCTCGACGAGATCCGCCGCGTGGTCGACGAACTGCGCGTCTACCCGCTGCCGACGATCGTGCTCGGCGCGGATGATTTCTCAATGCCGGCCTGCCGTGAGGCGATGGCGCGGGCGCAAGACATCCTCGCCCGCGGCGTGCGCGTTGCGATCGTCGAGCGCCTGCCGATGGTCGAGATCGACGCAGCCGAGGCGACGACGATCTACTGGCTGCTGTCGAGCATGATCGCGCGCCCGGTCGCGCAAAAGCTCGACGGCACCCTGATCTATGACGTGCTCGATACTGGGCAGCAGGCATTGCCGGGTTCGGGGGTGCGTCCGGACAAAACCAACATCGAGATCCGCTTTCACAATGACAACGCGTATAACGAGACGCCGCCTGATTACGTGGGTCTCTTATGTCTGCGTAAAGCAATGAGCGGCGGCCACAGCCGGGTCATCAGTTTTCACACAGCGCATAATGCGCTGCTGGCACGCTGTCCCGAGCGATTGGCTCGGCTCTACGAGCCGTTCTGGTTCGATCGCCAGCGCGAATTCCATCCCGGCGAAAGCCCGATCTTTGCCGCCCCGGTGTTCGCCGGCGGCGCCGAGATCAAGGCGCGGTTCAGCGTCCATCAGATCAACAGCGGGTACGCGCTGAAGGGCGAGCCGCTCGACGCGGCCGGAGCGACCGCCGTCTCGACAATGCTGGAGATTTTCGAAGACGACGCGCTGTCGATCGATTTTGACCTCGAACCCGGTCAGATGCAGTTTGTCGACAATCGCGCCCTGGGCCACAGCCGCACGGCATTTGTCGATTACCTCGAGCCCGAAGCCCGACGGCATCTCGTGCGCCTGTGGCTGCGCGACCACGGCCGCCGCGCCTATCCGGGCTAAGGGTGGTGACCGAGAGCCAATGACGACGACCCACCCCGCAAATATCAACGTCCGGGCGGCGCTAGCCGAGGCCGAGGAACGGTATCGGGCCGACAACCCAAAGAGCCTCGCGCAGCACCAAGCGGCCTGCGCGACGATGCCCGGCGGCAACACGCGCGCCTCGATCCATGTCGATCCGTTTCCGCTGACCATGGCGAAGGGCGAAGCGGCGCGGCTGTGGGATCTCGACGGCCACGAATATGCCGATTTCCTCAGCGAGTTTACCGCCGGGATCTATGGCCACTCGCATCCGGCGATCCGCAAGGCGATCGAAGCGGCGCTCGCGGCCGGGCTCAATTTCGGCGCGCACACTGAAATCGAGGCTCGGTTTGCCGCGGCGGTCTGCGCCCGCTTCCCGTCGATCGAGCTGGTGCGTTTCACCAATTCCGGCACCGAGGCCAATCTGATGGCGGTCAGCGCCGCCCGCACGATCACCGGCCGGCCGAAGATCCTGGTGTTTGGCGGCGGCTATCATGGCGGCGTCTTTTATTTCCGTGGCCATGGCAGCCCGCTCAACGCCCCGTTCGAGTTTCTGCTCGGCCGCTATAACGACCTCGAGGCGCTGGAAACGCTGGTCCGACCACACCGCCATGAGCTGGCCGCGATCCTGGTCGAGCCGATGCAGGGCACGACCGGCTGCATCCCGGCCGAGCGCGGTTTTCTGGCCGGACTGCGCGCGCTGGCGAACGAGACCGGGGCCTTGCTGATCTTCGACGAGGTGATGACCTCGCGGCTGGCGCCGGGCGGGTTGCAGGAGGTGCACGGCATCCTCCCCGATCTGACGACACTCGGGAAATATCTCGGCGGCGGTATGAGCTTCGGCGCCTTTGGCGGGCGCGCCGCGATCATGGAGCGCTTCGACCTGCGCCGCCCGGACGCCTTCCAGCATGCGGGCACCTTCAACAACAACGTGCTGACGATGAACGCCGGACTGGTCGGGCTGACCGAGATCTATACGCCCGAGCATGCCCGCGCGCTCAATCAATGGGGCGACCGCCTGCGCCAGCGGCTCAACGCCGTGGTCCGCCGGCCCGGGCTGGCGATGCAGTTCACCGGCATCGGCTCGATGATGTCGGTCCACATGGCCGACGGGCCGATCCGCTCGGAGGAGGATGCAGCGCGCGGCAACGGCGCGCTGCGCGATTTGTTCTGGTTCGATCTCGTCGCATCGGGCATCTGGTTCGCCAAACGCGGCATGTTCGCGCTGTCGATCGCGCTCGGTGACGAGGATGGCGACAAACTCGTCGCCGCGGTCGAGGAATTCATCCAAACCCGCGCGCCACTTTTCGGACAGTAATCACGAGATGGCCGGCTAGTACGATCAGTTGCTGTAATTGGCGGATGGACAGCTCGAATAACCCGATTTTGTGGGATGTTTTGGGTGCCAATTTGGTCAATGGTGGGTGTTTGGGTCAACGGTGGCTGGGGTCGGATTGAATGGGTCGGCGGCCAGGCGGTTTTCGCCGGGCTTGGGTCGGTGGTGACGCGCCTTTCCGTCATGCGGGCGCAGTTCGGCCATTGAGCCAGGCCAGCCGGGTGAAGTTGTAAGCGAGATTGGCCAAGCCGATCTTGACGCGGGCGCGGACCATGCCGACGGTGCGGACGACGAGCCGGAGCCGGCATTTCTGGGCGGCGAAGACGTGCTCGACGCGCGAGCGCACGCGGGCGCGGGTGGCGTTGCCGCGGGCGATATGCGCCGGCATCTTCCGACCTCGGGGCTTTTTGCGCTGGAATTGCGGCTTCAGGCCACGGCGCTCGAGCACAGCCAGATTGGCCGCCGAGCGATAGGCGGTGTCGGCCCACACATCGCTGGCGGTGTTGTCATGGTCGAGCACCGCGGCGAGCTGGCCGCCGTCGTGTGCCGCCGCGTGGGTGATGGTGTAGCGCCGCAGAAAGCCGTGCTCACGGTCGATACCGACATGGTTCTTGTAGCCGAACACCGGCACCGCGATCTCGACCTGCCGCTGGTTGCCTTGGCCTGGCCTGGCCTCGCGCTTTCGGCCGCGCTTGATCGTCCAACGCCCGTCGCGGTCGATCTGGGCGCGCCGGGCCGGCGTCCATTCGGCTGGGGTGCCGCCGCCTTTGATCGTCTCCTTCTCGGCCTGGGTCAGCCGCGGCCGGCGCGCTTGGATCACCGTGGCGTCGACAATCTGCCCGCCCATCGCCAGCCAGCCCTTGGCCCGCAGCAGCGCATCGAACTGGGCGAACAGCCGCTCCGCCGCGCCGGCACGCGCCAACTGCTCGCGATACAGCCAGATCGTCTTGGCGTCCGGGACGGGATCGTGCAGCGCCAGCCCGACAAACCGCATAAACGACAGCCGGTCCTTGAGCTGGTACTCGGTCTGGTCGTCCGACAGCGTGTAGAGCGTCTGCAATACCAGCGCCTTGAACATCAGCACCGCATCATAGGGCGGTCGCCCGCCTTTAGCCCGGTCCGAACGCGACAGTGCTGCTTCCAGATCGTCGCGAAACCCTTCGAAATCGATCACCTGGGCCAGCCGCTCCAACGGGTCGCCCGCCGCCGACAATGCTTTCAGCCGCTCCTCGCCATCAAAAAATCCCGGTTGCCCCGCCATCGCCCATCCCCCGCATCCCCAATCTCAGGAGCAGGCGATTCGGCCCAAAACACAACCAGTTCTTAGAGGTGTCCGGGTGGTTATTTTGGGCGAATTTTGGGTGCACGGACGTATGTCTTGTCGGCTGGCCTTTGTCAGACCGTCACCTCGACATATTCGACCCGACTCGATGGCTGCGGAATGGGCAATCCGTCCTCGCGCAGCCCGTTCAAATGCAATTCCACCGCTTCGCGAATCAGTCGCTCGGTTTCCTCCAGCGTCTTACCGGTAGCGATGCAGCCGGGAAGGTCCGGTACGTAGGCTGAGTAGTTTTTTCCGGCTTTCTCGACGACGATCGCATAACGCATCGCAATAACCTCACAGTTTGAGATTGGCTTGCTTCAGAATGCTGTTGAGGGTTCCCGGGGCGACGTCATCGCTGGACTTTCCCGCGACCGTGACCCGGCCCAGCTTCAGCGGATGCTTGAACTGGCGATGGCTTCCCCGAGTGGTTACAGGATACCAGCCATCATCGCGCAACAGCCGCAGCACGTCTCTGACCTTCATCTTGCCGGACGGTCATACCGTATTTGGCTAAGCGGTTGGCGTGTTGTGCCTGGTTCAAGAACGGGTGGGGCGATAGATCGCGTCGATCGTCGGCGGTCCCTCGCTTTCGACGATGCCACGCCCGGCGAGATCAAGCAGATGCGCATGCACCGATCGCCCTGCCGCGCGGCGCAGCCCCGGCTGAAGTCCGACATAGAGCTTCTCGACGATCGCGTCGATCCGCTCGCTGCCGGCCGCCAGACATTCCAAAATCCCGGCCTCGCGCTCGCGGCGATGGGCGACGAAGGCGCGGACATGGGCCTGCGGCTCGGTGATCGCCGGGCCATGGGTCGGCCAATAGACCACGTCCAGGCGGCGGAGCAATTTGTCGAGTGAAGCCATATAAGCGCTCATCTCGCCGTCGGGCGGAGCGATCACGCTGGTCGACCAGCCCATGACATGGTCGCCGCTGAACAGGATGCCTTGATCGGGCAGTGCGAAGCAGAGATGGTTCGAGGTGTGTCCCGGCGTATGCACCGCCTCGAAACGCCAGCCTGAGCCGACGATTGCGTCGCCGTCATGTAAGGTCACATCGGGCGTGAAGTCCCAATCGCCGCCTTCCTCTATCGCGGGATCGCCGCGCTTCCCCCCGGCGTGGGGGCCGAAGCCATAGGTCGAGGCCCCGGTTGCCGCCTTCAGCGCCGCGGCCGCCGGCGAATGGTCGCGATGGGTGTGGGTGATCAGGATGTGAGTCACCTGTTCGCCGGAAAGTCCGGCCAGCAATGCCGCGACGTGCTCGTCGAGATCGGGGCCCGGATCGATGACCGCGACTTCGCCGTCGCCGACGACATAGGTCCCGGTGCCGCGGAAGGTGAACGGGCTGGGATTGCGCGCGACGATGCGACGAATGCCCGGCGCCACCCGCTCGAGCCGGCCGTATTCGAAGGAAAATTCGCGGCGGAACGGGATTTCGACAGCCATACGCAAAGCTTACCCGAGATCCGACGCGCGGCCCAACGGTTAAAGTGCTATCGCTTAGTGGTGCGGGAAGGAGCGGTAGCGATGAAGATCAACTTGGAAATCGACTGCACGCCAGAGGAAGTGCGAAAGTTTTTCGGGCTGCCCGAAGTGCAACCCTTGCAAGAGGCGCTTCTGAAAGAGGTGCAGGAACGAATGACCGCCAACATCAAGGCGATGGACGCCAAGGCGATGATCGAGACCTGGCTGCCGGCAACCTTGAAGGGGTTCGAGCAGTTGCAGCAGATATTCATGGCGCGGATGGCCGGCGGTCCCCGGCGAGAAAAAATAGCCGTGGCGGTCTCACTGCGAACCTCGCGCTTGCTGTTGCGCCCGTGGCGCGACGCCGATGTCGCCGCCTATGCGGAACTGTCCGCCGACCCCGCCGTCATGGAGTTCCTGCGGCCCGTGTTGGAGCCGGGGGCGGCCGAAGCGTGGGCGGCACGAGTGCGCGCCCATTGGCGGCGGCACGGGTTTGGGCAATGGGTCGTCGAGATCCCCGGCGAGGCGAGTTTGATCGGCGTCGTCGGGCTCACCAGGGTCTCTTACGAGGCGCATTTCACGCCAGCGGTCGAGGTCGCCTGGCGGCTCGCGCGCGCTCAATGGGGCTGCGGCTATGCGACCGAAGCCGCCCGCGCCGCGCTCGATTACGGCTTTGACACACTCGGTCTGACCGAGATCGTCGCGATCACGGTACCGGCCAATCGTCGCTCGCGCCGGGTCATGGAACGGCTCGGCATGAGCCGCGCGCCGGAAGATGATTTCGATCACCCCGACGTGCCGGAAGGCCCGCTGAAACGCTGCGTCCTCCACCGCTTGCGTGGTCCTGGCGCGAAGCCGTGACGATCCTGTTGGTGCGCCATGGCGAGACCGAGTGGAACCTGGAGCGGCGATATCAGGGCCGCTTCGATTCGCCGCTGACCGAATGCGGAGCGGCGCAAGCCCGCGCGATCGGCCGGTTATTGGCGGGTTTGCCGGCGGCAACCGCGGCACCGATCGTTGCTAGCCCGCAAGGCCGGGCGCGGCGGACGGCTGAGATCATCCGCGAAGAGCTGGGCAGTGCTGGCGCGATGCGCGTCGACGAACGATTGCGCGAGCTGACGCTCGGCTCGTGGGACGGCTTGACCTACGGCGAGATCGAAGCGCGCTCACCGGGAATTTTCGACGACGGACCTGAATGGTGCTTTCGCGCGCCGGACGGCGAAAGCTACGACACCTTCGCCGCACGCGTCGGCGAATGGCTGGACGAGCAGAACGACGGGGCGCCGATGATTGTCGTCGCCCACGGGCTCGTTAGCCGTATGCTGCGCGGTCTTTATGCCGGTCTGCCCCGGGCGGTCGCCCTGACCCTTCCAGTCCCGCAGGACCGGATCTATCGCCTCTCCAACGGCGCCATCGACGAGCTTCGGGTTCAGCGTGATCCGGCGGACGAGGACGGTCGCGGGTAGACTTCGTCGATCACGTCGTCGAGCCGATGTTCGCGGAGCCCGGGCACGTCCATGATCTCGGCCGAGATGGTTGAGCCGTCGAGGTCGTAGAGGACCGCGCCGAGCCGCTTTTCGCCCGGCATCGCCGGCTGCATCTCGCCAACCAAAAAGCTCGAAGCTGGCGCCCAAATATAACGGGTGCCCTCGCTCACTAGCTGATGCGCTTTGTGTAGATGGCCGCTGGCGACCAAGCTCACCCGATAGCGCCGCACCAGCGCCATCAGCCGCCCGCGCGGCTGCGGCTTGACCGCCCAATATCCGGTATCGTCTTCCTCGGGGCTGTTGAGAAACAGCGGCTTGTGGAGAAACCAGGCAACCGGCCGACCGGCCCCCTGCGCCATTACCGCGTCGAGCCAACTGTCTTGCGCCGCCTCTTCCGGCAGGCCGCTGTCTAGCAGCATGGCGTCGATCCCGACGATGCGCCAACCCCCGGCCCTTTGGTCGACATCCTCGACCCACCGGTCGGCGCCGAAATGGAGATGCCAGCAAGCGAGGCGCTCGCCGTTGACCGACTGGCGCGGATGGCCAGCATCGCCGACATCGTGGTTGCCGGGGACCGCGCGCCAGCGTATCCCCAGATCGCGCAACAGCCCGGCGGAATAGGCCATGTCGTCCTCGACATCGGCTCCGTCGACCGTGACATCGCCGGTATGAATTATGAGATCCGGGCGTTGCGCGGCAACGAATCGCGCGAGCGGCGCCCAGTTGTCGGCGAAATGCGCCTTGCTCCGGCTTAAATGCGTATCGGTCATCTGAACTATTCGCATAGCCGCTCGCCTAAATGGGCCGCCAGATCGGTCATTCGCGCGAAGACCCGCGAGCATCCGGCGGTGACAAGCTGGTCGGCGTGGCCGTCGGAGCAGTGGCTGCCGCCACAAAAGCCGAGAACCGGCATGCCGGCAGCGACCGCAGCGGCGACGCCGACGACGCTGTCCTCGACGACGGTGCAGTCGGCAGGGTGTGTGCCCAGCTCCCGGGCGGCTAACAGAAAGAGATCGGGCGCCGGCTTGCCGGAGGCGACCTGTGTGGCGCTGAAGACATGCGGGTCGAAAAAGCCCAACAGACCGGTCAGCGCCAAGCGCTCGCGTACCCGGCCGAGGTGGCCGTTCGAGGCGACGCAGCGGGCCGCCGTCAGCGCGTTCAGCAGCGCCTCGACCCCCGGCATCGGCTCCAGCTCGCGGGCGAGCGCGATTGCGCTTTGCGCGCGCATCGCATCGAAAAACCCATCCGGCAGCGCCCGCCCATATCGGGCCTCGACCGCCGCGGCTAAGGAGTCGCGGTTCTTGCCGACGCCGAGCACCAAGGCCTCCTCCGCCGTCGCCGGGAGATCCGCCGCGGTCAGGCACTCGGCCAGGATTCGGGCAAAGATGATCTCGCTGTCGACCAGGACGCCGTCGCAATCGAAGATGACGAGGTTCGGCACGGAACGCCTTTCCTTGGCCTCGCCGCCGGGTGGACAAATTTCGACAAGACCACGCCAGCGCCGGATCGAGTGTGAACTAGCTCACACTGCAGGTCATATAATCCGCTCCCGCCGAACCTGCGAGCCGGTGGAACCAAGACCCGGCCCTGAGCCGCCTGTGCGCGAATGTCGGATGTCTGTTTGAGCGCGTAAGCGAACTCGGAGACGCGTACCGAGCCGGTTGCTGCGCTGGCGTGGCGTCAGCGAGAGGACGCGCGAAGAAGCCGGCGGCTGGCGCCGCTCAGCCGATGTCGAACGCCCCGCCTCCGGTCAACTCAGAACAGGATGCCGCTTTCGACCATTACCCGAGTTTGAGAATCGCCGTTGAAGTTCGGGCCCAGCCCAAACCCCGGAGTTACGTGGCCTTTGACAAACGAAACCTCGGCGCGCGCGAAGAAGTATTGCCATTGGTAGGTCGGGGTGAACGTAGCGGAAAAAGCGGCACTCCCCGGACCATAGAGCAGATTGTTGCTGCCGGTGGTGCCGATATATTCAAGACGACCGCCCAGATTGAACCCCGAGCCTAAATCGTAGTTCCCCAGAATAGCTCCGCCGAAGGTCGACGCGCTCGAGCCTATTCCAATACTAGTATCGGTAGGAACATGCGTAACCTGAATATAGGGTTGAATAATCCACGGATCGGAATTATACGTGTAGATTAAATTCCAGATTTGGGAGTTGCTCTGAAGCAGCGGTGCCCGCAAGGTCGCAGTGTTGGTCTTTCCGACATTACCCCCGGCGGCAAACTCGAATGTGTTTGTGCTGTTGATGGTATAAGTGGCGGAACCGGTGATCCAATTGTAGACCCCCGAATCAAACCCGTCGTTGAACGAGAGCGACAAGGCTAACGGGCCGACCGTGTAGTTAGCCTGGCCGCCTGTGCTGAAGGTGGGTTCCTGATTGAACAGCAACCCGCGTTCGATGTTTATATTCTGAAAGGAGAATCCGTATTCGGCCCCGATCAGGGTCGGAAGCCTGCCGCCCTGGACCGAAAAATTGTCGGTCGGGACAATTTTGCCGTAGGCCGCGGGGACCCAGCCCCACAAACGCCCCGCCGCTGAATTGGCTCCGAAGGTTGCCTGCGATGCAGAAATGTATGGCGTTCCCAAAGTCGCGAGCGAATAGGCGCCGGCCTCGACAAAAAACTGGAACAGGCCGTCAGTCTTTTGGACGAATACCTGACCGTTCGACAGGTCGGGCTGCCACGAGCGATTGCCGGGGGGCGGGTTGCTCTGCCACATCCCGAGACCGCTGGCGACGCCGTCCACATAGATGTTGCCCAAAAGGGGCAAGGTGTATTTGGGCGGCGGCAGCTGGATTGTCAGCGGGCCGGTGATCGATGGTCCGATCAGCGGCGAAGTCGGCGCGGCCGGGGCCGCGGCCGCTGCCTGCCCGGGCGCCGGCGGCGCACCTGCCGGCGGGGCCGCCGCCGGTGGTGGAGCTGCTGCTGGCGGCGCGGCTGCTGCTGGCGGTGCTGGTGACGGTGGCGCCTGGGCGAGTTCGTCGGCCCATGCGCAAACCGGCCCGGCGCCGAGCAGGACGACGGCGAGCGCGGCGCCCGAGATGGTGCTTTTCTTGGTGTTGTTCATCTAGAGACGAGCCTTTCGAATTAGCGTTCACTGTGGGGCGCGCATGATTTCGGCACGCGATCACGCGTCGTAACCCCCTCCTGGCTGCGGCAACGCAAACGTCGTACCAACGCGTGGATCCTAGATTGCGAGCCGAAGTGCGAACTGACTGGTTGCGCGGAAATTCGCCAGATCACCTCTTGCTCGCAGCCGGCCGCCTTTGTCAACCGGGGAGTGGCGCATAGCCACAGCTGACTATTTACTAGGCAGATTGGAGCGTGCTCCGCGCCGTTTTTGCTCAAATTGGGCAAAAGATGTGGTCGTTTCCGACCAATCCGCGCCGAGCCTCCCGAGCCGATTCGTTTACCGGGAGCAGCGGGTTGAGCTCAGCCGCGGCCGATATAGGGCATCTTGGTCGCCATGACCGTCATGAATTGAACGTTCGCCTCGAGCGGCAGGGTAGCCATGTAGACGACACCCCTGGCGACGTGCTCGACATCCATGCGCGGCTCTGCTTCCACCCTGCCGGTCGCCTGCAGCCGGCCCTGCGCCGTGTCCTCGTTGCGCGAAGTGGCGGCGTTGCCGATGTCGATCTGGCCGCAGGCGATATTGTATTGGCGGCCGTCGAGCGACAGCGAACGGGTGAGGCCGGTCAGAGCATGCTTGGTCGCGACATAGGGGGTGGAGTTGCGCCGCGGCACGTGGGCCGATACCGAGCCGTTGTTGATGATCCGCCCACCCTGCGGATCCTGGCTCTTCATCATGCGAAAGGCGTACTGTGCGCACAGGAACGAGCCGGTCAGATTGACCGCGACGACATTCGACCACTGCTCGAGAGTCAGCTCCTCGAACGGAATTCCACGCGTGCTGATGCCGGCGTTGTTGAACAGCAGATCGATACGGCCGTAAGTGTTTTTGACGGCGTCGAACAGCGCCGCGATCGCCGCCGGATCGGAGACGTCGGTCGGCACTACCGTGGTTCCCGGCGGCGGCACCTTGGCCATCGCGGCGGTCTCTTCGAGCATGTTGCGGCGGCGGCCCGCCAAGACCACCGCGAACCCGGCCTCGACCAACGCCACCGCCGAGGCGCGGCCGATGCCGCTTCCCGCTCCGGTGACGACGGCGATTTTTCCTGGCGTTTCCATAATTCTCTCCGTTTCGGCTTACAGTTTATGCGGAAGAACCTTTCGGCTGGGGGCGGCCAGTTCGTCCTGCGCCGCTACCAGCGCCAGCTCGCCGCCGCCCGCGCGGAAAGTCGCCTCGACCACGCCCCAGATCGCGGCGACGGTCAGGGCGAGCGCCTCGGGCAACGGTTTGCCTTTCAACAGCCAGCCGAGAAAAAGGGCCGCGACCGCATCGCCGCAGCCGGTAGCCTCGATCGGCAGCCGCGGGGTTTCGACCACCCAGACACCCAAGGCTCCGGCGGCAAGGACGGCGAGCCGGTCGGCTGCGGGTTCGAGACTGGTGACAAGGATAATCCGGGGTCCGCGCTGGCGCAGCACCTCGGCCGCAGCTCCAGCTTGCTCAATGCTGCCGACCCGGCGCCCGGTCAGCCATTCGAGCTCGAAGCGGTTGGGCGTGGCGATATCGGCGATGCTGAGTGCATGGTCGCGGTAGAATTCAGGGACACCGGCGCGGACATACCAGCCTGGACCAATGTCGCCCATGACCGGGTCGCAGCAATAAAGCGCCCGCGGGTTCGCCTGCTTGACCCTGGAGACGATGTCGAGCAGAACTGAGCCAATCTCGACCGCGCCGAGATAGCCTGACAGCACTGCGTCGCAGTTCGGCAGCACGCCCAATTCGGCAATGCCTTGGAACAAGGATGCGATCTGATGCGCGGGCACCGCATCGCCACGCCACTTGCCGTAGCCGGTATGGTTTGAAAACGCGACGGTGTTGAGCGACCAGGTCTCGAAGCCCAGGCGCTGCAACGGAAACAATGCCGCGCAGTTCCCGACATTGCCGCAGGCAACCCAGGATTGGACCGAGAGAACGGTCGGCATTTTAGCGCGGGCGCGAATTCATGCGGTCGAAGACGCGCTTGATGTCGAGGAAAATGATGACGCCGCTGACCACGAACAGCCCAAGCCCGGCGTTGTGGAAGCTGCCATAGGGCCAGGCGCGGGCGATGAACAGGCCGACGAGCCCGATCACGACGAAAAGCGGGATTACCACCGGCAGGGTTGTCATGTCGTCGACGAACAGAAAATCGCGCCAGCCTGGGCCGCCGCCGTCGAACCGGTGCTTGAGCCGCAGGAATGCCAGCGCTAACGCGCCGAGAACCAACAACATTCCGCAGAGATAATCGCCCGTCCCGTCCGCCTGGCTGGCGGCAAACGCGCCGATCACGACGAACAGCCCGAGGACCAGGAACTGCACCCAGAAGCCGAGCCACGACCAGAACGCATGCTCGGCGGGTTCCGGCTCCCGGCTCGTCTCGACCATGCCCTGCACCCTCCAACGCCTCGCTCGGGCTCGACAATGCACGTCAGCCGACGGCAATCGCAACCGATTATGCTCCCGCACCGCCGGTGTTGTTGGTGGTATAACCTCGGGCAGGAACTCCGGAGCCGCCCTATGCTTCGCCTACGCCGCAGCCTTCTGTTTGTGCCGGGCTCGAACCCGCGGGCGTTGGAAAAGGCGCGCGCCCTTCCGGCCGACGGGCTGATATTCGATCTCGAAGACGCCGTCGCGCCAGTGGCGAAGGAGGAGGCGCGAACGGCGGTGATGGCGGCGCTTGCGGCCGGAGGTTACGGCGGGCGCGAACTAGTGCTGCGCGTCAATGCGCTCGACACCCCTTGGGGACATGCTGATCTCGCCGCTGCGGCGACGATGCCGATCGACGCGGTGCTGCTGCCAAAGGTCGAGAACGCCGATCGGGTGCGGCTCGCGGCAGCACTGCTCGACGCGCTGGGGGCGCCGCCGGAGCGTGCCGTCTGGTGCATGCTGGAGACGCCGCTCGGAATTTTGGACGCGCGCCCGATCGCGGCGGCGAGCCCACGGCTCGCTGCTCTGGTGCTCGGCAGCTCGGATCTGACCAAGGATCTGCACGCCGCCCACACGCGTGATCGTCTGCCGCTGATGACGGCGCTTCAGCTCGCTCTGCTCGCCGCTCGCGCATACGGGCTTGCGGCCCTGGACGGCGTCCATCTCGATCTGTCGGACGACGAGGGTTTTGGGCTCGCCTGTCGCCAAGGGCGTGAGCTCGGTTTCGACGGCAAGACGTTGATCCACCCGAAGCAGATCGAAGAGGCCAATACCGCCTTCGCGCCGAGTGCGGAGGAGGTCGCCTGGTCGCGCCGCATCATCGCGGCATATGCCGAGGCCGCGCGTTCCGGACAAGGCGTCGTGCTGGTCGACGGCAGGCTCATCGAGAACCTGCATATCGATAATGCCCGCCGCGTGGTAGCGGTCGCCGAGGCGATCGCGCAGGTTGCGGTTACGCGGTGAATGCAGCACCGCGCCCGGCTACGTTGACACCTTCCGGAGCGGGGTCTAAGTCACCCGCGCGCCGCATTCCGGTTGCCGCGCTGTCGTGACGGCCGCCGAGGTATCGATGCCAGGACTGCTTTAGATGAGATCCGCCGACCGGCCGCTCTCGCCGCACCTTCAGATCTATCGCTGGCAGCTCACTTCGGTCATGTCGATCCTGCACCGGGCCACCGGCGTGGCCTTGGCTGTCGGCGGGATCCTATTGGTGTGGTGGCTGGTCGCCGCCGCGTCGGGGCCGGAGGCCTACGGCGCCGTCGCCGACTTTATCGGCTCCTGGTTCGGGATCGTCTTGCTGCTCGGCTGGAGCGCGGCGCTGTTCTATCATCTGTGCAACGGCATCCGGCATCTGGTCTGGGATACCGGTCATGCCCTCGACCTCAAATCCACCTATATCGGCGGCTGGATCGTCGTCGCGGCGGCGGCGATCCTGACCGTGATTGCCTGGGTCGCCGGGATCTCGCGCTGGGTCGGCTGAGATGGCGGCGTCGCGGATGCGTTCGCCGCTCGGCCGTGCGATCGGCCTCGGTTCGGCGAAGGAAGGCGTCGAGCACTGGCTGCTGCAGCGGGTCACCGCAGTGGCGCTGGTGCCGCTTGTCCTATGGTTCGTGATCGCCCTGATCGGTCTCGTCGGCGCCGATTTCGACACCGTCCAGGAATGGGTCGGCCGACCGCTGCCGGCGATTTGCCTGGTGCTGCTGTTGATCGCGACCTTTTATCACGCCTCCCTCGGGCTCCAAGTCGTGATCGAGGATTATGTCCATGGCGAGTTCTCCAGGCTGGGCCTGGTGATCGTCGTCCGCCTGGCCTGTGTCGCCCTCACCGTGGCCGGCACTGTGGCCGTGCTGACCTTGGCGCTCGGAGCCGCGAGCTAGCTGATCGGGAGTTGCGATGCCGCCCGCCTACCCAATCACCGATCACGTTTACGATGCCGTCGTCGTCGGCGCCGGCGGCGCCGGGTTGCGGGCGACCCTCGGCTGCACCGCCGCGGGTCTTGAGACTGCGTGTATCAGCAAGGTGTTCCCGACCCGCAGCCATACCGTCGCGGCGCAAGGCGGGATCAGCGCCGCGCTTGGCAATATGGAGCCCGACGATTGGCGCTGGCACATGTACGACACGGTCAAGGGCTCCGACTGGCTCGGCGACCAGGACGCGATCGAATACATGTGCCGCAACGCAATCCCCGCCGTCGTCGAGCTCGAGCATTTCGGCGTGCCGTTCTCACGCACCGAGGACGGGCGGATCTACCAGCGGCCATTTGGCGGCCACATGATGGATTACGGCGACGGCGATCCGGCCAAGCGCGCCTGCGCCGCCGCCGACCGCACCGGCCATGCGATCATCCACACGCTCTTTCAACAATGCCTCAAGCATAACGCCCAGTTCTTTGTCGAATACTTCGTGCTCGACCTGATCACCGATGAGGAAGGCGCCTGCCGCGGAGTCATGGCGTGGAACCTCGCAGACGGCACCCTGCACCGTTTTCGCGCCCATATCGTGATTCTCGCCACCGGCGGATATGGCCGTACCTATTTCTCCTGCACCTCGGCGCATACCTGCACCGGCGACGGTAACGCGATGGTGCTGCGGGCCGGGTTGCCGTTACAGGACATGGAGTTCATCCAGTTCCACCCGACCGGCATCTACGGCGCGGGCTGCCTGATCACCGAGGGGGCGCGCGGCGAGGGCGGATACATGACCAACGGCGAAGGCGAGCGCTTTATGGAGCGCTATGCGCCGCACGCCAAGGATCTTGCCTCACGCGATGTCGTCAGCCGGGCGATGACCATCGAGATCCGCGAGGGCCGCGGCTGCGGCCCGCTGAAGGATCACATTCTGCTGCATCTCGAGCACCTCGATCCGGCAATGCTGCACCGGCGCCTGCCGGGCATCTCGGAGACAGCGAAGATCTTCGCAGGGGTCGATGTCACGCGCGAACCGATCCCGGTCCTGCCGACCGTGCACTACAACATGGGCGGCATACCGACGAATTATCACGGCGAGGTGCTGCACCCGACCGAGGACGACCCGGAAGCCGCCGTGCCCGGGCTGATGGCGATCGGCGAGGCGGCGAGCGTTTCGGTGCACGGCGCCAATCGGCTCGGCTGCAACTCGCTGCTCGATATCGTTGTCTTCGGACGCGCCGCCGCGCATCGCGCCGCCGAGCTGGTGCGGCCGGGGATGGCGCACAAACCGCTGTCGAATTCTGCCGGCGAGGAAGCGGTGTCTCGGCTGGATGCGGTCCGGCACGCGAAGGGGCCGCGCAAGACTGCCGAGATCCGTCTCGAGATGCAGCGTGTGATGCAGAGCAACTGCGCCGTCTTTCGCACCGCGGAAATTCTGAAGGAGGGGGTCGGCAAGATCGACGGCGTCGCCGACAGTTTCGCCGATCTCGGCATCTCCGATCGCTCGATGATCTGGAACAGCGATCTCGCCGAGGCGCTCGAACTGAAAAATCTGCTGCAGCAGGCGGTGGTCGCACTGCATTCCGCGGATAATCGCACCGAGAGCCGTGGCGCCCATGCACGCGAGGATTATCCCGAGCGCGACGACCGGAGCTGGCTGAGACACACGATCGCCTGGCTCGACGGCGACGGCGGGGTAAAGCTCGGCTATCGGCCGGTCCATCTCTACACCCTGTCGAACGAGGTACAGCCCTTCCCGCCCAAGGCGCGGGTCTATTGAGGCAACGATGGCCGAATTCACCCTGCCGGCTAACTCGAAGGTCGGCCCCGGCAAAACCGTGGCAGCACCGCCGGGAGCCGCGCGGGTGCGGCAGTTCAAGATCTATCGCTGGAACCCCGACGACGGCAAAAATCCGGTCACCGACAGCTTTTCGCTCGATCTCGACCAGTGCGGCCCAATGGTTCTCGACGCGCTGATCAAGATCAAGAACGAGATCGACACGACGCTGACCTTTCGCCGCTCTTGCCGCGAAGGGGTGTGCGGCTCGTGCGCGATGAATATCGACGGGGTCAACACGCTCGCCTGCATCAAGGCGATCGAGGACATCAAGGGGGCGGTGCGGATCTATCCGCTGCCGCACATGCCGGTAATCAAGGATCTGGTCCCCGACCTGACGCATATCGCCGCTCAGTACCAGTCGATCCGCCCGTGGTTGCAGACCGAGAGTCCGCCGCCGCCGGATCGTGAGCAGCTGCAATCGGAGGAGGAGCGCGAACAGCTCGACGGGTTGTGGGAATGCATCTTGTGTTTCTGCTGCTCGACCGCGTGCCCGAGCTATTGGTGGAACGGCGAGCGCTATCTGGGGCCGGCGGTATTGCTGCAGGCCTATCGCTGGATCGCCGACAGCCGCGACGAGGCAACCGGCGAGCGGCTCGACGCGCTCGAAGACCCGTTTCGGCTTTACCGCTGCCACACGATCATGAACTGCACCCGCACCTGCCCGAAGAACCTGAACCCCGCCAAGGCCATCGCCGAGATCAAAAAGCTGATGGTGCTGCGCCGCTGAGCCCCGAATGCCGCGCCGGATCATCATCGACACTGACCCCGGCATCGACGATGCCGTCGCGATCCTGCTCGCGTTGGCGGCGCCCGAGGCGTTGGAGGTGGAGGGGATCGTCGCGGTCGCCGGCAATCTGCCGCTGGCGCTGACCGAGCGCAATGCGCGGCGGGTGTGCGAATTGGCGGGACGCGCGGACATCTCCGTTTATGCCGGCTGTGCGCGGCCGATATTGCGCCCGCTGGCGACGGCGGCGGGCATTCACGGCGACTCATTGGGTGAGAAGCTGCGGCTGCCCGAGCCGACGATGCCCTTGCAGGCGCAACACGGTGTCGACTTCATCATCGAAACCTTGCGCGCGGCTGAGCCGGGCAGCATCACCCTGGCCGCCCTCGGGCCACTGACCGACATCGCCATGGCATTGGTCAAGGCCCCCGACATCGCCGCCGGGATCGGCGAGGTGGTGATCATGGGCGGCACTGGTTTCGAGATCGGCAACGTGACGCCGGCCGCCGAATTCAACATCCATGTCGATCCGCACGCGGCCGCCATCGTCCTCGAGTTGGGCATCCCGATCGCGATGATACCGCTCGACGTCACCCACCAGGTGCTCAGCACGCCGCCGCGGATCGCGGCGCTGAACGCGCTCGGCAACCGCTGCGGTCCGGCGGTTGCGTCGTTGCTGTCCGGCTTCGAAGCGGCCCGCATCAGCAAATTCGGCGAGCGCGGCATGGCGCTGCACGATCCTTGCGTCATCGCCTATCTGCTGCGCCCGACACTTTTTTCCGGCCGCGAGGTCAATGTCGCAGTCGAGACGGCAAGCGCTCTGACGGTGGGTATGACGGTAGTCGACTGGTGGGGCGTTACCGGCCGCAAGGCGAACGCGCGGTTTTTGACGATGGTCGACGCCGGCGGCCTCTACGATCTACTGACGGACAGGCTGCCGGGCTTACCTTAACCACGAGTGTCGGATTTCTTAACACAACGCCGGGCTCGGACGTAGAGCTAACCCACTGATCCGCTTAAGCTGAATGCCGCCTGCCTGCAATGGGGGCACCCGCATCTGTAAAGTTCTCCGACATCGGTACACACCCCCTCCGAGCTCGATTTTTTAACGTTTTGATTTCGTGCGCACAAACGGCTCGGTTCGGCTTGGCACGGCGTTTGCATCAACGTTAATAGAATCAAGAACCTTTGATGTTTAATATCGAAGGGGGCTGCCATGAAATCCGCGGTCAAGGACTCGGTATTGTCACGCGCGTCTGGAAGCCGTCTAAGGCTCGCTTTGGGCGCATTCGCGGCCATGGCATTGGCCTGGGGCGCGCAGCCGGCGCACGCCATTGTGTTTCAGGATATCGTCAATCCCGGCGATGTGACGTTCAACCAGGAGCTCGGGATTAACAACGCTGGCAAGATCGCTGGCTACTTCGGTAGCGGGATGGCGGTGGGTCATCCAAACAAGGGCTACACGACGGTGCCGCCCTCGTACAACACCTCCTTCACCAACGAGAACTTCCCGAACTCGGTGCAGACCCAGGTTACCGGCATCAACAATGTCGGGACGACAGTCGGTTTCTGGTCTGACACCAACCTCGGCAGCGGTGATAACAACTTCGGGTTCACCGATGTCGGTGGGACCTTCACTAATGTTAACAACCCGGGCACCGGACTCGGCCCACCAAAGATCAACCAGCTGCTCGGGGTCAACGACAGCAACACCGCCGTCGGGTTCTATGTCGATGGGGCGGGCGCGACTCACGGCTACACTTACAATATCGCAACGACTACTTTTTCGGGTAACATCGACGATCCCAACGGAGTGGGCGCTACGACTGCAGCGGCGATCAACAATGCCGGTGAGATCGCCGGGTTCTACACCGATACTATAACTAAAGCTGTTCTCGGTTTCGTGGACAACAGCGGCACCTTCTCAACGATCGATGTGCCTGGGTCGATGTCGACGGTCCTGCTCGGACTTAACGACAATGGGTTCGCGGTGGGCGACTACATCGACTCGATGGGCGTCATGCACGGCCTGCTTTATGACCTCAACAACAACACGTTCCAAAATATCGACGACCCGTTCGGCGTCGGCACGACGACGATCAACGGCATCAACGATAAGGAGCAGCTGGTCGGATTCTACGTCAATGGGGACGACAACACGATCGGGCTGGTGGCCAATGTACCTGAGCCGGCGTCGCTGCTTTTGCTCGCCAGTGGTCTGCTCGGCATGGGTGCGTTCGCTCGCCGCCGCAAGGCCGGGTGAACAAACGAAAAAGCGGGAGCGGGCCGGATGCTGGATCGCTGCCGCGGGTTTATGGCGAGCCGCACGATACCCCATCGTTACTAACATGCATGGTCTTGATCGGCCACAGCAGCAAAAATTGGAAGTCGCGAGATGAAACTCGGTCTCATTATCGCTATCGTGTTGGCTTTCTTCGCGAATGCGGCTAACGGGTCCGTCATCTACAACTTCACCAATTTCAGCGGTCCGGGCAGTGGATCGGCCGCCGGCGCCGGCACCAACATGAACGGCATCGCGAATAACGGAGCTGCTGTCGGCGTCGGAATAGATAATGCAGGCACCTTCACCAACTTTGTTCGTAACCCGAGCGGGACGTTCACCACTCTGAACAGCGTCAATGCAGTTCCCGGCTCGATGGCCTTCGGAATTAATAGCGCTGGCGATGTCGTCGGCGCGCAGAACGGGGCTGCCTTCTTCCTGCCGCCTGGCGGCCTGGTGCAGACACTCGCAAGTGCAACACCTCCGTCGGCCGCCTTCGGCATCAATGATAACGGCAACATCGTTGGCCAGTTCAGCTCGGGAGCAGCAACGCCGGGGTTCTACATCGCCAATAACGCGGGCCAGAATTTCGTCACGATCAATGCCCCGTCAGGTCCGAATACCGTCAACGCGCAGGGGGTCAACCACAACGGCCTAATCATGGGTTTTTACGTCGGCACAGACGGACAAGACCATGGTTTCATGGCTCCGGTCGGGACCGCTGTGGGTGGGATGCTTACCGGGACCCCGATTGCCGACCCAATGATCCCGCCTGTCCCAGGCGAGCCAGGCGCCACGTTCGTGTTCTCGCAGATCTTGGGAATTAACGACAATGGGTTTGCGGTCGGCTATTATGGAGACTCGACAACCAGCCAGCATGGTTTCTTTTACGACACCCACACCGGACAATATACTTTTCTGGACGATCCCTTCGAGGGGTTCAGTAACGGTGTCGAAATCACCCAGATAACGGGCATTACCGACTCCGGCGAGATCACCGGGTTCTATTCGGATGCCAATGGTGTCTTTCACGGCTTCGTAGCCTCTCCGCTGCCGGAGCCGGCGTCCATGAGCTTGCTCGCCGTTGGGCTCTTTGGCATGGGCGCTTTCGCGCGCCGGCGCAAAGCCAGATAACGGCGGCCGCGAGAGACGATGGGGCGCCGGGTTTGACTTGCCCCCGCGCGCCCCTAGAATGTCCGGCGCTGAACTCATAACAACGGGAGCAGGTCGATGATCTTTGAGATGCGCACCTACCGCTTGCAGCCGGGATCCGTACCGGAGGTCGAGAAGCGGTTCGGAGAGGCGCTGACCGAGCGCGTCAAGGTATCCCCGCTCGGCGCGTTTTTTCATACCGAAGTCGGGCCGCTAAACCACATCATCCACATCTGGCCTTATGATGATCTGCAGCACCGCACTCGCGTGCGCTCGCAATCGATCGCCGCCTGGCCGCCGAAGATTTAAGAGTTCATCGTCGAGATGGAGAGCAAGATCGTTATCGCGGCGCCGTTCTGCCCGGCTTTCACGCCGCGCCAGCACGGCAACCTCTACGAGATCCGCACCTACACGATGCTGCCCGGATCAGCCCCGACCGTCGTCGAGAAATGGGCCGAGCGGATCGAGGGACGCGTCAAGCTGTCGCCATTGGCCGCCGCCGGTCATACCGAGCTCGGGCCCTTGAACCAGTGGATCCACATTTGGGCCTACAAGGATGCGAACGAGCGCGCCCGCATCCGCGAGGAATTGCGAAAAGACGGTCTGCTGGCCGCCCGCCACCCGCGGCATGTTCGTCAAGCAGGAGAACATGCTGGTAGTCCCGGCCTCCTTCTCGCCGCTGCGCTAACTAATCGATAGCCTCACTCCCTCTCCTCACTGGCTTGGGGAGAGGGAGGCTTGAAAAGCCCCAAAATCCTATCGAAGAATCCTCGGATAGGAACAGTATTGGCGGCCGCGGTTTGCGGAGCGGCCATGCCAGGCAATGCCCTGACCGGCATCGCTTGCGTCGCCGCCAGCATGAACCGCCGCCAAGTCTGCGCCGGCAATGAACCGCCGGTCACCTTGTTCATCGGCCTGTCGTCGTCATTGCCGAGCCACACCCCGGCGACGAGGTCGGCGGTATAACCGATAAACCAGGCGTCGCGGTAATCCTGGGTCGTCCCAGTCTTGCCGGCGACCGGCCGCGGCAACGCGGCGCTTCGTCCGGTGCCGTGATCGACGACCCCGCTCAGCATCGCGTTCATTTCCCCGGTTAATTCGGCGCTGACGACCCGGCCGGGGCCGGAACCGGCGGGGCGGTACAAAATGTTGCCGTCGCTGTCGCGGATCTCGGCGATGCCGTGCGGCCACACTCCTGCACCGCCATTGGCGAAGGGCGCATAGGCCGAGGCCAGTTCCAGCAAATTCACCTCGTCGGTGCCGAGGGCGATGCTCGCGTCCCGGGTCAGTGGGGAGGCGATACCGAGCCGGTGCGCGACAGCGACGATGTTGTCGATACCGGCGCGCAGCGCCACCTGCACTGCGACCGTGTTGATCGACTGAGCCAGCGCTTCGGCCATCGTCATGTCGCCCTGATAGCGGTTGCCGTAATCGCGTGGCCGCCAGGAGCCGATCTGGATGGGGCCGTCGACGAAATGATCGGACGGCTGCAGGCCGGCTTCGAGCCCGGCGAGATAGACGAACGGCTTGAAGGCGGAGCCGGGCTGACGCTGCGCCTGGGTGGCGCGATTGAACTGGCTGGCGTCATAGCTTTGCCCGCCGACCATCGCGCGCACCGCCCCGTCGGGCGACATCGCCACCAACGCGCCCTGGCTGACCGCCGCTTTGGCGCCGTCGCGCGCGATCGTGCCAGCGATCGCGGCCTCGGCTTCAGCCTGCAGGCGCGGGTCGAGCGTAGTGACGACAGTCAGATCGCGATTGCCGGCGCCGGCAAAATCTCCCACTTGCTCGGCGACCCAATCGGCGAAGTAACGGCTTCCCGGCCGAGTTGTGGCGACCATGGCGAGGGGAGCGCCTTCGCTGGCCGCGGCGGCCTCGTGTTTGGTGATAAAGCCGGCCTCGACCATATTGGCGAGGACCTGCTCGGTTCGCGCCGCGGCTTTATCGCGGTCGCGGATCGGATTGAACCGCGCCGGCGCCTTTAATAGGCCGGCGATCAGGGCGCTTTCGTAAAGATCGATCCGCCGCGCCGATTTATCGAAATAACGATGCGCTGCAGCGTCGACGCCGTAAGTCCCGGCGCCGAGATAAACCCGGTTCAGATAGATCTCGAGGATCTGGTCCTTCGTGAAGCGGTGTTCGAGCCACAACGCCAGCAAGGTCTCGCGGATCTTGCGCCCGAGACTCCGCTCGGGCGTCAAGAACAGGTTTTTGGCGAGCTGCTGGGTGATCGTACTCCCGCCCTCGACGACATGGCCGGCCACAAAATCTGCCATCGCGGCGCGGACGAGCCCGACCGGATCAACGCCGAAATGGCTATAGAAGCGGCGGTCTTCGGTTGCGATCACCGCCTCGGGCAGATAACGCGACATCTCCTTTAAATTCAGCGGCTGACCGAACAGATCGCCATAGGTCGCGAGCAAGCTGTCATCCGCGGCAAGCATGGTGACGCTCGGGCGCCGCTGGGATCTGACCAATTGGCCGGTGTCGGGCAAGGTCAGCGCGAAATAACCGAGGACGCCGCCGCCAAGAATTGCGGTCCACAGCAACAGCAGGACGCAGAATTTGAGCGCGCCAGCCGGTCGCGACCGGGGGCGCCCGCTCCGGCCCGGCGGACCCGGCGCGGGTTTGCCCCGGCGCCGCGGTGTTGGGGAAAGGCGGTCGGCCGGATCGGCGCGCAACTTCCGATCAGGCATCGGCCTCCCCCAACCCGCCGCCGAATTTCGTTGCCCTATCGGCCACTTGTTCCCCGCAACTTCGGCCGTCCGGCATAGCGCCCGAGCCCCGTCGCTTTTATTATCGGAAAAACTGTGGCAGTGGTTCGGCAGTGATCGGTCCATATGCGCCGCGGGAACCCCCACGCGCACGGCCTTGTTTTGACTACAATCAGAGGTGAGGAACCTCGCGCGTTGCTGGATCTCGATCGAGGCATGGCGCGATCACCGCGGGAGCGAGAGGCATGGCCGAGCGGACCGATTTGACGATAGGCGCCGGCGACTCAAGGCCGAATTGCCAGCGCGCCAAGGCCGTCCTCGGCGAATTGGTCGACGCGGCGATGTCGGCAGCGCTGTCGGCGGTCAGCCAACATAAGGAACGTCACGCGCAGCAAGTCGGCGCCCTCGCCGAAGCGGCGCGCGCCGCGGCACGCTCGCTCGAGCGCTCGCAGAGCCCGATGGTTGCACGCTATGCCGATCGGACAGCGGACCAAATCGACGAATTCTCCCGCTCGTTGCGCAAGTCCAGCTGGGTCGATCTTCTCGGCGATGTCGAAAATAGCGCGCATCGCCATCCGGCACTGTTTGTCGTCGGCGCCGTGGCCGCCGGCTTCCTGGCCGGGCGATTTCTGTCCGTTGCGCCGCCTCCTGAGAAGGCCCGGGGAGCGACTGCCGTTGGCGCGCCGTCACCGGACGAGGCGATCGCGGCAGCCGTTTCGAGCGCCACCGGCAACGGCGCGCTTACCGGCCGTACCGATAAGGGCTCAAAACTGCGAGAGGCCCGCTGATGGGCCCCGACGCCGTCGCATCCGAGCCGGAGGAGGCCGGCGAGCGGCCAATGCCCGAGCGCCCGATCGCAGCTCTGATTGCCGATCTTGCCAATCAGCTGCGCGCGCTGGTTCGGCTCGAAGTCGCGCTGTTCAAGGCCGAACTTGCCGTCAAGCTGCACCGGCTCGAGCTTGGCCTGATCGCGCTGGCGATCGGCGCCTTCTTCGTATTCAGCGGCTGGATGGCGCTGCTGGCAACGGCGACTCTGGCGCTCGCTACCGTGGTACGCCCATGGCTTGCGGCGCTGATCGTCGGGCTGGTGGCGCTACTGGTCGGGGCATTGCTGCTCTATCTCGGCAAGAGGTGGCTCGACCCCGAATTGCTCGTTCCACGGCGCAGCTTGAGCTCGCTGCGCCAGGACGAGACCTGGATCAGGGAGCGTCGGTGATGAGGGCGGCCTCGCGCCGGTCGATGATCGAGATCGAAAACGAAATCGGCCGAACTCGGGCCGAGCTCGATCTTACTCTGGACACGTTGGCGGTCGAACTCGCCCCGAAACATCTGGTCGAAAAGGCAGCAAACATGGTCAAGCGATCTTGGAGCGCAAATGGGCTAGGCGGGATGGGGCTCGGCAGCGCATTTCGCGCCGATCCAGCGCCGCTGGCGCTGATCGGCCTTGGCGTCGCTTGGCTCGTCGCCGAAAACACTGGTCTCCTCGGCAAGACCGCACCGGATCGAGGCGAGCGTCACGCGGCTCCGGACCCGGCCGGCGACGCCGAGTTCGAATGCGCCGGCGACCACCCCGAAAAGATTACCCATCCGGGCGGGCGAGCATGCCGCGTCGGCCGGCGGCTGACCGATGGCGTCGTGCGCAACCCGCTGCTGTTTGGGCTGGCCGGCATCGTGTGCGGCGCGGCCGTCGCCGTGTTGCTGCCGTCAGCGCGGCGCGAGCGGGAGGTGGTTGCACAGGCGCGCGAGGATCTATGGGAAAAGACTGAGCAACTCGGCCACCGTGCGGCCGACAGCATACGCGACATGGCCCGGACCTCGCGCGGCGTCGCCGACGAGGGCTGACTTCCGGTTTTTTCATACGCGATAGGGATAGAAGGAAACGGATCATGCCACGTTCGATTGCGGTCTGCGGCGCGATGCTTTTTGGCGCCGGTCTCTTGGTTGTTATCGGCGCCGCCACAGCGCGTGCGCAGATGTCCAGCGACCCGGCTGAGATCACCACCTGCCTGTGCAGGCAGCAAGGGGTTGCGGCCTTGTCCGGCGACATGTCGGCCAAGACCCAGGCGCTCGCAGCGGTGCGCCAGCATCTCGCCGACCTCGACGCCCAGCTCGCGCAAGCCCGTCCCAACGTCGATGTCAACAACCCCGATTCGGTCGGACGCTATAAGGCGCTCCTCCAGCAGCGCGACGCCGCCTATCAACAGTCACTCGGCCCGGTCGTAGCCAACGCGGAACAGGCGACGACCCGCTACAATAGCCTTGTCGCCCAATACAATGCGCAATGCGCCAGCCACCAGTTCAACGCTGACGTGATGGCGCAAATTCAGGCCCATCTGTCCTGTCCGCCGCTGCAGTGAAGACGGCTGCACTCACCGCCCGCCTAGCGGCTCTCACCCGCCTCCCCCGGGCTACGACCCACGCGTTGGTATCTTCTCCCGAAGTGCAAGAGCGGGATTTGGCCCATGACGCCAGCGAGGGGAAGCAGTTCTTGGGACCGCCGAAGGCCGCTGTGAGCCTACCGAGGCTAGTTGCAGGATCTCCTGTGCGGCCGGTCTCTCTGGGACAAATCGAATATATCCCCACATCACGGCGATGGCGGCAACAAAGAGAAGGATTGTACCGGGCTCGGGGACGGGAGTGGTCCCCTCTGCCGGGCCCGCTAACTCGGCGATTGCGGAATTCAAGGAAGCATCTTGGGAAATTATATCGAATAGGCTTCCTGGGACCGTCGTCGGATCAACCGTTGAAAGCTCAAGCAAAAATTCATTTATGGTGGCAGGGCTGAGGCCCAACTGTTCAAATAGGTCGAGCTCGTCCGATGGGAATCCATTGTCTAAAAGGCCTTGCTCGAAGGCCGCAACATCCGATTTACCAAACGTGATGTCCTGGAGTCCATCGGCGCGTAGTGTGTCGAACAGTTTCTGTTCAAGCGCGCTGTCGAGTGCGGCAGCACCAGACGCCTCGTTGGAGAAATTCTGGAAGGCTTGCAGTTGCTTATCGGCACTTGCTGGGTCGCCAGCGTTAAGCGCTCCACTAACTCGGTCGAGCGAGTTGGCCGCCGCCCGAAGATACCCCTCTTCCTGCGCGGTCGCCCCCAGGTCCTGATTAACAAGATTTGCAAGGACATCTGGAACTCCGGCTGAAGGGATTCGGGGCACCGGCAAAAACGTTGGCGCTACCACGGACTGGTAATTTGGATTTGGCGGATCCTTGACTATAAGTGCAAGACTATACAACGCTTTCAATATGTCCGCAACTTCGTGGAAGCCAAAGGCAGTCGCGAGCACAATACAAGAGGCGGGCGTTATAACGCAGAGTGACGCAGGTATCGCCTCTTCTAATAGCCTCTCTACTACAGAAAATCCAACTCCCAAACCGAGCGACTTTGCCTCTGCCGCGAGACCAGGCTTTAGATTGCCTGGCGCCTGGATCGACTGCACCGTAGGCGACTCGGAGTTCGGAAATACCGTCGCAGGCACACTGACAGGAACACTGGGAAGGGTACTAAAGCCAAGGGTAATATGGTCTCCAGGTTGAAGGCTGGGGCCGGGTCGTGGAGCGCCGAGGATAGGTGGGAAGTCGTTGAAATCTATTCCTCCTGTTACCGGAAAGGTTGGAGCCCACGCGCTAGCACCACCATTAATCGTACTGAACAAACTGCTAGGGAATATTTTTGCGAGCGGATTAGTTAGAGCTATTGAGATTCCGCCAATGGTATCACTACCGGGGACGCCAATTACCGGCACAGGAGTGGTGTTACTCAATTTATATGACCAAAAAGTGCCAAAAAAACCGGATTGCGATGTCAACGAATACGTCAGCGGTGTCGAAGCGCACCCCGGGGTTACGCCGAGGAGACAGGGAAAGCCGTTGTTGACGTTGGCTCGGCTCGACCACACCATGGGGTCGAACCCGCTCGGCAGCCCCGATTGAAGCTGAGCGGTAGTCAGCCCGGTCCCCGTAGCGACGGGGGGGAAGTTATACCCAACTCCGGTGCCTTGCCCAGAGGTCTGAGTATCCCAATAAGATTGATCAATAGCCCCCCCTGAGTTGGCCCCAACCAAGCCGCCTACATCGCCCATCTCCCCGCCTGTCACGGAACCCGCTGAATAGGATTGGCTAATAGTGCTCAAATTTCCATTTAGCCCGACAAGACCGCCGATGGTGCTGTTCGCGCCGCCAGTTATGGCGGCCGTTGAATACGATTGTTGGATCTTCCCGGCAAAAAGCCCGCTCGGTGTATGCGAGGTAGAGTTTTGGCCAACCAGACCGCCGACCGCATCGGGAAGACCAAGACCCGACACCGTGCCCGTCATCGAGGATTGTGAGATCGTGCCTAGGTTAGCGCCCGCGATTCCCCCAATGAACTCGCCCCCGGAGACCGTCCCTGTAACAGAGGATTGCGTGATCGTGCCCAAGTTCTCGGATGCGATCGCGCCGACGATGTATCCACCGATATCCACGTTCGTTAATTGGAGATTCTCGACAGTGCCGCCTAGCGAGATCAAGTAAAACAACCCGGCGCAGCATAAGTTGAATTGTTGTATCGTAAGATTACTGATCGTATAGCCGTTCCCGTCCAACACACCCGTGAAGCAGCCCTGCCCCGAAGCGGAGCAGGTTTCCCCGATAGGGGTGAAGTTCGCTCCCGCGGCATTAATATCTGCGCCGAGCACATAGTCCCCGGAGAGATTACTGTTGATATCTTCAAGCTCAGTGACGTTGTCTATGACAATCTGAGCGGCTGCCGGCCTCGGTGCCGCCGAGAGCATCAGGCCTGCCAAAAGTATCGATCCGACAAAAAAAAGATGCTTCATTTCCGCCCCCGCTTGCGATTTTTTTTGTCCGCAGGTTGGTGCGCAGACACCACCGTGCTAGCCGCCGCTGGCGACGCCCCGTTCCGTTGCTTTCGGACGGAAGAACGCGTTTCGCTAAAGGCGGATCGTACGCGGTGACAAAATTCTGTCAACAGCTCTGGAAGTCTGAGCCGATCACTGTCAGCCGGTGCGCCCCGGATAAAGAGCGTCGGGCGAGATCTGCGGCTCGGCAATAACCACCCAGCCGCCGTCGCGCCAGGCGCGGAAAAAGCAGCTGCGCCGCCCGGTGTGGCAGGCGACGCCGTGCTGATCGACCAGCAGCAATATTGTGTCTCCGTCGCAATCCAGGCGCAGCTCGCGCAACAGCTGAACCTGGCCCGAAGTCTCGCCCTTGCGCCATAGCGCCGCGCGCGATCGCGACCAGTAACAGGCGCGGCCCTCGGTCAAGGTCGCGCGCACTGCGTCGCGGTTCATCCATGCCACCATCAGGATCTCGCCGGTATCGTGCTGCTGGGCGACCGCCGGCACCAGCCCGTCGCGGTCGAACTTGATCTCGGCGAGCGCGCGCTCGATCGTATCGTTCACCGTTGCCGTCCTCCTGCCGATTCCCGTTTTCCGTCCTTGGAGCCGGGCGGCTACGCGCTGCAGATGCCAGCGGATATATTCAGATCGCGGAACCCTTTAAATTGGGATTACACAAACTGAAAGGCGCAAACTGCATCAACTAAACGCGTCTGAGTGTTAGCCAAGACGGAGCTGATAGCCTGCCGCTGCCGCATCCTTGAAGAAGGTTTGGACCGTATCGCACGAATATTCGACGAGGTCCTTGCCGTGAAGCGTCAGCTTGGCTATCAGATCGTTGGTCATCGTGATGATGTGGCACCCGATTTCATCAGCCTGAAACAGGTTCAAGACTTCTCGCGAACTGGCCCATAACAGCTCGGCGCGCGGCCGATATTTGAGGATCTCGACGCATTCGCGCATATGCGGCACCGGATCTCGGCCGGTATCGGCGATGCGACCGGCGAACACTGAGACGACCGCTGGCGCGTCAGGCGCCAGCGCCTCGGCTACCGCGCGAACCTGATCCAGGGTCATGATCGCGGTCACGTTGAGGGCGATGCCCTCCCGCGACAACGCGCTGATGACCTCGCCGCTGAAGCGGCCCGCGGTATCGGTCACCGGCACCTTGACATAGACCTTGGGGCCCCAAGAACCGATCTTTCGCCCCTGTGCGATCATCGCCGCGAACTCGTCGGCAAAAATCTCGAACGAGATCGGCCGATCCGGGATCGCGGCGATCACCTCGCGGGCAAAGCTCTCGTAATCGGCGACGCCGGCTTTGCGCATCAGGGACGGGTTGGTCGTAAAGCCCTTGACCAGCGGGTTCTCCGCCATGGCGAGCATGCCGGCGAGATCCGCGCCGTCGGCAAATATTTTTACGGTCAAGTCGGCGAGCCGCTTCATTCTCCTCACCCCTCTCGATCAGCAGAATTCAATACCGCATCGACCGCTTGACCAAGCGATCGAACCCGAAAAGTGCACCGAGGCGGCTTTATTTCATTGTACCCGAGATCGATGAATACCGTACGGCACCCGGCAATACAACCGGCTTCGATATCGCTTGCCCGATCACCGACCATAAAGCTGGCGCCGAGGTCAATGTTCAACAGCTCGGCCGCGGCGAGCAGCATCCCGGGTTTCGGCTTGCGGCAAGCGCAGCCGTCCTTTCCATCGTGAACACAAGCCCTGATCAAATCTATCGGCAATTCGGCGGCGAGCCGCCGATGCATCGCCTCGAGAACGCTCGGCGCGATGACGCCACGGCCGACATCAGGTTGGTTGGTGACGACGACCAGCGGGTATCCGGCCTCCTTGAGCCGGCCGAGTTCGCGCGCCGCCGAACCGTACAGCCGGAACGCTCCGAGCGTCGTCGGCGCATAGCTTCGCCCGTCGCGGAATTCCGGGACGACGAGGACTCCGTCGCGGTCGAGAAAAACGGCGGCATGCGGGCCAGACGCCTCGGTCGCGGCGCTCACCATTTGGTCGTCTGGCGCTGCAGGATAGGGTGACTGACGAGGCAGTGCCAAACCACTGCCTGGAACGCCTCCGACAACGGCGTCATCCAGTGCGGAGCGGGCTGCGGGATCACGACCACGACATCGCCCATCTGCGCGGTATAGCCATTGTCCCTGCCGACGACGCCGAAAACTCGAGCGTGCCGCACGCGAGCCATATCGATGGCCCGGATCAGGTTGACGCTGACCTGACGGTCGGCATCGCCGCCGCCGACCGAAAAGATCAGCAGCGCGTCGGCTGCGCCGAGCCGGCTGACCTCGAGCCAGCCGGCGAAGACCGACTCCCAGCCTTCGTCATTGGTCCGCGCTGTCAGCTCGGCGACGTTGTCCGTCGGCGCATAGCATTCGATGTGGCAAAGCTTACGAAAGTCGTTAACGGCGTGGCTGGCGTTGCCGGCGCTGCCGCCGGCGCCGAGAATGAACAGCCGCCCGCCGCGGTCACGCAGCGCCGCCAATTCCGTGGCGAGCTGCTCGATCTTGCGCGCATCGATTGACTTACAGATCTTGACCGCCTCGGTCAGGAATTCGCCCGTATGCATGATCCTCTCCTCGCTGGGCTCACCCGGCTCGAGCGATCGTCAAAGCCGATGATTGAAGGCCCAGCCCATTAGCGCATCGTAAACACTGGCATAACCGCCGGCAGACCCCCAACCGTCAGGCGGCTTGCCACTGTCAGGCCTATTGGCGGCATGCACGCCACGACCCCGTCAACCACGCTCCTCCGGGCGCATCCGCAACAGCTCGGTTAGAGCAGAGGCCCGGGCGGCGCGGCGAAAATCGTGGATCAGAGCGAGACTCGCTTCGATTTGCGTATCGCCGAGCCGCGCATGAGGCGCCAGGGTGCGGTATTTGGCGTCGATGTCCGACCAGGCGATCCCGAGCATTCCTGCTCCCTTCGGCATATAGACGGTGCTCGTGCTGGTTCGCCCATCGGTGGTGCGAATGGTCACGGTAGCGCCCTGCCGGTATTTCCCGACATTGTCGCTTGGCGGGGCACCGATCCGGACCTTATCGATCAGCCGATGGATGACGGGGTCACCGATCTTGCCTGGAGCCGCATGCGCCCAGGAGAATCCATGGTCCGCCGCACCAGCGGCGAGAAAATAGGCCGGGCTGTGCGCCATGTCGATCAGATCTGCCGGGTGCAACGGGCCGGCGAGAGCGGTCACCCCGGGGCGAGAGAGGGTGATGCTCTCAATCTCCGCGGCGGTGAATTGTCCCTCTCTGGCCGCATTGGCGGCAGCTTCGGCTAGGGCGTGATGCGGATGGCCGCCCGGGACGAGCTTGACCGCCATATCGGTGATGATGTCCCAAGACTGCCCGAGATCGCGCGTCACCCCGGCGCCGGCGGCCGAAGCATCGACGCCGCCATAGACCTCGAAGAAACCATGTCGGGTTTCGAGGATGCTCTCTTCGGCCTTGAAGCCGCGCTGCGCCGCGAGCGCCGCGTTCACCCCCAGCATCGCGGCAAGCCCCGCATGGTACTCGCGCGCCACGCTGGTGTTCGCCGCGGCAGCGAGCCCGCCGATCGAGGTCGCGGACAAGGCGATCGCCTGCGCCATTTGCGATGCATCGAGCCGCAGGAGTCGCCCAGCGGCGACCGCGGCGGCGAAGATCGCGACGAGGCAGCCGTGAAACCCGCGGCTGCGAAAGCCGGGAGTGATGGCTTCGCCGATCCGCCCCGCCGCCTCGTATCCCAGCACGATTGCCGTTAATACGTCCTCGCCGCCGGCGCCGGTACGCTCGGCAACGGCGAGCGTCGTGGCGGTCAGCGGCGTGCCGGCATGCACGATGTTCCGCAGATCGCTGTCGTCGCAAGCGGCGGCGTCGCTCATCACCGCATTGACCTGCGCCGCATCGGCCAGTGGCAATTTGGGTCCGGCGTCGAACCAAAGCGTGGCATCGGGTAGACCGCCGCGCTCGCGCGCTAGTTCCCGAATAATCGCCGCCGACTCGAGACCGGAGCCAAAGGCGGCGCTGGCGATCGTGCTCGCGATCAGCATCGCCGCATGATCGAGGGCCTGCGGCGGCAGATCTTCGGCGGTCGTCCGGGTCAGAAACTCGGCGAGATCGCGGGCGACGGTCATCGGCCGGGCCTACCGGGATTCCGTCCAGCTCTCGGAGAATGCCAGCGCACAGGTGCTGAAGGGCCGCCCTTCGCGCTCGGTGGGCCAAGCCCGGCCGGTTGCTTCGGCGCCGTCGACGGTCAGCCGTGCGCCGAGCGCCGGGATCAGCAAAGTGCACACCCCGTAGCGGCGGCCTCCCTCATTAGGCTGGGTGTGGATCAACAATGGCTCGCCGATGTCGTACCAGGTCAGCGCGACCTCTTCGTCGCTCGACACCACCCGCTCGGTCCAGAAATAATGCGGGTCGCCCGATTTGACGAACTCGGCATCGGTGACCGGGATTGCCGTATCGGCGGTCTCGGGATTGAGCATGCCTTGCACGGTCGTCTGCAGCCAGCGGGCCATCGCGATGTTGTCGGAATATATCCGCCAGCGGCTTTCGGTCAGTTCGCTTTTCAAATAAAGGACATGCCCCGGCCCGGCCGGGCAGGTGATGATACGCCAATAGCTGGCATTCGTCGTCTGTGGACCGCCGTCGGTCGCGCTCAATCGAATGAACGGATTTTCGCCAGTCAGGATCACGCGGTTGGGATCGGCAGGCATCGCGAATTCCTCCCTCGAAACATCAACAGACCGATCGTAGTGGATCGCTTGCGCCGGCGCCACGACCGGAACCCTCTTTTGGGGATCGGCCAAGCTGCCTCGTGTAAAGGGCGCCTATAGCCTGGCCGCCATCAGGGCTCGGGCGATTTGATGTCGGCTGGGGTCGCCGCTGCAAACGTCGCGGTGTCTCCCCCGTCGGTTGGATGGCGGAAATCGAGCCAGGTCAACGTGAACGGGCGCTTGAACAAGACCGTCCACAAATAGTTCAGGCTATATTGGAGCGCTACCCGAAACAGTCCCTCGGCCGCGAGTCGCCGTCCCGAAGAGAATGCGGGCAGCGCGAAGGAGAACTTGACCGAACCGACCTTGCTGAGCCGGCGCGCGAGTTCGGTGTCTTCGCCGAAAAAGCTGAAATCGGGGTTGAAGGCGTCGGCCGCGTCGAGGGCGCTCTTCAATACGACGAAGTTGCCGCCCTGCATCATCGATCCGCCCCGGAAGACGAACCGGACCAAAATATAAGTCGTAAACGCGAATCGATAGAATACCGCGACGACGATCTGCGCCGTTCTCGATACGTCGTAGTGTACGAACGGGCCGCTGAGCGCCACGAGCTCGGGCGAGCGCGCGAATTCCGTGAGCACCGTATCGAGCCACCCCTCCGGCACCATCGTATCGGCGTCGATATTGGCGATCAGCCGACCCTTGGCGGCAAGGCATCCCGCCCGCCGCGCCGGCACCAACCCGCGTTGCGGCTCATCGATGACGCTGACGCCGGGGATCGACAGCGCGATCTCGCGGGTGCGGTCGGTGCTGTTGTTATTGACGACGATAATTTCCGCCGGGTGCCCGGTGCGCGCGGTCTCAGCGACGATCGCCTGAAGACACGAGGCGATCAGCGCTTCTTCATTATAGGCAGGCACAACAAAGCTGATCAGCTCCTCCGTCATCGTTCCTCCCTTCGAGCGTTCCTCGCGACTTAGCCGGCCGTTTCCCATGCTAGGCGTCGGCCATTTCCGGAGCATCCTCCTCCTGCTCAAGCGCAAGAGCTGCATCGGTCTCGATCGGACCAAATGCCCGGCGGTCGAGCCAGTGAACCAGCTCGATCTGGCCGTCGTAATGCTCGACGAGCGCGGTGCAGCTCTCGACCCAGTCGCCGCTATTGCAATAGAGAACGCCGCCGAGATTACGAATTTCGGCGTGGTGGATATGGCCGCAGACAACGCCGTCGACTCCGCGCCGCCGCGCCTCGGCGGTCACCATGTCGCCAAACGAAACGATGTATTGCATGGCGTTCTTGACGCGGCGTTTGAGATAGGCGGACAGCGACCAATATGGATAGCCTAGCCGCCGGCGCAGAGTGTTGAAGTGTCGATTGATCCACAGCGTAACCGTGTAGGCGCCGTCGCCGAGCAGCGCCAGCCAGCGCGCATGGGTGACGACCGCGTCGTACGCATCGCCATGCATCACCAATAGGCGGCGGCCGTCGGCAGTAACGTGAATCGCCTCTTCGACCACCTCGACGCCGCCGAATTGAAGCCGCGTATAGCCGCGCAGCCATTCGTCGTGGTTGCCGGGAACATAGATCGCCCGGGTCCCCCTGCGCACCATGCGCAACAGTTTTTGCACGACGTCGTTGTGAGTCTGCGGCCAATACCAGGATTTCTTAAGCCGCCAACCGTCGATGATGTCGCCGACCAAATAGATCGTGGCGGCATCGTTGTGGCGCAGGAAATCGAGCAGGAACTCGGCCTTGCAGCCGCGCGTGCCGAGATGCACGTCCGAAATCCAGATCGTGCGGTGGCGAGGCATTCGCACGGCCCGGCTCACGCCGTCCTCCCGAGGTTGTCTGATCGGGAAACTTGGAAATAGCACCATATCTGGGCCGGTAGCAGGTTCAGCCAGACCCGCCCGACCTCCCGCCCAACGATTCCCAGTTGCGCCTCGGACAACGGAGAGGAGAACGCGTTGGTCAGTTGAATAAAGCTTCCGCCGGGTCCAAGGCGATCGAGGCACGGCCTGACGACCGCATATTGCTCACTCGTGGAAAACCATTTGATCGGCAGGCTGGAGACCACGGCGCAGACTTGCTCGGCATGATGGGCGAGATGCTCGCCGATCCGGGTCGCGTCTCCTTCCAGCACCGTGATAGCCGGAAACTTTTTGCGAAGGACCGTGACAAGGCGCGACTCGCTTTCCAGGGCGATAATGCGCTCGGGGCGGCAGCCGGCACGCAGCAGGCCCTGGGTCAGGCTTCCGGTGCCCGCGCCCAATTCGAGAACCGGACCGGGCCGCGACAGGTCGATGCAGGACGCGATTGCATCGGCCAGACGCGCGCCGCTGGGGTTTGCGGCGGCAATGCGCAGCGGTTTCTGCAACCACAGGCCAAAAAATACGCTCGCGTCGGTCGCCACGCGGTCCCCCGCTTTGGTAATCACGAGGCCACAATCTAAACATGGTGTGTTACAGTTTTATGAGATCTAGATATTGAGGTCGTGATCATACAACCGTCATCTAGTGCTGCTATCGATCTGGCGATCCGGCAACAGGAGCAGCTGATGACTAAAGATTTGGCCGGCAATCCGCCGATACGGCTAAAATTGGTGTCGGCAACCATCGAGCGCCTCAAGGCGGCCGGTCGATCGCGTCGCGGCGCCGACACCATTGCGGCGCGAGCGGCGGTGATACCCGGTCCCGATCCGGTGATGATCGCAACTTTGGCGATCGATCACGTCGGACCGGCGACGGTGCGCGCTGTCGCCAGCGGGATCGAAGTCCGCGTCACCGCCCCGGACGAGGCGACCGCAGCGGTGTTTCGTACCGCATTGGCCAACACCGCACGCCGCCGCTCTACCGACCGGCTGGTCCGCATCATCGTCGATTGAGGCTGAACCGTGTCGGACGCCCCCCGGCAGTGCTAAGCTCCTCCCCAAGTTCCATCGGGGAGAGCCACCATGAGCCAGGCATTGGCGGGGATTCGCATCATCGACATGACGCACAACCAGGCGGGGCCGGCCTGCGCCCAGATCCTGGCGTTTCTCGGCGCCGACGTGATCAAGCTCGAAGAGCCCAAGGGGGGCGATGTCGCGCGACGCAACATGCGCGACCGGCCAGACAGCGACAGCCTGTTTTTCCTGTTGTTCAACGCCAATAAGCGCAGCCTGACGCTCAATCTGAAGACCGCCCGTGGCAAGGAGCTGTTTAAACAGCTAATCGCCAAATCGGACGTTTTGCTCGAAAATTTCGGACCGGGCGCGCTCGACCGGCTGGGTTTCGGCTATGACGCCCTGGCTCAGATCAACCCGCGGCTGATCTATGCGACGATTAAGGGCTTTGGCACTTACGGGCCCTATCGCGATTACAAAAGCTATGAGCCGATCGCCCAAGCGATGGGCGGGGCAATGAGCATCACCGGCTTTCCCGACAACCCGCCGACCTTTGTCGTTCCGGCGATCGGCGATTTGGGGACCGGCATGCATATGGCGATCGGCATCCTTGCCGCCTTACAGCAGCGCCATGCATCGGGACGCGGCCAACAGGTCGAGGTGTCGATGCAGGACGCGGTGGTCAACTTGATCAGGGTCAGCTTGCGCGACCACCAACGCTTTGGCGCACCGATGCCTCGGCGCGGCAACCAGATGGGCCGCGGGGTTCCGAGCACGACTTATCCTTGCGCCCCTGGCGGCCCCAACGACTATGTCTTTATCACCGCGCAGCAGCAGATGTGGCCGTCTTTTACCGAAGCGATCTGCCGACCGGAATTGGCCCGCGACCCCCGCTTTGCCAACGAGGACGGGCGCTGGGAAAACCGCGACGCGCTGACCGCGATCATCGAGGAATGGACGCGCGGGCGTTCAAAGCACGAGGTCATGCGCATTCTGGGCGACGCCGGCGTCCCGTGCGGCGCCTGCCAGGACACCGGCGAGGTCCTGGCCGACCCGCACCTGAAAGCGCGCGAGATGATCGTCGACCTGGACTACCCGACCCGCGGCGCCTACCAGACCGTTGGCTGCCCGGTCAAACTGTCGGCTTCCCCGGCCGAGCTGACCCGCCCGCCATTGCTCGGCGAGCATACCGACGCCCTGTTGAGCGAGCTCTGCGGCGTCGACCCCGACGAAGCAAGGCGGCTCCACGAGGACGGCGTCGTCTGACGTCCATCGCCCGCATAACAAAAGGAGAGTTACTGGGAGGAATGCATGGCATTGCGACTAACGATCGCCTTTTCCGACAATCCGCGCCTCGATCCGCTCAAGGACGGCGCCGTCAAGCCGCAAGGCATCGAACTCGACTTTGTCACGATCGAACCTGGGACATTGTTTTTTCGTAACCTCACCTATGACGAATTTGACGTCTCGGAGATGTCGATCTCGGAGACCTTGCTGGCGCGGGAGCGGAGCGACGGCAAACGATGGGACTGGTCGGCATTGCCGGTGTTCCTGAGCCGTGGACACCATTGGCCCAACCTCTATGTCAATACCGCGTCGGGTATCACCGGTCTTGGCGACATCAAGGGCAAGCGTATCGGCGTCCCGGATTACGATATGACCGCGGCGCTGTGGTTTCGGATCACCTTGAAGGACCTCTACGGCATCGAGGCCCGTGACAATGTCTGGTTCAACGGCCGCACCAAGGAGTTGAGCCACGCCGGAGCGCTCGGTCTCGACAAGGCGGGACCCGTCGGCGTCGAGCATCATTGGCTCAGCGCCGATCAGACGCTCGACGCAATGCTCGACCGCGGCGAGATCGACGCGTGCACCGCGATCCGCCCGCACAGCCGGATTACCGCCGGGGCCTCGACCGTCATCGACCGTTGGGGCGGCACCCAGATCGACGGCAACCCGCGGCTGCGCAAACTGCTCGACGACAATGGCAAGAGCGTCGTTTTCGAATTCTATCGAAAGACCGGGTGCTTCCAGGCCAATCATCACGTAATCGTGCAGAACCGGATCCTGCGCGAACACCCGTGGGTCGCCCTCGAACTCTACGACGCCTTCCGCCGGTCGAAGGAAGTCGCATACGAACGCGCGCGGCGCTACGAATCGACACGCGTATATTTTCCGGGGCAAGACTTCGCCGAGCAGCGCACGGTCGTCGGCGACGACCCCTATCCACTCGGCCTCGCCGCGATGGGCCAGAATATTGAGCGCGCAATCCAAGGTTCGCTGGAGCAGGGATTACTGACCAAACCGCTGGCCATCGACGAGATTTATTATCGAACGACCCTAAAAACGTGACGCAATGTCGCCAGCACTGGGATTATGCTTATTCACGTGTTTGTCGCGAAGAGGGTCGGGGGCGCATAACCCAACAAAATCGGCCGTGCGCGTCCGGTTCGCCCCCAGGCCAGTTTGCGTTCACTCTTGTGTAAGGTGTGAAGTAGTTCACACTTGCGATGCCCGGGCTGCTGTAGACCAATGCTGCGAAGGCGGAACTGCTCCGCATGCCGCCAACCACTGGTTTAGGAGGCAGAGATGATACAATTGAGCAATGACATCTTGAGGCAGGTCGCGCCGCGGGTCGGTGGTCAAAAAGGGGAGAAACAAGCAACAATCGTTCAAGAGGTGGGCGCGGTGCTGGCCGCGACGCTCGCCAAATTCCAAATCGACAGCGAGCTGCGCGTTGCGCATTTCCTGGCGCAGACCTGCGAGGAGTCTGACGGCTACTGCACCACGGTGGAGTATGCCAGCGGGCAGGCCTATGAGGGCCGCAGCGATCTCGGCAATACCCAGCCCGGCGATGGGGTGCGCTACAAGGGGCGCGGGTTGATCCAGCTCACCGGCCGGGCCAATTACAAGCAATACGGAGATCTGCTTCAGCTTGACTTGGTCGGCGATCCGGATCTCGCGAGCCATCCGGCGACGTCTCTCGTGATTGCTTGCAAATACTGGCAACAACACAAGCTCAATGCTTTAGCCGACCAGGACGACATCGAGACGATCACCCGGCGGATCAACGGTGGCCTCAACGGTCTCTCCGACCGCCGCACCTATCTGGCGCGGGCGAAGGCGGCGCTTGCTGCCGGAGGAACCGGCGCGGTCACCGCCGAAGCGCGACCGATCCTGCGGCTTGGCGACGATGGCGACCAGGTAGCCGCGCTGCAGTCGATGCTGGCCGCTAAGGGGTTCGCGATTCCCACCGACGGACACTTTGGCGTGGCGACCGATACCGCGGTGAAGCAGTTCCAGGAGAGCCGCGGACTGCAGGCCGACGGCGTGGCGGGTCCGCATACGTGGCAGGCTTTGGGTCAGTCCGCCTGACCCGGGCCAGGGCGCGAGGCGGCAAGGCGGCCATCGCGCCAAGCCTTGTCGCTCTGCTGGCGTGTTGCTTATGGGTGTCCGCCGCCAGCGCCGCTCCATGCGACGCTCCCGCGCCAGTTGGACTTACCCCGAGTTCATCCACGGGCGCGGTTCGCGGGGGCATCGCCCGGGGCGAGCTTGCTTGCTTTACGATTGCGGGCCACCGCGGGCAGCACATGTCGGTCAGCCAGCCCGACCCGGGCGACAGCAACATCGTGATGCAGATCTATCGCCCGCCCTGGGCCATCAAACATGCTGAGGACGGCATCAGGGTGCGCGGACAGGCGTTGCCGGGGGTGAAGGAAGGGGACGACGCCAAGGGCTGGGGTGGGACCCTGCCGGCAACCGGCAATTACCTGCTGGTGCTCGGCACGAGTTGGGGCGGCGGGGAGTACCAGGTCCAGATCAAACTTTACTGAAGTCCGCTCGGACGCGGGCCGATAGTTGGCAGTGCCGCAACGGCCCGGCCTCTGATCTGTTCGAAATGAAAGCAGCGCCGCCGAGGGAGACGGCGCTGCCTGTGGCGAGCCGATGCCGGGTTATTCGGCGGCGGCGCGGGTTGGGGTTTGCGCCGCGGCGAGCACGGCGGCGGCTTGTTTGGCGACGCGGGTGCCCTCGAAGAATTTGGGGTTCTGCGTGCCCCACAGCCGCACCGCGTTGGCGAAGGTAAAGTCGCGGAAATCGCCCGATGTGATGTGGCCGTCTTCGACCAGCTCATAGGCCTCGGGCAACGGATCGCGCATGTCGATCACGTCGAAATGGCCGATATCCGAGCTGAAGATCGCATTCAGCCGGGACCCGAACGGGTTGCTGCGGCCGAAAGCGGTGGCGTTCATCCGGTCATCGGCCTCGCAGCCGAAATAGTAAGGCTTGGCGTAGAGATCGACCCAGTCTTCCTTGCGGGTGATTTTGCAGGCCGAGAAATCGTCGATGTTCTCGATCCCGCCGGTCAGATAGGCCTGTTCGGGGTCGGGCAGGCCGCCGCGCTCGCGCAATGCCGCGGCGATGTCGTCATAGCCGTATTTCTCGACCAGGCTCAGCAATTTGGCGCGGTCGAGCTTGTCCGGGTGCATGCGCTCGAGCGCAGTGGCGCTGCGCCGCTCCCAATGCTCGATCAGATCGCCGAACAACTGGCTGGCCCAGCCGACGCCGCCTTCGAGGAAGGCGAAGCGCAGCTCCGGGAACCGTCGGGTAACGCCGCCGAGGAAAATCGCCTTGGCGGTCGCATGCCCGGCGGCGGCGAAATGGCCGATGTGGCTGTAGACGAAATTTGTCGGAGACAGCCGCAGGCCCTGGTTGAGGCTGGCGCTGTGGAAGGTCGGTGCGATCCCCACTTCCACGCATTTCGCCCAGACCGGATCGTAATCATAGTCGCTGTCGATGCCGAGCACGTCGTACCACACCGCAAAGCGCGCGGTGTCGGGGTCGTTGGCCGCGGCCGCCGGCACCTTTCGGGCCATGTTGCTGCCGAACATGCCGACTTTCGAGCCCAATTGCTTGGTGACGAATTCGAGCTCGGCGATCGCCTCGTCGGGGGTGTGCATCGGGATGATCGCCGCCGGGGTCAACCGATCGCCGAGGCCGGAGAAGTAATCGGCCGAGACGATGTTGTAGGCGCGGATCACGGCGCGGCGGGTGGCGTCGTCCTGAATCCGTGGAAAGCGCAGCCCGGCGGTCGGGTAAATGATCGCGAAATCGAGGCCGATCTCATCGAGCCGGTCGTAGAGCAATTTCGGCATCATCGCAGTGGCGCGGTCGAGCGTGTTTTCCGCCTGGCGGGCCCAAAAGGCCGACTGCCCGATGCGCTTGTGCCGCCGCTCGGCAACCGACATCGAGAGCGACTCGCGGGTCGTCCCCATCGCCTTCAGAAAGCCGTCCGCGGCCAGATCGCCGCCCACCTTGCGCATCTTTTCGCTGAACACGGGGTCGTATTCGACCCAATGCCCATCGCCGTCGACGATCGGATGGTCGATTTTCGAACGGACCTGTTCGGGGGTCATGTGAGCGCTCATTGTCTGCTCCGGAGAAGTGGCTGCTGCAGCGCGCCGTATCCTGAGCCGACTGACAATAAGCGCCAACTATGATTTGTTCCGGAGGTCTGCACGGGACGCATGCATGACCCTATAAAACCGGCCCCACTTCCATTTCTCCACGTGGCCTTAGAGCGGTTTTCGACCGAGTCGATGCATTCGGCACGCATCACCCCCACCCCGACCCGCCCCCATCGAGGGGGCGGGAGTAAAATAGGGTGCTGACACAGCCGTTCCCCTTGATGGGGGCAAACGCGAGGCGTGCGCAATGTACAACATTTGATTGAGTAGGGAAAAACAGCATGGCTGCTTCTGCAGCAAATCAGCAGCAAAGACTCCCGCTCTGGTTGCCGGCCTCGCCGACCCGCAGCCATCCGACCGGGTTCCCCAGATAGCCGCTTCCAACAGCGGCCACGCGCCGCCCATCGTCTCGCTGTTTTTGCTGTTATTTGCAGCGAAATATCAGCTACCGCTCCCATTGTCCCGGCCATGCCACCCGCTGCCATCAGCCACCACCGAGGCGCGGACTTATCATGTGATCGTGGCAATTTTGCGGGAATTATATTGACATGTGTGCGCCAAGGGTTTTCCAATCCCACTGGGCTCTGGTCAGCTTTCGCATTGTCTGCGGCCGAAAAAGCGAGGTGTCCTTATATGCCCGACAAGTCTGGTATAGGAACAGTCCTCCTTCAATTTCTATTAGTTACGGTTGTAGGAGGAATTTTAACGTTTTTTTTCCAGGTCTTACGAGACCGTGCAAGCAGACACGAGGCGGTTCAAGCGGCAAAACGAGAACTTATAAAACAAGTTGACGAGCTGTATCGCTCGTCTAAACAGGTCAAGAGAATGATCCGGTCACGCCTTCGCGAGGAAGGTGATGCTAAATTGGTCGATTCGCAGTTTTTTCAAAGCCGCATGGATGAATTGAGTAAAATTCAGCTTTCATTGGAGCAAATCCGCCAGCTTGTACGGGCTCGTATCGACCTATTTCCACAGGATAGACGAAGAAGGATCATTCAGGAAATAGGATACGCGGAGTCTTTTTTTGAAAGTGTCGTAAAGAATTTGAGAACGGTTGTGTTCCTATGTCCGACACCGTCTGCCAAATTTCTGACTGTATTATGCTTAAGGATTTTCTTGAGCTGAGCGAACTTCGCGCTCCGGGTGTTGTGAATTTCGATGTTCAGGATTTTAACACTATGAGAAACGCAGCAACAATTGAGGAGCGTCACGCCGCCCTACAGCGTATGGTCTCCGCTGCGCGTGTTGCTGCACGAGAAGCGGGGCCAAGCAGCCGACGTTACCGACGCTATAAGGCTATTGCAGACGAATGCGTCCGATTGGCTCTGCGAGAGATGCAGGATTTACTTCTGGAATCGGCCGCCGGTGATCTCGAGCGGATCGTGAACTGGCTGCCTACGTGGAAACCTTTTTCAAGTGCCACCCGACCAAATGCGGTGCGAGCGACACCAGGCTCCGACGTGTCCGCTTCTGGCAGCGGCAACAATAAGTAGATCGATCGGCAACTTGGGCCGCATTCTATCTAGAGGCCCAATCGGCGAGCGGTAAGGCACGTTGATGACTCACCCCGCGGTACCCACCCCAAGCAGCAAGAGATAGAGCAGCATCACCAGCGCCAGCCGCACGATGCCGGCAGTCGTCTCCGGTGCGTCGTGCAATTCGCGGACCCGCGCGATGATCTCCAAGACGAGGCCGATGCCGAGCGCCACATGATAGGGCCGCCCCAGCGTCTCTCTCAGCCAGTCATCGAGGCGATGTACGATGCGGAGTATTTCGCCAACCATCGGTCCCTCTCGATCGCGACAGGCTGGGCAATTTAGCTAAGGCGCTACCCAGCAGGATATGGTACGAAGATAGAACAACAATAAAGCTGTGGGATGATCGAATGATGGACGACACCAGCAAATTGCCGGTCGCGGCCGACGCCACCCCCCGCCGTGTTTCAATCGTCGTCCACCTCGGGCTCGATCGTGGCTACTCGGCCCGCTCGATGCGCGCGACCTTTATCACGACGGCTCTCGAAAACGGCGCCCAGCTCGAAGATCTGCGAGGGGCCGTCGGACATCGTGACCCGAGCACAACCAACCTCTATGATGGGCGCGGATACAATCCTGAGAAGGCGGCAAGCTTTTTTGCGACGTATTAAATAGTCACGGCTCCGTCAACGATGAGGCAACCGGACGAGTTCCATGAACTATATCCGTCGCTTTCTACCATAGGAATAAAGAATTGGAAGTTACAGACATAATTTTTCGCGTACCCGAATCATTTCAGGCCGATTCAAAATGGCAATATCTACTGTCAGCTGCTGCGACACTCGTTGCCACAAAAATTGGTATTCATACAAGAGTTGATATACGCCCACTAGATAGGAATATTGACCACTCAGCCGAAAATTGGCGTGTCGTCATTTCTGACAATATATCGGAGTATCTTGTCAATATACCTAAGAAAATTACCGGATACCATTTTCAATACGAAGAAGCAATAGACCATCTTATCGACGTTATAGAGCCATCAATTCGATTGTTGGCATGGTCTGCCGAGAAGCGCGGATCAAGGTTAGCCGCTGTCGCTTCGGATGATTCGCCTTCAACCTCTGACTTGCCGGATTTGCCTTCTCAAGGACCTGGGCCTCATTTCGAGCTGACAAAGGCAGGCGTTATTGATTTTGCGCCCCCAGAAGCACTCGACCGCGAGGGCAATAACGTCGCGCGCCTCCAGAGGCTACACCCAACTCTTCGCGAGCTCGTGCGTGAGGTCACCAAAAGCTTGAGATTGGGAAACGCTCCTCATGCTCAGTTGGCTACGCGATTGGATGCCTACTGCGGTCAGATCGACCGGAAATTGGCCGAAGTTCGCTTTTATACGTGGAAGGCCTGCGATTGGCCAATGCCGAAACGGCAACAATCGAGAAGATTGCAGAGGGTGAGTTACCTTCACTCGGTGAAAGAGACCGAGAGGCGATTAAGAGCATTTTAAAATTGCACGGTGCTTTTATGCTCGCGACAACTTCCGGGATGGAACTGATAGCGGCAGAGCAGCGCTATCAGCGCCGACCCGCGGAAGAACGCGAATATCGAGAGGCGGCAATTGATTTCGCTATAAGTTTTGAAAACAGACCAGACATTATGAAACCCGCAGCTGCGACGTTCGTTCGCGAAACAGCCGGGGAGATCGGCGAAGGATCGAACCCGGACCGCAGTAGCGCTCTCGGGACGGGAACCGTATTAAATCTGACCATCACGCTCATCGCCGCTGCGGGAGCTACCCTGCTTCCGATTCTTGGCGGTGTCATTGTTGGCCCGCCAGGTGCTATTGCAGGCGGGCTGGCAGGATTGATCGCTAGTGAAAGCCTAAAGAAATCGAAACCCTTCACTTCGGTAATTGCCCCCATCATCGCAATTTTCGATTACGCTGCCACGATTGACTTTCAAAAGTTTACGAAAACGTTGCTGGACATTGAGCCGAAAGTGCGTCGCTTGGAAAAATACAGTGAACAGTTCGCATGGGTGCAGGGAGCGTTGGATTGGATTAAATTACATGGCGGGCATCTCGTCACAAAAGACGGTTTTCGAAAGGCGATTTTTATAAGCTATCCATTACAAGATCGGTTCGTAGCATCGAACCTTTGTAATGCCCTCGAAAGGGCAGGCTTTGCATGCTGGATGGCTCCTCGTGATTTACCTGATAACCCCAAGCAGGAAGATTTAGTGTCAGCAATTCTATCTGCGAAGTGCATGGTAGTTGTTATATCTGATATTCCTATATCTATGGGGGTACAACAAGAAGCTGCGATAGCGAAAAACCGCGGCATACCGATACTGTTTGTCAAGATCGGCGATGCAAGGCTGGACCATGAGAATCTGGGGATCAACCCGATCGCTCAGTTTGCGTTTGTCGGCGATGAAGGTGCAGCTTTCCAACAGTTGGAGGAAGCGCTTAGAAAGATTATCCAATAAAGTACATTATCACATGTTCATGCTTAGACAGTGCAGATCGCTAACTGTGCAGCTGCGGGTGATGCTGCAAGAAAACAGCGCCGTCCGGAGACAGCCCTGCGTTTGGCGTGGGTTAATCGGCGGCGGCGCGGGTCGGGGTGTGGGCTTCGGCGAGGATCGCGGCGGCTTGTTTGGCGACGCGGGTGCCTTCGAAGAAGCGCGGGTTCTGTGTGCCCCACAGGCGAACCGCGTTGGCGAAGGTGAAGTCGCGGAAATCGGCGGCGGTGATCACCCCGTCTTCGACCAGCTCATAGGATTCGGGCACCGGCTGCAGCATGTCGGGCACGTCAAAATGGCCGAGCCGGTGGGGTTAAGGGCTGCGGCCTCGCCCTGACCCACAATGGTTAGCCTTTTGATCCGTATGGAGAATTATCTGGCTGACCGCTGAAAACGCAAAAATAGCCGGAAGTGTGAGGTAGCTCACACTAAGGTCGATACGTTTTCACGTTATTGTAATACAAACGTTGCCGAGACCTCCTGATCCGGAGGCTCTGAGGGGGAGAAGCTCATGGCGAAGCGCCCATTGCGTGCCGCTCGACGTGTCGCCGGGATACTTTGCCGGAAAGGATCCCTTCAAGATCGGTCATCGCACGACGCAGGGACGACCAAGCGTCAGGCAACAGGCAGCCCAAGGGACGTATCCGATCCCGGCGGTGACAGCGAAGCATCTCCTGATTGCCGAATAAGCGGTCGTGAGTGATCGTGTCGTGGGTAACCGACTTCTCATTGGCGCAGCGCCCTTGCACCAACAAATACTTGCGAGCATTTGTATCAGCTCTCCTAACGTTAGTTTTCGCCGCGGGATGCTCGTCGTCGCCAACCATGTTCGGGATGCGCGTGACCGATAGCGGCAGACTATTGATGGATGGGCCTCCCTCTCGGATGACCGCGGCCGCGATCACGCAAGACCGGGCCAACGAGGTTCCGCTGTTATATAACTTCGCGATCGGCGCGGGTCAGCTTCCTGCCCCGAATTCTACAATACCATTTCCCGCGCCAGATTTACCGAGCCAACAGCTCGCCCTATTACAAGTCACCGACTGGAGAGCGGTCACCTTGGTAGGCGAAGGCTATATCGACGGACAGTGCGATCAATTCATCGGCGCATTAAACGACCTGGAGCGGTCGAAGAAGACAACCCTAGCCAATCTGAATACTATCCAGGCCGCGACCGTAGGGATCATGGGACTGGCCGTAGCGGCCCAGAAGACGATCGGCATCGTCGGCATTGCATTCGGACTCGCCGCCAGCTTGTTCGACACAACGACCTCGACTGTGCTTTACCAACTGCCTGCGTCAGGGGTGGCAAGTATTGTCGCTGCTCAGCAACAGTATCTCCGCGCCAATGAAGATTTGCGGCTCGGGTCGATATCCAATCAAGGTTTGGCCGCGGCAAGGTTGAATGAGTACCTCCACTACTGCGTGCCGGTAACAATAGAGGCGAACATAATCAAGGTCCTGAACAATACCAGGGGGACTGAAAATGGCATCGAAACTAGCATAACTATACCGGCTGTGACTTCGGCGTTCGTCTTTGTGCATAACGAGGCCTCCAAGACCAGCCTGCCGACACAAAGAAAACTTCAGCAGCAGATTGGGGCGCTTGAGCCGGACCAGGTGGAAGCACTCGCCCGTAAGATGCAGACGGCTCTTGCTGGCGCCAGCATCCAGATCCAAGGCCTGGTGCGCGCGCTGGACCCGCAGAATACCCGCTTCACCGATCCGGTGATGGCGACACGGGTCCTTGAGGCCTGGGTGTTAAGGGTAAATGACGTAGCGACGCTGCAAACATGGGCGGACGCGATCAACCGCGTCAAGCCGCAATAGGGAGCGAAACGATCATGGCGAATGTAACGACGATCGATACCTTTCCGATGAGTACCTTCAGCCGTGCTGACGTGGAGGCCCAGCGTGCGGCGCAGCTCGACATCCCCGGGGTGATCTCCAGCACAATAACCCAAGAAGGGGAAAACTGGATCCTGACCACGGTCTTGCCGGGGGGAGACGATGCCGCGCCGGTCGCGACCGAACCGCCCGTACCTACTGCGCCAGCCCCGCCTCGTGCGCCGGTGGCCCCTCCGATCCCGGTGGCACCTCCTCCGTCGGCGGGGGTAGGCGGCTCCGCGCCAACCTTCGTTCTCGGCGGCCTGTCGGCGAAATTCGAGGGTCACGGGTTAACCACGATCTCGAGCGGGGTCGGTGATCCCGGCGGCGTTTCTTACGGCACCTACCAACTGAAGAGCCAACCCGACGGAGGCACCGTAAAGCAATTCGTGTCCCAGCCGGACTTTCCTTTCCGCAATGATTTCGCCGGCCTAGTACCGGGCTCCGCCCAATTCTCAGCCAAATGGCGGGACATCGCCAGCCGCTTCCCAGAAAACTTCAAGGCGGCCGAGCACGAGTTTATCAAGCGCACCCATTACGATCCCCTCTGTGCGAAGATCGAGAGCGATGACGGCGTCGATATCGCGCATTGCTCGCACGCCCTGCAGGACGTTGTTTGGTCTACTGCCGTGCAGTTCGGCCCGAACATACCTATCGTTCATCCGGCATTCCAGAAAATGCGCGACTCCGGAACGTTCAGCCCGGCCTCGCCCCAGTTCGACCGGACCGCCATTATCGCCATCTACGCAGAGCGCGGGCGAAAAGACGCGAACGGCGTCCTGGTCCACTTTCACAGCAGCCCCCCGAAGGAGCAGGACAGTGTGGCAAGGCGCTTCGTCGAAGAGCAAGCGGATGCGCTAAAGATGCTGGATGCTGGCGTTTAGCCGGGTCGTTCTACTGGCCGCACTGCTGCTGGGCGGCGGCGATCCAGATCGCGCCCGGTCGCAGCCCTCTGCCGGCTCCGATGTCGTCGGCGATTATCGGCTGGTCGGCGCGGCGACCGTCATCCTGCAGGTCTCCACGGAGCAGGGGGTGATTCGCGCCCGATTGGAAGGCGGTGGCCCGCCCGAGAGCGGCGCCGCTGCGCCAGCCGACTGCATTGTGGTCGCTGCGGGACCGTTAGAAGATCGGCTGCTGAGCGCGACCTTCCAGCCAATCGAGACGGATGACTTTTCCTACAGCGCAGCCCAGGCGCGCGCGGAAAAGCGCCGACTGACTATCGCTTTCGGACCCGGGACCGCCGAGGTGAAGCAGGCTGATACCTATGGCTATTGCGGCCTCGGTATCGAGTTTCGTGGCCTCTACCGAAAGACAGGCTAGGCCTCCCCAGGCCAATATGCTTTTGGGTCCGATCGAATATAGAGCAGCGCCGTCCGGAGACGGCGCTGCGTTTGAGGCGCGTGCCGGGTTATTCGGCGGCGGCGCGGGTCGGGGTGTGGGCTTCGGCGAGGATTGCGGCGGCTTGTTTGGCGACGCGGGTGCCTTCGAAGAAACGGGGGTTCTGCGTGCCCCATAGGCGCACCGCGTTGGCGAATGTGAAGTCGCGGAAATCGGCCGGGGTGATCAGCCCGTCTTCGACCAGCTCATAGGCTTCGGGGACCGGCTGCAGCATGTCCGGCACATCGAAATGGCCGATATCCGAGCTGAAGATCGCGTTGATCCGGGCGCCGAACGGCATGCCCTTGCCGAAGGCGACGGCGTTCATCCGGTCGTCGGCCTCGCAGCCGAAATAATACGGCTTGGCGTAGAGATCGACCCAGTCTTCCTTGCGGGTGATGTTGCACGCCACATAGTCGTCCATCGGGACGCCGCCGGTCAGCGAGTCCTCTTCCTTCATCGGCCAGCCGTCGCGCCTGTCCAATTCTGCGGCGATGTCGGCATAGCCGTATTTGTCGACGAGTTGGCGCAATAACGGCCGGTTGAGCTTTGCCGGGTCCATATAGGCGAGCCCCTTGGCGCCGCGACGCTCCCAATGCTCGATCAGGTCGCAGAACAGCTGGCAGCCCCAGCCGACCCCGCCTTCGAGAAACGCGAACCGCACATCGGGGAAGCGGCGGGTCACGCCGCCCAGAAACAAGGCCTTGGCGACCGCGTGGCCGGCATCGGCGAAATGGCCGATATGGTTGAAGGTGAAATTGCTTGGCGAGTTGCGCATGCCATAGCTGCGTCCGCCGGTATGGAAGGTCGGGGCGACGCCGAGCTCGCGGCATTTCTGCCAGAGCGGGTCGTAATCATGGTCGCTGTCGATGCCGAGCTGGTCGAAGCCCCGCGCATGGAAGGCGATTTCAGGATCGCTCCCAGCCGCGGCCGGCAATGCCCGGCGCACCCCGCTGCCGAACATGCACACCTTGCTCCCGAGCTGTTTGGTGACGAATTCGAGCTCGGCGATGGCCTCCTCCGGCGTGTGCACCGGAATGACCGCGGCCGGGGTCAGCCGGTCTTCGAGGCCCTTGAAATAATCGGCCGTGACGATGTTGAAGCCGCGGATCACGGCATGCCGGGTCTCGTCATCGGGGATGCGCGGAATGCCGAGCCCGGCGGTCGGGTAGATGATGCCGAAATCGATGCCGAGCTCGTCGAGCCGGTCGTACAGCATCTTTGGCATCATCGCGGTGGCGCGGTCGCGGGTGTTGGTCGACTGCCGCCCCCAATTGCCCTCCATCGCGATGCCGCGCCGCTTGCGCTCGGCGAGCGTGAGGCTCAGCGAATCGGCAATGCGCCGCTGCGAGGCGAGAAACCCGTTGGCGCCCTTGTCGCCGACCACCTTGCGGATCTTCTCGGCGAAGACCGGCGCGTATTCGATCCAATGGCCGTCGCCGTCGATGACCGGATGGCCGAGTTTGGCATGGATCTGCTCAGGGCTCAGATGACCGCTCATGGTCTACTCCACTGAAAGGGCGGGCGCCGTTGATTGTGCGCCGGCCGGCAAGCCGGGCTAGCGCTGCTCTCAAGCGACGAGGATTTTATCACACGCACGGCCAAGTATAACAGGCACAGGGGCCGCGCGGAACTACGGCCGCGCGCGCCGGTGATGCGGTTCCGGCGTCAGTTCGGGTAGACGATCGTGCGCAGCATGATGCGGCGCTCCTCGGGGTGGTAATCGCCGGCGCCGCGATGCATCGTCGCCCGCTCGTCCCAGATCAGCAAATCGCCGACCCGCCAGGAATGGTAATAGGTGAAGCGCTCCTGGGTGGCGTGCGCGGCCAACTCCTCGATCAATTCCCAGGCCGCTTCGCGTTCCATGCCGTCGAAGCCGTGGGTGTGCATCGGGTTGACGAACAGGATCGGACGGCCGGTGACCGGGTGCGGCACCACAGCCGGGCGCGGCAGTTCGTCGTATTCTTTCTCGGTCTTCCCTTTGTCGTCGCCGTACAGCCGTTCCCCGGCCGGCCCGGAGCTGCGGCCGTGCAATCCAGTCAGCCCGGCGAGCCGCTGCTTCATCTCAGGCGAGAGCGCGTCGTAAGCGGCGCGCATGTCGGCGAACATCGTCCCGCCTTTTGTCGCCGGCACTTCAAGAGCGTGCAGCATAGCCAGAAGCGGCAATTTTTCTTCATAGGTCGAGTCGGTGTGCCAGTCGGTGGCGCGCTTGACGCCGTACCAGTCGACCTTTCCGTCGTCCTCGACATTGGTGAGCCACGACACTTCCGGATATTCCGGATGCCGGTATTTCATCAGGGCGTGCTTGCGCGGGGTGCCGAAGCGGCGGCCAAACGCGGCGATATCGCCGGCGTCCAAATGCTGGTTGCGGAACACCAGCACCGGGTGCTCGGCAAACGCCTGCCGGATCCACGCAAACGTGTCATCGTCGAGCTTTGACAGATCGACGCCGAGCGCCTCGGTGCCGAGCGCCTCGCCGAGCGGGCGCAGTTGCATTGTGTCGGATGCGATGGTCATGGGCGATCCTCCAGTGGCCCGGCGATGATCGGTCTAGGCGCGCGCGATGCAAAGGGCTAATCGAGCATGGCTGAGGCTATCGATCGCATTGCCGGGGTCGCTGATGAGGGGTCAAGACAACCTTTACCGAGGGGCCGGCGTCGATATCGCCGCCGCCGAATCCGGCCTCAAAAAGATCGTCGACAGCATCAGGCAGACTTGGCCCGCGGCGGAAGGGGTCGGCGCCGTCAAGCTCGACATCGGATATTTCGCCAACGTCATCGATATCGGCGGGGTCGGATTGGCGATATGCACCGACGGGGTCGGCTCGAAGTCGATCGTTGCCGGACATGCTGAGGAAATACGACACGATCGGCATCGATTGCGTCGCGATGAACGTCAACGACGTAATCTGCGTCGGCGCGCGGCCGATATCGATGGTCGATTACATCGCGGTAGAGGCGGCCGATGCCGATATGCTGGGTGCGATCGCGATCGGGCTCGCCGAAGGCGCCCGGCAGGCCGGGATCTCGATTTCGGGAGGCGAGATCGCGCAGCTCAAGGATGTGATGCGCGGTTTCGATCTGGTCGGCATGGCGGTCGGGCTGGTGCCGCTCGACCGGATCATCACCGGCCGCGATCTCGTGCCCGGGGACGCGATCATCGGCATCGAAAGCAATGGCATCCACAGCAACGGGATGACCTTGGCCCGGCGCGTCTTTTTTGACCCAGGCAAGCTGTCGGTGGACCACGTCTTCCCCGAACTCGCCATCCCGCTCGGCGAAGAGCTGTTGCGCCCGACCCTGATCTATGTGCCGGAGGTGCTCGACATCATCGAGCACGTCCCTGCAGTGAAGGCGTTGATCAATATTACCGGCGACGGGTTGCTCAACCTGCCGCGGGTCGATGCCAGGGTTGGGTTCGAGATCAACGATCTGCCGCCGGCGCCGCCGATCTTTCGGCTGATCCAGCAGCGCGGGGCGGTCGCCGACGCCGAGATGTTCGCGGTCTACAATATGGGGGTGGGCTTTTGCGTGCTGGCGGCCGACCAGGATGTCGGCGCCATCCTGGCGATCCTAGAACATCATCGCCGACGGGCAAAGGTGATCGGCCGAGTTATCGAAGACGACAGCAAGGGCGTCCATCTGCTGGCCGAGAAGCTTGTCGGGCATGGCAAACGGTTTCGCCGGGAGTGAGCGCGTTCGTCTTGAAGAATTAAGGGTTCGGATGAAATGCCGCCAATGGATCGCGGCCGCGCCGGCGGACGCGCTGGATTTCGACCTCGGCGGCGCGTCGCTGCAGTGCCTTCCGGTCCGATTCACTGACAGTCCCTTGAGTGCGTACGACACAGGCGGTGGGACAGCGGGTGATCCCTTTGCTGCGGATGAATGCGGCAATCGCCGCCTCGTATTCGCTCTGCGACATGATTTCGAATCCCCTAGTTCGTCACGACTGTCTCTGTCGCTGACCAAGCTACGCGAAGACGTCGAAATCCGCGCCAAAATTGACGGTTAATTTTGCCGCATTATTGGTTAAATTAACGAAGTAATGCGACCGCGCGGAGCATGAGCTGGCGATCGGGCGACTACTGCGCGGTGATGCCGCCATCGACGACGACACTGGCGCCGGTCATGAAACCGGCATCGTCGGAGGCGAGGAACACGATGCCCTTGGCGAT
>CAVTFD010000008.1:0-11547 GCA_963733945.1 uncultured Alphaproteobacteria bacterium | reverse complement strand
CTGCCGGAAATCGCATTTCATCCCGCCCTATTCGAAGCGCTGCCGTAAAGTAAACGACTGCCCTTCAATTATAAAATACTGCAAGCCAGACAGTCGGCGTCGCCGAGTCGGTCCAGTCGACGCGGTGGCGGCGGTGCGGCGCGATGTCAAGGCAATCGCCGGGAATGAGCAAACGGGGCTCGGGCTCGTCCGCGAAGCGCACGCGGGCGGCCCCGGCCAGCAGCGTTACCCATTCCCCTTCGGCTTGGTCGTACCAGAAGCCGAGTGGATTCGCTTGGCCAAACGAGACGATGCGTTCGATGCGGACGTCTGGCCGGCTCAACAAGGTATCGACAGCTTCTGCGGCACGCGCATCGGGGAGCGGCGAGAGCAGGTTCACGCTGTTGGCGCCTGGCGTTCCAGCGCGGCCCGGTCCCAATGCGCCGAATTGGCCGCGGCCTCATAAGTGCTTTGCAGGAAATCGAGCAAAGTCTCGTCCGGCGCTGCCGCCTGGCGGACCTCGTCGTAAGGCAGAATGAACTCGCCGAACTCGCGGGAATATCGGGCGGCTTGCGGACGTACCGGCGTATCCTTGAACCCTGCGGGCTCGGCATAGGCGTAGGAATAAAAGATCGGCTGCTCCAGCCCGGCGCCGCCCGGCCAAAAGCCGCAGCTGCTGACCTCGTGCGAATAGGCCTCGCGGGTGATCCGGTCGGCGACATTCGGCGCGCCCGGATGCAGCGGCGCAAGGCGGCCGGAAAAGCGCGTCACCGCCAGGTCGAAGCTGCCCCAGAAGAAATGCACCGGGCTCACCTTGCCGATAAAGCGGGCGCGGAATGCGGTAAACACCCGGTCGGTCTGCACCAGGACCCGCCAGAAGCGGTTGGCGTATTCGGGGTCATAGGCGGCGTGCTGCCGATCCTGCTCGAAAGGTATGGGATCGGAGATCTCGACCGGGGTCGTCCAAATCCGGATGTCGAGGCCGAGCGCTTTCAGCCGCTGCATGACCTCGCCGTAGAAATCGGCGACGGTGCGGGGACGCAACGCGAAACCTTCGGTCGCGCCATCACTGGTCGTGATCGCTAGGCGGTGATCGATGAAATCGAAATCGATCTGGAAGGTCCGCGCGCCGTAGGGGATCGGCGAGGTGGTCAGCCCGCGGCTCGTCACATAGAGCGGGACCTGCCACCAGTGATTGATCAGCGGCGCTTGCGCCAGCCGGATCTTGCCGATCACCTGGGTCCACATATGAAGCGTGCCGCAGGTGTCGCGCCATTCCGAGAACGGTAGGCTCGGCCACTCGTCAGCACGTGTCATCGCTTTCTCCATTGTTGGAAGAGGGCGCCGCGGCGAATACGCCGGCGACCGCTCGCTGCCAGCCGGCATAGCGCTCCTCGCGCTCGGTTTCGAGCATCTGCGGCAGAAAGCGGCGCTCGGGCCGCCAATGTGCGGCCATGGTTTCGGGATCGGGATAGATCCCGCGCACCAGCCCCGCGGCATAAGCCGCGCCCCAGGCGGTGGTCTCGACCCCGGCTGGGCGCTCGACGATGGCGGGTAGGATGTCGGCCAGAAACTGCATGGTCCAGTCGCTCACCGCCATACCACCGTCGACCCGCAAGGTCTCGATTTCGATCCCGGAATCGGCCGCCATCGCCGCGATCAGGTCGCGGGTCTGGTAGCCGACCGCTTCGAGGGCGGCACGAGCGATTTCTGCCGGCCCGCATTCCGCGGTCAGGCCGACCAGTGCCGCCCGCGCCTGCGGCGCCCAGTGGGGCGCGCCGAGCCCGGTAAAGCCCGGCACCAGATAGAGGCGCTGGCGTTGGTCGGCGCGCGCGGCGAGGGTCGTCGCCTCAGCTGCTGTCGCAATCAGGCCAAGCCGATCGCGCAGCCATTGCACCGTCGCTCCGGCAACGAAGATGCTGCCCTCGAGCGCATAGGCAGTCCGGCCGTCGAGCCGGTAGGCGATCGTCGTCAGCAGCCTATGGGCCGAGGCAGCCGGTTCGCTGCCGATGTTGAGCAGCGCGAAGGCGCCGGTGCCGTAGGTCGACTTGATCATGCCGGGTTTGAAGCAGCCCTGGCCAATCAGCGCCGCCTGCTGATCGCCGGCCAGCGCCGCGATCGGGATCGCAGCGGCGAACAATTCGGGAGAGGCAGTACCGAAATCGGCGCCGGTATCGAGCACCTCGGGCAGTATCGCGCGCGGAATCCGGAATGCGTCGAGAAGCTCTTCGTCCCACGCGAAACGGCGGATGTCGAACAGCATTGTGCGCGCGGCATTGGTTACATCCGTCGCGTGGCTGTCTCCATCCGAAAGCCGCCACAACAGAAAGCTGTCGATCGTGCCAAAGGCGATCTCGCCGGCCTCGGCGCGCCGGCGCAGGCCGGGCACGGAGTCGAGCAGCCAGCGGATCTTCGAAGCGGAGAAGTAAGGATCGATGACCAGGCCGGTGCGCTGTGCGACGGTTTCCGCCAGCCCCTCGCTGCGCCAGTGCGCGCACAGTTCCGCGGTTCGCCGGTCCTGCCAGACGATCGCGTTGTATACCGGGCGACCGGTAGCGCGGTCCCACAAAACCGTCGTCTCGCGCTGGTTGGCGATGCCGATTGCGGCGATCGGGACGTCGGCGGCCGCGGCAGTTTCACGACAAGTCGAAACCACACTTTGCCAGATCTCTTCGGGATCGTGCTCGACCCAGCCGGGTTGCGGGTAATATTGGGTCAGCTCGATCTGCGCCGTTTGGCGCACCTGGCCTTGTGCGTCGAACAGCATAGCCCGCGTGCTCGTCGTCCCCTGGTCGATCGCCAGAACATAAGGTGATGCAGTCATGGTCCGGCTCCGGCGGCTGGCTCGCTCCTACAGCCCATGATCCTAAAGCGATCGCCAGCATCCGGATAGCTTCGGACGACAGCACGACCTTGCCATCCGAAACCATTCAGCGAGTATCGAGGGAACCTCGCACTTATCGCGTTAGCCAGACGGTTGGTGCGTCGAAGAAGAAAAGCGTATCGTTGCTCCCCGCCCGTTTCGACGAGGTCATCGAATGAGGCGACGCGACCTGTTTCTATTGATTGGCGGAGCCGTCGCAGGGCTGCCGGGAACCGGGCGGGCCGAGAGGCAACGCCAAATCGGTTTTTTGAGCCTCACATTGCCAAGGGATCTCGCTGATTATCGTCGGGGGCTCAATGAAACCGGCTATGTCGAAGGCCGCAATCTGGTGATCGATTACCGCTGGGCGGACGGCGATCCCGCTCGCCTGCCCACCTTGGCGGCCGACCTCGTTCGTGAGAATGTCGAGGTTATTTCAGCCGGCAATGGACCGGACCCGGCGAAGGCCGCGCTCGCAGCGACCGCGACGATCCCGATCGTTTCGAACAACGCGGGCCCCCTTGTCAAGCACTTCAACCGTCCCGAGGGCAATTTGACCGGGGTGGCGCTCACCACCGAGGGTTTATTGCCAAAACGGCTGCAGATCATGGCCGAGATCGCCCCCGGCGCGAGCATCGGGGTTCTGATGAATCCGGCCTTCGGCATGTATGATCCCGACCGCAGAACGATCGAGAATGCCGCGCTGGCGCTCGGTGTCAAACTCGCTTTCGCGAACGCCTCCGCCGATTCCGACTTCGACCCCGCTGTTGCCAGCCTCGCCCGGCAGCATGTCGGCGCCCTACTGCCCGACGCCGATCCGTTCCTTAACAGCCGGCGGGAGCGGCTCATCGCCTTGACGGAGCGGTATGCGATCCCCGCGATGTACGAATGGCGCGAAGCGGTCTTAGCCGGCGGGCTGATCAGCTATGGGCCGAGCGCCGGCTGGGCCCAGCACCAAGTCGGCCGGTATACCGGCCAGATCCTGAATGGGGCGAAGCCAGCCGATTTGCCGGTGGTGGCGCCGACTAAATTCGAACTGGTGATCAACCTCAAGACGGCGAAGGCGCTCGGCCTGACGATCCCGCCCTCGATCCTCGCAGGAGCTGACGAAGTCATCGAATGAGGGATACACGGCGGTCTACCCGCACCCCTCCCTCCCCCGCAACCGGGGGAGGGTTAGGGAGGGGGCGCGCCGACGGGGTTATCGAATGAGACGCCGCGAGTTGGTCCTGCTGCTCGGCGGCGCGATGACCGCGGCGGGCGCCCTCCGCGCGCAGCAGAAGGCGATGCCGGTGATCGGCTATCTCAGCGGCGGGGCGCCCGGCCCGTATGCACCGAATGCGGCCGCATTCCGCCAGGGACTGAACCAGACCGGCTATGTCGAGGGACAAAACGTGGCGATCGAGTACCGCTGGGCGGAGGGCCGCTTTGATCGGCTGTCGGCATTGGCCGCAGATCTCGTTGGCCGCAAAGTCGATGTAATCGCGACAAGTGGAGGCGACGATTCCGCATTAGCGGCGAAGAGTGCGACGACGACGATCCCGGTCGTCTTCATCGTCGGTGGCGACCCGGTCCGGCGCGGCCTGGTCGCCAGCCTCGCCCGGCCGGGCGGCAACCTCACGGGCGTGGGCCTACTCGGCGCCGAGCTGTGGGCCAAGCGGATCGAGCTACTTTCCGATCTGGTACCCCAGGCCGGAATGATCGCCCTGCTGGTCAACCCGAACAGTGCGAGTGCCGGGCGCAAGATCCGAGACGTGCAGGAAGCGGCGCGCACGAAGGGGCGGCAGCTCCATATCCTAAAGGCCGGCACCGAAAGCGAGATCGATGCCGCTTTCACCTCCCTCGTCCAGCTGCAGGCCGGCGCGCTCCTCGTCGGCGACCCGTTCTTTCTCATCCGGCGCGAGCAGTTCGTGACGCTGGCGGCCCGTTATGCCGTTCCGACCATGTATGACTGGGGCGAATACGTCGCCGCCGGCGGCCTGATCAGCTATGGAACGAGCCTCACCGCTGTCTATCGTCAGGCCGGCATTTACGTCGGAAAAATTCTCAAGGGCGCCAAACCGGCCGATCTGCCGGTTCAGCAGCCCACCAGGTTCGAGCTGGTCATCAATCTCAAGACCGCCAAGGTGCTCGGCCTCGCGGTGCCGCCATCCATACTCGCGCGTGCGGACGAGATCATCGAATGAGACGCCGCGAGTAATGCGGGCATCGATGTTTCGGATCACGCCATCCTGTCCAACGCGCCGCTTGGTCGAGACGGCGCCGGGTCGTATCGTCAGCCCATCGGTTGCGTCGGAGTTATTTAGTGAAATTGTTCGGACTTGCCGCTGGACTGGTTTTCGCCTCTGCCGTCGCGACGGGGGGAGCAGGCGCCCAAACGTCGCCGCAAGTCTATCACGTTGGGGTGCTTTCGGTCGGGGCCGAACCAACCGACCAGAGCCCGTTTGGCGCGGGGCTCATTCGCGGCTTTGCCCGGCAGGGGTTTGTTCTTGGCAAAAACCTCGCGCTCGAGCGGCGCGCGGCGCACGGACAGCTCGACCGTCTGCCCCAGCTGGTGGACGAATTGGTCGCAAGTAAGGTCGCGGTGATCGTGACCAGCGGCTACCCGGCCGCGCTCGCCGCCAAAGAGCATTCGACCTTGCCGGTCGTCGTGGTGCAGGCGGGCGACCCGGTCGAGGATGGCCTCGCCGCCAGCTTTGCCCGGCCCGGCGGCCACGTCACCGGGCTGTCCGAGATCGCCGCCGACCTGTCCGCCAAGCGCCTGGCGTTGCTGAAGGAGGCGGTGCCGAGTGTGCACCGCGTGGCGATGCTGTGGAACGCCGAGGACCTCGGCATGTCGTTGCGCTACAAGGCGGCGGAGGCGCAGGCACGCAGCCTCGGCATCGATGTCGAATTGCTCGGGGTGCGTGCGCCCAACGGGTTCGACACGGCATTTGCGGCGATGATGAACCGGCCGCCGGACGCGATCCTGATGGTCAGCGACGTGCTGACGACCTTGAACCGCAAGCGGGTGTTCGATTTCGCGGCTCAGCATAAGTTGCCGGCGATCTATGAATATGACTTCCTGGTGCGAGAAGGCGGCCTGATGTCGTACGGTCCGGATGTGAGCGAGATGTACGATCGCGCCGCCGGACTCGCCGCGCGCATCCTCAAAGGCGCCGACCCGGCCCAATTGCCCCTCGAAGAGCCGAGCCGGTTTGTGCTGGCGATCAATCTCGGGACCGCCAGGGCGATCGGGCTGACCATCCCGCCATCCTTGCTCGCCCGCGCCGACGATGTGATCGAATGACAGGGGAGCCGCCTTATCGTGCTCGCCGGTGACGGTGTCGCTTTCGAGGTGACCGAGGCCGTGAGCCAACCCGTCCGCCGGCATCTGCGGATGGGGCTCGCGCCCAAGCTCGCGCTCGCCTTTGTCGGGCTTGTCAGCTTCGTTCTGGTCGTCAACGGCTTGGTCAACATGTGGCTCGGCTACCGAGAAGCCGAAAACGCCGCGGCGCAGATCGAGCAGGAGAAGACCCAGGACGCCGCCCAACGCATCGACGAGTTTGTGTCCGAGATTGAGCAGCAGATCGGCTGGACCACCCCGCCGCAATGGGACGCCCTATCGCTCGAGCAGCGCCGCTATGACTTTATCCGCCTGATGCGCGAGGTGCCTGCGATCACCGAACTGACCGAGATCGACGGCTCGGGCAAGGAACAACTCAAGCTCTCGCGCATCGCTCCCGATGTCGTGGCGAGCGGCGCCAACGATGCCGCCGCGCCGCGCTTCGCCGAGGCGGAGGCCAAAGGCGTCTGGTTCAGCCCGGTCTATTTTCGAAATATGTCCGAGCCCTACATGACGATAGCTGTCGCACATGCCGGGCATCACGCTGGTGTGACCGTTGCCGAAGTTAATCTGAAATTTATCTGGGATTTGATCACGGCGCTGCAGGTGGGGCGGACCGGATATGCCTATGTCGTCGATTCGCGCGGGCGGCTGATCGCACACCCCGACCTGAGCCTCGTGCTGCGCGAGACCGATCTGTCGCACCTGCCGCAGGTAGCAGCGGCGAGGGCCAGTCTTCGCCGGGAAGCCGCGGCGAGCGGCGCCCATACCGCGGTCGGGCCGGCTGGCACCCCGGTGCTGACCACGTGGGCGCCGGTACCCCGGCTCGGTTGGATCGTCTTCGTCGAACTGCCCTTGAGCGAAGCTCTGGCGCCGGTCTATGCCTCGCTGTACCGCATGGCAGCGCTGCTGGCGCTTGGCCTGCTGCTCGCGGCCGGCGCCGGCACGGTGCTCGCCCGGCGCATGGTGGTGCCGATCCGGCGTCTGCAATCGGGTGCGGATCGGCTGGGATCGGGCGAACGCGGCGAGCGGATCGAGATCCGTACCGGCGACGAGATCGAGACCTTGGCGGACCGGTTCAATCAGATGGCGGCCAAAGTACAGGAATCACACGATACTCTGGAGGCTAAGGTCGAGGCGCGGACCGAAGAGTTGCAGGCGCGCGAACATGAAGCCAGGGATGCCCGCCTCGCCGCGGAACAAGCACTCGCAAACCTGCAGAAGGCGCAGGACCGGTTGGTCGAAACCCAAAAGCTGGCCTCACTCGGACAGCTGACTGCGGGCATCGCCCACGAAATCAAAAATCCGCTCAATTTTGTCAACAATTTTGCCGAACTGTCGGCGGAATTGACCGAGGAGCTGCGCGGCGTGCTCGTGGCCCAGAACGTATCTCTGCCCGACGCGGCCCGCGCCGAAATCGACGACCTGACCCAGATGCTGAACGGCAACCTCACCAAGATCGTCGAGCACGGGAAGCGGGCCGACAGCATCGTGAAAAATATGCTGCTGCACTCGCGCGCCGGCGTCGGCGAGCGGCGCGCGGCCAATCTCAATGCCCTCGTCGACGAAAGCCTGAACCTCGCCTATCACGGCGCCCGCGCCGAACATCCGGACTTCAACATCACCCTACGCAAGGATCTCGACCCTACGATCGGTGAGATCGACCTCTATCCGCAAGAAATCACACGGGTTCTTCTGAACCTTTTCGGGAACGGCTTCTATGCCGCGCGCGAACGCCAGCGCAGTGGTCGAGAGCCTGGGTTTGAGCCGACGCTTTCGGTATGCACACGCTCTCTTTCCGACTGGGTCGAGATTCGCGTGCGCGACAACGGCACCGGGATTCCCAGTGAGGTCAGAGCGAAAATCTTTGACCCGTTCTTCACCACCAAGCCAGCGGGCGAGGGGACGGGCCTCGGCCTGTCGCTGAGCTTCGACATCGTTGTCAAGCAGCATGGCGGGACCTTTGAGGTCGAGACCGAGCCGGGCGTGTTTACCGAGTTCATCGTGACGTTGCCGCGGGCGATGATGCCCGTCGCCGGCGCCGGCAGGGGAGGGGTGGCATGACCGCGACGATCCTCGTGGTCGACGACGAGCCGGATCTGGAAGCGCTCGTCGAGCAGAGGTTTCGCCGCCAGATCCGCGCCGGCGAGTTCGATTTTCGCTTTGCCCGCGACGGGGTCGAGGCGCTCGAAATGCTGGCCAACGGTACCGCTGTCGACATGGTGGTCAGCGATATCAACATGCCTCGAATGGACGGTCTGACCCTGCTGCAAAAAATTCAGGAGGCTGACGACCAGCTCTCTACCGTAATCGTCTCGGCCTACGGCGACATGGCCAATATCCGCACCGCGATGAATCGCGGGGCCTTCGATTTCGTGACCAAGCCGATCGATTTCGCCGACCTCGAAGCCACCATCAAAAAGACGCTCGCGCATATCGAGCGGCTGCGCGAGGCGCGGCGGCGGCAGGCCACGGCGGAGCGCGCGCATGCGCTGCTGTCGCGTTATTTCTCACCCAATTTAGCGGAGCGGCTGGCGAGCGATCCCGACGCCGTCGATTTGGGCGGGCAACGGCGCGAGATCACCTCGCTGTTTACCGACATCGCCGAATTCACCTCACTGGTCGAGACCCTCGATCCGGATATCATCGCCCCGCTGTTGAACGATTATCTCGGCGCGATGACCGACATCGTCTTCGCTCATGGCGGGACCGTGGTGAAGCTCGTCGGCGACGCCATGCATGTGCTGTTTGGGGCGCCATCCGATCAGCCCGATCATGCCGAGCGCGCGGTCGCCTGCGCCCTTGAACTGGATATGTGCGCGCAGGCCTTTCGCGAACGCTGGCAGCAACGCGGAACGATGCTCGGCGCGACCCGTCTCGGCCTTGCTGCCGGCCCGGCGATCGTTGGCAATTTCGGCGGCGGGCGTTATTTCGATTACACTGCCTATGGCGATACGGTGAACACCTCGGCGCGTCTCGAAGCTGCCAACAAGCAGCTAGGCACCCGTATTTGCGTCGGCGAGAGCGTGGCGAGCCGCGTCGCGGGATTCAAGGGAAGGCCGGTCGGCGATCTGCTGCTGCGCGGACGCAAGGAACCGTTGCGAGCGTTCGAGCCGCTCTCGGCCGAGGCCTTTGACGATCCGGCAACCCACGCCTATCTGGACGCTTTCACGAAGCTTGAAGCCGGCGATTCGGGGGCCATGCCGGCTTTCGCCGCTCTGCTCGGCCTGCGCAGCGAGGATCATCTGGTTGGATTCCATCTGAAGCGCCTGCTTAGCGGCGCCGCCGGACCGCAGATCGCCCTAGAATGAGCACCCCGCCCGGCCGCTGATGCGTCAGCGTTCCGTCAGCTTCAGCTCAATGCGCCGGTTGCGTCTTAAGGCGTCGGCAGTGTCCCCCGGATCGATCGGCTGGGTGTCGGCGAAACCCGCCGCGGCGAGCCGGTCCGCGGGGATGCCCTGACTGATGGCATAGCGCACCACCGACAGCGCGCGCGCCGTCGACAGTTCCCAATTCGAGGGAAACTGCGGGGTGTCGATCGGACGATGGTCGGTATGGCCGTTGACCAGCAGGATCCATTTGATGTCGGACGGGATCTCAGCGGCGATCTGTTTAAGCGCTGCGATGACCGGGTCGAGTTCCTTTTTGGCGGCGTCGCTCAGATCGGCGCTGCCTGGCGCAAACAGAACCTCGGACTGAAACACAAAGCGGTCGCCGGCGACCCGGATATCCGGCCGGTTCCCCAGAATTTCGTGCAACCGGCCGAAGAACTCGGAGCGGTAACGGGCCAGCTCTTCGACCTTCGCGGCCAGCGCGATGTTGAGCTTCTGGCCGAGATCGGCGATCTGGACCTGCTGCGTTTTGACCTTGGATTCCGAAATGTCGAGCGCCGCCGCAATGGCCGAAAGCTGCTGGCGTAAGGCTGCGATCTGCGCGTTCAGCCGGTCGACCTGAGTGAGGGCGTCGGCACTGATCTGCTTTTCTGCCGCAAGCTGGCCCGTCGCCTGCTCGGTTTGGGTCGCCGCCTCCTTGGCCTTGGCGGAGAGTTCTGCAACCCGCGCGGTCAGCCGGTCGCGCTCGGCCTGGGCGCTCTTCAGCTGAGCGGTCAGCTGGGTCGCACCAAGACGGAGGTCCGCGTTGCTGTGCCGCTCGAGGGACAACAGATCAGCGAGCTGGTCGATCTGTTGCTGCAATTTGTGCAGGGCTTGGTCGCGCCCCGACAATGCCGCCGAGAGATAGAATTGCCCAGCGGTGAACACCAACAGAATGAAGATGATCACCATCAACAGCTGCGCCAGGGCGTCGACGAAGCCGGGCCAAATGTCGATGCTCGATCGGCGGGGATTTCTTCGGGCGATCGGCATGGCTCAGCAGCCCGTCCGCGCTCAGCGCCGGCCTTCTTCGGCCAGCGCGGCGATGGTGCGGGCGAGGATGCGGATTTCGCCGCGCAATTCCTGCACGCTTTGCGCCCGGCCCTGCGCCAAATCCTCGATCAGTCGCGCAGTATATGCCTCGATGTTGCGCAGATGGCTGCGCAGCGCGTCGTCGTGCCCGACCGCGCCTTCCGCGATATCCCCGAGACGGGCCAACGCCGGTTTCAGCTCCAGTTGGTTCTCGGCGAGCCGCAGCATCAGCATCTGGCCTGCTTTCATCTGGTCGCCGAGGAGGCCGAGACGATCGGTCAGCGCAGTTAGGGTGGAATTGGCCCCTATGCGGCTTTCTTCGCCCCGGGCGAGGATGCGCTGCAGATTTTCCAAGCTGTCAGCAGTTTGTTCGAGCAGCGCCTGGATATAGACCGGGACCGCGGCGTCTCCGCCATCGCCCAGACCACCGCCCGACAAGCGCGTGTAAGTCGACAGCCACTCTTCCAGATCATTGTAAAAGCGGTTTTGGGCCTGACCCGCTTGGAGGTCGAGAAAACCGAGCACGAGACTGCCGGCGAGCCCGAACAGCGACGAACTGAACGCGGTGCTCATCCCGGCCAGCGGCGATTCCAGCCCCGATTTGAGGTTGGCGAAGGCACCGGCGAGATCGTTGCCGCCGACGTTCAATCCGCCGATCACCCCGCCAACCGACCGCACCGTCTCCAGAAGCCCGTAAAAAGTACCGAGAAGGCCGAGAAAAATCAGGACGCCGATCAGATAGCGCGAGGTCTCGCGGGTCTCGTTGAGGCGCGACCCGATACCGTCAAGCAGGGTCTGCAAAGAACTCGTCGACAGGCTGACCCGCCCGACCTGGCGCGCACCCAGCATGCGCGCCATTGGCGCCAGCAGCCGGGGCGCTGGCCGGCGGCCCGCCACTGCTTCCTCGCCGCCCGCCTCCAAGTGCCGAAAATTCTCGATCCAATCAATTTCGGGATCGAGCAGCAGCACCTGGCGAA
>CAVTFD010000007.1:0-21695 GCA_963733945.1 uncultured Alphaproteobacteria bacterium | reverse complement strand
GCGAGTGTCGCGCACTGGCGTTCTGCGTCTCCGGGACGATGTTGCGAGATATTGTATGTTCGACAGTCTGACCGATCGCCTCGGCGACGTTTTTGACCGGTTGCGCCGACACGGTGCGCTGAGCGAGGACGATGTCGGCGCCGCTCTGAGGGAGATCCGCGTCGCATTGCTCGAAGCCGACGTAGCGCTGCCGGTGGTCCGGGATTTTGTGGCCGCAGTGCGCGAAAAGGCGCTGGGTCAAGAAGTGCTGCGCTCGGTGACGCCGGCGCAAATGGTGGTCAAGATCGTCCACGACCACTTGGTCGAGGTGCTGGGCGGCGGTCGGGACGCCGCCGAAATCGATGGGCTCGATCTCAATGCCCCGTCGCCGGTCGGGATCATGTTGGTCGGGTTGCAGGGCTCGGGCAAGACCACCACTGCAGGAAAGATCGCCAACCGGCTGAAGCAGCGCGACCGCAAAAAGGTGCTGCTCGCGTCACTCGACGTGCAGCGCCCGGCGGCGCAGGAACAACTCGCCGTGCTCGGCCGCCAGATCGGCGTCGCCAGCCTGCCGGTCGTGCCCGGGGAGAAGCCGGTGGCGATCACACGGCGGGCAATCGAGACCGGGAGGACGCAAGGATACGATATTGTAATCCTCGACACCGCCGGGCGGCTCCATGTCAACGAAGAGCTGATGCTTGAAGTGGCGGCGGTGCGCGAAGTGGCGGCACCGCACCAGACATTGCTTGTTGCCGATGCAATGACCGGGCAGGACGCGGTGAACCTCGCCAAAGCTTTTGGCGAGCGCGCCGGCATCACAGGAATCGTCCTGACCCGTGTCGATGGCGATGCCCGCGGCGGGGCCGCTTTGTCGATGCGCGCCATCACCGGCAAGCCGATTGTGTTCATCGGCACCGGCGAGCGGATTGCCGCGCTCGAACCGTTCCATCCTGAACGGATCGCCGGGCGTATCCTTGGTATGGGGGATGTCGTCAGCCTGGTCGAGAAGGCAGCCGAAACGGTCGACCAAGACGAAGCTGAAAAACTCGCCGCCAAGATGGCGAAGGGCAATTTCGACCTCGACGACCTCGCCGGCCAGCTGCGTCAGATCCGGCGGATGGGCGGGATGGGCGGAATGCTGTCAATGCTACCTGGGATCGGCAAGCTGAAGAAACAACTTGGCGAGGCAAATGTCGATGAGGGGATCGTCAAGCGCCAGGAAGCGATAATTTCGTCTATGACCAAGAGCGAGCGCCGCAACCCCAAGCTGTTGAACGGCTCGCGCAGACGGCGCATCGCCGGCGGCTCGGGAACCTCGGTCCAGGAGATCAATCGGCTCCTCAAACAGTACCAGGACATGGCCGACATGATGAAAAAGATGAAGAAGCTCGGTCCCAAGGGCGTCGCGCGCCATGGCCTCGCCGGACTGATGCCTGGCGCCGGCTTTCGCCATTGATACAGGGGTAACAGGATGTCGCTGAAGATCCGCCTCGCACGCGGGGGCGCAAAAAAGAGGCCCTATTACAGCATCGTCATCGCCGACGCGCGCAGTCCGCGCGACGGCCGCTTTATCGAACGGGTCGGGACCTACAACCCGATGCTCGATCGCTCTCATGCCGACCGGGTCACTCTGAAGCCGGAGCGGATCCGGCATTGGCTCGGGGTCGGCGCATTGCCAACCGACCGGGTCGCGCGCTTTTTGGGCGATGCCGGCCTGATCGACAAGCCGGCAATGCGCGAGACTCCGATCAAGTCGGCGCCAAAGGCCAAGGCCCAAGAACGGATGAAGGCTGCCGCCGAAGCGGCTGCATCCGCCGCCGGCCGCGGCTGAGAGCCGAGCCTGTCAAGCCACTCTTCGGGCAAAACCATGACGGTGGCGACAAAGCAGGTCTGCGTGGGGGTCGTTACCGGCCCACACGGGGTCAAGGGGGCGGTGCGGATTAAGAGCTTTACCGCCTGCCCGGAGAACATCGCTGCTTATGGGCCGCTTAGCGACGAAACCGGTCGACAGCGTCTGGAAATGCACGTTATCGGCACGGCAAAGGGCGTGCTGATCGCACGCCTGACAGGGGTCGAGGATCGAAGCCGCGCGGAGGCTCTACGTGGCTTGCGCCTCTATTTGCCGCGTTCGGCCCTGCCGCAGCCCGATCCGGAAGAATATTATCACGCCGATCTGATCGGGCTTGAAGTGGTGCTCAGCGACGGGACGCCGGTTGGAAGAGTGCGCGCGGTCCACGATTTTGGCGCCGGTGACACCCTCGAAATCGAGCGCCCGACTGCGCCGGCAGCGATGGTGCCCTTCACCCGCGCGGTCGTGCCGGTCGTCGAAATCGAGGCAGGTCGGTTGGTCATCGAGCCGCCGCCCGGTCTGCTCTCCGATAGTGGGGCGACCGATGGCCCCGCCCTGAGGGAACACGCATGACCTGGCGGGCGACGGTATTGACGATCTTCCCGGAGATGCTGCCCGGCCCGCTGGCTTATTCGCTTGCTGGGAAGGCACTTAACGCGGGACTGTGGCGGCTTGAAACGGTGGACATACGCGAGTTTGCGCGCGATAAGCATCGTTCTGTCGACGACGCGCCGTTTGGCGGCGGGCCGGGAATGGTCATGCGGCCGGATGTTTTAGACGCCGCGATTGTGGGCTCCAGCGGAGTCGGGCCCGCGATCCTGTTGTCGCCGCGCGGTCGCCGGCTCGATCAGCAACGGGTCGCGGCGCTAGCGGTAATGACCGGGATCACCCTGATTTGCGGCCGTTTCGAGGGGGTCGACGAGCGTCTTCTCGAGGCCCGCGCGATCGAGGAGTTGAGCCTCGGTGATTTCGTGTTGTCCGGCGGTGAGCCGGCAGCAATCGCGGTCATAGATGCCTGCGTGCGCCTCCTCCCTGGAGTGGTGGGCGCTGCTGACGCATTGGCCGAGGAGAGCTTCGCCGACGGTCTGCTCGAATATCCGCAATACACGCGGCCGCAGATGTGGCAGGGACGCGCGGTGCCTCCGGTGCTGGTATCGGGTGACCATCGTCGCATCCGCGACTGGCGGCGGGGAGAAGCCGAGCGGCTGACCCGTGAACGGCGCAGTGATTTGTGGGAACGCTATGTGGCTGCGTCTGGCCATGCCGCGGGGCGCGAAGCCAGAACGGATCGAGAGGTCGAGTTATGAATCTTCTGCAGAAATTGGAGCGCGAGCAGGTCGAGAAACTCGCCGCCGCCCGACCTGTGCCGAAATTCGAGCCGGGGGATACCGTACGCGTCAGCCTGCGCGTCGTCGAGGGCGAGCGCGAGCGCATCCAAGCCTTCGAAGGCGTGTGCATCGGGCGCAAAAACGCCGGGGTGAACTCGAACTTCACTTTGCGAAAGATCTCCTACGGCGAAGGGGTCGAGCGCATCTTTCCGCTGTACTCGCCGCGGATTACCGCGATCGAAGTGGTCCGCCGCGGGGTCGTGCGGCGGGCGAAGCTCTATTATTTGCGCGGTCTTACCGGTAAAGCCGCGCGTATTGTCGAGCGCGGCCGCGACAGCGTGCGCCCCGAAACCGCACCGCCGCCGGCGAAATCCAATAGCGGCGACGCATAATCGATCGAAGGGATGGAAACTATGGCCGCGCCGCGCACGCTTTTTGACAAAATCTGGGAAAGCCACGTCGTCGACCGGCAGGACGACGGCACCTGCCTGATCTATATCGACCTCCATCTGGTTCATGAGGTGACGAGCCCACAGGCCTTCGAAGGGCTGAAGCTCGCCGGACGCAAGGTTCGCCGCCCCGACGCGACAATGGCGGTCGCCGACCACAACATCCCGACGACCAACCGGGCCGCCGGCGCCGCCGGGATCCACGAACCCGAGTCGAAGCTCCAGGTCGACACGCTCGAACGGAACGTCAAGGAATTCGGGGTTCCGTATTTCCCGATCACCAGCATCGACCAAGGCATTGTCCATATCATCGGCCCGGAGCAGGGCCTAAGCCAGCCGGGCATGACCATCGTCTGCGGCGACAGTCACACCGCGACGCATGGCGCGATGGGCGCGCTCGCCTTCGGCATCGGCACATCGGAGGTCGAGCACGTGCTCGCCACCCAAACGTTGATCCAGGCTCCGGCCAAGAACATGCTGATCAACGTCGAGGGCTCGCTCGGCGCCGGGGTCAGCCCAAAGGACGTGATCCTGGCGATCATTGCCAAGATCGGCACCGCCGGCGGTACCGGGCACGTCTTTGAATATGCCGGCAGCACCTTCCGCGACATGTCGATGGAAGGGCGGATGACCGTCTGCAACATGTCGATCGAAGCCGGCGCGCGGGCCGGGCTCGTCGCCCCCGACGAGAAGACCATCGCCTATGTCATGGGCCGGCCCTATGCGCCGAAGGGCGCCGCCTGGGAGCAGGCGGTTGCCTATTGGCGCACCCTGCCCTCGGACTCCGGCGCGAAATTCGACAAGGAAGCCCATCTCGCCGCCGCCGATATCGCCCCGTACGTCACATGGGGCACAAACCCTGAACAGGCCGCGCCGGTCACCGGCCGGGTGCCCGATCCGGCGCAGATCGGCGACCCGTTGAAGCGGGCGGCGATCGAACGCGCGCTGGAATATATGCAACTGAAGCCGAACACCTTGCTAACCGACGTGCCGGTGCAGCGGGTGTTCATCGGCTCGTGCACCAACAGCCGCATCGAGGATCTGCGCGCCGCGGCCGCGATCGCCAAGGGCCGGAAGGTTGCCGACGGCGTTGTCGCGCTGGTCGTCCCAGGTTCGGGCCATGTCAAGCACCAGGCCGAAGAGGAAGGGCTCGACCGCGTCTTCCTCGAAGCCGGGTTCCAGTGGCGCGAGGCCGGCTGCTCGATGTGCATGTCGATGAACGACGACAAGGCAATGAACGGCGAGCGGGTGGCCTCGACGTCGAACCGCAATTTCGAGGGCCGCCAGGGCAAGAACGCCAAGACCCATCTAATGGGCCCGGCGATGGCCGCCGCCGCCGCCGTCACCGGCCACCTCGCCGACGTGCGACAGCTCGGCTGACCGGCGGCACGATCCATCGAGCCGAGGATGCCGACGCTTGAGCACTCGGATTACAGGTTCAGCGTCACCACGCGTACCGATGATCTTGCCGTCGTGGGCTGTTTGCGAGCGCTCGCCGATTTCAGCCAGAAGAGCGGAAACAAGCGAATTGCCTGGGGAGGGACGACTGATGCCTATTGGCGGCGCAATGGCCATTCTGTGACGTTCCGGTTCTCTGCCCTCGAGGTTCGAGAATGCTTTCTGCGCGAGGCTGAGCGCTTGCTCCCGCTGGACCTGTGGGCGGTGTCCGGCACGCGCGATGACGACCCAGCATCGCCTCAGACCCGTTAAAGCAGAGTGATCCCGGTGGCGCTGATGCTGGCTAAGACTTACGCAGCTTTCAAAGCCGCGGGGGTTGATGAGGATCAGGCGCAAGCCGCGGCCGAAGAACTTGCCGCGTTCGAGGGGCGGTTCGGATCATTGGAAAGCAGCATTGCGCACATGGACGGCAAGATTACCGCAATCGAGGGCAAGATCACCGTGTTGCTATGGGCGGTGGGAGTGAATGCGGCCGCGACTATCGCTATCCTTGGCGTGCTTCTGCGACACGGATAAGCGGGCGCCTGAGAAAACCTGGAGGCATCCATGGAAAAATTCACCGAACTCACCGGCGTCGCGGCGCCGCTGCCGATCGTCAATCTCGACACCGACAAGATCTTCCCGGCGATCTACCTGAAAACGATCAAGCGAACCGGGTTGTCGCAATGGCTGTTTCAGGAGATCCGCTTCCGCCCGGACGGGTCGGAGAATCCTGATTTCGTGCTCAATCAGGCGCCCTACCGTAAGGCGCAGATCCTGATCGGCGCCGAGAATTTCGGCTGCGGCTCGAGCCGCGAGCACGCGCCCTGGGCATTGCTCGATTTCGGCATCCGTTGCGTCATCGCCCCGAGCTTTGCCGACATCTTCTACAACAACTGCTTTAAGAACGGCATCCTGCCGATCGCTCTGCCCAAGGAGATCTGCGACGAGCTAATGGACGACGCGGGGAAAGGCGCCAACGCGGTGATGACGATCGACCTTGAAGTGCAGACGATTACCCGTCCCGACGGCGAGGAGGTGCGTTTCGAGCTCGATCCGTTTCGCAAGGATTGCCTCCTGAACGGGCTTGACGACATCGGGCTCACCCAACAGAAGGCCAAGGCAATCGACACTTTTGAAGAAAAGAGTCGGCTGGTTGAGCCTTGGAAATGGGGTTTGACCCACGCCGGAGCCTGAGCATGCGGTCCACTCGCAAAGTTCTGGTGCTGCCGGGCGACGGCATCGGCCCGGAGATCATGCGCCAGGTGCTGCGTGTCGTCGATTTTTTCGATCGCCGCCAAATCGCCAGCTTCGAGATCGCCGAGGGATTGGTCGGTGGCGCTGCCTATGATGCCGACGGCGCACCGCTTACCGATGCGACGTTAGCTCAAGCGTTGGCCAGCGATGCCGTGCTGTTCGGCTCGGTCGGCGGCCCGAAATGGGAGAACCTGCCGTTCGAGCTGCGCCCGGAGCGCGGGTTGCTGCGGCTGCGCAAGGAGATGGATCTGTTCGCCAATCTGCGCCCGGCGGTGGTGTTCGATGCACTCGCCGACGCTTCGAGTCTGAAACGAGAGCTAGTGGCCGATCTCGATCTGATGATCGTTCGCGAGTTGACCGGCGGTATCTATTTCGGCGATCCGCGCGGAGTCGAGACCCTGCCTGACGGCAGCCGGCGCGGCATCAACACGGAAGTTTATTCCGAAGTCGAAATTGAGCGCGTCGTCCGTGTCGCTTGCGAACTGGCGACAAAGCGCCAAGGCCGGGTCTGCGAGGTCGATAAGGCCAACGTCATGGAATCGGGCGGGCTGTGGCGCGAGGTGGCACAGCAGGTGCGCGACACCGAATATTCGGGGATAGAGCTGTCGTTCATGTACGCCGATAATTGCGCGATGCAACTGGTGCGCAACCCGAAGCAATTCGACGTGATCGTCACCAGCAATCTGTTCGGCGACATCCTCTCGGATTGCGCAGCGATGCTGACCGGCTCGCTCGGCATGCTGCCCTCGGCCTCGCTCGGCGCGGCGGACACGGCGGGGCGGCGTAAGGCGCTTTACGAACCCGTCCACGGCAGCGCTCCCGACATCGCCGGCAAGGATTTGGCGAACCCACTGGCTTGCATACTCTCCTTCGCGATGATGCTGCGCTATTCGTTCGACCTGGGCGAGGAGGCCGATCTCGTCGAAAACGCGGTGCGCCGTGCGCTCGCCGCCGGGGTCCGCACGAACGACATCGTCCAGCCCAATACAACCCGCGTCTCGACCCAGGTGATGGGCGACACCATCCTGCGCGAGCTCGAAAAATCGATCTGAAACTCTAGAGGCTCGGAGGCGCTCGAAACAACGGAGAAGACACATGCAAACACGGACGCTCGGACGCACCGGACTTGAGGTTTCGGTTCTGGGCTTTGGCTGCGGCGCGGTCGGCGGGTTGATGGTCAAGGGCAACGCCGCTGACCAGGAGCGGGCGGTGGCGCGCGCTCTCGAACTCGGGATCAATTACTTCGATACCGCCGCGATGTACGGCAACGGCGAGTCCGAGCGTAATCTCGGCCGCGTGCTGAAAAGCCTGAAACCCCAGCTATACCTTGGCACCAAGGTGCGCATCCCAGCGGCCGACCGCCGCAATATCGCGGCCGCCGTGACCGCCTCGTTGGAGGCGAGTCTGCAGCGGCTCCAGCTCGACCATGTCGATCTGTTCCAACTGCACAACCACATCATGCTCGACGGCCGAGAAGCTGACCTGACGCCTGAGATCGTGCTCGGCGAGGTCGTGCCGGCCTTCGAGCGTCTGCGCGAGCGAGGCAAGACCCGCTTTTACGGCATCACCGCGGTCGGCGACACCGCGGCGCTTCACCGGGTCGCTGATGCCCATGTCTTCGATACTGCGCAGGTCAGCTACAATTTGCTCAACCCCAGCGCTGGGACGACGGTGGCGCCGGGCTATCCGGCGCATGATTTCGGCAATCTCTTGGCGCGTACTCGGGCTTCCAACATGGGCGTGATCGCGATCCGCGTGCTCGCCGCCGGCGCCCTGAGCGGGGTCGAGGACCGCCATCCGCTGGGTTCGCCCAGTGTCGAGCCGATCGGCTCGGGCCGCGATTACCGGATCGATGTCGAGCGGGCGCGGCGGCTCGATCCGCTGGTGCGCGAGGGGTTTGCCGACAGCTTGGTCGAGGCGGCGATCCGTTTCGCGATCGGCAACAATGCGGTGTCGACCGCGCTCGTCGGCTACTCGACCCTGGAACAGCTCGAATACGCTGCCGCCGCAGCCAATAAGGGGCCGCTGCCCACCGCCGCACTCGACCGCCTAGGGACACTGCATAACAGCTTTATCGGCGAGGCCCGATAAAGCTGGGAGGACTGCGGTGATGGACAGGCCCCTGCTCGATCGGCGGCGCGACCAGCCGATACCTAGCCTTTATCGGAGTTGCCCCCATGGAGAGCAACGAGCCGATATACCGCGGACGCCGGCGCCAGGAGGCCCGAGCAATCCGCGGCACCAGAGTCCCGCGACCACCTGGCTGAAATGGGCAGCGGCGGAGCGCTGGAGACCTTCGAGCCAGTTCTGATCGAGAAACGACGCCAAGGCCGGCTGGTCGAGCTTGGCTTCCCAGACAATGCCCAGGAGCGAGGCCTCCGCCTCTTCCTCCGCGCGAGCCAACGGCGGCAGCACCGCGGCACGCTCGGCCCTATCGCGGTCGATCGTGTCTGGTCCGGGACCCAAGCCGAAATCGACGAGCCCGCGGCGTTCGGGCGGGGCCAGCACGAAATGCGCGATTTCATGCAAAATGACATAGGCCTCGGTCGCCCCGTTAAGCGCCGCCCCGTCCCAGTTAAAAACGCATCGCGTCCCTGAGGGATGCACCGCCATGCCGCAACTCCGGGCCAGCGCTAACGCTGCCAGGCGATGCCTTTCCGCCTCCGGCCCCTCGGCGCGCTCGGAGGAGGTCGCCCGGATCTGATGGAACACGCGGCGAGACGCGGCATCGTCCAGACCGATGCCAAAGCGATCGAGCGCACCGGCCAGATCGTCGGGACATATGGGCGTCAAAATCATGGCTTGCGGCCTTTGACCGGCAACGTCGAAGGCGATGGCGCCGGTTCGCCCTGAGTTAACCAGCCTTGCCCGGCTTTGGCGGGATCTTTGCTTTGGCGCCTTCGGCGGACATCTGTTGATAGACGATCTCTGAGAGCCGCAGCAGGAGGTCTCGGTCAGCCTTGGCCGCCAGCGCGTAGCCGAAGCCCTGATCCGACCAGTAAAATGCGCCGGTTCCGTTTTCTTCGCTGTAGCGGAATGCGGTCTCGCCTCCGATGCCGGTGCGCAGATACAAGGTCACGCGTTCCTTGCCGTTCTCGTACATGAACTGCGCGGCAGGCCCGTTTTCGGCGGGCAGAAGCCGTCCCCCCATCAGCCGGAAACCGGCCGCGCTCAAATCGGGCACGACAAGCGGCTGCCCGAGGCGCTTGGACAGCCACTGCACGAGATGCGCCTCCTGGGCAACATCGACCTCGACAGGATGGCGAACCTCGACTGAGAAGACTTTATACGCCGCGATCGCATCGGCGGTGATCGTGCGGGCGTTCGAAATAGGGCTAGTCGAGGGAAGAAGCGGCGTCGCTACGTCGCGGGCGGCCCAGCCGCCGATGCCGCCCACTACGACCAGGGCCACGGCCGCAGCGATACGAGCGAAATGCTGATAGCGACGTCGGCGCTGCTCCGCGAGCAGCCTGCCGACCCGTAAGCGCGCCGGGATCGGCGTTGCAGTGTCCTCGGCAAAGGCCATGCGCAGCAGCCGCTGCTGTTCGACATATCGCTGCAGGCGGGCGCGCACCTCGGGTTGTGTCGCGAGGTAGACATCGATCTCGGCGGCGCGCTCGGGCGACAGGCGACCGTCGAGGCGGGCGTGCAATTCATGTTCTTCGACCGCGCCGGGGATCGCGCTCATTTGGTCCTCCTCAGCCCCCCGCCCCGCTCGATGGAGTCCCCCCGCTGGAATCTCCATTGAGAATTTGGCGCAAGCGCTCGCGGCCGCGCGACAGACGCGACATCACCGTGCCGATCGGCACCCCGAGTACGCGCGACGCCGCGTCGTAGGACAGAGCCTCGACCCCGACGAGCAGGAGCACCGATCGTTGCTCCTCGGGCAGCGCCGAAAAGGCCCGCAACAGATCGCGATGCTGGAGCGCCTCGTCCTGACCGCCCCCGATCTGCGGCAACTCGGCTTCAATGGCTTCGGTCAACGCGTCGTGCGCCCCTCGCCGCTTTTGGCGCTGTAGCTCACTAAGGAACCGGTTGTAGAGGATTGTATAAAGCCAGCCGCGCAGATCGCCCTCGGGGCGGCGCAGGTGCCATCGCGACAGCGCCCGTTCGAGGCAATCCTGCACAAGGTCGTCGGCGCGCTCCCGGTCGCCGCGCAGCAGCGCCGAGGCGAAGCGGCGTAGGCCCGGAATGTGCGCTTCGATCAGGGCGGCATCTGCCGGCATAGCCTCCCCTGCGGACGAAAACTTCGCATTCCACAGCACCCGCGTCCGCCCTGCCAGTGGTAGCGCGGATCCAGACGCCAGACCCGGTGCAGCCGCAAACTCTACTATCCAAGCAATTGCGCTCACCGGTGATCACATTCCTGTTAACTTTACACCTCCTTTTTGGTCAGGTCTTGCAGTTTCTCTCTTCACGCTGCGAAACGGCCGCTCGCTGCGACGTACTGTGTACGACTCAATAAAGTGTCATTTATTCCCGAAAATGCCGTAGCCTTGCAGACTGGTCTCTGGTTCAGCGGGTACGGTGATGTTGTGAAAGCGCTGTTTCTCGGTCGAGTCGCCGCCGACACGGGCGAAGGGATCAAGGCACAGCTGCCCCCCTCGCTCGCCGTCGAAATCCTCGACGACCCGATTGACCTTGCCCTGTTGCCCGCGGCAGCCGCCGAGGCCGACATCCTCGTCAGCAATCATTGGCGCGCCGACTATCCGCCGGCGCCGAAAGTGCGGCTCGTGCAGTCGGTCGCGACCGGTGTCGACCTGTTCGACATGGCGGCGCTGCCGAAAGGGGTCATTGTATGCAACGCCTTTGGCCATGAGACCGCGATCGCCGAATATGTCGTGATGACGATGCTGGCATTGCACCATCGTCTGTTCGAAATTTCCGGCGAGTTCCGCGAGCGTGCCTCGTGGCGCACCAGTTGGGTGGAGGGTGGCGAGCCGCATGGCGAATTGCGGGGTTCAACCTTGGGGATTGTCGGGTATGGCCGGGTCGGGCGCGAGGTCGCGCGCCGCGCGGCGCCGTTCGGCTGCCGTATCCTCGCGGCCAACCGCTCGGCGCGCGAGCCGGGAGCCGGCGTTGAACGCGTCTATCCACTTGCCGAGCTTGATCAGATGCTGCCCGATTGCGACACCGTGGCGCTGTGCACCGCGCTCGGTCCGGAAACCACCGGGTTGATCGACGCAAGACGCCTCGCGCTGATGAAGCCGACCGCGTTCCTGATCAACATCGCCCGCGGTCAGGTGGCGGAGGAGGACGCACTCTATGGCGCTCTGCGCGACCGGACGATCGCCGGCGCGGCACTCGATGTGTGGTGGGATTACCCGAATACCGCCGATCCTAATCGGCGCGGCTCGCGCCATCCCTTTCACGAATTGCCGAACGTTATCGTGACGCCGCACAATTCCGGCTGGACCGCAGGGATGGTCCGACGGCGCTGGAACGAGATCGCCGAAAATCTGGGTCGCTTCGTGCGCGGCGAGAAGTTGATCAACATCGTCACCGCCGGTTGAGAGGCATCATGGATTTGTTCCGCTATCCCGAAGCGCGGCGATGAAGGCGCTGTTTCTGGGTGCGCTCGCCACCTCCCAGGCAGCGCCGATCACCCGCTTCATAACCGAGGACATCCGCACGGAAATCCTCGACGGTGGCGATCCGCCGCGCCTCGCTGCGGCGCTCGCTGATGCCGATGTCGTGCTGACCGGGGCCTGGCGCGCAGGATACCCGCCGGCGCCGCGGTTGCGGCTGCTGCAAGTGCCGCTCGCCGGCACCGACGGCATCGAGGTCACCGCCCTGCCCGAGGGCGTCAGCCTGTGCAACGCTTATGGCCACGAGCCGGCGCTTGGCGAATTCGCTATCATGATGATGCTCGCCTGGAGGCATCGCCTGTTCGACATCGCCACCTCGTTCCGCGCCGGATCTTGGTACTGGAGCCCGACGGTCGGCGGCCCGGCGCGCGGCGAGATCGGCGGCCAGACCGTCGGCGTCGTCGGGCTCGGCCACATCGGGAGAGAGGTCGCTTGGCGCGCCGCCGCACTCGGCTGCCGGGTGCTGGCCGCCAACCGCACGGCGCGGGAAAAGCCGCCCTCCGTCGAGCGGATTTTTCCGATGTCCGAACTCGACCGGATGCTCGGCGAATGCGACATCGTTGTCTTGAGTTGCGCACTGACGCCCGAGACCACCGGGCTCTTCGGCGAGCGCCGCCTCGCCGCGATGAAACCCAGCGCCTTTCTGATCAATCTGGCGCGCGGGCCGATTGCCGACGAGGACGCGCTCCATCGGGCCTTGCGCGACGGCGTGATCGGCGGCGCCGCGCTCGACACTTGGTGGCGCTATCCGAGCGCCTCGGAACCGGAGCCGCGGCCGTCGCGGCACCCGTTCCACGAATTTCCGAACGTGATCATGACGCCACATTGCTCGCCCCGGACCGACGGGACGATCGAGCGCCGCTCGCGCGACATCGCCCGCAACATCGACCGGTTCGTTCGCGGCGAGCCGCTCGAAAATGTCGTGGCCGTGACCTGAGGAAAATTGGATGACCGACGATCTCGCGTTTATGTCCGCGACGGAGCTGCTGGCGCGCTATCGTCAGAGGGCGCTGTCGCCGGTCGAGGTAATGGCTGAGACCCTGCGCAGGCTCGAACGGTACGAGGGGGCGCTGAACGCCTTCGTGCTGTACGACCCGGAGGCGGCGGCGTCACAGGCGCGCGCATCGGAAGCGCGTTGGCAAAAGGGCGAGCCGCAGGGTCTGCTCGACGGGGTGCCGGTGGCGATCAAGGATACGCTGCTGACGTTGGGTTGGCCGCGGCTGATGGGCTCGCGCACGATTGATCCCAACCAGGCGTGGTACGAAGACGCACCGGTCCCCGCGCGGTTGCGCGCCCAAGGCGCCGTGTTCTTCGGCAAGACGACGACGCCCGAATTCGGCTGGAAGGGGGTCACCGACTCGCCGCTCACCGGCGTCACGCGCAACCCGTGGAACCTCGATCGCACCCCCGGCGGCAGCAGCGGCGGCAGCGCCGTCGCGGTAACTTCCGGGATTTGCCCGCTCGCGGTCGGCACGGACGCCGGCGGGTCGATCCGGATTCCGGCTTCATTTTGCGGGATTGTCGGCCTGAAGCCGACTTTCGGCCGGGTGGCGGCCTATCCGCCGGGAGCGTTCGGCGATGTCGCCCATGTCGGCCCGATGGCGCGGACGGTCGCAGACGCGGCGCTGATGCTCGATGCGATCAAGGGGCCGGATTCGCGCGACTGGCACAGCCTGCCGGACGACGGCATCGATTATCGTGACCGCTTGGGCGAAGGCTCGCTCGACGGCAAGCGCGTGGCGCTGTCGCCCACTCTTGGCTTCGCCGAGCCGTCGCCGCCGGTGCGCGCGGCGGTCGAGCGCGCCGCGGAAGTGTTTGCGCGCTTGGGCGCCGTCGTCGAGCACGCCGACCCGTTTTCCGAATCGCCGATGCCGATCTTCGAGACGCTCGCCTTGGGCGGGTTCTGGGCCTTGTTGCGCGCGCAGACACCCGAGGCGATTGCGGTGATGGACCCAGGTCTCGTCGAGATGTGCCGCCGTGGCGAGCCGGTGACACAGACACAATATGTCGAGGCCGTAGCCCAGCGGGTGGCGCTCGGCCAGAGGCTGCGGCGTTTCTTCGACCGCTTCGACCTGCTGTTGTCGCCGACGATGCCGATCCCGGCCGCCTACGCCGACGCTCGCGCCGACAATATGCCGAACCCGAACAACTCGTGGAGCTGGGTCGCCTATACCTATGTCTTCAACCTGACCAAGAACCCCTCCTGCTCGATCCCGTGCGGCGTTGTCGACGGGCTGCCGGTCGGTCTGATGGTGACCGGCCCGCTCTACGATGATTTAGGGGTGTTGCGCGCTTGCCGCGCTTACGAGGCCGCGGCCGGCCCGGTCTGGCCGAGCCCGGAACTCGCCGCCAGTCTCGCCCAAATAGTGTCCGCCGCCGGCTCGGGGGTCGAGGGGAAGCGATGGAAGCCGCGCTCGTGACGTTGAAAATCTGCGGTTGCATCGATGCGCATCTGCAGCATATTCGCCCGACCAACGATGACGGGAGGTTCCGATGGCCAACAAGGAGCAGAAACGGTCGAGCCGAGAAGCCAAAAAGCCCAAGCAGAAGAAAAAGGGCGCCGACAAATCGGCAAGTAAGGGTCAAGCCCCGAAACCCTGAAGGTCTTCGCGGTCGGGTGCCTGTGCAGGGTAGCTCCGAGCATTGTCGCTACCCTTCGAGCGCAGCTTCGGTCACCTGCTCGGCCCGCTCGGCCCATAAAAAGCGCAGACTGTTGCGCGCGCTTTCGGGGATGTCGTCGTAATCTTTGCGGTTGCGCGCCGGCAGGATGACCGTCGAAAGCCCGGCGCGGGCGGCAGCGACCACCTTTTCCTTGATACCGCCGACCGGCAGCACGAGCCCGCGCAGGCTGATCTCGCCGGTCATCGCGGTGTCGCTACGCACGGTGCGGTTGGTCAGCAGCGAGACCAGGGCAGTGTACATCGCCACCCCGGCGCTCGGCCCGTCCTTGGGAATTGCACCTGCCGGGACGTGGACATGGATGTCGCTCTTTTCGAACATGGTCGGGTCGAGCCCGAGCGTCGACGCCCGGGCTTTGACCAGACTCAGCGCCGCCTGCGCGCTTTCGCGCATGACCTCGCCGAGCTGGCCCGTCAGGATCAGCCGGCCGTTGCCGGGGAAGCGAGTTGCCTCGATAAACAGGATGTCGCCACCGACCGGGGTCCAGGCGAGGCCGGTGGCGACGCCGGGGACGCTGGTGCGCATCGCCACCTCGCCCTCGAAGCGCGGCGGCCCGAGAATTTCGACTAGATCCCCTGGCGCGATGGCGACATGACCTGCCGTCCCCTCGGCGATGTGCATCGCGGCGTTGCGTAAGGCTGCGCCGATTTCGCGTTCGAGCTGGCGGACGCCGGCCTCGCGGGTATAGTCACGGATGATCGAGCGCAAGGCATCGTCGCTGATCTCGGCCTGTTCGGCGGTCAAGCCGTTGGCCTTGAGCTGGCGCGCAACCAGGTAGCGCCGCGCGATCTCGAATTTTTCGTCCTCGACATAGCCAGGAAGGTCGATGATCTCCATGCGGTCGCGCAGCGGGCCGGGGATGCTGTCGAGCACGTTCGCGGTGGTGATGAACATGACCCGCGACAGATCGAACGGCACCCCCAGATAATTGTCGCGGAAGGTCGAGTTCTGCTCCGGGTCAAGCACTTCGAGCAACGCCGAGGACGGATCACCCTGGATGCCGCGGCCGAGTTTGTCGATCTCGTCCAGCATCATCACGCAGTCGCGGCTGCCGGCCCGCCGGATGCCCTGGATAATGTTTCCGGGGAGCGCCCCGATATAGGTGCGGCGGTGGCCGCGGATCTCGGCTTCGTCATGCGTGCCGCCGAGGCTGACCCTGACAAATTTCCGGCCGGTCGCGCGAGCGATGCTCTGTCCGAGCGAGGTCTTGCCGACGCCGGGCGGCCCGACAAAGCATAGAATTGGGCTCCGGCCGCCGGGGTTGAGCCGCTGAATCGCGAGGTTCTCGAGGATGCGCCGCTTGACCTTGGCCAGGCCGTAATGGTCGGCGTCGAGAATGCGGCGGGCCTCGGCGATGTCGATCGGCTTACTCGATTGGATCGACCACGGCAATTCGATCAGCCATTCGAGGTAGGTGCGCGCCATCGAATATTCGCCGGCCGCCTCGGGCATTCGCTCGAGCCGGGCCAGCTCCCGCTTGGCATGCTCCTCGACGTCCGGCGGCATCTTGGCCTCGGCGATCTTTTTCGCCAGCTCGGCGATCTCTGCGCTCTTGGCGTCGTCGCCTTCGCCCAGTTCCTTTTGTATTGTCTTCATTTGTTCGCGCAGCAGGAACTCGCGCTGGCGGTCGTCGATCTTTTCCTTGGTCTGTTCGCTGATCTGGCGGGACAGCCGCAACACTTCGGTGCGGTAGGCCAGCATCGCCGACACCCTTGCGAGTTGGCTTTCGATCTCGACGGTTTCGAGGATCTCCTGCTTCTCGGCCGAGGTAATGTCCATGAACCCGGCAATCAGATCCGCAAGGGCCGCGGCCGAGGTGGCCGATTGCACGGCGTTGACCAGCTCGACCGGAGTTTGCGGCAGCAATTGCAGCACCTCGATCGCCTGGTTGCGCAGATTGAGCATCCGCGCTTCGATGTCCTTGCTGCTGGCCTCGACCTCCGCCACGCGCTCGATCCGCGCCACAAGAAACGGGTAGCCGTCGAGAAAGTCGAGGATGCGAAAGCGCCGCTCGCCCTGGCTGATCACATGATGCTGGCCGTCGGGGCTGGTCACATAGCGCAGTATGTTGGCCTCGGTGCCCATCCGGTGCAGATCGACCGGGATGGGGTCATCGGTCGCCGGATCGCGCTGCAAGACCAGCCCGATTGGCCGGTTGAGACGAATTGCAGCCTGCGCCGCTGCGATCGAGCGCTGGCGACCGAGTGTGACCGGCAGCACCGTGCCCGGAAACATTACGAGACTGCGCGTCGGGATCAGGATCAGCGCATCGGCGGGAAGCGCCGGGATCCCGGCCAACGCACTTTCAATCCCACCTGGTATCGGAGGCGCGGCGGGCTCCGCCGTGCGCAATTCATGTTCCTCGAGGGGCATCTGAAAGTATCCTTGGAAAGGAGCTCGATGGCGGTTGCGGCGCGTTCGTTACAGCTTTTGCAACTGCACCATCAGGCAACCATTGGCGAGATGCCGGCCGGAGATCTCAAAGCGGATGGGCGGTAGTTCGATCCGCCGCTGAAAATGCCCGTGCGGAATCTCGAGCCGATGGATCCGGGAATGCGCCATCTCGGGCGGCAGCGGGCGCGTGCCGCTGACCATCAGCACCCCGGCGCTCAAACTCACCTTGAGCTCTTCGGACGCGACGCCCGGCAAGGCGACAAGAATGGTCAGCGTATCATCGGTTTCAAAAATGTCGCACGGCGCTTCCCAATTGGGCGTCGCATGACCGCGGTGGAAGAATTGACGATGCAGGTGGTCTGCACGTTCCATCGCCTCACAGGCCTTCGCCCACATCAACACTTCGAGCTGTCGCAGCGGCATTATCGGCTCCGAACGGGGCGGCCTCGCCCGGTTCGACCCCGACGACGCCTAATCTGGTTGATATAGTCACACTCCCACGGTCGGGGAGAGCGAATTACTCATTTGGCCCAGCTGGCAGCGACAGGCAATACGGGACTAGGCCCGCCATGCGAAACCGGCTATCAGCCTTGTCGAAACGACTTTCAGAGGCGATCGGTGGCTGAGATCAGCGCAGAAACCAGAGCTTTTGTCGCCGGCGTTGCGGCCGAGGCGGAACGTGTCGAGACCCCCTGCGGGAGTGGTCGGATGGTGTGGCGCATCTGGGGCGCCGGACCGCCTTTGGTCCTGTTCCACGGCGGCTATGGCTCGTGGACGCATTGGATCCGCAACGTGCTGCCGTTGTCGCGCATGTTTACCGTCGTCGCCCCTGACCTGCCCGGGCTCGGCGAGTTGGCTACGCCACCCGAACCGCATACCGCCGAAGGGCTGGCGCGCATCCTGGTCGATGGGCTCGATACCGTGTTCCCGGGACACAAGCAGTTCCATCTCGCCGGATTCTCGTTCGGTGGTGTCTTGGGAGGGCATGTCGCTGCCCAGCTCGGTGACAGAGTGCGCGCCTTTACCGTCGTCGGCTCGAATGGGCTGGGGCTGGTCCGCCAGCCAACCGATCTCAGGCGCGTGCCTCCCGGCGCCGAGACCGAGGAAGCTCTCGCCACTCACCGCCACAATCTTGGCGCGCTGATGATGGCCGACCCGGCGAAGATCGACGAACTCGCGGTCTATATCCAGTCGCAGAACGCACCGCGCGGCCGGGTCAAAAGCCGCCGCTTCTCGCGCGCCGACACGCTGGTCCGCGCATTGCCGCTGATCAAAGCGCGGCTCGACGGGATCTGGGGCGCGCGCGACGCCACCGCCTATCCCCATCTCGACGAGCGTGCCCAAACACTGCGCTCGTTCCAGCCCGGTGCTCGCTTCGAAGTAATCGAGGGGGCCGGGCATTGGGTGCAGTACGAAGCGGCCGACCGCTTCAACCCGCTTCTCGCGGAAATAGTCTCGCAGCACTTGGGTGCATCGCCATGACCACCGAAAACCTCTCCTCGCTCGCCGGCAAGGTCGCCGTCGTAACCGGCGGCAGCAGCGGCATCGGTGCCGCGAGTGTGCGGCTGCTCGCTGCGGCGGGGGCACGGGTTGTCGTCGGCTACAACAGGGGTGCTGAGCGGGCGGCGGCGCTGATCGGCGAAGTACCCGGCAACGGCCACAAGGCGATGCATCTGCCACTGGAGGACACTGCGCAGATCCGCAGGGTCGCGGCAGCGGTCAGGGAGGAGTTTGGCCGAGCCGACATCCTCGTCAATTCCGCCGGCTTTACCCGGATGGTCCCACACCACGATCTCGAAGCGCTCGACGACGATCTGATCGACGCCGTGTTGACTGCCAATGTGCGCGGGCCTTTTGCGACGATCAGGGCCTTTGTCCCGTTGCTGCGCGAGTTGGGCGACGGCGTGATCGTCAATATTTCTTCAGGGGCTGCACAGCATGGTACCGGCAGCTCGATCATCTACGGGGCCTCGAAGGCTGCTCTCAACACCATGAGCATGGCGTTAGCGCGCGTGCTCGGCCCTGAGATCCGTGTCGTGATCGTCGCGCCGGGGATGGTCCATACCGGCTTCGTCCCCGGCCGCACAGAAGAGATGATGGCCGCCGCGGCAATGGCGACGCCGCTGAAACGCGCGATCGAGGCACATGACGTGGCGCTCGCGGTCATGGCCTCCATTACCCATCTGAGGCACACTACCGGGTCCATCGTCACCGTCGACGCCGGCCGTCATCTGTGATGACCAGATTTTGGAGCTAACGGGTGGATTTCGGTTTTCGTCCCTATATATCTCGCTCGGCGGTCTCTCTCGGCCGCCGCGGGAGGAAACCTGTCGGGGCCGCTAGCGCCTCGCAGCCGAGACGGAACACCATGGCGACCATCGCGCGGCAACGCGAGATCATCGACCGGCGGATGCTGGCCGAAGAATTGTCCGCCGCCTCTCACTCGGTCAAATCGCCGAGCTTTAACCGCGCTTCGTTGGTGAGACCGCTGAAAGGGGCTTTGACCGCGGGACGCACCGAGATTCGCCGCCGCTTTGAAGCCACCGGCGACGGCACTGCGGTCGTGCGCGAGCAATGCTTTTTGATGGATCAGTTGATCCGCGCTCTGTTCGACGTAGCCACCGGAGAAATCTATCCGCTGCCCAATCCGACCTCGGGCGAGCGGCTGGCTCTCGTCGCGGTCGGCGGCTATGGGCGCAGCGAGCTGGCGCCATTCTCCGACATCGACATGCTGTTTCTACTGCCCTACAAGCAGACCCCCCATACAGAGCAAGTCGTCGAGTTTCTGCTCTATTTGTTGTGGGATCTCGGGCTCAAGGTCGGACAGTCAACGCGTTCTGTCGAGGAGTGTCTGCGCCAGGCCAAATCCGATTTGACCATCCGCACCAGCCTGCTGGAAGCGCGTTATTTGTGGGGCGACGAGGAATTATTCCACGAGCTCAAAAAGCGCTTCGACAGCGAGATTGTCCGCGGCACTGCCCCCCAATTCGTCGAGGCCAAGCTCGCCGAGCGGGACGAGCGCCACCGCCGAGTCGGCGACAGCCGCTACCAACTCGAGCCGAACGTCAAGGAAGGCAAGGGCGGGCTCAGAGACCTGCATACCTTGTTCTGGATCGCAAAATATATTTACCGCATCGACGATGTCGCCAAACTCGTCGATCTCGGCGTACTGTCCGAGGAGGAATCGCACCGCTTCGCCCGAGCCCAGGGCTTTCTGTGGACGGTGCGCTGCCATCTGCATTATCTCGCCGGACGCGCCGAGGAGCGGCTGACTTTCGACCTGCAGAGCGAGATTGGGCGACGGATGGGATATACCGACCACACGGGCAGCCGTGGGGTTGAGCGCTTCATGAAGCATTATTTTCTGGTCGCAAAGGATGTCGGCGACCTGACCCGGATTTTCTGCGCGATCCTTGAAGCTGATCAGAAGCGCAAGCGACGGCTCTCCTGGGTACGCTGGGGGGTAGGCAAGCGCGCGCTCGACGGGTTCGTGCTCGACGGCGAGCGGCTGACGATCCCGTCCGAGGATTTCTTTAAGAAGGACCCGGTGGCGCTGCTCCGCCTGTTTCATGTCGCCCAGCAGCACGAGATCGACATTCATCCGCGCGCGCTGCGCCGGGCCGGTCAATCCCTGCGGCTGATCGACGGACGGCTGCGCGAAAATCCCGAGGCTAATCGCCTATTCCTCGAGATCCTGACCTCGCGCAAGGATCCCGAAACGGCGCTGCGCCGAATGAATGAAGCCGGCGTCTTTGGCCGGTTCATCCCCGATTTCGGGCGCGTCGTGGCGCAGATGCAATACGACATGTATCACCATTATACGGTCGACGAGCACACGCTGTTTGCGATCGGGATTCTTCACCAGATCGAGACCGGACTGCTCAAGGACGAGTTGCCGATGGCGACAGCGCTGGCGGCGACGATCGTATCGCGCCGCGCGCTTTACCTCGCAGTTTTGCTGCATGACATCGCCAAGGGCAGGGGCGGCGACCATTCGGTTCTCGGCGAACGCGTCGCCCTCAAGCTCGGGCCGCGGCTCGGGCTGTCCGCCGAGGAGACGGAGACAGTGGCTTGGCTGGTACGCTGGCATCTGCTGATGAGCGGCACAGCGTTCAAGCGCGACATCAGCGACCCGCAGACGATCGGCGACTTTGTTGAGCATGTACAATCGCCAGAGCGGTTGAAGCTGCTGCTGATCTTGACCGTCGCCGACATCCGGGCGGTCGGCCCGCATGTGTGGAACGGCTGGAAGGCGGCGTTGTTACGCGACCTCTTTCAGCGCGCCGTCGAGATGATGTCGGGCGGGTTGACGGTAGGAGCGCAGGACTCGCGGGTTGCGGCCGCACTGACCGCGGTGCGGGAGCGGTTGCCGGATTTCAGCGACAAGGAGTTCGCGGCGTTCGCCAAAAGCGGCTATCCCTTCTATTGGCTATCTTTCGATCCCGATACCCATGCCCGGCATGCGCGACTGATGCGCGAGGCGGAGGTGAGCGGCGCGCCGCTCACTGTCGAAAAGCAGGTCGATACCCAGCGCGCTGTAACCGAGATCACGCTTTATACGGCCGACCACCCCGGATTGTTTTCACGCATCGCCGGAGCCCTCGCGGTCAGCGGCGCCAATATCGTCGATGCTCGGATCATGACGATGTCGAACGGGATGGCCCTCGATACGTTCTGGGTTCAGGATCTGGCTGGTCGGGCGTTCGATCGTCCGGACAAGCTCGCCAAGCTCGCA
>CAVTFD010000006.1:0-25739 GCA_963733945.1 uncultured Alphaproteobacteria bacterium | reverse complement strand
CGCGGCCACGGTCGGGCGGATTGTGCTCTAGAACAAAGCGGGCATGCACGTCGGTGACGGCTTCGGCGTCGATACCGGGCTGCGTCGGCACGTATTGCACGAGGTTGTCGCGAAACCCGCGCCGGGTCACGTATATCGGGTCGAGGCCGCGGTCGCTGGGCGACCGCGGCCAGGGCGTCGGCCATCGGCCTGCACCTCCGGGTTGACCGCGAAATCGGCCCAGTTGTTGGCGAGGCAGCCGCCCGGCGTCGAGCGCATCGAGGCAGCGCGTCCAGAACGCCTCGTCGATTTCGGCCGGCCCGGCCGAATTGTAGAGGTCGACGAGGATCGACATCGAAATGCGCGGTCGTCGCGGCGACGAACTGCTGCGCCGGCTCGATGATGACCGGCTGGGTCAGGTAGAACCAGCGCCGGGCGATCGCCACGACGGCCTCGTCGGCATCGACCAGGGTCGGTCGCGCAATCCGGCAGATAGGCGCGCATAAAGCGCCACATCGCCGCACCGCCGACGCCGAGCAACAGCGCCGTGATCGCCTGCCGAGCCATCGCCAAAGCCAGCGACATCAGCCGCTCGTAGTGAAAGACCAGGCGCGCCGGATAGAGCAGATCCATGCTCGACTGCTCGGTCACCTGGATGCTGGCTGCCGAACGAGCCCAGGGTGCGGAAATGGCGCGGTCCCCGGTCGAAGTCGACGACGAACACCGGCGAGCCGAAGGTCGGCGCACGCCGCAGCAGCCGCAGCCGCGCATCGCCGCCAAAATAATCGAGGATCAGGCGGCGTTGCCGCTCTTCGCCGAATTCGGTGATCATCTGCGGGCGGTCGGGCGGCTCAGAACCGAGTCGGCGGTGAACTGACGCCGACGGCAGGCGCACGGCACCGGGGTTGGCGGCGCTCTCGGAATTTGGGCATCAGCGCGACGAATCACGCATAACAGTAACGGTCATCCGGTCGTGGATTTCAAGCGTATCCGCCCAACTCGCAGGCCCTCCGCGGAGCGCGGCTTTGACGCTGCCCGACGCGGTGCTTAGATTAAAGATCGCCAACGGGGCATCGGCGCGAGCCGAGTTTAGGCGCGACCGGATCAGGAGCGGCAAGCAGCATGGACACCGGGATCACTCACGCGACCGAGGACGAGGCTCTCCTGTTCCACAGCAGCGGTCGCCCCGGAAAGCTGTCGATCGCGGCGACCAAGCCGCTGACCACCCAGCGCGATTTGTCGCTGGCCTATTCTCCGGGCGTGGCCTTTCCGTGCCTGCATATCCAGCGCGATCCGAGTACCGCCTTCGATTACACGTCCAAGGGCAATTTCGTGGCGGTAATTTCGAACGGCACCGCGGTTCTCGGCCTCGGCGATCTCGGCGCGCTCGCCGCCAAGCCAGTCATGGAGGGCAAGGCGGCGCTGTTCAAACGCTTTGCCGATATCGATTCGATCGATCTCGAAATCGACACCCGCGACGTCGACGAATTCGTCAACTGCGTGCGCTTTCTGCATCCGGCCTTTGGCGGGATCAACCTCGAAGACATCAAGGCGCCGGAGTGCTTCATCATCGAGGAGCGGTTGCGGGAGCTGCTCGAGATTCCGGTGTTCCACGACGATCAGCACGGCACTGCGATTATCGCCACCGCCGGGCTGATCAACGCGCTCCATCTGACCGGCCGCACGCTCGACCAGGCGAAGATGGTCGTCAACGGCGCCGGCGCCGCTTCGATCGCTTGCGTCGAGCTGCTGAAGACGATGGGGCTGCCGTCGCAGAACGTCGTGCTGTGCGATACCCGCGGTGTCATCTACCGCGGCCGCACCGACGGCATGAACCAATGGAAGTCTGCCCATGCGGTCGAGACCAAGGCGCGCAGCCTGGCCGAGGCGATCGAAGGCGCCGATGTCTTTTTTGGCCTCTCGGCCAAGGGAGCCGTGGATAGGGCGATGGTCCGCGCTATGGCAGATAAGCCGATCATCTTTGCGATGGCCAATCCCGACCCGGAGATCACACCCGAGGAGGTGCGGGCGGTGCGCTCGGACGCGATCATCGCCACCGGCCGCTCCGACTATCCGAACCAAGTCAACAACGTACTGGGGTTTCCGTACATCTTTCGCGGTGCGCTCGACGTGCGCGCCTCGACGATCAACGATGCGATGAAAATCGCCGCGGCCGAGGCGTTGGCCGGTCTCGCCCGCGAAGACGTGCCCGACGAAGTCGCCGCCGCCTATTCCGGCGAACGTCTTACCTATGGGCCGGACTACATCATCCCGGCGCCGTTCGACCCGCGTCTGATCTGGGCGGTGCCGTCGGCTGTCGCCAAAGCAGCGATGGATTCGGGCGTGGCCCGGAAGCCCATTCTCGACATGGATGCCTACAAACGTTCCCTGCGTGGGCGTCTCGACCCCACCGCGGCCGGGCTCGAACTGGTGTTCGAGCGGGTGCGGGCCGAGCCCAAGCGCGTCGTCTTTGCCGAGGGCGAAGAGGAAAAGACGATCCGCGCCGCGCTGCTGTTCGCCGGGAACGGCTACGGCGTCCCGGTGCTGATCGGCCGTGAGGAGCGCATTCATGCGACGATGGCGGCGATGGGCCTGACCGCGCGCGACCTGCTCGAGATCCACAACGCCCGCCTGTCGCAAGACAACAAGCGCTATACCGAGTTCCTCTATGCTCGGCAGCAGCGCCACGGCATGCTCTACCGCGACTGCCAGCGTCAGGTGAACCTCGACCGCAACGTGTTCGCCGCCTGCATGGTCGCCTGTGGCGACGCCGATGCGATGGTCAGCGGGGTGACCCGAAACTCGTTCGACGTGCTCGATGAGGTGACCCGAGTAATCGAGGTGACCCCAGGCTCGGTCATGTTCGGGCTGACGATATTACTCGGGCGCGAGCGCCCGCTGCTGCTCGCCGATACCTTGGTCCATGAAACCCCGAGCCCGGCGCAGCTGGCCGACATCGCGATGCAAGCGGCGGCGAAAGCGCGCGAGATCGGCCTCGTACCCCGCGTGGCGCTGCTCTCCTACGCGAATTTCGGCAACCCGACCGGACCCGACTGCGAACGTGTCCGCCAAGCGGTCGCGCTGCTCGACGAGCGTCAGCCCAACTTCGAATATGACGGCGAGATGAGCCCCGACGTGGCACTAGATGCTAGGTTGATGCGCCAGCTCTATCCGTTCTGCCGGCTCGGCGGCGCCGCCAACATCCTGGTCATGCCGGGTCTCAACAGCGCCAATATTACGGCAAAGCTGTTGCCGCATCTCGGTGGCGGCACGGTGGTCGGACCCCTATTGATGGGCCTCTCGCACCCGGTCCAAATTGTCAATATCGGCGCCACCGTGTCGGACCTCGTCAACCTCGCGGCACTTTCGGCTCACGACGCGATCCGCTGACCCGGTCGCGGCCGCGTAGGGCAGGCGGCCGGATGATCGGGCGCCGAGCCGCAAGGCTCTGGCCCATCCCGGCGCTGGCGGTAGTGGCCGCCTTCCCCGGCCTTCTCGTCCTCGCCGGACTGACCTTCGAGGGAATCCTGGGCCCCGGGCTGGCGCTGATTGCCGGCGCTTTCACCCTGCTGACGACCGCACTGATCATCAGTCGTTTCGCCATCGCCATCGGCGCCCTCGGCGCCACCGTTGACGAGTTGACGGAACCTGCGCCTGCGCGAGGGCTGGTGTTCGGTCCCGGCCGTGCCGCGGATCAGATCCGGCGGACGATCTTGCAGCTGGCGCGAGCCTGGCGCGAGCAGGTACACAGCGCGCAAACGCGCCTCGCCGCGGCAGAGGCGATCATTGCTGCCGTACCGGACCCGCTGATCCTGCTCGACCAACGGCGGCGGATCGTCCGCGTGAACGCTGCCGCGGCGAATTTTGTCGGCGCCTTCTCGCCACCGCGCGACCTCGCCGCGGCGCTCCGCAACCCGATCCTGCTGGCGGCGGCGGATGAAGTGCTGCGCGGTGAAGCCTCGCGCGTGGTTGAGTTCACCCTGACCATCCCGGTCGAACGCCAGTTGCGGGCCCGCTTTGCCCGCATCGACCAGCCCTCGGCCGACGACGCGGTCGTGGTGCTGAGCTTGCACGACGTTACAGAATTGAAGCGTGCCGAGCAGATGCGCGCTGACTTCATCGCCAATGCGAGCCACGAGCTGCGCACCCCGCTGGCCACACTGGCCGGCTTCATCGAGACCTTGCGCGGGCCGGCTCGCGATGACGCCGAAGCGCGCGAGCGGTTTCTTGCAATCATGAGCGGGCAAGCGACGCGGATGGCGCGTCTGGTCGAGGATCTCTTGTCGCTGTCTCGCATCGAGCTCAACGAGCACGTCCCGCCACAAGGTGGGGTGGCGCTCGCGCCGGTAATGGATCACCTGGCTCAAGCGCTCGAGCTGCGCGCCGCCGAGCGCGACATGAGGATTCGGCTGGCGCTGCCCCCGGATCTCCCGGATGTGCAGGGCGACCGCGACGAGCTTGGGCAGTTGTTCCAAAACCTTCTCGACAACGCGATCAAATACGGCCGCGCCGGGAGCGAGATTACGGTTGGCGCCGAAACTGTGACGCGGGCTTCAACGAACGGCGAGCGCACTTCGGTCGCCTATGTCTCGGTCGCCGTGCGCGATCGCGGCGAGGGCATCGCGCGCGAGCACCTGCCGCGTCTGACCGAGCGCTTCTACCGCGTCGACACGGCGCGCTCGCGCGAGATGGGCGGCACCGGGCTGGGGTTGGCGATCGTCAAGCACATCGTCAATCGCCACCGCGGATTTCTGGAAATCGACAGCGCCCAGGGTGAGGGATCCGTGTTTACCGTCTTTATGCGCTCCGTTGCGGTGCCGGAGCGGAACTCAGGGAGAGCTTCGTAGTCCCAATACTGCTGTGACCGATCCCAGCTGTTCAGTACGGACAGTTGAATTGGTCAAGGCGCCGGGCGTAATGAAGCATTGCCAAGGCACGCTGCGTGATCGGTCCGGCGAGGGAGGCGACGATCGACACCACTCTGACTTTGATCGACCTGGCCGGGACCATCGCCCTCCTGCTCTGGGGCGTACACATGGTCCAGAGCGGAATCCAGCGTGCGTTCGGTCCGCACCTGAGGCGCATTCTGGGGCGGGCGCTCGGCGATCGCGGCCAGGCGTTTCTCGCCGGGCTCGGAATTACCGCGGTGTTGCAAAGCAGCACGGCGACCGGCCTGATGGTGACCGGGTTCGCTGCTGGCGGGCTGGTCGATCTGGTGCCGGGGCTTGCCGCTATGCTCGGCGCCAATGTGGGCACGACCCTGATCGTGCAGCTGTTGTCGTTCGACATCTCGAGGGTGGCGCCGCTCTTCATTCTGGTGGGAGTGATGATGTTCCGGCGCGGCGGCGTCACCCGCACGCGCGATCTGGGGCGGGTGGGAATCGGCCTCGGGCTGATGCTGATCGCCCTCGGCCAGCTTCTCTCCCTGTTCGACTCCCTATGAGGACGTGCCGAGCCTGCGGTTGCTGCTCGGCATGATCGCGACGGTTCCAGTCGTCGACGTAATCGTCGCCGCCGCGGTCACCTGGGCCGCACATTCGAGCGTTGCCGTTGTATTGCTGATCATGTCATTCGCCGCACAAGGCGGGGTGCCGCCGGATGCAGCCTTTGCCCTCGTCCTCGGCGCCAATCTCGGTACCGCCCTGAACCCGCTGTTCGAGGCCGGCTCGAACGGCGACCCGGCGGCCAAGCGCCTGCCGGTCGGCAACCTGGTGAACCGGTTGGTGGGATGTATCCTCGGTCTGGCGCTGCTGAAGGTGATCGGTCCCTGGCTTGTGTCCTTCGAGCCGAATCCATACCGCGCAGTCGCCGATTTCCATACGCTCTTCAACCTTGTCATCGCCGCGCTGTTCTTTCCGATCCTGCGGCCGTTTGCTCGGTTGTTGACGAGGGCGTTGCCGTCGCGCGCCGTCCCGGCCGATCCGTCTCGGCCGGCTTATCTCGACCTGATGGCGCTCGAGGCCCCAGCGGTTGCCCTTGCCGCGGCGGCGCGCGAGGCCTTGCGCATGGCCGATGTACTCGAAACGATGCTGCAGGCGGCGCTCGACGCGCTCGACCGAGATGACCGCAAGGCCATCACCGAGACCAAGCGTCTTGACGACGTGCTCGATCGGCTCAACGGCGCGATCAAGACGTATTTGACCGCGCTCGACCACGAAACCCTCGATGCCGAGGATGATCGTCGGCTATCGGAGATCCTCACCTTCATCACCAACCTCGAACATGCCGGCGACATCCTCGAACGGGGAGTGGCGGCAAATCTGGCAAAACGGACCAAGCGCAATCTGACGTTTTCAGCCGAAGGTACGACCGAGATCCGCGAGATGCTCCAGCGTTTGGCGGCTAATATGCGCACCGCCGCAGCGGTGTTCCTGACCGACGACATTCGCGCCGCCCGTGCGCTCCTCGGCGAAAAGGAGGTGTTCCGCGAACTCGAAAACCGCGCGACGGAAGCGCATTTTGCGCGGGTTCGCAAGGGACGGATCGAGAGCGTCGAGACCAGCGCCCTGCATCTCGACCTGTTGCGCGATCTAAAGCGGATCAACGCACACATCGCTTCAGCGGCCTATCCGGTCCTCGAAAAGCGCGACGAGCTGTTACCGAGCCGCCTCAAGCAAGAATGATTTTCTGCAACGTGTCGCCGAATGCGCAGGGTGAAGGCCGTCACATAACTGAAATATAACTGTCATATAAGCTTATCCAATAACGGCTAATAGGGACGCGGCCTTCGGGTCGTCGCCACCCTATTAGCCGATGGAGCGAATCTTGAAAGCTTATCGCATCGCACTGCTCGGGATGGCTGCCGCCGCGGCGCTCGGCTTTGCCGCTCAGGCCGCCGAAATCTCCGGCGCCGGCGCCACATTTCCCTATCCGATCTACGCTAAATGGGCCGCGGCCTATGCCGCCAAGACTGGGATAAAGATGAATTACCAGTCGATCGGGTCGGGCGGCGGCATCGCGCAGATCAACGCGAGAACCGTCGATTTCGGCGCCTCCGACATGCCGTTGAAACCCGATGTACTGGAAAAGAGCGGGTTGACCCAATTCCCGCCGGTCATCGGCGGCGAGGTCATGGTGGTAAACCTGCCTGGGATCAAGGCAAACGAGATGACGCTCGACGGACCGACGATCGCCGACATCTATCTCGGAAAGATCACCAAATGGGACGATCCGGCGATTGCCAAGCTGAATCCCGGCATCAAGCTGCCGTCGACCGCGATTGCTGTGGTCCATCGCTCCGACGGCTCCGGAACGACCTTCATCTTTACCAACTACCTCTCCAAGGTAAGCCCCGATTGGAAGGCGCAGGTCGGCGAGGGTACCTCGGTCCAATGGCCGACCGGGCTTGGCGGCAAAGGCAATGAGGGTGTCTCGGCGATCGCTTCGCGCACCCTGGGCGGGATCGGCTATGTCGAGTACGCCTATGCGCTGCAGAACAAGCTCGCCAATACCAAGCTGATCAACAGCGAAGGCACTGCGTTAGAGCCCGGCCTGGATGTGTTCCAGAACGCCGCGGCGAATGCGGATTGGAAGAACGCCCCCGGGTTTTATCTGATCCTGACAAATCAGCCCGGCAAGAACACCTGGCCGATCACCGGTGCTACCTTCATTCTAATGCACAAAAAGCAGGATAATCCGGAGCGGGCGCGGCAGGTGCTCGATTTCTTCGCGTGGGCTTACACGAACGGCGCCGAGATGGCGAAATCGCTGCAATATGTCCCGATGCCGCCGAACGCCGTAGCAATCTTTAAGGATAGCTGGAGGCAAATCGTCGGACCCGATGGCAAGCCGGTGTGGGATGGGCACGCATCTTGATGTGGTTGGCTGAGCGGGGCGGATCGTGTGCCAACGCACTAGAGCCAACAGTCACGAAACAACGTGCCGGGGACGATCGTGACGGCTGAAACCGCGGGGCTTGCTCGGATAAGTGAGCGCAAGGGGCGAGCGGGTGCGATCGGCGACGGCGTCTTCCACACGCTGACCTTTTTGTTCGCGGCGGCCGTCCTGCTGATCCTGGGCGGGGTCGTCGTTGCGCTGATTGCCGGCGCGTGGCCGGCGCTGCACACCTTCGGCTTGGGGTTCGTCGTCACCGAAATGTGGAACCCGGTCACCAAAGAGTTCGGTGCGCTCGGCCCGATCTACGGGACGTTGGTAACCTCGGCGATCGCGATGCTGATCGGCATCCCGGTCGCGTTCGGGGTCGCGGTTTTCATCACCGAGATCTCGCCGATCTGGCTCAAGCGGCCGTTGGCGACGATGATCGAATTACTGGCGGCGATCCCCAGCATCATCTACGGGATCTGGGGCCTGTTTGTTTTTGCGCCGTTCGTCCAGCAATACATCCAGCCGGCGATCATAAACACGTTGGGCAACGTGCCCGGGATCGGCGCGCTGTTTGCCGGGCCGCCGCTCGGCATCGGCGTGCTGACCGCCGGCATAATCCTCGCGGTCATGGTGCTGCCGTTCATTTCGTCGATCATGCGCGACGTGTTTGAAACGGTGCCCCCGATGTTGAAGGAAAGCGCCTACGGCCTCGGCGCCACCAGGGGTGAGGTGGTCAGGTCGGTGGTCCTGCCCTACACCCGCATCGGCGTCGTCGGCGGCATCATGCTCGGCCTCGGCCGGGCGCTTGGCGAGACTATGGCCGTCACCTTTGTGATCGGTAATGCGCATCGCATCAGCGCTTCGATCCTGCAGCCGGGGACCACGATTTCTGCTGCATTGGCAAACGAGTTCACTGAGGCCGACAGCGACATCTACCGATCGTCGCTGATAGCGCTAGGCTTCATCCTGTTCATCATCACCTTTATCGTGCTCGCGATGGCCAAGGTGATGCTGATGCGGTTGCAAAAGCAGGCGGGGAGCTGATCCGATGGGGATCTATGCCCGTCGCAAGCTGGCCAATCGTGTGGTTATGAGTTTGGCGGTGCTGGCGACCGCTTTTGGTCTGATGTGGCTCGTTTTGGTCCTGTGGACGTTGTTGGTCGAGGGCATCTCGGCGATCACCCCGGCCCTGTTTAGTCAAATGACGCCGCCGCCCGGCAACAGCGGCGGGCTGTTGAATCCAATTTTCGGCAGCCTGGTGATGACTCTAATCGCGACTTTAATCGGCACGCCGACCGGAATCCTCGCCGGCACCTTTCTCGCCGAATACAGCCGCGGCGGCCGTTTTGGCGAGATCGTGCGCTTTCTCAACGACATCCTGCTGAGCGCGCCGTCGATCATCATCGGGCTGTTTGTCTACGAGATCATGGTCGTGCCGATGGGCCATTTCTCGGCCTGGGCCGGCGCGGTGGCCTTGGCGATCATCGTCATCCCGGTGGTGGTGCGGACCACCGAGGATATGCTGAACCTGGTGCCGACGGCGCTGCGAGAGGCAGCCTCGGCGCTCGGCGCGCCGAAGTGGAAGGTGATCGTCATGGTCTCCTACCGCGCGGCGATCCAGGGGATGCTGACCGGTGTCATGCTGGCGGTCGCGCGAATCGCCGGCGAGACCGCGCCCTTACTGTTTACGGCGCTCAACAATCAGTTCTGGAGCAGCGATTTGAACGCCCCGATGGCCAATCTGCCGGTCGTCATCTTCCAGTTCGCGATGAGCCCCTATGCCGATTGGCAGACGCTGGCCTGGGGCGGGGCGTTGTTGATCACCGTCACCGTCCTCTTTCTCAACATCGGCGCGCGCGTGCTCGCCTCGTGGAGTACCTTCAAGCCATGAGCTCCGCTTCGGTTGTCGCCATGCAAACGCCGCCATCACTTTCGGACCGCCCGACGCCGGCGAACCTGCGACAAAAGGTGCAGATCCGCGATGTCAGCTTTTACTACGGAGCCGCGCAGGCACTGAAGAATATCAACCTGATGCTCTGCGACAAAAGGGTGACCGCCTTTATCGGGCCGTCAGGTTGCGGGAAGTCGACCCTCCTAAGGGTCTTGAACCGCATCTACGAGCTTTACCCAGGCCAGCGGGCGACCGGCGAAGTGCTGGTCGATGGCGAGAACATCCTATCCCCCGGGCGCGATCTCAATCTGCTGCGCGCCAAGATCGGCATGGTCTTTCAAAAGCCGACGCCGTTTCCGATGTCGATCCGCGATAACGTCGCCTTTGGCATCCATCTCTACGAAAAGCTGCCACATTCCGAACTTGACGATCGAATCGAGACGGCTCTGCGCCGCGCCGCGTTGTGGGACGAGGTCAAGGACAAGCTGAAGCAGAGCGGCCTGAGCCTGTCGGGAGGTCAGCAACAGCGCCTTTGCATCGCCCGAGCGATCGCGGTGCGACCTGAGATTCTGCTGCTCGACGAGCCCGCCTCGGCGCTCGACCCGATCTCGACCCAGCGCATCGAAGAGCTGATCGCCGAGCTGAAACCCGATTATTGCATCGCCATCGTCACCCACAACATGCAGCAAGCGGCGCGCAGCTCGGACTATACCGCCTTCATGTATCTCGGCGAACTGGTCGAGTTCGACGAGACCGAGCGGATCTTCACCCACCCGAAAGAGCGGCGGACCGAAGATTACATCACCGGCCGCTTCGGCTGAGTGGGCAAAGGGCTTTGTCGATGTCTTCCGAACATACGGTCAAGGGTTACGACGAGGAGCTGCGCAAACTCAACAACATCATCACCGAGATGGGTGGACTAGCCGAGAGCCAGCTCAGTGCGGCGATCGATGCCGTGGTCGAGCGCGACAGCGAGCTCGCGGCCAGTGTTGTCGAGGGCGACACCAAGGTCGACCAACTTCAGCGCGATCTCGATAATCTGGCTTTGCGGCTGTTGGCCTTGCGCCAGCCGGTAGCACGCGATCTGCGCGAGATCTTCGCGGCGTTGAAGATTGCCAGCGATCTCGAACGCATGTGCGACTATGCGGCCAATATCGCCAAGCGCTCGATCGCGCTTGACCAATCGCCGCCGGTGCGACCGGTCTACGCGTTGCCGCGCATGGCGCAGCTGGCGCAGATATTGGTCAAGGACGTGATCGACGCCTATGTCGCCCGCGATCCCGACAAAGCTTACGCGGTATGGATGCGCGATGAAGAACTTGACGAGATGTATGGAAGCCTGTTCCGCGAGCTGTTGACCTACATGATGGAGGACGCGCGCAACATCAGCGCCTCTACCCATCTGTTGTTCATGGCCAAGAACATCGAGCGGATCGGCGACCACGCGACCAACATCGCTGAGGATCTTTATTACCTGGTGCATGGTATACCGCTGACCCAGAAACGACCGAAAGGCGACAATTCGAGCCTCGAAGTGGTTACGCCGGGGCGGGCCCAATCGTGACCAAGCCGCTGGTTCTGATCATCGAGGACGAAGCGCCGCTCGTCGCTCTGCTCCGCTATAACCTAGAAAAGGAAGGGTTCGAGGTCGGCGAGGCCGCCGACGGCGAGGAGGGGCTGGTTCGGATCGCCGAGCGCAAGCCCGATATCGTGCTGCTCGACTGGATGCTGCCACTGGTTTCGGGCATTGAAGTGTGCCGTCAGATTCGGCGCTCGCCGCAAACCCGTACCCTGCCGGTGATCATGCTGACCGCACGCGGGGAAGAGACTGATCGGGTGCGCGGGCTCGACAGCGGCGCCGACGACTATATCGCCAAACCGTTTAGCTTGCGCGAGCTGACAGCGCGGTTGCGCGCGGTGATCCGGCGCGCCCAGCCCAATGCCGTCGAGGAAACATTGCAGTTTGGCGAGGTGACGATGAATCTCGCCGCATACCGAGTCTCGCGGGCCGGCAAACCCATTCATCTCGGCCCGACTGAATTCCGCTTGTTGCGCCATTTGATGCGGCATCCCGGGCGGGTGTTCTCACGCGAACAGCTGCTTGACGCGGTCTGGGGCCACGACGTCTATGTCGAGGCCCGCACCGTCGACGTGCATATCCGCCGACTGCGCAAAGCACTGAACGCCGATGACGAACGCGACATCGTGCGTACGGTGCGCTCTGCCGGCTACGCCCTCGACCACGCCGCGGAGTGATTGTTTGAAGCGGATTTCGGCAGACTGAAGGGGCGTGCGCTGATCCGACCACGTCGGCGCCCGTCGAAAGGATTTCACGGAGAGGAACTCAGGCTCATCATCAACCCGAGTTTGGGTGCGCCAGGGTGAGCACGGGCCGTTTCATCACCTCGGGCTACTCGCCTCCGATGCCTTGGTCGCTAGGAGGACGAGTTCGCGAAGCGCCATTCCCGTTTGGTATGAGTGCGTCCTCGACGACCAATCATGAGCCCAATTCGTTCCGTTCCGCGCCTCCATGGTTGCGTCTTCACGCCACTTTCGCACCTGCGGAGGGCTCTGTTGGTCCGAGGCCGTGTCGTCGCCGTATGATCCCAGCGAATCCATTTGAGGGGTAGCCGATTCATCGGCCCCTCCGTTTTGCAACTTCTTTGCCGCGGCCGCGATCGCAAGATCTTCAACCTGGCGAAGGAACCAAAGCTGCTCGCTTCGCTCCACGTGCGGAGGAAACCAGAATTCTCAATGAACCTGCAGTTCTTCGCATGGCGTAGACATCGAGATAGATTTGTTCCAGGCGCTTTGCCGCCTCCAACAAACTGCGCTCTCGGCAAGCGCTCGAGTATTCCCAATCAGCGAGACATACGGAGACGGTAAACGTCAGCGACACTTCTTCCATAGGATCGCCATAGTCGAATTGCGGTATCGATAATGGCGGCCGCTTCGAAGTCTCGCCGGAATGCGCGGGCAGTAAAAAGTTTTGGGCGAGCGCGTCTGCCACCTCCGCCAAATGCGACACGCACGGCAGCAGCGTCACGGCGATGACGCGCCAGATACCCATTGTCCTCCTCAGGTCAGACAGCGGCGCAACAAGTCGAAAACCGCGCGGCGCTGGACATGACACCGCCCAAATTTGGGACTGACGAACGTCGATTCGGTCGCTGCCGCAAAATCATGCGTTCAACCGGTCCTGCTCACGTCGAGTTCGCGCAAGACCGGAAGGAGGCGCTCGATCTGCTCGAACGGAAGTCGCGCCGTCGGCGAATGGAGCTGCATGTAGGCGATCAGGTCGTTCTGAGGGACGCGACCGACGATGCGGCCGATATCCGCGGCGCGGATACCCTGGCGAAGCAGGAAGCCGAGGTAGGTGTAACGCAGCGCGTCGGCGGTAACTTCATGGGGGCGATCGATGCCGGCGTCATAAGCACTGTAGAAAACGAGCTCGCCGATCGCCTCGATCGGGAGGGGACGGCCGTGCACGTCGTGGAGCACGGTTGGGGCCGTCTCTACCCGCCGGTTTTGTCGCGCGACGATCAGGCTGCGGAGCGGCTCCTGCAAGGGTATCGTGCGGGCCGATTCGCCGCTTACATGAATGCGGCCGGCGTTCGGGTCGATCTCGTCCCAGCGTAGCGCTGCGAGTTCTTCGGGGCGCACACCCATCAGCAGCGCAACGATCGCCATCCGGGGATCATCTGTCGCAGCCGCAATCAGCGCGGTGATTTCAGCATCCGTAAGCTCCCGGGGTGGCGGCGTCGGCGCGGGGAGTTGGGCGATGTTGGGGGCGCCCAGCTCACGCAAGGGGCCCGCCGGCTCACGCGCGAGCAGTGCCGGCGCCCACGAATGCTCCACAAATGCCGTTGGCAAGGGGGCGGGTCCGACGATGAATTCTGCGAACCACGCCGCGAAGACGCCGAACGCGAACGACCCGACCAAGCTGATTGCCGCATCCAGCCGATAATTGGGTCGCCATGGCTCGTGGCTCGGTGCGGCGGCCTCTAGAAGCTCGGCTTGCGGGGCTCGCTCGCGCTCGCTCGCCTGCAATTTCTCCAATCGGTCGAGCGCTGCGCGATGCATTCCCTCGAGGTGGTCGAGGTCTTCGCGCAAGGCCTTGTAGTCGTTGAGGTGGGTAGCAAATTCCTGCGCTTGCTTCTGGTTGTCGGCGACGTCTTGCCGCAACCGGTCCACCTCGGCTTGGGCGGCGGACAATTCCTGCTGAGCATCGCCAAGGGCGGCCCGCCCGCTTACGGCGCGCTGTGACTTCAGCTGCTCCTCGAGGTTCTCGAGCCGCGCCCGGAGCGACTTCGCATCCGGATCGAGGGAGAGGAAATCGGGTGTGTATCGGCGCTGGAGCTCGCCCCACTGTTCGCGCAAGGAAGAAGCACGCTGCTCCAGGTCGGCGAGCGTCGGATCGTCCTTAGCGCGAGCGCCGACATTCCCGGTTGCAGCCGAAATCCTTAGAGCCTGCAAACGACCTTTCGCCTTGGCCAGACGTTCGTTAGCGTCGGTGTAGGATTGGCTCAAGCCCTCGATATTGGCGAGAACATCGTTTTCATTGTGCTCCATCGACACGATATCGTAGCGCTCGCGAAAGGCGTTGATGGCCGCCCGCTGCGCTGTGACCTTGCTGTCCAGCGCGCGAGCCTCGTCGCCGACCTCAGCGTAGGTGCTGGTGGCGATTCCCTTGTAGGCGTCGGCGACATGCTGCCGATAAGCTTCGGCAACTGTGTTGACCAGCCGCGGCAGGAAATCCCGCTGGGGCCCTTCTGCGGACAGCTCTACGATCTGCGTGCCCTCGACCGGCTCGGCGCGCAGCATGCGCTGGGCGGATTCGACCGGATCAGGGCCCAAATCGGGAAGACCGCCGCCGGTTCTCAACCGATCGACGACATCCTGCAGCAAGGGGCGGCTGGTTAGAACTTGGACTTCCGTCAGGAATGACTTCGCATCGGTCGCCATCGCTGGCGTATCCTTTGCCTCGGTCGGCTGGGTCACGGTCGATGCCGGAGAAATATGCAGACGGGCCATCGCCCGGTACTCGGCAGGGCGTGTGTAGACCCACGTCAGACTGACTGCCGCCGCCGACAGGAACGCACAGCAAAACACCACCGCTCGGCGCCGCGAGGACCGCGCCCTGATATCGATCAGCGTCATTGCCGCACCCCGAGCACTACATCGTCCTTACGCAGACATCGCTGCGAGAATAACGGCGATATGCGAATTTCCGGCGTCTCGGCGCATGTTGACCGAAATTTCCCAGATTCCGGCGAACCGCGGATGGATCTTCGACCGCGCGGAGGCGATCGCTCCGACATCTCTCAGGCGTCGCAATTCGGCCCTCCAGCTATCCATGGAATTAAGGCCGTCGAACGTTGTTGCCATAGCCAATCAAAGAGCACACTATCGCGCTGGTGGTCCCGCGCGGCTAAGGTGGCTGGACCAATCCCAGCATCACGGATGACATGAGATCAGGACCAGATCAGCGGCCTCGCGGGCGTTTTAACGCAAACCGCCCGTTTAAACAGCAACCTAGAACTCCGCAAAACAGCCAGACATTCGACAGCAACGGCCCCAGCGTCAAGATCCGCGGCAGCGCTTATCAAATATTCGAGCGCTACCTCGGCCTGGCACGCGAAGCAACGGCGAGCGGCGATCGAATTGCCGCGGAGAATTTCTACCAACATGCGGAGCACTATTTCCGCATCAACAACGCGCGCCGCGAAGGCAATCAGCAGGGGGCGCCGCCACGGCCGAGCACGCCGGCCGACGTCGAGAGGAACTCATCCGAGGCAGAACCGAGAGAAGTCGACGTGGACCGCTTTCAACCCCAGTGGGACGGCGACGATCCTGCTTCCTCGGAGACTTCAACGCACTGAGGCATATCCAGGAACGGCGGCGGACCCTTACCGCGGCTGAGCCTGGATAATCTCAACAAACTGCGACTCGGGCCGCACGGACGTGCGCCGCGAGGAGTGATGGCAGCCGCGCCGGATCGCCACGCGCCATCCCGCATTCCGTGGCAATGCCGTGGACGCGCCCATGGCGCCGGGCCGCAGCCAGCCGGGCCGCATCGCCTTGGGCATCGTCGTGATGGATGAGGCCGAGATAAAGCTCCGTTTCCGCGGGCAGGCGCAGATTTTCGAGGGGGGCGAAATAGCCGTCATCGGTACGGCTCTTGGGCACCGGCATATGGAAGAATTGGATCGGGCGCTCGACCCCGCGGGCGACCGCATTGGTCATCTCGACCATGATCGCCATGTCCTTGGGTTGCACGCAATGCTCGTCGGCCGGGCTGCCATAGCACAGGTGGTAGCCGAGCTCGATTGCGGCGGGGACCGCGTCGCCGATCTCGGTCAAGACGCCGATTGTCTCGTTGCGGAAATCGACCGGTCCTGCTTCGTAATAGCCTTCCCAGGCCAGAACTTCCTGGCACACATCCCATTGCACGGCGAGTTGATCATTGGGGATTGCCACGGCCATCCTTTCAACCTCGCCAATGAAATGCGCTGTGAGCGCGGGTAGCAGCGCCGGCCGGTCCGACGGCACCATATTGTTGTAGGTTGGAGCGATCGGCGTCGGGAGCGAGACCTGAAATTTCACGTTTGCGGGAATGACGCCGGCTTTCTGCAGGCGTTCGAACAAGCTCCAGGACGCGATTGCCATGTCGGCATAGCCGGTTTTGAACGTGTTGGAATCAGGCTTGGCGCCGGGCTTGATGCGAAGACGCGCGATTTCGCGCAACACCTTGCCGTCCCATTGCGTGAACTTGAAGGGCGGCACGTCTGTCGCGACCTCGATTGCCGGGTTGTCGGCAAGAACAGTTTGCAGAAACCGGATCCAGGTCTTGCGGATACCGGTCTCGCCGTCCGGCAGGCGCAGCAGATAAGGCCCCGCGGCTTCGGCAAGAGTACGGAACACGGCTTCGGCATCCGGCAGCGGAACACTGCCGACGAAATGGATGATCGGATGTTTGCTGTGTTCGGCGGCCATGACGTCCTCCCGGCAATGGCTCAATCCGCGCCATCCTAGCGCAATTACTGCCTCGCACCAGATCGGCTTCGGCCGGTCGATGTTCCGGTCTTGCGCTCAGTGGGTACGGCGACAGGACGAGTTCGGTGCCGGCAGAACCAGGAATCATTCGGCTTAAGGAACCCGCAGCTTCCCTATGCACTGGCTCTATTCGGCGGTTTTCTCGCGGCGGTCAGGGGCTTTCGCCCCCGCGGCAGCCGGCGCACGCGCCGTAATGGGGTAAAGTGCGCCTGATCCGGTGCGCTAGCGTCGACGTCCGCCTGGGATCCGGGACGGGCGATGATCCAGGCACGCGCTTTCGGGGCTTCGATCGTCGTGAACACACGGATTTCGCCGGGGATCAGAAATCGAATCGCTTTTACCGTCAGCTTGACCCAGGCGATGTCGGTTACGATCGCGATCCGCTCACAGCGCGACGCGTGTTCGAACCCGAGGTCGAGATCGTCCCATCCGGCGCCCGGGAAACGCGAGCCAAGTTCGTAGTAGAGACGACTCTTCTCGCGCCACTTGAGCGATTCCCGCACCGCCGGTGTCAGGATTTCGTGACATTCCCGCTTTGTCACCCGGCCCTTGACGGAGATGCCGACGACATTCCTGGGAAGATCTTCGATGAGCTCGATCATCGGCTGCTCGTCCGGATGAAGATCAGCTGACCACGATGCCGTGCGTCGAAACCGAGTGGGACTTGGTTAGAAAGCCACCCGCCACTTGTAGACGAACGCTTGTTCGGTGCCATGGGCGTTCGACACGACGAAGCGCCTGCCATACATGTATTCGACGCCGGTGGTGATGAACGCGACCGGGTTCCACACCAGGGTGACGAAAGCGTTCCACAGCTGCTTGTTCGCCGCGTTGGACTCGGTCGGCCCGATTAGCTGCGACGGGACGGCTTGGGACCAATTGCCGGCGGCTATCTGCGTCCGCAGGTTTGGCAGCCACCAGTGCACATAGCCGCCGGTCATGCTGTAGGCGAAGATCGGCTTGACAATGATGTTAGAGGCTGCCGCCAAACCGGTGCAGGTGGGCGTCGGCGTCGCGCACGAGGTGTTGACGCTGAAGTTGCTCGCCAGCTGGAAAGCGGTGGCCAACCCGCCGCTCGAATAGGGGCCGATCGCGTCGCCGGCGATGAAGCTGAACTGGAAATCGTCCTTGGGGCTAAGGCCGAACCAGTGTGGGTGCACGTCACCGGAGATATGCCCGCCATAGCCGAGGAATTTCTGGTCGACGTAATGGCCGTCCTTGACAAAGCTCGGCATCAGGAGGGCGGCAAAGTCCATGTGCCCCCAGGGCTGTGACCAATAGGACGCGGCGGTCAGGGTGGGCGCTCTGGTCTGGTTCGGGTTGGCCTGCGTCGTGGTCCCTGTGGTGATCCCGGTTCCGGTGCAGGGCTGGCCGTTGCAAGTCGCGGGGATCAGCGGGGCCACCGGGCCGGATTGGCCGAACGGGCTACTGGAGAGGGCTTCGTCGTTGGATATCGTGCCGGCCGGCACGATCATGCCGGTGATCGGTTGTTCGGCCGACACCGAGAAGGCGCTGCCGTACGGGCCGGCGATAGTATAGCGCACCTGCGGGATGCGCTGGCCGCCGGTGCCACCGATGGCGCCGCCGAAATCCATCAATTCGGTGTCGGCGTCGGCATCCGAGAAATTCGAGAGGGCCTGGCCGCCGAGGAACCCGCCCAACGTGCCATAGGCGAAGCGGAGGCGCAGGAGCAGGCTGTCGCCGCCGGCCTGCTGCACACTCTGGGCGCTGAAATTGTTGCCGCCGGCCCAGTCGAAGGCGATAAAGGTCCGCGACTCGCCCCAGGCCGTTGGGGTGCGGCTCTCGATGTCGATCCGCGATTGCTGCGGGCTCCAATAGAAGACGCCGTTGCCGCGCGATTGGTTGGCCGACTGCGCGACGATCCCGCCATTGGGTGCGCCGGGGATGAAGGCTTCGCCGACCGGCACCCCGGGCAGGTTGCCGTTTTGGCCGGTGTTGGACGACGGGGTACCGGGGTTTCCGCTGTTGGCGCCCTGCAGAAAGTAGGGCCCGGTGATGTCGATAAAGCCACCGACGCGGATCGAGGTGTCGGTGCCCGGGATCAGGAACGACCGCGGAAAGCTGCCGCCTAGCGACGGAGCGCCCGGCGCCGCCTTGTAGCCCAAGGGTATCGTGCCGCCGCCGCCCGAAATGCCGGGTGGAAACAGCGCGGCCGTCTGGGTCTGAGCCTGCGCCAGCTGGTCGATCCGCTGCTGCAGGAGCTGCTGATTGGCGCGCAGATCGGCGAGCTCGTCGGCGCGCACGCCGGGAAGACCGGTCAGCAACGCGATCACCGCGGTTGCCCCACCGATCGCCGCCAGGCTGCTGATATTCCGCTCTCTGGTCATCACGCCCCCGCCCCGCCTGGTTACTAAATCGCCAGTTGATAATGAACGGCGGGCAAACAGGCGCACTATCCATCGTCGGAATAGAATCCGAATGACTCGCTTTATTTGGCCATATCATCCGTCGGTTTAATGCAAAGATTGATATTTATAAACTCATATACAGCGTCTATTTTATGTTAGCCATACATAACCAGCCCAGCTTGGGATGTAAAAGCTTTGGTTGAAAGAATGGCCATCTAGCGAGCAGAGGCTTACTTCGATAGATGGAATGCTCCTCTACGACGTTGAAAGAAAGCCAATTGAACGGACTTAGCCGCGTCGCTCGCCCTATACCGCGCGCCCTGCCGAGGTCAGGCTCTGCCGGAGCCCTCGTACTACCTACGTCCAACGCGAGGATATTAAAGGGCTCGAGTAAGTCTTCAGCAGCCCCGGTACCATTTCACCCTTTGCGGACTGCTTAGTCGAAAGTGACTGCACCACGATCGGGCGCATCTGTCCTGAATTAAAAAATCGAGGATCCTAAACCGGCCCCTTTTTTGCTGTATTCGCGACAGCCTAACTCCCTGATCCGGCGCAGTCCACGCCCCGAGAATTCCTTAAAACGGGCTTCTTCTTAACGACTTCAACGGAGGACCTCGATTGGGCGGCGCTCCTGCAAGGCATCGAGCGCTCAGCTTTAGGCCAATCCAACTCCTATGCGCTGGCTCTATTCGGCGGTTTTCTCGCTGCGGTGAGGGGCTTTCGCCCCCGCGGCAGCCGCCTCACCCGTCGTAATGGGGTGAAGTGCGCCTGACCCGGTGTTGCAGCGTCGAGATCGGTCCGGGATCCGGGACGGGCAGTGATCCAGGCGCGCGCATCGGGGGCTTCGATCGTCGTGAACACACGGATTTCGCCGGGGATCAGAAATCGAATTGCCTTTACGGTCAGCTTGACCCAGGCGATGTCGGTTACAATCGCGATCCGCTCACAGCGCGACGCATGTTCGAACCCGAGGTCGAGATCGTCCCATCCGGCGCCCGGGAAACGCGAGCCGAGTTCGTAGTAGAGACGGCTCTTCTCGCGCCACTTGAGCGATTCCCGCACCGCCGGTGTCAAGATTTCGTGACATTCCCGCTTTGTCACCCGGCCCCTGACGGAGATGCCGACGACATTCCTGGGAAGATCTTCGATGAGCTCGATCATCGGCTGCTCGTCCGGATGAAGATCAGCTGGCCACAACGCTTGGTGCCTAGATCAGTCAGGCTCTTCCCTAGAAAGCCACGCGCCACTTGGCGATCAGCACATGTTCTTGGCCATTGGCGTTCGAGACGACGTAGCGCTTGCCATACATGTATTCGACGCCGGTGGTGATGAACGCGACCGGGTTCCACACCAGATTGATAAAGGCGTTCCACAGCTGCTTGTTCGCCGCGTTGGACTCGGTCGGCCCGATGACCTGCGAGGGGACGGCTTGGGCCCAATTGCCGGCGGCGATGGTCGACCGCAAATTCGGCGTCCACCAATGCTGGTAACCGCCGTTCATGCTGTACCCGAAGATCGGCCTGACCAGGATGTTCGAGGCTGCCGCCATGCCCGTGCAGGTCGGCGTCGGCGTCGCGCACGAGGTGTTGACGACGAAGTTGCTCGCCAGCGAGAACGCGGTGGCCAACCCGCCGCTGGTATAGGGGCCGGTCCCCTCGCCGACGATGGCGCTGAACAGTAAATCGTCCTTCGTCCAGCCGAACCAGTTTGGGTGCACGTCGCCGGAGAAGTGCCCGCCATAGCCGACGAAATTGTGGCTGAAGTAATGGCCGTCATTGACAAAGAGCGGCATCAGCATGGCGGAAAAGTCCATATGCCCCCAGGGCTGCGACCAATAGGAGGCGGCGGTCAGGGTGGGCGCCCTGGTCTGGGCCGGGTTGGCCTGCGTCGTGGTCCCTGTGGTGATCCCGGTTCCGGTGCAGGGCTGGCCGTTGCAGGTCGCGGGGATCAGCGGCCCCGTTGGGCCGGTGGCGCCGAACGGGCTGGAAGCGAGCGCCTGGTCACTGGAGACCGTGCCGCTCGGCACGATCATGCCGGTGAACGGTTGTTCGGCCGACGCCGAGAAGGCGCTGCCGTACGGACCGGCAATGGTATAGCGCACCTGCGGGATGCGCTGGCCACCGGTCGAGCCCATCGCGCCGCCGAACTCCATCGATTCGGTATCGGCATCGGCATCGGAGAAGTTCGAGAGGGCCTGGCCGCCGAGAAACCCGCCCAACGTGCCATAGGCGAAGCGGAGGCGGGGCAACAGGCTGTCGCCGCCGGCTTGCTGCACGCTCAGGGCGCTGAAACTGTTGCCGCCGGCCCAGTCGAAGGCGAGAAACGTCCGCGACTCGCCCCAGGCCGTCGGGGTGCGGGTCTCGATGTCGATCCGCGATTGCTGCGGGCTGAACATGAACACGCCGTTGCCGCGCGAATGGTTGGCCGACTGCGCGACGATGCCGCCATTAGCCGCGCCAGGGATGAAGGCTTCGCCGACCGGTATCCCAGGCAGGTTGCCGTTTTGGCCAGAGTTGGAGCTGGGGGTGCCCGGGTTTCCGCTGTTGGCGCCCTGCAGAAAGTCGAGCGCGGTGATGTCGACAAAGCCGCCGACGCGGATCGAGGTGTCGGTGCCCGGGATCAGAAACGACCGCGGAAAGCTGCCGCCTAGCGACGGAGCGGTCGGCGCCGCCTTGTAGCCCAAGGGTATCGTGCCACCGCCGCCCGCGCTGCCGGGTGGAAACAGCGCGGCAGTCTGAGTCTGGGCCAGCTGGTCGATCCGCTGCTGCAGAAGCTGCTGGTTGGCGCGCAGATCGGCGAGCTCGTCAGCGCGCGCGCCGGAAAGACCCGTCAGCAACGCGACCATCGCGGTCGCGCCGCCGATCGTCGCCAGGCTGCCGATGTTCGGTTTTTTGGTCATCACTCCCCCACCCTGCTGGGCGCTAAATCAGGAGTTGATTTTGCCAGAGCGACCGAACGAAGCTATCCATCCCACGGTTGAAATTAGGTTGAGAGAAAGGTTTAAATCAACGGTGTGTGAGATCTAAACCTTTTCCGGATTCCGGTCTAAATCTTGAAGACCTAGGTCTAAATCCATACTCGTATTTGATTCAAACAGAGATGCCGATCGCGCCGGGCTGCGGACGATTTTTTGAAGCACGAGAAGTTTAATGGCAGGGCGCAAAGCGGCGACGGCTCGCCCCGACACGAAGGGTCAGGCAAGGACGACCGCTTGCACCGAGGTGCGAAAACTCAGCGCGGATCGAACTTAGGCGCTACGCCGCCCGCAATTCAAATTCGCCGAGGATCCGTAGTGACCTGCTGTTAGGTCAGCCCGGACCGTCTAATTCCAGGCCCGATTCTGATCGTAGCCTCTTAAACAATCTGCCACTTGACCGCGACGCTGTAGATTCATCTTGCCGAAAAGGTTGTGTACGTGCGACTTCGTCGTGGCCAGGCTGATATTCAGTTGACGGGCGATCTCTTTGTCGCTGAGCCCGCTCCTGATCAATTCGGCGACTTGACGCTCTCGCTTGGTCAGCGAAGGTATCGGAAGGGCTGCATTGCGGCCTACGCTTCGTCTGGCGGTCAGGGCGATCCGGCGAAGCAGGCCGTTGGCAACCCGCCGCGAGCAGACCTGCTCGCCGCTATGAATCTCCATGACGAGGCGCACGAAATCGGCTGGGGCAATGTTTCTTGGGATATAGCCGATCACGCCTGCCTCCGCCCAGGCAACGATGTCATCCTCCGTTTCCCTGACTGCGGATACAACAATGCGCATCCCCGGCACGATATCGAGAGCGCGCCTGACTCCGGCTGTCCCCTCGGGAATCCTCGCATCGACAAGTACGACGTCCGCCTGCGAGGCAGGGCTTACCGCCACCGCCTCGGCGAGATCGGTCCACACCCCGACGACCGAGACCATCGGATCCCGTCCGAGAATCTCCGCAAGGATTTCGCCCAGAAAGCGCACTTCCCACACGATGGCGACACGCAATGCTGCGCCGCCGCTGTTATGCACGGCCACCCGGTCCGGTGCGACGTCCGCGTCCACAGCCATTCCTCCCATCCCGCATTAGACTGCAGGGGCCCGCGCCAGGGCTGTCCGGACGGGCGCATGCGAGAACTCACTCTGTCCAGAGACCGGTTCTCAACCGCAACGCGATTGGTCCGATCTCGATCGTTGATAATGACCCGCAGCAGCGTTTCGTGACGATGCGCTCTAGGGTGGTCTCAACTCGATTGAATGAAGATTATTACGTTCGGCCGCTAGCTGTCTACAGGGAGGTTCACAGAATCGTGATTGTTCAGGTATGGCGACGCTTTTAAGCGAGGTCTGACAGGACCGACACCGGAGGTTTCGCGTTGCGTCACCATAAAGGAGCCGGCGGCGACTGACGGCTCGCCGCAAGCTCAGCCCGAATCTAGCCGCGGACGCCGGCAGGCCAGCAGGTAAGCTGGAGAGCGCCCGGCGGCACGCGCTTTTTCTTCATAGCGGGTGGGCGGCCAACCCGGCGGGCGCTCGCGCCAGTCGGCGGGGCGGCGGGCCAGCCACGCAAAGGCCGGGTGGCCGGTCACGCATTCGAGCATCCACGAAAAATAATCGGGGTCGTCGGTCGCCAGCCTCAGCTCGGCTCCGTCGCTCATGATCCGGGCCAAACCATCGAGAGTCTCGCGCGAGACGATCCTGCGCTTGTGATGGCGCCGCTTGGGCCAGGGGTCGGGGAAGAGGATGAAGACGCGCTCGACCGAGGCCGCCGGCAATGCTCCGATCAACAGGCGCGCATCGTCGATGAACAGGCGGATATTGGCCAGATGCCGGCACTCGACCTCGCCGAGGAGTTTGGCGATCCCGTTTACGAAAACCTCGCAGCCGATGAAGCCAATATCCCGGCATTGTTCGGCCTGGGCTGCGAGGTGCTTGCCACCGCCAAAACCGATCTCCAGCCAAACCGACCGCGGCGGATCGGCGAATATCGAGCGAGGATCGAACTCGCCCGACGCGGACAGGTCTATCGCGAGGGACGGCAATAGGGCATCGACCAGGCCTTGCTGCCCTGTACGCAGCGGCCGGCCCCGCCGGCGCCCATAAAGGACCCGCCGCGGCGTCGGCGCGTCGGTCACAAGAGCTTCAGAAGGCGCGCCGCAACTCGTCGACCAAGTCGAGCCGCTCCCAGGAAAAGCCGCCATCGGCTTCGGCGGCCCGACCAAAATGGCCATAGGCGGAGGTCCGCGTGTAGATCGGCCGGTTCAAGCCGAGATGGGTGCGGATCCCGCGCGGCGATAGATCCATCAATTCCTGCAGGACCCGGGCAAGCTTGTGCTCGTCGACCGAATCCTCGGTGTCGACGTAAAATGACAATGGCTTAGCGACCCCAATCGCATATGCCAGCTGGATCGTGCAGCACTCGGCCAGCCCGGCGCCGACAACGTTTTTCGCGAGATAGCGGGCGGCATAGGCCGCCGAGCGGTCGACCTTGGTCGGATCCTTGCCGGAAAACGCACCGCCGCCATGCGGCGCCGCCCCACCATAGGTGTCGACGATGATCTTTCGGCCGGTGACCCCGGCATCGCCGTGGGGCCCGCCGATCACGAACAACCCGGTCGGGTTGACGAGAAAGTTGTCCTCGTCGCACATCCACCCGTCGGGCAAAGTCGCGATCACATAGGGCCTGATGATCTCGCGCACCTCGTGCTGATCGATACGCTCCGAGTGCTGGATCGAAACGACGACCTTGGTTGCCCGCACCGGCCTTCCGTTTTCATATTGCAGCGTGACCTGGCTCTTCGAATCCGGTCCGAGGAGCGGCGTCTTGCCGGCATGTCGTGCCTCAGACAGCGCGCGCAGCATGGCGTGCGCGTAAAAGATGGGGGCCGGCATCAGTTCACGCGTTTCGCTACAGGCATAGCCGAACATCATGCCCTGGTCGCCGGCGCCCTCGTCCTTGTTGCCCGAGGCGTCGACACCCTGGGCGATATTGGTCGATTGCCCGTGGATGTGGCACTTGATAGCCGCCCGCTCCCAGTGGAAGTTTTCCTGCTCGTAGCCGATGTCGCGAATCGCCTGGCGAGCCACTTCGATCAGCCTTTCGTCGGTGATCGAGGCGGGCCCGCGGACTTCACCTGCAAGGACGACACGATTGGTCGTGACCAGGGTCTCGACGCCGCAGCGGGCTTGCGGCTCAACAGCGAGATAAGTGTCGACGATCGCGTCGGAGATGCGGTCGCAGATCTTGTCGGGATGGCCTTCCGACACCGACTCGCTGGTAAACACGAAATCGCGTTTGGCCAAAGGTTTGCCCTTCCTGAAAGGTCGCTAGGGTAGTACGGCGCCTGGCGCCGTTGATGCCGCCTCGGCGGGCGGGCGTCAAGCCCCGATCTGGCCGTGCGGTTGCCGTCGGCGGGGTCGTGCCGGCGTCGACGCGAAGCGCTATTTCTCTGACGGGCGCTCGCCACCCGATGCCAGTGCCTTGGCCAGTTCGAACAACCGGCGGCGGACGACGGCATCCTCGATGCGATAATAGGCGCTGACGAGTTCGACCGTCTCGCGCTTGCGCAGAGGGTCGGAATCGAAGGCTTCGGCGGGGGGCTCGGCGAAACCGGCCGGGATCGCCGGCGCGCGCACCGGGTCCATATCGTCG
>CAVTFD010000005.1:0-29943 GCA_963733945.1 uncultured Alphaproteobacteria bacterium | reverse complement strand
ATTCGCCCCACCCTGTCGATCAATGCGCGGGTGTGCGAGGAATACGAGCGCGTGGCGCATGCGGCGCGCGAGGCGGGCTGGGAATTTATGGGCCACGCCTGGGAACAGATGCCGATCCACAAAGTCGACGACCAGGCGGCGATGATCGCCAAATCCTTGGATGTGCTCGGACGTTTCGCCGGTGTCAGACCCAAGGGATGGCTCGGGCCAGGGCTGACCGCAAACCTACGAGACACCCGAGCTGCTGGCCGCAGCCGGCATCCAATATATCGGCGACTGGGTCTATGACGACGAACCGACCGAGATCCGCACCAAGCGCGGCCCGCTTGTCACCCTGCCTTACTCGGTCGAGCTGAACGACATCCCGATGATGCTCGTACAGCACCACGAGTCGGAATATTTCACCCAGCGCTGCATCGATAGCTTTGAGCGGCTCTATGAGGAAGGCGCGGAGCGGGCCAAGATCATGGCGATTGCGATTCATCCCTATATCAGCGGCCAGCCGCACCGCATCAAATACCTCGAAGCGGTGTACGACCACATCTCCCGCTACGCCGGAGTGCTGCACTGGAATGGGATCGAGATCCTCGACTGGTATAAACGGGCGCGGGCCGGCGGATGACTGAGGTAGAGAAGGCGAGCGAGACGAAGCCCGGTCCGCTTGCCGGGATCAAGGTCATCGATCTGACAACGGTCGTGTTGGGGCCTCTGGCGACGCAGATCCTCGGCGATCTCGGCGCCGAGGTGATCAAGATCGAGGCGCCCGAGGGCGACATCATGCGCTATGCCGGCCCGGCGCGCCACCGCGAGATGGGCCATGTTTTTTTGAACCTCAATCGTAACAAGCGCTCTCTGTGCCTTGATTTGAAGCGCGGCGAGGCGGCCGACGTATTGCTGGCGCTGGTGCGGCAGAGCGATGTCTTCATGCACAACATGCGCCCGCAGGCGATGGCGCGGCTGGGCTTTGCTTACGAACGACTGCGTGGCGTCAATCCACGGCTGGTCTATTGCTCGGCGCATGGCTATGGCCAAGACGGGCCGCTCGCCGACCGCCCGGCCTTTGATGACATCATCCAGGGGGCCAGCGGATTTGTGGCATTGGAACAGGCGACCGGCGGCGAGGCGCGCTTTGTCCCGACTCTGGTCGGCGACAAGACGGTCGGGTTGACTATGGTCTACGCGGTCATGGCGGCGCTGGTGCAGCGGGAGCGCACCGGCGAGGGCCAGGCGGTCGAGGTGCCGATGCTCGAAACTATGACCGCCTTCGTCATGGCCGAGCATTTGGGCGGACTGACCTTCGACCCGCCGATGGGACCGCCCGGCTATTCGCGCATGTTCGCGCCCGACCGGCGCCCGCACCGCACCGCCGACGGGCACATCTGCATCCTGCCGTACAGCGACCGGCATTGGCGGGATTTCTTCAGCATCGCCGGGCGGCCCGAACTTGCCGATGATCCGCGCCTTGCCGATGCGCAAATCCGCAGCAGCCACGTCGCCGAGCTCTATGCGCTGATCGCCGAATGTGTACGCGGCGAGACTACCGCGCTATTGGCTCGCCAAGCTCAAATCCGCCGACATCCCATGCGGACCGGTCAACCCGCTGGCCGAACTGCGTGATGACGAGCAGCTCGCTGCCGTCGATTTTTTTTCGCTGACCGACCATCCTTCGGAAGGCCGCATCCGGATGGTTCGGCCGCCGGTGCGGTTCGGCGATGCTGATTGCTCCTTGCGTCGTCACGCGCCGCGCCTCGGCGAGCATTCGCGCGAGATCCTGCGCGAGGCGGGGCTTGGCGCGAGGGAGGTCGAGGACCTGATCTCCCGTGGAATTGCGATTGCCGTGCCTGAGTAACACACGCGATGCGGCTGACTGAGGAGGAGCGGGCGATGGTGGCCGGCGCGCTCGGCGAGCCCAGGCGCTGGGCGATCGCACACCAGATCGCCGTCGGCGAGTTCTTCGACGCCGCCGACTTCGTCCCGGTCTCGCAAGCGCACATCATGGCCGACACCGAATCCCTGGGTGAGGCCGGAGTGCGGTTTCTCGAAGGCCTCGCGGAAGCCCCCAAAAACGAGCGGCGCGTGCGGGTCCCGACGATCACCGATCCGCGCGGCATCGATTTCAGGATCTATCGCCAGCTTGGGCAGAGCGATTGGATGGTGGCGCTCGAGCGGCGGGCGATCGACGCCCTGCGCGCGTTCGGCGTGCTCATGACCGACACCTGCATCAACTATCAGACCATCATGGCGCCGGTGCGTGGTGACCATGTGGCCTACGGCGACACCGGGGTCGTGATCTATTCGAACAGCGTCTCGGGCGCGCGCAGCAATTTTGAGGGCGGGCCTTCGGCGCTGGCCGCGGCGTTAACCGGCCGCACCCCCCGCTATGGCTATCACCTCGATAAATGCCGCCGCTCCACCAGGCGGTTCCGGTTGACCGTCACGCCACGCGATTTCAGCGAATGGGGGGCTGTCGGTGGCATCATCGGCGAGGCCTGCGGCTCGTATTGGCAAGTGCCGGTCATCGAGGGTATCGCCGAAATCCCGAGCTCCGACGCCTTGAAGCATTTCGGCACGGCCCTAGCGAGCTTCGGCTCGGTGGCGTTGTTTCACATGCCCGGCATCACCGCTGAGGACCCGGCCGTCACTGGGCCGAAGCCCGAGGCAGTGGCCATCGGGCATGTCGAGATCGACGGCTTTGTCGCTCGCTATGCCGCGTCGGGCGACAAGCTCGATGTCGTTGTGTTCGGCGCGCCGCAATTATCGCTGTTCGAGGTCGAAAGCGGTGGCGCAGGCCCTGGACGGGCGCCACGTTCACCCCGACACGACAGTGCTGATCACGACTTCGCCCGAGATCAAACATGCCGCCGATCGGATGGGCCTGACCCGGCGGATCGAGACGGCGGGCGCCGTCGTCGCGCAAGGCATCTGCTTTTATCAGAGCTATGCCCGCGAAATGGCCGAGGCCAATGGCTGGACACGGCTGATGACTAATTCGGCCAAGCTCGTAAACATAATCGGCGGCTACGGCTATCAGCCGAGTTTGGCGAGCCTCGAGCGATGCGTCGACTCGGCGGTGGCCGGCCGGATCCTTTGATGCCGATCCTATTGCGCTGCCACAAGGGCATCGGCCTAGCGGTCGTCGGCATCGCGCTCGTCGCTCCCGACAACTTCAGTGCGCGCTACGATCTGGACCGCGCCCAAGGGATGTTCTCGCGCCCGAGCCACAAGTTGGCCGGGGAGAGCTATGTCGACCGGGTCCTGGTTCTCGACAACGCCAAAGGCGGGGTCGCTACCGCCTGGATGCTTCACGAAATGGTGGCGCGCACGATTGTGCCGCGGGCATTGATCTTCAACCGTGTCAACCCGATCCTCGCGCAGGGCGGCGCTTTTGCCAACGTCGCGCTGGTCGACCGCTTCGCTGACGGCGACGTGACTCGGCTGTTCCGCACCGGCGACGAAGTGCGCGTCGATCCCGCCACCGGCATCGTCGAAATCCTGAACCGCGACGAGTGAGGATTTTTACCCCGAAGTCCCATATTTGACCGGACGACGTCCGCCTGGAGGCAGCACGATGTCGACGATGTACCGCTACACGCTTCCGGTCGAGCAGACCGAGTGGAAGTTCGACGGCAACACCGAGACCTGCTTCACCTGGGAATACGACGCGCCGCGCGAGGCGCTGCTGCAGCTCTACGCCAAGGGCAAGAAGCAGCAATGGGACGCGGCCGAGCGGATCGACTGGTCGCAGGACCTCGATCCGGAAAACCCGATGCTGCTCGACGACCGGGTCGTCCACATCTTCGGCACCGACCTCTGGGACCGGATGACCGATAAGGAGCGCAGTCGGGTTCGCCACCACCTGCAGGCCTCGCAGATCTCGCAATTCATGCACGGCGAGCAGGGCGCGCTGATCGCGACAGCGAAGATCGTGCAGACCGTGCCCGATCTCGATGCGAAATTCTATGCCGCGACCCAGGTGATGGACGAGGCGCGGCATGTCGAAGCCTATTCGCGACTGCTCCACGAAAAATTCGAGCTCGCCTATCCGATCACGCCCGGGGCTGAAGGCGTTGCTCGATGACGGGCTGACCGACAGCCGCTGGGACATGACCTATCTGACGATGCAGATCCTGATCGAAGGTTTGGCGTTAGCGGCGTTCCAGCGCATCCGCGACCAGTCGAAGAATCCGCTCGCGGCCGCGGTCAACGCCTATGTGATGCAGGACGAGGCGCGGCACGTCGCCTTCGGCCGGCTCGCCTTGCGCGACTACTACCCGCAGCTCAGCGAGGCCGAGCGCAAGGAACGCGAGGATTTCGTCGTCGACTGCGTGCTGGCACATGCGCGACCGCTTCAACCAGCGCGAGGTGTGGCAACGGCTCGGCCTGCCGGTCGAGGAATGCCTGCGGATCGTCGATCAATCCGAGTCAATGAAAGTGTTTCGTGGCCGCATCTCTAGCCGCATCGTCCCAACGGTTAAGGATATCGGGCTGTGGGGGCCGCAGTGCACGAGGCATTCGCGGCGATGCGGGCGATCGAGTTCGCCAAGGTTGATGCCGGGCGGGTTATTGGAGAACGATGCCCGAGTGGCGACGCGGGCCTGCGGATGCGTGACGCCGCGCCGCCTTAGCGAGGCAGGGGAGGGTTAATCCGGCAGCCCGAAGATCTCCTCCGACTGGTAGAGGCCGCGGACCGGCTGGAAGCCCAGCGAGACCAGCGGGCGCGGGCAGATCTCGGCGAAGGCGGAAGAGGTCAACAACGGGCGTGATAGGCGCTTGGTTAGGCCCTCGATGCGCGAGGCTAAGTTGACCGCCGGCCCGATCACGGTGAAGTCGAGGCGGTCGGCTGAGCCAACATTGCCGTAGATGACCTCGCCCAGATGCAGCCCGATGCCGGCGCGCACCTCGCTCCGCGCGCTTTCCTGGCGTTCCCGATTGATCGCGGCGAGACGTTCGAGCCCTTGGGTGGCGGCGTCGAGCGCACGCAAGCTCGACGGCGTGAAATCCTCGTCGTCGTCGGCCGGGAAGATCGCTAGCACCCCATCGCCCATAAATTTCAGGATTTCGCCTTTGTTTTCCTGGATCGGTGACCCGATCGCGTCGAAATAATCGTCGAGCAGTTCGATAACCGCATCGCCCGGCAAGCGATCCGACAAACCGGTGAAGTTGCGCATATCGGTTATCATGATCACCGCGCGCATTCGCTCGCCCTGCGCCCGCAGGATCTGGCCGGCGAGGATGCGCCGCCCGGCCTGCGGCCCAAGATAAGTATCGAGGAGACTGGCGCTGATCCGGCGCTCCGCGCGCGTCTCAGCGATCGCGGCCAAAGCCGGATTAATGTCCTCGAGTGCCGCGATGTCGGTGTCCGTGAACCCGGCCGGCCGATCGGTCGCCCAGGTCACCACCGGGAAGCGGCGAAAGGTGCGGTTCAACGGCAGCGCAAAATAATCGGTCCCGCCGGCCTTGCGAATTTTCTCCAGCAGCGGAAACTCCGGCGCGGGCCGGTCGAGGCGGCGGCGGAACGGCGTCCCGCGTTCGATGGTCGCCCGGATCGGGCTCAGACGATATTCGTCGGTATCGTCAGAGCCATGCAGGATGCTGTATTGCTCGACGATCTTGCGGTCGCGCAGCCAGCGCACGCCGATGCCGCGAATTTGCGGGTGCAGCACGCCCACGTGGTATGTGGCGCGCCACAGCGGCACACCGTCGCCAAGGAGTCGCCAGCACAGTTCGTCGAATAGTTCGACCCCGCTGTCGATCTGCGGCCCCTCGACCAGCAACCAGCGCATAATCTGTCCGCCCTGGATCGGTGCACCCAAGCCGGTATAAGCGCCTTCAGTGCGGAAGAACTCTTCCCCGCTGGTCCGAGGTGTCGGCTCGGCGGGTTCGGCGAGGGAAAGCGTCGCGGACAGTTTGGTGTCCCTTCGTCTGATGAAAGGCGATCGGCATACGCCTTGGGAGGCAGAACCGCCGATAGATGGGCGCGCCATGCACCGATTGCGATGGGCGGACGTTTCGCTGACGGGCAACGTGCTCTAACCTGAGCGAAGCGAACTCGCGGAGGAAGCGATGGCGGCCTTTACCACTCGACCGGAGATCCGAGGCACTTTTGGTGCCGTGGCCTCGACGCATTGGCTGGCCTCTGCGGTCGGCATGAGCATCCTGGAAAAGGGCGGCAACGCTTTTGATGCCGCGGCTGCCGCCGGTTTCACGTTGCAAGTGGTCGAGCCGCATCTGAACGGCCCCCTTGGCGAGGCACCGATCCTGGTGTGGAGCGAGACCGGTCGCCGCTGCGACATGATCTGCGGTCAGGGAGTGGCGCCCGCCGCTGCGACGATCGGTCATTTCCACAGGCTCGGTCTCGACCTGATCCCCGGCACCGGGCTGCTCGCCGCCCCGGTCCCCGGGGCGTTCGGCGCCTGGATGCGGCTGCTGCGCGATTGGGGGACGCTCCCGCTCAGCGAAATCTTGGCGCCGGCGATCGGCTACGCCGAGAATGGCTACCCGGTGGTCGACCGCATCAGCGAGACGATCGCGGCGGTGGCCAAGATGTTCGATCGCGAATGGCCGAGCTCGGCCGCAGTATATTTGCCGCACGGCAGGCCGCCGGCACCGGGAAAGCTGTTTCGCAACCCGGCCCTTGCCGCGACCTATCGCCGGGTTCTGGCCGAAGCTGGCGACGGGAACCGCGAAGGCCAGATCGAGCGCGCCCGGGCCGCCTGGTATCGCGGCTTTGTTGCCGACGCGATCGACCGGTTTTGCCGGCACGAAAAGGTATTCGACTCCTCAGGGAGGCGGCATGGCGGGCTGTTGACCGGCGATGACCTTGCACGCTGGGAAGCCCCTGTCGAAGCCCCGGTCGGCTTCGACTACCGTAACTGGACCGTGATGAAGGGCGGACCGTGGAGCCAGGGTCCCGTTCTGTTGCAGACCTTGGCGCTGCTTCAGGGGTTCGATCTCGACGATCTCGATCCGCTCGGGCCGGATTTCGTCCACATCGTTGCCGAATGCTGGAAGCTTGCCTTTGCCGATCGCGAGGCTTGGTACGGCGATCCCGACTTTGTCGACGTGCCGATGCGCACCTTGCTTAGCGCCGCTTACAACGATGCCCGGCGCAAGCTGATCGGCGACCGCGCCTCGTTGGAGCTGCGCCCCGGGCGCCCGGACGGCCGCGTACCCCGGGTGCTAGTCGGCGGGCGCGAACCCGCTATCGCTGGGCTTGGCGAGCCGGCGATTGGCGGCATCGGTGAGCCGACGACGACCCGGCAAGGCGTCGTCGCCGGCGACACCTGCCATGTCGATGTCGTCGACCGCTGGGGGAACATGGTTTCGGCGACGCCGTCGGGTGGCTGGCTGCAAAGCTCGCCGGTCATTCCCGAACTGGGCTTTTGCCTCGGCACGCGGATGCAAATGTTCTGGCTCGAAGAAGGGTTGCCCGCGAGCCTGATGCCCGGGAAGCGCCCGCGCAGCACGTTGTCGCCGTCGATGGCGTTCAGGGACGGCGCGCCTGCGCTCGCTTTCGGTACCCCCGGCGGCGATCAGCAGGACCAGTGGTCGACGCTGATGTTCGTGCATCACGTCGATCACCGCATGAATTTGCAGGAGGCGATCGAGTACCCGGCCTTTCACACCGAGCACATGCCCAGCTCGTTTTACCCGCGCGCTGCGAAGCCTGGTCTGGTGGTGCTCGAAGGACGCTTTCCCGAGGAGACGCGCGCTTATCTCGCGCAGCGCGGCCACCGCCTGACGGTCGGCGAGCCGTGGTCGGAGGGTCGGCTGTCCGCCTGCGCCCGCGAAGAAACCCCCGAAGGGCGAGTGCTCAAGGCCGCTGCCAATCCGCGTGGCATGCAGGGCTACGCGGTCGGGCGTTAAAAAGCGAGGTTCTGGCAAGCTCTCGGTGGCAATGAACACGGCCAAATCCGTGGGCTGCACGCCTGAGAGTTGGGTTCGACCATAGTGGCACGCTATGGCTTCAGCCGTTCAGCCGCCGACGGCGCCCTGGGTTTCGACGTAGAGAGAATAGATCGACTGGCTCGCAGCCATGAACAAGCGGTTACGCTTGATCCCACCGAAACAGACGTTGGCGCAGCGCTCGGGGAGCATGATGCGGCCGATCAGGGCGCCATCTGGGGCGAAGACGGCGACACCGTCCTCGGCCTCGCCGCCGGAGAAGGCGCACCAAACATTGCCGTGGGCATCGACGCGGATGCCATCGGTGCCGCCGGGCTCGGCGTTAAAAAACAGGCGACCGCTAACGGCTCTCGTGCCGTTGTCGACAATGACGTAGACCTGGACCGTTCGCGGTCCCAGTACTCCCGGCGTGTCAACGACATAGAGCAATTTCTCGTCGGGAGAAAAAGCGGGACCATTCGGCCGCTTCATGTCGCCGATCGCGACCGTCATTTCGCCGGTGGCGGGATCGAGCCGGTAGACGCGCAGCGGCAACTCCCATGGCGCGGTATGACCGAGATAATTGCCGCGCGTGCCGGCGCCGTTGTCGCTGAACCAGATCGAACCGTCGGACTTGACAGCGACGTCGTTCGGCGCGGTCAGCCGCTTGCCGTCGAAGCTGTCGGCCAGCACCGTGATCGTGCCGTCATATTCGGTGCGGGTCAGTCGTTGAGCGTCCATCTCGCAGGTCACCAGCCGGCCCTGACGGTCGCGGGTATTGCCGTTGGCATAGTGCGACGGCTTGCGGAAGAGGCTGACCGCGCCGGTTTCCTCCTCCCATTTCATGATCCGGTCGTTGGGGATGTCGCTCCACAACAAAAACCGCCCGTCGCCGAACCACACCGGACCCTCGTTGAAGCGGCAGCCGGTCGCGATCCGCTCGATCGCGGCATTGCCGAGTACCAGCGCTGAAAAGCGCGGGTCGAGGATTTTGATGCCCGGATCGGGGTAGCGCAGGATCGCCGATCCCGTCATCTGCTGCCCCCCTTGGCTCAGGAATTTGGGCCGCGCTCCATCGACACCGGCTGCCAGCGTTTGAGGCCGCTATCGGCGAGCACCGACGGGTTGACGCACGACATTGGCCACTTGCCCGACAGCGCCAGCGACAATTCGAGACCCACCCGCCGCCGGCGTGCCGGATCGAAACGGGCCGTCGCCGAGGCGACATGCGCGGTCAGAATCACATTGTCCATACGCAGGAGCGGGTTGTTGCCTCCCGGAGGCTCTTGCTCGAGCACGTCAAGCCCGGCGGCGGCGATCATCCCCTCGTCGAGCGCCTTGATCAGCGCCGACTCGTCGGTAGTCGGCCCTCGTCCGGTGCTGACATAGATCGCCATCTTCTTCATCTCACGGAAATGCTCTTCACGTATCAGCCGATTGGCGCTCTCGGTCGCCGGCGTGTGCATCGAGAGGATGTCGGCGCGGGCCAGCAGTTCCGCCAGGCTGACCGGTTCAACCCCGCGCTCGACCATGACGATCTCTTCGATATAAGGGTCGTAGGCGATGACGTGGAGGCCGAATGGCTTGGCCCTTTCGGCGACCGCACGGGCGACGTGACCGAATGCGATAAGGCCGAGGGTCATGCCGCGAAGGCGCGGAATCTTGAGCAGCGCCGGCCGCCCCTCGGCCCAGCGCCCTTCGCGGACCATCCGGTCCTGTTCGATCAGGCGGCGATGGGTCGCGAGGATCAGGGTCATCGCGTGATCAGCGACCTCTTCGATGAAAGTATCGGGACAATTGGTGACGGGTATGCCCTTCATTGTGGCCGCGTCGACATCGACGCTGTCGACGCCGACGCTGCCCAGCGAAATGATTTTGCAGCGCTGCAGCCCCTCGATCATCTTTCTGGTGATGCGCCGGCCCTTGGCGTAAAGCGCGTCGGCATCCTTCGCGGCCGCGATGAACTCGTCCTCGGACCCAGCCGGGATCTCATAGATCTCGGCATCGATCGGCGTCAGCGCTTCCATCTCGTAGCCGTAGCCGCCGCCAGCAACCGTGAAACTTGCCCCCGCCGGTGTCGCGATCCTGAACTTGGCCAATGCGCCCTCCCACTTTCCCGGAAACTTGCGGGCCGATCAGAGCGTTGCCGCAGCGGCTTGTCAATCGCCGGCGGCGAGAGCCGGAGCGGGGGGTGACAGCGGCGGGATCAGCGACAAGGCCAGGGTAACGACGAACAAAATCGACAGCCCGCCCATGACCCCGACCAGGCGATTGAAGCCGGGGGCGATCGTATCCGGCGGGCCCTGCCCCTGAAGCATGCTCATCAGATACGCAAACATTGCTTGCGTCCCGATGTAGCTAATTCCAGTTGTGCCCGTCTGGATCTGCGAGCACAGCCAAATGCCGGGAGGGATCAGCGCTATCCAAAGCAGAAAATCGTCCCCGACAAAGGCAAGAAAGGCGAGACCGACAAGCGCACCAATTAGGCAACCGATGAGGCGATGCGCTGCTCGCTCGATGATGGTGCGGCTGTCGGAGTGGAGAATGGCGGTCGTCGGGATCGACATGACCATGACCACGGTGACGCCCATCGTGACCGGGCTTTCCGGAGCCAGCCACTCCGCCAGCGCCGGCATCAGCATGACGGTCAGCCCACCGCGGCAGGCATGCACTACCAATGGCCCGTTGCCGGGGAGCCAGCGCATCAGCTCGTCGCCATAGCGGCGCCGCCAGAAGGCCAACGGTGGCGGTTCCAGCAGGTGGGCGGGGGGCGCAACTCCACCAGGTGGAACCGGGCTCAGCGCGCAAACCGCCAAAGACGCCGCGGTTCCAATCATCACGTCGATGACACGGTTGACAGCGGTGTGGAATGCCGCGTCGGGCTGGTCGAACGACATCAGCATGATGAGGCAAGCGGTCACTGTGCCGACTAGCCAGGCATAGCCAAAGCGCGAGCCCACGAAACCGAACAAGCCGAGGCACGACAACAGGAAAAGGCTAAGCAAAAACGGTAGCGACTGGTAAACAAACAACCGCAGCACGACGAGGGCGACGAGCGCGCCAAAGATACTGCCGGCAACGCGCATGGCGCCGCGTAAGACCGCTTCCGCCGGCGAGGCCCGGGTCACCATGAAGGCTGTAATCGCCGCCCACCAGGGCTCGTCGGAATGCAGCGCCAGCGCGGCGAGTACCGCCAAAGTTACCGCTGCCGCGGCCTCTGCCGCCTCCAACCCGCGTCGGCCACGCCACTCGAGCGAGCGCAGTTCGGCCGCGAGCGCATCGGGTATCTCGCGCAGCACCGGGCCCGCTCAGTAGAACATCAGGGTGCGCGCGTCGGACCCCATATGCAGGATGACCTCGGTATTCGGATTCCGCAGGAGGAGAGTTACCGGAAAGCGCCTCTCCAAGCGGATCCAGTCGGTCGTCGGCTCGACATAGGGGAGTAAAGTATTAGGGGTCTTTCGGCGGCTGATGCCTCGCGCGATGCCCTGAATTACCGCCCGATGGACATGCCAAGGGTAGGCATCGAGCCATACCCATGCGGGACGCCCGACCTGCATATGGCGGATTACGCTTTCCTTGTAGTTTGCCAGGATCCGCCAGGCATGGGCGTCGACCAATCCGAGCAGCGGTTGGTTCGCCACCGCTTGGTCGCCGATACGCAAGGTCAAATTGGTAATCGTGCCATCGGTCGGCGCCAGCACCTTGGTCTGATCCAGCTGCCATTGCAGGTAGGCGATCTCGGCGGTGATCGACTTGATCGTCGCTTCGTGCAATGCCTCCATCTGGCGCTGTTTGCCGACCGCCGTTTCGGCGCTGGCAAGTGCCGCGTCGGCTTCCTGCCCCGTGGCCGTCGCGGTGTCGAGCGCCTGACGCGACAGGAACCCGGCGGCTGCGATCGGTTGATCGCGCTGCAGATTGTCGCTCGCGAGCCGCGCCTTTGCGGCGGCCTCGTCACGCGCCGCCTTAGCCGATTTGACGAGGTCGTGATCGACGGCAAGCTGGGCCTCGGCTTCGCTTCGTTTGGCGACCTGCTTTGCGAGCTCCAGCCGAAAAGGCGTCGGATCGATCTCGGCGAGCAGGGTGCCCTTGGCCACCGTCTGATTGTCGACGATCGGTACGGCGATGATGCGGCCGGTGATCTGTGGAGCGACACCGACGAGATCAGAGGTGACGTAGGCGTCGTCGGTATAGGCGAAGATGTAGCTCGACCCCCAATAAAGGCCGAACGCCAGCACCAGGCCGGCCAGCACCAGCAGCACGCGCCAACGATAGTGCGCCGCGGCCGCGGCTTTCGGGTCGACGACGACTTCATCCGGTACGGGGCGACGGGCTGCAGGAACGAGTCCCGGCAGCCGCGCCTGGACCGCGGCGACCCCATCGCCTAGCGGCGGATTCGGCTGATTGGCGTCCGGCATCGGGCGCGCTCAATCCAAATTATCGGCCGGCGAGGAGACGTCGCCTTCCCGGACTATATCACGGCGCGCACGGCTTGGGCAGGGATGCGAAAGCCCCAAGCTTACGATACCGATTTCGATCGTTCATTTGTCGGAAAGCGCGGCAGCCGGTCCGCGGTGTCGAACCACGCAATCCGGCTCTCGGTCCAGATATGGAGGCTCGGCTCCACCGCGGCAGGATCATCGAGCGTAGCGATCACGACATCGATCAGACGGGGATTGTCGATCGCTCGCCAAATCAATGGTGTGCCGCATCCGCCGCAAAAGCAGCGGATCGCCTTTGCCGAGGAGTTGTAGGCGACGGGATCACCCGCGGTAATGGAAAAGCCGCTGCGCGACACGGTCAGCCATGCGACAACCGGGGCGCCATGCCGCTTCGGCACATTTTGCAATGGCAATAGAGTGCCTCAACGGGAGTAGAGTTGATACGGTAGCGTATGTCGCCACACAGGCAGCCTCCGGTCACAATCTCGTCCATCCTTTCGTCTCCGCTTTGGCACCGAAACTCACGGTGCAAGCCACGCGTTTCTTCGACATAGTCGTCAACAGAAAGCCTGCTCAATGACGATCGACATTGTCGTGATCCAACCGCTCGTCGCACTGATCGCTGGCATTCTGATCTTGCTGGTGCCCCGAATACTCAATCGCGTCGTCGCGATTTACCTAATTCTGATCGGTCTTATTGGGATTTCGCCACATATACTTCTTCACGCTTCTTATTAAGTGCCAGCATGCGCCTATAAATGAGAAAACTGATTTTCGGCTTACTCGCTAGAAGTCCGTTTACTCGCCAGAAAGTAAGCTGAAAGAAGGCCGAATATCCCCGTGACGGAGCAAATCCTGAATCCTATCCGCATCTGACGGCGCTGTCCCCGGGATGGACACCTGTCGCATCGGAAGACGGCACCGGGACAGCGCTGGTCACCCGCTAGCTGCGATTGTTCGCTCGAGCTCGAGTTCCGCGCCGAGGCTGTCGAGGTCGCGTCCGACGGTCAGCGCCGCGAGCTTGCGGCCGCCCTGCCAATAGCTGACCATCGCATCGCGGTCGCCGATGCTGCCGTCGATCTCGACTCGGTCCCATTGCCGCGCATGGCCGACATAGGACAGGGACAAATCGTGCTGCTGCGTCCAGAAGAAAGGAACCGCGTCGAACCGTTCGCGGCTGCCCAGGATATTGCGGCCCGCCGTCTGGCCCTGCCGTTCGGCAACAACCCAATGCTCGATACGTACAGCCTCACCGGTCAGCGGGTCGGGCCAGCGGGCGATGTCGCCGGCGGCCCAGATGCCGGGAACACTGGTTTCCAAATGTCCGTCAACCGTGACGCCGTTGTCGACGGCGATTCCGGCCGTTTCGGCGAGCGCGGTCAATGGCCGCACGCCGATGCCGACGACGACGAGATCGGCGTCGAGTTGCTCGTCGCTATGGAGGCTGACACCCCGTGCGTCGATAGCCGCGGCGGTCGTACCCAGATGAAACCGGACGCCGTGCTGCTCATGGCCCCGGCGTACCAGCTCGCCGATTTCGGCCCCGAATACAGCTTCCATCGGGCCCTTCTCGGGGGCCACGATGTCGACGCCGAGTCCACGCGCACACAACGACCCCACTACCTGCCGTTACTTCCCCACCTGCGGAGGGAAACGCAAGCGGGGCGAGCGAGTTTCGCCCGCTCGCGCAATTGCGGTCGAGCACCGCGTCGGGGGCGCCCGGTTCAGCGCGGGACCACCCGCCGATAGAGGTGCCAGGTGGCATGGCCGAGGACGGGCATGACGATGATCAAGCCAAGTAGACACGGCAGCGACCCGATCACCAGCCCGGCTGCGACGATCAATCCCCACAGCACCATCGGGCCCGGATTAGCGACGACTGCGCGCACCGATGTCAGAATCGCCGTGTCAAGACCCGCCTCTCGGTCGAGAAGGAGCGGAAACGACACGACGCTGATCGTCAGCACCAACAACGCGAACAGGAAACCGACACCGACGCCGACACCGATCAGTGCCCAGCCGGCGCCCGTCGCGAAGACGTCGTGGAAGAAAGCGGCGAGAGAGGCCGGAGACGCTGGGCCGAGGGTCCAAGCGTAGATCTTCAGTGCCGCGGCGAGCCAAAACAGAAAAATCGCCATCAGCAGCAAGCCCAACAGCACGATGGCCGGGAAGGACGGCGAACGGAACACGCCAAATGCGTCCGGCCAGCCAGTCTCGGCGCCTGCTTCGCGGCGCCGGCTCATCTCGTAAAGACCGATCGCTGCGAATGGGCCGACGAGCGCGAAGCCCGAGGCTAGCGGAAACAGCAGCGGCAGCATCCGATAGCCGAAGGCAAGCCGGACGAGGATCAGGCCAGCCACCGGGTAGAGCACACAGAGAAAGATGACATCACTCCGAAACGCTGCGAAGTCGCGAAGTCCGCTGGCTAAGACTTGTCCGAGATCGGCGACGCCGATACGGGCGACTACCGGAACCGGGGAGTGAAGGTTTTCGCGCACGTGGCGGCCGGCGCGCCCTGCCGCTTCGAGCGCCTCTGCGGCATGCTTTAGCTGATCGACGCCCCATTCTATGGGGTTGCGGATGGTCAACATCTGCGATCCTCCCGAACTATGTTGTTCGGGGGCCGCGAGCCGCCCGTGACGGCATCCCCATTCGGCCGCCAGTCACGAACGAACTCGCGACCCGCCAAGGTTGAGGACATGGGTACCGCCGGGGCTTTGCGCTAGACGGCCATCAATCCTTTACGCAGCGCTTGGGCCGCTGGTCAACGCGACCAGTCGAATTCCGCATCGGGCGCGGCCAACAGGTCGGGGCCACAACGCTGCGCGATCCGCGCATGCTGCACCACCGACGGCTCGACCCGATAGCGTCGGCGCAGGTTCGCGGCCAAGGTCGGCTCCGCCCCCGCAAGATGCTGCGTGATCAACGCCCCTACCCGCCGCGAGAACGGGCCGGTCTGCTGCTCGATATAGACGACCCGCAACGCGCCCTTGCGCTCGGGTTCGCGCGCTAGCCGCTCGCCGAGCCAGCGATCAACCGTCTGCAGGCCGCGCATCGGGTCGCCGGTCGCTGGATCACGGCCGTTGAGCCCGTCGAAAACATGCAGTTCGTCGGGCGGCCGCCGCGCGCCGTCGATCGCATCGACCGCAGGCATGCCGCCGCCCGAATGCGCGGTCAGGATGAAGCGGTCCACTTCGAGCCCGGCTGCCGGCGGGGTGGGCAAATCCGCGGCGAACCGACTGAAAGCATATTCGATCAGCCGATCGATCCCGCCCCGGAGCAACGCCGAATGATCGTACCAGCTGTAGCGCAGCCAGTTGCCCCGCGGCAGCAGCGCCAGGGTAGGCCGCGACCGGCGAGACAGGTCGAGCCCGGAGCGCGGGACTTTCTCGGCGAGCGGCATGGCACCGCCCTCGCGCGAGAACCCGTGCAGATGGACGACGACATCTACCGCCACCGCATTGAGCGGAATCTCGTTCCAGCGCACAAACAGATCGGGTTGGGTTCCCGCATGCGACCGCAACAATGGCGTGTTGTGCAGATAAGCCTCACCCGCGGCGACGATCCCGTCCGACACGGTAATAGGAAATTCCGCCATAGCTTTCTTCCTACCGTCGAGAGCGGAGACGCGCGCCTGGCAGGGTCTTCGCGTCAACCCTGACCGCGAAGCCACTTCCGAAAAAACACACGCTGGTAACCCGCCTGCTTCGCCCTGCCATATTCCTCCCAGCCGAGCTTCGCGTACATGACAAGGTTCTCGTGCATAGCGGCGTTGGTATATAGACGAAGCTCGTCAAAGCCGCGTTGCAACGCCTCACTCTCCGCCGCGGCGAGCAAACGCCGGCCGAAACCCTCACCCTGGCGTTCGGGTGCGATCGCGATGTTGTCCAACAACAAGTAACCAGCCTGCGGCAATACTATGAGGATGCCGGCAAGACCGCGCGCGTCTTCAAGCACACGCACGCTGCCTTCCGCCACCCGCGTAGTATAGTTGTCCAGCATCGGTCCAGGCGGCTTGCCGATTCTATCGATGTATTTGGCATAGGCCGTCTGTACGACGCGCTCGATCGCAGCCACATCGGCTGGTGTCGCCATTCGGATCGTTTCGCCGCTCACCTCGCCCCTGCCCATCTCAGGCTTCTCCTGGTCGATCCGACACGGCTTATGACCCGTGCTGGCGGTAGCTCATCAGGCCGGCGCCGGTTTTGGGTGGGTGGGCGCGGATGGCCTCTTCATTCGGTTCGGTGCCCCAGCCCGGGATGTCTGGCACAACGATGTGCCCACTTTCGAATTGAGGAAGCGAGGTGAACAGCTCGTGGTCCCAGGCGAGGCGGTCGATATCGACCCTCCATGATGCGCGGTTCGGCGTTGCCGCGGCGAAGTGCACGTTCATCATCGTCGCCAAGTGGCCGTAAAAATTTTGCGGTGCGATATTGGTCTCGAAAGCATCGGCGGCAGCGGCGATCTTGAGCGATTGCCACACCCCATTCCATACCGCGTCAATGATCGCGACATCCATCGCCTGCTCGCGAAAATAGGGCAGGAAATCCCGAAGGCCGAGCAAGGTTTCGCACGAGCTGATCGGGTGCGGGCTTGAGCGGCGGATATGCGCCAGCGCCTGCGGGTTGCGGCTGTCGATCTCGACCCAGAACATGTCGAAATCCGCGATCGCCTTGACGATCCTAACGTAGCCTTCAGTCTTGGCGTTGAAGTTGAGATCGAGGAGCAGGTCCATATCCGACCCGGCGCCGTCGCGGACGCTTCGAGATGGGCGCGCGGGTTGCGCATTACCGTCTTGTCGACATTGAGCTCTGGGGCGAACGGTACGCCAAAGCCCGGGCGCCAGCCCTGCGGCGCTCCGCCCTCGTAAATAAAGACGTTGGTCTTCAGCGCGCCGAAGCCCCGGTCGCGGGCCTCGGCGCCGATCGCCCGGACGCCATCGAGACTGGCGATCGCCGGCTTGTAAAGATTTGGATGATTGATGCGCCAAGTCGCGCAATGCGACCAGTAGACCCGCACTTGGTCCCGCAATTTGCCGCCCAGGAGCACGTGGCACGGCACCTCTAGCGCTTTGGCTTTGGCGTCTAGCAAAGCGTTCTCAATGGCGCCCAGCCCCTCGCCGACGACCCCGCCGGCGGCCGGCCGAGTCAGGCAACAGAGTTCGGCGTAGATTCGCTCGTGATCGAAGACCCGCTCGCCGACGATCCGCGGCGCCAATCGCTCGATGACCGTGCCGACCCCCGGCGAGCCGAACCCTCGTCGAACTCGCTCCACCCGACGATCCCTTCGTCAGTCGTCAACTTGAGGAAATGATAATTTCGCCAGCCCGCATCGCAGCGCAGGATTGCGAGATCTGCCACCTTCATCGACGCTCTCCCGATGGCAATATTCGGCCCAGCATAGTCAACCCCGATCATCCGCGCACCGCGGTCTTTTGCTGGAAGCCAGAATATTTTATTGACGCACGCGCCTGCCCACCGGCGATCATCCCGCAAGGTCAGGCAATCGCGAGGCGAGCGGCCATGGCAAAATCGTCCCGAGCGCGCGGTCCCCCGCCACCGGTCGGCGTCGCCACGAAAACGGGGCCGACGTGAGCGTTGTTCTGTCCTGGCGGATCCTGACCCATCAAAAGGGGCGGACAGCGCTCGCGCTGGGCGGGATCTTCCTGGCGATCCTACTAGTCTTTATCCAGCTGGGCCTGTTTTTTGCGGTGCCGCAGGGAGGAATGCTGCTGTACGAAAATATGCGCTTTGATCTGCTATTGGTTTCGGACCAGTACGAGTACCAGGCCCAGCCGGGCGCCTTCGCGCTAAGCTGGCTCGATCGGGTGCGCGCTTACCCGAATGTCGCAACGGCGACGCCAATCTATCTTGCTATCGCAAAATGGAAGGGCGGCAAGGCCGGCATATGGCCGGACGTTTTCGTAATCGGCTTCGATCCGGCTAGTCACGTCTTTCTGCCCGAAAGCATCGACCAGCAGAGCGCGGCACTCGAGCGACCCGACACGATCCTTGTCGACAGTGCGACGCGGCCGATCTTCGGTCCGCTCACTCTTGGCCGGGTGGTCGTCATCGGCGATCGCGCGGTGAAGCTTGGCGGGCAATACCGTCTTGGAACGGGCTTTATGGGCCTCGGCGTCGCTTTGGCAAATGAGCCGAACTTCGCCCGCGTGTTCCCCGGCCGTGGGCTCGGTCAAGTCAATCTCGGTCCGATCCGACTGAAGCCGGGGGCTGATCCCAACCGCGCTGTGATTGATTTGCGCAAGCTGCTCGGCACTGGGACGAAAATCTTCACCCGACGCGAACTGGCCGCCCACGAAAGCGCGTACTGGACGACCCGGACCTCTGTCGGGCTGATTTTCGGCTCGGGGTTGCTAATCTCGGTCGTGGTCGGGATTATGGTGCTCTACCAGATCGTTTCGACCCAGGTGAGCCGGCAACTGCCGCAATTCGCTACCTTGAAGGCGATCGGCTATAACGACGGCGCGCTCGCGGCTACGATCGCCTCGATGTCGCTGCTGATCGTTGGCGCCGCCTTTGCTCCGGCGCTGGCGGCAGCCGCTTTGTTCTATCCGGTGATCCGCCAAAAGACCTTGCTGCCGGTGACGATGACACCAGGCCACGCCGCCGCAGTACTTGCCGCCGCGCTCGCCATGGCGGCTATCGCCGCGCTGTCGGCGCTCGGTGGCCTGCGGCGCGCCGATCCTGCCGACGTGTTCTGAGGCAGGGACTGCCGCTCTTGCCGATCGCCTCCGCCAGTGCCGGTTGGGGGCAGTTGCGCCCGGTCCCGCTCGCATGGCGCAACCTTACGGCGAACAAGCGCCGGTTGGCGCGTTCCGGTGCCGGGATCGGCTTCGCGGTGTTGCTGATGCTGATGCAGCTCGGCTTCGAGCAGGCCTTTTTCGACAGCTCGCTGCAAGTAATCCGCGGCCTCGACGGCGACCTCTTTCTGCAGAGCGCCCACAAGTACCAGTTCGCGACACAGGACCCGTTTCCCGCCGCCGCCCTGGACACCGCTAGGCGGGTGCCCGGGATCGCGGCCGCGCGACCGCTTTATGCCGACTGGTACGACGTATTCTGGAAGAATCCGTTCAACGGCAAGGTGTTTCTGGTTCGCGCCCTGGCCTTCGACCCCGATGAGCCGGTCTTTTCGTTCGCCGATGTTAACGCCGAGCGCCACCAGCTGAATTCGCCCGACACGATCCTCGTCGATCGTCGCGCCCGTCGTTTTCTCGGTATGAACCCGCCGGCAGCGAAATCGGAATTGAACGGCGCCACGGTCAGGATTGTTGGCAGCTTTGCTCTCGGTCCCGACTTTCAGAACGACGGGACGGTGATCATGAGCGCGCGTACCTTTGCCGGCCTGTTGCACGGCACCGCCGAAAACCCGCCCGGGATCGAGGTCGGGGTAATCAAGCTGGCACCCGGCGCCGACCCGGTCACGGTTCAATCGGCGCTCGAGCGAGCGGTACCGGGCACGATCGCTGTCATGACCAAGCCTGAGCTGGTCGCTTTCGAGCACCGGTTTCAGGCGGCGGTTTCTTCGGCCGGGCCGATATTCGCGATCGGGACCGTAGTCGGCTTTGTCGTCGGCATGCTGATCTCGTATCAGGTTACCTACACCGATGTGTCCGACCAATTGCCGCAATATGCGATGTTGAAGGCAATCGGATATCCGACCCGGTTTTTGTTGCGTGTGGTGCTCGAGCAGGCGGCGCTGAACGGGCTAGCGGGTTGGATTCCCGCCTGGCTCGCAGGCATTCTGTTGTACAAGGTGATCACCGAGGTGGCATTGTTGCCAATGCGAATGAGCTCCAAAATCACCCTTTTGAGCCTCGCATTGACCCTCGCCATGTGTCTGATCTCGGCGACAATAGCGGTGCGCCGGGTGATCACGGCCGACCCCGCGGAGGTGTTCTGATGTGTGCCGCCATGGTCGCCGAAGCCCCCGCGCTGACACCGGTCGAAGCTCTGTCTGCGCCACCACCTGCGGTTAGCGTCGAGCGGCTGGACCACCATTACGGAGAAGGCGTAGCGCGCAACCAAGTCTTATTCAACAATTGCATCACGATCCCGCCGGGTCAACTCGTGGTGATGACCGGCCCATCGGGCGCGGGCAAGACCACTCTGTTAACCTTGATCGGCGCCTTGCGCTCGGTGCAGGAGGGACGGATCGAGGTGTTGGGTCGCGATCTCTCATGCCTCGCGGCCCGCGACCTCGTCACGGTGCGGCGCGAGCTCGGGTTCATTTTTCAAATGCACAATTTGTTCGACGCGCTCACCGCTTTCGAGAACGTCCAGATGGCGATGCAACTCGGCCACGATTCCCTAGAAGTGGGGCGCGGTCACTGCATCGAGCTGCTCAAGCGGCTCGGCCTCGGCCACCGGATCGATTATAAGCCGAGGCTATTGTCCGGCGGCGAGCGTCAGCGGGTCGCGATCGCGCGGGCTCTCGTCAACCGCCCGCGCCTCGTCCTCGCCGACGAGCCAACCGCGGCGCTCGACAAGGACGCGACGCGGATCGTCATCGAACTCCTCAAACAGACGACAGTCGAGCAAAACGCTGCGGTAATCATGGTCACTCACGATTACCGCATTATCGAGTGCGCCGATCGACTCGTTCACATGGTCGACGGCAGGATCGTCTCCGATGTGGTGCTGCACGATGCTCTGCGGATCTGCGAATTCCTGCGCGCGGTCGAGCCGTTCCGCGCACTGACCCCGGCCCAGCTGACCCACGTCGCCGAGAAGATGACGAAGCGCCATTTCGCTGCCGGCGAGACGATCATTCGCGAGGGTGAGGTGGGTGAGGAGTTTTTTCTAATTTCAGATGGAGAAGTCGACGTGGTCCGCGCCGATCACGAGGTCGCGCGTCTCGCGCGCGGCGAATTTTTCGGTGAGGTGGCGCTGATCAGCGGCGAGCCGCGCAACGCCACAATCATCGCCATCGAACCGCTCGACACCTTCGTCCTCGGCAAGTCCGATTTTCAGGCGGCTGTGGTCTCGAGCCCGTCTTTCCGCGAGCAGCTCTACCGCGTTTATTTCGTGCGCCATTGACCCGCGCCTGATTGCGCAAAATGGTCGCATGGGCTCGCGATAGCGATCCTTCGGATAGCTTGGTCTCAGGGTACTCTTGCCAGGTGCGGCCAACTCGCCTATGCGCTGACGCGTGGCCGAGATCGCACCCGCCGAGGGTAACGAGGAGATCGAGTTCGCAGCCCCCGGTAGCCGGCGCGCCGAGGCGCGGCTGCGCGACAGCGAGCTGTTTTTGCTCGTGCTCGCGCTGGGTGCCGGGGTCGCCGCCGGCCTCGGCGTCGTCCTAACCGACCTGCTGCTCGACTTCGTCCGACACTTTGCCTTCGCCGTCCCGGACGAGGGTCACCTCAGCGAGGCCAACGCCATCGTAGAGCCGGCCCGCCTGATGCTGATGCCGGTTTTGGGTGGTATCTTGGTCGGCCTTTCCTCCCTCCTGTTGCGCCGGTGGCGCCCGCGCGAGGTGGTCGACGCGATCGAGGCGAACGCTCTGTTCGGCGGCCGGATGTCGCTCAGCGACAGTCTCGGCCTGGTCTGGGTGACGATTCTATCTGGCGGGTTCGGCGCATCGGTGGGGCTCGAAGCAGCCTATACCCAGCTCGGCGCCGCTCTCGCCTCGCGGCTCGGGCGCAGCGTCGATCTGCGTCGCGACGACGTGCGCACGCTTGTCGGATGCGGTGCCGCCGGAGCAATCGCTGCGGCGTTTAACGCGCCGTTGACCGGCGCCTTCTATGCGTTTGAGTTGATTATCGGCAGTTATACGTTGCAGGCGCTGGCACCGGTCGGGATCGCCGCTTTAACCGGGGCCCTAGTTGTGCGCGGGCTCGTCGGCTCAAATCCGATCTTTGTCGTCTGGCACGACATCGCCTTGTCGCCATCGGATTATCTTGCTTTTTTCGGCCTCGGGCTGGCTTCGGCCGGGCTCGGTATCCTGACCATGAAGGGGGTGACCTCGACCGAGAGCCTTTTCCGTTCGCAAGCTGTGCCGCGTTGGGCGCGCCCGGCTCTGGGCGGGTTGATCGTCGGTCTGATCGCGCTGCCCTTTCCGCAGGTTCTGGGCAGCGGCCACGGCGGCATCCTGAGCGCGCTGCATTCGGGCTTCGCTCTTCCGTTTCTCGCCGGGTTGATCGTGGCCAAGATCATCGCCTCGGCGATATCGATTGGCTCGGGGTTTCGCGGTGGGCTGTTCAGCTCCTCGCTGTTTCTCGGCAGCCTGTTCGGTAGCTTGATCGGCGACTTGCTGACGCGGCTCGGCCCCGGGCTCGCCGCTGATCCGCTGATCTATGCATTGGTCGGGATGGGTGCAGTTGCCGCCGCGATCGTCGGGGCGCCGATGACGATGATCATGCTGGTGCTCGAAACGACCGGCGATTTCTCGGCTACGATCGGCGTCATGGTCGGAGTCGTCACTGCTGCGATCGCAGTGCGCCATTGGTTCGGCTATTCGTTTGCCACTTGGCGGTTTCATCTGCGCGGGCTGGCGATCCGCAGCCCCGAGGATGTCGGCTGGATCAACGAGCTGCTGATCGGCCCGATGATGCGGCGCGACCCCGCAGTTATTTCCGCCGACCTGTCGGTCGATGAGTTGCGCCGGCGGTTTCCGGCGGGCAGCACCAAGCAGGTGTTCGTTGTCGACAGCGACGGCCGTCTGTCCGGCATCATCGATCCCACCGAGGCAAACGGAGACGGAGAGGCTAAGACTGTCGGCACCCTCGTTTCCGAACCCGCGCCGTATTTGTTGCCGGGCGATGATTTGCGCACGGCCCTTGATCGCTTCAGCCAGGCGGCGCAGGAGACGCTGCCCGTGATCGATAACCCCGATGGTCGCCGGATTCTCGGCTACCTGAGCGAAGCCTACGCACTGCGCCGGTATGCCCACGAGCTCGAACGCCACCGCGGCGCGCAACAAGACGACGCCGGCATCTTCAGCCCCACCGCCGGCGATTCGACGGCCGCGCCGCCAGCGCAAAAATAGCGGGGCAAATCCGTGTTGCTGCGTCGCCGGTGATATGATGCAGTGGCGTCGGCGACCCGCGTCAGGTTCGCTTTACCGGGCGCCTAGCGCAAATTCGATGGCACGATTACGCATGGCTGCGCTACAATGAATGCAATACTCGGTCGTCCGGATCGTACGCCGGCCATGAGATGACGATCCCGCCGGCGAGGCGGGAGCTGCGTTCCTGATGGACTACGACATCGCCGGCTTGACCGCAGGTGCAACCAAAGGCTGAGAGGAAGGGCCTACAGTATGGCGCAAGTGGCGCTCCGCAATATCGTCAAGACCTTCGACAAGACCCCGGCGGTGCGGGGGATTGATCTCGATATCGCCGACCGTGAGTTCATCGTGCTGGTGGGGCCGTCGGGCTGCGGCAAGAGCACGACCTTGCGCATGATCGCGGGGCTCGAAGAGTGCACCGAGGGCGAAATTTATATTGGCGACCAGCTGGTCAACGACGTGCCCCCCAAGGACCGGGACATCGCGATGGTGTTCCAGAACTACGCGCTCTACCCGCACATGACCGTCTTCGAAAACATGTCGTTCGGTCTGCGGCTAAAGAAGTTCCCGAAGCAGGAGATCAAGGAGCGCGTCGAATCCGCCGCCCGCATCCTCGACATCACTGAACTGCTGGGCCGCCGGCCAAAGGCACTGTCAGGCGGGCAGCGTCAGCGGGTGGCGATGGGCCGGGCGATCGTGCGCAACCCCAAGGTTTTTTTGTTCGACGAGCCGCTGTCCAACCTTGACGCCAAGCTGCGCGTGCAGATGCGCACCGAGATCAAGAAGATCCATCAGAAGGTCACGACGACAACGGTCTATGTGACCCACGACCAGGTCGAAGCGATGACCCTTGCCGATCGGGTCGTGATCATGAACGGTGGGCGGATAGACCAGATCGGCACGCCGTACGAGGTCTATCATAATCCGAGGACCCGGTTCGTCGCCGGGTTCATCGGGTCGCCGACGATGAATTTGCTGCCCTGCCGCCTGGTCGAGAACGGCAGCGGGCTGACTGTCCGGTTGTCCGACTGGCTCTCCTTTCCGGTGCCGCCCGACCGCGAAGCGCAGTACCGGCCGCGGGTCGGCAACGAGCTGCTGTTCGGACTGCGCCCTGAGCACATTACCGAGGCGCGCGGCGACTCGGTGCCCGGCGCCGTGCCGTTCGCGGCACGCCTCGACGTGGTCGAGCCGATGGGCATGGAGACGATGGTTTATTTCATCGTCGACGGGGTCGAGGTGTGTGGCCGCGTCAATCCGACCTCGGCCGGCTCGGTCGGCGAGTCTATGCCGCTCGTCGCCGATCTCAACCGCATGCATCTGATCGATCCGCGCACCGAACTGGTGGTCTGATCCCTGCCTTAGATTGCGGGGCGCTCACCGCTGGCCAAAGCATCGATCGAAATACGCCCTGCCCGCAGTACGGTAATGACCAAGAAGGGTGCGGAATGACGCTCACTGGAAGGGTAGCGCTGGTCAGCGGAGCGGCAGGCGGCATCGGGCGGGCGATCTCGATCGCCTTCGCCGCGGCAGGAGCAGCAATCGCCTGCTGCGACATCGACATGGCTGGCGCAACGGAGACGGCACGGCTGGTCGGTGAAGCGGGCGGGCAGGCGGTTCCGCTGCAATGCGACGTCGCCGTGGAGAGCGAGACGCGCAAGACTGCGGCTTCGGCCCGCGACGCGTTCGGCCGGCTCGACATCCTGGTCAGCGGTGCCGCACCACACGAGGCGAGCGGCACGGTGCTGGAAACCAGCCTCGCCGATTGGGAACGGGTTTTGGCGGTCAACCTGACCGGCTCGTTTTTGCTCTGCCGTGCCGTGCTGCCCTTGATGATCGCCGGCGGCGGGGGATCCATCATCCTGATCGCCTCGCAGCTCGGGCGCGTCGGCAGCGCCGGGCGTGCGGCTTATTGCGCGACCAAAGGCGCTCTGATCCAGCTCGCCAAGGTCATGGCGATCGACCATGCCGGCCAAAACATCCGGGTCAACACCTTGTCGCCGGGCGCGGTCGAAACCGAGCGGCTGTTGCGGCGTTACGGCAGCTTCGCCGCGGCGCGCGAAGCGCTCGGCCCCAAGCATCTGCAAGGGCGTCTTGGTCGTCCGTCGGAGATCGCCGCGGCTGCGGTCTTCCTGGCCGGCGATGCCGCGAGCTTTGTCACCGGAAGCGATCTCCTCGTCGACGGCGGCTACACCGCGATCTGAGCTTCAGGCGCTCAGAGAGCGACTTCGACGAGAAACGGGCCTGGAGCGGCGATCCCTTCGGCCAGGCGGTGATTGAATTCCTCCATCGTCGTGACTCGCCCCCCGGGGACGCCCATTCCCTTGGCCAGAGCCACGAAGTCGAGGTCTGGACTGCTCAGATCGAGCATGTCGAGCGCCTTGCGTCCGGGATTGCCGGCGCCGACATTGGCGAGCTCGCCGCGCAGGATCGCATAGCTTCGATTCGAGAACAGCAGGGTGGTGACGTCGAGCCCCTCGCGCGCTTGGGTCCACAAGGCCTGCAATGTGTACATCGCACTGCCGTCGCCCTCCAAGGTGATCACCTTGCGGTCGGGGCAGGCGACCGCCGCACCGGTCGCGAGCGGCATGCCCAAGCCGATCGAGCCGCCCATGTTCGACAGCCAGTCGTGCGGAGCCGCCGAGCGGGTCGGAGCGAAAAATCCGCGCCCGGTCGTCACCGCCTCGTCGACGACGATCGCATTCTCCGGCAACAGCGCGCCGAGCGAAGCGCCGAGCGCCTCGGGGGTGATCCTTCCAGTCGCCTTTGTCGGCGGCGGATCGTTGACGACCGGGGCAGGGGTCGAACGGGCCCCGACCTCTTCGGCCAACGCGTCGAGCGCGGCGACCATGTCCTCGTCGAGCCGAGCGAGCACATGACCCTGCGCGTCGGGCGGCGCCAGTAGGCTGGGCTTGTCGGGATAGGCGAAGAACGCGACCGGCATCTTGGCGCCGACGAGGATGATGTGCTTCAGCCCCGCCAGCACCTTCGTCGCCTGATCGACGACATACGGCACGCGCTCGAGAAACACCCGCCCACGTCCGCGCTGGGTGCGCGCGTTCGAGCCCTGCGCCATCAGCCGCGCCCCGGTCTTGGCGGCGATCTTGCCGGCAAGATCGAGCCCCTGCTGGCGCAAGGCGCGTCCGGTCACCAGGATCAGGCATGGCTCGCCCGAGCGCAGCGCCTGCGCCGCCTCGGTGACCGCCTCCTGCGAAACCGGCTTTGGTGGCGACCGGCGGCGCCACCGCGGCCGGGCCGGCCCCCTCGTTCCAGGCGGTGTCGGCCGGCAGGATCAGGGTTGCGATCTGTCCCGGCAATTTGCGCGCCGCGGCGATTGCGGCGGCGCCGTCGGCGGCGATCGACTTCGCGTCGGGCGAGGTCTTGACCCAATGCGAAGACGGCCTCGCCAGCCCCTCGATGTCGGAGGTCAGCGGGGCGTCGTATTTACGGTGGTAGGTCGCGTGGTCGCCGACGATGTTGACCATCGGCGACGACGCCTTGTTGGCGTTGTGGATGTTGGCAAGCCCGTTGGCGAGGCCGGGCCCGAGATGCAACAGGGTCGCCGCCGGCTGTTCACTCATTCGGGCATAGCCGTCGGCGGCGCCGGTAACGACACCCTCGAACAGGCCGAGTATGCAGCGCATGCCCTCGACCCGGTCGAGTGCGGCGACAAAATGCATCTCCGAGGTGCCGGGATTGGCAAAGCACACATCGACCCCGCCGCCGACCAAAGTACGCACCAAGCTTTCCGCGCCGTTCATCGACTCTCTCCCCTCGACTGCCGCCGTATTGCTCGCAGATTGGGCTCGGCCCAGCATGCCCGCCGCCCGGCGCTGCCGCAAGCTGGAGGTCGCCTGCAGTGGCCGGCAAGGGGGTCGTGCACCATGCTTTCGAGCTTCTAATGATCAAGGAATATTTCGGCTCACTGGGCGGAACTTCACATCTCCGTGCGCAGGGAATTATCAGCGACGGGGCGGTGTCATATTCGGTGTCGGGATGGTCCCGGACAGGAGGGTCCTTTCGATGCCCACAGCCCCGCGCCTCCTGAGCATCGCGACCGCGGTTCCGCGTTATCCGCTCCACCAGGACGACGTGATCGAACGGGTCAAGCTGCTCTTTGGCGGCGCTCAGGCACTTGACCGGCTGCTCCCGGTGTTCGCAAATACCGGCATTCGCACGCGCTATTCCTGCGTTCCGATCGAATGGTACGACCGCCCCCATGGCTGGGCCGAACGCAACCGCATCTACCTCGGGGCAGCGCTCGACCTGCTCGAAGCGACGACGGTCCAACTACTCGACCGCGCCGGCCGTGCTAAGCGGGATATTGACGCCGTCATCGTCGTCTCGACCACCGGGATCGCCACGCCTAGCCTGGATGCGCAGCTGATCGACCGCATGGGGCTCCGCGCTACCGTGCGGCGACTGCCGATTTTCGGCCTCGGCTGCGCGGGAGGCGTCATCGGCCTCGCCCGCGCCGCGAGCCAGGCAATGTCGTCGCCGGGCGAGACCGTGCTGTTCCTTGTCGTCGAATTGTGCGCGCTGTCGTTTCGCCGCGATGATTTCTCAAAAAGCAACGTCGTCGCAACCGCGCTGTTCGGTGACGGCGCTGCGGGGGCGCTGCTGTCTACTGAAGGAGGCGGACCGGCGATTGTCGCCGGGGGAGAATACACCTGGCCTAACAGCCTCGATGTGATGGGCTGGGAGGTCACTGATGACGGACTTAGCGCGGTGTTTTCCCGCGACATTCCGCAACTCGTAGCTGCAAAGCTTCGAGAGGTAGCGGTCGAATTCCTTACGCGTCATAATCTTGCGATCAACGACATCGACCGGTTCGTCTGCCATCCCGGCGGCGCCAAGGTGGTGGCGGCACTCGAAAACGCCTTCTGGCTTGCGCAAGGCGCGCTCGCCGGCGCGCGCGGGGTCCTGCGCGACTTTGGAAATATGTCAGCTGCCACCGTGATGTTCGTGCTCGAACGCGTGCTCGCCGATCCACGGCCCTGGAACCGGGCGCTGATGAACGCGCTGGGACCGGGCTTTTCCGCTGGGTTTATGGTGCTCGACAACCGGTGACGGTGCTTTACTGCACGGTTTGCCTCGTCGCCCTGCAGCGACTGGCCGAGCTCGCTTGGGCGCGCCGCAACACCATGCGGCTGCGCCGATTGGGCGCGACCGAGGCGGATGCCGTCGGGTATCCGATGTTCGTGTTGCTGCATGCCGCCTGGCTCGCCAGCCTCGCTTTGTCGGCGTCAGCCGCCATCCCGCCATGCTGGCCGATCCTCGGCTTGTTCGCGCTGCTCCAGCTCGGCCGGCTCTGGGTCATCCTCAGCCTGGGCCGTTGGTGGACGACGCGGATCCTGACCCTTCCTGGCGCGCCGCTGGTGCAGACCGGTCCGTTCCGTTGGTTGCGGCATCCGAACTATCTGTTGGTCGTCGCCGAGTTCGCGGTCCTGCCGCTGGCCTTTGGCGCCGTTGCAATCGCCGCGATATTCTCGGCGCTCAACCTGATGCTGATCATAAGGCGCGTCCGAATCGAGGATCGTGCGCTGGCGCCGCGCCGGGGGCTATGACCATCCCCGCCGTATCCCACGCCACCGGAGCCAAGACGTGGATCGGATTTGTCGCCATGGCCGTCGGCATGTTCATGGCGATCCTCGACATTCAGATCGTTGCCAGCTCATTACCCGAGATCCAGGCCGGGCTCGGGCTCGCGCTCGATCAATTGAGCTGGGTGCAGACGGCCTATCTGATGGCCGAGATCGTCGCAATCCCGCTGACCGGCTGGCTGACCGCAATGCTGTCGACCCGCGGCGCCTTTCTCGCCTGCGTTTGCGGCTTTACTGCCGCCAGCCTGGCGTGCGCCGGTTCGACCGGGTTCTGGTCGCTGATCCCGGCGCGGATAGTGCAGGGCTTTTGCGGCGGAGCGCTGATCCCGCTGGTCTTTTCGGCGATCTTCCTGATGTTCGACTGGTCGGCGCGGAGCCGGGCGACATTGGTCGCCGGCCTCCTGGCGATGCTGGCGCCGACCCTCGGACCGAGCATCGGCGGTTTCGTCACCGACCGGCTTTCCTGGCACTGGCTGTTCCTGATCAACGTACCGGCGGGGATCGTCGTGGCGTTGCTTGTCGCCTGGACCGTCGAAGTCGACCGGGCCGATCGACGCGGCTTCGGCGCGGTCGATCTTTGGGCCCTGCCGCTGCTCGCGGTTTTTCTCGCTGGCCTCGAATTGTTGCTGAAGGAGGCGCCAAAGCGCGGCTGGGGCAGTACTCCGATGCTGCTGCTGGCGGCCCTTTGCCTCACCTGCGGCGCCGGCCTTGCGCGGCGCTCTCTAGCGGCATCCGGCTCCCTTGATCGACCTCGCCGCATTTCGCGACCGTAATTTCGCGCTCGGCTGCTGGTTCAGCTTTGTGCTCGGCATCGGGCTCTACGGGGCGAGCTATCTGCTGCCGGTGTTTCTAGGCTTGGTGCGAAACTACGACGCGCTGCCGATCGGCGAGATCATGATGGTCACCGGTGCGGCCCAGCTGGCGGTGGCGCCGATCGCCACCCTGCTCGAACGTCGCGCCGATGCGCGGCTGCTGATCGCCGCGGGTTA
>CAVTFD010000004.1:0-35575 GCA_963733945.1 uncultured Alphaproteobacteria bacterium | reverse complement strand
CTGATGCCGCAGGCTCTGAGGCGCCGCCCACCTCACCCCGGCCCTCTCCCCCCGCAAGCGGGCGGAGAGGGAGTGGTCGGGCGGAGAGGGAGGTTTATGCCGATTTATTATCGTCGCGCTTCGGGAAAGAGCTTGGTGGGCGAGCTTGCAGACGGGTTCCCGCCCCCCTAAGTCTAGCTTGCTAAAATTAACGAATTGCATTTCGATATCGCGAGTAGCGAATCCGTGCTCGGAGTAAATCGTGCTTAACCGATGGGAAAAATCGAATCCTCGCGATGATGACCGCGAGCGGGTCGCGCGAGCGCGTCAAACGGCCGAGGCGTTGTTCACACCGAAACTGCAAGTCGCCGAGCCAACGGTTTCCGGCTCCCTCCCGCCAGGCGACCCGCCCGTGCGCAAACCGCGCGTGCTGGGAATCTCGTCGCCGCCATCGCCCCGCGCGAGGCGGTCGAGCCCCCGGTCAGCGCCGACCAACGAATCATGCCCGAAGTCCCGCCCTCGCAATTCGCCCGCATCCGCAGCTGGGTGAAATACGGCATGACGCCTGCGCAGGTTGCGAAGGTCTATGGGGTAAGCGCAGGCGACATCGAGCGCATTATCCGGGACGCCTGAGCTCGATCCGACCTCTCGGCCGCTCCGGGATTGCGCTCGGCTCAACCGTCATCAAGTCGACGCGGGAATGCACAGCCCCTGACGCGCGATCAAGACGATTCGCACATCCCGAGCCAGACATCAGGAATTTGGGGCGTGCGGGAAGGCCGCCGATTACTCAGCGGCCCCCGGGTTCGGTCTCCTCGCGAGCCGTAGGAGAAGCTAAAAAGACAAACGACCTGCCTGAGCCAGGAACGCGCAGCGGCAGCACGCGGCGCCAGCAGTCGTTCGAGCTGCTCGAGCCGGAGGCGGGCGTTGCGCGCCCGTTGGTCGAGCTCGACCCGCGGTACGCTCTTATTCCACAAGTTGGTTCTCAGCATGGCGCCCTCCATAGCGCATGCGCTCCCGGCCGCAGCCGGGGCGGAGACACTTAAATATCGCGCCGTGCTCCGACCGCGTGTGAACCGCTTCACATTGCCGATGATTTTTTTCGTCTTCGGGCTTGCAAGGTCGAACCCATGGCGCCGCAGTCGCTTTATGTGCGGGTTTTAGGAATAAATCTCGTTCTCTTCCCGGCGCTGAACGGATATGTTTGCAGGCGGGGGTATTTCGAAGTGGTCGCACTCAGACGGCTCGACGCAGCAGCGGCGAGGGCGATGCGCAACCGGCTCGCCGGCCGCATCACCTTTGGCAGCGCGGTGGTCGCCGGTTTGTTCGCGCTCCCGCGCGTCAGTCTGGTGGCGCCGGTCGTCGCCACAGCCCTTACGGTGCGTGTCTTCGAAATGTTGCCGGGGGCCCGGCCGCAACCGGCGGCCTGCTCCACCGCGTAAATCGTTCCCGGAACCATCTCGATCGGGTGTCCGACCCATGTTCAGCCGCAGGCGAAGCGAGACAGAGGACCGTAAAATGGCAGAGTTGTCCGACGATCTGGGCATTCCGATGAAGCCGGCCCGGCCGGTCGGAGCGCCCGTAACCTCCCCGGTCAGGCCGCCGGCGGCCATGCCGCCGCGCGCGCCGGATCTGGCGCGTGCCGGCGATCCACCCCGCCCCGGCGATCCGCTGCGCCGGCCGATGGACCTGACCAATCAGCCCAAGCCGGACGGCGAAATGCGCCGGCTCAGCGTCGGCCGGGAGATCACGCTCTCGGGCGAGATCAATTCTTGCGACAAGCTGTTCATCGAGGGCAGCGTCGAGGCCAATTTGACCAATTGCCGCGATGTCGACATCGCGGAAGGCGGCCTGTTCAAGGGCTCTGCCGCAATCGAGGAGGCCGAAGTGCGCGGGCGCTTCGAGGGCAATCTGACCGTCCGCAAGCGGCTGCTGATCAAGGCGACGGGGCGGGTTTCCGGGACGATTCGCTACGGCCAGATCGAGATCGAGTGCGGCGGCCAGATCTCCGGCGACATCCAGGCGCAGGCGGCCGGCGAATCGGGTGAGGTCACACCGGACGCGGCGGTCGCCCGCGTCGTGGGCTGACCGCGCTTCTTGGCGCTCCCGCGCCGCGCCCGTCACGGGCGGGCGGCGGGTCGGCCAAGACTTCAGATGCCGCAGCGGAGGCGCGCGCGGCGATCAGTTCAGCCGGTCCGGTCTTGGCCTGGTAATGGCACAGGTCAGCGACGACGCAGTCCGGGCATTCGGGCTTGCGCGCCTTGCATACGTAGCGCCCGTGCAGAATCAGCCAATGATGCGCATTGGCCCTGTATGCGGGCGGCGTGCGTTTTTCGAGCGCGATCTCGACCTGGAGCGGCGTCTTGCCGGCGGCGAGGCCGGTGCGGTTGGCGACGCGAAAGATATGCGTGTCGACGGCGATCGTCGGCTCGCCAAAGGCGACGTTCAGCACCACGCTCGCGGTCTTTCGCCCGACCCCCGGCAGCGCCTCAAGCGCTTCGCGCTGGCGCGGCACCGCGCCGCCGTGACGCTCGACCAGGATCCGGCTTAGCGCGACAAGGTTCTTCGCCTTGGTCCGGAACAAGCCGATCGTTCGGATCAGCTCAGTAATCTGCGCCTCGCCCAGCGCCAGCATCTCGGCCGGGGCATCGGCCAGCGCGAACAGCGCGGGAGTGGCCTTGTTGACGCCGACATCGGTGGCCTGCGCCGACAGCACAACGGCGACGAGCAGGGTGAACGGATTGATGAACTCGAGCTCGGTCCGCGGGATCGGCCGGGTCTCGGCCAGCCGCCGGTAGAACTCTGCGATCTCGCGTTTCGTCATGGCGCGCATTACGGGCAAGTGTAAGGGCAGCATCCGCCGCCGGCAAACGGCGAGATATGATCGCTCGAGACACAATCGCTGCAGCTTTACGCCGCCCCGGCGGCGCCGCTATCCTCCCGCCGACATGATCCCCAGCCCCGCATACGCCGATCCCCCGGCGCCGTTCGGCCGCCTGTTTTTCGAGCGGGTGCTGCTGCCGCATCGCAGCCTGCCGCCGCGCGGTTTTCACCTATTGATGGTGATCCTAGGGTTGATCAGTCTCGCGGTCGGCATCGGCTTCGTTTCGATCGGGGCGTGGCCGGTCGTCGGGTTTTTCGGCCTCGACGTCGCCCTCGTCTATGTCGCTTTCCGCCTCAATTACCGCAGCGCGCGGCGCAGCGAGACGTTGCGGCTCGCCGGCGATGCCTTCACCGTCGAGCGCGTCAGTGTGCACGGCAGCCGGCGGATGTGGCGGTTTCAGCCGTTCTGGGTGCGGGTGATCCTCGAAGAGTCCCGGGACGAATTGAACCGACTGTTCGTCGCCTCGCACGGGCATAGTCTGGCGATCGGCGATTTTCTGCCGCCCTCGGCCCGGCGCGAGCTCGCGGCCACGATCCGCGAAGCGCTCACGCACTGGCGCAATTCGTTCATGCCCGCGGCGCGCGACCTGTCTGCGGACTGAACCAGCAGACCGCTCGATCGGTCAGAGCCCCAGCACCTCCTTCAACCCATAAAGCCCGGCCGGACGACCAGCGACCCAGCGCGCGGCGCGCACCGCGCCCTTGGCAAAAACCGCCCGGTTGGTTGTGTGGTGGGCGAATTCGAGACGTTCGCCAATGCCGGCGAAGATCACATGATGATCGCCGACCGCGTCGCCGCCACGCAAAGCCGCGAAACCGATATCGCCAGGGCGGCGCGGCCCGGTGATGCCGTCGCGGGCGCGCTGCTCGACCTGTTCCAGCATGACCTCACGGCCGGCCGCCGCGGCGCGCCCGAGCGCCAGCGCCGTGCCCGAAGGCGCGTCAACCTTGCCGCGGTGGTGCACCTCCATGATCTCGATGTCCCAATCGGGGCCAAGCCGGCGCGCCGCTTCTTCGACGACGCTCAGCAGCACATTGACCCCGAGGCTCATATTCGGCGCCCAGACGATCGGGATGTCGCGCGCCGCCTGGCGCACCGCGTCGCCCTGCTCGGGGGACAGCCCGGTGGTGCCGATTACCATCGCCTTGCCGAGGCCGGCGGCGAGCGCCGCATGTTCGGCGGTGGCGGCGGGCGAGGTAAATTCGAGCACGACATCGCTGTCGCGGATCAGCTTGTCGACCGCCTCGCCGATCGGGATGCCGATCCGCCCGATCCCGGCAAGCTCGCCGATGTCCTGGTTGACATAGCCGCTGCCGGGCGCCTCGCTGCCGCCGGCGATGGTACATCCCTCGGTGGCCGCGATCTCGGCGACCAGCATTCTACCCATCCGGCCGCCGCATCCGACGACACCCATCTTGGTCTTTGCCATGCTCCGCCTCCCTGCTCCGGGAAGCGAACGGTCACCGATCGCTCGATAAAATACAAGCCCGGGAGGTTAACCACGCGTCCGCGAAGGTTTGGTTTTGGAGGCGTTACTGAAGAGTGCGCGGCTTGCTGCCACCGGCGGCTCAGGCGCCGGGTGTCGTGGCGGGTTCACCCGGCCGGCTGAGCGCCATGCGCGGCCTGGGCGCGGAGTTTCGCGACCAGCGCCTGCACTTGCGGCGATGCGATCAGCACCCGAGAGACGCGATCGGCCATGGCGACGCTGCCGGCATCGGTAAAGTGCACCGAATCAGTGTAGTGCTGCGCATCCGCCGGGATCGCATCGGCGTCGCCAACGAACACGGTTCCGTATGTTTCGGACACCTGGCGGATCACTTGGTTATAGTCGGCAAACCCCTTGAGTAAATCATCAATCGTCATATAGGGCATATAGTAAAGGCTGGAGCTGGCTGCTGCCCGGCGCTGGTCGGGGGGCTGCAGCGGGCGCAAGCGCGGCGCGAATGTTATAGTCACGACGATCTCGGCGGCCTTTTGGCTTGCGGCGACCAAGTTGATGTAGTCTTGACGAAATTCGGCATCGAGACGCGGCATGTCGAGCTTGATCTTGCCGGAGGAGTCGGCGACCTCTCGCTGCAGCCGCATAACCTCGATATTCTTCCCGACCAAATAGGCGAGCAACGAGTGCCGGCTGAGCCAGCCCATGTTCTCTTCCTGGTTCACCGGGGCGACCCCTTGCTCGTGTGCCAGATCGTAGCTGTTGGCGCTCAAATCGTTAACCGCCTCATAAATCACGATAATGTCCGGCTTGAATTGGGCCACCCGCTTTTCGAGGGCCGGCAACAGCGAGCGGATCGTGTAGCCCGGCACGCCGGCATTTATGTAATCGATGCTGAGCCCCGGCCAGCGCTCGTGCAGGGCCTTCTGGACGAGGGCAGGCCAGGTCATCGTGTCGCTGCTGACCTCGCCACAAAAGGTGGTCGAGCCGCCGAGAAAGGCGATTCGCAGCCGGCCCGGCGGTTTTTCCTGAGCGATTGCCGGTCCGCGGAACCCAAATGAGTTGATGTGAATCGGCCCAAAGTGGCCATTCGGGATCGGGATGCGCAACCCGGTTGCCGGATCGATCTCGTAGGTTTCGTCGATTCCCCAGAAATTCCCATGCTTGAGAAGATCGCGGACGCGAACGGCGGCCTCCGCGCCGAGCAGCAGCACGAAACAGATCACCAGCACCGTCAGGGCCAGCACCGCCGCCCGCTGCCAAGCCGGCAAGCGATCAAAGCGGGATGACGGGTGGGGCAGGGTGGGCACCGGCGAAGCCGCCCCTCTTAGTCGGGGTCGAAGCGATCCCGGTAATCGAGGCGTAGCGCGGGGGCCTGATGGTCTTTGCGCAGGAAGCAATTACCAACGACGAGCACGTCGATCTCGCTGCCCATAAAACAGCGAAATGCGTCCTCCGGCGAGCACGCGATTGGTTCCCCGCGCACGTTGAAGCTGGTGTTGACGAGCACCGGGCAGCCGGTCAGCTCCTTGAAGCGGCCGAGCAGCGCGTGATAGCGCGGATTGGTCTCGCGATGGACGGTTTGTACACGCGCGGAATAATCGACATGAGTGACCGCGGGGATGTCCGAGCGCGGCACGTTGAGCTTGTCGATTCCGAACAGATTACGTTCGGCTTCGCTCATGGCCCGCCGGCGGTGCTCGACCACATCGGCGACCATCAGCATATACGGGCTGTCGACGTCGAGCTCGAACCAGTCGGCGACATCTTCGCGCAGAACCGACGGGGCAAATGGCCGGAAGCTCTCCCGGTATTTGACCTTGAGGTTAAGGGTGCGCTGCATTGCCGGACTGCGGGCATCAGCCAGGATCGAGCGCGCGCCGAGCGCCCGGGGACCGAATTCCATTCGGCCTTGGAACCAGCCCACCGCCTTTTCGTCGGCAAGCGCCGAAGCGGTCCGATCGATGACCTCGTCGTCGCCGAGTTCCTCGAACAGGGCGCCGGCGGCAGTCAAACGCTCCCGGATCTCATACTCGTCGAAGGAGGGGCCGAGATAGCTTCCGGACATGCCGTCCATCTCGTTGGAGAGATGGCGCGGGCGGTCAAGCTCGAGGTGATAGGCGGCGAGGGCTGCTCCCAACGAGCCGCCGGCATCCCCAGCCGCAGGTTGCACCCACACTTTGTCGAAGCGCAGGTCGCGAAGCACTTTGCCGTTGGCGACGCAATTGAGCGCCACGCCGCCGGCGAGGCACAAGTTACGCGCGCCGGTTTCGGCCGCCAGAGACCGCGACAGCCGCAAGATCGCCTCTTCGGTGACGCTTTGGATCGACGCGGCGAGATCCATATGCACCTGATCGAGCAATTCCTCCGGTTTTCTCGCCGGAACCCCAAAGAGCCGGGCGAAGCGGTCGTTGGTCATCTTCAGCCCGGTACAATAATCGAAATATTCCTGATTGAGCCGGAAGCTGCCGTCATCTTTCAGATCGATCAGGTGATCGAGGATCGTCTTGGAGAAGCGCGGCTCGCCATAAGGGGCGAGTCCCATGACCTTGTATTCGCCGGAGTTGACCCGAAAACCGGTAAAATAGGTGAACGCCGAATAAAGCAGACCGAGAGAGTGCGGGAAATGGATCTCCTTCAGCATCGTAATCTGGTTCCCGGCGCCCAGTCCGGCCGAGGTCGTCGCCCACTCGCCCACCCCGTCCATCGTCAGGATCACCGCGTCCTCAAACGGCGACGGGAAAAAAGCCGAGGCCGCGTGGCTCAGGTGGTGCTCCGAAAACAGCAGCCGATGGTCCCAATCAAATTCGGGAGCCGCCGCGCGCAGCTTCTCCGTAAGTTTTCTCTTTTGAAAGAGCTTGTCTTTTACCCACAGTGGCATCGCCAAATGGAACGAGCGGAACCCACGCGGAGCAAATGCCAGATAAGTCTCGAGCAACCGCTCGAATTTGAGGAACGGCTTGTCGTAAAAGGCGATATGGTCAATGTCGCCGAGACGCAAGCCAGCTTCAGCCAGGCAATAGGCGATCGCGTTGGAGGGATATCGGCTGTCGTATTTCTGCCGGGTGAAGCGCTCTTCCTGGGCGGCGGCAATGACGCGGCCATCCTCGACCAACGCGGCGGCGCTGTCATGATAGAAGGCGGAAATGCCGAGGATACGCATCGATCTCTCCAAAGCATCAAGGGCGCTTGCGCCCAATCATTATAAACAGCCCGCCATCCCGGCCACCGGTCAGCAGCATCTGCAGCTGGCTCGCTACCCGCGCCGTCGAAGTTGCCCGAGGATGCGGTTCGAACAACGGGGTAGAGCTCGTAAACGGACTTCCATCAGCTGCCGGAATGGACGACAGAAACTCGACGCCGCCCTCGTCGAACCAGCCCAGGACGTCGTCTATCGAATGACGAGTTTCATGCGGATGGCGGTACTGGTCGCGAAACCACGCCTGCCACCGCCCCTCGTTCATTTGCGCTGAGGTGAGCCGCCTATCGAGGAAATAGGCCATCGGGCCGAACCGTGCAAAGGCCCACCTGCGCCACAAGGTCGGCAAGCGCGCATAACTGTTGTACAGACCGACCAAGATCAGGCCGCCGGGTTTGAGCTTGCGGAGCAACGCCTCGAAGCCCATGCGCGCGTCGCCGGTGTGATGCAGAACGCCGTTCGAGATCACCACGTCGATACTGCCGTCACGGAACGGCGGCCGGAACAAGTTCATTTGCAGAAAGGAGGCGTTCGCAATCCGATAGCGCTCGCGGAAGCCGTTGGCCAACAGCAGAGAATTGAGGCAGATGTCGCCGCCGAAGACCCGGCGCTTCCACGACAGGCCGAGAAAGTTCGTAAGCTGGCCGGTGCCGCAACCGGCCTCCAGCACTATGGCGCCGCGCGGAAGCTGCTCGTCGAGCGCCGCGGCAAACACCCCTTGCCGAGCTTTGGCGGTAAGGCTCTCGCGCAACTCGATGTCGTCATAATTCGGGAACGGCGTTTCTTCGTAGAACGCCTTGACCAATTCCGTGACATCGCGATCGGCCATCGCCGTCTCTACCGGCGCGTACAGGTAGGAGATGCCGTCCTTGATCGAATAGCGTCGGCTCCCGCTGGCGTTGATCCAGAGACCCTCGTCCGGGGTCAGCGGCTCGCCGCTCATCGGGCATTGAAACACGTCGGCACAATCCCGAAACGCCAGCGGCGGGGCCGGCAACTCAACCCTTTCAATGCTCATGATGCCGTCAGAACAACGTGTAGATGAATGGGGCGATAGCCGAGCCCTCGACCAACACGACGAGCCCGCCAACCACGCAGGCCATCAATATTACCGGCGTCAGCCAGAATTTCTTGCGACTGCGGAGGAAGACCCAGAGCTCTGCTGCAAAGTCGAGCATCGGCCCCTCAAAACTGCCGGGTCATCGAAGTTTGCCGATCGCCTTGCGAGCTTCGAGCCAGCCAATAACTCGAGCTTTCACGTTCGAGACGCAGCCGCAACGGATCTTTACCGGCTAAGCGCATGATGACGCCGACCGGGGCAATGACGACAAAGAACAGCAGGCCCATGATCAGCGGCGTCGTGAGCTTGGAAAGAAGCAACGCCAGCCGTCGCCAGGCGCGATTGAGCGGGCCAAGCAAGGGTGGCGCGAGAAGCGTCACTGCGAGAAACGCGGCCGCGACGATCGCCCAGCCGAGCGCGCTACGCCTTCCTTGCCACGCGGAGAGCGCAGCCAACACACCCGCTATCGCGGCGAAGAGAAGCCCGAATGCCCGATCCGACGAGCCTGCCGCTGCATCTTCGTCGTGCAGAGTTTCGTGCCAATTTCCATCCGAACCGGTCACAAAGCCCTCGCTTCATCGTTCAGAAACGTATCCCAACCGTATGAAAAACCGGTGTGAAAATAAAGTAAAATTCTGGCGACACCGTGTTGGTGCGGCTGTAGTGCCGCAGTCTGCTCCACTCGTTCGGCAAGTTTCCTGCTCCGCCGGGCCACTGCGTACCAGTCACGGGCCGGCCAATTCCGGCTCGCGTTCGTTCGCGTTTCCGCATCCCGCCCCGGAAAATGCCACAGCCCTAATGCGGCCGAATAGGCTCGACGGCCGGTGGCGTGACAATACGGCCAATCTTGGTCCCGAGGGCGGCCCGAGCGGTGCCTCCCGCGCCACAACCCGGCGAGGGGCAGCATTTTCACAGCTGGAGTTTTCGACTACACCCGCACCATGGCCTTGCTGCGTTCCGTCGCCACGGTCGGCTTTTACACGCTCCTCAGTCGGGTCATGGGCTTTGTGCGCGACATCCTGACCGCCGCGCTGTTGGGCGCCGGGCCAGTCGCCGATGCATTCTTTGTGGCGCAACGCCTGCCGAATTTGTTCCGAAGCCTATTTGCCGAGGGCGCCTTCAGCGCCGCTTTTGTTCCACTTTTCGCCGGTGCTATCGCCGAACACGGCAAGGAGGCGGCCAGGGCCTTTGCCGAAGACACGCTCGCGGTGTTGCTCGCGGCGCTGTTGGCCTTTGTCCTTTTGGGCGAAATCTTTATGCCCCTGGTTATGCGGTTGATCGCGCCGGGGTTCGGCGACGATCCCGACAAGTTCGCGCTCGCCGTCGCCCTTGCTCGGATCACCTTTCCCTACCTGCTGTTTATCGCGCTTGTGGCGCTGCAGGGCGGTGTCTTGAACTCGGTCAATCGCTTCGCCGCCGCCGCCGCGACCCCTATGCTGCTGAACCTGTTTCTGATTGCCGCGCTCTTGTTGATGGACCGGTTCGCCTGGCACGACGGCCGCGCCCTCGCCTGGGCGATCACCGCGGCTGGCCTCGCCCAATTCCTGTGGCTGATGTTTTCCTGCGCTCGCGCCGGCCTGGCATTGCGTCTGCCCTTGCCGCGGCTGACGCCCGGCGTGCGCCGCACTTTGACGATCATGGGTCCTGGAGCGATTGGCGCCGGGGTTACTCAGGTTAACCTTTTGATCTCGACGGCGCTCGCCTCGTTTTTACCGAGTGGCTCGGTTTCGTATCTCTACTACGCCGACCGATTGAATCAGCTGCCGCTTGGCGTCGTCGGCATCGCCGTCGGTACGGCGATCCTGCCGCCTTTGTCGCGCCAGTTGCGGCTCGGCGATACTCCAGCGGCCGTCGCGACGCAAAATCGCGGGCTTGAGCTGGCATTGCTGCTGACCCTTCCTGCGGCGGCGGCGCTGGTGGTGCTGGCGGGCCCGATCTTTACGGTGCTGTTTCAGCGCGGTGCGTTCAGCCCGGCCGATACCGCAGCGACCGCGGCGGCGCTTGCGGCCTATGCCGCGGGGCTGCCGGCCTTTGTGCTGGTCAAGGTGCTCGCGCCCGCTTTTTTTGCCCGCCACGACACGGCCACCCCGGTCAAGGTCGCGGTCACGACGATGGCCGTCAATCTTGGCCTGACCATTGTCCTGATGCAGTTTCTGGCCCATGTTGGGATCGCCTTGGCGACGAGTTGCGCGGGCTGGCTCAATGCGCTGACCTTGCTGGTCCTTTTGGTCCGGCGCGGGCATTTCCGGCTCGATCCTCGGGCCCGGCGCAATCTGCCGCGGGTCGGGATGGCGGCGCTCGGCATGGCGGCAGTTCTGGCCTTGCTGCGCCTGGCCGCGGCTCCCGCCCTTGCCGGACCGGGAATGATTCGGATCGCGGCGCTCGCCGGTCTGGTCGGAGCGGGGTTCGCCGCCTTCGCCCTGCTGGCGCTGGCTCTCGGGATAGCCGAATGGCGCGATCTCTGGGGGCGGCTGCGACGGCAACCGGCTTGACCCATGCCCGGCTGCGGCGATAACAGGCGCCATGAACCGTATTTTTTCGGGCGTCCAGCCGACCGGCAACCTGCACCTCGGCAATTATCTCGGCGCTATCCGTAACTGGGTCGCGTTGCAGAACGAATATGACTGCATCTTCTGCATCGTCGATCTGCATGCGCTGACCCTGCCGCAGGACCCGGCCGAACTGCGCGCCAGCACCCGAGAGGTCGCCGCGGCCTATATTGCCGCTGGGGTCGACCCCGATCGCTGCATCATCTTTAACCAGAGCATGGTGTCCGCCCATGCCGAGCTCGCCTGGCTGCTTGCCTGCCTCGCCCCGCTCGGCTGGCTCAATCGCATGACCCAGTTCAAGGAGAAGGCGGGCAACCAGCGCGATATGGCCGGCCTCGGTCTCTACGCCTATCCGGTGCTGATGGCGGCGGACATTCTCGTCTACAAGGCCACACATGTGCCAGTAGGCGAGGACCAGAAACAACATCTTGAACTCGCCCGCGACCTCGCCGGCGCTTTCAACCGCCGCTACGAGCGGGATTTCTTTCCGCTGCCCGAGCCGCAGATCTTCGGCACGGCGACACGGGTCATGAGCCTGCGTGACGGCACCAAGAAGATGTCGAAATCGGACACCTCGGACTACTCGCGCATCAACATGACCGACGCCGCCGATGCGATCGCCTTGAAGATCCGCCGCGCCAAGACCGATCCCGAACCGCTGCCCGCGACGATCGCGCAACTCGAGCGCCGAGCCGAGGCCGACAATCTGATCGGCATTTACGCGGCGCTCGCCGATCTCCCGCGTGAGGCGGCGCTCGCCCGCTTCGCCGGCCAAAATTTCTCGCAGTTCAAGGAGGCGCTCTCCGAGGTCGCGGTCGAGGTGCTGGGGCGGATCGGCGGCGAAATGCGCCGCCTGATGGCCGACCCCGGTTATATCGACGGCGTGCTCCATCGCGGCGCCGAGCGCGCTCACATGCTCGCCGACCCGGTTCTGCGGGAGGCGCAAGACATCAGCGGGCTGCTGCGGCCCTGAGTTCCAGGCTTGATTCGGGACGCCGAGCCCCCATGCTTAAGAACTGCCTCTTTCCGCATTTTTGGAGCCACCGATGTTCATCCAGACCGAACAGACGCCGAATCCGGCGACCCTGAAATTTCTTCCGGGTCAGGTGGTCATGGCTACCGGCACCGCCAACTTCACCGAAGCGGCGGATGCCCGTGTATCGCCGCTGGCCGAGCGGCTGTTCGCGTTGCCGCAGATCTGCGGGGTGTTCTTCGGCGCTGACTTCATTACCGTCACAAAAGAGGATGACGGCGACTGGTATCAGCTCAAGCCTGCGGTGCTAGCGGCGATCATGGAGCATTTCACCGCTGGCCGGCCGGTATTCGCTGATGGCGCCGAAGGCGGGACAGCCGATGCCGGCGACGAGGAGGATGATGAGATCGTCTCGCAGATCAAGGAATTGCTAGAGACGCGCGTGCGCCCGGCGGTGGCGCAGGATGGCGGTGATATCATCTTCCACGATTTCGAAGACGGCGTCGTTTACCTGCATATGCAGGGCTCGTGCTCCGGCTGCCCGAGTTCCACCGCGACATTGAAGGCGGGCATCGAAAATATGCTGCGCCATTACATTCCCGAAGTCGTCGAGGTCCGCGCCGTCTGAATTCCCTATCGGAACTGCGCAGCCCCGATCCCTTTATCCTGGCTCTCGATTCAGCCGGATCGGCATGTTCGGTTGCGGTTGCCGCCGGTGACAACGTCCTTTGCGTCGAGCGCCGTGACAATGCCCCACGGTCAGGCCGAGGCGCTGCTGCCGATGGTCGAACGCGCCATGGGCGCGGCGCGGTTGGCGGCCTCGACGCTTGATTTGATAACGGTTACGACCGGGCCCGGTAGCTTCACCGGTATCCGTGTCGGGCTCGCTGCAGCAAATGGGGTCGCTCTCGGCCTCGGCGTGCCACTGTTCGGCGTGACCAGCTTCGAGGCTGGCGCCGCCGCATGCGAAGCCGTCACGACCGAAAGGTTCCTTCTCGTGGCTCTCGACAGCCGGCGCGCCGATTTATACATCCAACTCTTCGATCCGGCGCGCCATGCGCTCGGCTCACCCGCCGCGGTGCCGCCCGAAGCGCTGACTGAGATCGTGACCGCCGCTGCCGGCTCTCGCCCGCTGGCGGTCACTGGCGACGCCGCGGCCCGGGCGACGGCCGCGCTCGCCGGGCGGGATTGCCCGAGCCTCGTCATCGACGGGGAGCCACCCGCGGTCGGGGCTGTGCGGGTGGCTTTGGGGCGGTGGCGTCGCGGCGAGCGGGGCGGCCCTGCGCGGCCGCTTTACCTGCGCCCTCCCGACGTCACCTTGGCGGCCGGTCGGGCGGCGCCGCGCGGGTTGTGAATCAGCGTCTCGAAGCGGTTTCCGGGGAGGCTGCCGGCGCGCTCGCGGAGACGCTGTCGATGCTGCACCGGACGTGCTTCCCCGAGGAGCCCTGGGAGCCGCAGGCGATGGCGCAGATCATGGCCATGGCCGGGTTCTTCGGATTTATGGCCTGGGAGGATGACGAGCCGGTCGGATTTGCCCTGGCTCTCGACCTCGGCGGCGAGTGCGAGATCCTGGCACTCGGCGTCGTGCCTGGGCGAAGGCGGGCAGGGACCGGATCGGCGCTGCTCGCGGCGATCTGCGAAGAGGCGCTGCGGCGCGGCGGGAACAGCGTGTTTCTCGAGGTCGCAGCCGATAATGCTGCAGCGCGCGCTCTCTATGCGGTTGGCGGCTTTGTACAGATCGGCCGCCGGCGCAATTATTACCGGCGCCTCGGCGGCCCGGTCGACGCGCTCGTGCTTCGCCGTGCGACCGCCCGCGTCTCGCTCTCGACTTGAGTTCGCTGTCGTTTCCCCTGTGCTGTCGCCTTGTTGGCCGCTACATCCAAATGTTACCTGTGCCGCCGCTGCGACTGCAAGGAAATCGGCGATCGAGCGGATTGCCGCCGTTCCCATCGTTACTTATATTTGGAGAGCAGCACCAGTAGGACCATCGATATGAACAGCTCCGACGAAACCAGCGATTTGCTGGCATTGACGACGGAAATCGTCGCCGCACACGTTTCCAACAATACGGTGTCCCTGGGTGATTTGCCGCAGCTGATCAACCAGGTATACAGCTCGCTCGCCAATATCGGCAGTGTCCCGACCGCACCGGCGGAACGACCACAGCCGGCAGTCCCGATCAAGAAATCGGTTCACGCCGACTTTATCGTCTGTCTGGAGGACGGCAAGAAACTGAAAATGCTCAAGCGGCATTTGAAGACCGCCTACAATATGACACCCGAAGCTTATCGCGAGCGGTGGGGGCTGGGCTCCGATTATCCGATGGTCGCGCCGAACTACGCGCGCCAGCGCAGCCGCCTGGCCAAGGAAATCGGCCTGGGGACTCGGGCACGACGACCGCGCGCCTGATCGCCGCGGCCAATGCCACGCGGGGTCGGCGCCGAGGCTCACGTCGAAAATAGGCTTGCCCGAAGATTTGCGTTATAGTGGCTGCGGACGCTCGTGACGGAGATGCGATGATCTCGCGGCTGGAGCAGCTCTGCCTCGACAAAGGTCTCAAAATGACCGAGCAACGCCGAGTCATTGCTCGCGTGCTGTCGGAATCGGTCGATCATCCCGATGTTGAGCAGGTCTATCGGCGGGCGACCGCAATCGATCCGCACATCAGTATCGCCACCGTCTATCGCACTGTGCGGCTGTTCGAGGAAGCGAACATCCTGGCCCGGCACGATTTCGGCGAAGGCCGCGCGCGCTATGAAGAAATGCCGAGCGCACACCACGATCATCTGATCGATCTGCAATCCGGCCGGGTGATCGAGTTCCGCAACGAGGAGATCGAAAAGCTTCAAGAAGCGGTCGCCGATCAGCTCGGCTACGATCTCGTCGGTCATCGGCTCGAACTGTACGCCGTACCACGTGCGGCGAAACCCGGGCCAGATAGGGAATGATGCGCCCACTGCGGTTGACGGGCCTGTGGCCGGCGCAGTTGGCGCAGTTGCTGCCGAATCCATGGGTGGGAAACTTACGTCCCCGATTTTTCGTCCGATCCGGTCGAGCGGCGTGATCGGCGGCGCCGCGTTCGAGCCCGGCAATCTGGCGATCGAGACCGGAGCCGTGCGTCGGGCGGCCCGTATAGTCGATATCTCCTCGGGCCCGCTGCAAGTTCGGCTTGCCGAAAGCGAGGCCGATATCGATGCCGTACAGGCGCTGCGCTATCGGATCTTTTATGAAGCCCTCGGGGCGCGCCCGCAAATCGACACGGCGCGCCGCCGCCGAGACTTCGACCGGCTTGACGCGGGCTGCGATCACTTGTTGGTCCTCGACCACTGCCGCGGTCCTGGACCTGAGATTGTCGTCGGCACCTATCGCCTGATCCGGGGGGAGGCCGCGGCTCGGCTCGGTGGGTTTTATTCGGCTGCCGAGTACGACATCGCCCCGCTCGTCGCCTATCGCGGAGAGATCCTCGAGCTCGGCCGCTCCTGCGTCGATGCGGCCTACCGCCAGCGACCGGCGATGCAGCTGTTGTGGGCCGGGATCGCGGCCTACGTCTTTCATTACGATATCGCCCTGATGTTTGGCTGCGCGAGTCTGCGGGGCACCGATCCCGACGCGCTGGCGATGCCGCTCTCCTACCTGCATCACCATCATCTCGCACCTCCGGCCTTGCGGCCGCGGGCTCTCGCCGACCGCTATGTCGACATGTGTCGGCTGCCGGCCGCCGCGCTCGATTCGCCGCGGGCACTGGCCGCCTTGCCGCCGCTAATAAAAGGCTATCTGCGGCTCGGCGGTTTCGTCGGCGACGGCGCGGTGATCGACCGCGACTTTAACACCACAGACGTGTGTATTGTCGTCAAGACGGATCTCGTCAGCGACCGATACTCGCGCCACTACGTACGCCGGGCAAAAGACATCAAGGACACATGGGGCAGAGACACATGAGCGTCTTGACGGCATGGGTTCGCCGGCGCTGAGGATCGCGCGCCTCGCGCTCTACGTGGTCTGGACCCTCAGCCTCATGCCGGTGCAGGGGGTGGGGCTGGCTCTGCGCCGCCCCTGGTCGCGCACGCTCCCTGGCTTTTATCACCGCGGGTGCTGCCGGATCCTCGGGTTCCGCATCCGTACGGTCGGAACGCCGACCGCCGAGCGGCCGGTATTGTTCGCGTCGAATCACGTCTCCTATACCGATATCACGGTGCTCGGCTCGTTGATCGCCGGCTCATTCATCGCCAAGGCCGAGGTCGCCGGCTGGCCCTTTTTTGGCTGGCTGGCGAAATTGCAGCGCACTGTCTTTGTCGACCGGCGGGTGCGCAGCACTCGCTCGCAGCGCGACGCAATAACCGAGCGTCTGGTTGTGGGCGACGCCCTGATCCTGTTTCCAGAAGGGACAAGCGGAGACGGCACCCGGGTGTTGCCGTTCAAGAGCGCGTTGTTCAGCGCCGCAGAAGAGATGCAAGAGATTGTCCCGATCATGGTTCAACCGATCTCGGTCGCTTATACGAGGCTCGACGGCATTCCGCTGGGCCGGCTGCTTCGCCCGTTTTTTGCCTGGTATGGAACGGCCGAGTTGGCGCCTCATTTGTGGACGATGATCGGACTGGGTACGGTCGAAGTAGTCGTCGAGTTTCATCCTCCGGTCTCTATCTCCGATTGCGGGTCGCGCAAGTTGCTGGCCAGTTATTGCCAAGCGCGGGTCGCCGGCGGCATGGCCGCGGCGCTCGCCGGGCGGCCTCAGCCGGTGCCGGAGCCGCCGACCGCCAGCGCGGCTGCGCCGGCGGCGATCACGGTCAAGCGCCCGCGAGCCGTGTCGAACCGACCGGAGCGGGTATCGCCGCAGCGAGGGTGAAGGGTGTGACCAAGAGCGTCTTTATAGCAACCTACGGTTGTCAAATGAATGTCTACGATTCGGCGCGCATGGTCGAGGTGTTGACGCCGCTCGGTTTTGAGCGGGGCGCCTCGGCCGAAGATGCCGACCTGGTCATCCTCAATACTTGCCACATCCGAGAAAAGGCGGCGGAAAAGGTCTATTCCGAGCTCGGCAAGATCCGTGCACTGAAAGCACGCAAAGCGCGCCGGGGCGAAACCATGTTGATTGCTGTGGCTGGCTGCGTCGCCCAGGCCGAGGGCGGCGAGATCCGCCGCCGCGCGCCGTTCGTCGATCTTGTCTTCGGGCCGCAGACCTATCATCGGTTGCCGGAGCTGGTGGCGCGGGCGCTGCGAGCCGGTGGCCGCGGAGTGATCGACACCAGTTTCCCGGAAGAGCCCAAATTCGACCACCTGCCACAGGCGCGAACGGAACAGGGGGTAAGCGCCTTTGTGACCGTGCAGGAAGGCTGCGACAAGTTCTGCACATTCTGCGTCGTGCCGTACACCCGCGGCGCCGAGTATTCGCGCCCGGCAGCCCAGATCCTCGACGAGGCACACCGGCTCCTGGCCTTGGGTGCGCGCGAGCTCACTCTGCTCGGACAGAACGTCAACGCCTATCACGGCGAAGGCCCGGGCGGCACGGAATGGGGGCTCGGCGATCTCGTACGCGCTCTCGCTGAAATCCCAGGGCTCGAGCGGATCCGTTACACAACCTCGCATCCGCGCGATGTCGACCAATGGCTGATCGCCGCCCATCGCGACGTGCCGCAGCTGATGCCGTTCCTGCATTTGCCGATGCAGAGCGGCTCGGACGGTGTGCTGGCGGCGATGAACCGGCGCCACACCGCGGCCGACTACCAGCGCGTCGTCGAGCGGCTGCGCGCGGCGCGGCCGGATCTCGCGCTGTCCACCGATTTGATCGTCGGCTTTCCCGGGGAGAGCGACGACGATTTTCGGGCAACCATCGATCTCGTCGGCGAGATCGGCTTTGCCCAGGCGTTTTCGTTCAAATACTCGCCGCGCCCCGGCACCCCCGCGGCATCGGCCGTGGATCAGGTTGCGGAAACAGTCAAGGTCGAGCGGCTTGCCGCGTTGCAGATGCTGCTGGCGCAGCAGCAGCGCGACTTCAACGCAGCTTGCGTCGGGCGCGTCCTGCCGGTGCTGTTGGAAAAGCCGGGGCGGCATCAAGGCCAGCTGGTTGGCCGCAGCCCCTACCTGCAGAGTGTCCATCTCGCCGCTGCCGCCGACCGGGTTGGCGATGTGGTCCCGGCCCTGATATCGGGTGCCGGTCAAAACAGCCTCTCCGCGATGGTTGCGGCATGACCGCGCCTCTTTCCGGCATCATCGCAGCCGAGCCGGCTGAAGGGCGCACACAGCTCGAATTCGACGACAATTTGCTGCTGCCGCCGCTTTACGGCGAGCGCGACCAGCATCTGGATCGGATCGAACGGCAGCTTGGCGTCTCGGTCGTCACCCGCGGCAATCGGCTGGCGATCTCGGGCCCGCCCTCGGCGACAGAAGCGGCCCAACTGGCGCTGTCGCGGCTCTACGATCGGCTGAAACATGGGCAGGAAATCGATCTGCCGGCGGTTGAGGCAGCGATCCGTCTGGCCGAAGCCGAGATCGCCGACCGGAGCCTGAGCCTGTGGCACGAGGACGCCGCCTTTCGTACCCGCAAGCGCCGCATCGCCGCGCGGTCTCCAGGACAGGCCGCCTACATCAAGGCGCTGCGCGAAAGCGACTTGGTTTTTGGCCTGGGGCCCGCCGGCACCGGCAAGACCTATCTCGCGGTTGCCGCCGCGGTCGACCTGTTGATGACCGGGCGGGTCGAACGCATCATTCTGTCGCGGCCGGCAGTCGAGGCCGGCGAGCGGCTTGGCTTCCTACCGGGCGATCTGCGCGACAAGGTCGACCCGTATCTGCGCCCGATCTTCGACGCGCTCAACGACATGCTGCCGGCCGATCAGCTCGCGCGCCGCCTTGGCACCGGCGAGATCGAGGTGGCGCCGATCGCGTTCATGCGGGGGCGCACCTTGGCGCGCGCCTTCGTCATCCTCGACGAAGCGCAGAACACCACCCCCGTGCAGATCAAAATGTTCTTGACCCGGTTGGGCGAGGGCTCGCGCATGGTCGTGACCGGCGACCCGTCCCAGGTGGATCTGCCCCCCGGAACCCGCTCGGGCCTGGCTGAGGCGCTCGAAACTCTGCAGAGCGTTGATGGAATCTCGGTTGTCCGGTTTAGCGACCGCGACGTTGTTCGGCACGAATTCGTTGCCCGCATCGTTCGCGCTTATGAAGCGCGCGAACGCGCAGCGCGCGCTGCCGAGCCGTGTCCAAATTGACCGCGGTAATCGATGTCGCCTCGCCCTGCGCCACTTGGGGACAGGTGTGCCCAGCCGCCGAAGATCTCGCCCGCACTGCCGCTCGCCTCGCTTTGTCGCGCAGCAAGGCGGGCTTCGGCATCGAGCAACGGACCGTGATCGAGCTCGCCATCAGCCTCACCGATGATGCCGTACAACAACGGCTCAACCGTGAGTGGCGCGGGGTTGACGCTTCGACCAACGTGCTGGCCTTCCCGGCTTGGGAGCCAGGCGCCGAGATCCCGCCCGGCGCGCCATTGCTGCTCGGCGATGTGGTGCTCGCCCTTGAGACCGTCACGCGCGAGGCCGATGAGCAGGGCAAGCCGCTTAGCGACCACCTCTCCCATCTGATTGTTCATGGCGTCTTGCATCTGCTCGGCTGCGACCACGCAACCGAGGCGGAAGCGGTCGCTATGGAGTTGCTGGAAACGTCTATACTGGCAAGCTTGGGGGTGCCGGATCCTTATCGCGGCACTATGTGAGCAGTACAAGCCGAATCAGTTTTTCGATGACCGACTCCGAGCCGCCCCAAAGTAGCGGCCAGCCCGAGCGAGATCGGGGCTTTGCGCGTCTGCGTAGTTTGCTGCGGCTGGTCCGCCGGCCACGCAACGGCGAAAGCCTGCGCGAGACCATCGACGAGATGATCGAGGAGCCGCCGGCCGACGGCCCCGATTCGCTCGGCGCGCAGGAGCGGGTGTTGATCGGCAACATCCTCAAAGGCCACGACCGCACCGCCGCCGATGTCATGGTGCCGCGCGTCGACATCGTTGCACTCGATGTCGAGACGCCGTTTCCCGAGGTCGTCCAATACGTGATCGAGCAGGGGCATTCGCGGGTGCCGGTCTACCGCGAAACCTTGGACGACGCGATCGGCTTCATCCACGTCAAGGATATCCTGCTCCCAGTCGCCGAACGGCGTGAAACAAAACTGACGCCACTGCTGCGCAAGACGCTGTTTGTCGCACCATCCTTGCCGATTCTCGACCTCTTGGTGCAGATGCGCCAAGCGCGTACGCATATTGCGATGGTCGTCGATGAGTTTGGCGGGATCGACGGACTGGTGACGATCGAAGATCTGATCGAGGAGATCGTTGGCGATATCGAGGACGAGCATGACGTCAGCGATGGCCCGCACCTAATCGAGCGCCCCGACGGGACGCTCGTCGCGGACGCCCGTACACCGATCGAGGCGCTCGAGGAACGTCAGGGCATCCGGCTGCGTCCGACAGGTGACCAGGAAGAGGTCGATACCTTGGGCGGCCTCGTCTCGACACTCGCCGGCCGGGTGCCGAAGCGTGGCGAGGTAATCGCGCACCCGTCCGGGATCGAATTTGAAGTTCTCGAAGGCGACCCGCGGCGGATCAAGCGGCTGCGTGTGCGCAGCCTGCCGGCTGCGACCGGGGCGCCGGGCGGCGGTAATGCGTGAGATCGCGCTGTTCCGCGCCCAGGCCGGTTCCAGGGTCGACACCCCGTTGTGCCGGCTGGCCGACGGATTGGCCGGGTTTTCCGGGTGGCGGCGCTACGGGCTCGCCTTTGTGCTGGGGGTGGGCGCTGCAGCGGCATTGCCGCCGTTCGACCTGACGCCGCTGCTGGCGGTCGTCTTCACGAGCCTGTTGTGGCTCGACGACGGCAGCGCCAACCCCTGGGCCTCGTTCAGGCTGGGCTGGGTCTTCGGCTTCGGCTTTTTTCTCTCCGGGCTCTATTGGATCGCGGAGGCGCTGTTTGTCGACATCGATCGTTTCTGGTGGCTGGTGCCGTTTGCGGCGGCGGGGCTGCCAGCGGGATTTGCGCTGTACATAGGGTTGGTGCTGCTCGCGACTCGGCTCGTCCGAGACTGGCTGCATTTGCCGGCGGCGGCGCGGATATTCGCCTTTGCCATCGCCTGGAGCGCGGGCGAATGGGTCCGTGGTCACGCCTTGACCGGGCTGCCGTGGAATTTGATCGGCTATGCCTGGTCCGGAGGTTTTCCAGGGGCCCTCTTGGTGCTGCAAAGCGTCGCCTGGGTCGGCATCTACGGTCTCAGTTTCGTGACCATTCTTGCAGCCTCGCTGCCTGCCGCTTTGGGCGAGCTTTCGATGGCGCCACTGTCCGCGGCGCGGCGGTGGACGCCGGCGATACTGGCAGGACTATTGATTCTCGTCCCCGCTGTCGCCGGCGCGATCCGGCTCGGGACCATGCCCACCCTCCTCACCGGGACATGGCTGCGCTTGGTCCAACCCTCGATCCCACAGAGCTTGAAATGGTTGCCGGCGGCAGCCCAGGCCGATTTCCGACGGCTGCTCGCTTTGAGCGCTGCGCCGGCCGACCATCCGCTCGCCGCCGTACTGTGGCCGGAGGCAGCTGCGCCGTTTCTGCTCGGCCGAGACCCGGCCGCCCGCCAGGCAATCGCGACGATCGTCCCGCACGGCGGCTATCTGATCACCGGCGCATTACGGGCAAACCCGCCACCTGGTCCGATCGAAGAGGTGTGGAACAGCATAGAGGCGCTCGACGATCGCGGCGCGGTCGTGGCGCACTACGACAAGGCGCATCTGGTCCCGTTCGGCGAATACGTCCCGCTGCGCCCTTGGCTGCCGTTCAAGAAAATCACCGCCGGCACCATGGACCTGAGCGCCGGTCCGGGTCCGCAGACGATCGCGCTGCCGGGACTGCCGCCCTTTGCCGCGCTGATTTGTTACGAGGCCATCTTTCCCGGGGCAATAGTCGACAAAAGCGATCGGCCGGCATGGATGCTGAATGTCACCAACGACGCCTGGTACGGTCGCAGCTCCGGCCCGTACCAGCATTTCGCGATCGCCCGCACCCGCGCTGTCGAGGAAGGCCTGCCGCTGGTCCGTGTCGCCAACAACGGCATCAGTGCTGTCGTCGATGCGGCAGGAAGGGTGCTCGCCCGCACTCGCCTCGATGCGGTGGGCAATGTCGATGCGGCGCTTCCGGGCGCGGCGGCGCCCACGCCTTACGCTCGGGCCGGCGACTGGATGTTGTTGGCGCTGCTTCTGATCGGAGCGGCGCCAGTGGCGATGCGCCTGCGTTGAGTTGCGATATACCGCCCTACGGTTGCAGCGACTTATTCCAGGTTGAAGGTTCGCCTTGACCGGCTGCCTCCCTGTCATCTAAGAATAAACGAATTGTTATCGAGAAAGCGATCGACCCGAGATGGCGATGCATCAACAGACCCGGCGGCCGGGCCGGCAAAAGGGCGATAAACCCAATCCGATTGACATCCACGTCGGCTCGCGGGTTCGGCTGCGCCGCAATATGCTGGGGCTGAGCCAGGAGAAGCTCGGCGAAGCGATCGGCTTGACTTTTCAACAGGTACAGAAATACGAGCGCGGCGCCAATCGTATCGGAGCCAGCCGGCTGCATGATTTGAGCCGGGTGCTCGATGTCCCGGTCTCGTTCTTTTTCGACGATATGGACCCGGTGCGCGCGCCGGCGATCCCGGCCGGTTTCGCCGAGCCCCCCGCCGAAGCCTTCGATTCCGACCCTCTGCGCAAGCGCGAGACGGTCGAACTCGTCAGCGCCTATTATCGCATCGAGGATGCCGTCGTCCGCCGCCGGTTGTTCGAACTGGCCAAGGCACTGGCATCGGGTGGCGAGCGCCCGTCAGAGAAATAGCGCTTCGCGTCGACGCCGGCACGACCCCGCCGACGGCAACCGCACGGCCAGATCGGGGCTTGACGCCCGCCCGCCGAGGCGGCATCAACGGCGCCAGGCGCCGTACTACCCTCGCGACCTTTCAGGAAGGGCAAACCTTTGGCCAAACGCGATTTCGTGTTTACCAGCGAGTCGGTGTCGGAAGGCCATCCCGACAAGATCTGCGACCGCATCTCCGACGCGATCGTCGACACTTATCTCGCTGTTGAGCCGCAAGCCCGCTGCGGCGTCGAGACCCTGGTCACGACCAATCGTGTCGTCCTTGCAGGTGAAGTCCGCGGGCCCGCCTCGATCACCGACGAAAGGCTGATCGAAGTGGCTCGCCAGGCGATTCGCGACATCGGCTACGAGCAGGAAAACTTCCACTGGGAGCGGGCGGCTATCAAGTGCCACATCCACGGGCAATCGACCAATATCGCCCAGGGTGTCGACGCCTCGGGCAACAAGGACGAGGGCGCCGGCGACCAGGGCATGATGTTCGGCTATGCCTGTAGCGAAACGCGTGAACTGATGCCGGCCCCCATCTTTTACGCGCACGCCATGCTGCGCGCGCTGTCTGAGGCACGACATGCCGGCAAGACGCCGCTCCTCGGACCGGATTCGAAGAGCCAGGTCACGCTGCAATATGAAAACGGAAGGCCGGTGCGGGCAACCAAGGTCGTCGTTTCGATCCAGCACTCGGAGCGTATCGATCAGCACGAGGTGCGCGAGATCATCAGGCCCTATGTGATCGCGACTTTGCCCGACGGGTGGATGTGCGACGAGGACAACTTTCTCGTCAACCCGACCGGGTTGTTCGTGATCGGCGGGCCCCACGGCGATGCCGGGGTCACCGGCCGAAAGATCATCGTCGACACCTATGGTGGGGCGGCGCCGCATGGCGGCGGTGCGTTTTCCGGCAAGGATCCGACCAAGGTCGACCGCTCGGCGGCCTATGCCGCCCGCTATCTCGCGAAAAACGTTGTCGGCGCCGGGCTGGCCGAGTGCTGCACGATCCAGCTGGCATATGCGATTGGGGTCGCTAAGCCATTGTCATTTTACGTCGACACCGAGGATTCGGTCGACGAGCACAAGCTTGCCCGGGTCCTGCAGGAATTGATGGATCTATCGCCGCGCGGGATCCGCACCCATCTCGGCTTGAACCGGCCGATCTACACGCGGACCTCCGCCTATGGCCATTTTGGTCGGGCCGCCGAAGCCGATGGCGGCTTTTCCTGGGAGCGGCTCGACTTGGTCGACGAGTTGCGGCGCGCCTTCTGAAGCTCTTGTGACCGACGCGCCGACGCCGCGGCGGGTCCTTTATGGGCGCCGGCGGGGCCGGCCGCTGCGTACAGGGCAGCAAGGCCTGGTCGATGCCCTATTGCCGTCCCTCGCGATAGACCTGTCCGCGTCGGGCGAGTTCGATCCTCGCTCGATATTCGCCGATCCGCCGCGGTCGGTTTGGCTGGAGATCGGTTTTGGCGGTGGCAAGCACCTCGCAGCCCAGGCCGAACAACGCCGCGATATTGGCTTCATCGGCTGCGAGGTTTTCGAAAACGGGATCGCCAAACTCCTCGGCGAGGTCGAGTGCCGGCATCTGGCCAATATCCGCCTGTTCATCGACGATGCGCGCCTGTTGATCGGAGCATTGCCGGCGGCCTCGGTCGAGCGCGTCTTCATCCTCTTCCCCGACCCCTGGCCCAAGCGGCGCCATCACAAGCGCAGGATCGTCTCGCGCGAGACCCTCGATGGCTTGGCCCGGATCATGAGCGACGGGGCCGAGCTGAGGCTGGCGACCGACGACCCCGATTATTTTTCGTGGATGCTCGAATGCGTGACCGGCCACCCGGCCTTTGCGTGGCTGGCCCGCCGCCCCGCCGACTGGCGCGAGCGCCCGCCGGGTTGGCCGCCCACCCGCTATGAAGAAAAAGCGCGTGCCGCCGGGCGTTCTCCAGCCTTCCTGCTGGCCTGCCGGCGTCCGCGGCTAGATTCGGGCTGAGCTTGCGGGGAGCCGTCAGTCGCCGCCGGCTCCTTTATGGTGACGCAACGCGAAACCTCCGGTGTCGGTCCTGTCAGACCTCGCTTAAAAGCGTCGCCATACCTGAACAATCACGATTCTGTGAACCTCCCTGTAGACAGCTAGCGGCCGAACGTAATAATCTTCATTCAATCGAGTTGAGACCACCCTAGAGCGCATCGTCACGAAACGCTGCTGCGGGTCATTATCAACGATCGAGATCGGACCAATCGCGTTGCGGTTGAGAACCGGTCTCTGGACAGAGTGAGTTCTCGCATGCGCCCGTCCGGACAGCCCTGGCGCGGGCCCCTGCAGTCTAATGCGGGATGGGAGGAATGGCTGTGGACGCGGACGTCGCACCGGACCGGGTGGCCGTGCATAACAGCGGCGGCGCAGCATTGCGTGTCGCCATCGTGTGGGAAGTGCGCTTTCTGGGCGAAATCCTTGCGGAGATTCTCGGACGGGATCCGATGGTCTCGGTCGTCGGGGTGTGGACCGATCTCGCCGAGGCGGTGGCGGTAAGCCCTGCCTCGCAGGCGGACGTCGTACTTGTCGATGCGAGGATTCCCGAGGGGACAGCCGGAGTCAGGCGCGCTCTCGATATCGTGCCGGGGATGCGCATTGTTGTATCCGCAGTCAGGGAAACGGAGGATGACATCGTTGCCTGGGCGGAGGCAGGCGTGATCGGCTATATCCCAAGAAACATTGCCCCAGCCGATTTCGTGCGCCTCGTCATGGAGATTCATAGCGGCGAGCAGGTCTGCTCGCGGCGGGTTGCCAACGGCCTGCTTCGCCGGATCGCCCTGACCGCCAGACGAAGCGTAGGCCGCAATGCAGCCCTTCCGATACCTTCGCTGACCAAGCGAGAGCGTCAAGTCGCCGAATTGATCAGGAGCGGGCTCAGCGACAAAGAGATCGCCCGTCAACTGAATATCAGCCTGGCCACGACGAAGTCGCACGTACACAACCTTTTCGGCAAGATGAATCTACAGCGTCGCGGTCAAGTGGCAGATTGTTTAAGAGGCTACGATCAGAATCGGGCCTGGAATTAGACGGTCCGGGCTGACCTAACAGCAGGTCACTACGGATCCTCGGCGAATCTGAATTGCGGGCGGCGTAGCGCCTAAGTTCGATCCGCGCTGAGTTTTCGCACCTCGGTGCAAGCGGTCGTCCTTGCCTGACCCTTCGTGTCGGGGCGAGCCGTCGCCGCTTTGCGCCCTGCCATTAAACTTCTCGTGCTTCAAAAAATCGTCCGCAGCCCGGCGCGATCGGCATCTCTGTTTGAATCAAATACGAGTATGGATTTAGACCTAGGTCTTCAAGATTTAGACCGGAATCCGGAAAAGGTTTAGATCTCACACACCGTAGATTTAAACCTTTCTCTCAACCTAATTTCAACCGTGGGATGGATAGCTTCGTTCGGTCGCTCTGGCAAAATCAACTCCTGATTTAGCGCCCAGCAGGGTGGGGGAGTGATGACCAAAAAACCGAACATCGGCAGCCTGGCGACGATCGGCGGCGCGACCGCGATGGTCGCGTTGCTGACGGGTCTTTCCGGCGCGCGCGCTGACGAGCTCGCCGATCTGCGCGCCAACCAGCAGCTCCTGCAGCAGCGGATCGACCAGCTGGCCCAGACTCAGACTGCCGCGCTGTTTCCACCCGGCAGCGCGGGCGGCGGTGGCACGATACCCTTGGGCTACAAGGCGGCGCCGACCGCTCCGTCGCTAGGCGGCAGCTTTCCGCGGTCGTTTCTGATCCCGGGCACCGACACCTCGATCCGCGTCGGCGGCTTTGTCGACATCACCGCGCTCGACTTTCTGCAGGGCGCCAACAGCGGAAACCCGGGCACCCCCAGCTCCAACTCTGGCCAAAACGGCAACCTGCCTGGGATACCGGTCGGCGAAGCCTTCATCCCTGGCGCGGCTAATGGCGGCATCGTCGCGCAGTCGGCCAACCATTCGCGCGGCAACGGCGTGTTCATGTTCAGCCCGCAGCAATCGCGGATCGACATCGAGACCCGCACCCCGACGGCCTGGGGCGAGTCGCGGACGTTTCTCGCCTTCGACTGGGCCGGCGGCAACAGTTTCAGCGCCCTGAGCGTGCAGCAAGCCGGCGGCGACAGCCTGTTGCCCCGCCTCCGCTTCGCCTATGGCACGTTGGGCGGGTTTCTCGGCGGCCAGGCCCTCTCGAACTTCTCCGATGCCGATGCCGATACCGAATTGATGGAGTTCGGCGGCGCGATGGGCTCGACCGGTGGCCAGCGCATCCCGCAGGTGCGCTATACCCTTGCCGGTCCGTACGGCAGCGCCTTCTCGGCGTCGGCCGAACAACCGTTCACCGGCATGATCGTGCCGAGCGGCACGGTCTCCAGTGACCAGGCGCTCGCTTCCAGCCCGTTCGGCGCCACCGGCCCAACGGGGCCGCTGATCCCCGCGACCTGCAACGGCCAGCCCTGCACCGGAACCGGGATCACCACAGGGACCACGACGCAGGCCAACCCGGCCCAGACCAGGGCGCCCACCCTGACCGCCGCCTCCTATTGGTCGCAGCCCTGGGGGCATATGGACTTTTCCGCCATGCTGATGCCGCTCTTTGTCAATGACGGCCATTACTTCAGCCACAATTTCGTCGGCTATGGCGGGCACTTCTCCGGCGACGTGCACCCAAACTGGTTCGGCTGGACGAAGGACGATTTACTGTTCAGCGCCATCGTCGGCGAGGGGACCGGCCCCTATACCAGCGGCGGGTTGGCCACCGCGTTCTCGCTGGCGAGCAACTTCGTCGTCAACACCTCGTGCGCGACGCCGACGCCGACCTGCACGGGCATGGCGGCAGCCTCGAACATCCTGGTCAGGCCGATCTTCGGGTACAGCATGAACGGCGGTTACCAGCATTGGTGGACGCCGAATTTGCGGTCGACCATCGCCGCCGGCAATTGGGCCCAAGCCGTCCCCTCGCAGGTCATCGGGCCGACCGAGTCCAACGCGGCGAACAAGCAGCTGTGGAACGCCTTCATCAATCTGGTGTGGAACCCGGTCGCGTTCATCACCACCGGCGTCGAATACATGTATGGCAAGCGCTACGTCGTCTCGAACGCCAATGGCCAAGAACATGTGCTGATCGCCAAGTGGCGCGTGGCTTTCTAGGGAAGAGCCTGACTGATCTAGGCACCAAGCGTCGTGGTCAGCTGATCTTCATCCGGACGAGCAGCCGATGATCGAGCTCATCGAAGATCTTCCCAGGAATGTCGTCGGCATCTCCGTCAAGGGCCGGGTGACAAAGCGGGAATGCCACGAAATCCTGACACCGGCGGTGCGGGAATCGCTCAAGTGGCGCGAGAAGAGTCGTCTCTACTACGAACTCGGCTCGCGTTTCCCGGGCGCCGGATGGGACGATCTCGACCTCGGGTTCGAACATGCCTCGCGCTGTGAGCGGATCGCGATCGTAACCGACATCGCCTGGGTCAAGCTGACGGTAAAAGCAATTCGATTTCTGATCCCCGGCGAAATCCGTGTGTTCACGACGATCGAAGCGCCGGATGCGCGAGCCTGGATCACTGCCCGTCCCGGATCCCGGACCGATCTCGACGCTGCAACACCGGGTCAGGCGCACTTCACCCCATTACGACGGGTGAGGCGGCTGCCGCGGGGGCGAAAGCCCCTGACCGCAGCGAGAAAACCGCCGAATAGAGCCAGCGCATAGGAGTTGGTTCGCCTAAAGCTGAGCGCTCGAAGAATGCCTTGCAGGAGCGCCGCCCAATCGAGGTTCTCCGTTGACATTGTTAAGAAGAAGCCCGTTTTAAAGAATTTCTCGGGCCGTGGACTGCGCCGGATCAGGGAATTAGGGTGTCGCGAATACAGCAAAGAGGGGCCGATTTAGGATCCTTGATTTCTTAATTCAGGACAGATGCGCCCGATCGCGGTGCAGTCACTTTCGACTAAGCAGTCCGCAAAGGGTGAAATGGTACCGGGGCTGCTGAAGACTTACTCGAGCCCTTTAACATCCTCGCGTTGGACGTAGGTAGTACGAGGGCTCCGGCAGAGCCTGACCTCGGCAGGGCGCGCGGTATAGGGCGAGCGACGCGGCTAAGTCCGTTCAATTGGCTTTCTTTCAACGTCGTAGAGGAGCATTCCATCTATCGAAGTAAGCCTCTGCTCGCTAGATGGGCATTCTTTCAACCAAAGCTTTTACATCCCAGGCTGGGCTGGTTATGTATGGCTAATATAAAATAGACGCTGAATATGATTTTATAAATATCGATCTTTGCATTAAACCGACGGATGATATGGCCAAATAAAGCGAGTCATTCGGATTCTATTCCGACGATGGATAGTGCGCCTGTTTGCCCGCCGTTCATTATCAACTGGCGATTTAGTAACCAGGCGGGGCGGGGGCGTGATGACCAGAGAGCGGAATATCAGCAGCCTGGCGGCGATCGGTGGGGCAACCGCGGTGATCGCGTTGCTGACCGGTCTTCCCGGCGTGCGCGCCGACGAACTCGCCGATCTGCGCGCCAATCAGCAGCTCCTGCAGCAGCGGATCGACCAGCTGGCGCAGGCTCAGACCCAGACGGCCGCGCTGTTTCCACCCGGCATTTCCGGCGGCGGCGGCACGATACCCTTGGGCTACAAGGCGGCGCCGGGCGCTCCGTCGCTAGGCGGCAGCTTTCCGCGGTCGTTCCTGATCCCGGGCACCGACACCTCGATCCGCGTCGGTGGCTTTATCGACATCACCGGGCCCTACTTTCTGCAAGGCGCCAATAGCGGGAACCCCGGCACCCCGACCTCCAACACCGGCCAAAACGGCAACCTGCCCGGGGTGCCGGTCGGCGAAGCCTTCATCCCCGGCGCGCCCAATGGCGGGATCGTCCCGCAATCGGCCAACCAATCGCGCGGCAACGGCGTCTTCTATTGGAGCCCGCAGCAATCGCGGATCGACATCGAGACCCGCACCCCGACGGCCTGGGGCGAGTCGCGGACCTTTGTCGCCTTCGACTGGGCCGGCGGCAACAATTTCAGCGCCCAGAGCGTGCAGCAGGCCGGCGGCGACAGCCTGATCCTGCGCCTCCGCTTCGCCTATGGCACGTTGGGCGGGTTCCTCGGCGGCCAGGCCCTCTCGAACTTCTCGGATGCCGACGCCGACACCGAATCGATGGATTTCGGCGGCGCCATCGGCGGCACCGGCGGCCAGCGCATCCCGCAGCTGCGCTATACCATTGCCGGCCCGTATGGCAGCGCCTTCTCGATGTCGGCCGAACAACCGATCACCGGCATGATCGTGCCGGCCGGCACGATATCCAACGACGAAGCCCTCTCCAGTAGCCCGTTCGGCCAATCCGGCCCGGTGGCCCCGCTGATCCCCGCGACTTGCAACGGCCAGCCCTGCACCGGAACCGGGATCACCACGGGGACCACGACGCAGGCCAACCCGAACCAGACCAGAGCGCCCACCCTGACCGCCGCCTCCTATTGGTCACAGCCCTGGGGGCACATGGACTTTGCCGCCCTCCTGATGCCGAGCTTTGTCAAGGACGGCCATTACGTCGACCAGAAATTCCTCGGCTATGGCGGGCACATCTCCGGCGACGTGCACCCACACTGGTTCGGCCTTAGCCCCAAGGACGATTTCCAGTTCAGCGCCATCATCGGCGACGGGATCGGTCCCTATTCGAGCGGCGGGTTGACCACCGCTTTCCAGCTGGCGAGCAACTTCAGCGTCAACACCTCGTGCGCGACGCCGACGCCCACCTGCACCGGTTTGGCGGCAGCCTCGAACATCATTGTCAAGCCGATCTTCGCGTACAGCATGACCGGCGGCTATGTGCACTGGTGGCTGCCAAACCTGCGGACGCAGATAGCCGCCGGCAATTGGTCCCAAGCCGTCCCCTCGCAGCTAATCGGGCCGACCGAGTCCAACGCGGCGAACAAGCAGCTGTGGAACGCCTTCGTCACCCTGGTGTGGAACCCGGTCGCGTTCATCACCACCGGCGTCGAATACATGTATGGCAGGCGCTTCGTCGTGTCGAACGCCCATGGCACCGAACAAGCGTTCGTCTACAAGTGGCGGGTGGCTTTCTAACCAAGAACCACTCGGTTTCGACGCACGGCATCGTGGTCAGCTGATCTTCATCCGGACGAGCAGCCGATGATCGAGCTCATCGAAGATCTTCCCAGGAATGTCGTCGGCATCTCCGTCAAGGGCCGGGTGACAAAGCGGGAATGCCACGAAATCCTGACACCGGCGGTGCGGGAATCGCTCAAGTGGCGCGAGAAAAGTCGTCTCTACTACGAACTCGGCTCGCGTTTCCCGGGCGCCGGATGGGACGATCTCGACCTCGGGTTCGAACATGCGTCGCGCTGTGAGCGGATCGCGATCGTAACCGACATCGCCTGGGTCAAGCTGACGGTAAAAGCAATTCGATTTCTGATCCCCGGCGAAATCCGTGTGTTTACGACGATCGAAGCCCCGGATGCGCGTGCCTGGATCATCGCCCGTCCCGGATCCCAGGCGGACGTCGACGCTAGCGCACCGGCTCAGGCGCACTTCATCCCATTACGGCGCGTGCGCCGGTTGCCGCGGGGGCGAAAGCCCCTGACCGCCGCGAGAAAACAGCCGAATAGAGCCAGCGCATAGGGAAGCTGCGGTTTCCTTAAGCCGAACGATTCCGGGTTCTGCCGGCGCCGAACTCGTCCTGTCGCTGCACCCACTGAGCGCAAGACCGGAACATCGACCGGCCGAAGCCGATCTGGCGCGAGGCAGCAATTGCGCTAGGATGGCGCGGATCGAGCCACCGCCGGGAGGACGTCATGGCCGCCGAACACAGCAAGCATCCGATCGTCCATTTCGTCGGCAGTATTCCGCTGCCGGATGCCGAAGCAGTATTCCGCACTCTCGCGGAGGCCGCGGGGCCTTATCTGCTGCGCCTGCCCGACGGCGAGACCGGAATCCGCAAGACCTGGATCCGTTTTCTGCAGACTGTTCTTGCCGAAAACCCGGCAATCGAGGTCGCGAAAGACGTGCCGCCCTTCAAGTTCACCCAATGGGACGGCAAGGTGTTGCGTGAAATCCCGCGTCTTCGCATCAAGCCCGGCGCCAAGCCTGATCCCAACACGTTCAAAACCGGCTATGCCGAGATGGCAATCGCGTCCTGGAGCTTGTTCGAACGCCTGCAGAAAGCCGGCGTCATCCCCGCGAACGTGAAATTTCAGGTCTCGCTCCCGACGCCGATCGCTCCAACCTACAACAATATGGTGCCGTCGGACCGGCCGGCGCTGCTACCCGCGCTCACAGCGCATTTCATTGGCGAGGTTGAAAGGATGGCCGTGGCAATCCCCAATGATCGACTCGCCGTGCAATGGGATGTGTGCCAGGAAGTTCTGGCCTGGGAAGGCTATTACGAAGCAGGACCGGTCGATTTCCGCAACGAGACAATCGGCGTCTTGACCGAGATCGGCGACGCGGTCCCCGCCGCAATCGAGCTCGGCTACCACCTCTGCTATGGCAGCCCGGCCGACGAGCATTGCGTGCAACCCAAGGACATGGCGATCATGGTCGAGATGACCAATGCGGTCGCCCGCGGGGTCGAGCGCCCGATCCAATTCTTCCATATGCCGGTGCCCAAGAGCCGTACCGATGACGGCTATTTCGCCCCCCTCGAAAATCTGCGCCTGCCCGCGGAAACGGAGCTTTATCTCGGCCTCATCCATCACGACGATGCCCAAGGCGATGCGGCCCGGCTGGCTGCGGCCCGGCGCCATGGGCGCGTCCACGGCATTGCCACGGAATGCGGGATGGCGCGTGGCGATCCGGCGCGGCTGCCATCACTCCTCGCGGCGCACGTCCGTGCGGCCCGAGTCGCAGTTTGTTGAGATTATCCAGGCTCAGCCGCGGTAAGGGTCCGCCGCCGTTCCTGGATATGCCTCAGTGCGTTGAAGTCTCCGAGGAAGCAGGATCGTCGCCGTCCCACTGGGGTTGAAAGCGGTCCACGTCGACTTCTCTCGGTTCTGCCTCGGATGAGTTCCTCTCGACGTCGGCCGGCGTGCTCGGCCGTGGCGGCGCCCCCTGCTGATTGCCTTCGCGGCGCGCGTTGTTGATGCGGAAATAGTGCTCCGCATGTTGGTAGAAATTCTCCGCGGCAATTCGATCGCCGCTCGCCGTTGCTTCGCGTGCCAGGCCGAGGTAGCGCTCGAATATTTGATAAGCGCTGCCGCGGATCTTGACGCTGGGGCCGTTGCTGTCGAATGTCTGGCTGTTTTGCGGAGTTCTAGGTTGCTGTTTAAACGGGCGGTTTGCGTTAAAACGCCCGCGAGGCCGCTGATCTGGTCCTGATCTCATGTCATCCGTGATGCTGGGATTGGTCCAGCCACCTTAGCCGCGCGGGACCACCAGCGCGATAGTGTGCTCTTTGATTGGCTATGGCAACAACGTTCGACGGCCTTAATTCCATGGATAGCTGGAGGGCCGAATTGCGACGCCTGAGAGATGTCGGAGCGATCGCCTCCGCGCGGTCGAAGATCCATCCGCGGTTCGCCGGAATCTGGGAAATTTCGGTCAACATGCGCCGAGACGCCGGAAATTCGCATATCGCCGTTATTCTCGCAGCGATGTCTGCGTAAGGACGATGTAGTGCTCGGGGTGCGGCAATGACGCTGATCGATATCAGGGCGCGGTCCTCGCGGCGCCGAGCGGTGGTGTTTTGCTGTGCGTTCCTGTCGGCGGCGGCAGTCAGTCTGACGTGGGTCTACACACGCCCTGCCGAGTACCGGGCGATGGCCCGTCTGCATATTTCTCCGGCATCGACCGTGACCCAGCCGACCGAGGCAAAGGATACGCCAGCGATGGCGACCGATGCGAAGTCATTCCTGACGGAAGTCCAAGTTCTAACCAGCCGCCCCTTGCTGCAGGATGTCGTCGATCGGTTGAGAACCGGCGGCGGTCTTCCCGATTTGGGCCCTGATCCGGTCGAATTCGCCCAGCGCATGCTGCGCGCCGAGCCGGTCGAGGGCACGCAGATCGTAGAGCTGTCCGCAGAAGGGCCCCAGCGGATTTTCCTGCCGCGGCTGGTCAACACAGTTGCCGAAGCTTATCGGCAGCATGTCGCCGACGCCTACAAGGGAATTGCCACCAGCACCTACGCTGAGGTCGGCGACGAGGCTCGCGCGCTGGACAGCAAGGTCACAGCGCAGCGGGCGGCCATCAACGCCTTTCGCGAGCGCTACGATATCGTGTCGATGGAGCACAATGAAAACGATGTTCTCGCCAATATCGAGGGCTTGAGCCAATCCTACACCGACGCTAACGAACGTCTGGCCAAGGCGAAAGGTCGTTTGCAGGCTCTAAGGATTTCGGCTGCAACCGGGAATGTCGGCGCTCGCGCTAAGGACGATCCGACGCTCGCCGACCTGGAGCAGCGTGCTTCTTCCTTGCGCGAACAGTGGGGCGAGCTCCAGCGCCGATACACACCCGATTTCCTCTCCCTCGATCCGGATGCGAAGTCGCTCCGGGCGCGGCTCGAGAACCTCGAGGAGCAGCCGAAGTCACAGCGCGCCGTAAGCGGGCGGGCCGCCCTTGGCGATGCTCAGCAGGAATTGTCCGCCGCCCAAGCCGAGGTGCACCGGTTGCGGCAAGACGTCGCCGACAACCAAGAGCAAAGCGCAGGAATTTGCTACCCACCTCAACGACTACAAGGCCTTGCGCGAAGACCTCGACCACCTCGAGGAAATGCATCGCGCAGCGCTCGACCGATTGGAGAAATTGCAGGCGAGCGAGCGCGAGCGAGCCCCGCAAGCCGAGCTTCTAGAGGCCGCCGCACCGAGCCACGAGCCATGGCGACCCAATTATCGGCTGGATGCGGCAATCAGTCTGGTGGGGTCGTTCGCGTTCGGCGTCTTCGCGGCGTGGTTCGCAGAATTCATCGTCGGACCCGCCCCCTTGCCAACGGCATTTGTGGAGCATTCGGGACGCTGGCACTGCTCGCGCGTGAGCCGGCGGGGCCCCTTGCGTGAGCTGGGCGCCCCCAACATCGCCCAACTCCCCGCGCCGACGCCGCCACCCCGGGAGCTTACGGATGCTGAAATCACCGCGCTGATTGCGGCTGCGACAGATGATCCCCGGATGGCGATCGTTGCGCTGCTGATGGGTGTGCGCCCCGAAGAACTCGCAGCGCTACGCTGGGACGAGATCGACCCGAACGCCGGCCGCATTCATGTAAGCGGCGAATCGGCCCGCACGATACCCTTGCAGGAGCCGCTCCGCAGCCTGATCGTCGCGCGACAAAACCGGCGGGTAGAGACGGCCCCAACCGTGCTCCACGACGTGCACGGCCGTCCCCTCCCGATCGAGGCGATCGGCGAGCTCGTTTTCTACAGTGCTTATGACGCCGGCATCGATCGCCCCCATGAAGTTACCGCCGACGCGCTGCGTTACACCTACCTCGGCTTCCTGCTTCGCCAGGGTATCCGCGCCGCGGATATCGGCCGCATCGTCGGTCGCGTCCCTCAGAACGACCTGATCGCCTACATGCAGCTCCATTCGCCGACGGCGCGACTTCCGTTCGAGCAGATCGAGCGCCTCCTTCCGGTCTTGCGCGAACTCGACGTGAGCAGGACCGGTTGAACG
>CAVTFD010000003.1:0-11401 GCA_963733945.1 uncultured Alphaproteobacteria bacterium | reverse complement strand
CGTCCCGCTCCTTTACGTCGCGTTCGAGCTCGCGCGCGAGAGCGGCAGTTTTCTACGATATATCGGCGAAGTGCGAGACTCCGGCCTGCCAATGCCGCCCTGGCTACCGCGGCTTCCGGGCGTCGGCTATCAGATCGCCGGGTGGTGGCAGGCCAATTTGAGCGACCCGAAAATGATTCATGTACTGTTCGGGCGAATCTTCACGCGCATTCCTGCCGAATCCGCAAGCCGACTTGGCGGTGAAGTTGCCCATCGGCTGATCATTTTCGGCTTTACCCTGCTGACCCTGTTTTTCCTGTTTCGGGACGGCGCCACTCTTAGCCGCCAGCTCTTAGGCCTAAGCCATCGAATGCTTGGCCCGCGGGGAGAACAGGTCGCCCGCCACATGATCGCCGCGGTGCACGGAACGGTGACCGGTCTCGTGCTCGTCGGCTTGGCGGAGGGCGTGTTGCTCGGCTTTGCTTATGTTCTCGCCGGGCTGCCTCATCCGGTGTCGATCGCGGCTCTGACCGGCGTCCTGGCGGTGATCCCGTTCGGTGCGCCGGTGGCCTTCTGCGCCGCCGGCTTGTACTTGCTGGCGCAGGGTAGCACAGTCGCCGCCGCCACGGTCGTCGGCTTCGGCTTTCTTGTGGTCTTCGTGGCCGACCACTTCGTGCGCCCGTTTCTGATCGGCGGAGCGGCGCGACTGCCGTTTCTTTGGGTACTGCTCGGGATCCTTGGGGGGCTGGAGACCTTCGGCTTGCTCGGATTGTTTCTCGGACCGGTGGTCATGGCCGCGCTGGTCTCGCTGTGGCGGGAGTGGATAAAGACGCCGGAGCCATCCAGGGAGCTGTCCGCCGTCAACCCGCCCCGGTCTCGGCCCGAGCCGTGACTACCCGCCGCACTGTCGGGCACAGGTGGGGTCTCAGGTTCGAATTGTAACAGCCCTTGACGGTGTCCAAAGAAGCGGAGGCCAACATGCCGGTGGTTCGGGGAAGTTGCCTATGTGGCAGTGTGAAATACGAAATAATGGGCCCGCTGATGCGCAGCGGCCATTGTCATTGTTCAAACTGCCGAAAGGCTCACGGCGCTGCCTTCCGCAGCCGAGCGCGCGTCCGTATCGAAGATTTCAAGTGGGTGCAAGGGGAGGAGCTAGTCAAATACTTTGAGTCCTCACCGGGATTTCATCGCGGGTTTTGCAGCATCTGTGGTTCGCCGATTGTAAATCGCCCTGATCGAACTCCGGAACTCGGAATTGCGCTTGGCGGTCTCGATGATGACCCGGGTGTACGCCCCGAACGCCACTTCTACGTGGCGAGCAAAGCCCCCTGGTTTGAGATCACCGACGATCTACCGCAGCACGCCGAGCTTCCTCCTCATTCCGAAGTCCGGGGAGCGTAAGCTCGGCTGTTACAATTCAAACCAATACGCGACCAGGCACGCCGAGGCTCGACAGTCGGGCACCGAATGAGCAAAATGCGGTTATAATGATCGGCGCGGATTGCGAGCCCGGCCGTTCCGGCCCGTCGTCCCCCGGCGACCTGTCCCGGACCGTTCGCGGTCCCAGCCTGTCGAAAGAAACACTGGAGGATGCATGAAATACGTTTGCGATGCTCCGGCGGGGAAGACCTGGTTCCGGATCGAGACAGAAGCGGAGGCGGCCAGTGAATCCGACGTTATGCGGCACGCCGTCGAAAAGTTCTTTCGCAAGGAACAGGAAAAGGCGACGCAGACGTTCCAACCGCTGTCAAAGGTATATTTCGAGCAGGAAATCGGGCTGAAGGCGCACGTTCAGCGCGAAATGCCGCTATTCCTGACGTTGCGCGACGACGACGGCACGCCGCTGGTCACCGCCATGCTGCCGCCGGGAGGACAAGACGACCGGACCTTCCGGCCGATCATCGTCGGAATGGCGAACGCCGACCCCTATGTCGAGCACGCCGACGCGATCAAGGCGCTCGGCCAGCATTTCGGCATCGCGCTCGAGCGGTCGCGCTGCTACCCGTATCGCCGCGACTGACAGTTCTCGCGCCGATCCGGCCGACCGGGCATCCCTCCCGAACGGCCCGGACCGACAGGTTAAACCGCGACCTTGCCGGAATCGCCGAGTTGTGTCGCGAAGCTGGTCGTCGCGTTCGGAGACAAGCTAAGACTTCAACGAGACGCCGATCGGCCAAGGTAAGGTAATTCGGAACCAAGACGGCGTCTGTCGTCGTTATCGCCCTAGGAACAGATGTTCATAGAGGTGATGACGATGAAAAAAATCTTACTTGCGGCGCTGACAGCTTTATTTATCGGCTCTGCCGCCTTGGCATCACCTGCAGAAGCGCGGTGCTGGTGGAACGGCTATGGATGGCATTGCTGGCATCCGCACGCTTGGTGGTGGCGCCATCACCATTATTGGCACCACTATGCGTGGCATGGACATTGGCGCCCGTACTACGCGTGGCATTCCTGATCAAACGATCGAGCGCGGCCGGCAACTCCGATTGCCGGCCGATGGCGCCCTCAATCCGGCAGCACCTGCTTGCCGGCGGTGGTCCCGGCGATCTTGCCGAACACCGAGCCCGACACCAGCCCGGTGCCGCCCGGATAATTGAAATAGAATAGTCCGCCAACCAGTTCGCCGGCAGCGTAGAGCCCGGGGATCGGCCGTTGCGCGGTGTCGAGCACCTTGCCGTCGGTGTCGATGCGCAACCCGCCAAAGGTGAAGGTCACGCCGCAGGTGGTGCAATAGGCCTCATAGGGCGGCTTTTCGAGCGGCATCGCCCAGTTGGTTTTCTCGATCGCCAGGCCCCGCGTGGTCCGCCCATCCTTGACCGTCGGATTGTAGGGGATGTCGCGCTGCACCGCAGCGTTGTACTGCCGGATGGTTTCAAGAAACCGCGGCTTATCGACCGCCGCGCCGGTTTGGGCCATCTTGTCGGCGAGTTCCTCCATCGTGTCGGCAACCACCTTGGTGACCTGGCGGATGCGGTATTCGTCCCGCTGCAGATGCACGACCTGCTGGTCGAAGATCTGCCAGGCGAATTGATGCGGCTGGGTCAGGATCTCGCGGCCGTACTTGGCATAGGTATAGTTACGGAAATCGGCGCCTTCGTCGCAGAAGCGTACGCCGTCCGCATTGACCATGATGGCGAACGGGTAACTGTGCTTCTGGAAATTGTCGCCGACCGCGAGATCGCCGAACTCGGGCGCGCCGTAGTCCCAGCCAACCGCATGACAACCCGACCAGTTGCCGTAGGGCATGGCGCCGATGTCGAGCGCCATCTTGATGCCGCCGCCGGTGTTGAAGCGGGTGCCGCGCACCTTGGCGAGGTCCCAGCCGGGGCCGAGATAGCGGGTACGCATCTCGGCATTGGCCTCGAACCCGCCGCAAGCGAGGATGACCGCCTTGGCCGGGATATGGGTGGTCTTGCCCTCGACATTGGCGATCACGCCATGGACGCCGTCGTCGTCGGCAATCAGCTTTTCGCCGCGCGCCTCATAGGCCACCTGGATCTGACGTTCCTCGGCGGCTTTGAACAGCCCCTCGACCAACCCCGGCCCACCGCCCCAGGCTTCGAGCGCCAACCCGCCCCAGAACACGAACTTGCCGTCGTGCTTGAAGGCCTGGCGCGAGTACATCGGCGCAAAGCGGATGCCCTGGCTGCGCATCCACAGCAGGGTTTCCTGGCTCTTGGTGATCAACAGCTCGGCCATGTCGGGATTGCTGCGGTAATCGGTCAGCCGGCCGAGGTCGTCATAATATTTGTCGGTGGTGTAGGTACCGAAATCTGATGTCGCGATCTCAGTCTCGGACAGATCGCACAGCTTCAACAAATCATCGACGCCATTGTAGACAAAGCGCAATGCCCCGGCGGTGTAGCGGCTGTTGCCGCCGCGCTCGTCAAAAGGTGCCGCTTCCAGCACCAGCACCCGCGCGCCTTCGCCCCGCGCCGCCAGTGCCGCGCACATGCCGGCATTCCCGGCGCCGACGATAACGACGTCGAACTCGCCCGCGATCATGTCGTTCCCTCCGCCTCGGTTCGGTGCAGAGGGAGTAGCGCGCGGAAGCCAGGGGTGGCAAGCATGACGGGGCGGCGCCCGGCGCAGCAACCGCCAGGGATGCGTGAACCCAGCCGGATTACGCGCATCAACACTAACCGGCCGCTGGCCGCGCGAATACCACCGGGAAGAACGAGTTCTGGCGCGCGGCAGCCCGCGCCCGCCGCACTTGCTCGCGCGCCGCCGCATATTCCTGGAGCGCGGCCTGGTCGGCCGCCGCCACCGCGGCTTGCGTCGGCAGCACGCAGGCCGTCGGACAACGGGTGACGCCCCTTGTCCGGATGAATTCGGCAACCGCTGCCTCGCCGCCCCGGTCAGGGAAAATTCCTACCGGTTTCGTCCCGATCATCGCTCCCACCGCTCGTGCCCAATTCGTCTCCCGAATTGGCGCTTGCGGGGCGATATTTAATTGCGCGATCGGACGCCGCCCATGTCGGATTTCGCGCGGGATTTCAGCGGGAACAAGCGATTACGATATGCGCCGACATCTCAGATGGTAATGCGAAGGCATCGAGCGATGCGACCTCTCGGACAAGGGCAGCGGGAAACCTCGCACATGGTCCCGATGTGTTCGACGAAAGCGTGGTCTCCGATTTTCTCATCGCACCGCCTGGGCCGGCGCCGGCGCCGCGGACAGCGCCGGTTTCGTGGCGATGAACAGTTCGACCGTCCCGTTGTCCGGCAGAGCCTCGCTTGGCGGAACCAGACTCTGATAAGGGATGCCAAACTTCGCCAGACCTGCCAGTAATATTTTCATGGTATCCGAGCGACCATCGCTATTGTCGTAGACATTGATCGCCATCGATTTAATATCACCGAATATTATTGTCGTCTCGGGGCCACGGGCATCCCAATTCGCCGATTTCAGCACATTGACGATTTCGGTTGCGTAGTGATAGGCCTCGATATCGCCGGGAGAGCATGAGACCATGACTTGATGGGTTCCAAACGTACGAAGGTAATCAGCGAGTTTTCCGCCTGTGTCAGCGCTTATAGTGCGCCTTTTCGTAATTTGTTTCAGCGTGTCGATCTGATCTTCGAGAGCCTGAACTTGCTTGGTCTGCGCCGCAAAACGGAGCTCTTCGTTGGAGATCCGATCCATGTAAATGTGCGTTTGCCATACTGTCGCCGCGACGGCAAGCCCGCCCAATAAGGCAATCCCAGCGATCCGCAACCGCTTTGTGGCGGACCCGGCCGGCATGGTGCCGGCCGCGGCCACGGCAACAATACTCAGGATCAGCGCCAGCAAGGCCGGCAACCACGGCGCCAGGGCAGCTGTCGACGACATCCAACCCATACTTAGTCGTTGCAGCTCGGCTAATCCGCGGCCAACGCGGCATCCGCCGGCTCGGGTTCGCGCCCGCCGACGCCGATGAACAACACCATCAGCGCCGCGCCGAGCAACAACAGACCGGCCAGCATGAAGGCCTCGAGGTAAGTGCCAAAGGCGCCGCGCAAAACCCCGCCGAGATAAGCCGCCAAGGCGGCGCCGACCTGGTGGATCACGGTAATCCAGGCGACCATGATCCCGGTCCTCTCGGCGCCGACGACGCGGTTGAGCAGGCGCACCGTCGGCGGCACGCTGGCGATCCAGTCGAGGCCGTAGAACACCGCAAACAGCGGCAGGCCGTAGACCGACATGCCAAAGGCGAAAGGCAGGTACATCAGCGCCAGCCCACGCAATCCGTAATACCAGGCGAGCAGCACTCGGTTGTCCCACCGATCGCTGAGCCAGCCCGACAGAGTACCGCCGGCGAAACTGAACACCCCGGTCGCGGCGAGCAGACCTGCCCCGGCAACCTCGCTGAGCCCGTGATCCACGCAAGCGGGGATCAGATGCGTGCCGATCAGCCCGTTCGTCGTGGCGCCGCACACGAAATAACCCCCCGCGATCAGCCAGAAATCACGCTTGCGGGCGCCGGCACCGAGCGCGCGAAACGCAATGACGAGCGGATTTCCCTGCGGCGCTACTTCAGTGTTCGGCTCGCCCTCGCCGCCGTAGGGGGTCAAACCCAGATCCCGCGGCCGGTCGCGCATCAAAAGTGCGACGAGCGGGACAAAGACAATCACGATACCGGCCAGAACCAACGACATTACGCGCCACCCGAAATGGGTGACGAGCTCTGCCAGGTTCGGTAGAAAAACCAGCTGCCCGGCGGCATTGGCGGCGGTCAGCAACCCGACCACGAGCCCCTGGCGCCGGCGAAACCAGCGAACCGCGATATAAGCCGATAGAAAGGCGCCGATAACGCCGGTGCCCAGACCGACGATCACGCCCCACAGCAAAACCAGCTGCCACGCCTGACCCATTGTCGGCGACAAAGCTACCGAAGCGGCAGTTATCGTTAGCGCGATGGTCATCGTTCGGCGCACGCCAAAGCGATCCATCAGGGCCGCGGCGAACGGCCCGACCAGACCGTAGAGCAGCAGATTGATGCCGATGGCGAACGAAATCGTCGCCCGCGACCAGTCGAATTCCTGTTCGAGCGGGACGATCAGCACCCCGGGCGCGGCGCGCACCCCTGCAGTCAAGAGCCCCACCACGAACGTGACCGCGGCGACGATCCAGGCGTAGTGCAGCTTCTTCGCTGAAGCCATCCTCGCTCCTCAGCTGATCTGGCTCAGCGATGGCCCACTTGCATCGGCAATAACCCTCGCACCCATCGGCGCGCCACGCTATTCGCCCTCTAGCGGCTCGGTTTCGACGATCTCGATGCCGAAGCCGGCCAGGCCGACATAGGTTCGTGAGCGGGTCGCCAGCAGCTGAATCGACGAAATCCGCAGGTCGCGCAGGATCTGTGCGCCGAGCCCGACTTCACGCCATTGCACATTACGCTCGCGCTCCGACGGGGTCGTATCCTCGCTAATCGTCGAGATTGGCACGCCCGACGTGCCGTCGCGCAGATAGACGAGCACGCCCTGCCCGGCGGTCTTGAAACGGTCGAGAGCGGCATGGATTGGCTTCGCCCCGCCGAAGACGTCCTCGAGCACATTGGCGCGATGCAGGCGGGTCGGCACGTTGGCGCCGTCGCCGATATTGCCGTAGACGAACGCGTAGTGATGCACCTTGTCGAACGGCGTCACATAGGCGTAGCCGGCGAGCTCGCCGATCTCGCTCGCGACTTTGAATTCGGCGACCCGCGAGACGAGTTTCTCGCGGGCTTGGCGGTAGGCAATCAAATCGGCGACCGAAATGCGCTGCAGCGCGTGCTGTTGCGCGAAAGCGGCGACTTGCGGCCCGCGCATGACCGTGCCGTCGTCGTTGACCAACTCGCAAATCGCGGCGACCGGCTCCAAGTCTGCAAGCCGGCAGAAATCGACCGCCGCCTCGGTATGGCCGGAGCGCATCAAAACGCCGCCATCCCTGGCGATCAGCGGAAAGATGTGGCCCGGCCGGACAAAATCGGCGCGCCCGGCATTGCCATTCGCGAGATTACGGATCGTCGCGGTGCGGTCGTCAGCCGAAATGCCGGTAGTCGTGCCGTGGCGGTAATCGACCGAGACGGTAAAGGCGGTGCCGTGGATCGCATCGTTATCAGCCACCATCGGCGCCAGATGGAGCCGCCGGGCGATCTCACTAGTCAGCGGCGCACAGACGATGCCGCAGGTATGGCGGATGATGAACGCCATCTTCTCCGGCGTGGCGTGGACCGCGGCGAGGATCAGATCCCCCTCGTTCTCGCGGTCGTCGTCATCGGTGACGACGACGATCTCGCCGGCGGCGAACGCATCGATCGCCTGGCGGACACGGGATTGGGGCACGTCGATCCTCTCGGCAGCCGCCGCCCGGCTAGGCAAAGCCGTTGGCGGCGAGGAATTTCGGGTTCGCAAGACGGAGCCTGGCGATGGTCATCGGCCACAGAATAGCGCGGGCGCGGGTATCGCGGTCCGGCGAATTCTCGAACGCCCCATTGCGCAGCTCGCAGGCGAAGCGCCGCAGTATCTCCGAGCCCTCATCCACATTGCCGGAGACGGGGAATGAGGGGTCCGCCGGGTGATGCAGCACCGCCAGCTCGCGGAGAAGCGCGTACTCCGGCACATCAGTGTTGGCCTCACGCTCGGCAATCGCCATGCAATTGGCGACGAGCAGCGCCTCGAACCGCCGCTCGGGCGGCAGCAGCGGCATCAAATCGTTCAGCAACACGTCGCGGGCGAGCGCTAATAGCGCCGGACCATCGGGCAAATCATGCATCGGCGGGAGCTCCGCCCCTGTCGGCGAAGCGGCGCTTAGCCTGTCGGGAGGGCGCGAGCCCGGCTCGCACCCTTGGTCGAGCAGCATCAGTATCTCCAGCTCGCATTCGCTGGCGCGCCGCCCGGTCAAGGCCAGATCGAGGCTGCGTTCGCCGCCCAGCATGTGACGGTCGCTTTGCTGCAAGGCAATCACCGCCCAGCGCACGCTCGCCAGCACTTCCCAGAACCGGACCCGAAGCGGGTCAATAACGGCGCCGCTCTCGTTCTCGTAGCCGCGGTAGAACGGGGTGCGATCGGCGATCCCACCAGCTTCGCGGTCGAGCCGAGCAAACCGCCAGCCCTTGGAGCAGAACCAGCCGATATCCTCGTGCGGGTCGCCCCATCCGGCGAATTCCCAGTCGAGGATGCCGGTCAGCCGGGCATCGTCGAGCAGATAATTGCCGGTGCGAAAATCATGGTGGCACAGCACTGGCGTGACCGGCGCGGGCAGGTGCGTTTCGAGCCATCGGATGCCCCATTCCAGCACCGGACGCGCCGCCGGATGGCTGTCGAGATAGGCGCGAAACCCGGCGACCTGTTGCGCTGGCCCAATCTCTTGATAGGGTCTCAAAAAGCCTAGATCGGACCGCGGCGGCCGGATTGTGTGGATCCGGGCGAGCTCTTGCCCAAGCCGCTCGGCGATTGCCGGCAGCGCCGGGTCGAGCGCCGGATCGCGGGTGATGCGGTGCGCAGCGGCGGTCCCGGATGCCCGTCGCATGACGAAAAAGGGCTTGCCGAAAACCGCCGGGTCGGCATTGGCGAAAAGCGGCTCGGGCACCGTCACTCCGGCCGCGAACGCGGCCTGCAGCACGGCGAATTCCTGCAGCCGGTCAAGGCTGGACGGGACCCCGGTCGCGGCTGCCGCGCGCAGCACGAGACGCTGGTCGCCATCGAGCCGGCCGCCCGAAAAACCCGCGTCGATACCCCAATTTTCCTGAATCGAACCGCCGCTGAGCGGCGTCAGCCCGGTGATCTCGCAGGCCGTCGCCCCGCTCGCTGCGGCGAGGAACCGCGCCAATGACGCCCTGCGGTCATCGCCAGTGACCGGCGGCGAATCAGATCGCGGCGACCGCGTGCCCGCCATCGACCGCGATGACCGCGCCGGTGATATAGGCTCCCGCCGGCGACGCCAACAACAGCATCGCCCCGTCGAGATCGTCCGGCTGCCCGATGCGGCGCAGCGGGATGCGCGCCGTGAGCTTTTTGCCGGCCTCGCTGGCCAGGAACTCGCGAGCAAAGTCGGTGTCGACATAGCCCGGCGCCAGCGCGTTTACCAGAATGCCATGGCGCGCCAGTTCCATCGCCAGCGCATGAGTCAGGTGGATCAGCCCGGCCTTGGCCGCACAATAGCTTGGCACCCACGCGGTGGTGCGCGATCCCAAAACCGAGGCGATGTTGACGATCCGACCCGGCCGTCTGCGGTCAACCAGATGGCTCGCGAATTCGCGGGCCATCAGCCAAGCCCCCTTCAAATCGGTGTCGATGACGTAATCCCAGTCCTCTTCGCTATGTTCGAGCGCCGGCTTGGAGACGACGACCCCGGCGTTGTTGACCAAGAGGCTTAACGGCCCGAGCGCCTGCTCGGCCGCGGCGACCACGGCGGAGACGCTGTCCGCCCGGGTCACGTCGAGCGCGATCGGCAGGCAATTGCCGCCATTCGCTTCGATCTCGCGCGCTGCCTCGGCGAGTCGGTCGGTGCGGCGCGCGGCCAGCGCCACCTTGGCGCCCGCGGCGGCCAGCAGTAACGCCAGATGCCGCCCGATGCCGCTCGACGCGCCGGTGACCAGCGCCACCTGACCGCTCAGGTCGAAACTCGGCAGCGGGGTCATTCGTTGGCCATTGCCGGTTTGTCATGCCCGGACTTGTTCCGGGCATCCACGACCCGCGGGATAGCCCTGGCAAGGGTCGCGTGGATGGCCGGGACAGGCCCGGTCATGACGACGTATAGCCTCACGGCGCAGTCTCCTTGGCGCGCTCGCGCAATTCGTACTTCTGGATCTTGCCGGTCGAAGTCTTGGGCAAGGGCCCGAACACGACCGCGCGCGGCACTTTGAAATGGGCGAGGTTGGCGCGGCACCAAGCGATAATGTCGTCCGCCGCGACTGCGTCGGCATCCGGCTTCAGGGTGACAAAGGCGCACGGGCTCTCGCCCCAGACCGGGTCGGGCTTGGCGACCACCGCCGCCTCGAAGATCTGCGGGTGACGGTAGAGCACTTCTTCGACCTCGATCGAGGAGATGTTCTCCCCACCCGAGATGATGATGTCCTTCGACCGATCCTTGATCTCGACATAGCCATCCGGGTGCCGGACCGCGAGATCGCCGGTGTGGAACCAGCCGTGTTCGAATGCGGCTTCGGTTGCCGCCGGGTTCTTCAGATACCCCTTCATCAGCGTGTTGCCGCGCAACATCAGCTCGCCGATCGTCGAGCCATCTGCCGAGACATCCGTCATGGTCTGCGGATCGACCACCCGCAGCCGGTCCAAGGTCGGATAGGCCACACCTTGGCGCGCGGTAAGCGCGGCGCGTTCGGTCAGCGGCAAACCGGCCCATTCCGGCTGCCAGGCGCAGATCGCCGAGGGGCCATAGCTTTCGGTCAGGCCATAGAGGTGGGTGACACGAAACCCCATTCGTTCCATCGCCTCGATCACTGCCGAGGGCGGCGCCGCACCTCCGGTCGCGGCCTCGACGACATGATCGAAGCGGCGCTTATCCGCTTCGGGCGCGTGCACGAGCATATTCAGCACGATCGGCGCGCCGCACAGATGAGTGACCCGGTGCTCGACGATCGCGGCGAAGATTGCCGCCGGCTCGACCCGGCGCAGGCAAACATGGGTTCCGGCGAGGGCGGTCACCGCCCAAGGATAGGTCCAGCCGTTGCAGTGGAACATCGGCAAGGTCCACAGATAGACCGAGTTGCGATCGAGCCCGAAAGCGATTGCATTGCCGAGTGCGTTTAGAAACGCCCCGCGATGATGATAGACCACGCCCTTGGGATCGCCGGTGGTGCCCGAGGTGTAGTTGAGCGCGATCGGCGCCCACTCGTCTTCCGGGCCGCTCCAATGCGCAGTCGGGTCGCCCTCGTTGAGAAAGTCCTCGTAATCCATGGCGCTGAGCGCGTCACCGCCGGACATGTCGTCGATCTCG
>CAVTFD010000002.1:0-50179 GCA_963733945.1 uncultured Alphaproteobacteria bacterium | reverse complement strand
GTGGCTGGGCGGCAGCAGCGGCGAGTGGCCGAACAGCTTCTCGCGCAAGGAGCCGGGTAGGTAGTCGTGCTTGTAAGCGCCGCGCTCCTGCAGGATCGGCACCACCAAGTCGACGAAGTCCTCGAGGCTCTCGGGGGTCACGATGCGACTCAGATTGAAGCCGTCGATATCGGTTTCTTCGACCCAGGCGATCAAATCGTCTGCGACCTCCTCGGCGGAGCCGACGACGGCCGGATTGCGGCTGCCGAGCCCCATCCGGCCGATAATGCGCCGCAACGTCCAGGGTTCGGCACTTCTTGTTGTCAGGGTCTCGACCGCCGAGTTCATCGCATCATTTTTCACATAGCGGATTGGCTCATCAGGCTCGTAGCGTGAGAAGTCGATGCCAGTCGAGCTGGAGAAATGCGCCAGCGCCCCGTCGATACTGGCGTGTTCGTGATATTCCCGGTACTTGTCTTCGGCCTCGCGCCGCGTGCGGCCGATGACGGCAGCGCGGTTGTAGAAGATCAGGATTTCGCGCGGGTCGCGCCCATGCGCCGCAGCGCGGGCGCGGATGTCGGCGACGAGATCGCGGGTGATCCGCTTGTCTGCGCCGAACACGAAGACGCACTCGGCATGCGTCGCGGCGAACTCTCGCCCGCGGGTCGAAGAGCCGGCCTGATACAGCACCGGCGTCCGCTGCGGCGACGGCTCGGCCAAGTGAATTGCGTCCACCTGGTAATGGCGGCCCTGATGCCGCACGCGATGGATCTTGGTCGGATCAGCAAAAATCCGATTGGACTTGTCGCGCAACACAGCGCCGTCCTCCCAGCTGGCCTCCCACAATTTGTAGACGACCGACATATATTCATCGGCTGCATCGTAGCGACCGTCATGGTCGAGCTGAGCGTCGAGTCCCATGCCGCGCGCGGCGCTGTCGAGATACCCGGTCACGATATTCCAGCCGATGCGGCCACGGGTCAGGTGATCCAGCGTCGACATACGTCGGGCGAACAGGTAAGGCGGTTCGTAGGTTAGATTGGCGGTAACGCCAAAACCGATGTGTTCGGTCACCGCCGCCATGACTGGCACGACCATCATCGGGTCGTTGACCGGGATCTGCACGGCGTCGGTGATCGACGGTGCCGGGCCGCCCCGGTAGACATCGTAGACGCCGACGATGTCGGCCAGAAAGATTCCATCAAACTTGCCGCGTTCCGCCAGCCGCGCCAAATCCTGCCAGTATTCGATCGTGTTGTACGCGGTCGAGCGATCGCGCGGATGCGTCCACATTCCATGTTGAATATGGCCAACGCAGTTCATGTCGAAGGCGTTGAGGCGGATCTCTTTCGTCATCGCCCAGCTTTCCGGCCATGAAGGGCAGTGTCTTTTACCACTTTAGCCGTATGCGTATCGGCAGGTACAGCGAGGTCACCGTGGCGGCCAGCCCCGACGCGCGCCGCCGTGTTTCTCGCTGCCCGATAATAGATAATCCGGCGAGTTCGTACCTATCGCGGTCGTCGTATCGTCAGTAGCTCAGGCCGATTCCGGCTGACGCCGCAGCGACTCAGCAGACGACCAATGAGGATGGAGCTGCGTGATGGCCGGCGCCTGGTCAGATGACCGCGAGCAGACGGTTATCCGTACGATCACTTCGCCGCAAACCGTTGCTCATCGAGACGAAGGTTAAAACGAAAGCCTTCGTATCCCTTGGCCGTGACCTCGTCACATTTCTTCTTATATGCGCTTACGCCACCGACATACGGCATGAAAACGCGAGGCTTCCCCGGGATATTGGCGCCGACATACCATGAGTTCGCTAAAGGATAGAGCGTACGATCCGCGACCTCGTTGTTATGCTGTACCCACGCGTCCTCGGCATTCTCCTCCGCTTCTATACGCGATGAGCCACGATTGCGTAGGTACTGCACGCAATCGGCTATCCAATCAACATGCTGCTCGCAGGCCAATATCATCTGACTTTTGACGCCGGGGCTCTGCGGGCCGGTAATCATAAATAGATTCGGAAACCCGGCGATCATAATTCCGAGGTAGCTGCGCGGGCCATGCTCCCACTTCGCCTGGATCGACAATCCGGCGTCCGTGTGAATATCGATCTCTTTCATCGCCCCCGTCATGGCATCGAAGCCCGTGGCAAAGACGATCGCATCAAGCGCGTAATCGGCATTGGCCGTGCGCAGTCCGCTCGCCGTAATCTCTGTGATCGGATTGTTCCTGATATCCACCAAGGTCACGTTGTCGCGATTGTAGGTCTCGTAGTAGTCGGTATCGAGGATCAACCGTTTGGTGCCGATCGGATGATCGTTGGGACACAGCAGCTCCGCGGTTCTGGGATCCTTGACTGTGGCGCGGATCTTCTGGCGCACGAACTCCGCTGCCGTTTGGTTGCTTTCTCTGTCAAGCAACAGATCGGTATACGAATATAGAAAGCTGATGCTGCCGCCCTCGGCCCATTTCACCTCATAGGCCCGCCGCCGTTCTGCCTCGGTTGCGTCGAGCGCGGATTTCACGGGCGGCGGGTAGCCGGCAATTCCGAAGGGGGTATCGAAGGCGGCGCGGCGCCGCTCGGGATATTGGTCTTTGTGCGCGCGCACCTTTGCTCCATCCAGCGGCCCATTTCGCGCGGGCAGGCTGAAATTAGCCGTTCGCTGAAAGACGTATAGATGCTTCGCCTGTTTTGCGATGATGGGGATCGACTGGACGCCCGACGACCCGGTTCCAACGACTCCTACTCGCAATCCAGTGAAATCAACTCCTTCATGAGGCCATAAGCCGGTATGATACCACTTCCCCTTGAACCTCTCCAAGCCAGGGTAGTTCGGCGTCCGAGGGGTCGAAAGATTTCCCGTCGCCATGATGCAAAAGCGCGCCGTCGCGGTATGACCTTTATCGGTCTTCACCGCCCAGGTATTCGTCTTACCGTCGAAGAAAGCGCCCTTAACCCGAGTGTTGAACTCGATGTCGCGCCTGAGGTCAAAGCGGTCGGCCACATGGTTGATGTAACGCAGGATCTCGGGTTGGGTGCCGTAGCGCTCAGGCCAATGCCATTCCTGCTGCAGCTCGTCGGAAAAGGAATACGAATACTCCATGCTTTCGACGTCGCAGCGACACCCTGGATAGCGGTTCCAGTACCAGGTGCCGCCAACGCCGGTGCCGGCCTCGAAGGCGCGCACTTTGAGGCCGAGTTTGCGCAGCCGATAAATCGCGTAGAGACCGCCGACTCCGGCGCCGATGACAATCGCATCGAATTTCACGCGCTCCGCGGTGCCTACCGGCATTTCGGCTCTCCCATGAGAACTACTCATTCGGCCGCCGCCCGAACCTCGGCCGACCAGAGGCAGTCGAAGCCGAGATCGGCGGCAAGCCGGGCGAGCCGGATTTCCTCGTCCCACGCGCGCGCGTCGGAGCAGTTCTCCCAGCCGTAGCTGGCGAACACCATCATCATGCCGACATCCATCGAACGCTCCTTGGTTCCGCTGTGCCTTGCCAGATCGCGGCATCGCCTGCGTTGTGCCGTCTATGCCAGCACCAACTCACGGTACCCGTCCGCCGCCGCCGCTTCGCAGCGCTTGCGAAAGGCAGGGTGGCCGCCGCTGTACCGCATGATCCGACGAACCTGCTTCCCCTCGACATTGCGGTTGATGCCGGTCATCCACGAGTTGACCTCGGTGAACAGCAAGCCCTCGCTCGCCGCAATGACGTGGTCGGTCCAGGCGTCCGCCCCCGCCGCGGTGGCCTCGATCCGGGTTACGCCGCGGTCGCGCGCGAAGCGGATCAGCTCGGTCACCCAGTCGGCGCTGTATTCGGCGGCGCGCGGAAAGTTGCCGAGCCCGGCATGCGGGCCCATCACCATCAGCAGGTTGGGGAAGCCGTCCACGAGGATGCCGAGAAAGGTCTGCGGCCCGTCCTTCCACTTCTCCTTTAGCGACACCGCGTCGACCCCGCGGATGTCGATGCGGTCGAAGCTGCCGGTGATCGCGTCGAAACCGGTGGCGTAGATGATGATGTCGAACTCGTACTCGGCGTCGCTGGTCTTGATGCCGGTCGGGGTGATGCGCTCGATCGGCGTCTCGTTGATGTCGACCAGTTTGACGTTGGGCTGGTTGTAGACCTCGAAGTAGCCGCTCTCGAGCGGCACCCGGCGCGTGCCGAAGCCGTGATTTTTCGGGATCAGCTTTTCGGCGACGGCCGGGATCCCTGACCCGCTGGCGGATCTTACGGGCGAGAAAATCCGACATCAGCCTGTTGGCCTCGCGATCGACCAGGATATCGCGGAAATTGCCCATCCAGATGCCGAAACCGGGCTCGCCGTAGAGCTTCTCCCAGAAAGCCTCGCGCTCCTCGCGCGTCACCTCATAGGTGGCGCGCGGGTCGGTCGCATGAATGAAGCAGCCGAAGGTTTCCTGGCAGCGGGCGAAGATCTCGGGATAATTGGCCCGGATCCGGTTCATCTCCTCCTCGCCGATCTTGGCGTTGTGCAATGGCGCGCTCCACTGGGCGGTGCGCTGGAAAACGGTCAAATGCCCGGCGGTCTTTGCCACCTCGGTGATGGTCTGTATGCCCGTCGCGCCGGTACCGATCACCGCGACGCGCTTACCCTCGAAGCGAACCGGTTCCTTCGGCCAGTAATGGGTGTGGCAGGACTGGCCACGGAACGTCTCGACGCCGGGGATGGTCGGCATGGTCGCGGCCGAGAGCACGCCGATAGCGGTGATCAACAAGCGAGTCGTGTAGCGCCGGCCGTCCTCCAAGATGACGTTCCAGCAGCGCGTGTCCTCCTGGTAGTGTGCAGCGGACACCCGGCTCTTGAACTGGATGTCGCGGCGCAGATCGAACTTGTCGGCGACATAGTTGAGATAGCGCTCGGTCTCCGGTTGGCCCGCGAAGTGCTCCTCCCAATTCCACTCCTCCAGCAGTTCCGGCGAAAAGGAGTAGCCGTAGGTCCAGCTTTCGGAATCGAAGCGCGCGCCGGGATAGCGGTTCCAGTACCAGGTGCCGCCGACCCCGGTGCCGCTCTCGAACGCGCGCACCCTGAGCCCGAGTTCGCGCAGCTTATAGAGCTGATAGAGGCCGGAAACGCCGGCGCCGATGACGACAGCGTCGAAATCCAGGGCTGTTTTCGTTGGAGTTCCGTGCGGAACCGCTTGCAGTGTATCCATCCTCTTTCCCCGAACGAAGTTATGGAGACCCGATCCGAACCGCTAGCTCATCCGAGACGCAACAATCGTAGGCTCTCGAACAACCGCGCCGCAGCCGATTGCATCGCGCGGCCGAGTGGCGCCAGCGCCTCAGCATCCACGTCATGCGAATGTCCCGCGGCCGTCAGGATCAGCAGCAGTTCCCACGACGGTGACAGAACCGGTACGGATACTAGCGTGATGCCCTGAAACATGGCGCCGCGATCCACCGCGAAGCCGGCCTTTCTTGCTTCATTAACCCGGGCCATGAAATCGGCAAACGACGGTTTCTGGTACCAGGCGACGGGCGAGAACAGCTCTTCGAGTTCCGCTTCGCTGCTGTTGCCGAACGCGGCCATCAGCACGCCCGAGGCCCCCGCCGGGCCGGGGTACTGGCGCCCCACGGTGACGTAAAGATCGGTGCGGAACGCGGCCCCAACCCAGTCCAACAGCAGCAGCGAAGAGGGCCCCAGCACCTTGGACAGATAGACCGACACGCCGTGCGCATCCGAAACCGCGTGCATCAGCGGCCGCGCCAAGTCCATCAGCCCGCTGCGCCGCAAAACGCCATACGCGAACTCGAGAATATTCAGGCTCACCGAATAGCTGCGGGTTGCATCGTCGTAGCTGACAAAGCCTTCAGCTTGCAGCGTCCGCAGGATGTTGTACGCGGTTCCGCGATGGAGCCCCGCGGCGCGGGCGACCTCGCTCGCGTTCAACGGCCGCTCCGAACTATGGAGGGCTCGCAGCACGTTGGTCGCGGCCACAACCGCGCCCACCGGCTTACCCGGATTGCCCCCGCCGAAATCGCTCGCGTTGCCACGCAGCCGGCTCACGCTGCGCGACCCCGCTTCGTCGCTCTTTGCCTCGATGCTGCTGGCCATCGACCCTGCTGGCTGCGGCTGGTCCATCTTGCTCGATCGTCAGCGTTGGTGCTGCAAGAGCTATGATAAAGCTGACACCGGCTCGACGCAATACGAAGCATTTGTCTTCTATTGGGGACAAAAAATCGAACGGCGATGGCCGCCGCCCATGGCTCGATGGTTACAGGTTCGATAAGGCGCCTTTCCTGGGCGGAAACCGATCAACGGCGCCGCGGGGTCGGCTGCAGCTACGGCGGCTCTTTTGAGATTGGTCGGCCCGCGCGCCGGGCCGACCCTAGCATCAGATGACGCCGTCCCGACTCAAGCCCGCGGCCGCGGCGGCGTCGATGCCGAGCCAGTCGGCAAGCACTTCGGCGGTGTGCTCGCCGAGCAGCGGCGCCGATTTGACCGCGGTCGGTACGCCGTCGAAGCGTACGGGCCAAGTGGGCATTGCCATTTTGCGCTCGCCATGCGTCATCGTCTGCAGGATGCCGCGCTCGTAGAAACTCGGCTCGTCGATCAGCTCCTGCGTATCGAGCACGGCGCCGGCGGGAACGCCGACCGCACTCAGCTGCGCCATCGCTTCGTGCTTCGTGCGCTGCCGCGTCCAGCCGGCGACGATCTCGTCGACCTCGGCCTCGCATTTGATGCGGGCGTCGGGGGTGTCGTAGCGCGGGTCGCCGATCAGGTCCTCGCGCCCGATCAATTTCAACAAGCGTGGCCAGTGCTCGGGGTTGGCGCGGCTGGTGAGGAGGTAGACGTAGTCGTTCGGGCCTCCGGGCTTGCACGGGAAGATGCCGCCGGGCGGATTGTTGGCGGCGGGCCGTCGCGGCGCCGCTTTGCCGGTACGGGCCTGGGTGATGAACCCGCCGCGGCTGTAATGCATGACCGAATCCTGCATTGCCACCTGCAGCCGCCGGCCCTTGCCGGTGCGCATACGATCGAATAGCGCGCTAACGATGCTGAACGCCATCAGCATGCCGGTACCGGTGTCACCGATGGTCGGGCCGGGCTTGATCGGCCTGCCGTCGCGCTCGCCGGTGATGCTCATCGCTCCGCCCGCGGCCTGTGCAATTGGGTCAAATGACAGGCCCTTCTCGTAAGGACTGCCGTCTCCGAAGCCCTTGACCTGGGCATAAATAATGCCCGGGTTGATCGTGCTGACGACGTCGTAACCGAGCCCGAGCCGCTCGACCGCGCCCGGCGCGAAGTTCTCTGTGAAGACATCCGCCTTCTGCACCATCTCCTTGACCAGCGCCAGGCCCCGGTCCGATTTCAGGTTGATTGTGATCGACCGCTTGTTGGCGTTGTACATCATGAAATAGTAAGCGTCGCCGAAGCCGGTGCGGCCGGCTTCCCCACCTTTCGGGTTTTCCACCTTGGCAATGTCGGCGCCCATCCAGGCCAGCGCCTCGGTGCATGTCGTGCCGGCCTCGAATTGTGTCAGGTCGAGCACGCGAATCCCGGCCAGAAGGCCGGGGGATACGGGAGTTACGTCCATTTTGGACTCCTTGCCGGGGACGGAAGTTGTCGCCTCGCGATGTCAGGGTTCGGGGGCAAGTACCGATGTTGTTGCTCTGGTTCCTGCTTTCGCGAATGACGATCTAAGGGATCGAACAGTACCCCATTTGGCCGCTGCGGCAACGTACGTGCTGCAGCTCTGCCCTACGACACGATTTTTACCGTTGGCGACAACTCCGGGCTGAGGCTGCGAACCGCTTTCAGCACGATCGGCTGCAATCCTTCGCCGCCGGCCTCGACATAGTCGACAATGGCCTTGCGCATCCGCGGATCCCAGAACTTTTTCAGGTGGTCGGCGGTGTCGAAGATCGCTTGTTCTTCCGATCCGTGGGCAAAAAATTTGCCGATCTGATTGGCCATATAGATGAGCTTTTCAGTTGTCGCCGGCGACGATCTCGATATCCAGGATCTCGTCCGGCCGCGCGACGACGCATTCCGACAGGCTGAAACCGACGGCGAAATCCTCGAGATCGTGCGGCCTCGGCATCATCACCCTTGCCGACGCGGATGACCTCTTCTCTCGCGCGGTGCAGCGCGTCCCGCGCGCCAGCTGGCGCGGCGGGACGGTCTCGTCGGGTGAGCGGCGATCCCCGAGGAAACCGCCAGAGCGGTCACCAACCGCATCCATATGCGGTGCTGATGCCGCGCCTGCACGTGCGGGTGGATTTCGAGCCGGTCCTCCTCGTGCCAGACGACATTGTCGGTGCGCCTTGTCTGCGCGCCGACATTGTACTGGCTGAGGATGCGGCCAGTGGTCAACACCAGCGGGAAGCGCGGCCCGATCTTCTCATCCGTCGGTACGTACTCGGTGATCAGGAAATTGCCCTTGCCGCGCACGAAACTACCGACATGCATGATCGGCGTCCCCTCGGGGGATTTGTCGTTGCATGGCCACTGCAATGAGCCGACCTGGTCGAGCTTCGCATAGGAGACGCCGGTAAAGGTCGGCGTCAGCCGGGCGATCTCGTCCATGATCTCCGAAGGGTGGGCGTAGTGCATCTCGAACCCCATCGCCTTGGCGACGGCGAGGGTGATTTCCCAATCCGCCATCCCGGCACGAGGCTGCATGACCTTGCGCACCCGGCCGATGCGGCGTTCGGCATTGATGAAGGTGCCCTCCTTTTCGAGGAAGGTCGAACCGGGCAGAAACACATGCGCGTAATTGGCAGTCTCGTTGAGGAACAAATCCTGCACGACGACGCATTCCATCGCCGCAAGGCCGGCGGCGACGTGATGCGTGTCGGGATCGGATTGCAGGATGTCCTCGCCCTGGATGTAGATGCCCCGGAACGAGCCGTCGACCGCAGCATCCAGCATTTTGGGGATGCGCAGCCCCGGCTCGGGCTCGAGCCGCACGCCCCAATCGCCCTCGAACAGGGCGCGGACATTGCCGTCCGAGATGTGTCGATAACCCGAGAGCTCGTGCGGGAACGAGCCCATGTCGCAGGCACCCTGGACGTTATTCTGGCCGCGCAGCGGGTTTATTCCGACGCCGCGCCGGCCGATGTTGCCGGTCGCCATCGCCAGATTGGCCATGCCCATGACCGCAGTCGTGCCCTGGCTGTGCTCAGTGACACCGAGGCCGTAATAGATCGCGGCATTTCTTGCGCCGGCATAAAGCCGGGCGGCGGCCCGGATGTCCTCCGCCGGGACGCCGGTGAACTGCGCTGCCGTCTCGGGGCTGTTCTCCAGCCGGCCGATGAAAGCGGCCCAGTCGGCAAAGGCGTCGCCATCGCAGCGCTCGCGGACGAAGTCTTCGGCGACGAGGCCCTCGGTCACCACGACATGCGCCAATGCATTCAGCATCGCGACATTCGTCCCCGGCTTCAGCGGCAAATGGTACGACGCTTCGACATGCGCCGAGCGCACCAGGTCGGTTCGTCGCGGATCGACGACGATCAGCTTCGCACCCTGGCGCAATCGCTTTTTCATGCGCGAGGCAAAGACGGGGTGCGCATCGGTTGGGTTGGCGCCGATCACGACGATCACATCGGCTTCGTCGACCGAGTCGAAATCCTGGGTCCCGGCCGAGGTGCCAAAGGTCTTGCTGAGCCCGTCGCCGGTCGGCGAATGGCACACCCGAGCGCAGGTATCGACGTTGTTGTTGCCAAACCCGGCGCGCACCAGCTTTTGGACGAGGAAGGTCTCCTCGTTGGTGCAGCGCGACGAGGTGATCCCGCCGATCGCGCCGACACCATGTTGCGCCTGGATGCGCTTGAATTCGGAGGCGGCGTGGCCGATCGCCTCGTTCCAGCTTACTCGCGCCACGGATCGGTGATCTTGGCGCGGACTATCGGCTTCAGGATGCGGTCTTGGTGGTTGGTGTAGCCCCAGGCGAAACGGCCCTTGACGCAGGAATGGCCATGATTGGCCTTGCCGTCCTTGTACGGCACCATCCGCACTACCTGCTCGCCCCTCATCTCGGCCTTAAAGCTGCAGCCGACGCCGCAATAGGCGCAGGTTGTGACCACGGAATGCTCGGGCTGGCCGATCTCGATGACCGATTTTTCCATTAGCGTCGCGGTCGGACAGGCTTGCACGCAGGCCCCGCAGGAGACGCATTCGGAATCAAGGAAATCCTCGTCCATTCCCGCCGCGACCTTGGAGGCGAAGCCGCGCCCGTCGATGGTCAGCGCAAAGGTCCCCTGGACTTCCTCGCAGGCGCGCACGCAGCGCGAGCAGACGATGCATTTGGCGGGATCGAAGGTGAAGTAGGGATTCGACTGATCCTTCTCGCTCTTCAGATGATTGGCGCCGTCGTACCCGTAGCGCACCTCGCGTAGCCCGACGGCACCCGCCATGTCCTGCAATTCGCAATTGCCGTTGGCCGAGCAAGTCAGGCAGTCGAGCGGGTGATCGGAAATGTAGAGCTCCATGACATTGCGGCGCAGCTTGGCGAGGCGTTGGTTCTGCGTCGTCACCACCATGCCCTCGGCGGCCGGCGTCGTGCAGGAAGCCGGCGTGCCCGGCCTTCCGGCGATCTCCACCAGACAAAGCCGGCACGAGCCGAAGGCATCGACCATGTCGTAGGCGCAGAGCTTCGGCACTTCGATGTCGGCCTGCATCGCCGCGCGCATGATCGAGGTGCCTTCGGGCACGGTTACGCGAAAGCCGTCGATCGTGAGCGACACCGTCTGCGCCGATTTTGACGCCGGTGTCCCGTAATCGATTTCGCTGATGAGAGACATCGAGGCCTCCTAGGCCGTAGCGGCATCGCCCGCGTTGACGATGCCGAAATCTTCGGGGAAATGGGTCAGTGCACTCAGCACCGGGAACGGCACGAAGCCGCCGAGTGCGCACAGCGATCCGAAGCGCATCGTCTCGCAGAGCTCGGTCAGCAGCGCCAGATTCTCGCTGTGGCGCTCGCCCTTAATGATTCGGTCGATCACCTCGACGCCGCGCACTGAGCCGATGCGGCAAGGCGTGCATTTGCCACAGGATTCGATCGCGCAGAACTCCATCGCGAACCGCGCCTGCCGTGCCATGTCGACAGTGTCGTCGAACACGACCACGCCGCCATGCCCGATCAGCCCGTTCTTGGCGGTGAAGGCTTCGTAATCGAACGGCGTGTCGAACAGCGCGCGTGGGAAATAAGCGCCGAGCGGACCGCCCACCTGAACCGCGCGGACCGGACGACCGGTGGCCGTACCGCCGCCGATTTCATCGACCAGTTCGCCCAAGGTGAGCCCGAAGGCCGCTTCGAACAGGCCGCGGTACTTCAGATTGCCGGCAAGCTGGATCGGCATCGTGCCGCGCGAGCGGCCGTAGCCGAGGTCGCGATAGGCGTCGGCGCCGTCGGCGAGAATCGCCGGCACGGAAGCCAAGGAGATCACGTTGTTGACGACGGTCGGCCGGCCAAAGAGCCCCTTGTGCGCCGGCAATGGCGGTTTGGCGCGCACCATGCCGCGCTTACCTTCGAGACTGTCGAGCAGCGCCGTCTCCTCGCCGCAGACATAAGCGCCGGCACCGACGCGGATTACGAGATCAAAATCGTAGGGAGAACCAAGAATGCCGGACGCCCAGGCACCCCTCTCGCTGCGCGATGTCGATGGCGCGGCCGAGGATCTCGATAGCGTGCGGGTATTCGGAGCGGATATAGACGTAGCCCTCGGTTGCGCCGACCGCGATCCCGGCGATCGTCATCCCCTCGATCAAGACGAACGGGTCACCTTCCATGATCATGCGGTCGGCGAAAGTGCCGGAGTCGCTTTCGTCGGCGTTGCAGACGACGTATTTCCGGGGCGCCTCGGCCTGCGCCGTCGTCCGCCACTTGATGCCGGTCGGAAAACCGGCGCCGCCGCGACCGCGCAATCCGGATTTGACGATTTCTTCGATGATCGCGTTGGGTCCCAACGCGATCGCGCGCTCCAGCCCGGCGAACCCGCCATGCGCGCGGTAATCCTCAGGGGAGAGCCGGTCGATGACGCCGCAGCGGGCGAAGGTGAACCGCGTCTGACGCTTGAGGAAAGGAAGCTCCTCCGGCCGGCCGAGGCGTAGCGGATGCGGCCCACCATCGAGGAATCCGGCGTCGAACAGCGGCTCGACATCAGCGGCGCCCACCGGGCCGTAGGCGATGCGCCCTTGCGCCGCCGCCACTTCGATCATCGGCTCGAGCCAATAGAGCCCGCGCGAGCCGGTGCGGACGATATCGAGCTCGATCTCGCGGCGTCGCTCTGCGGCGATGATCGCGTTCCACCTCGTCCGCGCCGAGCGCCAGTGCGCCGGCATCGTGCGGCACGAAGATGAGGGGGATCGTCATGGTCGCCGCGCCTGATCGAGCAGGGCGCCAAGCCGGGTACAATCGAGCCCGCCGACTACTTTGCCGTCGAGCATCGCCGCCGGCGCGCAGGCGCAGAGCCCGAGGCAGAATACCGGCTCTAGGGTCACGCGCCCGTCGACGGTGGTTTCGCCCCAATCGATCCGCAGCCGCTCGCGCGCTTCGGCGGCGAGCTCATCAGCACCCATCGACTGGTAGGCCTCAGCGCGGCATAGCTTCAACACATGCGTCCCCGGCGGCGTCTTACGGAAATCGTGATAGAAGCTGACGATCCCGTGCACCTCGGCGCGCGACAGGTTCAGCGCCTCGGCAATCAGTGGCACCGCTGCCTGATCGATGTAGCCAAACTCATTCTGGAAGGCGTGGAGGATGGGCAAGATGGCGCCGGGCAGGTGCTGCAATTCGTCGATTCGCAACGCCGCACGATCGGCGTCCCAGGCGGTTGTTTGGCTCACGGGCGGCATCTCATCCACTGGCCCGGTAATAGGCCAAATCGTCCATATTTCTGTTATGGCCTCCTTGCCCTCTTGCTCCGATGAACATATCGTGCTGTGACGTTGTCTCAATATGCGATATTTAACATATGTCTGAAAGCCACGCTGCGCTGCATATCGATCTGGTGTGGAGCGCGGGCGTGCAGCCGCGGAAACCCATCGAGCCCGAGCTCTTCGGGTTGCTCGAAGCGATCCGCGAGACCGGCAAGCTGACAAGCGCCACGATAAGAGTAGGGCTGCCCTATCGTCAGGCCTGGGGTTTGATCACCAAATGGTCTGACATCATCGGCCAGCCGCTCGTCGACAAAGAACAGGGCCGCGGCAGTCAGCTGACGCCGCTCGGCGAACGCCTCTTGTGGCTGCGTGAACGGATCGAGGCGCGATTGTCACCGCACCTCGACAGCGCCGCCTCGGAAGTCGAGCAGCAGCTCAGTAGCCTGTTGAACGAGCCACAGCCGACGATCTCCGTCTATGCCAGTCACGACCTCGTGCTGGCCGAACTGCGGGACCTGCTGCGCACCCGCGACGGCCCAAAACTGGATATCCGCTTTGTCGGAAGCCTCGACAGCGTCGTGGCATTGTGCAAGGCGCGCTGTGAGATGGCGGGCTTTCACATCCCCGAGGGAGATTTCGGCCGCGAACTGTTGGCGACCTATCAGCCATGGTTCAAGCCACGGCTGCAGCGGCTCATCCATTTCGTCAAGCGCCGACAGGGCTTCATGGTCATGCCGGGAAATCCAAAAGGCATCCGCAGCATGGCTGACATCGTGCAGACGAAAGCCCGTTTCATCAACCGGCAGCGCGGCTCGGGAACGCGGCTGGCGGTAGAAAAGATTCTCAAGGACCAGGGGATCGATCGCAGCGAGATCGTTGGTTTCTACTCGGAAGAATTCACCCATCTGGCTGTTGCCGCCGCGGTCGCCAGTGGCATGGCCGATGTCGGCCTGGGGATCGAGGCAGCAGCGAAGAGACTGCGATTGGAATTCATCCCGCTGTTCACTGAAGACTATTACTTGCTAGTCAAGAAGGAAGCGATCGAACAGAAAAATATTGCAGATCTGATCGACGTGCTAACGAGCGCCACGTTTCGTTCGCTTGTCAGCAGCGTCCCCGGCTACGACGCAGCCGGCGCCGGCGCCGTCAGGACAATTGGGGAAGCCGCATAACGAAAGTGCAGGGAGGACGCCAGGAGCAGCTCGGCCTACCACGGCGGATTGGCCGGACAGCAAGCGATACAGCCTCGCAGTGCGCATTAGAGATCGAGCAGGATGGGCGCCGCGCGGATTTAATCGTTCTCGGAGCGATAATTGCGGGTGTGAGCATCGCACTGTATCTGCAAAAGCGCAGGCGCGACGTGATGTCCACGTCGTGGCCGGAGCAACCCGACCATCTTAAGATCGTCTTGGCGCCACTCTCGCTAGGGCTACAGGGCAGACGAGAGCCGCGGCCGGGCAACGGCGCCATCCGCGCCAGGAAACGCGGATGGGCTCAACTTCCGCGATAGTTTGGTTTGCGCTTGGCGAGGAATGCCTCGACGCCTTCGCGGAAATCATCTGAGCTGCGCAGGCGGCTATAGGCTTGGCCTTCGAGCTCGATGGCGAGCGACAGGCTCGCGTCCTCGGTGTCGTTCAGCAGTTTCTTCGCGGTGCGCTGGGCGAGCGGCGGAAAGCCGAGCAATTCCTCGACGAGCACGTCGGTCGCGGCTTCAAGCTCGCCGTCAGGAACGCATTCAGTCGCAATACCCCATTCGTAGGCCTGCCGAGCACTCACGCGATGCGACCGCATGACGATGTCTTTGGTGCGGGCGATGCCAACCATCTTCTGCAGGCGCGCGGCCCCGCCGGAGCCGGGGATTTGGCCAAGCCGCTGCTCCGGCAGCACATAGAAACACGTTTCCGAGACCACGCGAAAATCGCAGGCGAGCGCCAGTTCGAAGCCGACCCCGAAACAATAGCCACGGCTGGCGGCGATCACCGGCTTACGGCAACGTGCCGGTGCGGCGATGTTCCAGGCGAGGTGCGACAAATGCTCGGGGGAGGCTTCGAGAAAACCGCGAATTTCGCCGCCGCTGGAGAAATGCTCACCTATCGCCCGCACCACGATGATACGGACGCGGTCGTCGGCATCGAGAGCCTCGAAGGCCGCGCGCAACTGCTCGCGCTGCGCCATGGTTATGACATTGAGCGGCGGCCGGTCGAGGATCACATCGGCGCGCTCGCCCTTGGCGTCGATCTCGACGCGGAAACCGTCGAGCGCTGCGGGCATTACAGGGTCGGTCATCCGCATCACTCCGTACGGTACTCTCCCGCCACCAGCAGACGGCGCAAGATCTTCCCGACCGGCGATTTCGGGATTTCGGCGACGAAGACATAGTCGCGCGGCCGCTTGTAATCGGCGAGGCTCGACTGGCGGCACCAGACATCAAGCGCCGCCTTGTCGGCTGTCCCGCGGCGTCTGACAAAAGCGGTGACGCGCTGACCCCAGCGTTCGTCGGGCAGGCCGGCAACGGCGACCTCGGCCACCGCCGAATGTAATGACAGAACGCTTTCGATCTCGGCAGGAGAAATGTTCTCGCCACCGCTGATGATCATGTCGTCGACCCGGCCGGTGACGAACAGATCGCCCGCGGCATCGACATAGCCGGTATCCCCGGTAAAATACCATCCGCCGCGCAGGGCTTTGGCATTGGCGTCGGGCCGCCGCCAATAGCCCTCGAACGCCTCGTCGCCTGCCATGTCGGCGATGACCTCGCCCTCCTCGCCGATCGCGGCGGGTTCGTCCGCGGTGGCGGCGCCGAGCTTGACGACACGGATGCGCTGATTGATCCCCGCTTTGCCGGCCGAGCCCGGTTTCGCCGCTGCCCGGGGCTCGATCGTGAAGGTGTAGATTTCCGACGAGCCATAATGGTTGACGAACAGTTCCGGCCGGAACGCTGTTTCGACCCGCTTCAGCAACCCAGCGGGCATTGCCGCACCGGCGAACCCAAGCTTTCGGACCGAGCTGGTGTCGACCGCGGCGAAACCCGGATGGCTCACGAGATCGTGGTAGAGCGTGGGCACGAGATAGAGGTTGGTGACCCGCTCGCGCCCGATCAGCCGCAAAGCCACAGCCGCATCAAAGTGCTGCAGGCAGATGAACGCACCATCGACCAGCGCCATCGCCAACAACGAGCGAATCCCCATCGTGTGATAGAGCGGCATCACACCCAAGGTGCGCTCGTTGCTGTAATAGCGATTTTGCGCGACATGGGCGAGTGCTGCGGTTCGCTCGGCACGGTGGCTTCGTGGCACCCCTTTCGGCCGCCCGGTCGTGCCCGAGGTATAGAGCAACACGGAGAGATCCTCGGGTCCGGCTCGGGGAGTGAGCGTGCAACCGGACGCAGGCCATTCGTCGAACCGGCAGGTGCCGTTCTCGGCGTCCCCAATCGCAACACGCGGCAGATCTCTCGCCCTCCTCGCCCCGGCAACCGCGCCGCCCGCAACCGCATCGAAGATGATGGCGCCAGCCTCTGCATCGGCGAGGCAGTAATCGAGTTCCTCGGCCTTCATGCGCCAGTTGAGAGGGGTCATGACGATCCCGAGGAACTGGCAGGCCCAATGCAGGCTCGCCATCTCGATGCGGTTTTGCAGGATGACGGCGAGCCGGTCGCCGCGCCTGAGGCTAAGCGCGGCAAGCCCGTCGGCAATGCGGCAAATCTCGGCATACCATTCGGCGTAGGTGAACCGCTGTTCGCGGTCGACGATCGCCAGCGCGTCGGGGCTGCGTTCGACGCTCGCAAGAAAGCTGCGGCCGAGATCAAACATCGCGCGCCGCTTTGAGCGCGATAAGCTCGGCCACTCGCGCCGGCGTCAGCGGCAAGGTTAGATCCGCGACGCCGAGTGCATCGGCCACCGCATTGGCAATGCAGACCGGCGTGCTCATCGAATTGCCCTCGGCCACCCCCTTCGCGCCAAGCGGGGTTACCGGCGACGGCGTTTCCCGATCCAGGATCACCGGCGTGGGAATGTCGCGCGCGGTCGGCACCGCATAATCGGCAAAGCTGCCGGTCAGGAGATTGCCATCGTTGTCATAGATAAAGCGCTCGAACAGCGCCGCGCCCACCGCCATCGCGAACCCGCCGTATATCTGCCCGTCGAACAAAAGGGGGTTCAGGATGTGGCCGGCATCGTGGAACGTCACGTATTTGTCGATCCGCACTCCTCCGGTTTCGTGGTCGATTTCAAGGCCGCAAAAGTCGAAGACGAAGCCGTAAGCCGCCGAGCTGTTGATCTCGTCCGCCTCGTTGGGCGCCGTCAGGCTCGGCGGCGTCCAGAACACCGTTTCGCGCAAGGCGGTGGCATTCTCATCGGGGAGCATGCCCGGCGACCAATGGCTCGCGGCCGCGGCGCGGGCAAAGCTGATCCCATTTTCCGGGTTCGCCGCGGCGAAAATGCGCCCGTCGGCGAACCGCACCTCCACCGGCCGCAGGTTCAATTGCGTCGCGGCAATCCGGGCGAGTTTGTCCCTCAGGCGCAGTGCCGCGAGATGAGCAGCGCCGGCGACCGCCCCGGCAAAGCGGCTCGCGTAATTGCCGGCAGCGATCGACCAGGCGTCCTTGCCGGTATCGAGGGCGGCGTCGACCCGGATCGCAGCCGGATCAAGGCCGAACACGTCAGCCACGACCTGGGCTGTGACGGTGCGGTGCCCCTGCCCTTGCGGCAGCGAGTCGATGATGACCGAGACGCCGCCGAGCGGGTCGAATGCCACGGTCGCGGCCGCTTGTGCGCCGTCCTTGGGTCCGGCGGCCCGACGCTCTTCCGGGCTCAAGACGGTGGTGATGTAGCCCATATTGGAGATCGAGGGTTCGACCACCGCGGCATAGCCGATGCCATAGAACCGGCCCTCGGCACGCGCCTCGTCGCGGCGGTGGCGCAACTCGGCGAGGCCCCCGGCCTCAACCGCTTGCTGAACGCCGGCGCGATAATCTCCTGAATCGAGCAGGGCCCCGGCCGGGCAGCGATAAGGAAAGCGATCGACCAGGTTGCGGCGGATCACCTCGATCGGGTCGAGGCCGAGTGTCGTCGCAACGCGCTGCATCAGTCGTTCGAGCGCGAAATAAACCTGTGGTCCGCCAAAGCCGCGCACTAGTCCGCTCGGCGTCTTGTTGGTCAGCACCACCCGGTTGCGGATGCGCAGATTCCGGATCCGGTAGGCTCCGCTCATGTTGCCGTGCATGCGGTAGAGCGTCGCCGGCTCTGGAGCGCGCAGATAGGCGCCGCAATCTTCGAGCTGGTCCCAGTCGAGCGCGGTCACGACCCCATCTTTATCGACTGCGGCAGAGAGTGTGGTCACTCGGTTGGTGGCCGAGGTCGCGGCGAGGAGGTGCTCGCCGCGCTCCTCGACCCATTTGACTGGGCGTCCAGCTTTGCGCGCGGCGATCGCCAACAGCACGACATAGGGAAAGACGGCGTGCTTGGCGCCGAAGCTGCCACCCGAATCCGGCGGCGTCTTTAGGCGCAGCCGGTTGGCCGGCACGCCGAGCGCCATGGCCATCACCGGCTGCATCGCCAACGGCCCCTGGAAATTGGCGGTTACCTCATAGGCGCCCTCACCCGGCAGATATTCGGCGATCACCACAAAGCACTCGATCGGGGTGCCTGAGTTGCGCGGGTAAGTGGTGGTGACCGTGATCCGGTGCGCAGCGGCGGCAAACGCCGCTTCGGGATCGCCGTAGCAGAATGAGCGGTCGCTGATGACGTTGCATCCGAGCGCCGTATGCAGCAGCAGCGCGGCAGATTCAGTGGCCGCAACCGGGTCGATCACCGCAGGCAGCGGCCGGTACGACACCTCGATCTGTTCGAGCGCGTCCGCGGCGGCGTAGCGGTCGCCCGCAAGTACCACCGCCACCGGCTCGCCCACATAGCGTACTCGGTCGACCGCAAGGCACCAGTGCTCCACCGGCGCCTTGACCGCGGCAATAAAGGGGCGGGTCCAGCGCCTGGCATCGTCACCGGTGACAATGGCGGCAACCCCCGGCAGAGCCGACGCCGCCTCGATATCGACCGCCAACAATTCGGCATGGGCATATGGCGAGCGCAGGATCGCGGCTTGCAAGGTACCCACCCGCATCGCCAGGTCGTCGCCGAAGCGGCCGCGTCCGCTTAAGAGATCGGCATCCTCGACCCGCGTAAGCGACCGCCCAACATACGCGCCCGGAGAGCAAGAGACTTGGGACTGTTCCTCCATCAGCATGGACGCCCCCGCAGGATCCTGCCGGCCCGGCCCCTCACCCGGTTGGCGGCGCGATCGCGTCGAGGGCGAGGCCGCGCGTCTCGGAGCCGATCTGTGTCACCGCGACGGCAGCCACCGCCAGCATCACCGCGATTGTGCCGAATACCGCGGGAACCCCCCATGTGGTTTGGATGACGAGAAACCCGGGGACGATGATCGCCGCGCCGATCCGGCCGCCCGAATGGGCAAAGCCGAAACCCGAAGCGCGCGCGTTAGTCGGGAACACCTCCGAGGCGAAAATCTGCATCGAGTTCCCGGCCAATTGGATGCAGAAGAACATCACAAAACCGACGACCAGGATCATCGTCTCCGACTGCGCTGAAGCGAACGCCGCGGCGAACAGTCCGGCCAGCACGAAGGCCGTCACCGCGGTGCGAATGCGGCCGAACCGTTCGAGCGCGAACATCATGAACGCACTGCTGCACGGATAGGCGATGGTCATGCCGAGGGTGAAGGTCAGCGATTTCGTGATCGAGAACCCACGGCCGGCCATGATGTTGGGCAGCCATGTACCGAGCCCGTTGGCAATCCCGAAAAACGCGAAGAAGCAGATCATCGCCGCGATCACGTTGCGCGGATATTGCCGAAATACAACGGCGATCGGATCGCTCTTGGTGTTGCTTGCTGCGTCGGCGGTCAGGGTTTCAAGCGGCGGCGCCGGCAGGTTCATGCGCTTCAGCAGATCGAGGGCGCGCTGCCCCTGGCCATGTATCGCCAGCCAGCGCGGCGATTCGGGGAGCGAGAAGCGCAGCACGAATACAATCAGCGCGCCGACGCCGATCACGATCCAGATCCCACGCCAGCCGATCGTGTCGCGGAATCCGAGCGCCAGCAGGATGCCGACCGGCCACGGGAAGGCGCCGCCGATCAGCTGCATCAAAGCAAGGATGCGGCCACGAATGTTCTTGGGTGCGTATTCAGCCGTATACGAAAAACACAACGGCTGCTCGGCGCCGAGCCCGACGCCGGCGATGAAGCGAAACGCCGCGAGCCAGATGAAATTCGGCGAAAAAGCAGCGGCGATCGTTGCCACCCCATAGAGCAGCAGGTTGAATTGATACACGGTCTTACGGCCAAAGCGGTCGGTAAACTCGCCCTGCCCGACGCAACCGATCAGCAGCCCCACAAGGGTAGAGCTCCCGACCACTGCGACCTGCGGCGCGGTGATGAAGCCGCTCTTGATCATGTCGGGCACCAGCGCCCCGAGGATGGTCAGGTCGAGGACATCGAAAAAATAGCCGGCGGCGACGAGCGCCAGAACCCGCCAGTGGATCGGCGTCATCCGCGCATCGTCCATCGCGCTGCTGACGAACGCTTCGATCGATTGGGCCATATGCTCCACCCCTCCTTGAGCGCGTCGGTTCCCGCGGTGCGGCGCTGCCGTCCGCTATCGCCTTGGGCTGACGAAATATCATGCCTGAACAACCGATGGTGAATTTGTCTTGGCCATCGGGATCATCGTCGCCGATGGCGGGTCGACCGGAGCGGCGGGTCGCATTGTGGCGGCCAAGTTGAGATGTCGAGCAGCGTTGCAAACGGGCTTGTGCCATGGGCCAGCCACGGGACCGTAAGGATCGCACGTCACACCATCGCGCCGATTTTCACGAGTCACTCCGCCACCAGACCTATATGCTGGATGCTGCCAGTCGCGGGTGCGGGGTCGCGGGTGCTTAATATCGGGGACTTTCGCCGCTGTGGGCCGACGCGACACTGGACCACCGACGCGGTGAAGGGGCAAAGGACGGCCCAACAGGGGAGAGGCGAGCCATGAATGCGGTGGCATCCCACAACGTCAAGTTCATCAGCCACTCCGACCAGGGCGGGCGTGGCGACGGCGTCCAGGTCATGGTGCATCGTGGCTATGCCTATATCGGGCACGGTTATTCGAACGGCATCACCATCATCGACGTGCGCGATCCGAAGAACCCGCGACCCGTCGCCTTCATGCCCTGCCCGCCCAACACCCGCGCCATCCATCTGCAGACCCACGACGACTTGCTGCTCGCCGTCAACGGACCGAGCATGTGGACGATGCAGGTCGATGCACAGGCCTACTATTCGGGATCTCCGGCCGATCTCCTGAAGGGCCAGCAATACACGGCGGGCGTCCGCGTCTACGACATCGCGCATCCTGAGGCGCCGCGCGAGATCGCGTTCATGGCCACCGAGGGTGTCGGGCCGCACCGCATCTGGTATGTCGGCGGGCGTTACGCTTACGTCTCGATCCATTTCCCCGAGTTCACCGACCAGGTGGTGGCGATCGTCGATATGGCGGAGCCGACCCGGCCCGAGGTCGTCAGCAAGTGGTGGATTCCCGGCATGTGGACGGGCGGCGGCGAGACGCCGAGTTGGCCCAAGGGCCGGCGCTACGCACTGCACCACGCCCTCGTCGCCGGCAACCTCGCCTATGCCGCCTGGCGCGACGGCGGGCTCACCGTGCTCGACGTCGCCGATCCGACCCGGCCGAAGCTGCTTGCCCATCGCAATCTCGACCCGCCCTTCGGCGGTGGCACGCATTCGCCTCTGCCGCTCCCTGATCGCAATCTGCTGGTGCTGGCCGACGAGGCCAATTTCGCCGATTGCAGCCTAGGCCTCCGTCACACTTGGCTCTTCGATGTGCGCGAGCCGGCCAATCCCGTGAGCTTCGCCACCATGCCGGTCCCATCCGAGGCCGACTACTGCGCTAAAGGCGGCAATTTCGGGCCACATAATCTCTGGGAGAACCGGCCCGGCGCTTTCCAGAGCTCGCGCTTCATCTTCGCGACCTATCACAACGCCGGCGTCCGGGTATTCGACATCGAGAATGCGTTCCAGCCGTGCGAGGCCGGGTTTTTCGTGCCGCCCGATCCGGAGCGCATGTTCGACCCGCGTCCCAACCGACCGCAAGTCATCCAATCCGCCGACTGCTTTGTCGATGCGCAGGGCGTGATGTACCTCACCGACAACAATGCCGGGCTCTACATTCTGCAGTTCGAGGAACCGTAAGCCGTACCTACTGGAATTCAGACAGATGGTGGCGATGTGTCGACAGTGTCGACTTCCATAGGCATTTACAATTATGGCGACTACAATTATGGCGACCCCGGCCGGATTCGAACCGGCGACGTCTCGCTTAGAAGGCGAGTGCTCTATCCAGCTGAGCTACGGGGTCACATGAAAGGCACCGCTCGTCAGGACCAGCGGGTCAATCGCGGACACGATCATAGCGGAAATTGTCAGCATAGCTCTTGGGCTTTTCGCTGACGGCGTGCGGTTCGATCACCGTATAGGCGAGCTGCTGTTTTTCAGCGAAAGCGCGCGCTTCCTCGATCGTGTCGAAGTGGAGCCGCACCTCGTTCAGAGTGTCCGCGGCGCTGGTCCATCCCATCAGCGGATCCGGTCGGCGCCCGGGCGTGGGCTCGTATTCGAGAACCCACTTACGGGTCTGCCGTCGCCCCGATTGCATGGCCGTCTTTGCCGGCCTGAATATCCGCGCCTGCGCCATTGCCGAGTTCCGTCTCCCGCCGATCTCATCCTTGTTGGGCCGCCTCGAAAAGCGGGTTCGAGGTGGTCGGGGCGAGAGGATTCGAACCTCCGACATCCTGCTCCCAAAGCAGGCGCTCTACCAGGCTGAGCCACGCCCCGGCCCAGGGACGCGCGGGTTTTAGGCGATCGGGGGCCGCCTCGCAAGCCGCGAGACGGCAACGATCCAGACAGATCGGGGGCTCAGGTCCTGATATGATTAGGGCGTGGAAGCGGCGTAACACCGGCGACGGGTTAGGCGGCTTCCGATCGCCGGTCAGCGATGGCGCCGGCCCGTCGGTGCGCTCCATCCGCAGTTGTGTCATTTATGTCCATCAGCTCACGCAACATGTCGCGGCCGCGCGACAGTCGGGAGCGGACGGTGCCGATCGGAATGCCGAGAACAGTGGCGACCTCTTCGTAGCGCATGCCCTCGAGCCCGACGAGAAGGATTACCTGGCGTTGCTCCTCCGGCAGGCTGGCAATCGCCCGCTCAAGATCGCGCAACTGCAGCGACGCTTCGACGTTCGCCGTGGCGGTCAGGACTGGAGCCACATCCTCGACCGGGACAGCCACCCCTTCGCGCACCGAGCGCCGGACATCATTTACGTTCTGGTTGTGGAGAATAGTGAAGAGCCAAGCGCGCAGATCGGTTCCCGGCTGCCACAGATGCTGTTTGGCGACGGCGCGCAGCAGGCAGCTCTGCACCAAGTCGTCGGCCCGCGATGCATCTCTAGTCAACGCGCGCGCATAGCGCCGCAAGCGCGGGATTTCGTTTTCGAGGAGCCGTGCGAAATCGCTCATCTGCTCACCCTAGCAATGTTCCGACCCCGAGCTGGGCAGGGTCGTTGGATGATCAGTGTTATAAGGGGCCTCTGTAACTCCTCGATGTATCGTCAGTGTTAGTCAGTAAAGTTTTGTTCCCTTAAGTAAGCCGATCGGTCGAGTCGGACACAATTGGGCAAAACAAAGCGGCGCAAGAGAATTCGAGGGCAAAACACGATTCACAGTGTGTCGGCGATGTAACAGTCGGAGTCTCTTGCCATGAACGGTAGAAAAACCGGACGATGGCGCTTGCCCGGTCCAAATCCGGGGAGTGTCGGCCAACCAAGACGGGAGGAAGCATCATGTTCAGGTATCGGCTGGCTGCGGCAATAAGTTTCGGCCTCTGTCTCCTTGTGCTTGGAAGCTGCGCCCCGCAGTCCACCTCTCAGCCCCAGGTTCCCCCGGTTGGACCGGGTGTGGCACGGGTGTGGTTTTTTCGTCAGGCGGATCCGCCTGGCGGCAGCGTCTATGCGTCTGATCCGATTATTTACGCGAACGGCGCACCGGTCGGCGGAATAACTCAAGGGACGACTTTTTTTCACGATTTCCAGCCGGGAAAGTACAGGTTTACGGTGCAGCCCTTCGGAACCCCCACCAACCAGCACGACACTCTCCAGCTCGCGCCGGGGACCCAGGGTTACGTGCAGATTCAATGGGAAGCCAATTGGGAAGCGGGCCATACCGGAGGCGGCAGCAGCTTTACTGTGCTGACCTCGTCGCCTGAGGTGGGCCAACAATATCTGCCAACGCTGAACAATCTCGGCCAGCGCTGATCCTGCGCGATACACGGCTACCCGGCGTCCCCAGCCTCTCGCAAACTTCTCAGGCTGACGCGTTGGCGGCCGTCGCGGTCGAAATTGGCTGGGTCGAGCCAGCACTCGAACGCGGCCCGCAATGCCGGCCACTCGCTGTCAAGGATCGAATACCAGGCGGTGTCGCGGTTGCGTCCCTTGTAGACCGTCGCCTGGCGGAACAGCCCCTCATAGCGGAAACCGAGGCGCTGCGCCGCGGCCCGCGACGGCGCGTTCAGCGAGTCGCATTTCCACTCGTAGCGGCGATAGCCGAGTTCATCAAAGACCCGGCGCATCAGCAGATACATGGCTTCGGTCGCCGCCGGCTGGCGCTGCAGGCTGGGGCTGTAGTTGATGCCGCCAACCTCGATAACGCCTGCCGCAGGATCGATGCGCATCAGGCTCGCCACCCCGACGGCATGTCCGCTCCGCCGGTCGACGATCGCATGGACCAGCGGGTCATCGCGCCGCGCCGCCGCTGCGAGATAATCGCGGTAAGGATCGAACGAGGGAAACGGCCCATAGGGCAGATAGGTCCAGTTGCGTCCCTCGGCGTCGTCGCTGTTGGCGGCGAAGAGATCGCCGGCATGACGCGCCGGCTCAAGGAGCTCGACCCGGCAGAACCGCCCTTCGATCGGGATGCGTGGCGGCAGCGGCCGCGGCGACCAATTCGGCAAGGCGGCGCCGATCGGTTGGCCGAACTCATTCTTACGCTGCCCGGTCATCCCGACCTCCCCCAACCTTGCCGTGTCCGCGTCACAGCCACCACAGACCAACAAGGATCGTCAAGACCGTCACCGGTGCACCGACGCGGAAATATTGCCAGAATCCGATCGTCACACCGCGCCGAGCGGCGCGCTGCACAACGATCAGATTGGCGACCGAGCCGAGGATCGTCAGATTGCCGGCCAGTGTCGCGGCCATAGCGGCGACCAGCCAGGCGCGCTGCGGGTCGGGCAGGGCGGTGACGAAAGGCTTCAGCACCAATACCGCCGGCACGTTGCTGACGAGATTCGACAACGCCGCCGTCACCACCGCCAGCACCGGCAGTCGGTCCAGATGCTGCTGGCCGATCTCGGCGATGATCCGCGGCGACAGCAGCGCCTTCTCAAACCCGGAAACGACAATGAACAGCCCGGCGAACATCAACAACAGCGGCCAGTCGATCTCTCGATAGATCTTCTCGCTCCGGACGGCCCGCGTCACCAGCAGGACCGAGCCGGCGATCAGAGCCAGCTTGGCCGGCGCGAGACCGGCGAAGAAACCGGCCATCATCGCCAAGGTCACCGCCACCACTTTGATTGCCAGCGACCGGTGGGCGTGGACCGGCGCTGGCGCTGCCCGCAGCCGGTCGCGTGTCCAAAACTCGCCCGGATGAAACAGCGCGATCAACGCAAAGGTCACAACCAGCCCGATCGCAGCGACCGGCGACAGCGAGGCGGCGAAAGCGCCATAGGGGATCCGCGAGAAGCTGCCGATCATGATGTTCTGCGGGTTGCCGGTGATCGTCGCCACGCTGCCGGCATTTGATGCCATTGCCACCGCCAGCAGGTAGGGCACCGGGTTGCGGCGCAGGCGCAAGACGAGATCGAGAACGACCGGGGTCAACGCCAGGCACACCGTGTCGTTGACCAGAAAAGCCGAGAAAAGGCCCGATGTGAATATTACCGCGGCCAGCAGCAACAGCGGATGGCGGGCGCGGGTTACGACCCAGTTGGTCACCAAGCGGAAGAAACCGGAGAGGCGCAGATTGCCGACAACGATCATCATGCCGAGGAGCAAGGCGATCGTATCGAAATCGATCGACCGCAACGCTTGGTCGAGCGACAGCACCCCCAAACCGACCATCAGGCTGGCGCCCAGCAATGCCGCCCCGGCGCGGTCGAGATAAAAGCCCGGCAATTTGCCGATAGCGATGACGAGGTAGGTTGCGGCAAAGACCGCGATGGCGGCGGCGGATGTCGGGTTCGAGGTGAGCGCGGGGACGATCCCGCGCCAATGTGTCGCGATAAGGAAGGCAACGGCGACGCTCAACGCCAACGCCGCGATGCCGGCGCCCCATGACATCGTGCCGGGCCTATTCCATGCTCGCCGGGACGCGCATCGGTCTCTCTCCGGGATCAAGGTTCGCTGGTTGCCGACACCAGCCTTTCCGGCGGCATTGGCGCGTCGAGCATTGGGATGAAACGGGAATGCAAGCGCTCAGGCCCAGACGGGGTTTTTCGTGGTATTGGTGGGTCCGGAGTTACGAGGGAGGCCGGCCATGCCGATGCCGCGCAACACGACCGAGGACGAGATCACCGCCGAGGTGCTGCAGCGCTTTGCGCAGACGCCCGATCCGCGGCTCAGGGAGATAATGCTGAGCCTCATCAGGCACCTGCACGCCTTCGTCAAGGAGGTCAACCTGACCGAGGCGGAGTGGTTCCAGGCGATCGAGATCCTGACCAGGGCCGGACACTTGTCTGGCGACAAGCGCCAGGAATTCATCCTGTTCTCGGATACCTTGGGCGTGTCGATGGTGGTCGATTTGCTGAGCCATCGCAAACCCGACGGGGCCACCGAGTCGACCGTGTTCGGGCCGTTCCATCGCCAGAACGCGCCCGAGTTGCCGTGGGGCGGCAACATCGCCCATCTCGATAAAAAGGGCGCGCCGACCCTGGTCAGCGGCCGGGTGCTCGATCTCGATGGAAGGCCGATCACCGGCGCATTGCTCGACGTTTGGCAGGCCCAGACCAGCGGCCTGTATGATTCTCAGGACCCGAACCTGCATGAGCTGCACATGCGCGGCAAGTTTCATACCGACGATGAGGGCCGCTATCTCGTGCGCACCGTATTGCCGGTCAATTACCCGATCCCATCGGACGGTCCGGTCGGCGCGATGTTGAGCGCCACCGGCCGTCATCCGTGGCGCCCGGCGCATATCCATTTCGTGGTCTCGGCCGCGGGTTACGAGCCGGTGACGACGCACATCTTCGACCGCACCGACGAATATCTGGGCAGCGACGCGGTGTTCGCGGTTAAGGGCTCGCTGATCTGCGACTTTGTCCGACACGACAGCCCCGACGCGGAGGCCCGGGGACTAGGCATCGACCGGCCCTATTACACCACCCGGTTCGACTTCCGCCTCAAACCGGCAGCCGCGGGCGGTCCCGACATGCTCGACGCCCAGCGCCGGCTCGCAGCCCTGGGCACCGCCGCGGAATAATTCATCGTCCTTGTGAGGCTGCGTTCATCCCAACTAGACTTCGCCGCAATCGGCTATGGAGGAATGAATGCCCGAAGCGACGCCAGGCGGCACCGACATCTTCGAAATACTGCACACGACGCGAGCGATGCGGCGGCTGAAGCCCGACCCGGTGCCCGACGACCTGATTCGCAAAATCCTGCTGGCCGGACAGGCGGCCGCGAGTGGCGGCAACACGCAGCGTTGGCGCTTTCTGGTGCTGAAGGACCCGGCGACCAAAAAGGCGGTGCAGGTATACTACAAGAAAGCCTTCGATGCGGTGGTGGGCCCGCGCTATGCGTCTAGCGCGCCGCCGCCGGGCTCGGACCCGGCCCGCTTCAAGCGCCAGCACTCGGCGGTCGAATATCTGACCGACCATTACCACGAAGCCCCAGTGTGGATCGTCGCCTGCCTCGAGGACGGCGACAATCCGGGTCGCTCGGCCGGCTCGTCGATCTATCCCGCGGTGCAGAACATGCTCCTGGCAGCGCGCGCGCTCGGCCTTGGCTCGACCCTGACCACCCGGCATATCAATTACGAGAAAGAGGTCGATGCGGCGATGGGTATCCCGCCCGGGTTCCACTCCTACGCCATTTTGCCGATCGGCTATCCGATGGGGCGGTTCGGCCCGGTCGGGCGCGGTCCGCTATCGGATGTCGTTTATCTCGACGGGTGGGGCAAACCCTATCCGGGCATCTAATCACGGGAGGAAATCATGCCGAGAATTGCCCCGGTCACCGGCAAGGCCGACGTGCCGGCCGAGCATCACGCTGTTGTCGACGAGGTGGTCAAGGTCTTTGGTGGTGTGCGCGGCCCGTTCAGTATCATGCTGCACAGCCCGCCTTTAGCGGAGCGGGTGCTGCCGTTGGTGACCTTTTTCCGCGAAGGCAGCGTGGTCGACGCCAGGCTGCGCTCGCATGCCATTCTGGCCTCGGTGCGCGAGAAGGAGGCCGCCTATGTCTGGGCCGCCCAGGTCGGGGCCGCGCGCCGGGCCGGCGTGCCCGAGGCGACGATCGATCTGTTGCGCGCCAAGGGCGATCCTTCCGGGCTTCCCGCCGACGAGCGAGATATTATCAACTACACGCGCCAGCTGATCCGCACCAACAAGGTCGATCCGGCGCTGTTCGACCGGCTAAAGGACCGCCACGGCGTGCAGTGGATGGTCGAGCTGACCGGGGCGGCGAACTATTTCGCGTTTCTCTCCGGCATGGTCAACGCGTTCGAAGTTCCCACCCCGCCCGACGGCGACAAACTCCCGAGCTGATTCGGCCAGGGCCCTCAGGCCCGCGTGCGTATGCAAGCCCGCGGGCTGATCCTCGCCGCCCCGGCTTCGGGGAGCGGCAAGACTCTGTTGACGGCGGGCCTGTTGCGGCATTTGCGCCGGCGCGGCGTGCGCGTCGCCGCGGCCAAAGCTGGGCCCGATTTTATCGATCCAACCTTTCACGCGCTCGCCAGCGGCGCGCCGTGCATCAATCTCGATCCGTGGGCAATGCGGCCGGAGACCCTCGCCGGGCTCGTCGCCGGGTTGGAAGCCGCAGCCGAGATCGTATTGTGCGAGGGCGTCATGGGCCTGTTCGACGGCACGGGAGCCGACGGCGAGGCGGGCTCGACCGCAGAACTCGCCCGGTTGACCGGCTGGCCGGTCGTGCTGGTCGTCGATGTCCGCGGTCAGGGCGTGTCGGTCGCCGCTTTGCTGCGCGGCTTTGCCGACCACCGGCCCGAGGCGGCGATTGCCGGCGTGATCTTCAACCGGGTTGCCAGCGAACGACATCGTGCGCTGCTCGTCGGGGCGGTGAGGCGGTATCTGCCGGGCCTCGCTATACTCGGGGCGTTTCCTACCGACCCGGCGTTGGCGCTGCCGTCGCGCCATCTCGGCCTGGTCCCAGCCGGCGAGATTGGCGAGCTCGAGAGGGTCATCGAGCGCGCCGCAGAACAGGTCGGCGCCTCCCTCGATATCGATCGGCTGCTGGCTCTGGCTCGGCCCTCGACACTATGCCGCGAAGCCGTGACCCCCGGCATCCCACCGTTCGGCCGTCGCATCGCCGTAGCGCGCGACGACGCCTTCTGCTTCATCTACCCAGCGTTCCTCGACGGATGGCGGCATCGTGGTGTCGATCTCACCTTCTTCTCGCCGCTCGCCGATGAGTCGCCCGACCCCGCCGCCGACGCGGTCTATCTGCCCGGCGGCTATCCCGAATTGTGGGCCGGCCGGATCGCCGCCGCCGACGTCTTTTTCGCCGGCCTGCGGCGGGCTGCGGCAGTCAGCAAACCGATCTACGGCGAATGCGGCGGCTACATGGTCCTCGGCGACGCGCTGATCGACGCCGATGGGCACAGCCACCCGATGGCGGGGCTGTTGCCGGTGGTCTCCAGCTTTGCCGAACGCCGCTTGTCGCTCGGCTATCGCCGCGCGACGCTGCTCGCCGACGGACCGCTCGGCCGCACTGGTTCGGGCTTTAGCGGCCACGAATTCCACTATGCGACGATTACCCAACGGGAAAGCGGCGACAGGCTATGGTCAATGACCAACGCCGCCGGAACCGATCTCGGCATGTCCGGGTTGCGGCGAGGCTCGGTATTCGGCTCCTTCATCCATCTGATCGATCGGTCGGATTAACCCGAGACCGGTGACCTCGAGCGCGAATTGCGTGCTCCTATCCGCGCGTGGCCCCGACATGCAGGAGGATGCTGCTAACCGGCTCGACCCAGTTTTCCGATCTGCTATAAACAGCCGTTAGGTCGAAGTGACGGCGTTGGGTTGCAAATCCAAGGTTACAAAGTTTCGATGCGTGTAGCCAGCCGGAGAAATGTGTTTTAGAGCAGTGGTTTAGTTGGGTTTGGCGAGGCGATGATCAACTGGTTGGCCAACCCGGCGCGCTTCATGCGGTTTAGCGCAAGGGCTTTGCCGTGGTGCGGCCTGTCGACGGTCGCGGTGCTCGCAATCGGGATCTATTTAGCACTGGTAGTGTCGCCGCCGGACTACCAGCAGGGCGACGCCGCACGCATCATGTATGTCCATGTCCCGGCCGCGTGGATGGCGCTCTCGATCTATCTGTTTATTGCCGTTGGGAGTGGCGTCGCGCTGGTCTGGCGGCATCCGCTGGCGGAAATCGCGGCGCGCGCCTCGGCGCCGATCGGCGCCGCTTTCACCTTTGTGTGCCTGACCACGGGATCGCTCTGGGGCCGCCCGATGTGGGGCGCATGGTGGGTGTGGGACGCCAGACTGACTTCGGTGTTGGTGCTGTTCTTTCTTTATCTTGGCTATATCGCGCTGGTGAACGGTTTCGACGACCCGACTCGCGGCGGCAGGGCCGGTTCAATCTTAGCGCTGGTCGGCGTGGTCAATCTGCCGATTATCAAATTCTCGGTCGATTGGTGGAACACTTTGCACCAGCCGGCGAGCGTGCTGCGCTTTGGCAAGCCGACGATTGCGCTAGCGATGCTGATGCCCCTGCTGGTCATGGCGGCGGGCTTTATGCTCTTTTTCGCGACGTTGCTGATCCTGCGCATGCGTACAGCCTTGAACGAGCGCAAGGCTCTGGCGCTGCGCCTCAGCGGTGCTATCGCGCCGAGAGCTGTCCGACCCCGGCCGGAAGGCGCAGGATCGGCGCGCCCGGTGCTGCGCTAAGACCGGCGGTGACCAATATCGGTGCGTTTTTGGGGATGGGCGGCTACGCCGTCTTTGTGTGGCCGGCCTATGGCCTGGCCCTTGTTGTGCTCGGCGGATTGGCGCTGCATTCCTGGCGGCGCTATCGGCAGAGCGTCCGCACCCTCGAACAGCTGCAGCGGCAGATCGAGACCCGGTGATGACCCGCAAGCAGCAGCGGCTGGGCTTGCTGGGGCTCGGCATGGCGGCGCTCGCCGGGGCGACCGCGCTGGTCCTCAGTGCGTTCAGCAGCAACTTGGTGTTTTTCTACAGCCCGAGCGATCTGAAGACGCAGGCGTTGGCAGCCGACCGCCTGATGCGGATCGGCGGGCTCGTCGAGAAACAGAGTGTGTCGCATTCGGCGGACGGCCACACGGTTTCGTTCCGCATCACCGACGGCAAGACCGACATCGCCGTGGTCTATCGCGGCATCCTGCCCGATCTGTTCCGCGAGGGGCAGGGGGTCGTCGCCGAAGGGAGGCTGGAGCCGGGCAACGTCTTCGCCGCCTCGACCGTTCTCGCCAAGCATGATGAGAAATACATGCCGCGTGAAGTCGTCGACGCGCTGAAGAAAAGCGGGCACTGGCAGGAAGGCGCGGCATCCGATGAGGCTGCCGCCCCGTTGAAGGCCGCTGTCACTGGCGGGCGTTAGCTTCCGGTCGGCGGAGATGGTAGGCAAGCTTGCCTTTCTGCTGCCGGCGGCGCTGTTCGCGGTGTTGCTGGTGGCCTTCGCGATGGGCCTGAACCACAACCCGCAGCTTTTGCCGTCGGCGCTGATCAATCGGCCCGCCCCGGATTTCGCGCTGCCCGGCCTCTACGACCCTGCGCACGGCTTGTCACGCAAGGATCTCGGCGGCGGGGTCACACTGGTTAACTTTTTCGCCTCGTGGTGTGCACCGTGCCGCGAAGAACAGGCGGCGCTGTCGGCGCTGGCGCATCGTCCCGATGTTAGCCTCGACGGCATTGCCTATAAGGACAAGCCTGCGGATTCACGCCGCTTCCTCGACGAACTCGGTAATCCATTCAGCCGCGTCGCGGTCGATCGTGACGGCACCACTGCGATAAACTTCGGGGTTTACGGGGTGCCGGAAACCTATGTCGTCGACCGCACCGGCCATATCCGATACCGCCAGGTCGGTCCGTTGAGTTCCGAGGATATCGATCGGAAGATTTTGCCGATGATCGCCAGGATTACGGCGTCCGCGGGCTTGCCCGAGACGGCGTCGCGGTAAGCGGCGTCAGATATCGAACAGCAGGCGCGATGGGTCCTCGACACACTCCTTGATGCGCACGAGAAAGGCTACCGCCTCGCGGCCGTCGACGATTCGATGATCGTAGGACAGCGCGACATACATCATCGGCCGGATCTCGATCTTGTCGCCTGCTGCGACCGGCCGCCTTTCGATCTTGTGCATCCCGAGGATACCGGATTGCGGCGGATTGAGGATCGGCGTCGACAACAAAGACCCGTAGACCCCGCCATTCGAGATCGTAAACGTGCCGCCGGAAAGCTCCTCGATCGACAATTTCCCGTCACGCGCCTTATGGCCGAGCGCCGCGATCGTCTTTTCGATCTCGGCAAAGCTCATCCGATCGGCGTCGCGCAGCACCGGCACGACGAGCCCTTGCTCAAGGCCGACCGCGACCCCGATGTCGTAATGGTTCTTGTAGACGATGTCGTCGCCGTCGATCTCGGCGTTGACTCCGGGGATCTCCTTCAGTGCGACGATCGCCGCCTTGACGAAGATCGACATGAAGCCAAGGCGAACGCCGTGTTTTTTCTCAAAGGCCTCGCGCCAGCGCTCGCGCAGCGCGATCGTCTGGCCCATGTCGATTTCATTGAAGGTAGTCAGCATTGCCGCGGTGTTTTGCGCCGCCTTAAGGCGCTCGGCGATCCGCCGTCTCAGGCGCGTCATACGCACCCGAACTTCGCGCTCCGCCGAGGTAGCGGCGGGTAAGGGCAGGGCAGGGGTCGGCAGCGAAGCCGGCTCCGGGCGCGCCAGCGCTTCGATCACATCGGCTTTGCTGATCCGTCCGCCCGGGCCCGTGAGCGCGATCGTCGTGGCGTCAAGCCCGCTCTCGGCAACTAGCTTTCGCACCGCCGGGCCGGAGCGATCGAGCGTTCGCTGCCGCTCACTCTCCCGCTGCGCGGGTCCGACATCTCGTCCGCCGCTCTGCGGCTCCGTCGATTGCAGACCTGCGGGTCCGACATCTCGTCTGCCACTTCGCGGCTCCGTCGATTGCGGACCTGCGGGACCCTCCCTCTTCTCGCGCGCGGGGAGGGGGAGAAGGGCTGCTGCCACCACACCCTCGCTGATGCGGCCGAGCACGGCGCCGACCGGTAAATTGACTCCCTCCTCGGCCAGAATTTCGGCGAGCATCCCGGTCGCGGGAGCCGGCACTTCCAACGTCACCTTGTCGGTTTCGAGTTCGACGACGGGCTCGTCGACGGCAACCGCCTCACCGGGACGCTTCAGCCATTTCGCCACGGTCGCCTCGGTCACCGACTCGCCGAGGTTGGGCACTTTGATCTCGGCGGTCATCCGCTTAAGCCGCAAGTGCGTCCGCGACCAGCTGCGCCTGCTCCTCGACATGGCGCTTGAACAAACCGGTGGCCGGCGAGGCGGCGTCCGCCCGTCCGGCAAAGCATGGCCGCTTGGCGGCGATATCGAGCCCGGCAAGCGCCTCTTCGATGCGCCGGTCGACAAAGTTCCACCCACCCATGTTCTTCGGCTCTTCCTGGCACCAAATGATTTCGGCGTTGCGGTAACGGGCCAATTCTTTGCCGAGCGAGTCGAACGGGAACGGGTAGAGTTGCTCGATCCGGATCAATGCTACCCGGTTGTCGCCGCTCGCGGCCCTCGCCTTGACCAGATCGAAATAAACCTTGCCGCTGCACAGGACCACGCGGCGCATCGCATCATCGGCGGCGATCGGCCCGATTTCCGAGATTATTCGGCGAAAGCCGCTGCCCGGCCCCATCTCGTCGAGCCGCGACATCACTTCCTTTGCGCGCAGCAGCGATTTCGGGGTGAAAATCACCAGCGGCTTTCTGAAATTGCGGCGAATCTGACGCCTCAGGGCGTGAAAGTAATTCGCGGCGCTGGTCAGGTTGCACACCTGGATGTTGTCCTCGGCGCAAAGCTGCAGATAGCGCTCGATCCGCGCCGAGGAATGCTCGGGCCCTTGCCCCTCATAGCCGTGCGGCAGCAACAGGACGAGGCCGCTCATGCGGAGCCATTTCGCTTCGCCGGCACTTAAGAACTGGTCGATGATGACCTGCGCGCCGTTGGCGAAATCGCCGAATTGCGCCTCCCACAGCACCAGGCTAGACGGATCGGCGAGGCTGTAGCCGTATTCGAAGCCGACGACTGCGGCCTCGGACAGCGGGCTGTCGATGATCTCGAACGGCGCTTGCCCGGCGCGGACATGGTTGATTGGGATATAGCGCTTTTCGGTTTCCTGATCGACCAAGATGGCGTGGCGGTGTGAGAAGGTGCCACGCCCGCTATCTTGACCGGACATGCGGACATGGGTCCCTTCGGCGCATAGCGAGGCGATCGCCAATGCCTCTGCGGTCGCCCAATCGATCCCCTCGCCGGATTCGATCGCGACGCGTTTCGCGTCCAGCTGGCGGATTATTTTGGGGTTGATCCGGAAACCTTCAGGAGCAGTCACCAGCCCCCGTCCCAGCTCGCGCAATACCTCGGTGGCAACGGCAGTGTCGGCGCGACTATTGTCCTGCGGCGCTGGCTCGAACCCCGCCCAGGCGCCTTCGAGCCAATCCGCCTTGTTCGGGCGATAATTCTTCGCCGTCTCGAACTCATTTTCGAGGCGGGCGACAAACCGGGCGGCCATCGCTTCCGGCTCACCTTCGGCGAGGATCCCCTCGGCGACTAGGCGTGCGGCATAGATCTGCCGAGTCGTCGGATGGCGCGCAATCGTGCGGTACATCAGCGGTTGGGTAAAAGCCGGCTCGTCGCCCTCGTTGTGCCCGTGCCGGCGATAGCAGAACAGGTCGACGACGACATCCTTTTTGAACTCGCGGCGATATTCGGAGGCGATGCGAGCGACCTCGACAACCGCCTCGGGATCGTCCCCGTTGACGTGAAAGATCGGCGCCTGGACGCCCTTGGCGACATCCGAGGGGTAAGGGCTCGAACGGGCGGCGGACGGGGCGGTGGTAAAGCCGATCTGGTTGTTGACGATGATATGAATCGTGCCGCCGCTGGAAAACCCGGTCAGCTCGGACAATTCGAGCGATTCGGCGACGAGCCCTTGGCCGGCGAAGGCGGCATCGCCGTGCATCAGGATGCCCGCGATCTCATCTCGTCCGCTGTCGGCGTGCTGCTGCTGCTTGGCGCGAACCTTGCCGAGCACGACCGGGTCGACCGCTTCCAGATGCGAGGGGTTGGCGGCGAGCGACAGATGCACGGTCTTGCCGCCGATTTCGCGGTCGGCCGAGGTACCGAGATGGTATTTGACGTCGCCTGAGCCGTGGACGTGTTCGGGATTGGTCGAATTCCCCTGGAATTCCGAAAAGATCGCGGCGAACGGCTTGCCGACGAAATTGGCCAGCACGTTGAGCCGCCCGCGATGCGGCATGCCGATCACAAATTCACGGATGCCGAGCGCGCTGCTGCGGCGTAGGATCGCCTCCAGCGCCGGCATTAGGGATTCGGCTCCCTCGATGCCGAACCGCTTGGTGCCAGTATAGCGGCGGTCAAGAAAGCGCTCGAAGGTCTCGGCAGTTGTTAGGATCTCTAGGATCTCTTTCTTGTCCACCAAAGACAGTTCTACACGGCGGTCGCGTGTCTCGAATTTTTGCTGAATCCAGGCGCGTTCGGTCGGGACCTGGATGTGCATGTACTCGACGCCGATCTTGCCGCAATAGGTGGCTCGCAGGATCGCTATGATCTGGCGCAGACTCGCCCGCTCGCGGGCGAAAGTGTTGCTCAGGAAGATCTGGCGGTCGAGATCGGGCTCGCTGAACCCATAGCTGCGGTAATCCAGCTCCGGATAAGGCCCGCGCTTATCGAGGCCGAGCGGGTCGAGATCGGCTTCGAGATGGCCGCGCACCCGATAGGCGCGGATCAGCTGCAAGGCGCAGATCGAGTCGGACGTCGCCCGGCGCAATGCCGTTGTATCGGGAACCGTCACCGCTACAGTCCCGCCGTTGTGGGTCGGCCGTTCAGGTACCCTTTCCCAAGAGGGCGCGCGCAGTTCGGGGAGTGCCACCGACCCGTCCTCGCCGATTTCGGTGAAAAACCGCCGCCAGCTTTCGTCGACTGAGCCGGGATCGTCGACAAAGCGCGCGTAGAGATCGGCAATGAACCCGGCGTTGGCGCCGGTCAGGAAGGTTGCGCCGTCGATATCAGCCATCAGTAAGATCCAAGGTTGCTCAGTCGGCGTCCGGTGCCCGAAGAGGCGACGCGCCTGCGGAGCATGAGCGCGAAAGGACACCCGTGGGACGCGCCCGGCGTTAATTAGGTTGGGATCGTTTTACTGCACCGCAACAACCGGGTGTGTGGCTACCCCTTCAACACATCGCGCATTGTGGTGCCGATTTCGGCGGGCGAGCGGGCGACGGTAACGCCGGCGCTGCGCAGCGCTTCCATCTTGTCTTCGGCGCCGCCCTTGCCGCCGGCAATGATCGCGCCGGCATGGCCCATTCGTCGGCCCGGCGGAGCGGTGCTGCCAGCGATGAACCCGACGACCGGCTTCTTCTTGCGCGCTGATTTGAGGAACGCAGCGCCGTCCTCTTCGGCATTCCCGCCGATCTCGCCGATCATGACGATCGCCTCGGTCTCGTCGTCGGCGAGGAGCATTTCGAGCACTTCGACAAAGTTCGTGCCGTTGACCGGGTCGCCGCCAATCCCGACGCAGGTCGACTGGCCGAGCCCGACCGCGGTCGTCTGCGCCACCGCCTCATAAGTCAGGGTGCCCGAGCGTGACACAATGCCGATCTTGCCGCGCCGGTGGATATGGCCCGGCATGATGCCGATCTTGCACTCGTCGGGGGTGATGACGCCGGGGCAGTTCGGCCCGATCAACCGAGTCTTGGTGCCGGTCAGGCTGCGCTTGACCCGCACCATGTCGAGGACCGGGATGCCCTCGGTGATGCAGGCGACAAGCGGGATTTCGGCATCGACCGCTTCGAGGATCGCGTCGGCCGCAAAGGGCGGCGGCACATAGATAACGCTGGCGTCGCACCCGGTCGCGGCGCGCGCCTCGTGAACCGTATTGAACACCGGCAGATCGAGGTGCCGGGTGCCGCCTTTGCCCGGGGTGACGCCGCCGACCATCTTGGTGCCGTAGGCGATCGCCTGCTCAGAGTGAAACGTACCCTGCGAGCCGGTGAAGCCCTGACACAAGACCTTCGTCGACGCATTGACCAGAATAGACATCAGCGCGCCTCCTTGACCGCGGTCACGATCTTTTGGGCGGCGTCGGCAAGGTTCTCGGCGGCGAGGATCGGCAAACCCGATTGCTGCATGATCCCTTTGCCGAGATCGACATTGGTGCCTTCAAGGCGGACGACCAGCGGCACGTGCAGGTTGATTTCGCGCGCCGCGGCGACGACGCCTTCGGCGATCACGTCACAGCGCATGATCCCGCCAAAGATATTAACCAGGATCCCTTCGACATTGGGGTCGCTGAGGATCAATTTGAATGCGGTTCCCACCCGCTCGCGCGTCGCCCCGCCCCCGACATCGAGGAAATTGGCCGGGCTGCCGCCATAGAGCTTGATGATGTCCATCGTCGCCATCGCCAGGCCGGCGCCGTTGACCATGCAGCCGATATTGCCGTCGAGCTTGATGTAGTTGAGCGCGTGCTTGCTGGCTTCGACCTCGGTCGGGTCCTCTTCGTCCTCGTCGCGTAACGCCGCGATCTCGGGGTGGCGGAACAAGGCATTGTCGTCAAACCCGACCTTGGCGTCGAGTGCTACCAGCTCGCCCGATCCGGTCACCACCAGCGGGTTGATCTCGGCAATCGAGGCATCAAGCTCGGTGAAGGCGCGATAGAGTGCGGTCACGAATTTGACGGCAACGCCGACCTGGTTGCCTTCGAGACCCAGGCCATAGGCGATCTCGCGCGCATGAAACGGCTCGATCCCGCTCGCCGGGTCGATTGCCACCTTGATGATTTTCTCAGGCGAATGCTCGGCCACCTCCTCGATCTCGACCCCGCCTTCGGTCGAGCCGATCAGGGTTATCCGGCCGGTTTCGCGGTCGATCAGGAGCCCCAGATACAGCTCGCGAGCGATGTCGCAGCCTTCCTCGACATAGACGCGCTTGACCTCGCGCCCCGCCGGTCCGGTCTGGTGGGTCACGAGATTATGGCCAAGCAAGGCGCGCGCTGATGCGGCGACATCCTCCTCAGAGCGGACGACTTTGACTCCCCCGGCCTTGCCGCGGCCGCCGGCGTGGATCTGAGCCTTGACCACCCAAACCGGGCCGCCGAGCCGCCGCGCCACTCCGACCGCCTCCGCGGCGGTATAGGCGACCCCACCGCGCGGCACTGCGACGCCGAACTTTGCCAGCAGCTCTTTAGCCTGGTATTCGTGGATATTCATCGGATCAGCCCAGAACCTTCATCGTCTTGACGACATCGATCAGCTCGCGGACCCCGGCCGCCGATCTGTCGAACTCCGCCTGTTCCTGGGGATTGAGCTCGATTTCGACGATCCGCTCGACCCCGCCGGCGCCAATCACCACCGGGACGCCAACGTAGAGGTCTTTGACGCCGTATTGGCCCTGAAGCAGCGCAGCGCAGGGCAGTACCCGTTTCTTGTCGCGCAAATAGGCCTCGGCCATGGCGATCGCCGAGCTCGCCGGCGCGTAAAACGCCGACCCGGTCTTCAGCAGGCCGACGATCTCGGCCCCGCCGTCGCGGGTGCGCTGGACGATCTTGTCCAGCCGCTCCTTCGTCGTCCAACCCATCTTGACGAGATCCGGCAACGGAATGCCGGCCACGGTCGAATATCGTACCAGCGGGACCATCATGTCGCCGTGACCGCCGAGAACGAAGGCGCTGACATCCTCGACCGAAACCTTCAGCTCCTCGGCGAGAAAATGGCGGAAGCGGGCGCTGTCGAGCACCCCGGCCATGCCTACCACACGGTGAGCGGGTAACCCACAGGCCTCGCGCATTACCCACACCATCACGTCGAGCGGGTTCGTAATGGTGATGACGAAAGCGTCGGGACAATGCTTCTTGATCGCCTGGCCGACGGTCGAGATAACCTTAGCGTTGGTGCCGATCAAGTCGTCGCGGCTCATCCCGGGCTTGCGCGCGATGCCCGCGGTGACGATCACGACGTCGGCGCCGGCGATGTCGGCGTAGTCGTTGGTGCCTTTGACGACAGCGTCATAGCCCTCGATCGTCGACCCTTGCACGATATCGAGCGCCTTTCCTTGCGGCACTCCCTCGATAATGTCGAAGAGGACGATGTCGCCAAGTTCCTTGAGCCCGGCGAGCAGTGCGATGGTGCCACCGACCTGCCCGGCGCCGACCAGCGCAATCTTGTTGCGTGCCATAGGAATGCCTCGTTTTTTTGCAGGCGCCGGGTGGAGGCGCGGGACGGCCCGCCTCTTACCGCGAATCCCAGCTACGGGCAAGGCGGCGAGCCGTACGGGCGCATTGGCCGAGCGTCTCCCCGGAGGGGCCGCAATTCAACTCGGGATGGACCCATGGACGAGCACTCCAAAGGTTCTTGTAGCCGAACATCGCCTCGCCCGCCCAACGGCACCCGTCGCGCGCGGAGCTTGTTGTCATGTACGCCCAAAACGCAGACGATGGGGTTCGGCTGCGAGTGAATCTGGGGAATGTTGGCTGATTAGGGGGGAGGGTGAGTTCTAGTGACGCTCGATCCGCTCCTTCTTTCGCGAATCCAGTTCGCTTGGGTCATCGGGTGGCACATCCTATTGCCGGCCTTCACCGTCGGCGCCGCATCCTACATCGCTCTGCTCGAAGGAATGCATCTCGCCACCGCACGCTCGGCGTACCTCCGAGTCTCGAATTTCTGGATTCGGATCTTCGCGGTCGCGTTCGGCATGGGGGTGGTGACCGGAATAGTGATGCCGTTCCAGTTCGGCACCAACTGGAGCGGCCTGTCCGATGCCGCGGGAAACATCATCGGCCCGAGCTTGGCCTATGAGGGGTTGACGGCTTTCTTTCTCGAGGCAGCGTTCCTCGGGGTATTGTTGTTCGGCCGCACCTTGGTGCCGCCCTGGGCGCATTTTATCGCCGCTGTAATGGTCGCGCTCGGCGCGCTCTTTTCCTCGTTCTGGATCCTCGCGGCAAACAGCTGGATGCAAACGCCGGTCGGCTACACCATTGTCGACGGCCGGTTCTATCCGATAGATTGGCTGCAGATCATCTTCAGCCCGTCCTTCCCCTACAGATTCGCCCACACTGTTGTTGCCTTCTATGTAACCACCGGGTTCGTGGTGCTCGGCGTCGGAGCCTATACGATCAGGCGCGGCCTGTTTCGGGACGAGGGGCGGGTTATGATGACGACCGCCCTCTCGCTGCTGATCGTGCTCGTGCCGTTACAGATGTTTATCGGCGATCAGCATGGCCTCAATACCCGCCGGTATCAGCCGGCCAAGCTCGCCGGGATCGAGGCACTCTGGAACACCGGTTCCGAACTGCCGCTGACTCTGTTCGCGCTACCCGATCAGAGCGGCGAGCGAAACAATTATGTGATCGAGGTGCCCTATCTCGGCAGTCTGATCCTGACGCATTCGCTCTATGGCACCGTGCGGGGCCTCAAGGAGTTTCCAGCCGACCAGCGGCCGCCGGTCACGATCATCTTTTTCACCTTCCGCATCATGGTCGGGCTCGCAATCCTGATGCTGATTCAGGTGGTGGTCGGTTGGTGGTTGCGTCTTCGCGGCGGTCTGTTCGACCGCGGGTGGTACCTTCGCGCCTGCCAGCTGGCGATCCCGATCGGCTTTCTCGCGGTTCTGGCCGGCTGGACCACCACGGAAGTGGGCCGACAGCCTTGGACCGTCTATGGCCTGCTGCGAACGGCGAAGTCGGTCACACCGTCGCTCACCGGGCACGACGTTCTCGTATCACTGCTGTGCTACGCCATTGCCTATCTCTTTGTCTACCCCACCGGCGTGATCTTCATGCTCGGCCTGGTGCGCAGAGGCCCCGGAGAAGCGGCGCCCGCGCCGGTCGAGGCGGGGCGTCCGCAGATGCCGGTGCGCAGACTACCCTCGCCGGCACAATCGGAGGAAGTCCGATGACCGAGCCCGCCCTCAGTTTCGTCGGTGTGTGGACGGCGCTCATTGCGTTGGGCGTGTTCCTCTACGTCCTGCTCGACGGCTTCGACCTCGGGGTCGGCATGCTGCACGGCTTTGCTCATGACGCGGCCGATCGGGAGGTGATCATGAACTCGATCGCGCCGATCTGGGACGGCAACGAGACCTGGCTGGTGTTTTGCGGGGTCGCCCTGCTCGCGGCGTTCCCACTGGCTTTTGCCATCATCATACCGGCCGTATACTTTCCGATCCTGGTGATGCTGATCGCGCTCGTCTTCCGCGGCGTCGCCTTCGAGTTTCGCTTCGATGATCGCGTCCGGCGCGCCTTTTGGGATCGTGCCTTTCAGGTCGGTTCGTTTGTCGCGGTTTCCGCGCAGGGCGTGGTGCTCGGCGCCTTTATTCAGGGGTTCCGGGTCGAGGGGCGGGTGTTCAGCGGCACCTCCGTCGATTTTCTGACGCCGTTCTCGATATTGACGGGCTTGGCGCTGCTTTTCGGCTACGGGCTGCTCGGCGCCGGGTGGCTGATCATCAAGACCGAGGGCGCGCTGCAGGACTGGGCGCGACGCCAGGGCCGGATATGCCTGATCGGGGTCGTCATCGGCATCGCCGTTGTCAGCCTGTGGACGCCGCTGATGGAGCAGCGGATCGCCGAGCGCTGGTTCTCGCTGCCCCAAATCCTGTTTCTGTGGCCGGTGCCGATCGCCACTCTGGCGGTTGTCGTCTGGGAATGGCGGGCGCTCTCCGGCACGGTGGACGCCGCGCCGTTCATCGCCGCGATCTTGCTGTTCCTGCTGGCCTATCTCGGTGTTGCGATCAGCCTGTGGCCGATGATCGTGCCCTACCATTTTACGCTGTGGCAGGCGGCGTCGCCGCCGAGCACCCAGGCCTTCCTCTTGGTCGGCGCGCTGTTCTTGATCCCGATCATCCTGATGTACTCGGGCTGGTCCTATTGGGTGTTCCGCGGAAAGGCCAGCCGGGACATCGGCTACCACTGAGATCGGTTGCAGGTCTGGGCATACCGCTTCTCGGCGCTCATTGGGGATTGATGAAGGCTGTCCTGGCTTTCAACACCGCCGGGGGCGGTTGGCGAGGTATTCCTCGCTTTGCATCTCGATCAGGCGCGAGACGGTGCGCTGGAACTCAAAGGTGCCGTCGCCAGCTGTGTAGATCTCTTTAGGGGATACCTCGGCCGAAGCGACCAGCAGGGTGCGTGCTTCGTAGAGCGCGTCGATCAGGATGTTGAACCGTCGGGCCTCGTCGCGCTGCTCGCGAGCAAGCCGGGGAATACCCTCGACGATCACCGCGGCAAACCGCTCGGCGATCGCCAGGTAGTCGACTGCGCCGAGTGGCTGCGCACAAAGGTCGGCAAAGCCGAACCAGGCGACGTTACGCGCCGCGCGCGGGACGGTCAGCGTCCGTCCCTTGACAATCAGGCTGGCGCCCTCGCCCGCCGCATCGTCGGTCAGCTTGGCAAAGGTTGCCCTTAATGCCTGATGCGCCGCCTCCCCGAGCGGAAAGTGAAAGACCCTCTGCCCTCGCAACCGGGCGAGGCGGTAGTCGCGGCCGCTGTCGAGCGTGAGAACGTAGAGCTTTCGCTTAAGCAGGGCGATGAACGGCAAAAACCGCTCGCGGTGCAGCCCATGTTCGTAAAGCTCGTCGGGGGAGCGGTTCGAGGTCGCCACCACCACGATCCCGGCATCGAACAACGCCGTAAACAGGCGATCGAGGATCATCGCGTCGGCGATGTCATCAACCTGGAATTCGTCAAAGCACAGGAGCGCCGCCTCGGCAGCGAGCTCCGCCGCCACCTTGGCGATCGGTTCGCGGGATCGGTCCCGCCTCTCCTGTTCGATGCGATCGTGAACTTCGAGCATAAAAGCGTGGAAATGAACCCGCCGCTTGCGCGGGCCCGGCGCGGTGGCGAAGAACAGATCCATCAACATCGATTTGCCACGCCCAACTGGCCCGCATAAGTAGAGACCCATCGGTGCGTGCTCGCCGTTGTGCTCGGCCAGGCCAAAACGGGCGAGCCACCCGCGCAGCCCCGATTCGGGGTGGTAATCGAGCAATGCCCGATGGAGGCTCTGCAGCCGTTCGATCGCCAGCTGTTGTGCGGGATCGGGTTCGAGCACCCCTTGTCGGCGCAATGCCCGATAGCGCGCCATTGGTTCTCGCGGCGAATCCGGGTCAGCGGCGTCCGGCAGGTTCATCGCGATTGGCAACGATCGGGAATCATGGCGATGGATAAAGGTTCAGGCACGGGGGACGTTGCCGGGCGCGGCCGGCGGATCTACTTCAGCTGAGGGCCCAGCGCAACCCGCTCGCGGCGCAGAGGAGGAAGACGATGAACGAAGACCGTTTCAACATGGATATCCGCAAGTTTCTAAAGGTCGTCGGCGTGACCTCGCAGCGCGAGATCGAGATGGCGGTTCGTACCGCCCTCGCCAACGGGGCACTCGCCGAGAATGGCATGCTCAAGCCGAAGGTTACCCTCTCGATCCCGGAAATCGGGCTCGAACACGTCATCGACGGCGAAATCGGGATCTCTTAACCGGCCTTCGGGTTTAGGCGTCGAGTGCTGGCGGTTCGGCCGCTCCTTCGACCTGCAGAAGGAGCCTCGCCTCAACCTCGGTGAGTGTCTCGACGCTGGCGAGTTTACGGCCAATCTGCCGCCGGCGCACAGCCACGTCTTCGATCGTATTCGAAGCTTCTTGCAATTTCTTCTGCACCCGGTCGAGAACCTCACCGTATTTCTCGAACTCGGTCTTGACCGCGCGCAATACTTGCCAGACTTCGCTCGACCGCTGTTGGATCGCCAGGCTCCGAAACCCCATACGCAAGCTATTGAGCAGGGCGAGCAACGTGGTCGGCCCGGCGACAACCACGCGCCAATCGCGTTGCAAGGCGTCGACCAGCCCTGGGCGCCGCACGATTTCGGCATAGAGCCCCTCGGTCGGCAGAAACAGCAGGGCAAAATCGGTGGAGTGTGGCGGTACGACGTATTTCGTGCAGATGTCGCGCGCGGCCTGACGGATGCGCGTCTCGATCGCCTTGCCCGCGGTCTCGACCCCCGCCCCGTCGGCGCGGTCGGCCGCTTCCGACAGCCGTTCGTAATCTTCGGTCGGGAATTTGGCGTCGATCGGCAGCCACAACGGGCCGCTTTCCTCAGTGCCCGGCAGCCTGATCGCGAACTCGACCCGCTGGTTGCTGCCCGGGCGGATCTCGACATTGCGGTCATATTGCTCTGCCGTCAGCACCTCGCCCAGGATGCCGCCGAGCGAGACCTCGCCCCAGGTGCCGCGCGCCTTCACGTTGGTCAGCACCCGCTTGAGATCGCCGACCCCGGCTGCCAGGCTCTGCATCTCGCCGACGCTTTTGAACACCTGTTCGAGCTGATCGCTGACCAGCTTGAAGCTGGCGCCGAGCCGCTCCTCGAGGGTGTGGTGCAGTTTTTCGTCGACGGTGGCGCGCATCGCTTCGAGCTTTTCGGCATTGTCGGCGCGCATCGCGTCGAGTCGCTGCTCGATCGTGCGGCGGGCCGAGTCGAGAACTTGCAACTGCAGCTCGCCAAGTTGTTTCAGCGCACCGGTGATCTCTTCACGCAGCAATTTGGCGCCGGCAGCGTTCTCATTTCGGCTGCGCGACAGCTCATCCCGCCACCCCTGGTCGAGGCGAGAAAGCGCCGGCTCGATCGGGGCTTCGCTACGGCGGGCGAGCGCGCTAAAGCGGAGCAGCAGGAAAACGCCGGCGAGCAACGCCAATGCCGACGCTATCAGCGCCGCCAACGCCAGAGTTTCGGCGCTCATCCGCTGCTCTCTACCGCCGCGGGCTATTTCGCAGCGGTCACCATGATTTCGACCAGTACCTCGGGCCGCGCCATGTCAGCCTTCACGCAGGCCCGCGCCGGTGGGTTCTCGGGGTCGACCCAGGCGTTCCACACCGAATTCATGTCGGCGAACAGGGCCATGTCCTTGATCCACAGATTCGCTGCGAGCAGGTTAGATTTGCTGCTCCCCGCCTGGGCGAGGTAGCCATCGATCTTGTCGAGGATCTGTTTCGTTTGCCCCTTGATGTCCGCCGAGGTGTCGCCGGCGGTCAGGCCGGCGAGATAGACCGTGTCGCCGCGGACGACACAGCGGCTCATGCGCGGGCCGGGCGGCTGGGTCAAGTCGATACGTCGGATATCCATAAATTTCCCCTAATTGCCAGGAATGAAGTGCGTCAGTCGGCAGTCACGTAGTTGACGATGCGCTTGCCAGACGTATGGATGCCAAAAGTCACAAGCGGCCGGTCGCCGGTGGTGCGAAAGCCGTGCACCCGATTGGCCGGAACGGCGATCGTGACTCCGGGTTCCATCACAACGACGCCATCCTCGCCGTCGAGCCAGGCCTCTCCCGTACCTTCAAGCACGGTCAGCAGCTCGACATAGGGATGCGAGTGGAGCTGCGTGGCGTAGCCGGGCGGCGAGGTCTGGATCCCGGTGCGAATCGGCATACCTTCGCCGGTATCGTCGCCGATGATCGGCTGATAGGTGGCGCCTCCAACGAAGGCCACAGTCGGCCGGTCGGCATGGCGGATCAGGGTCAGGGCATCTTTCATCCACACCTTCCGTGCGGCCAGCGTGATCGATCAATTGATTGTATCACGTTGGCCGCATGGTAGACACGCCCATGCCACCGATCGAGCTTGCCGAGCGGTTCGCCCTGGTCGTTGCCTTGGCCTTGTTCCTCGGCCTCGCCTTCGAGGAAGTCTACAAACGCGACGAGCCCGAGATTCCGGGCGGCATCCGCACTTTTCCGCTGGTGGCGCTCGCCGGGACGTTGCTTTACCTGCTTGAGCCGCATCACGCCCTGGCCTTTGTCGCCGGGCTCCTCGCTCTGGGGGCATGGGTCTATGCCTTCCTCCGGGTCGAGCAATCGCAAATCGGGACCGGCAGGACATTGGTCATCCCGGCGGCGAACCTTCTCGCCTACGTGCTCGGGCCGATCGCCCTGACGCAACCCCCCTGGGTCGCCATCGGCGCTACCGTCGCCGCGGTGTTGTTGATCGGCGCCCGCGAGCGGATGCACGGTCTGGTCCAGCTCGTCCCGCAGGACGAGATCCTGACGGCGGGCAAGTTTCTGATCCTGGCCGGCATCATCCTGCCGCTCCTTCCCGACACGCGGCTGGTCGCGGCAGCGCCGCTGACGCCCTACCGCGTTTGGCTCGCCGTGGTCGCGATCTCGGGCCTGTCCTATTTGACCTACCTCGTCCAGCGTTACCTTCCGGTAAAGGCTGGGGAACTGTTCCCGGCGCTGCTGGGCGGCGCTTATTCGTCGACTGCGGCGACCGTCGTCCTTGCCAAAAGGCAGCGGGAGGCAGCGGCGCCTCGTGCCGAATTGTCGGCCGGGATCGTCGCGGCGACGGCAATAATGTTCCTGCGGCTGGCGGTCGTCGTCGCCCTGTTCAGCCTTCCTTTGGCGGCGGCCTTGGCGCCGGCCCTTGCTCTGCTGTGCGCCGCGGCCGGGCTCCTGGCCTGGCGCGAATGGCGCCGGGCCGAGCGCGGCGCCGCCCACGATCTGGCGGTTCCTGCTGCCAATCCGTTGCAGCTGAGTACGGCGCTGCTCTTTGCGGCGCTGTTCGTCGTGATCTCATTGGCGACGGTCTGGGTCGAAAGGCTGTTCGGCCAAGCCGGGATCTTCACCCTCGCCGCACTCGTCGGCGCGAGCGACATCGACCCGTTTGTCCTCAATCTCGCCCAAGGCGGCGCGCCGGGCATGAGCCTCTTGGCGCTCGCCGCCGCGGTGTTGATCGCCGCCTCCGCCAATAATCTTGCCAAGGCAGGCTATGCGCTCGGCTTCGGCGGTTTTGCTCGCACCAAGCGTCCGGCGGCGCTGCTCGTGATCATGGCGCTGCTCGGCTTCGCCGCATCGGCGGTTTATCTCGTCTAAGGAGCTTGGCGCCGGCCTTGGAAAAACGCGCGCAGCAACTCGCCGGCCCGCTGCTCATCAATACCGCCATAGATTTCCGGGCGATGGTGGATGGTCGGCTGCTCGAATAGGCGCGGGCCGTGCTCGACCGCGCCGCCCTTCGGGTCGTAGGCGCCAAAGTAAAGCCGGCGCAGATGCGACTGAGCGATTGCTCCCGCACACATCGCGCAAGGTTCGAGCGTCACCCACAGATCGCAGCCGACCAGGTGCTTCACCCCAAGCAACTTCGCCCCCCTGCGCAGCACCACCATCTCGGCATGCGCGGTCGGGTCCCGGTCGGCCTCAACCTGGTTGCCGGCGGCAGCGACAACCTGCCCTGCTCCATTGATCAACACCGCGCCAACCGGGACCTCGCCCCGCGCTGCAGCGGCCTCGGCTTCGGCCAGCGCCCGCGCCATCGCCGGCGGGCTCGGGGTCATCCGAGGTGCCGGCGCCGGATCGGCTCGGGGATCGCGATCGGCCGCCGCGTCGACAACCGCATAAAGAGCCCTTCCTGCTCGGCCTCGGCACAGATGACTCCGCCGACGGTGAATTCGGCGGCGAGCCGCCAGCGCACGCGGCTGAGCGAGGCGACGCGCATGCGTCCAACCAGCTTGTCCGCGATCGTCACCGGCCGGCGATAAGCTATCCGCGTCGAGACCAGGATCGGCGCCACATCCTCGGCCAAAGCCTGGACCAGCGGATAGGCTTCGTCCATCAGCCCGAGCCGCAAATCCTCGAGCCAGCGGATGAACACGATATTGCTGACGATGCCGGCGAAGTCTATGTCGTAGGTCTGCACCCGCAGCGGCAGCTCATAGTATTCGCTCATCGTCGCACCGCTTTCAATCGGACCCAGCATGACACAACCCGTCATCGGCCTCACTCTCGATCACGAGCCGCCGGGCGGCTGGTCGAAGTTTCCGTGGTACGCGATTCGCGAAAACTATTGCAACGCGGTGCGCCATGCCGATGGGCTGCCGATCCTGCTGCCGCACGACCCCGAGGCCGCCGCGGACTATGTCGACCGGATCGATGGGCTGATCATCACGGGCGGAGGATTCGATGTCGATCCGGCGCTGTTCGGCGCCGAGACCCGGCATTCGACGGTCACGACCAAGGATCGGCGCACCGCCTTCGAACTTGCCGCGACCCGTATTGCGCTCGGCCGCGACATGCCGGTGCTCGGGATCTGCGGCGGCCAGCAATTGCTGAACGTGGCGCTCGGCGGCACCTTGATCCAGCACATCCCGGACGAGGTCCCGGGGGCGCTGCCGCACCGCCAGCCGAACCCGCGCGACGAGCCCGGCCACGATGTTCGGGTGATCGCCGGGACCTTGCTCCACCGCATCGCCGGGGCGGAACATCTCGCGGTCAACAGCGCCCACCATCAAGCGGTGAAAGCCGCCGGGCCGGGAGTGGTTATCGACGCGGTCGCCGGGGACGGCGTCGTCGAGGGCATCGAGGACCCGCGGCGGCGGTTTTGCCTCGGCGTGCAATGGCACCCCGAATTCGAGATCGGCGAGGCCGATCGCCGGATCTTCCGCGCCTTTGTCGAGGCTGCGTGCCGGTGAGGAGCGAGCTCGCCGAGCTGACAGCGGGCGACAGCGCGGCCCCCGAGCGCATCGCCAAATTGCTGGCGCGCGCCGGGCTGTGCTCGCGCCGTGACGCGGAGCGCTGGATTGCCGACGGGCGGGTCTCGGTCGACGGCGCCGTGCTGGCGAGCCCGGCGGTGACCGTCACCGCGGAGAACGACATTCGCGTCGACGGCAAACCGATCCCGCAGCCCGACCGGGCGCGGCTGTGGCGTTACCATAAGCCGGCGGGGCTGGTCACCAGCCATCGCGACGAAAAGGGCCGGCCGACCGTCTTCGATGCGCTGCCCAAGGAACTGCCGCGGTTGATTTCGATCGGCCGGCTTGATCTGAGCTCCGAGGGGCTGTTGCTGCTGACCAATGACGGGGCGCTCGCCCGCCGGCTGGAATTGCCGGCGACCGGCTGGGTGCGGCGCTACAAGGTCCGGGTCCACGGCGAAGTCGATACGGCGCGCCTCGCCGGCCTGGCCAAGGGCATCAAGATCGACGGCGTCGCCTATGGTCCGATCCGCGCCGAATTGGAACGCACCCAGGGCAGCAACGCTTGGATCGCGATGGCGCTGACCGAGGGAAAAAACCGCGAGGTGCGCCGCGTGCTCGAGCATTTGGGGCTCCAGGTCACGCGCCTTATCCGTCTCTCCTACGGCCCGTTCCAGCTCGGCAGTCTTGAGCGCGGCTCGATTGCCGAAGTGCCGAAGAAGGCGCTCGCCGAGCAGCTCGGAACCGCCGTGCCCAAATGGGCCGCGCATGCGGATCGTCGGCGGTAGGCATCGCGGTCGTCGCCTGGTGGCTCCGCCGGGAGACGCGGTCAGGCCGACCAGCGACCGCGCCCGCGAGGCATTGTTCAACATCCTGTCGCATGGCCGCCTCGCCGCGAGCGGCCTTCCCTTCGCCGGAGCAGTTGTGCTCGACGCCTTTGCCGGGACCGGCGCGCTCGGTTTGGAAGCGTTGTCACGCGGCGCCGCCGAAGCGGTCTTCATCGAAAGTGACCACGACGCGTTAGCGGCCCTGCGCCGCAATATCGAGACACTGGGCGAGACGACCCGCGCCCGCATCATGCCCGGTGATGCGACCCGCCCACCGCGCGGGACGGCCGCCTGCGCCGTCGCCTTTCTCGATCCACCCTATCGCAGCGGGCTCGCCGTTCCGGCGTTGACGGCTCTCGCCGCGGCGGGCTGGCTGACCCCCGAAGCGCTCGTCGTGATCGAAACCGCCGCAGGTGAGGAATTCCCGCCGGGCAAGGGCTTTACTCTGCTCGACGAACGCGTCTACGG
>CAVTFD010000001.1:0-147647 GCA_963733945.1 uncultured Alphaproteobacteria bacterium | reverse complement strand
CGAACCGAAAGGAGGACCGGAGCATGCCCATACCAATTCCGAACGCCGCGGCCTTTGAGGAGAAGCTCGCAGGCCTGTCGCTGGTGAAATGCCAAACCGGCGAGACTGTGCTGACGGCCGGTTCAGCCACGGGAAGGCTGCTTGTGCTCAGGAGCGGCACTGTGGAGGTCGTCAAGGACGGCGTCCAGATTGCTAAAGTCTCGGCGCCCGGCTCGGTGTTCGGCGAACTAGCCGTTCTCCTCGATCAGCCCCATACGGCGGACGTGAGGGCCCTGGAGCAATGTGAATTTCACGTCGCCGACGCGCCGGCGCTTCTCGCCGGCGATCCGACCGTCGCCCTCTATGTCGCCGCGATCCTTGCGCAACGTCTCGACGGCGCCAACCGAGCCCTTATCGAGATGAAGCGTCAGCTCCAAGCCGGCGAGCCTCGCAGCGCGATCGGCAGGACAGTCGAGAAGATGGAAGAGCTGTTAAGCTTCAGCGGCAGTGCTAGTCTCGCCTATGCCGGCTATCCCTACGATCCGTTCGGGCCCGACAAATCGACGCAGTGATTGCTCCGATCAGCGGCGGTCCCGCTTTCAGACAAAACCGGCTTTCGAGTATCGGCCATCGTCGTGCATTAGGAACTGCATGATGAGGCCATACCAATGCGCTGTCGGACATAGGGTCCATCCCCGGCTCCCAACATCGGAGGGCGCAACGCATGAACGACTGGCTGCACAACCTCCCGTTAATATGGATGGCGCTGGTCGTTTTCGGCGCTACTTACCTGGTCACGGCAGTGATCTACGCGGTCGTGATTGGCCTCGCGGCGGGGGAGCGGGCACGCGCCTTCAAGGCTGTCTCCCCGGGTATGCTGCCGCCGTTGGGTATTCTCTTCGCGCTGTTTATTGCTTTTACCGCTTCCCAGGTCTGGAACGACACCGATCGGGCCAACACAGCAGTCTTCCGCGAGGCCAGCGCGCTCAGGGCTGTCGTGATCCTGGCCGCCAATTTCCCGGGTGAGCCGGAAGCGCACATGCGCCGCTTGATCCATCTCCACATTGAGGAAGCGGCAAGTCAGGAGTGGCCGAAGATGGCGCAGCACAGGGCCACGCTGAGGATCATCCCCGGACCCTTGCCGAGGCGACGCAATTGGCTCTTGCCCTCACTTCCAGCAACCGAGGCCAGGAGATCGCGCAGCGCGGCATCGCCACCGCGCTTGAAAACGCACTCGACGCGCGCCGGCAACGCATCATCGTCAGCCGGTCGCAAGTCAATCTGACCAAATGGTCGTGCCTGCTCGTGCAAGCGGTTTGCATGCTGATAGCAATTGCTATGGTCCACAGCGACAATAGGGGCGCCGCTGCCATTACAATGGGGCTGTTTGCGAGCGGCGTGGCGGTATCCGTATTGCTCATCCTCGCTCACGACCAGCCTTTTACCGGGGCTATCTCGGTCAGTCCCGCCCCGCTGCTACAGGTCCTGCCGGAGAGCGCAGCCGGAAGCTAAGCCGACGAGACGGCATTCCTCGACCACAGGTAAGTCAGTCTCGAGAAGGCCGGCCGGCTTTGCTAATTGATGGTAGGCGAAAACCGGGGCAGGTGAGAGACTGGGGTCGAGCTGTTGCAGGCGCAAAGGGCGAGCGGGGTGATCCGATGGCAGAGAACAATTCCGGCCGGGCGCATCTGATTGCCGGCGGTTTTCCGCCGGCTTCGATGGCCGGGCACGACCACGATTATGCCCGCCTGAGGCTGTTGGGGCTGCTGGCGGAGCAAGACATTCCGGCCTCGGTCGCAAACGACTTCGCCGACGTCGAGAAATGGCTGCCGGTCAGCCGATTGCTGATCACCTATGTCGCCGGCCCCTACCCGGATGCCCGGCAAACCCGCGCCATCGAGGACTGGCTGGAGGCGGGTGGCCATTGGCTCGGCTTGCACGGGACCAGCGGCGGCCGTGCCGAGCGGGTCGAGGGCGTGCGCAATCGTCGTACCGTCAAGACCGAACACCACGCGCTCCTCGGCAGCCGCTTCTTGACCCATCCACCGATCTGCGAGTTTCGCGTCGAAGTCGGGGCCGCCGATCACCCTCTGACCCGAGGTCTCGGCAAATCCTTTGTCGTCGAAGACGAGCCGTACTTCATCGAGCTGCAAGATCCGGGGTCGACGCAAATCCTGCTGACCGCGGATTACGGCGCGAGCGCCGCATGGCCCGTCGTCACGAACCTCTACGGCTCCGACACATCCTTGCAGCCCGACGGCAGGACCCGTGTCGTCGGCTATACCCGTCCGGTCGGCGAAGGCGGCGTGACCTACTTTGCTCTCGGCCATTGCCACAACCCCGCTATCCGCGCGGCCCGCCCGGCCGACCTCACGGATACGACGCCGCCCACCTTTCACGGCCCGTGGGAAACCGACGCGTTTGTCACGTTGCTGCGCAACGCCATCGCCTGGGGTGTCGGCGCCTGATCGCTGCTGGTCAGGCGACACCTGGGACTAGCCATCGCCGGTGAGCGGGACGGGCCCGCGCCGGAACCCCTCGCCGCTCACAGAAATACCTCGGGCGGGTTGCCGAGGAGGACTTGGCCGACGGTTTCGTAATGGGCGTCGCGGGATTGGATCTGCTGCGAGACGGTGTGGATGTCGCGGAAGCGGCGCTCGAACGGGCTGCCGGGGAAGATCGCATCGACGCCGGCGGCTTTGTAGGTCCAGTCGGCGACCGCGACCGCGCTCGAAATCGCGTGGCTGCCAGCGAGGCGGGCGCGCGCCCGCTCGCCGACGTCGATCGGGGCGATATCGTCGGCGCGCTCGTAGATGTCGCGTACCGTGTCGACGAGATAGGCCCGGGCCGAACCGAGCCTCGCCTCGGCGCGGGCGATTTCGGCCTGGATCACGGCGCTGTCGGCGAGCCGGCCCGTGCCGCGCGGGGTCTTGCGCAGCGCGAGATCGATAAAGGCTTCGAGCATGCCGCGGGCGATGCCGAGCGCCACGCTGGCGATCCCGACCGAATAGAGCGTCTGTTGCGGGAACGCATAGAGTTTGCCGCGATCGCGGCGCAGGGTCGGGTCCTCGCGGGTGCCGGTGAATTCCTCGGGTACGAAAAGATCCTTGACCGAATAGGATTCGGACGCGGTGCCGCGCAGGCCGATCGGGTTCCAATTGTCGAGCAAGGTCGCCTGCTCGGCCGGAAACAGCCAAGTGCGGATCGTCGGCCGGCCGAACTTGTTGAGCCGCAGCGAGCCGTCGGGCTCGACGACGGCGCCATGTGCGCCCATCCAGCTGGCATGACGGCAGCCGCTGGCGAAATCCCAACGGCCGGTGACGCGATAGCCGCCCGGCACGGCGAACCCCTGGCTGTCGTTGGGCGGGCCCCAGGCGCAAGTCGCGCGCGGATCGCCGAACACCTGGCGCGCGGCGTCAAGGCCGAGATAAGGCGCGAACAACCCGATGCTGTTGGCGATCGAGACGCACCAGCCGACCGAGCCATCGGCCTGGGCCAATTCCCCGACCGCCAGCACATAGTCGCCGGGCTCGGCTTCGTCGCCGCCGACCGAACGCGGATATAGCATGCGAAACAGCCGGGTTTCGTGCAGCCGGTCGAGCACCTCGTCGGGAATCCGCCGGGCGCGCTCGGTCCTGTCGGCCGCGGCGCCGATCATGTCCGCCAGGCCCCGCGCCCGCGCCACCGGGCCGGCTCGCTTCACATCATCCATGGGGCGCCCCAAGCTTCGTCCATCAGGCGCAATACCGGCGTGCCTGACGGCCGCTGTCAATGACTGATCAGCCGCGGCCGATCGCGCCTGCCGCCGCTGCCGGTGAGGCGCGCGCGGCCGCCGTGTCCCACATCAGGCGGGGGTCGAAGGTTTCGGCCGCGAACATGGTCAGCACCACGACCGCACAAAACGCGAGCGCGCCGACACCGGGCTCGATCGTGATCACCGAGCCAAAGACGACGAGGGCCCCCAGTAGCGATTCCATAAAGATGTCGATCATCGACCAGCGGCCGATAAAGCGGACGATGTGGTAGAGCCGGGTGCGGTCGCGCAGCCGGCCGGCGCGTCCGGTCTGGGTCGCGATCAGCATGATCGAGAGCCCGACCAGCTTCAGCACCGGCACCGCGATGCTGGCAAAAAAGACGAGGGCGGCAAGTGGGTATTGGCGTGCCGTAATCAGCTCCTCGACGCCGCCGAGGATCGTGCTCGGCTGGCCAGCACCGAGCTGCATCACGGTCAGCACTGGATAGTAATTGGCCGGGATGTAAAGGACCGCAGCGGCGATGACCAAGGCCCAAGTCCGCTGGATGCTGTTCGGCCGGCGTGGGTGCAGCGCGCTATCACAGCGCGGGCAATGCGGATGGCCTGGGCCGAGAGCGCTGACAAGGCCGCAGGTCTCGCAGCCGATCGCTCCGGCGATGGCGCCGCAGGGCAGAGCATCAGGCCGATCTTTGTGGTCGAGCTGCTCCCATACCTTCTCGCGGTCGAGGGCGCTGTCGACCCAGACCAGCACGATTGTCAAGGCGAACAGCGCGTAAACCCCAGTCGCGAGACCGATCGTCACCAAGTCGCCGAGCTTCACATAGGCGACGAAAACGCCAAACAGAAAGACCTCGATCATCGACCACGGGCGCAGACGCTCGGCCACCATAAAGACCCAGCGCAGATGACGCGGCGGGCGCGGTTCGTAAGCGCGGATCAGCACATAGAGCGTGCCGGCAAGGCGGCCGAGCGGCGCCAGCACCGTGACGAACAGCACCACTGCGGCGAGCGGGCCCATGCTCCGCCGAACCAGCTCGTCCGGCCCCGAGAACAAGTTGGCGACATGACGAATGCCGGCGGTTTCGACGCTCATCAACGCGGTCGTGCACATGACCGCCATCAGCACCAGCGCCGCCGCGGTCAGCGCGATGATGTGGTCGAGGCGGTGGGCCGAAGCACGGCGCAAGATCGTCGGGCAGCGCGCACAGCGCGCGGTGGTGCCGGGGGGAAGGGCAGGGACCATCTGAAACAACCCGCAGCCCGGGCATTCGCGCAGCTGCGGCAGGGTCAGCGGTGGGAGGGCTGAAGGGCGGCTTTTCACCCGCGGCCCGGGGGTGTCGTCAGCATTGGCGCGATGCCGTCGGCGAGGCGCCCCACCGCGGCGCTGATCGCCGCCACTTCGCCCGGCACGCCCGGCGCCGTCGGCGGCACGCTAAAGCGGAAGCTTCGGAGAGCGGGCTGACTTTGCCCGGTGAAACGCACCGCGGCCTGCGCCTGCAGGATCAGGTTGCCGGCAGCGTCCTCGTCGAGCCGCTGGATGTTCAGCTCGATCGTCGCATCGGGCCGGGCCGACACTGCGCCATTGTCGGCAATAACGGTGGTCTGCGGCAGGCGCTGGCCCAGCTCCTCGATCAGCACCCGGCTCAGCATTGCCCCGAGCGGTTCTCCCCACCAATCATTGGACATCACGTCGAGGCGATAGTTTTCCGACGAGCGGACGATCTGCGAGCGTTCGAGGAAATGCGCGATCGCGATCTGCTGCAGCAGCACGACCCTCGGTCCACCCGCTTGCACCGCGCCCGGAGCCGGCGCCAAGGTGTAGAGCACCGGGTCGGGCGAGGTGCAGGCGGCCAATGCCCCGGCTATTGCCAACGCGGCGAGGCGTAAGGCCCGCAGCCTGAGGCTCATTCGACGCCGCCCGCGGGCCGGCCTTTGATCAGCGCCTCGGGATGGCGCGACAGCAAATCGGCGAGCGCGCGGATCGAGTTGAGCGCGTCGTTTGTCTGGACCAGCAGCCGTTCGAGGTCGCGATTGAACTTAGTGTTGTCGCCATAGCCGCTGTCGAGTGACAGCAACAGCTTGTTGGCGTTGGTCACGGTCTTTTGCAGCTGGGCCGTCATCTCCGGAAGCTGCTTCAAGGCCGGGGTGGCGCCGGCATCGATGTGCTTGGTCAGTTGCTCGAGGGTCGAGATCGTCGCCGCCAGTTCGGTTAGTGCCTGACGCGCCTGGGGGCCGCTGGCGAGATCGTTGACCGATTTCAGGATGCCGCCGAGGTTTTTGCCAAGCTGATCGAACGGGATCTGGTTGACCTTGTCGAGGAGCGCGCCCGCCGCTGCCGTGAGCCCGGCGAACCCGCCTCCCGGCGTCGCCGGCAACACGAAATAGCCGTCTTCCATCGAGAGCTGGGCCGGCGGCGCATCAGGGACGAAATCCAGCGCGATCTGCTGCTGGCCGGTGATCAGGTTGGTGCTCTCGAGAGTGGCGCGCAATCCTTGCTTGAGCAGCGCCTCCACCCCCTCTTGCGCGGTCTGAAACATCCTGCCCCCGACGCCAACGATGCGTTCGGGCTCGACTTCGTAGCGGACCGGCGCAAGCACCTTGTCTGTGGCCTTGTCGTAGGCGAGACGCACTCTAGTGACTTGCCCGACGACAAGACCGTGCATTGTCACTGGGGAGCCGACTCCCAACCCGCTGACCGACCCGGGGAAATACGAGACGACCTGGACCTTGCGCGTGTAGGAGGCGGCCAGCGCGGCATCGTGGTTGGCGAATAACGGAAAAACGTGGTTTTCGAGGCTCGCCGACTGGGCGCGGCCCTCCAAATCCGGGGTTTCGAAGGCAATGCCGCCGAGGATCAGCGCCTTCAGCGATTCGAGCTGAACTTCGACCCCGGCGCCGGCGAGCTTGATCGACACTCCCGAGGCGTTCCAGAACCGAGTGTCGTCGTGGACATAACTGTCATAGGGGGCGCGGACAAAGGCGTGGATTGTCACGTAATCGGCCATGTCGGCGATGTCCCAGCCGAGCACCTCGCCGACGCTCAAATCGCGGTAGAAGATCGGCGAGCCAAGCGAGAGCGAGCTCAGCCGCTTGGCCTTCATTAAGAAGGTGTGCCCCGGGACATGCTCACTGAGGATCGGCGGATCCTCTTGTCCGGTAAACCTATGCTTCGGCTTGCCGGCGGTCGCGCCGGGCAACATGCCGACATAGCTCCCGGACAGCAGGGTTTCGAGGCCGGAGACGTTGCCGGCGAACAGCCGCGGCTTGACCACCCAAAACACCGTCTTTTCGGTCAACAGTGGCTTGGCTTCGTGGGTCGTAGCAATGGTCACGACGACGTGGGTGTTGTCGGGGGCGAGCTTGAGGCTCTTGACCGTGCCGAAGACGATGTCCTTGAACTTGAGCTGCGACTGGCCCGGCTGCAGTCCTTCGGCGGTGTTGAAGGTGACCGTGATCGTCGGCCCTTCTTTCGACAAGGTGTCCCATGCGAGCCACGCGCCGATCGCTACCGCGACCAACGGTATGATCCAGATCACCGACAGCCGACGCGAGCGCCGCGTCACGGCATGCGCCAGCACCGGCGGTTCGGAAAGATTGGTCATCAGAAAGGCCCCCGAGGAGCGACGGCCCCGCTTCTAGCCCTTTTGGGGTCCCGGCGCCAGATAAGCTCGCATGCCGCCAGCCTGCGGTAAGCGGGTCGAAACAGGGTCGCTTCACTCTATCGGCTGCCCGATTCGGTTGTCGAGAAACGAGAAGAAGCAGATTGTGGCGCTGATTACGCCAGGCATGAGGGGACGATGGCGCAAATGACCATGAAATCTGTCACGCACTTTGCCAATAGTCTGATTACATCTTTGTTTATAATCGCGTTCGGGTCTTCGAATCCGGCAAAGGCGGCAGAGGTTAATCCTTTGCGCCCGGTCGACGAATCCAGCCCAAGAGCGACGCTTCAAGGTTTCATCGAGACCATCGACGAGGCCTACCTTGGGATGGTCAATTTTCTCAAATCTTATGCCGCATCCAACCGCCTCTATCTCAGCGCGGAAGAACGCAAGCGGCAATTCGAGATCCTTTCAAATGGAACAAAGGCCGTCCAATTTCTCGACACGTCGCGGATTTCACCCGTTCTTAGGGACACTGTCGCCATCGAGCGAGCGCTTCAGCTGAAGGAAATCCTCGACCGCATCGATCTTCCTGCCTTTGACGCCATTCCGGATCGGGATGCAATCGCGCGGTCTTCGGCCAAACGATGGCGGCTGCCGAACACCGAGATCGATATCGTTCTGATCGAGAACGGCCCGCGCGCCGGAGAGTGGCTGGTATCCGCCGATACGGTCGACCAGCTCCCCGCCTTCTATGAAGCGGTAAAGGACCTGCCTTACAAGCCCAGTCCGGCAAAGCAGGCAGCCGATGCCTATCGTGCGCTGAGTTCAAACAGGACGACGACGATCTATGGGGCCTTTACCAGTTCGCCGATCGGCCTGGAAGCCATCATACCAACTCGCTGGATGCTAAGCCTGCCGGTCTGGGCCAAGGCGCAGATCGCCGGTGTTACCCTATGGCAGTGGTTTGGGTTCGTGTTCGGGTTTCTCGTCGGCTTGCTGTGTGTGTTTGGCGTCTATCGCCTGGCGCGCCGCCTTGCTCAACGAAGAGAAGATGGCGCAGCACCAGGCTGGCATTCGCTGTTGACCCCGCTCGCGATCATTCTTCTGGCCGGGGTCCTGGGTCCGTTGATTTGCAAGATTCTACGCATCAGCGGCAGCCCGCTGGTGGTCATTGCCTTCGTCCAGACGATTACGTTGTATGTGAGTGCCGCATGGTTGTCCCTGATTGGCGCCGGCATCCTAGGCGAATTGGTTGTGGCGTCGGAACGCCTGAGGCCGCAAAGCTTGGACAGCCAGCTGATCAGGCTCGGCGTGCGCTTCGTCGGCATCGTAATAGCGATTGGGCTGTTGATGCGGGCCGGCGACGAGCTGGGGTTTCCGGCCTATTCGATGCTTGCCGGCCTGGGCGTCGGCGGCCTCGCCGTTGCCCTCGCGGCCCGCGACAGCCTGGCGAACCTGTTTGGTTCGGTGCTGATCATGTTCGAGAAACCGTTTCGCGTCGGGCATCGGATCCGGCTCAGCAGCAGTGAGGGCGTGGTCGAAGATGTTGGCTATCGCAGCACCCGCATCCGCACCGCGGATAATTCGCTGATCTCGATCCCCAATGACACAATCGTCAACGCTACGGTCGAGAACCTGACAATGCGCACAATGTTTCGCCAGCGCCTGTTGGTGCAGGTCACCTACGACACGACGCACGACAAGCTAGAGGCTCTCGCCGTCGGCATCAGACAGCTGATTGGTGATCATCCGATGACGAACAAGGACAATTTTCACGTGCGTTTCAACGATTTCGGCGAGAGCAGTCTCAATGTCCTGGTCATCTTCTACCTGATCGTACCGGACTATGCCGCCGAGCTCAGGGAGCGCGAAGACGTCCTGTTAAAGATCATGGACCTCGCCAAGGAACTCGGGGTCGAGTTCGCGTTTCCGACGCGCACCTTGCATGTCGAAAGCATGCCGGCGGCGGCGCGGTCCGGCGCTGTCGGCGCCGATATCGCGCATTTCGAGCCAGCGGAGGCCCGGCGGGGATAGCACTGACGGCTCGAAAAGCTCCGGGAGATGCTTCCTCATTCCACGGAAATTTGCTTCTGCTCCTCTGTCCTGTTCTGGTCACGCCGCCGCGGGCTGGGTCAGTTCCAGCGCGCGTTGCGCGATGGCGGCGGAGGAGGGGTCGCCTTCACCAGCGAGCTGGACGGTGGGGAACGCGAATTTGATGCCGTTCTCGTCGAACGCCTTTTTGATCATCGCATAGGCCTTGCGCCGGATGACAAATTGCTCGCCCGGCACTGTCATCATCTTCGCGCGGATCTGGACCGCGAAATCGCCGAAATTCTCGACGCCCTGCATCTTCAACGGCTCGATGATCAGTGGCCCCAATTCGGGATCTTTGGCCAGGTCGAGCCCGATCTGCTTGATCAGCCGGCGGGCCCGTTCGAGGTCGCTGTCATAGGTGATGCCGACCATCAGTTTGTCGATGACCCAGTCGCGGCTCTGATTTTGAACCGCACCCAACAGGCCGAACGGAACCGTGTAGATTGGGCCGCGGTGGTGCCGCAGCTTTACCGAGCGGATGCTGAAGCCTTCGACGGTGCCCTTGTAGCTGCCGGCCTGGATGTACTCGCCGACCCGGAAAGCGTCGTCGAGCAGGTAGAACATACCGGCGATGACGTCGCGAACGAAGGTCTGCGCGCCGAAACCGATGGCGACGCCGACGACGCCGGCGCCGGCGATCAGCGGGCCGATCTCGACGCCCATCGCCGCCAGCGCCATCATCGCCGCGACGGCGACGACGACGAAGAACAGAATATTGCGGAAAATCGGCAGTAGCGTTCGTATCCGAGCCCGCCGTCGCGCCTCCTCGGTGTTTGGCTGGCCGAGATCGGCAGCTTCGGCGAGCTTGCGATCGATCGCCGCCTTCGCCGCCTGCCACAGGACGTCGGCTACAAGCAAGATGATGACGGCGCTCAGCACGCCGTGGACAATGCGGGCGAACAGCGTGTCCTGGCTGGCGAGGTGCACGAGATCGACGCCCCAACCCCGCGCGAGTACTGCTACCGCGCCAATAATCAAGACCGCCTGAATGCCGTGTTCCAGACTTACGGCGATGAAGGTGGGCGGACCGTCAATCTGGGACGAACCGGGGGGTCTAAGCAAATGCTCGACCGTGCGCCGCGTCACGAGGATGGCGGGCGGCAGCATGATGATGACGAAAACGAGCCAGAACACCGGCTCCACGCTCATTATGCCCGGCGCCGTGACCCAGAGTATCCACATCAGGACGATGCCGATCGACAGCACCGCGTTGCGCCCACGCTGGCCGAAACAGCGCGTTTCCGCGATGTGTGCTTCCGCGACCTCGCGGGGCGCGATAGGCCTGCGCCAAACCACTTCCAGACCTACGGCGAGGAGACCCAAGCCAAGCGTGTAGCCGACGAGTTGGAGTCCGTCGGATGAGAAACCGAGGGTGCCGCACTCCTGGACGATTACCCATAGGAGCGCAAACCAGCCCACGAACGCGGCGAGGCGCCGGCGCCAGAACCGAGCAGCCGCCGTATCTGCCGGAATAATCCGGAAACGCTCTTGAGCGGGGGCCAACAGCAAATCGCCGATGGCGGCCGCGACCCGGATGGCGACAAAGGCGATCAGCCAGCCCAAATACATCTCGCGACGGGCTGGATTCCAGTCGAGGGTCAGGAACGGGCCGACGCTCCCGAGTGCGAAGGCCGCCACCACGCCGAGCGCCAAGGCGAAGCGCACAGCGACGAGACGCAGGCGATCGTTGACGGTCTTCATAGGGAGCGCGTCAATGTGGAGCCGCGTTCTGTTCGTGATTTTCCTGAACAGCCATTCGGCGCCAAAGCCACACGCCACCAAGACAGCAAGTCTGACGAGGGCCCAATACCCCCCATATTCACGGTGGGTCGCGGTGACGCGGCTCGCTGCTCGTGCGAACTGGTTGGGCAGATCGGGGATGGCGCGTGCGAGCGCAAGGACCTGCGCGTGGATCGCGCCAGCCCGGGAATTTAAGTAGCCCGCGACCGAATTGTCGGTCTGCTGCGCCCTTCCCGCCGCGGTCTTTGCCTCGCCCTGCTCTTCGAGCCACTCCTTGACCTTGGGATCGGCCAGCAAGGTCAACACCTGATAGTTCTTGGGATCGGCGAGCAGGGTCAACAGCTCGTGGATTTTGGGTGGCGTCGGCGTGCCTGAAAGCGTCTCGACCTTATCGGGGGACGCGACGTCCGGCGGTATCGGCGCCGAAAACTTGAACACTGTCGAAGCCGGTGCGCCGACCGCCGATTGCGCTATGACGGGAGTGGCATAGCCGATGCTAAGCGCGAGGGCTAAGCATACCGGAAGGCGCTTGCGTGCGCTCATGTGGAACCTTCCCGTCGCCGACGCCTCCAAGGATTTACAGTTCATGTCTTCACAGGGCATCGTCAAGCTTGAGAAATCCAGCGCTGCCAGGTCGAGCTAACCGCGCGGGGTTAATTTTGACGAGAGCCGCTCGAGCGATTTGCCTTGCAGCTGCAATGATCGGTTTCCTGGTCCCGGCTAGATCTCGTCGAGCGGCGGCAACAGGCGGTGGCGCACAGTGCGCGGCAGGATGCCGTGCAGCCGCGGGTCCTCGAACGACACCGGGCGGCGGGCATAGACGACAAAACCCGCGCGCTGGTAAACGCGTAAGGCATTCGGGTGATCGTAGGTCGAGGTGTGCAGCCACAAGCGGTCGATCGGCCGCGCGGTCCAGGCCCGGTCGATCGCCGCCTGCAACATATAAGCGCCGAAGCCGCGGCCAATAAAATCGGGGACCAGCCCGAAATAACACAGCTTGGTCTCGCGCTTCTCGGCGGCGTCGAGCTCGAAAAAACCGGCCGGCACACCGCCTACATAGAGGACGAAAATCTCGATCGTCGGCTTGGTGATCAGCTGGACCAAGGCCGCATCGCCGAACAGCTTTCGCTCGAACCACAGCCAAGGCTCGCCGACCGCGTCGTAGATGTAGCGGTAGAATGAGACCGTGCAGCTCTCGGCCCGCATCAACGCGAGCTTGCCGCTCGGCGTCGGCGCTCGCCCCGATGTCGGGCGCGCCAGCATCTCGAGATAGGTGATCGTGTCGTGCAACAGCACCGGCTTAGGCCTTTCCGGCCGGGCCGGTCTCGACCGGCGTGTCGCCGGGCAGGCCCCATTCGGACCACGACCCGTCATAAACCGCTGCCCCCGGATGCCCGATCAAATGCAGGGCGAAAGCGAGTGCGCAAGCAGTAACACCCGACCCGCAGCTGGTCACGATCGGCCGGTCGAGAGCGACGCCGGCATCGCGGAACAAAACCGTCAACTGCTCGGCGCTGCGCAATTGCCTGGTGGCAGGGTCGGTCACCTGCTCATACGGCAGGCTGCGGCTATCCGGGATGTGACCGCTACGCAGGCCGGGCCGGACTTCCGCGGTGGAGCCGTCGAAACGGCCGGTGGCACGGGCATCGACGACCTGCTCGCGCCGGGTCGCGAGGTTGTCACGCACCGCCGCCTTGTCGCGGACCAGTGCCGGCTCGAACCGCGCGGTGAAATGGCGCGGCGCCGGGCTCGGGACCGCGGTCACGACCGGCCGCCCCTCTGCCTTCCATTTCGGCAGCCCACCGTCGAGCAGGGCCACATTGTGATGACCGAACAGGCGCAGCATCCACCACGCTCGCCCCGCCGAGGATAGGCCGTTGCTGTCATAGACGACTACCCGGTCGTCGTCGCCGATGCCGAGCGCGCCGATCTTTTGCGCGAACAGATCGGGCGACGGGATCATGTGCGGCAGACTAGTGCCGGGCTGCGCGATGTCGTCGATGTCGAAGAATACCGCACCCGGAATGTGGCCCTTGTCGTAATCCGCCCGAGCGGTCGGGGTGATACCGGGTAATTTGAACGAACAGTCGACCAACCGCACATGCGGGTCATCGAAATGGGCGGCGAGCCACTCGGTGGTGACCAGCGCCTCGGGGTGGGCGTAGGGCATGTGGTTCTCGATCCTTTTCCTGGCCTCAATCGGCAAAGGCGACGATGACGCGGCGGTTCTGCCGGCCTTTGTTTTCGATCTTGGTTACCGCGATCGGGCCGATCTCGGCGGTGTTCCGCACGTGGGTCCCGCCGCAAGGCTGCAGATCGACGCCCGGAATCTCCATCAGCCGCACCCGGCCCATGCCGGTCGGCGGCTTGACCGACATCGTGCGGATCAACTCGGGCTGGGCAGCGAGTTCGTCATCGGTGATCCAACGCGGGCCTGCCCGGTGGGCTTCGGCTATCAGCGCATTGAGGCGGGCTGCGAGCGCCTCCTTGTCGAGGCTCGACCCCGGCACGTCGAAATCGAGCCGGCCCCTGCCGTCCGACACCTGGCCGCCGGTCACCGCCCCGGGAACGATGCTGCACAACAGATGCAGACAGGTGTGCATGCGCATCAGCCGATGCCGCCGCTCCCAGTCGATCTCGGCGATGAGCTCGACGCCCGGCTCGGGCAAAGCGGCGCCCGCAGCGGGAACATGGATCACTTCGTCGGGTGCGTCGCCCTTGATTGCGTCGACAATTGCGATCGTCTCCCCCGACTGCAGGCGCAGCATCCCGCTGTCTCCGGGCTGCCCGCCGCCAGTCGGATAAAACACCGTGCGGTCGAGCCGGATGCCCCGTCCATCGACGCCGACCACCCGCGCTGCACAGGAGCGCAGGTAGCCGTCATCGCGAAACAACAGCTCAGTCATTTTGCCGTCTCCAGCCATTGCGGGACCGGAAGCTCGCGCTCCTTCAGGAATGCCGGGTTGAATAATTTCGACTGATAGCGGGTGCCGGAATTGGCGAGGATCGTCACGATCGTGTGCCCGGGGCCGAGTTCGCGGGCCAAGTGGATCGCACCGCACACATTGATCCCGGTCGAGCCGCCGAGCACCAGCCCCTCTTCGATGACGAGGTCGAACAGCACCGGCAGCATTTCGGCGTCGGTGATCTGGAACTGCCCATCCGGCGCAAAGCCCTCGAGGTTTCCGGTTTCATGATTGTTGCCGATGCCTTCTGTGATCGAGCTGCCCTCCGGCTTCCACTCATGCCGCGCATACCAGTTGTAGATCCCGGACCCCATGCAATCGGACAGACAGATCTGGACCTTGGGGTTGCGTTCCTTAAGGGCGATGCCGACGCCCGAGAGGGTGCCGCCGGTGCCGACGGAGCAGGTGAAGCCGTCGACCTTGCCCTCGGTCTGGTCCCAGATCTCGGGGCCGGTCGTCTGGTAATGGCCGCGGCGGTTGGCGAGGTTGTCGAACTGGTTGGCCCAGATGGCGCCATTCGGCTCGCTCGCCGCGATTTCCTCGGCGAGCCGCCCGGAATAACGCGCGTAATGCATCGGATTGGCATAGGGCACGGCGGGGACGAGCCGCAGATCGGCGCCGCACAAGAGCAGCATGTCCTTCTTTTCCTGGCTCTGCGTCTCGGGCATGACGATGACCGTGCGGTAGCCGCGGGCGTTGCCGACCAGCGCCAGCCCGATCCCGGTATTGCCGGCGGTCCCTTCGACGATGACCCCGCCCGGCCGCAGCAGGCCGCGCTCCTCGGCATCGGTGATGATCGCCAGTGCCGCGCGGTCCTTAACCGAGCCGCCGGGGTTCAAGAATTCGGCCTTGCCGAGGATCGTGCACCCGGTCATCTCGGAGGCCCGCCGCAACTTGATCAGCGGCGTATTCCCGACCGTCCCGACAAAACCGTCGCGGATCTGCATTCCTCCCTCCGTGTACCCCACTATCATCGCTGGACTATCGGGCGCAGACCGGGCAGACGCAAGACTGGCCGCGGGTTTACGGCTCGCCTAGGTCAACGATCACGTAGGCTATTGTCGAGAAGCGCGGGGATATTTCGACCCGCTGCAAGCGCACAATCTGAAACCCCGTATTACTCGACTAAGCGACGGCAATGATGCGGGATGCGGACAAGGCGGCTCTAGCACTGCATCGGTTCGGGTTCGGCCCGCGCGCCGAGGCGATTGCGCTGATCGCCTCCGACCCGCAGGGGGCGCTCGCGGCCGAACTCGACCGGCCGAACGGCGGGCAGATCGTTGATCCCGGGCTTTTGAGCAGCGACGCCGCATTTCGCGCGGTGTTCGAATTCCGCGCCGCACGTGCGGCGCAGGCGAAGTTCGCTGCGCTTCCCGCCGGGGCGGGTAATCCGGGTATGGAACCCGTGAGTGATAAGGCCGAGAAATCAACGCCCGGCGAGCCCGACCAGGAACCGCTGCCACGAAGGAATTTTCTCGCTGAGGCCAAGGCTCGGATCGACTGCAGCGCGTGGGGCCGAGATCGGCTTTGTCGAGCGGCTGGTGTGGTTCTGGTCGAATCATTTCTGCGTCAGCCTCGACACTTCGGTAATGGCGGGAGGCTACGAGCGCGAGGCGATTCGCCCTCATGTGCTGGGCCGGTTCGTCGACATGCTGCTCGCCGCGGAGAGCCACCCGGCGATGCTGATTTATCTGAACAATGCCCTGTCGATCGGGCCCAACTCGGTCGCCGGCATCAATCGCGGCAAGGGCCTCAACGAGAATTTCGCGCGCGAGATCCTGGAGTTGCACACCCTCGGCGTGCGCACCGGCTATACGCAAGCCGACGTGATCAGTTTCGCCAAGGCGCTGACCGGATGGACCCTCCGCAATCCCGTCAGCGACCCCGACATCGGCGGACAGTTTGTCTACATCCCCCGCGCGCACGAGCCAGGCGCAGAGACGGTCCTCGGCAAAATCTACCCCGACAACGGTGTCGCGCAAGGGCGTGCGGTGCTTTCCGACTTGGCGCTCCACCCCGCCACCGCGACGCACGTTGCGACAAAGCTGGCGACCCATTTCGTGGCCGACGATCCGCCGGCTCGGCTGATCGACCGCCTCGCGCGATGCTTTCGCGACACCGACGGCGACCTCAAAGAAGTCGCGAGAGCGCTGATCGCCGCCCCCGAAGCCTGGATGCCGCAGCGCGCCAAGCTGAAGCGCCCTGGCGAATGGCTGGTCGCGGCGTTGCGCGCCACCGGACAAGCAGGCGACATTCGCCGCTTCGTCGCGGCAGAGGCGCTGCTCGGAGAGCCGCTGTGGCGACCGCCCGCGCCCAAAGGCTTTCCCGACGACAATGCTTCCTGGCTCGACGGCCTAGCGGAACGTCTCGAGATCGCCAACACGTTTGCCCAGCGCCTCGGGCCATCTCTCGATCCGGCGGCCGTCATGGATACCGCGCTCGGTCCGCTTGCCTCGGTCGAGACGCGCCAGGCGATCGCGCGCGCCGAAAGCCGGCCGCAAGGGCTGACCTTCGCGCTGATGGCTCCCGAATTCCTCCGCCGGTGACCTGATGATGCCGCCTTTTCCTTCTCCAACCCGTCGCGCGCTGCTGGTTGGCTCCGGTGTTCTATTCGCCTGGTCCAAGTTCCCGCGCCTCGCACGCGCGGAAGGCCGCGACCCGCGGTTGCTTACGATCGTGTTGCGCGGTGCGCTCGACGGGCTTGCCATTGTGGCGCCGGTGGGCGATCCGCAATGGCGCGATTTGCGCGGCGCGGATGCCCTTACTTTAGACAATTCTTTAGACGGGCCGTCGCCGGGTTTGCGGCTGGACAACCTGTTCGCACTTAACCCGGCGATGCCAAGCCTGCATGAGTTCTATCGTCACGGGAACGCGACGATCGTGCATGCGGTGGCGACGCCCTATCGCGACCGCTCGCACTTCGATGGGCAGGACGTCTTGCAGACCGGCGCCACCAAGCCGGGAGCGGTGGATACCGGGTGGCTCAACCGCGCCCTCTCATCATTGGAGCCGGAGCGATCGGCCGATCCACGCTCGAACCAGGCCCTGGCGATCGGGCCGGTAACTCCGCTGATCATTCGCGGTCCCGCGCCGGTGCTGTCGTGGGAGCCGCCGCGACTGCCACCGGTCAGCGACGAGACGACGTTGCGGCTGCTCGATCTCTATCGCCATAGCGACCCGGTCTTCGCCCGGGCGCTCGAGGAGCGTATCGGGATCGCCGCGATTGCACATGCCGGCGGCATCGACCAGGCGCCGCCGAATGGCAGCCCTGTCGTCCAGCCGGGCGGTATTGCCGGGGTGCGCGCCTATTTCGCCGAGGCTGCCGGCACGGCGGCGAAGTTCCTCGCCCGGACGGACGGGCCGCGCGTCGGCGCGATCGTCTTCGACGGCTGGGACACCCATGTCAACGAAGGCCCGGTCAAGGGCCGGCTCACTGCCCTGTTGGCCGCACTCGACGACGCGATGGCGGCGATTGCGGCCAATATGGGCGATGCTTGGCGCGAAACGGTCGTTGTCGCAATCACCGAGTTCGGCCGCACGGCGCACATGAACGGTAATGGCGGCACCGACCATGGGACCGCGACGATGGCCCTGCTTGCCGGCGGCGCGGTAAAGGGTGGCCGCGTCGTCGCCGATTGGCCGGGCCTCAAAGACGCTGATCTCTACCAGCGCCGTGATCTGAAGCCGACGACCGATTTGCGCGCCATGCTGAAGGGGCTTCTCAAGGACCACCTCGGCGTCAGCGAGCGCGCCCTTGCCGCCCAGGTGTTCCCCGACAGCGGCGGCGTGCCGCCGATGCCGGGGCTCGTCGCCTAACAGCGGCCTCAGCCACCCGGTGCCGGACCGTAAGGCTGCGCGGGCACGTATGCCGGAGGAGGCGGCGCAGTGGGCGGCGGGGGCGGTGGAGGCGGCGCGTAAGCCTGCGCGGGCGGCGGAGGCGGCGTTGTCGAGGCGAGGCCCCCGGCAGCGCCTACGCCGCCGCCGATCGCCGCTCCGACTGCTGCACCGGGGGCGCAACCGATGGGTATCGTCGCCACGCATCCAATAGCAGCGCCGGTTGCAGCTCCACCCAGGCCGCCCGTAGTCGTATTCGCTACCGGATTTGGACTGCACGCGGCAAGGCTCGAAAGGCCCGAAACGAGCACGAGCGCACCAATCACTTTCATCACTTACCTCCTATTAAAGTTTAATGGCTGTCGTCAGCGGGCTTGACCCACGACCCGAGGTCGATCACGAGCCCGCAAATTACGGGCGCTAACGGCTAACGATCTGACCTATCGACCGTTTGGCGATCGCGCCTATGTGGTGCAAACACGCCTTTGATGATTTCGATCCCGCCGCGCCGGTTGGTGCTAGGATGCGTCCGGGCGAGAGAGGTCGGAAATTGAGCGAACCCGCAGCGGTGGAAACGCCGGATTGGCGCGACGAAATCTTCGCGGCGCTGAAGGCGGCCGAGATCCGGCAGGTAGGCTATGTGCCGGATGCCGGACATGCGCGGCTGATCGAGCTGTGCCGCGATGATGGCGACATCCGCGCGGTGCCGCTGACCAGCGAGGAAGAAGGCGTGGCATTGGCTGCCGGCGCTTGGCTCGGCGGCGAGCGTGCGGCATTGCTGATGCAGTCAAGCGGCGTCGGCAATTGCATCAATATGCTGTCGCTGACCAAGAACTGCCGGTTTCCGCTGGTCATGCTGGTGACGATGCGCGGCGAATGGGCCGAGTTCAACCCGTGGCAGGTGCCGATGGGGACCAAAACCCAGGCGGCGCTGGAGCTGATGGATGTGCTGGTCTATCGCGTCGAGCGCGCGGAAGACGCCGCCGAGACCGTCGCCGCCGCGCTCGACACTGCCTACAACGGCGATCTTGCGACCGCGGTGCTGCTGTCGCAGAGGCTGATCGGCGCCAAACGGTGGGTCAAATGATCGGCAACGACCGCCGCCTCGACCGCCGCGCCGCAATCCGCGCGTTACTCGAAGAGCGCGGCGATCTGCTGGTGGTGACCGGGCTCGGCTCGACCAGCTGGGACGCCGCCTCGATCGGCGATGACGCGCATAATTTCTATCTGTGGGGGGCGATGGGAGCCGCCGCGATGGTCGGGCTCGGTCTCGCCCTGGCGCAGCCGGACCGTCGCATCCTCGTCATCACCGGCGACGGTGAAATGCTGATGGGGCTGGGGGCGCTTGCAACCATAGGCGTGCAGCGCCCGCCGAACCTGGCGATCGCGGTCTTCGACAACGGCCATTACGGCGAGACTGGCATGCAGGCGAGCCACACCGATGCGGCAGTCGAACTGATCGGCGTCGCCCGCGCCTGCGGCATCAAGGAAACCTTTGACATCAGCGACGAGTTGGGGCTGCGCGACTTCGCCGGCCGGATCAAAAAGGCTGCAACGACCCTGTTCGCCCGGGTCGCGATCCGCGCCGACGAGCCGCCCCGTGTTCTACCGCCGCGCGACGGTGTGCTGCTCAAGAATCGATTCCGCCATGCGATCGGAGTCGAAACTTGACCTGACTTCCCCTGCTCGCTGCACGCCCGACGAATGCCTGGTCAGGAGCACAACTTCGCCTGGACAGCTGGAGAATTTGTCGTCGTGGGACGGCTTTTGCCAAACTACCAGGGCAAACCCTGAATTAGCACGCTTACTCGGTCATGAACGAGTGCCATCGATAGACGGGCGTTACTGCGCCACAAATCCTCCGTCCACTGCCATAGCGTGCCCTGTAACAAACGAGGCCGCATCCGAGCACAGCCACACAACCGCCTCGGCTACCTCTTCTGGTCTGCCCAACCGTCCGAGGGGTATCCGCGCCGTCGCCCGCGCCTCCATCTCTGTCAAGCGCGCGGGGCTGCCACCGTAGACGCGCTCCCACTCTGGCGTGCGAGTACTCGCCGGACAAACGGCATTAATCCTGATTCCGGCCGTGGCATATTCTAGAGCCGCTGCTCTCGTTAGTCCTACGACGCCATGTTTGCTCGCAACATAGGCCGGGTAGTTTTGATTGCCGACGAGCCCCACTGCGCTGGAGTTGTTCACAATCACTCCGCCTGGCTGTCTGCGCATCTGTTGCAGCTCATATTTCATACTCACCCATATGCCTGTGAGGTTGACGTCTAGTACACGCCCCCAATTCTCCTCGGTGCAGTCTGCTGTAGGAGCCAGCGCCCCGAGAATGCCCGCGTTGTTAAACGCACAGTGGAGCGCGCCGTAGATCTCGACAGTTTGCGCAACCAGGGCTTCGACCTCTTTGGCAATCGACACATCGGTCTTCACAAACTTGGCGTCGCCGCCGAGGCTTTGGATCATCCGGACGGTTTCTTCCCCGCCTGCAACCCCACGATTGCCGATGACGACCTTGGCTCCTTCCCTAGCAAATGCGAGCGACGTTGCACGACCGAAGCCCGAACTTCCCCCAGTCACCAGCGCCACTTTCCCGTCCAACGATCCTGCCATTGCGAACCCCTGAAGCATCCGTCTGTACCATTCAGTTTACACCAGAGACGCTAAACAGCCGTCATTCCCCAGGCCAAGTGATTTCCGTAACGGAGCACCGTTCCCGAAATCCGCCCCGGTCTGGCGTGTTGCGAAATTTAAGAATCCGGAGATTTTCTTCGAGCCGATTTCTTGATTGGCTAGAGTTTCCGTAAGATACGACGATGAGTTTTCCTGAAAGCCGCCGCCCGAACGGGAATAGCAGGTTGCCGCGAATGGGCTGGCGGACCTCGGTACATAGCTTGACCGCGATGCACCGGAGGGGCGAAATTTGTCGTCGGAACTAGTGGTACGAACCGAACAGATGATTCCCATCTTTTCTTTCTCGTCGGCCCCGCAGAGGCCGCCCTGGGTGCCCGCTTTCGCGGGCATGACGGAAAAAAAGTGGGGTACCAAATGTCAAAATCATACCACTAGCCGCGGCGCTGTTCACGGATCCTGTCGTTCCGTGTTGGGATGGCGGCCGGCGAATGATCTGACTAAGAAAGGGCCGCATACGCGAGCATTGGAACCCTGCCGCTGTCGAAATTTACCGTCTTCGACCTGACCCATGCCCGCGCCGGACCGACCGCGGTGCGCCAGCTCGCCGATTGGGGCGCCAACGTCATCAAGATCGAGCGGCGACGACGGCCGCGACGTGACCGGCTCGCAGCGATTATCTGATCAATTTCAATAATCTAGGTCGCGAGATAGCCGCCGTCGACCCAGAGCTCGGCGCCGGTGATGTAGGAGGCTTCGTCCGAGGCGAGAAAGAGGACGGCGTTGGCCACCTCCTCGACCCGCCCGGCGCGGCCCATCGGCACCTGGCGCAGCATTTTCGCGCGAACCTCGGGGTCGGCGGTGCGCCCTGACGAGCGCATCGGCGGCATCAATCCCGGATGCACTGAATTGACGCGGATGTTGTCGGCGCCGTGCTGTACCGCCGCGGCCTTGGTTAGGGTGCGGACCGCGCCCTTCGAGGCGTTGTAGGCGACATGGACGCCGTGCTGGCCGGTGATGCCGGAGATCGACGAGATGTTGACGATCGAGCCGCCGCCCTGCGCCTTCATTAAGGGAATAGCGAATTTCATGCCGAGAAAGACGCCGCGCGCATTGACCGCCATCAGCCGATCCCAGGCCGCGGTGTCGAACAAATCCGCGACCGCGCTGCCGCTCAAGCCGGCATCGTTGACCAGTATGTCGAGCTTGCCGTATTCGGCGAGGGTAGCCTCGACTGTCGCCTTCCATTCCGCTTCGCTGCTGACGTCAAGCCGGTGGAACATCGCGGCACCGTTGGCTTTAGTGATGTCGGCGACGACCCGCTTGCCTTCGTCTTCGAGCATATCGGCGGCGACGACCTTGGCGCCCTCGCCGGCGAAGATCCGAGCCATGCTGGCGCCCATGCCGGATGCGCCCCCGGTGATCAGCGCGACCTTGCCTTCGAGTCTCATCGGACTTCCTCCCTCTGATATTGCAGCCGTACCGTCGGTCGGCGGCGACGCCGCAGACGCAGTCGCGGGCTAGACGACGGCGATCTGCCGGCGCAGCTCACCGGCGAACAGGCTCTTCGGTATCATTGCGTGGACCCCGCGCATGATGTCGACGACCTGGGTCACGCGAAAGCTGACGGCGATGCTGCACAGCGCATAGGCATCGAGCGGCGTCAGCTTTGCCCGCGTGGCCAGAAAACCGATCGCATTGCGTGCCGCCAATGTCATCGCCGCGTTGAGGTCTTTGTCGAGGCCGACTGTGATCCAATGGGACGAGGTTTCGGCCACCGGCCAATGAAAATTCTTCTGCTTGTGCAGGACGACTTGGATCAGCACCTCCTGCATGCTGGTCTCAAGCGCGGTCAGGCTGATCTCGCCGTCACCCTGCACGGCATGCGAGTCGCCGGTGTAGATCAGCGCGCCCGGCTTCCAGACCGGGAGGTAGAGGATCGAGCCTTCGGTCAGCTCCCTGAGATCGAGGTTGCCGCCATGCGGGCCGGGCGGCACCGAATTGGTGACGCCGGGGCTTAGCGGCGGGAAAAATCCGTCGGGCGGGGCGACGCCGAGCGTCCCTTGGAACGGCGTCAGTGGGATGTTGATGCCCGGTGCGAACTTGCCCTGCATCCGCTTTAGATCGAGATCGACATATTTGACCTGACCCTGCGGGAAGTCTTTCGGCAATAACCCGGTGCCCAAAGCCGACGGATTGTTGAACACCGCACCCCAGGCGACCGGGCGCAGCCGGCGGTAGCGGATCTCGACCACGTCACCCGGCACCGCGTCCTTGACCGCGATCGGGCCGATGATCGAATGGGGGCCGCGCCCGGGATTGCTGACCCGCATCGCCGCCAGGCGGTCGATCGGCACCCCCGGTTGCAATTCGTTCAGGAAATGCGACCAGGTATTCGGAAAGCTGACCCAGTCGCCCGATTCGATCGTGAGGATCGGCGGCAAGGTCGCGTCGAACACGCCGAGCCGCACCGTTTCCTTTGTCGAGTTGACGACATGGATACGGCCGTTGGTTTTACTGCCGGCAGCGGGCGCCGCACCGTCGCCCCCGGCAGCATGGGCGAGCCGATCGAACCACGGACCGACCGCGGCAAGCACGCCCAAAAAGCTGCTCGCCCGAAGCAATTGGCGGCGTTTGCGCCCGCGCGCCGTTAGAAAATCGTCCACGCGCTCCTGGTTCAATTCGTCCAGGTGCATCAGACGGTCCGCCGCCTGCGCGTCGAATGCCGCGTCCTTGATGTCTTCGCGGAGGATGCCGGTGCCCTTTTCGTCGCCGCAGCCAAAAAGGTTGCCGCAGTCGTGACGAAAGGTCGACAGGCCGGGCTCGCCGCTTTCGTCAACCTCGGGTCGATGCACCATGGACGCGCTCCCTGCCGGTCGATCCTACTCGACCCCGACCGCCCTGCCGAGGGTTTCGCCGATGGCGCGGTGGAGCACGAGATCGGCGATGCCGTCGAGCCCGGTCGGCTCGCGATTGACGATGACCAGCGCTGCGCCGTTGCGTTGAGCCAGTTCCGGGAAAGCGGCGGCGGGATAGACCACGAGCGAGGAACCGGCGACGATGAACAGATCGGCGCCCAGGGTTTCGCTCTGCGCGCGCTGCATCGCTGCGGGCGGCATCGCTTGGCCGAACGAGATCGTCGCGGTCTTGACGAAACCGCCGCAGGCGTCGCAAAGCGGGATGGCCTCGTCGCGCTCGAACGCAAGGCGCAGCGCCGCCAGTTCGTAGCGCCGTGCGCAATCCAGGCAATGGGCATAGGTCGTGTTGCCGTGCAATTCGATAACCCGGTCATCGGCAATGCCGCAGGCCTGGTGCAGCCCGTCGATGTTCTGAGTAATGACCGCGGCGGCGGTGCCGCGGCGGACCAGTTCGGCGACCGCGCGATGGCCGCGGTTTGGCTCCGCGGCGCGAAAGGTCTCCTCCATCGCAAAGCGCCGCCGCCAGGTCTCACGGCGCGCCTCCTCCGAAGCGAGAAAATCGGCGAAGTCGATCGGCGCCATTTTCGTCCAGATGCCGCCGGGGCTGCGGAAGTCGGGAATGCCCGATTCGGTGCTGATGCCGGCGCCGGTAAAGACGACGACGCGGCGCGCTTCGTCGATCATCCGGGCGAGTTCGGCGATGGCGGGATCATCGAGCATGAGGCGATTGTGGCAAATGCGCCGAGGCGCGCCAAGTTCCTTCGCCGGACGATCGCGGCGCGAACCGCTCGGCCCGCTCCAAGCGCCATCGTGAGCTATCTCAGCGTGGCGGAGTGGGGGCGAAGCCTTGGATCGTCCAGACCAGCGGAGCCGGATTGATCTGGGTGAAGCCAAGACGCGGCCGGTTGAAATCGATGATCAGCGCCATAGCGCTGCTGACCATCAGCAGCAGGAGCAGGGCCAGGATAAGCTGCCGTCGGCCGGAAAGCCCCATCTGATAGCCGAGCGCGCCGACCGCGAGCGTTGCGCCACCGAGTAACATCAGCATCGTCTCAGTTGGCGCGCGGCCTTCCATCGCATACCGCTGTACCAGGCTGGCGTCGAACATGTCGTTGAGGGAGGCGATCAGCGCAGAGGCCAATGTCGGCGGCATTCCCGCCAATACCGTCAGGCTGCGCTGCCAGATCGCGGTCTGCAAGGTGTTGGTGCGCGCAAGCGCCTCGCCAGCCGTATTCGGGTTGGCCGCTACGAGATAGTCGAGCCGACCGCGGGCGTAATCCTCGATCAGTGCCGCGATCGGTTTTCCAGACGGGCCGGCCAGCTGTGTGCGGAGCCAAGCGGTGCCGATCGAGTTGGCTTCGTCGAGGGTTGCATGGCGCCGCGCCTCGAACCGATCCTGTGCCAAGCCGATGGTCAATGCCAGTGTGAACGCCAACAGTCCCAGCATTCCGGTTGTCAGGGTCGAGACGCCGGCGCTCTCCCTGTCAGGCGACGTCGCTGCGCGAGCTCGCCCGCGGCCGATTCGGAAGCCGATCTCACCCGACAATGCGAGCCCGGCAAAGACAACCAGTCCGAAGACACCGACACCGAGATCGATCAACTCTCGCAGGAGACCGAGGATCATGAACTGGCGAGACGCAGGTTTGCGGTGTGGCTAAAAAGACGGGGATGCCAAGCGGTCAGGGCTGGGCTCTTTGCCAGCTGGGGTCGGGATCGAAGGTATCAATGGCCCGGGCGATCTCAGCGGTCTGCGGCCCGAGGTTCTTCTGGTAGACCGTCCCCTGGTGATTGACGATGAATGTCATCACGCCGGAATCGCCATAGCGCGCCGGCCAGGCGATGAGGGCGAAGCCGCCGATCATCTTGCCGTTGACGATGTAATCGGCCGCACCGCCCGGCGCGTTTGGGCCTTGGCTGGTCAGCACCTTGAAGAAATAGCCGTGATAAGGCGTCGGCCCTTCCCCTTTCGCGCCCCGGCGATAACCCGCGGCGCGCGCCGAAGCCACCAGCGGGCCCAAAGGGCTCGGCGGCTGACCCTCCGCCGTGGGCCAGTAGAGACCGTCCCTTTTGCCGGGAGTGCTGAGGATGTGCTGCGCGTATTCGGCAGTGCCGCTCTGCTGCCGCTGCAGATCGGCGAAATCGCGCTGGGCGTCGACATAAGCGAGCATCGTCTGGATCGTCGACAGCTCGTTCTGGCCGATGCGGCGATCAAGGATCTCTTCTTTTCCCGCCGCGGTGTCGAACCGCCAATGATCGTCGACTTTCTTCAGCGGGATCGGAAATGGCCAGTCATCTTTGCCGATGACCAAGGTGAGGGTATTGCCCGATCCGTCGAAATGGTGCCGCTCATCGGCGGCGGCGACGAAGCGTTCCCGCGCATTTTTGTCCGCGACTGGGTCGCCCGAATGGAGGATCGGCTCGATCCCGGGCCCAAAAATCTTGGCCACGGCGGAGAGATTGTTGCCTTTCAAGGCATCGATCAGCGCCTTCAGCGCCTCCTCCGGCGAAGAGAAGCTCGTTTGCCGGACAGGTATCGAAGCAGTGGGAGCGGCCAGAGCCGGCCATTCGAGCCCGGTCGCAAGGCATAGGGCTAAAAACAATCCCATTGGAGCGACGAGCGCCCGAGGGGCGAACCGTAAGATATTCACGTGGCGCCTCCTCGGCTCGGGGTGACCTCAGCGTCGGCCATGGAATCCGCCCCCACCGCCGCGGGCCCCGCCCCCACCGCCGTGGCCACCGCCACCGTGAAAGCCGCCTCCGCTGCCGGCCCGTTGAACGCCGCCGCCCTGGGCCCGTCCCGTAACCTGCTGGCGGCTCGCCGCACCGCGCTGGGCATAGGCGCGGGTCTGGGCGCCGTTGCCGGGATTGAAGGCCGAGCGCTGAGCGGCGGCGCCCGCTCCGGCGCTGCGCGAGGCGGCGATGTTGGGATGTTGCGCCAGAGCCTGGGGACGGCCTGTCTGGGCTCCGGGACGCGCCGCAAGGCCTTGTCCGCCCGGACGCGCCGCCGCCACACGGTTTTGCGCCGCGGGACGCGCCGCCGCCACGCGGTTTTGCGCTGCCGGGCGAGCCGCCGCCACGCGAGCCTGTGCAGCGGGGCGTGCCGTTGCGGCACCTGCGACGCCTCCGGTTCGGCCCGCTGCGGCGCCTCGCCCCTGTCCCGCATAGCCGCGATAATTTTGGCGGGCGGTGGCTCCGGTCGTCGCCCGGCCATAGCGCTGACTGGTCGCTGTGTCGCGATAAGCGACGCCTTGGCGGTGCACCGCGTTGTGCTGCCAGGTATTGCCGGAAACCACGTTGCGATTGAGGTTGATGCGGTTGTATTGGTTCGAGTTGATCGTGACGTTGCCGCCGCCCCAATTGGGACGTCCCCAGCCCCACAGCGAGCTGACGACCGCGACCCCGGCGCCAAAGGCAAGACCAGTCGCAAGGCCGGTGGCTATGCCGTAACCAACCGGCGGCGGAAAGGCATATGGCTGATAATCCGGATATGGCCAGGCGCCATACGCCGTAGCGGGATCATAGTAAGGCACATAGACTTGCTGCGGATCGGTAGGCGCGATTGCAATGATCGGTTCCTCGCTAACGGGCGCCATCGTTGCCGGCGCGCCGCTCGGCGGCGCTGCGGGGGCTTGGACCGTCACCGTTTGCTGCGGGGTCGATTTCAAGGTTCCCGCGGCTTGCGCCTTGCGTCGCAGGCGTTGCACCGAGGCAAGGCAATCCTGCTCCTGGCTGAGAAAGGCATCACCGAGCTGTTGCGTCCAGTCGAGCTGGTCGGACATCATCTTGAGAACGCTGGGAAACGGCACCAACGATTTGACGCTGGCGTCCCAGCTTTGCCCTTCTAGCGCTTTTGCGAGTGCATCGCCGGTCAGCGCCGCATTCTTCGGGTCCGCGACCCAGCGCGCCGCCATGACGATCTCGAGAGGATAGGTGGCGGCGGTCAGGATCTGGGCGATCAGCTCATCCGGATAGAGCGCGATCGGCGCGAGAAGCTGGTCGAGCTGTTCCGGTTTGAACGCCGGCGGATTCGCCGGCTCCGGCTGCTGCGCCGCGACCGGCTGCGGTGGCACCGCGGGCTGTTGCGCCGCCGCCTGCATCAACAGCAGGCGGAGGGCGATAGCTACCGCGGCAAAAATTCGCAATGCGGAATGCACCGTACCCTCCTTCAGCACCCTGTCGCCGACGGCATAACGTTCCGGAAAGGAAGACATTACGCCCGCTGGGTCCGTTGGCGCTTTTGCCGCCGTCGGTTCTTTCGAGAAGCGCCAATACGAAAATTCGCGACTTATTGCCTTCGCTCACCTCGGATGACGCAGCGAAAGCCGACATGGCTTGTCGATGTGTCGACCGGTTCCGCATGGCGCGCAGCCGGGCGATAGCGGCGGCAGTAATTGGGCGCGCAAAGATGCGAGCCGCCTTTGAGCACCTTGCGCGGGATCTTGATGTCGGGCTGGCGGGGATCGTAGCTCGCCGCTTCGGGCCCGCCACGCGGGTTCTCCGGGATACAGCAGGCCTTTGGCGCCTCGACCGGATGCTTCGGCGAATACCAGTCGGCCGTCCATTCCCAAACATTGCCGATCATGTCGTAAAGGCCGTACCCGTTCGCCGGGAACGCAGTTACCGGCGAGGTGCGCTCGAACCCATCGCGCGCCAGGTTCTGGCGCGGGAACTCGCCCTGCCAGGTGTTGGCCATATGTCTGCTGGCGGGGGTGAATTCGTTGCCCCAGGCGAACTCGGCGCCGTCAAGCCCGCCGCGCGCGGCGAATTCCCACTCGGCCTCGGTCGGGAGATCCTTCCCCGCCCAGCGGGCATAGGCGAGCGCATCGCCATAGGCAACGTGCACCACCGGATGGTTATCGAGCCCATTGATATTGCTCTTCGGGCCATAGGGATGGCGCCAGTCGGCTCCCTTCAGAAAGGTCCACCACTGGCTCCAATCGCGCAGATCGACCGGGTGCGCGGGCGGTGTGAACACCAGCGAGCCGGCATAAATCATGTGCGGCAATGCGCCCGGATAATCCTTGGGGTCGGGGGGGATCTCGGCAAAGGTGACGTGGCCGGTCGCTCGGACGAATTCCTTGAATTGCCGGTTGGTGACCGGACGCCGGTCGATCCGGAACGCATCGACGCTGACCTGGTGGGCCGGCGCTTCTTCCGGATAATGCTTGTCCGACCCCATACGGAACGTGCCACCGGGAACCCGGACCATGTCGTCGCCGTCCATCGCCATCCTCTCACCGTCCGTGACCATTGTGCGGGCGAAGCAACATGCGGTGTCCAGGCCGAGCGATCCTGAGCCGGCCAGTCGAATCAAGTCAATCGAGTGCCGCCGGAACGTGAACCTGGGTGCCGAGAGCCGCCCCGGCATGCAATGCTGACCGGATGGTTCGCTACCGCCTATCTCGCCGCGGACGGGTATGTCGACGAGCTCGCCGCGGAGTTGGGGGTGGTCGAGCGCGTACACCGCCGCCTCCTGACCGCAGCGGGAGCGCCGCGGCCGGCGGCATGGGCGGCCAATGTGTGGCTCGAACCGCGGGAGATCGTGATCAAGTCGATTTCCGATGCGGCGGCGAAATTGCGCGCCATCCAGCGCAATTGGGCGGTTTATGCGCCGGTTTTGCACCGGCGTGCGATGCTGATCCGGGAACAATTGCCGAAGGTTTCGGCCAGGCCCCTGGTTTTCGGGATGCCGGCGCCGACGGCGCCGCTCGGCTCGTGGACCTTGCTCGATGCCGAAACGGTGCTGGCGTCACCGCATTGCTCGAGCCCGTTTCCAAACGGCGAGGTTCGCTTTGTCGAGGACCATGCCGGGCCGCCGAGCCGCGCCTATCTGAAATTGTGGGAGGCGCTGACCCTGATCGGCCGGCGGCCGGGGGCGGGAGAGATCTGCCTCGATCTCGGCAGCAGCCCCGGCGGCTGGAGCTGGGCGTTGCAGCAGATGGAGGCGCGGGTGATCAGTGTCGACAAGTCGCCGCTCGCGGCCCGGGTCGCGGGTCTGCCGGGCATCGAGCACCGGCTCGACAGCGCCTTTGCTCTCGATCCGAACGCGATCGGTCCGGTCGACTGGCTGTTTTCGGATGTCGTGTGCTATCCGGCGCGGCTGCTGGCATTGGTCGAGCGCTGGCTCGGGGCCGGCATTTGCCGGAATTTTGTTTGCACGATCAAATTCCAGGGCGAGACCGATCACCAGATCGCCCGGCGCTTTGCCGCCATCCCGGGCTCGCAGCTGCGCCACCTCTTTCACAATAAGCACGAGTTGACCTGGAGCAAGATCGGCTAGGATGCCGAAGCTTCGAAAAGGGGGGACGCTATGGAGCTGGGATTGCGCGGCAAGAAGGCGCTGGTGACGGGCGCTTCGAAGGGGATCGGGCGGGCCTGCGCCGAGGTATTGGCCGAGGAGGGGTGTGACGTCGTGCTGGTGTCGCGCACCGCGGCTGATCTCGAAGGGGCGCGGGCGGGGATCGTCGCCAAGCACAATGTCGCGGTGCGGGTGTTTCCGCTCGACCTCTCCGACAGCCGCAATGTCGACAAGCTTGCCGCCGAATGCGCCGACACCGAAATCCTGGTCAACAACGCCGGCGCCATCCCCGGCGGCAATATCGACGCGATCGACGAAGCGCGCTGGCGCGAGGCCTGGGACCTCAAAGTCTTCGGCTACATCAACATGACCCGGCGCTTTTATGCGCTGATGCGCGGGCGCAAACAGGGGGTCATCGTCAACATCCTTGGCGCGGCCGGCGAAAACCCCGATTTCGACTACATCGCGGGATCGTCGGGTAATGCCTCGCTGATGGCGTTCACCCGGGCGATGGGCGGCACCGCGCCGCGCGACGGGTTGCGCGTTCTCGGCATCAATCCCGGCCCGGTCATGACCGAGCGCCTCGTCACCCTGATGCGCACCCGCGCCCAGGACCGTTTCGGCGATGCCGAGCGTTGGACCGAGTTCATGAAGCCGTTGGCCTTTGGCCGCGCCGCCAAGCCCGAAGAGATCGGGTGGATGGCTGCTTTCCTCGCCTCCGATAGATCCGGCTACACCACCGGCTCGATCATCACCATCGACGGCGGCGGCTCCAGCCGACGGAGCGCGTTGTAGCGGGGCGTGCCGCTGCGGCACTTGCGACGCCTCCGGTTCGGCCCGCCGCGGCGCCCGCACCCTGTCCGGCGTACCCGCGATAATTCTCACGGGCGGCGGCTCCGGTCGTCGCCCGGCCATAGCGCTGGCTGGTCGCTGTGTCGCGATAAGCGACGCCTTGGCGGTGTACCGCGTTGTGCTGCCACGTGTTGCCGGAAACCACGTTGCGATTGAGGTTGATGCGGTTGAATTGGTTCGAGTTGATCGTGACGTTGCCGCCGCCCCAATTGGGACGCCCCCAGCCCCACAGCGAGCCGACGACTGCGACCCCGGCGCCAAAGGCAAGACCGGTCGCAAGGCCGGCGGCTATGCCGTAACCAACCGGCGGCGGAAAGGCATATGGCTGATAATCCGGATACGGCCAGGCGCCATACGCCGTAGCGGGATCATAGTAAGGCACATAGACTTGCTGCGGATCGGTAGGCGCGATTGCAATGATCGGTTCCTCGGTGACGGGCGCCATCGTTGCCGGCGCGCCGCTCGGCGGCGCTGCGGGGGCTTGGACCGTCACCGTTTGCTGCAGGGTCGATTTCAGGGTTCCCGCGGCTTGCGCCTTGCGTCGCAGGCGTTGCACCGAGGCAAGGCAATCCTGCTCCTGGCTGAGAAAGGCGTCACCGAGCTGTTGCGTCCAGTCGAGCTGGTCAGACATCATCTTGAGGACGCTGGGAAACGGCACCAACGATTTGACGCTGGCGTCCCAGCTTTGCCCTTCTAGGGCCTTTGCCAGTGCATCGCCGGTCAGCGCCGCATTCTTCGGGTCCGCGACCCAGCGCGCCGCCATGACGATCTCGAGAGGATAGGTGGCGGCGGTCAGGATCTGGGCGATCAGCTCATCCGGATAGAGCGCGATCGGCGCGAGAGCTGGTCGAGCTGTTCCGGTTTGAACGCCGGCGGATTCGCCGGCTCCGGCTGCTGCGCCGCGACCGGCTGCGGTGGCACCGCGGGCTGTTGCGCCGCCGCCTGCATCAACAGCAGGCGGAGGGCGATAGCTACCGCGGCAAAAATTCGCAATGCGGAATGCACCGTACCCTCCTTCAGCACCCTGTCGCCGACGGCATAACGTTCCGGAAAGGAAGACATTACGCCCGCTGGGTCCGTTGGCGCTTTTGCCGCCGTCGGTTCTTTCGAGAAGCGCCAATACGAAAATTCGCGACTTATTGCCTTCGCTCACCTCGGATGACGCAGCGAAAGCCGACATGGCTTGTCGATGTGTCGACCGGTTCCGCATGGCGCGCAGCCGGGCGATAGCGGCGGCAGTAATTGGGCGCGCAAAGATGCGAGCCGCCTTTGAGCACCTTGCGCGGGATCTTGATGTCGGGCTGGCGGGGATCGTAGCTCGCCGCTTCGGGCCCGCCACGCGGGTTCTCCGGGATACAGCAGGCCTTTGGCGCCTCGACCGGATGCTTCGGCGAATACCAGTCGGCCGTCCATTCCCAAACATTGCCGATCATGTCGTAAAGGCCGTACCCGTTCGCCGGGAACGCAGTTACCGGCGAGGTGCGCTCGAACCCATCGCGCGCCAGGTTCTGGCGCGGGAACTCGCCCTGCCAGGTGTTGGCCATATGTCTGCTGGCGGGGGTGAATTCGTTGCCCCAGGCGAACTCGGCGCCGTCAAGCCCGCCGCGCGCGGCGAATTCCCACTCGGCCTCGGTCGGGAGATCCTTCCCCGCCCAGCGGGCATAGGCGAGCGCATCGCCATAGGCAACGTGCACCACCGGATGGTTATCGAGCCCATTGATATTGCTCTTCGGACCATAGGGATGGCGCCAGTCGGCTCCCTTCAGAAAGGTCCACCACTGGCTCCAATCGCGCAGATCGATCGGGTGCGCGGGCGGTGTGAATACCACCGATCCGGCATAAATCATGTGCGGCAATGCGCCCGGATAATCCTTGGGGTCGGGGGGGATCTCGGCAAAGGTGACGTGGCCGGTCGCTCGGACGAATTCCTTGAATTGCCGGTTGGTGACCGGATTGCGGTTGATCCGGAACGCATCGACGCAGACTTGGTGGGCCGGCGCTTCTTCCGGATAATGCTTGTCCGACCCCATACGGAACGTGCCACCGGGAACTCGGACCATGTCGTCGCCGTCCATCGCCATCCTCTCACCGTCCGTGACCATGCTGCCGGCGAAGCAGCGTGCGGTGTCCAGGCCGCAGCGATCCTGAGCCGGCTAGTCGAATCAAGTCAATCGACTGCGCCGCGAACGTGAACCTGCGGGCCGAGCGCCGCCCCGGCATGCGACGCTGACCGGATGGTTCGCTACCACCTATCTCGCCGCCGAGGGGTATGTCGGACGAGCTCGCCGCGGAGTTGGGGGTGGTCGAGCGCGTACACCGCCGCCTCCTGACCGCAGCGGGAGCGCCGCGGCCGGCGGCATGGGCGGCCAATGTGTGGCTCGAACCGCGGGAGATCGTGATCAAGTCGATTTCCGATGCGGCGGCGAAATTGCGCGCCATCCAGCGCAATTGGGCGGTTTATGCGCCGGTTTTGCACCGGCGTGCGATGCTGATCCGGGAAAAATTGCCGAAGGTTTCGGCCAGGCCCCTGGTTTTCGGGACGCCGGCGCCGACGGCGCCGCTCGGCTCGTGGACCTTGCTCGATGCCGAAACGGTGCTGGCGTCACCGCATTGCTCGAGCCCGTTTCCAAACGGCGAGGTTCGCTTTGTCGAGGACCATGCCGGGCCGCCGAGCCGCGCTTATCTGAAATTGTGGGAGGCGCTGACCGTGATCGGCCGGCGGCCGGGGGCGGGAGAGATCTGCCTCGATCTCGGCAGCAGCCCCGGCGGCTGGAGCTGGGCGTTGCAGCAGATGGAGGCGCGGGTGATCAGTGTCGACAAGTCGCCGCTCGCGGCCCGGGTCGCGGGTCTGCCGGGCATCGAGCACCGGCTCGACAGCGCCTTTGCTCTCGATCCGAACGCGATCGGTCCGGTCGACTGGCTGTTTTCGGATGTCGTGTGCTATCCGGCGCGGCTGCTGGCATTGGTCGAGCGCTGGCTCGGGGCCGGCATTTGCCGGAATTTTGTTTGCACGATCAAATTCCAGGGCGAGACCGATCACCAGATCGCCCGGCGCTTTGCCGCCATCCCGGGCTCGCAGCTGCGCCACCTCTTTCACAATAAGCACGAGTTGACCTGGAGCAAGATCGGCTAGGATGCCGAAGCTTCGAAAAGGGGGGACGCTATGGAGCTGGGATTGCGCGGCAAGAAGGCGCTGGTGACGGGCGCTTCGAAGGGGATCGGGCGGGCCTGCGCCAAGGTATTGGCCGAGGAGGGGTGTGACGTCGTGCTGGTGTCGCGCACCGCGGCTGATCTCGAAGGGGCGCGGGCGGGGATCGTCGCCAAGCACAATGTCGCGGTGCGGGTGTTTCCGCTCGACCTCTCCGACAGCCGCAATGTCGACAAGCTTGCCGCCGAATGCGCCGACACCGAAATCCTGGTCAACAACGCCGGCGCCATCCCCGGCGGCAATATCGACGCGATCGACGAAGCGCGCTGGCGCGAGGCCTGGGACCTCAAAGTCTTCGGCTACATCAACATGACCCGGCGCTTTTATGCGCTGATGCGCGGGCGCAAACAGGGGGTCATCGTCAACATCCTTGGCGCGGCCGGCGAAAACCCCGATTTCGACTACATCGCGGGATCGTCGGGTAATGCCTCGCTGATGGCGTTCACCCGGGCGATGGGCGGCACCGCGCCGCGCGACGGGTTGCGCGTTCTCGGCATCAATCCCGGCCCGGTCATGACCGAGCGCCTCGTCACCCTGATGCGCACCCGCGCCCAGGACCGTTTCGGCGATGCCGAGCGTTGGACCGAGTTCATGAAGCCGTTGGCCTTTGGCCGCGCCGCCAAGCCCGAAGAGATCGGGTGGATGGCTGCTTTCCTCGCCTCCGATAGATCCGGCTACACCACCGGCTCGATCATCACCATCGACGGCGGCGGCTCCAGCCGACGGAGCGCGTTGTAGGCAACCCCTGCCACCACCCAACCTGCGAGAGACATGCGATGCCGTTCACCAACACAACCGCCGCCGCTTATGGGCTTCTGGCTATGCATGCGATGGACATGTACCGCGCGCAGCTGCACTCGTTGACGCCGGCTCCGGCGGCGGGCCTGACAGCGGCCGGATGGCAGGTCGTCGCCTATGTCACCGGCACGGACACGGTACTGCGGCGGGGCGTGGCTGGACCGATGCAACTGGCCGGGACGGCGACCTGTTATGGATTTGCGGCGAGAGATGCTGCCGGCGAGTTGGCTGTCGTTATCCGCGGCACGGATGGGTTCGTCGAATGGATCGAGGATGCGGAATTTGTCCGAATCCCCTACAGGCCGGCGACTGCGCTGCCGGCGGGAACTCCCACGATAACGGTCGAGCAGGGTTTCTGGGGAGTCTACGCGAGTCTGCAGCTGATCGACCCGACAGGGGCCGCGCTCGGCGCCCTCGCTCCGGCGGTCGTCGCATTGGCTGGCGCGACCGGCCCGGTGACTGTTGTCGGGCACAGCCTCGGTTCGGCGTTGGCCACGTATCTGACCCTCGATCTGGCCCGCACGGGGCTTAGTGCGCGGGTCTCCGCCTGCCTGTTTGCGTCGCCGCACCCCGGCGATCAGGCCTTCGTTACGCTGTTCGACCAGACGATCGCCGACTATCGCCTATTCAACTATATCCTGGACATCGTACCGCGCGTCCCGTCGGGCCTCGGCTATGCGGCGCTTCCGCGACGGACGGTGATCCGACCGTCGACCGCGGAGGCGGCGATCCGTTTCGACATCGGCTGCAACCACCATGTCATTTGTTATTGCGCGATGCTCGATTACGAGGAAACGATTAACGCGACGACCCCGGTCCCGCCAGGCGAGGAGAGCAGCAAGACCTGCATCCTCGGCCCGGAAACGGGAGAAACAACCATCGCAAAAGAGATCGTCGGCTTCCTCGCCGGAGTGGTGCCGGTCTAGCGAATGCCAGTCTGTTGCAACCGGCTAAATCATATTGAGCTTATCCCGCTTTCAGCATTCGCGCGGCATCGACCGCGGCGTAGGTCAGGACGCCGTCGGCGCCGGCGCGTTTGAAGGCGATCAGGCTTTCCATGATCGCGCGGTCGCCGTCGAGCCAACCATTCAGTGCCGCGGCGTGCAGCATCGCGTATTCGCCCGACACTTGATAGGCGTAGGTCGGCACGCGGAACGCCTCTTTGACCCGGCGGACGACGTCGAGATAGGGCATGCCGGGTTTGACCATGACCATGTCGGCGCCTTCTTGAATGTCGAGCGCGACCTCGCGCAGGGCTTCGTCGCCGTTGGCCGGGTCCATTTGGTAGGTGCGCTTGTCGGCGCTGCCGAGCGCCGTCTTCGAGCCGATCGCGTCGCGGAACGGTCCGTAAAAGGCCGAGGCGTACTTCGCCGCATAGGACATGATGCGGACATGGGCGAACCCGGCCTCGTCGAGCGCCGAGCGCACCGCGCCGACCCGTCCGTCCATCATGTCGGAGGGGGCGATGATGTCGCAGCCGGCCTCGGCCTGCACCACCGCCTGGCGGCGCAGGAGCGCCACGGTCTCGTCATTCTCGACATAGCCATGGCGGATCACCCCGTCATGGCCGTGCGAGGTGAACGGGTCGAGCGCCACGTCGCACAACACGCCGAGATCGGGCAGGGCATGCTTTAGTGCGGTCACCGCGCGGCAGACCAGATTGCTGGGGTTCAGCGCCTCGCTGCCTTCTTCATCCTTGAGCGAGGCGGGCACCGCCGGGAACACCGCGATCGTCGGAATGCCGAGTGCGGCGGCCTCGCCGGCGGCATCAACCAATGCCGGGATCGGCAGGCGAAATACGCCGGGCATCGAGGCGATCGGCTGCTTACGGCCCTCGTCATGAACGAAAACCGGCCAGATCAGATCGCCTGATGTCAGCACATTCTCGGCAACGAGCTTGCGCGACCAGGCGTCGCGGCGGTTGCGGCGCAGCCGGAGGCGAGGGTAGGGGGCGAGCGGCGGTAGAAACTCGGTCACGGGTCACCCCGAGGAAAGAACAGCGAATGCCGGCAAAATAGGCGTGCGCGCGAGGCGATACAACCGTCACTCCGGGCAGTCGCCGGCAAACGGGCAATAGGGGTCGTAGAGCTGAATGGGCGCAGGGATTCCGCCATGAGCGCATACCGCGATGACCGGATCTCGGGCATGATGTTCCGCTGCCGGACTATCGGCGCAGCCGGATCCTCGCATCAGGTCGAGTGAGATGGATAATTCTCGGAAGACTAGTTTGACGACCGACTGGACGCCGCCGCGAACGCGAAGAAGGCGCAACTAGAGAAGTTTCGCGCGAGATCGCGGGGAAACGATCCCGCATCCGACGAACGACAGGCCGCCCGACAGGCGGTCAGCGTCGCGCGCGATGCACGCACCGCCGACAGCAACGCCGCCCGGCTGGCCGGCGTCGCCCGTTAGGCCGACGAGAGGGCCGCCCGCGATGCTTAAGCGGAAGCCGAGCAGGCGCCGCCCGCGATGTCGAAACCGCCAGGCAGGTGGCCGGTGAGGCCGCCCTGGAAGCCGAACGTGAGGCGGCCCGCGATGCCCGCTATGCCGCCTGCAAGGCCCGTCCGCGAAAATGACAGCGCTCCCTCCGAGCAAGTGCGCGGTCCGACCGGCGATGCGGCGCTCGATCCGCTGGTCGAAAGCGCCGAGAGAAGCCGCTTGTGGCGTATGCCGTTGGGAAAAGGCCGTCGATGATTGCAAGCAGCTACTATAGGGAAAGCACATGGCCGCCCTCCAATGCCAAATGCTGCCTAACCTGTGGCCCGAGCCCGCCGTTTGGACCGATGTCCGGGAGCTGATGTCGTTGTTGCTCACGCGGGATGGTGCGCCCACATGGGAGGTCAGCCGCAGGGCCAAACCGGGTAGCATTTGCGACGATCTGATCGCCAACGACACTACCGGCACGTTCGAGATGGCAGAGGCAGCCGCACTCTTCGAGCAAGGCGCGATCCTCAGAATGAGGAATTTTGACGCAATATATGCTTTATGAGAAATCGGCACCTGTAGAACCGGGAGGGAGGCCAGCATGCTCGCACGTCAGATCGCCATCGGTTTCGGCGTGGCCATCATCTTTCCCTTGCTTATCTATTACGGGGTGAGCACGTTCACCCATGCACCTAGATGGAGTGATTTTCTTCATCCTTCGGCTGGGCAGTACAACCCCAACATGACGCCTGAACAACGCGCTGAACAGATGGATAGGTATAAGGCTTCGACTGCTGCGTATACTCAGGCAGCGCGGGTCTTCAACCTTCGTCTGCTGTGTGTGGCCGCACCGCTGGGCTACGCGGCGATCCTGCTGGGGTCATTGCGTTTGTCCTCGGGACTCGGTGCCGGATTGATGTTCGGGGGCATTTTCGCCGTTATCAACGGTTACTGGGGTTACTGGTCGTTTGTTGAGGATTGGCTCCGTTTCGTTTCCCTGCTCATCGCCATGGCTGTGTTGATATTCGTCAGCTACCATCAGTTTTGGCGACGAACCTCTGGACCGTAGCACGGGCATGCCCTAATAATAACGCCCGGGGCTCAATGCCTCTGGATTTTTGCGGGCGGCAATACCCTGCGTTTCAACATCTTGTGTTGCCGTCACGCCGCGCACTGCTGTCAAAGCTGCATAAGCGCCATTATATAAAATGTTTTGAAGTGTTCGCCAGCTCACCGTTTTGACCCTTCAGTGTTTTGCGCCAGCGACTCGGTGTGACTTGGTTTTGGGGCGAGCCGGAGCGGGTCGGATACTGACCGCGCGGCTTTTACCGCAAGCTGGGGAGACGCAACACACAGCTGGCATCCTTATTCAGTCCAGCGCGTAGTCGTAGCGGATGAAGCCGTTGAAATGGGCGATCCGGTCGTAGAGGAGGCGCGCGGTGGCGTTGTCCTCCTTGGTCGTCCAGTAGAGGCGCAGGCAGTTGTGCTCGCGGGCGATGGCGGCGACGGCTTCGATCAGTTTGGCGCCGATGCCATGGCGGCGAGCGGTGGGGTCGACGAATAGATCTTGCAGGTAGCAGACCTCGCGCTTCGTCCAGGCATGGGCGTGGAACAGGTAATGAATGATGCCGATGAGCGGCGCGGTGTTGCCGCCGAGCCGCGCGCCGAGGCCGCGGATCGCGCCATCTGCCGCGATCAGGCGTTGCCAGGTATGGTCGTAGATCTCGGGCGGCAACTGGGTCTCGTAAAAATCGAGATAGCCGCGCCACAATTCGGTCCAGCGCACCCGGTCTGGCGCAGCGAGCCGGGTAATAAGGATGTCGGTCATCGTCAGCCGTCTCCCTTTTTTTCGCGAGCGGCTGTAAAATAGCGCAAACCTCTTACCGGAGTCGGCAATGTTGGTTTTCCGGCAATTATTCGATCCCTCGTCCTCGACTTACACCTATCTGCTGGCCGACGGCAAAAGCCGAGCGGCGGTCATCATCGACCCGGTGTTCGAGCAGGTAAGGCGCGACGCGGCGTTGATCGACGAGTTGGGCCTCAAGCTGGCTTATTCGCTCGAAACCCATGTCCATGCCGATCACGTCACCGGAGCTTCGCTGCTGAAACAGCAGACCGGGTGCAGCATCGCATTGTCCGCCGACAGCGGCGCTGAGGGAGCCGACCGCTACCTAGTGCAGGACGATGTGATCGCCTTCGGCGAGCGCAATCTGCAGGTGCGCAAGACGCCCGGGCATACCAATGGCTGCCTGACTTACGTGCTCGATGACCGCAGCATGGCCTTCACCGGCGATTGTCTGCTGATCCGCGGCAGCGGACGGACCGATTTCCAGCAGGGCGACCCGCACGCGATGTACCGCTCGGTCCATCAGCAGATTTTTGCCCTGCCGGATACTTGTCTGCTCTATCCCGCGCACGATTACCGCGGCTTAACAGTGACCAGTGTGCGCGAGGAGCGGCGGTTCAACCCGCGCCTCGGCGGCGAGACCGGCGAGGCCGATTTCACCGGCTACATGAAAAACCTGCGGCTGGCGCACCCGAAAAAGCTCGATGTCGCGGTGCCGGCTAATCTCAAATGCGGCAAGCCCGAGGGCGAGGTCGACATGACGGCGGCGCCCGGCTGGGCGGCGCTGCGCTATAGTTTTGCCGGGATCTGGGAGATCGACCCCCACGGGCTCGAAGAGCATGCGCGTCAGGTGCAGATCCTCGATGTTCGCGAGCCGGAGGAATTCACCGGACCACTCGGCCATATCCGCGGTGCGACCCTGATCCCATTGGGCGCGCTGGCCGAGCGCGCTGGGGAGCTGGCAAGGGATCGCCCGATCGTCGCCGTGTGCCGCGCCGGCAGCCGCTCCGCCCAGGCGACCGTGATTCTGCGCGAGGCCGGCTTTAGCGATGTCGCCAATCTCGCCGGCGGCATGCTGCGCTGGCGTTCGGAAGGCCATGCCGTCGAAGGCGGCAGCGCCTTGGACCCCATTCTCGAATATTCGATCTGACCCGCGTTGACCGGCGCTTGCGTACCGCCGATCTCGGCGCGTACACGGAACGTGGTTAGCTAAGCGCGGCGTCTGACGGGTGAGGTAGGGAGGCAGCAGCCAATAAGACCGGACTCGATTTTATGACCGGTATTTTCGATCGATACAAAGCACCAGAACTGCCCGACTAGTACTACCGAAATCTTTTGCAGATCACGTGGTTGACACACATCATCCATGGCAACCCCGCAGGAAATTCGACTGCGGCGAACGTACCGCCGACGGACACCGAAGCCTAAGATCACATGCACGCCGCACCGTCGTATTAATTTTTGGTGTTTTGGTCGCTAACCGCCGGCGGAGGCGGTGTTGACTCTTCGCCGGTCGGCGGCGGAGCGATATTTGATTGAGGGACGATCACGTTTGACTGAGGGATAGTCGGAGGTGGCGGAGAGACCGTAGTAGGAGGCGGAGCGGACAATGGCGGCGGGGCATTATTACTGGCTGCGTTGCCTACGATCGGCATCAAAGAGGTAACCGTCACAGTTAGCACGATGGCCGAAACGATCGGGAATGCACGCATTACTCAGCTCTCCTCAAGGGTTGGGGATTAGAGGCTCAATCTCTCCATTGTCATACCAACGAAGGCTGTATCTGCACTCCCTACTGGTCTACTGGTCCCAGCTAAAATCCGGATCAATCAACCCTTCTAAGCAAGTGTCAATGCAGCGAGCCGAGCCTTCTCGGCAATCCGCGCTAAATTGTTCAACCAAATTTGCTCTATCCACGGGAGTTTGACAAAGAACCCAGTTTGTGTCCTGTGGACATGCGCGTCGCGCCGACGCTAGGCAATGGTTTAGATGTGCCCTACACTGCGCAACACATAAGGATTTCGAATATGCCAATACGTACTCACCCCTGCCGATCGGGCCGTCGGAAGAGACGAATTCATCTTTGGGAAGTTGTGTGGCATATCCTTTAACTACCAATAAAGTGGTTCCGACGAAAAGCATTATCGTCGCCATCCTACTGAAAGTTTGCATAACGATCCGCCTCGGAGATATCCTAGTAATTACGTGGTCTGGTTCTGTCTATCATTACGTTGGCGATCCGTTTGTTTTCAAATACTACTACGAGGATGGCGCGGCCATCGCTCATATTGTCCGTTGCAAATCGTACAACTTGATCCGGGCCAATTAAGAACTCGACTGAGTATTGGGGTAAGGCACCGCACATCATAGCAAATGCATAACACGTCTCCGGACAGGATTTTCCCCTGACCGCGCCCAGCTTCTCAGTCATGAACTGTTCCAGCCCCGCATCCGACAAGTGGGATAAACCGTAGCGTATATTCTGTGGTCCCCTCGGGCATTGTCGTAGCGTGTCCAGGTTGAGATTATTGACGCTCGGACGCGTTAGAGAGGTTATGGGTGCATTAGGGTTCACACGATGGAAGGGCGGTACCAGCTCTCTCCATTTGTTAAATAATTGTGGACCGGTGAACGCGTCGTTATTCAGCAAATTCCCAATCTCCCAACGGACGCGATACAACCCGAATTGGTCGTCGAAATAAAGTGTCCTCCGATGAGTACCGTCGAATTCGGCTGAGAGGTATGCGACCTTGTAAACGGCTCCTCGGAACTGCGACGTTGGATCCAATTGAAGCCCTCGTGCGCCTGCACGTTCGGTCTCCGGTTTGCTTGCACCAAGTCTCAAGCCCATGAAAGTGCCGTTCGTGGCGATCAGAGAGGCGGGTCCAGCGGATTGACCCAAAACGGTGTGGGAAAGTAACAAGATTATGCAAATCGCTACCACTAGTAGCGGCGATGCCAAAGAAGCGAGTTTGCACCAGAAGGGGTGGCTCTGCTTGCTCATAGTCCCCTCGCGCTCATTGATGGGCAGTCCTATTGAGCTTCCACTTGCGCATGAACCGGGATGGCGACTGCTAAGTCGGTCGATCATTTAAATGCACATTCGCATGTGGTGGCAGTGCTTGAGCACCCCGGTGGGCAGGAGTTTCCCCCGCCAGAAGGCGAATATGCAGGTGGCGGAGGAGTGTATCCAGAAAGTGGCGCATGAGGCTGCGACGGCGGTGGATCGTCGTGTCTAACCGCAAAGCAGGATTGATTATGCTGAGGACCACAACTATTAGCCAGGTCGCTTTGCGCCCAAGCGGGTGCGCTAATCTGGCCAATACAACTGACACTAACCACTAACATGGCAAATAAGTATTTGGCCATTACTGTCTCTCCCCGTTTTTAGAACTAGTCAGTCCTGTGATTTTCACCGCGCATACATTGAGCTGAAACCTCTGTCAAACAATATCTGGTCGGCAAAAAAAGATGTGTGAACTGCTTCACACAAGTTGATTTTTTTGCCCGAGAGCGGGAACCGCCGCGCTGTAGCCGTATAGGGCATACCGGATCCGTCGGCGGCGGCGCCGATCGCCCAGTTTGCCGTATACGCCCCGACGCTCATCGCCTTGCCCATGGGAGCATCACGCCCACAACCCGAACGCTGGCCGCGTGTGAGGTGCGGGAACCCCTTTTCGCTGAAAGCGGGGGCGGTTCCAAATGAGGCCGGCTCTGGGCGTTTCGCCGGGTAAATGCGGCAAATGTGCCGATGACCGCACGATCGAGGATCGGGCGCTTTTGCAGTCCGGCGAATTTTCGGGTCGGTGCGATTCTTGATAGGAATGAGACGATCGGGTGTTAGACTTTTTCGCAGGGAAAAGCGGGTCTGTTGCAACGACCAAGAAAGGGACGGAAATGGCGTATGATCTGTTGATCAAGAATGGCCGCATCGTCGATGGCTCGGGCATGCCGGCGTTCCGCGGCGATGTCGGCGTCAAGGACGGCAAGATCGTCGAAATCGGCAAACTGAGCGGACCGGCCACGCGCACGATCGACGCCGCCGGCCAGGTCGTGGCGCCTGGGTTTATCGACAACCACTGCCACTATGACGCGCAGGTCACCTGGGACCCGCTGTGCTCGTTCTCACCCGACCATGGCGCCACGACGGTCATGTTCGGCAACTGCTCGCTGGCCTTGGCGCCGGTGCGGCCCGGCACCGCGAAGCGAGTCGCCGAGTTCCTGTCCTATGTCGAAGCGATCCCGATGGAGGTGCTGAACACCGTCGAGGTCGATTGGGAGACGATCCCCCAATACATGGACCGGCTCGACCAGCATTTGGGTGTCAATGTCGGCAATTTGATCGGCCATTCGACGGTTCGCTTTTACGTCATGGGCGACGAGGCCCAGGGCCGCACCGCCACGGACGACGAAATCAAGAAAATGCAGGACGTCGTGCGCGACGGCATCAAGGGCGGCGCGCTCGGTCTGTCGGTGTCGCGCAACAAGGGCCACTACGACCCGCAGGGCGTCCATATCCCGGCGTTGTGGGCCGACGAAAAGGAAATCTTCGCGCTCGGCGACGTGTTGCGCGAAATGGGTACCGGTATCATCCAATCGGGCGGCGGCCGTGCGGCCGAGCTCAATGACGGGTTGATGGCGCGTCTGTCGGAGGCGACCGGCCGCACGGTCATCTACAACAATCTGGGACAGACGGTACGCGAGCCCGATTTGTGGAAAAAGCACATGGCCCGCGTCGACGAGACCTCGAAGGCCGGCATTCGGGCCTATCCGCTGTGCAGCCCGAACCGTACGACGCAGAGCTTTACGATGCACAACTGCCAGACCTTCCGCGGTTCACCGACCTGGCATCCGATCCTGCTGTCCTCCGACGAAGAAAAACTGAAGGCCTATGCCGATCCGGCGATCCGGCAGAAACTGCACGATGAAGTCGTCGAGCACAAAGTCGAGGTCCCGGCCGCCGGCTACTCGCGCCAATGGTACAACTATATGTGGGTCGAGACCCCGGTCCTTGAAAAGAACCAGGCGCTGAAGGGCAAGACTATCGGACAGATCGCCAAGGACCAGAACAAGCGGGTCATCGACGCCTTCCTCGACCTCGTCGTCGAGGAGAATTTGGACACCGGCTTTATGATGGCCGAGAACAACGTCGACGACGAAGCAATGGCCAAGATCCTGACCTATCCGAACGCCATCGTCGGATTGTCGGATGGCGGCGCCCACGTGCAGTTCCACGGCGGCTATGGCTACAGCACGCGGCTGTTGAGCGAGTGGGTCCGCGAAAAGCAGGTCATGACCTTGGAGCACGCGGTGCGGCGGCTGACTTTTGATTCCGCCTCGGCGTTGGGCCTCTATGATCGCGGCTTGCTGCGGCCGGGCATGGCGGCGGACATCGTGATCTTTGATCCCGATACCGTTCGCCCGCTGCCGGAAAGCATCGTGCACGACTTCCCGGCGGGCGGCTGGCGCGTCAAGGAGCCGGCGGCCGGCATCATGGCAACGATCGTCAACGGCCAGGTGCTGATGGAGAACGGCAAGCATACCGGGGCGCTCCCCGGCCGCGTGCTGCGCAACACCTACGTGTTAAGTTTTTCGCAGGGAAAAGTGGGTCTGTTGCAACGACCAAGAAAGGGACGGAAATGGCGTATGATCTGTTGATCAAGAATGGCCGCATCGTCGATGGCTCGGGCATGCCGGCGTTCCGCGGCGATGTCGGCGTCAAGGACGGCAAGATCGTCGAAATCGGCAAACTGAGCGGACCGGCCACGCGCACGATCGACGCCGCCGGCCATGTCGTGGCGCCTGGGTTTATCGACAACCACTGCCACTATGACGCGCAGGTCACCTGGGACCCGCTGTGCTCGTTCTCACCCGACCATGGCGCCACGACGGTCATGTTCGGCAATTGCTCGCTGGCCTTGGCGCCGGTGCGGCCCGGCACCGCAAAGCGGGTCGCCGAGTTCCTGTCCTATGTCGAAGCGATCCCGATGGAAGTGCTGAACACCGTCGAGGTCGATTGGGAGACGATCCCCCAATACATGGACCGGCTCGACCAGCATTTGGGGGTCAATGTCGGCAATTTGATCGGCCATTCGACGGTTCGCTATTACGTCATGGGCGACGAGGCCCAGGGCCGCACCGCCACGGACGACGAAATCAAGAAAATGCAGGACGTCGTGCGCGACGGCATCAAGGGCGGCGCGCTCGGTCTGTCGGTGTCGCGCAACAAGGGCCACTACGACCCGCAGGGCGTCCATATCCCGGCGTTGTGGGCCGACGAAAAGGAAATCTTCGCGCTCGGCGACGTGTTGCGCGAAATGGGCACCGGCATCATCCAATCGGGCGGCGGCCGTGCGGCCGAGCTCAATGACGGGTTGATGGCGCGTCTGTCGGAGGCGACCGGCCGCACGGTCATCTACAACAATCTGGGACAGACGGTACGCGAGCCCGATTTGTGGAAAAAGCACATGGCCCGCGTCGACGAGACCTCGAAGGCCGGCATTCGGGCCTATCCGCTGTGCAGCCCGAACCGTACGACGCAGAGCTTTACGATGCACAACTGCCAGACCTTCCGCGGCTCACCGACCTGGCATCCGATCCTGCTGTCCTCCGACGAAGAAAAACTGAAGGCCTATGCCGATCCGGCGATCCGGCAGAAACTGCACGATGAAGTCGTCGAGCACAAAGTCGAGGTCCCGGCCGCCGGCTACTCGCGCCAATGGTACAACTATATGTGGGTCGAGACCCCGGTCCTTGAAAAGAACCAGGCGCTGAAGGGCAAGACTATCGGACAGATCGCCAAGGACCAGAACAAGCGGGTCATCGACGCCTTTCTCGACCTCGTCGTCGAGGAGAATTTGGACACCGGCTTTATGATGGCCGAGAACAACGTCGACGACGAAGCAATGGCCAAGATCCTGACCTATCCGAACGCCATCGTCGGATTGTCGGATGGCGGCGCGCACGTGCAGTTCCACGGCGGCTATGGCTACAGCACGCGGCTGTTGAGCGAGTGGGTCCGCGAAAAGCAGGTCATGACCTTGGAGCACGCGGTGCGGCGGCTGACTTTTGATTCCGCCTCGGCGTTGGGCCTCTATGACCGCGGCTTGCTGCGGCCGGGCATGGCGGCGGACATCGTGATCTTTGATCCCGATACCGTTCGCCCGCTGCCGGAAAGCATCGTGCACGACTTCCCGGCGGGCGGCTGGCGCGTCAAGGAGCCGGCGGCCGGCATCATGGCAACGATCGTCAACGGCCAGGTGCTGATGGAGAACGGCAAGCATACCGGGGCGCTCCCCGGCCGCGTGCTGCGCAACACCTACTACCACGCCAACCACGCGTAACTAGATCGCATACTCCCGGGTAGGCCGCCCGCAGCCTGGTTGCGGGCGGTCGCCGTTTTGGTGTTGCCGCCTATATTCCCGCATGGATTTCGAGCTTTCTGACGAGCAGCGGGCGTTTCGGGAGACGGCGCGGGCGTTTGCGCGCGAGGAATGGCTGGCTCAGGCCCCGGGGTGGGACGAGCGCCAGGAGTTCCCGGTCGAGGCGTTACGGCGGGCGGCGGCGCTGGGTTTTGCCGGGATCTATGTCGGCGAGGAGTTCGGCGGCAGCGGGCTCGGCCGGATCGATGCGGCGATCATCTTCGAGGAATTGGCCGCGGCCTGTGCGTCGACGGCGGCCTATCTGTCGATCCACAACATGGCGTCGTGGATGATCGACCGCTTCGGCAGCGCGCGAGCAGCGCGCGCGGTTTCTGCCTGATCTGACCAGCATGGCGCATCTTTCGAGCTATTGCCTGACCGAGCCGGGCAGCGGATCGGATGCGGCGGCGCTCGCCACCCGCGCCGTGCGCGACGGCGACGATTACGTGCTGAACGGGACCAAGGCGTTCATCTCGGGCGGCGGCGTCGAGCGACATCTACGTCGTGATGGTGCGGACCGGCGGCCAGGGGCCAAAGGGCATCTCGTGTCTGGTCGTCGAAAAGGAGACGCCCGGCCTCTCTTTCGGCAAGAAGGAAAGAAAACTCGGCTGGAACTCGCAGCCGACGGCGATGGTGATCTTCGAGGATTGCCGGGTCCCCGTGGCCAATCGGATCGGCGCCGAAGGGGACGGGTTCAAGATCGCGATGATGGGGCTCGACGGCGGGCGGCTCAATATCGCCGCGTGTTCGCTGGGCGGGGCGCGGGCCTGTCTCGAAGCGGCGCGCGCCTATCTGCTCGAACGCCGCCAGTTCGGCCGCCCGCTCGCGGAATTCCAGGCGTTGCAGTTCAAGCTCGCCGACATGGCGACCGAACTCGACGCGGCGCGGCTGATGGTCTGGCGCGGGGCGGCGAGCCTCGACCGCAGCGATCCGCAGGCGGTCATGCATTGCGCGATGGCCAAGCGTTTCGCGACCGATGCCGGGTTCCACATCTGCAACGAGGCATTGCAGCTGTTCGGCGGCTACGGCTATCTGAAGGACTTTCCGATCGAGCGCTATCTGCGCGATTTGCGCGTGCACCAGATCCTCGAAGGCACCAACGAGATCATGCGGGTGATCATCGCCCGGCATCTGCTCGGCCCGTCGAATGAGTGAGGGCGGCGGACCAATGCCATCGCTCCGTCTGCGCTCGATAACCCGCGACGACATCCCGCAATGCCTGAGTCTGCTCGCCCAGCTGGGTTACCAGATGACCCTAGAGGAGGCGATGCGACGGGTAGGCGAGGTTATCTTCACCCCCGACCACTCGGCGCTTGTCGCCGAGATGGCGGGGCGGATCGTGGGCCTGCTCCATATGTTCGTCCGCCCGGCGATCGAGAACCCGCGGGAAGCGGTTGTGCAGGCGATCGTCGTCGACGAGGCGTTCCGCCGGGCCGGCATCGGCCGAACCCTGATGGCGGAAGCGGAACGTTGGGGGCGCGAACGCGACTGTCGCTCGGTGGTGTTGAGCTCGAATGTCATGCGTGCGCCGGCGCACGCATTCTACGCCGCGCTCGGCTATCGTATCGCAGCCACCTCCTACGTGCTGCGCAAAGATTTGCCTTCGTGACCGGCAGCAACGAGATCCTGCTCGCCTGGGCGTTCGTCGTGGCCGGGCTTGGCCCGGCCATCCACGAGAAGACGGCCGAACGAATGAAGCGCTAACTTCCGGGAATGGCTGCCGGATGGGTGTACATTATGACGAACCGGCCGAACGGTACATTGTATGTGGGCGTGACCGACGATCTCGCCCGCCGATCTTGGGAACACCGCGAAGGGCTGGTGGACGGCTTCACCAAGCGCTACGGTTTGAAGCACCTCGTCTATTGCGAGCACTATGATGACATCCGCGATGCGAGGCAGCGTGAACAGAACATGAAGCACTATCGGCGTGCATGGAAGGTTCGGCTGATATTGCTCAATAATCCGAGTTGGGACGATCTGTACGACCTGCTGATCATGATGCTCGTGGATGGCCGGGCCAAGCCCGGCCACAAACGGGGAGAGCATGTCCGTAGAAAAGGAGATCCTGCTCGGCCGCGAGGGCGGGCTCGCCACCCTGACGATCAACCGGCCGCAGGCGCTGAATGCGCTGACCCTCGACAATTACCGGCGCTTCGCACCGGCGCTGTCGGGCTGGGCCGAAGACCCGTCGGTGCATGCCGTCGTGGTCCGCGGCGCCGGCGGGCGGGCGTTCTGCGCCGGCGGCGATGTGCGGGCGGTCTATGAGGCCGGACGCGGGATCAGCGGCGATCCTGATCTGACTGCGGTGTTCTTCCGCGAAGAATATGAGCTCATTCGCCAAATCCACCGATTTCCCAAGCCCTATATCGCGATCATCGATGGGATCACGATGGGCGGCGGCGCCGGAATCTCGGTCAATGGCGCCTACCGGGTAGCGACCGAGCGCACACTGTTCGCGATGCCGGAGACCGCGATCGGGCTGTTTCCCGATGTCGGCGCAACCCGGTTTCTGAATCGCTGCCCGGGGCAAATCGGGCGCTATCTCGGCCTGACCGGCGCCCGGTTGCGGGCAGCCGACGCGTTTTATTGCGGCTTTGCCACCCATGTCGTCGCGCAGGAGCGGGTCGAGGCGCTGGTCACGGCGCTCGCCGGGACTGCGTGGGCAAAGGACGGCAGGTCCGAGCAGGTCGCGGCGCTGCTCGCCGAGTTTGCCGGCGATCCCGGCCCGCCTCCGCTGGCGGCCTTGCGCCCGGCGATCGATCGGTGCTTCGCCGGCGACAGTGTCGAGGCGATCCTCGATCAGCTCGCAGCCGAGGCGGCGGCAGGCGGGGCCGATGCGGGCTGGGCGGCGGAAACCCGCGCCGGGCTGCTGACGAAATCGCCGACCAGCCTGAAAGTAACCTTGCGCCAGCTGATCGTAGGGCAGGACTACGGCGTCGAACCGGCGCTCGAGCTCGAATATCGGCTGACCCAGCATTTCATGGCCGCGCACGATTTTTACGAAGGCGTGCGGGCGGCGCTGATCGACAAGGGCCAAACGCCACGCTGGCGCCCGCCGACCCTTGCCGAGATCGACGACGAAATGATCGAGGCTTATTTCGCGCCGATCGGCGACCGCGAACTGCGCTTCGACGATTAGGATGAGACGATACGCCCCCACAAACGCCGCTTGGCGCGTCATTTCAAAGCGGCACGCGAGCGAGATTTTGATATGGCGCGTAAGTCGCATAACGGGGTTCTGGAAAATTCCGATCTTTTTCACGGCGGGGTTGTCACCGCAGGCTTACACGTGAGGCATTTGACAATAGAAGGCCGCAGCAAAATCTCCTGCACTTTGATTGCCGTGGCGTAGGGAATTGGATCTTCTGTTTTTGCCTGAAACGTGTTCTTGGCGCCGGACATGAGAGACGGTACGTCTTTAGCATGCACTGTTTGTAACACAAAGCCGTCCTGATCTTTTAGATCAAAATCAAACTCAATGGCATAAGAGGCTTGCTCTATCGGTAGCGTAGTTACTTTGTAACCGTTTTCCATTTCCGTTGTTTGTTCTTTGTAGCGTTGCGGAACCTTTACCAAATCGAGCGCACCCATCTCAACATTGATGATGTAGCCAAGGTTTGTTGATTGGCCCGGTCCTACGCGGTCCATAAATTTCGCCTTCCCGGAGATCATTTTAATTTCTGGCATCGGTAAATCTGTAAACAGGGCAGACGGGTCGTAGCCTATGCCGAAATACTTTCCTTCGGTGACTACTGTCCGCCACGACGAATTGACATCGTGGGAAAATAAGTGTGGGGCAATCACTCCGATACAGACGCCAAGAATTAGTGCAACTACGATGACAGATATCTTTCGCATAGCTCGAACGGACTTCCAGAAAATATCAACGCTTAAGCACAAGTCCGTCACACGGTGCCTTTGTCGAGCTCCTGCAAGAGCCGGAGCTCAATCCCAGAACGGTAAACCGGGATTCGGCCCGCAGTAAGTGCCGACACCTGTTGCCATAAAAGTTCCTGATTTTCATCTGGCGCTACAATAATTCTCTTGATCGGCAAATCCACACCCAAGTCACCAAACAGGTTTACAAATGGGATATTGGGCTCCCTGTAGAAAATCTGCTTGGGTGAGCGGTTGCGAAGCGCTTTGATATCGTCGCTGTCACTTTCTCTGATATATTTCAATTCCGAAGGGTGCTTCGGGTGCGCGACGATCCGCACCTCGCGCTCCTTGCTCCAATCGGAGTGCTTAAAACTACACGTCGTCTTGATGAAGTCGCTGATGAATTGTTCCGCACGCGCATAGCATCTCGGGAGGCGGTTGTCCCAGATAAACCAAGCGGCCTCGACAATCAGCGGCTCGAACGATGCCTTGAAATGATCTATTCCGAAATTATAGACGACGTTTGAATAAATTGTTTGCGTATACAAATGTGTGTCGAATTCTTTATTTAAGAGATTACCTAAAGATTTGGTGTCGAAGACTATGGCGTATCCATGTCTGCCGTATTTGCTCCATTGATCTAAAAGTCCATTCTCTCTGTCAAATTCGGCATCGGCCGCGTGAGTGGTGAAAGAAGCGATATACGGGATGACAAATTGTGTGAACGTCTTTTTATAAATGCTTTCTATCTGTATTTTTGCGCTTCTGCGTTCCACTCTGTTTCTGGGCACAAGGGTGGCTAGATATTGCTTCATGTGCTCTACTTCAGTGAGGTCATTGAGGTATTTGTAATGAGTTGCGCGCAATGTGTTCGTCGTAAATATGCCTTGGAGTTCCACCCCACCTTGTGTAGTGGTGTAGCTCAGGGTAGATCCGGAAAAACCTATCTTCTTCCGCCGTCATCGCTTAGCCGCGAAATCGTGCTTTTGCCCACGCCGTAGCTGCGCGCGAGTTCGGCAAGTGTCGCGCCCTGCGCCCGCCGCCGCCGTGCTTCGGCCTTCTGCGCGTCGGTCAGTTTCGAGGGTCGGCCCATGTGCTGCCCGCGCTTCTGCGCCCGGCTGCGGCCCTCGGCGGTGCGGGTGCGGATAAGATCGCGCTCCACGTCGGCCAAGCCGCCGAGAACGGCAATCATCAAGCGCCCGGTGCTGGTGCCGGTGTCGGCCCACGGCTCGGCCAGTGAACGGAATTGCGCCTTGGCGTCCACGATCTGCTTGACGATGGCGAACAGGTCGAAGGTGCTGCGCGCGAGGCGGTCGATCCGCGTCACCGTCACCACGTCGCCGGGCGCGAGGTCGTTCGAGCATCTTGAGAAGCTCGCGCCGGTCGTTGTGCGCGCCGGTCACCTTCTCGCGGTAAATCTTGGTGCAGCCCGCGCCGCGTAGCTGCTCAAGCTGGGCGTCGAGCGTCTGTCCGTAGGTGCTGACGCGGGCATAGCCGAGACGGCGGTTTTGCGGGTGCGTTTCGGTCATATCTTACGGGAAGCGTAACCCATTGATCGGGCGGGGGCAAGGAAATTTCCCGAAAGTCTTGAGATTTCGCATCCTCGCAGGCGCGAGGCACTGCCCCAAGGGGTTGATCTACGTCAATGCGGGATCAGTGATCTTGTGCCGCTAAGAGTCCGTTATTGCCGACAGGACCACTTCAATGGCCGACTCGGGCCGTGCCGGAGGTGGCAGGAGAAACATAGGTATGTCGCAACCATGGCTTGATCCAGGCGCCTGGGCAAAACTCATAGACAGCTTAATTTGGCCTGGAGTTGTGGTTGGAATAATCTATGTATATCGTAGACAAGCTAGCGCCCTATTGAGCAGGGTGAAGCATTTTCAAATTACTGGCGTTCTCGACGCCAACTTTACGGCAGTTTCTAGCGAAGTGAGCAAAACCGGGGATCTGGCTGCACAGGGAGCCTCCAGAGGAAGTCACCTATTCTTCATGGGATGCATTCCTGCGGGTCTACCCTTGGTTAGACAAGGCGAAGCTAAACGAGGCCGCGGCAGAGTATGCAAGGAAGAACAACATCCCGGATGCTTTTAACATGGGACCGGAGAACTTCCGTAAGTTCCTTTACCAAAGCTGGTTGCCTGGTGGAGTAGGGAGGGGCATACGGGGGCCGATGCTGAGGCCAGAGGAACCGGGACTTCCCTGATCACGAGGCTTGTCCTTTCCCGACCGCACTTCTCCCACAGCCCGAGGATCGCCCTGACCTCCGTGCGCATGTAGCGCATGATCCTAGGGATCGGGCGCCCTGATGCCCTGCGCCTTTGCTGTCGTGGTAGTTGCTCTTCTCGGAGTGTTATCGATGGCGCTTCACGCGCTGCATATCTCTTCATTTGCGAGAACAGCTGGTCGCAGGCAGGCCGTGCGCCGCAACTGCCGCTTCTGCAGGCCTCTTCCGGCTCTGTCGGAGACTCCGTATCCTGGAACATGGCACCCCGAATTGGAGGAAACCAAGGAATGGCGGCGATCGGCTTTATCGGGCTCGGCAATATGGGGGCGCCGATGGCGGCGAACCTGGTCAAGGCCGGCCATCAGGTGACCGGTTACGACATCGTGCCGGCAGCGGTCGCCACCTTGGCGGCGAAAGGCGGCCGGGCAGCGGCGAGCGCCGCCGAGGCCGTCGCCGCGGGCGAGATCGTCATTACGATGCTGCCGGCCGGGCCGCAGGTGCGCGAGGTCTATCTCGGCAATGGCGGGGTGCTGGGACGCGCGCGCAAGGACGCGCTGCTGATCGACTGCTCGACGATCGATGTCGAGACCGCGCGCGCGGTGGCTGCCGCGGCGGCGGAGGCTGGCTTCGACATGCTCGATGCGCCGGTTTCGGGCGGCACCGCCGGGGCTGAGGCGGCGACCCTGACGATCATGGTCGGCGGCAGCGCCGAGGGGTTCGCCCGCGCCCAGCCGATATTGGCGGCGATGGGGCGCACGATCGTCCATGCCGGGCCGGCCGGCAATGGCCAGGCGGTCAAGATCTGCAACAACATGCTGCTCGCCGTCTCGATGATCGGCCTGTGCGAGGCCTTCACCCTTGCCGACAGGCTTGGGCTCGCGGCACAGACTCTGTTCGACGTCGTCGCCAAATCCTCGGGTCAATGCTGGGCTTTGACGAGCTATTGCCCGGTGCCGGGGCCAGTCCCGTCTTCGCCCGCCAACCGGGACTATGCGCCAGGTTTCACCGCTGCAATGATGCTGAAGGATCTGCGGCTGGCGCAGCAGGCGGCGGGTGCGGCGGCGGCGCCGACCCCGCTGGGCGCGGCCGCGGCAGCGCTCTATCAGCTGCATGTCGATCAGGGAGCCGGCGCGCTCGATTTCTCGGCGATCTATCGCTTTATCGACAAACCTGACCGTAAAATTTGAAACGAATAGTTAATTAAGTCCAGGCTAATCTCGCCGAGACCGTCCAATGACGAGGCTCGGATGAACAATACGTATTTGGAAGTTATCTCGCTCGTCGAGCGTCTCCACCGTCATTTCCTGGAAGTGGTGAAGCTCGAGCTCGAGGGGCTCGGGATTCACGACATCAACAACGTCCAGGGGATGATGCTGTTCAATATCGGCGACGCGGAGATGACCGTCGGCGAACTGACCTTGCGCGGCTGCTATCTCGGCTCGAACGTCTCGTACAATGTCAAAAAGATGGTCGAGAACGGCTATCTGGTGCAGCAGCGCTCTTTGCACGATCGGCGCTCGGTCCATGTCCGACTGACCGAGAAGGGGTTCAAGCTGCGCGACAGCCTGACCACGATGCATCGCCGCCATGCCGAGATGCTGCCGCAGGCTCTGGTCGGCGCGGAAGATCTTCAAGCCGCCAGCGTCACCTTGCGCCGGCTCGAACGCTTCTGGATCCGCGCCGGCGACATGATCCAGCGGCCGCCGCAATTCGCCGCCTGATCTTTTCAGGTGACCGCGGCGGCGTCAGCTGCGATTCTGCACCGACAAGGTTGTGGAGGAGCAGCATGACCGCCGAGCTTTTTCCGCTGGCGCCCGGGCTGAGCGTTGCCGGCCGGCTCGATCGCGCGGACATCGACGCGCTGGCGCGCGCCGGGGTGCGCACGATCGTCAACAACCGGCCCGACGGCGAAGACCCCGGGCAGTTGCCGGCCGCCGAGGCGAAGCAGCTCGCCGCGGCGCACGGGATCGCCTATCACCACATCCCGATCACCGCGGCGACATTGACGCGCGGCGATGTCGACGCCTTCGCCGCGACCCTGCGGGACGCCGCCCAACCGGTCGTCGCCCATTGCCGCAGCGGAACCCGCTCGGCCTTGCTGTGGGCGTTGACCCGGATGCGCGAGGGCGCCGATCCGTTGGCGCTGATCTCCGAAGCCGCGCGCCACGGCATCGACATCGCCGGATTACCGGCAGTCGCCGCCCGGCTGCGATAGCGTCCGCTCCCGCCGCGCGACCCGGAGAGGCGGTCAGCCGGGCATTTGCCGACTCTGCTCGTGCACGGGCCGCAGACGCCGCAGGTAGGCGCTGATTTCCAGCACGAGCGGCATGCGCAGTAGTTGGGTCAGGACGATCGCCGCGAGCCCGGCGATCAGCCACCACCACACCAGTTCGCGGCCGATCCAGAACAAGAGTTCGACGCGCGGGCGCAGCCAGTCCGCGGCAATCGCGGCGCCGATCGTATGGATGGCGCGGCGCAGGGGCTCTTCCCAGGCGACGAACAGAACGGCGGCAATCATTCGCGCCAGAAATCGCCTGATGGCCGGGTCGCCGGCCGATTGGCGGAGGCGCACCAGACCCGGCATTACCAATATGAAATAAATGCCGCGGTAGTCGATGTTCTGACCTGCGAAAAAGCACGTCGTCAGCAGTAGTGCGCCGACCAGCAGGCGCTGCGTATCGAGCAAATTCGGGTCGGGCGCGTCCGCATCGAGCATGCGGAAAGTGCGTCGCGTCCTGGCAATCGCCAGCGCCAGCACGATGCTCAGCAGCAGAAGAGCGGCCGGAATGCGCAAGCGAGGGCCGAAGACGACCTCGACAAAGCCGAAGGGCAGGTTCCGAGCCGAGAACGAATCAGCGAAATAAGAAAGCGCGGGAATATTCGCCAACGCCTTGGCGAGATCGGCGTGGCCGCGGATCACCAGGAGGGCGACGACCGCCGCAGCGAGGCCGGCGATGAAGAGTCCGTCCCGCCGCCGCTCGCGCGCAAGCAATACCAATAAGACCAAAGGGTAGTATTTGAGCAGGCCGGCGGTCAGGTAGAACGCATAGCAGCCGAGACGCCACCGGCGCGGCGCGGCGTCGAGCGCAAAGCCGGCCAGGATCAGCAGGAAGACGACGAGATCGCAATTGGCACGTTCGAGCGCGTAGATCGTCATCGGCGACAGCGCCACCAATCCGATAACCAGAATTTCCCTCCCCGTCGCCGGGTGGATGACGATGGCCAAGGACAGGATGAACATCAGGTCGAGCACGAGCCCGACCGCGGTTGTCGCTGTGGTATCGAGGAAGCTCGGGGTCAGCGCCAGCCACAGCGGCGAGTAGACATGCAGACGTCCGAGCGCATCGCAGGGGTTGGAGAGGTAGACATCGATCCCAGCCCGTTGGCATTGCGCCGCGGCAAGAACAGCGTGGATGTCGAGAAACGGAAAGCGGAACGGCTCAAAACCGAAAAGCCCCAGGGCACCGAAATAAAGCGCGTGCGGCCCGTAGTGCCACAGCAGAGCCAGCGCCCCGAAAAGGCATAACGCCGTTGCGGAGAGTGTCAGGCAACACGCAGGTTTTGGGTCCCCCTCCGGAGCGGCGGCGGCGTGCTGGGTCGAGGCCATGTTCAAGGGGGCGAGGTTAAATCGGCTGCGATTAAGCTGTGGTGAACGAGGACCCGTGTGGCGGCATCGCTCAGCCGCGGGGTTCATCCTTCGTTAAAATCGCCCGATTTAAGATGGCCGCGGAGCAATTGGACACTCGCACGGCATGGCCAAGACCATCGCGATCGTGACCCCGGTCCTCGATGACTGGGCATCGTTTGCCGAACTCATGACCGAGATATCCGACCGGTTCACCGGGTCCGGCGTCGTGTTTCACATCTGCGCCGTCGACGACGGCTCGGCTGCACCGTTCGACGCCGCCGACATTTTGCTGCCGACCGTCTCGTGTGTGGAGTCGATCGAAATCATACGGCTCGCCGCAAATCTGGGTCACCAACGGGCGATCGCCATCGGATTGTGCGCGATCGCCGATAGCAGCGAGATTGATGCGGCTGTGGTCATGGACAGCGATGGTCAGGACCGGCCGGCCGACATTTCCGCATTGTTAGCCGCGAGCGCGCGCCATCCGCGGTCACGTCGTGTTCGCCGGGCGGGCACAGCGTGCCGAATCCCGCGTCTTCCGGTTGTGGTATCGGCTTTACAAGCTGCTGTTTCATGTGCTGACCGGTCAAGCGATCGATTTCGGCAATTACTGTTTGATGCCGGCGTCCGCGGTCCGCCGTCTCGTGCATATGCCCGAATTGTGGAATCAACCTTGCGGCCTCGGTTATGCGCTCCCGGCTTCCCTATATGAGCGTGCCGACGGTGCGTGGCAGCCGCTGCGCCGGGCGGTCCCGAATGAATCTTGTGGCGCTGATGGTTCACGGCCTCAGCGCGCTATCGGTCTATACCGACAAGATCTTTGTCCGCGTCCTGCTCGCCGCCGGCCTCGTGGCCGGATTGGCCGGGCTAGGCATCGTCAGCGTTGCCGCGATCCGGCTCTTCACAGATCTCGCCATCCCCGGCTGGGCCACTACCGTAATCGGCGATCTGCTGATCATCCTGCTGCAGATATTGGTCATCGTGATCGCGGCGAGCCTGACCGTATTGGCGGGTCGGAGCAACCGGCCGATCGTGCCGATTGTCGATTGCCCCTGCTTTGTCGCCGAACGTCGACACTACCGGCTCGACCGCCGGTCGGCAGCGGCGGCTGCGGTGCGTCCGGCCGCATGAGCTACCATTATGTCGGCACGGAATTAACGCTGTTCGCGGCGGCTACCAATTGGAAAGCTTATGTCGGGCGTCTGCTCGGGCGCTACATCGCGGGCCGGGTGCTGGAGGTCGGCGCTGGCATCGGCGGCAACACCGGCCACTTCGATAACGCCCGCGTCAGCGAATGGACGTGCCTGGAGCCCGATCCTGATCTGGCACGCCTGATCGGAGAGCGGGTTCAGGCCGGGGAAATCCGGTCAAGCTGCCGCGTCGTCACCGGCACGATCGAGAATATTCACCGGGACGCCCAGTTCGATACGATCCTCTACCTCGACGTGCTCGAACACATCGCCGATGACCGGGCCGAACTCGCCCGCGCGCGCACCCATCTCGCGGACCAAGGCAAGCTCGTCGTGCTGGCGCCGGCGCATCAATACCTGTTCAGCCCGTTCGATGCCGCGGTCGGCCACTACCGGCGCTACGGCCGGGCGAGCCTGCGCGCGCAGACCCCACCTGGATGCCAACTTGAGGCTTTTCTGATGCTCGATTGCGCCGGGTTTTTCGCCTCGCTCGCCAACCGGCTGATGCTCAAGGCGGCGGCGCCCTCGAAACGGCAGATCGCGGTGTGGGACAAATTGCTGGTCCCAGTGTCGCGCCGTCTCGATCCGCTCACCGGCCACAAATTCGGCAAGACGGCGGTCGCCGTGTGGCGCACTGCGATCTGAGCACCGGTTTCGGCAGCAAGCATTCCGCCGCGCCTCAGCCTGGAGCCCGGCACGGCGGCCGCATCGATAATAGGCTGCGTATCCAAGACAAACCGTCCGGCCGGCGACAGGCGCAAGACCGCGCTCCCGGCAAGGGTGATTGCGGTCAACATCCACAGCACGAAGGAAACATCCGGCGGCGGTGCAACCTGGGTTTAGGGGCAGGCTGTCGCCGTGAAGGTGACGATCAAGGTGCAGCCGACCTCTGCCGTATATTGTTGTTGCGGCCCTTAGGGTCGAATCGGCGTGACTCGGCGATTCACCCTCTTGCACTGCGGTCGCGCGAGGCCACAATCTGTGTGATGCAGACGACCGACGACATCCGCACCGCGTTCCTCGACTATTTCGCCCGCAACGGTCATGAAATCGTACCGTCGAGCCCGCTGGTGCCGCGCAACGACCCGACTCTGTTGTTCACCAACGCCGGGATGGTGCAGTTCAAAAACGTCTTTACCGGATTGGAGAAACGCCCTTATTCGCGGGCCGCTACTGCGCAGAAATGCGTGCGCGCCGGAGGCAAGCATAACGATCTCGAAAATGTCGGCTACACCACCCGGCATCATACTTTCTTCGAGATGCTCGGCAATTTTTCTTTCGGCGATTATTTCAAAGACCGTGCGATCACGTTCGCCTGGGAGCTGATCACCCGCGATTTCGGCCTGCCGCGCGATCGGCTGCTTGTCACGGTCTACTCAGAAGATGACGAGGCCGCTGAATTATGGGCGAAGATCGCCGGGTTGCCTGAAGACCGTATCATCCGCATCGCGACCTCCGACAATTTCTGGTCAATGGGCGATGTCGGCCCATGCGGGCCGTGTTCGGAGATCTTTTGGGATCACGGGCCTGCGATCCCCGGCGGCCCGCCGGGCAGCCCGGACGCCGACGGCGACCGGTTTGTCGAGATTTGGAACCTCGTCTTTACGCAATACGATCAGCTCGCGCCCGGTGAGCGCGTGCTGTTGCCGCACCCGTCGATCGATACGGGCATGGGGCTCGAGCGCATCGCCGCGATCCTGCAAAGCAAGCACGACAATTACGACATCGACCTGTTCCGCGCGCTGATCCTGGCCTCGGCCGATGCGTCGGGCGTGGCGGCCGACGGTGAGCATGCGGTTTCGCACCGGGTGATCGCCGACCATTTGCGCGCCTCGGCATTTCTGATCGCCGACGGCGTGTTGCCGAGCAAGGAGGGGCGCGGCTATGTGCTGCGCCGGATCATGCGCCGGGCGATGCGCCACGCCCATATGCTTGGCTGCACAGAGCCGATGGTATGGCGGCTGGTGCCGGCCCTGGTGCACCAGATGGGGGCGGCTTATCCCGAGCTGGTCCGCGCCCAGCCGCTGATCGCCGAGACGCTTCTGCTCGAGGAAACGAATTTCAAGCAGACTTTGGAGCGCGGGCTCCGCCTGCTCGAAGAGGAGACCGTCCGACTCGGTCCGGGCGAACCGTTCCCCGGCGAGACCGCTTTCAAACTCTACGATACCTATGGCTTTCCGCTCGATCTGACCGAAGACGTGCTGCGGGGGCAGGGCCGGCGGGTAGCGGTCGACGGATTCGAGGCGGCGATGGCGCGCCAGCGCGCGGAGGCGCGCCGCAGCTGGGTTGGTTCGGGCGAGGCGGCGACCGAAGCGGTCTGGCTGGGCTTGCGCGAGGATCTCGGCGCAACCGAATTTCTCGGTTATGAGACCGAAACCGCCGAAGGCGTGGTGCTGGCCATCCTGCGCGACGGCAAGCGGGTCGGCGAGGCCGCCGCCGGCGACGAGATCGCGGTAATCGTCAACCAGACGCCGTTCTACGGCGAATTGGGCGGCCAGGTCGGTGATACCGGCGTCCTTTTTTCTGCGTCCGGCGCCGAGCTGGCGGTGCATGACACGGTCAAGAAGGCCGGTGACTTGCACGTTCATCTCGGCCGCTTAGGCCACGGCTCACTGAAGGAAGGCGACGCGGTCGAACTGCGAGTCGACGGCGCTCGCCGCCGCCGATTGCGCGCCAACCATTCGGTGACCCACCTGTTGCACCAGGCGCTGCGCCGGCGCCTCGGCGCGCATGTGACGCAAAAGGGATCGCTGGTCGCACCCGACCGGTTGCGGTTCGATTTCAGCCACCCGAGGGCGCTGGGCCCCGAAGACATCCTGACGATCGAGTCCGAGGTCAACGAGCGCATCCGGACCAATGCCGAGGTGGGCACACGATTGCTGACCCCGGACCGCGCCGTGGCCGAGGGGGCGTTGGCCCTGTTCGGCGAGAAATATGGCGACGAGGTGCGGGTCGTCTCGATGGGCGGGGCCGTCGATGGCGAGGATCAGGCCTATTCGGTGGAGCTGTGCGGCGGCACGCATGTCCGCAGCACCGGCGATATCGGGCTGTTCAAGATTATCGGCGAGAATGCGATCGCCTCGGGCGTACGCCGGATCGAGGCGCTGACCGGCGCCGCCGCTGAGGCGTATCTGGCCGAGGAGGAAGGGTTGCTGCGCCAGGCGGCAGCCGCGTTGCGGACGAGCCCTGCCGAATTGCCGGCGCGGATCATCAGCCTCGTCGACGAGCGGCGGCGGCTCGAACGCGAACTGGCTGAGGCGCGGCGGGCTTTGGCCAGCGCCGGTCCGGCGACCAAAGCTGCTGCAAAGCGCATCGGCGAGATCGCTTTCGACGGCCGGGTGGTTGACGATGTTCCCGGGCGCGAACTGAAATCTCTGGCCGACGAGCTGAAGCAGCGGATCGGGTCCGGCATCGTGGCCGTCGTGTCGCGCGCCGACGGCAAAGCGGCGATCGTCGTCGGCGTCACCCCCGACCTGGCAGACCACTTCGACGCAGTCGAGCTGGTCCGGTTCGGCGCCGCGGCGCTCGGCGGCAAAGGCGGCGGCGGTCGCGCCGACCTGGCCCAGGCCGGTGGTCCCGATGCGGGGCATGCTGAAGCGGCGCTCGCGGCGGTCGAGCGCGCGGTTGTCGCCAAGACGCAAGAGACAAGTTCGGTGTCGGCAAGCGGTTAGCCCCAATTCGCTCTCCATCGGTCGCCCTCGCGGACCGCAACGCTCTTCGTAAATGATTGAAGTTCCAGCCTAGCCGAAAAGCATTGACGCATTTTTGACGTTGGCGAACTTATTCAACCTGGGGTGGGGTGTATCGGCGAGACAGAAATGATCAAGATAAAGGGTGGGCGCAAGCGGTGCATAGGAAACCCTCTATCGGGACGATTTCTCGCCATTACTGTGGTGTTGCTGGCAGCCGCGGGGTGTCAGCCGGTGCCGTTCCACCTCGATCCCCTGAGCGTCAACGGCCGCGATGGCGGCGGCAGCCCGCCAAGCTATGATGCGCTGATGCGGATCGCAACAGCGGCCCGCTCGGGCGGGGATTACGCCAACGCTGTTGCGATCTATCGCCGGGCCGCGGAGATTCAGCCGGGAGCCGCTGCGCCGTTTGTTGGGCTTGGCGATACATTGATCGCCACCGGCGCCGTCAACGAAGCGATCCTCGCCTATAATTCGGCGCTGGCCCGTGATAGCAGCAATCTGCCGGCGGAGCTGGGGCTGGCCAGGGCCTACCTCCGAACGGGCCGGCCCGAGCTTGCGCAGGTCCCGCTCTCCAGAGCGCTTGCAGACAACCCCAATGATCCCAAGCTGTCGGTGTTGCTCGGCCTGACCCAGGATGTCGAGGGGCGGCATCAGCAGGCGCAAGCGTATTATCGGCACGGTCTGCAGGGCGCTCCGGGCGATCCGGCATTGACGGTCGATCTGGCGCTGTCGCTGGCACTCAGCGGCAATTACCCGAACGCAATCGCCGTGCTGCAGCCGGTCGCAATGGCCCCGGGCGGATCAGCCCAGGAGCGGCAGACCCTTGCGCTGATCTATGGTTTGGAGGGAACTGTCACCGAAGCCGCCCGACTCGGCCGGATCGACCTCGACGAAGCTGCGGTCGAACATAATCTCGCTTATTACCAGACCTTGCGCGCGTTGTCGCCCGAAGCCCGCGACCACGCGATATTGTCGGTTGGAAGCAACCGCAGCGCTACCGGACCGTCTTGATCTAGGCTCGTGCTGCTCAAGGTTTACTGAATGTATCCATTATATTGATCGCGGCGGGTCCGAGCAGAACGATAAACAGTGTCGGCAGGATGAACAGGATCATTGGCACGGTCAGCATCGCCGGTAACCGCGCCGCCTTTTCCTCAGCCCGGGTCATGCGCGCCGCCCGCGACTCGTTCGCCAAAATTCGCAATGAATGCGCCAGCGGGGTGCCGAATTTTGCGGTCTGCTGCAAGGTATTGACCACTGCTCGAATCGCATCCGAATCGGTCCGGTTGTTGAGGTTTTCGAACGCCAACCGGCGATCTGGCATAAAGGTCAGCTCGGCGGCGGTTAGCGCAAACTCCTCGGCGAGTTCGGGCCAGCTAGCAGCGAGCTCGCGTGCAACGCGCAGTAGGGTTGCGTCCAGGCTGAGCCCGGCCTCGGCGCAAATGACCATAAGGTCGAGCCCGTCGGGCAAGGCGAGCTGCAGCTGTTTGGCGCGTTTGCCCGCGACATTCTTCAGATAAATGTTAGGTGCATAGAACCCGAGTAGAGCCGCGGCGATTGCCGGCATAAATCGAAAATCGGGCGGGACCGGCAGCATCCGCAGTACAGAACTATCCAGCAGCGCGGCGCAGCCGAAGAGCGACGGCAGGCTGAGCCGCGCGAACAGATAGCCGATCATTGCATCCGGCGATCTGATCCCGGCCCGGGCAAGCCTCTGCCGGGCTTCCGCGGCGTGGCGGCTGCGCAGCAGATTGAGGCTCGTTACCGCCGCGCGCATCCATCCCATCGGCCTGCGGGGTTGGCGGCGGGTTCGCGCGGAGAGCGCCTGCCGGCGCAATGTCTCCTTACGCTCGACGACTTGCTCGAGGCGCCGCTCGAATGCGTTTTTCGGCCGCAGCGCATGCCAGGTCGCCGCAAGCATGGTCAGAACCGCCAACGCAGCGAGCCCCGCGATGGCGTCGTCGAGGCCGGTGCCGGCCGGCAGCCAATCGGCGATGTTCAAATCTTGCGGCCTCAGACTGATCATATTTCGAACCGCGCCATCTTGTTCATGATGGTGACCCCGATGACGAGCATGGCGACCGCTATTCCGTCGAGGATGAAGCCGCGCCCATCGTGGAACAGCGGCGCCAGATAGCTCGGCGAGGTCAGCATCAGCAGCCCGATCACCACCAACGGCAGCCCGCCTAGGATCATCGTCGTCGCCCGCGTTTCGCTCGACATCGCGCGGACCTTGGCGCGCATCTGGCGGCGCTTGCGCAGGGCGTCGGCGAGATTGGCGAGTGTTTCGGCGAGGTTGCCGCCGGTCTCGCGCTGGACGCTGAGGGCGATGATAAAAAACCGGAATTCCGGCATATCGATGCGCTTGGCGATGTCCCAGAGCAGGGCTTCGAGGTCGCGCCCCATTCGCATCCCGCTTTCGACCAGGCGCAACTCGCAGCCGACCGGGTCGGCGATCTCACGACCGGCTCCGATGATCGCTTCGCTAATTGGCATGCCGGAACGCAATGCGCGTACGATCAAGTCGATGGCATCGGGAAACAGCGCGATGAAGGCAGCAACTCGGCGCTTCCCCAGACGTCCGATGACCAGGTGGGGGAGCGCCATTCCGAGGAAGAGGCCGATCAGCACGTCGGGGACGATGCCGAGCGGTGTGACGCAGACGAGGCCGAAAATCGCAAGCGCCGCCACGCCGACCACCATGAGCCCATAGTGGCCGATGGTGATCGACCTGCCGGTGCGGGCCAGGCGGGAGGACAGCAGTTGGCGTCGCGGCAACCAACGGCGGGCAACGCGGTCGATCTTGGGGGTTGCGCTCTGCATTCGGGCCAAAGACTGGGCCGCGGCAGGCGCAGGGACGCCTCTGGCACGATCGCGCACGGCGTTGAGGCGCCGCTTGTAGCGCCGATATGCCGCGCCGCCGCCGATCGCCAGGGCTATCATCAGAAAGCTCAGCGCGGCGGCGAGCGCGGACAGGATCGCCAGCCCGTCGGCCTGATCTAACGGGAAAATCATGCTTCACCACACGACCGAGGAGAGCGGGTCATCTCGAGCAAGGGGCACTCATTCACTGCGCGGCTCAGTCCGATATCGATGCGCCAGCCGAGTTGCCCCCAGCTCTCCGCAAGCAATAGACCTATCTTTGTCAAAAGTCGAAGAGTGTTGGCCGTGATCGTAAATTTTATTCAAATAATTTCGAGCAATGGACGATCGAGACCAAAATATTCGGCGCGCGGCAGGAAGTGTGGACGCACGCCGCTCGACTTGAAGGTTCCGCGCAGCCGGCCGTCCGTGCTTTCGCCCTGGAACTGAAAGCTGAACAATTCTTGAGTTGTGATGATGTCGCCCTCCATCCCGACGACCTCGATCACGTCGGTCACACGCCGCACGCCGTCGCGCATCCGGTTGACTTGCAAGATCAGATTGACCGCCGCGGCGATCTGGGTCCGCACCGCATGCGAGGGCAGATTGATGCCGGTCATCCCGACCATGTTTTCGAGCCGGGTCAGAGCCTCGCGCGGGCGATTGGCATGGATGGTACTCATCGAGCCGTCATGCCCGGTGTTCATCGCCTGCAGCACGTCGAGCGCCTCGGCGCCGCGGATCTCGCCGAGGATGATACGGTCCGGGCGCATGCGCAGGGCGTTGCGCAACAGATCGCGCATCGTGATCTCGCCGCTGCCTTCGAGGTTGGGCGGGCGGGTTTCCAACCGCACGACATGGGGTTGCTGCAATTGCAGCTCGGCGGCATCCTCGATCGTCACGGTGCGTTCGGTCGGGTCGATCAGCCGTGACAGCGCGTTCAGCAAAGTCGTCTTGCCCGATCCCGTGCCGCCTGAAATTAGAATGTTGAGCCGGCAGCGCGCGGCGATCTTCAGCAAAGTGGACATTTCGGGCGAGATGTTCGCCTGCTGCGCCATTGTGTCGAGGGTGATGGTCTTTTTCGAAAATTTACGGATCGAGATCGAGGGCCCGTCGATCGCCAATGGCGGGATGATGATGTTGACGCGGCTGCCGTCGGGCAGACGGGCGTCGACGAGCGGGCGCGACTCATCGATGCGGCGGCCGATCCGGGTGACGATCTTGGTCGCCACATTCATGACGTGCTGATCATCGCGGAACGACACGTCGGTGGGTTCGAGCTTGCCGCGCCGCTCGACATAGACCTGCTTTGCCCCGTTGACCATGATGTCGGTGACGGTCTCGTCCTCGATCAGCGGTTCGAGCGGGCCGAGCCCGAGCATGTCCGCGACCAAGGATTGGACCAGCTCGCGCTGCTCGACGAAATTGAGCTGGATCTTGGTCTCGCCGAGCAATTCCTTGACCCAGCCGTCGAGCTGCGCCTCGAAGGTGGCGCGCGGCATCGCGGCCGCCGCGGCGACGTCCATGTGTTCGAGGACGAGCGGCTGGATTTGCGTCTTTGCGGCCTCGATCGCGGAGCGGTTGGAGTGGCGCTGCCCGGCGGGCTTTTCGGGTTCCGCCTCCGGGATCGGCGGGCTCAGCAGGGCCTGCATCAGCGCCGTGATCAGATCGCGGCGCTCGAGCGCGTTGACCTCGATCCCGTTCCGCGGGAGATAGGCTTGCACTGCGGTCTCGACGACCTTGGCAAGCTCGCCCCGGCTCAAGATCAGGCGTCGCTCGGGGCGGATTTCGCTATTTAGACGAGCCAACACTTCGGCGCGCGCCCGCGCTAGACGGTCTTCCTGGGAAGTGCGGGAAGCCGGCTCGATGGCGAGGGGCGCTGCAGCCGGGGCGACCGGAGGCGCAGCCACCGCCGCATTCGGGGCGCGGCGCTGAGACAATCCGGCGATGCGCGCGTCGAGCGCGTTCTCGCCTTCGGGCCGTTTGAAATACCCTACCACAGCGAGCGCAACGCGAACCGACGGCGCTTGGGAGCGCTCGTGGCGGGGCCGGCGACGAGTTCGGCGAGGCGACGGAATTCGCGCACGACTGGGCTGCGCGGGGCGGCAACCGGAAGCGGCTGGCCGGTATTGGCTGCCGCGCCGGCCGATTTCGGGTCGAAGGAAATGGTCATGTCGAGCGGCTTGCCGACCCCCTTTTCAAATTCGCCCTTGCCGATCAGCGCCCGGCTTCCGGTGGCCCCGGCCTCGACCAGCCAGAGGCGAACCTGCGGCGCCTGTTCGCGCATCAGGGTTTGCAACCGGATCGTATCGCGCAATCCGGCGAGGCTGCGCTCGCAGATCACCACCACATGGGCCGCCGCGGCGAGCATGACCCGCTGCACCGGGGTGGCGGCGCGCGGCAGATCGACCACGACCCGCGAAAATTTGCGCCGCAGCTCGTAGAGCAGCATGTCGATGGCGCCGGCGTCGATCATCAGATGCTGTGCCGCCGACGCCTCGGTCGCCAGCACCCGCAAATTGTCGGTGACCTTGACCATGGCCCGATCGATGAACAGGCTGTCGATGCGCGAGGGCTGCTCCAGCGCTTCGTACAACCCACTACCGGGGTCGGTGTCGAGCTTAAGCGCAACCGTGCCGAAATGCAGGTCGAGATCGAGGAGGGCGGTCGATTCCGCGCGATCCTCGGCGAGCAGCCAGGCGCAACCTACAGCGGTGGTCGTCGCGCCGACACCACCGCGGCTGCCGACGAACACGATCACCTGGCCGAGCCCGCCATCGCCTGCCGTCGCCGGGCCGCCGGTTTGATTTTGCAGGACAACCGCCAGGGCATCACGGCTCGGCGGCTTGACCAGGTAGTCGTTGGCGCCGGCGGCCAGCAGGTCGCGGTAGAGCGTGACATCGTTGACGGTGCCGAGCCCAACCAGCGCCAGATCGGCCCCGCCCATTGCCCGCACCGCCCCGATCTCGGCGATCGGCGCCGGCAGATCGGTGAGGTCGAGAAGCACGATCCGCGGCGCCAGACCCGAGCGGATGCGGTGCAACGCGAGGTCGGGTGTATCCGCGATCGAGAGCTCGTCATCCAGTTGCAATTCGCGGATCACCCCTTCCAGGCGATCGAGCGTCGCCTCGTCGCGGGTGACGGCGAGGACGCCCTCCCGCATGGGCTTGCTTGCGGCTGCCGAGCTCAGAGATTTCACTGGTCACCCGTCCCTGTGGTCGATGAGTTGGTCGGCGGAGCGCCGCCTGAGGACACCGCAATTGGCCCCAATTGGGCCTCCTCCGGCAGCACGACTTTGTCGTTAAGATAGCGGCCGACGGCGGCGGCTGCCGGCTTGCCGTCCGCGGCCGCAAGTGTGCGGCCCTGGGCCAGATCACCAGGTCTGGCTACCATCAGGCCGAGATTGACCGCAGTGGCGCAGCCGAAATTGCTCGGCGGCGCGTTGGTGAAGTCGTTCGCGCGCGGCATGCTCCAATTCGGGCAGGGCGGCAGGGTGACGGCGTAGCGGCCGACCATGACGATGGCGCGATTGGGCGGGACCGCGGGTATCGGCCGGGCGTCGGCGACGATGCCCCAGCGCAGCAGTCGACTCGAGATCGCTGCAACGCGCGCATCGGCCAGCGGCGGCGCGCCCGAGGCTGAGATCGCCACCCGGTCGGCTGGTTGTATGACGCCACTGGCGACGAGCCGGTCGAGGTGTGCGGCTTCGCCCACGCCGAGCCGGGCCGAGCCTGGGGCGAAAACGAGCGCCAACTGGCTGGTGGCGCCATCGACCTGCAGCCGGTTCGGCGCTTCGCTCTTGGTGTATTCGGCGGCCCCGGGAGCGCAGGCTGCGAGCGCCAGCGCGATTGCGAGCGGATAGAAATGTCGTGTCATAACCCGTCTCCCTTTCAATCGAGCCGGAAGCCGGCCGGTCCGATCAGGCCCTGGCCACCGGCGCCGAGCGGCCCGCGCGCCGGTGCGGGCAGGCTCCGCCGCCAGGTGTCGCCCCACAACACCTGTTGTGCATCATGCGGGATCATGAAACCGTCGGTCGGGGACGCGAGAGCGGTCGTCGCCGGCGCGACAAGATAGGGGGTGACAATGACCACGAGTTCCGACTCGTTGTTCTGAAACTTGTTGGATCGGAACAATGCGCCAAGGATCGGGATGTCGCCAAGCCAGGGGACTTTGGAGATGTCTTGCGAGGTATCGTGCATGAGTAACCCTGCAAGCGCGAAGCTTTGCCCACTGGCGAGATCAACGGTGGTTTCAGCCCGGCGCACGGTTAGTGCGGGGACAAGAGAGCCGGAAATTGTCACCGCGTTGGCGAAATCCAGCTGGCTGACTTCCGGCCGGACCCTAAGACTGAGGTGGTTTGCATCAACGATCGTTGGCGTGAACGCTAGCTGAACCCCGAACTGCTGAAATTGGATGGTGATTATCGCAGTGTTCCCCACAGATCCCGGTTGGGCTACCGGGTAAGGGAACTCGCCCCCTGCTAGAAAGCTCGCAGTCTGGCCCGAAACTGCGGTTAGGTTCGGCTCGGCCAATACGGTAAGAAAGCCTTCAGTGGCGAGCGCGTCGACCGTCGCCATGACGTTAGAAAGCATCCCAACCGAGATTTGATTGGTCGGTATGGTCAGGCTCTGGTTGTTGATCGTGCTGAAACTAACCGTTCTACCCACTCGGCTCCAATCGATGCCGATTTGCTTCAGGATGTTGCGGTCGACCTCGGCAAATCGGACCTGCAGATTGACCTGGTTCGGAGTCTCGACCGAGAGGCGATTGATCACCTGGCCGCCCTTGACCGCGCCGGCGACGGCGGCGGCCAGCACGCGGGCCTTCTCCGCCTGACCGGCGCTGGCGACGGCGCCGCTCAGCACCAGGCTCGAATCCACTTGAGTGACCGAGATGTCAGTCCCTGGCACCAGCCGGTTCAACGACTGGTGCAATTCCGACAGGTCGAAATCGACGCGCACCGGTGCGTTGAGCAATACCGTGTCGCCGCCATCGACGGCGTAGATCACGGTCTGGCCGGGCGCTTTCGCGCTAACGTAGATCAGCTCCGGCGACTTGATCTGCACATCGGCGATGTCCGGACTGGCGACGAAGACGGTGCTTGCCGGCCGCGACAGCCGGATCAACGTGCCCTTGCCGACTTCGAGCACAATCGGCTTGCCGTTGGCCGGGATCTGGCTGGGCTCGCCGGCATAGGGCGGATGGGCGCGGGCGGCGGGCGCCGCGCTCGACTGGGCGGCGAAGGCCGGGGCGGCGAGCCCCAGCCACATCAGCGCTAAAGCGGCGGCGGAGCGAGGCGACGGATACATCAGGAACCTCGGGACGCGGGTTGCGACGAGACAGATGTAGCGTTATTGCCATTCCCGCGCAATATGGTAACCATACCATCGTTAGGGTTTTGCTTTGATGTGAACGGCTTCGGCAGAACCTGGCTGACCTCGCTGTCGAGAGTGACGTTACGCAGACCGGAATCCTCGGGAGAATTGGCAGCGGCGACGACTGCCGATTTTTGGCCTTTCACCACGGCAAGGCTGCGCAAACTCAGCGACAGCTTGCCGATTTCGCTGGCGACGGCGATGATCTCGCTCTGCTTCGGCGTCACCTCGAAGGTCACGTTGCGAGCCACCACCGCTTGGCCGTCCTTGTTGTCGAGGTGCTGATCAATGGCGATCACGCGCACGTCGTGCAGCACGGTTTCGGCCGCCTTGTGCTGGTAGCCGCTGTTGCCGTTGGCGCCGTCTTGCGGCACCGGCAGTGTGATCAAGATGTCGACCCGGTCACCGGCGAACACGAAGCCCGAGACGTCGGTGGTCGCATCGACGGGGACCGAGACCGCGCGCATACCCGGCTGGAGCACGGCGGCGAGAAAGCCACGGTCGCCGGGCACGACGATCTTGGTCTTAATGATCGGCTCGCCGGCGGCAATGGGTTCGCGGGCGACCGCGCCGACGAGCGACGTCGCCGGCCCGGTTCCCGCGACGACATAGTCGCCGGTGATAGCGGCGTCGGGCCATGGCTGCGCGGTGAAATCGGCGGGTTTGAGGATCTGTCCGCGGGCGATCGCGGCGCGCGCGATCATGATCGACTTTTGCGGCGCTGGCCGGGGCGCGGGGGCGACCGCGGCAACCGTCGGCCGTTGCGACAGCCACGAGCGCACGAGGATGGCGGTGCCGCCGGCGAGAAGAAGGGCGATCGCGAATAGGACCAGGGTGCGTAGCCGCATGGCCGCCTCAGCCGAGCTGCGGTGCGATGGTCACGACCAGCGCGGCAGCAGCGATCGCGACCCCGTACGGCACCGGCGTCCGGCGCGCCGCAAGCCCTCCGCCCGCCGGCTCCGGGCCGCCGTCGCTGTGCGACGCGGCGAACCGCGCGCCTAGTGGGGTCAGCAACACCAGGGCCAGCAAGCCACCGATCAGGGCGGTCAGCAGAAGCAGCGGCGGGAGCGCGTCGGCACCGGCCCACAATGTCGCCGCAGCCAACAGCTTGACGTCGCCGCCGCCGATCAACCCGCGGGAAAACGGCACGGCGCCGACGAGAAAAACCGCCGCAGCGCAGCCGATGGCCGCGAGCGTGGCGGCCGGAGTGGCGCGGGAAGTGGTTTCGAGATGCAGCACCCACAAGATGCATAGCCCCCCGATCAGCGGGTTGGGAATCACCAGGCGGCGGAAATCGATGATCGCGGCGGCGATCATCAGCGCGGCGAAACCGGTCAGCCAGACGAAGTAAGGATCGATCGTCATCAAGTCCGCCCCAACCCGGCTCTGCGGCCATCGCCGATGCGGGCCATATCCTGCCGCGCAGCTACCGCCGGGGCGGGTAGGCGCGAACGCTGCGGCCGACCGGGCATGATGGGCTCCGAGGCAATAGTCGACGAGAACGCCATCCTCGAAGAGATTGCCTAAGGACCGGTTAACCGAACCGCGAGTTTGACGCCGGGCCGTCCCGGTCGCCGATGTGTTTACTAATCCGCCGGCGGCGCGAGCGGGTTACGCAGGCGTGGCGGCGAGGTCGAAGGCGGCGGCCATCAGGGCGCGGGTGTAGGGGTGCTCAGGCGAGGTCATGATGCGCTCGGTCGGGCCCGATTCGACGATTCGGCCGTCCTTCATGACCATGATCTGATGCGCCAGCGCGCGCACGACGCGCAGGTCGTGGCTAATGAACAGATAGGCGAGGCCGCGGCGCTCCTGCAGCTCGCGGAGCAATTCGACGATCTGCGCCTGCACCGACATGTCGAGCGCCGAAGTCGGCTCGTCGAGCACGACGAGGCGCGGCTTCAGGACCAGCGCGCGGGCGATGGCAATGCGCTGGCGCTGGCCGCCGGAGAATTCGTGTGGATAGCGATCGGCGGCCTCGGGGTCGAGCCCGACCTCGACGAGGGCAGTCTCGATCAGCTTTCGCCGCTCGGCCGCGCTGGCCGCGAGATTGTGCACCTTCAGCCCCTCTTCGACGATTTGCGCCACCGACAGCCGCGGCGACAGGCTCGAAAACGGGTCCTGGAAGACGATCTGCATCTCGCGCCGCAGCGGCCGCAACTGGCGCGGGGTCAGCGCCACGATGTCGCGACCGGCAAAACGGATGCGCCCTTGCGCCGCGGTCAGACGCAACAGCGCCAGCCCGAGCGTGGTCTTGCCGGAGCCGCTTTCGCCGACAATGCCCAAGCGTAGCGCCGGCGCGCAGCGCCAACGAGACGCCGTCGACCGCCTTGACGTGGCCGGTGACCCGGCGCAGGAAGCCGCGCCGGACCGGAAACCACACGCGCACCGCCTCCGCCTCGATCAGCAGCGGTGCTGTAAGGTCGGCGGCTGCGGCCCGGCCTTTGGGCTCCGCCGCCAGCAGGCGCCGGGTGTAGGGATGGCGCGGCCGGTCGAAGACGATCGCGGTCGGGCCGGCCTCGACGATCTCGCCCTGGGTCATCACCGCGACCCGCTCGGCCATCTTGCCCACGATCGTCAGATCGTGGGTGATCAGCAACAGCGCCATGCCGAGCCGATCGCGCAATTCTCGAAGCAGGGCGAGGATGTGCGCCTGGATGGTTACGTCGAGTGCCGTCGTCGGCTCGTCGGCGATCAGAATATCGGGCTCGTTGGCGATCGCCATTGCGATCATGACCCGCTGACGCTGACCGCCCGAAAGCTGGTGCGGATAGGCGCCGAGCCGGCTCTCGGCGTCGGGCAGGCCGACCATTCGCAGCAATTCGAGGGTGCGTTCGCGCGCCGCGCGCGGCGACATCCGCCGGTGGACGAGCAAGATTTCGGCGACCTGCCGCTCGAGCGTGTGCAGCGGGTTCAGCGAGGTCATCGGCTCCTGAAAGACGATCGCGATGCGGCCGCCTCGGACCCGGCGCAACTGCTCGGGCGAGGCGCCGACCAGCTCCTCGCCGGCAAAGCGGATGCTGCTGTCCGGCCCGTGCGCGGCGAGCGGGTAGGGCAGCAGCTGCAAGATCGACAACGCCGTGACGCTCTTGCCCGATCCGCTCTCGCCGACCAGCGCCAGGGTCTCCCCGCGGTCGAGCGCAAACGTCACCCCCCGGACCGCCTCGACCGGCGGCGCCCGGCCGCGGCCGGCAAAGGTGACGCTGAGGTTGCGGACATCGAGCAAAGGCCCGGCATCGGACGCGCCGCTCACAGGGTCACCTTGCGCGGATCGAATGCGTCGCGCACCGCCTCGCCGACAAAGATCAAGAGGCTCAGCATCAGCGCCAGCACGAAAAAGGCGGTGAGGCCAAGCCACGGCGCCTGCAGATTGGCCTTGCCCTGGGCCAGCAGCTCACCGAGCGATGCGGAGCCCGGCGGCAGGCCGAAGCCGAGAAAGTCGAGCGAGGTCAGGGTCGTGATCGAGCCGTTCAAAATGAACGGCAGAAAGGTGATCGTCGCCACCGTGGCGTTGGGCAATACATGACGCAGGATGATGACCCGGTCGGGAACGCCGAGCGCGCGCGCGGCGCGCACATAGTCGAAATTGCGGGCGCGCAGGAACTCGGCGCGCACGACATCGACAAGGCTCATCCACGAGAACAGCAGCATCAAGCCTAGGAGCCACCAGAAATTGGGCTCGACGAAGCTCGCCATGATGATCAGCAGATACAGCACCGGCAGCCCCGACCAGATCTCGATAAAGCGCTGAAAGCCGAGATCGACGATACCGCCGAAATAGCCCTGGACCGCGCCGGCGGCGACCCCGATCACCGAGGAGATCGCGGTCAGAGTCAGGCCGAACAAGACCGAGATGCGAAAGCCGTAGATCAGCCGCGCCAGCACGTCGCGGCCCTGATCATCGGTGCCGAGCCAATTGACTCGTGACGGCGGGGAGGGCGCCGGGCTCGGCAGATTGAAATTGATCGTATCGTAGTAGAACGGGATCGGCGGCCAGATCATCCAGCCCTTGGCGCCGATCAGCTGTTGTACGGCCGGGTCGCGGTAGTCGGCCGCGCTCGGGAACTCGCCGCCGAACGCGGTTTCGGGATAATCGGTGAAGATCGGAAAATACCAGGCGCCGTCGAAATGGATCAGGATCGGCCGGTCGTTGGCGATGAACTCGGCGAAGAGCGAGACGGTAAACAGCGCGAGAAATATCCACAGCGACCAGAAGCCGCGCCGATTGGCGCGAAAGCTGTCGAGCCGGCGCCGGGTCAGCGGCGAGATCGGCCGGCCGAGAAAGCGATCGGGCACGCGGGGCGCCAGCGCCGTCGGAGCCGCCTCAGCGGTCATATGCGTTACCGAGGCCAGACCTCGCGAGATCCGTCATTTGGCCGCCCCATCACGCTCCCGCTATGCAGGGTCGGGGCGAGGGGCGGCCCACGGACTGCAGTCGGCGCGTTACCCCGCCTTGCGGCGCAGCGGCTCGACATTCGAGCGGGCGGGCGGCGCGCTTGCCGCCGAGATGCTCGGCGACCAGGATTTCGGCGATCTGCACCGCGTTGAGCGCGGCGCCCTTGCGCAGATTGTCGGCGACCACCCACAAGTTGAGGCCGTACGGCACGGTCGGGTCGCGGCGGATGCGGCTGACATAGACCAGATCCTCGCCGGCGGCCTCGGTCGGGGTCACATAGCCTTCGTCGGCGCGGTGGTCGACGACGCTGACGCCGGGGGCGCGGCGCAGCGCGGCGCGCGCCATATCCGCGCTGAGCGGCCGCTCGAATTCGACATTGACCGCCTCGGCATGGCCGATGAACACCGGCACGCGCACGCAGGTCGCGGTGACCGCGATGTCGGGGTCGAGGATCTTGCGGGTCTCGACCGCCATCTTCCATTCTTCCTTGGTCGAGCCGTCATCCATGAAGACGTCGATATGCGGGATGACGTTGAAGGCGATCTGCTTGGTGAACTGCTCGGGCTTGACCGGATCGTTGACGTAGATCGCGCGGGTCTGGTTGAACAGTTCGTCCATCGCCGCGCGGCCCGGCCCCCGACACCGACTGATAGGTGGCGACCACCACCCGCTTGATCCGCGCGAGATCGTGCAGCGGCTTCAGCGCCACCACCATCTGGATCGTCGAGCAGTTCGGGTTGGCGATGATGCCGCGCTTTTGGTACTCGCCGATCGCCTTGGGGTTGACCTCGGGCACGACCAGCGGCACGTCGGGCTCCATGCGGAAGCTGCGAGGTGTTGTCGATGACGACGGCCCCGGCCTTGGTCGCGCGCGGCGCGAACTGCCGCCGACACCTTGGCGCCGGGCGAGGACAGCACGATGTCGATGCCGCGAAAGTCGAAGGTTTCGAGGTCCTGGACCTTGAGGACGTCGTCCTCGCCGAACGAGACCTCTCTGCCGACCGAGCGCGACGAGGCCAGCGCCACGACCTCGTCGGCGGGAAAGTCGCGCTCGGCGAGGGTCGTCAGCATCTCGCGCCCGACATTGCCGGTGGCGCCGACCACCGCTACTTTGAAGCCCATCGTCGCAACTCCGCAGCCGAAAGGGATGCGATGATGGTTGCTGACTTACGATGCCAGCCGGCGCTTTACAAGCATCGCGCGCCATGAGTTACGCCGAGTTCTGGCGGCGCTATCTTGCGGCACACCGCGATCCGCGCACCCGGGGGTTGCACTATCTCGGCACCGGCCTCGGGCTTGGCGGCGCTGGTCGTGGCCGGCGTCACCCGCGACTGGCGCTGGCTGATCGCCGCGCCGGTGGCGGGTTATGCGCCCGCCTGGCTCGGGCATCTGGTCTTCGAGCACAACCGGCCCGAGACCTTTGGGCATCCGGGCTGGTCGCTGATCAGCGATCTGCGTATGCTCGGCCTGTTCGCTCGGGGCGGCTCGGCCGGGAACTGAGGCGCGCGGACGCGGGAGGCAAATGATGACGATGGTCCCGCTGATCGAATACGACCGGGCGAGCGCCGAGGTGCGCGCGGTGTTTGACGACATCATGCGAGACGCGCGGCACCGACTGGATCAACAATTTCTGGCAGGCGCTGGCCAACGACCCGCCGACCTTGCGGCGCATCTGGGAGAGCCTCAAGCAGGTGATGGCGCCGGGCGCGCTCGACCCGCTGACCAAGGAGCTGGTCTATCTCGCGGTCAGCATCAGCAACGGCTGCGCCTATTGCACCGCCTCGCACGGCGCGGCGGCGAAGAGGCAGGGCATGACGAAGGAGATGCTGGCCGAGCTGCTGGCGGTCGTCGGCATGGCCAACGAGACCAACGCTCTTGCCGACGGCTATCGCGTACCGGTAGACGAACGGTTCGAAAAGTTGTTCTGATATCGGCGCATGCTGGCGATGGCGCGGCGCCGCCAAAGCTGCGTCGCTACGCCGTGCACGCCGATTTTCGCAAGGCCGGTCGGCACGCCGCCGACCGGCAAAATTGGAGGTCCCTATGGCGCAACAACTCTATGACCGCGCCGCCGAGGATCTCGGCAACCTGGTCGGTCTCGAACACGTCAATGTCAGAGTCAACAATCAAGGGCTGGCGAGCGAGTTCTATCTGTCGGGCTCGGCTTGACCCGCGATCCCTTCATGTTCCCCGGCACCAACAACATGTGGGTCAATGTCGGGAAGAGCCAGTTCCATCTGCCGACCGGCGAGCCGATCGTGCTGCGCGGCCATGTCGGGCTTGTCGTCCCGTCGCTCGAGGAACTGTGCGAGCGTCTCGGCGAGGTCAAGAAAAAGCTCGCCGACACCAAGTTCGACTTCAAGGAACACAACGCCTATGTCGAGGCGACCTGCCCGTGGGGCAACAAGTTCCGCCTTTACGAGCCCGATGAGGAGCGGTTCGGCAACATCAATCTCGGCATCCCCTATGTCGAGTTCACCGTGCCGGAAGGGACCGCCGAGGGCATCGCCCGGTTCTATCGCAAGATCTTCTACGCGCCCGCCTGCGTCAAGAAGAACGGCGAGGGCAACGCCGCGCACGTCAAGTGCCGGGGCCAGGCAGGAGCTGATCTTCCGCGAGACCGACAAGAAGCTGCCGGAATTCGACGGCCATCACCTGCAGGTCTATGTCGAGGATTTTCGGGGCCGCACGAGAAGCTGAAAAGCTCGACCTGATCACCGAGGAAAGCGACCGCTGCCAGTATCGCTTCGAGGACATCGTCGACCTCGACACCGGCAAGGTGCTGTTCACGATCGAGCACGAAATCCGCAGCATGACCCACCCGCTCTATAATCGCCACTGGTCAACCGCAACCCGTCGCAGACCAATCGCAACTACCTCATGGGCGCGGATGAGTGGGATTGGACCTTGCCGCGCTCGACCAAGAAGGTGCAGGCCCCGCCGGCGGTGGAACCGGTGACACCGCTGGCCAAGCGCCGCGCTGGCCGCATGGCCGCGATGTAATTGCCGAGATCGGGGACTGGCCGGGCTCGTTTCGGCCACTCCCCGAATTGCAGGAAGGACGCGGATGCGCGGGTCAAGCCCGCGCTGACGCGTTCCGAGCAGTCGCAGGTCGACCCGCTCTGTTGACCACGTTGGTGACGGGCGAGTTGAGCGGATTTGAGCTTAGCTCGGTCCACAACCATCAGGCGCCGCGGCGGGCTGGTTGTGGTGGTCTCCGTCGGACCGGCGCCAGAGGACCATGATGCGGCGGACCGCATTGCGGATCGCGAAGCCCATATCCGCGAAGAACGGTCTTGGGTCGCGAAAAGTGAACACGAAATATCTGCTGCTCGGGCTGAAGAACTGACGGACGTACTCGATCACCTCGCCGACCACAGAGAACGAGAGCGCCCGATTTTGCGTGCGGCCGCGTTGACGCATCAGGGTTAAGAGGCGCCGCGTCTCCGGTATCATGTATCGGCACCTGACACCGGCGCGGTAAGGAGGCGGATGGGGTCTCACACCGAGGCCAAGGACGGCATAGGTGTACCACGCGAAAGGTACGCCTGCATGGTAGGCGAGCGGCAGGCTGCCCCAGAAGCGCCCATTGACCTCCATCAGGGCTGCTTGCCCGGTGCGCGGATCGAGGCGGTATTCGACCATGGCGGCCCCCTGCCAGCCGATCCGTCGCAGCAGCGCCTCCGATTTTGCCAACAGCCCGGCATTGATCGAGAGCGGCAGGCTTTCGCAGACCGTCGATGTTCCGCCTTCCGGGGGCCATTCGGAGATACGGCGGTGCTGAAGGCGCAACAGCGCCTCCCCGCGATCGAGAAAAATCATGTGGCCCAGACCGCCGCCGGAGCAGAACGCTTGGACCAGCGGATAGTGGCCGTAGGCGCGTAGCGCGCGAGCGCGCGGGCGAGTTCGGCGCGATCGTAGCAATACTCCGCCTTGAGAAATTCGATGCCATGGTCGGACAGCTCGCGACCGACGCTTTCAGGATTGCTCCATTTGAGAACGCAAGGAAAGGTCAGATTTTCGGGTGGTTCATCGGCTACGGGACCGCTTCGAGGCTGCCAAGTCGCCGGCACCGGCACGCCAACCTCGCGGGCGACGGCGTAGGTCGCGGCCTTGTCGCCCACGATCGCGAGTTGCGCCGCCGGCGGCACCAACGCCTGCAGACCAACTAGTCGGCCTCTATCGGCGGCGGCGCGTATAAAAAGAAGGTCTCTCTCGGAGACCGCCAGCAGGTAACGAGCGCCATGCTCCGCCGCGATCCGGTTCAAAAGCTCAATCGTCGCATCGTCGTCAGGCGGGCGCAAATAACCGCTGGTCGTCCATCTGGAATAGAGGCCGATGCCCTTGCGAGACCGCGCGATGGCATGGACCGGAACCCCGTGCTCCCCTAGATCGCGAATGATCGTAAGGCCGATCGGCGTATCCGCGCCCAGCAGGATAGCCGGCGGGTGCGCCGTCCTATCTCCCATCTGGCGGGCTCGGACGCGTCCGCTCGGCAATCGCCCGTACAGCGGAATCGATGACGTCGAAGCACTGCTCCCAATATGCTTCACGCGAACGGTGCGGGTCGTGAATGTGCGGGCGACGAGGCCGGCTCCACAGGCCAAGCAGGGTCACTTGGCAGGGCACGGTCGGCAGACATCGCAGCATCGCGCGTGCTTGCCGTGGCTCCATGACGATCAGCAGGTCACCGTTGTGAAATTCGAAATCCTCGGCCGCACAGGCGCGATGCTCCGCCAGCTCGATCGCTCGTCGTGCCGCAACACTGAGTGCACTCGGGTCGGCTGGCGCTCCGGTGTCCGCCGATAGGCCAAAGGACGCCGTGGGCAAACCGTAAGTCGCGGCGCGCCGCTCTGCGTACGGACTGCGGCAAATGTTGCCATGGCATACAAAGACGACGCGCTCCACCCTGTCCCAGCGGATTTTCTTGAGGCGGCGGTAGCCGCCGATGCCGTTTTCAAAGTAGGCAAGCAGGAGCCGCGCGAGTCCGCGATAGCTGCCAAAGCGGGCGCGCACCCTGACGGGGTCCCCGCCCCCAAAGGGCATGGATAGCTGTGGAAGCTCCCGTTGGGTAGAAAAAAGCCGTCTGGGCACGGTCGCTACTACGCTGCCTATCGTCGTGCCCGCAAAGCGGCGGCCGATCAAAAGAACAGAAGGAGAGTTGAGGGGGGAGAGGAAAGCATTGTGTCGTGTGTGATGCCCCTCAGACCGACACCGTTAGTGCCGAGTTTTAACGCGCCATCTCATTCCACGTTAGATAAATCCCAGGTGATCGTTAACCACGTTGGTGACCACGCGAACGATCGAGTTAAACGCATTCCCGGTCAGTTCGGTCCACACCCGACCATTGTTTATCGTATCCGCGGCAACAGCGAGCGGCACGACCTCAAACCTCTCGGTGTTTTCGGCTAGGAACGCGCACAAGCGTCGAAAACGGTCCTGGATTATCCGATTAGGCCGGAGGTTGGTGTAGCGGAAATCCCGCCTTCTGACGAACTCGAACGGATGTGTGACGATCACCACGACGGGGTTTCCATGATCGTGTGCCGCATTGAGCAAGCTGATCTGCTCGCGCGCGGTCAACGCGGTGACTTGCATCGGGCGCAGGCGTCGGCGCCCTACCGGGCCGACATCGACAAAGCAGGTTACCGGAAGTTCGCGGATGCCGGCAAAGTCATGAGCACCACCGGTCACCGCCAGTTCCGGCTCCGGCGGGCGATGGACCGCGAGGCAGATGTTGGATGCATGGCGCAGGCCTGCCTGGCTCATCGCCTCGAATACCGATAGCGCGGTGGAAAAGTTGCCCGAGCGCATGCCGCTCGGCCGCACCCCGGTCCAGGCGGCGATTTGATCGGCACCTTGGCCGATCAGCGCTGCCAGGCGCCCGGTTTCCAACTCGTGACAATGGTCGCAGGCCGGGTTGGAGCGGTCGAACTTGCCGTCCTCGAACGACAGCCAGCAAGGGTGCAAATGCAATTGCACGTCCTGGCCTGCGCGCAGCAGGTGGTCGACGTAGCCGCCCATGGCCGTGTCGGGAAAGTAGCGCGTATGGACAGTCTCGACGAAAAAGGTCGCGACCAACCCGTGCCCCCTCAGCGTCTCCACGAGAAAGCCCAGCCCTTCGCTCTTGCCGTCGACCACGCCCGCCACCGGCTCGTGGATCAGCGGGGTATGGGCTTCGTTCTCGCGCAATGCCCCGGCGACCGACGGTTCGGTATCGACTGTCAGCACGACCTTGGTCTTCACACCTCTTTGATGCCCGCTCGTCACTATGGGCAGTCCTCACGGCCACAGACGATACAAATATCAGGTTTCTCGGTATAATTCAGCATTGGTCTGGGCGGCGCCGGCGTTATGGTTCAAGCCTGGGGCGCGTGACGGTACCCACTGTTGCGCAGGGAGGACCGGCGCCCGAATTTGGCGCAGCCGGTCGTGGCGTTGCCGCTAATCAACAGGCAACGCTCTCATCACAGACACCGGATCGGCGGCGACGGTAAGTTTGGGAGAAATTCGATGATGAGCGGCGCCTATCGCTTTCCGGCGATGGAAAGCGTGATCTACGGCCAGCCCTTCACCGAGGCGCTGAAGGAAGAGGTCGAGCGGCCGACGCCCACGCCGTCTTCGTGCTGGCGAGCGGCACCCTGGCGCGCGAAACCGATTTGTCGACCAGCTGCGGCGCCGCTCGGCAACCGCTTCGCCGGCGTATGCGCAAAGATCGGCTCGCATACCCCGCGCGTGGATTTCGTCGCCGCCGCCAACGCGGCGCGCGAGGCCGGCGCCGATCTGATCGTCACCCTGGGCGGCGGCTCGGTCACCGACGCCGCGAAGATGGTGGCGATGTGCCTCGGCAACGGGGTGACGCCGCCGAGCAGCTCGACAATTACCGCGCCCGCATCGACGCCGACGGCAAGGCGCGGCGCCCCGAGTCAAGGCGCCGGAAGTGCGCACGATCGCCATCCCGACGACGTTCTCGGCCGGCGAATACACCGCCGGCGCCGGCTGCACCGACACCGCGCGCAACGTCAAGGAAAGCTACGGCCATCCGATGATGATGGCGCAACCGTCGTTCTCGACCCGCCCGCGACGGTGCACACGCCGGAATGGCTGTTTCTGTCGACCGGCATCCGCGCCGTCGACCACGCGGTCGAGGATATCTGCTCGGCATCGGCCAGCCGATCTCCGAAGGCGCGGCGTTTCATGCGCTGAAGCTGCTCGGCCACGGATTGGCGGCGGTCAAAGCCGACCCGCCGACCTCGACGCGCGGCTCGAATGCCAATTCGGCGCATGGATGTCGATGGTCGGCTCGCAGACCGGCGTGCAAGGGCGCGAGCCACGGCATCGGCCATGTGCTGGGCGGCACCGCGCGTGCCGCACGGCTATACCTCGTGCGTGATGCTGCCGCATGTGCTGCGCTTCAACCATACGGTGAACGCCGACCGCCAGGCGCTGGTCAGCGACGCGCTCGGCGACCGCGCGCGCCGGCCGCCGACCCCGTCGCGGGCTTGATCGCCGGGCTCGGACTGCCGACGCGGCTGCGCGATGTCGGGGTCAAAGAGGACCAGCTCGACCGCATCGCCGAATTGTCGATGCACGACCGCTGGATCCACACCAATCCGCGCAAGATCGACGGGCCGCCGGTGGTCCGCAACCTGCTCGACGCGGCGTGGTAGCCGACCGAAGCAACCGGGTCGCCTTGGCGCTCAGGCGCGGTCAGTAGCTTGCCCGCCCGTCGGCTGGCCAACAAAATGTCAGCGGACACCGGGACGCGCTGCGAGACAATTGCGCACCCGCATGCAGGAGAGAGCTGATGGACCTCAACGGCGCGGTTGCCCTGGTGACGGGCGGCAATGGCGGGCTCGGCCAGCGTATCTGCCACGCGCTGGCGAAGGAGGGTGTGCATGTCGCCGTCATGTATGCGCAGAGCCGCGACCAGGGCGAGGGCGTCGCCCGAGAGCTGACCTCTCGGTACCAGATCAACGCCGCGGCATTCGCTTGCGACATCACCGACGGCACGGCGGTGGAGGGGGTGGTCGGCGAGGTCACCGGGCGCTTCGGCCGGCTCGACATTCTCGTCAACGACGCCGCCTACAACAAGGCGATCCCGTTCGACGACCTCGACAATCTTACGATCGAGGTGTGGGACAAGATTATCGCCGTCAACCTGACCGGGCCGATGCGTCTTATGAAGGCGGTAGCGCCGGTCATGAAGGCGCAAAGCCGCGGCCGCATCGTCAACATCTCATCCGTGGCTGGGGTGGGGCCAACCGGCTCGTCGATCGCCTATGCGGTGTCGAAGGCAGGGCTGATCCACCTGACCCGCTGCATGGCGGTCGCCTTGGCGCCGGAGACGCTGGTCAATTGCGTGGCGCCGGGCCTGCTGGAGGGCACGCGCGCGACAGCTAATCTGCGAGCCGAGCAGATCCAGAACTCCGCGGCCACGTCGCTGCTGAAAAAGCCGGCCGACAAGGACGACTGCGCCGATATGGTGGTCACGATGTGCCGCACCGAGACCATGACCGGCCAGACGATGGTCATCGACTCGGGACGCTACTTTCATTGAGGCGCCGGCCTACGCCGTCTTCCGCCAGAATAGCTTGTCCGTCGCTATGCCGGGGTCCCCTTAGGCGATCTTTCGGTGCGGCCACGATGTGCTAGAGTAGGCACGCTAATAAGCCGTCTGGCGGGGGTCTAACCAGGGGTCGGGGAGCGTAACGCATGCAAGCGGATTACATCATCGTCGGAGCGGGCTCGGCCGGCTGCGTGCTGGCCAATCGGCTGACCGAGGATCCCGGTACGAAAGTATTGCTGATCGAGGCGGGCGGGCGCGACTGGAACCCGCTGATTCACGTCCCGGCCGGCTTCATGAAGATGCTCGACCACGATACCCTGACCTGGAAGTTTCGGTCCGAGCCCGATCCCGGCACCAACGGCCGCGCCATCGTCTACACGCGCGGCCGGGTGATCGGCGGCTCCTCCTCGATCAACGGGCTGATCTACATCCGCGGCCAACCCGAGGATTACGACCACTGGGCGCAGCTCGGCAACCGCGGCTGGTCGTGGGACGATTGCCTGCCGTTCTTCCGCAAGGCCGAGCGCTGGGAAGGCGAAGGCAGCGCGGTGCGCGGCAAGGACGGGCCGCTGTTCACCTCGAAGATGGACCGGCCGCCGATCTGCGCGACGGTGATCGAGGCCGGCAAGCAGCTCGGGCTCGAATACCGCGAGGACCTCAACGACCTGCCGCCCGGTCACGGCGACTGCATCGGCTGGTGCCAGCAGACCCGCGGCGGGCGCCGCCGCGCCAGCGCCGCGCGCACCTATCTGCATCCGGCGCTGAAGCGGCCGAACCTCCAACTTGTCACCAACGCGCTGGTGCATCGCGTCCTGTTCGACGGCAAGCGCGCCACAGGCATCGAATTCTCGCGCAGCGGAGTCGTCGAACGGGCCGAAGCCGGGCGCGAGGTGATCCTGTCGGCCGGCGCGGTCGGCTCGCCGCACATCCTGCAGCTGTCCGGCGTCGGCGATCCCGAGCATCTCGCCAAGATCGGCGTTCCCGTCGTGCATGAATTGCGCGGCGTCGGCCGCAACATGCAGGACCACTATGTCGCGCGCGTCTCCTATCCGGTCGTCGGCGCCCAGACCGCCAACGAGCGGCAGCGCGGCCTGCCGCTCGCCGCCGAGGTCATGCGCTGGCTGTTCACCGGCAAAGGCATGCTGAGCTACAGCCCCTCGATCGTCGCCGCCTCGGTCAAGGTGCTGGAGAAATCGGCGACGCCCGACATGCAATGCACGTTCGCGCCGGGCAGCTTCAAGGACGGCCAGATCGGCGAACTGGAGGAGACGCCCGGCCTCAGCGCCGGCGCATGGCAAATGCGGCCCTTGTCGCGCGGCTATGTCGAGGCCAAGTCGAACCGGCCCGGCGACATGCCGGCGATCAACCCGCGCTATCTGTCGGAAGAAACCGACCGGCGCGCCATCATCGGCGGGTTGCGATTTGCGCGGCGGATTTTCGCTGCACCCGCGCTGAAGCAGTTCGTCCGGGAGGAAACCCTGCCCGGCCGCCATGTCCAGACCGACGACGAATTGCTCGATTACGCGCGGCGCAACGGCAGCACCTGCTATCACGCCAGTTGCACCTGCATGATGGGCTCGCACCCGATGAGCGTCGTCGACAGCGAGTTGCGGGTGCACGGTCTCGATGGGCTGCGGGTCATCGATGCCTCGGTGATGCCGGCGGTCACCTCGACCAACACCAACGCGCCGACGATCATGATCGCCGAGAAGGGCGCGGCGATGATCAAAGGCGCGGCGCGGCAAAGACTGGCGGCGTAGCGAGGGCAGCCGGAGTGGAGCCGACGATTTCGCCACGCCGCTAGAACCGAAAAGCCTCCGGGTTTGGGCTAAGAATTGCCAGCTGCGCATGCGGCTGGAAGAGATGCGGGCGTAGTCGATGCCACACTAGCAAGGAGAAACAGCCATGCCGTTCTACCAAAAAGGCGACGTCCGCATCCGCTACGAGGAGGCCGGCTCCGGCTTCCCGCTGTTGGTCACCCCCGGCGGCGGCCTGAACTCGCGGGTCAGCAACTGGCCGACCGCGGTGATCAACGCGATGGAGGAGTTCAAGAACGACTTCCGCTGCATCACGATGGACCAGCGCAACGCCAATGGCGGCGAATCGACCGGCCCGGTGCCGGTCGATAACCCCTGGGATGCGTTCGCCGACGACCAGCTCGGGCTGATGGACCATCTCGGCATCCGCGAGTTCTTCTACATGGGCTACTGCATCGGCGGTTGCTTTGCCGGGAAGCTGATGCAGCGGGCGCCCGACCGCGTCGTCGCCGCGGTGTTCTGCCAGAGCGTCGGCCACCGGCCGGAAAACCCGACCGTCATGTACCGGCACAGCACGGAGAACTGGGTGCCCGACTTCATGAAGCGGCGGCCCGATGTGTCGGCGGACACGATCGAGAAATACCTGCACAACCTGTACGCGCGTGCAGCCCGATTTCCTGTACAGCGTGTCGCGCGACTTCATCAGGAATTGCCGCACGCCGATGCTGGTGCTGCCGGATGACGTACCAGGGCATCCGCTGCAGACCTCGATCGACGTGGCGTCGCTGGCGCCGAACGCCGAGATCACGGTTTACCCGTGGAAGGAGCCGGAGGAGCTTAGGCAACGCACGATCAACCGCGTGCGCAGCTTCCTAAAGGCGCACGTGCCGATGCGAGCCGCCGCGCAATAAAACGGGCTGGCCCGTGACAGGGCGGCTTATTCTTATCCTGAGCGCAATGGCTCTCAGTTCGTCTACGCTGGCCGCCGGAATAGATTCCGCACCTACACCTGCGCTGATCTTCAAGGTCTGATCGCAGCCCACGGCTTCGTCTTTATCAACCAGGCTGTCTTTGGGGACTTTGTTGTTGCCAATGCCTCTTATTGCGCAGCCGGGGCGGCGGTGCTTCAGTTGCGGAGCGTAGCAACGGCCGACCGTCCCGAGTGCCTGGTCAACTACTGTGTCCCTCGAAATGTCGGCACCAACAACTAGTTGCCGCCGAGTTCGAAAATCTGCGGGTTTACGACCCCTACCTGCGCACGCGCTGGCCGAGTACGGGCGCATACGCGTAAACACCACACCGGGCGAGGAGAAATGCCATGCCGTTCTACGAAAGAGGCGACGTCCGCATCCATTACGAAGAGGCCGGCGCGGGCTTTCCGTTGCTGGTGATCCCCGGCGGCGGGCTGAATTCGACGGTCGCGGGTCTCGCGACCCATCCGTTCAACCCGATGGTGGAGTTCAAGGACGAATACCGCGTGATCGCGGCGGATTTGCGTAACGCCAATGGCGGCCAATCCTCGGGCCCGCTCGAGATCGACCGGCCGTGGGACGCGTACACCGACGACCACATCGGCCTGATGGATCATTTGGGCATCGGGGAGTTCCTGGTGCTGGGCTTCTGCATCGGCGGCCCGTTCATCTGGAACCTGTTGAAGCGAGCGCGCGGGCGGATCGTCGCCGCGGTACCAACACAGCCCAGCGGGTTCCGGCCGGAGATGCCCGACCTGTTCTACCAGAACAACATCAAGGGTTGGGGCCCGGCACTGTGCGAGCGGCGGCCCGACGTCACGATGGCGATGGTCGATGCCTTCCTCAACAAGATGTACCGCGCCAACGCCGACTTCGTCTTTACCGTGACGCGCGATTTCGTGCGCGACTGCCACACACCGATCCTGGTCCTGCCGGACGACGTCCCGGCGCACCCCTACGCGGTGGCGATGGAGAGCGCCCTGCTTGCGCCCAACGCGCAAGTCAGCCTCTACCCGTGGAAGGACACCCTGGACAAGATCCCGCTGGCGGTGCGTCACATCCGCACCTTCCTGCGGGCAAACCGACCTGCAACGGCCGCCCGCTAAGACGGCGTGCTCGCATAACGGGGCGGCAGGGATCAGCCTTGCCACTCCGCGTCAAAGAGGAGTTCGAAGGATGACCGACGCCAAGCTCGCTCCAAACCTTCCCAATTGGATGGTGGAGCACGCCAACCGCTACCTTTCGAGCGGCGGCACTGACGGGCATATGTTCAAGCCGACACAGCCGGGCCGGCCGGACACCCCCATACCGTCGCTGCTGCTGACGACGACCGGCCGCAAGTCGGGAGAGAAGTTCATCTTCCCGCTCTATTACGGGAAAACCGGCGACAGCTATATCATCGTCGCCTCGAAAGGCGGGGCGCCGCAGCACCCCGGCTGGTATCGCAACCTGCTCGCGAACCCGGAGGCCGAGGTTCAGGTCGGCACCGCTAAATTCAAAGCGCGGGCTCGTACCGCGACCGGTGAGGAGCGCGCTCGGTTGTGGCAAGAGGCGCTAAAATTCTGGCCGCCCTATGCCGATTACCAGAAAAAGACCGAGCGCGAGATCCCGGTTGTCGTGCTCGACCCCATCCGCTAGGGGCACCAATCCAACGGTTGCGCCCGGGCTTTTCTATTCTCGTAATCCCGGAGCCGGCCGGGATCCATTTCAACCATAGGCACCGGCCGAAGCCTGTCCCCGGGCCAGCCGGAAGGCTGGACCCGTCGGCCGGTGTGACAAACAACCGGATCATCCGGGCGACCACCACTCCCACCTGCCGAGGAAGTCGCCCTCCGACGAGAATACCACCACCGCGGGATCCCTCTGCCGTCAGGCGGTGGGCGTGTGGTCGGCGGCTGCGTAGAGTTCGCGGATCTGCTGGGCGGCGCCGGCCAGGTCGACGTCATCCAGCCGGGAGGCGACATCGTCCTCTTCGGCCTGGGCGAGGAGTCCACGGAACCGCAACGGCTTGTCGAAGAACGCCAGTGCGATTTCGATCGGCTTCTGCCCCTCCTCGACCCACAGCGGGATCTGCCTGCCCCTCAGAGTCGGACGGATGTGATAGTGGCTGCCCATGCTGAAGGGATCGAAGCGCAGTGCTTGCTCGTCCTCGCCCGCGATGGCGACGACGATCGAGGGCCGTTCGATGCCGTCCGGCGCCCGGCCCATCCGATTGGGGTGGAACATTATATGCAGGTGCGGGCCGGCATTGATTTGGTGCCATCCGCCACCGTCCTCGGGCATGGTCGCCCGCATCGGCCGTGGCTCTGGCTGTGGCTGTGGCTGTTCCGACATTTCGCGTCTCCTCTCCTCTGACCAGATGTGCATACCCGGCACGTCGTGTGTCCGGATGCACCGAACCCGAACACCCACGGCCGCAAAGCCTGACGATGGCCGGGGGGTTGAGCCCTCACGATCTTACCACGGAACACGGTTCAATCGACGCTGTTCACATACGGGGCACGCTGCTGCTCTTTGGACGCTTCGAGGAGATGACGATGTCAACAAGGCTCAAGATATTCGCGCTCGCTGCGGTTCTGGCGGCGGGCACATCGAGTGCCGCGATGGCGGAATATCCCTGCGCGCCGGGGTACGCAGTCTATGGCGGCGTTTGCCAGCCGGTCCCGGCCCCCGGCTACCCATCGGGTCCGCTGTCTGGCGCGGCGGCCGGGGAGACAAACGGGGCCGCGAATGGTGCGGCAGCAGCCGGCCCTGTTGGTGCGATCATTGGCGGGGTAATTGGCACCGCTACCGGTGCGGTTGCCGGCACCGCCAATGCGGTAGCGGGCGCCGCGGCGCCGGCCTGCGGCCCCGGCTATGTGTACTATAATGGCGGCTGCTATCCGGCTCGCTATTAGATAGCCTGCGGGGGGCTGCGGGTCTCGGGCCTGAGGCTGCGGCGCCGGTGCAATCGCCCTGGCGGGGCCCGGCTCGTGGGCCCCAGGAACCCGCCGAGGAGCGGGTGGCGGGTTGCGCCCGCCTACATTGGGCGTTGCCTCTCCCGTCAGTACGGCTCGCGCACGAAGATGAAGGTCGTGCCGGTCACGATCGGGGCGCTGGCGCCGACGAACGAGACGTTGACGTCTTTGACTTGGCGCGATCCGGCGCGGCCCGAGGCCTGCAACGCGCCCTCGATGATGTGCCATAGGCCGTGGATGCGCCCGGTGCCGAGGCTGCCGCCAAAAGTGTTGAGCGGCAATTCGCCGTCTAGCTCGATGCGCCCGTCCTGGATGAAATCGAGCGCCTCGCCTTCGCCGCAGAAACCGTAGCTTTCGAGACCGTAGATTACCGAGGCCGAGAAGCCGTCGTAGATCTGTGCCACGTCGACGTCCTTTGGGGTGAAACCGGACCGCTCCCAGGTCAGCTTGGCCGAGCTGCTCCCGCCCTCCATGTAGCTCGAAAGGCTGCCGATGCGGCCCGCAACTTCAAAGTGCAGCCGCTGGCCATAGCCGGCGAGATAGGCCGGCTTCGGCTTCAGGTCACGGGCCCGGTCGGCCGTCGTCAACACGATCGCGACCGCTCCCTGCACCGGGATGTCGCAATCGAACAGGCAGAACGGATACGCGACCATCCGCGAGTTCAGGTAGTCCTCGCGGGTCAGTTCCGTGCCATAGAAATAGGCGTGCGGATTGTGCTGAGCGTGGTGGCGCTGGGTCACGGCCAAGGTCGCCATCTTTTCGCGGTTCTGGTTGTTCCGCTCGAGCCAGCGGGTATAGGCGACCGCCATGCCTTGTCCCGGACCGCCAAAGCCATAGGGTGCGGTGAACTGCGACGCGCCCGCCGCCATGCCGCTCGGCAGGTTCTGGTAGGTGCCGCGCGGGTTGTGCATCGCCCGCCACACCACCGCATATCGGCACACCCCGGCTAGCAACGCGTTGACCGCCTGCTGCACCGCGCCGCCGATGTTGGTCGTACCGACCTGGATGTGCCAGCCGAGATTGGGCAATTTTAGCATCGCCATCATGCAGTTGACCGACACGATCGAGATGCCGTCGACCTCCGCATGCCCGGTCGCCGGCAGTTCCGGATAGGTCGCCAGACCGTCGATGTCGGACATCTGGAGCCCGGAATCCGCGACCGCCTCCTTGACCGCGGTCAGCGCATGGGCGGCGAGAGGAATCTCCGCCGAGCGCGTGACTTTCGAAAAACCAACGCCGCTGACCGCCACCTTGCACCGGTTCTCCCACATTTGAACTACCCCCGCGCCAAGCGGAATTGCGGCAATGTGATGTCATCGTTGAGTTTCTCAAAGACAACCTCGATACGACGTCCGACCTTTGCCTCGGTATACTCGGCTTCCAAAAGGTTGCCGGCGAGCAATGCGCCGGGCGCATCGTCGAGCTCAACGATGATGCTGGCGTAGGGCACCGCGGACGCAAACCGCTTGTCGCCGGTGTGATACATGATGGTGTAGGCATAGATCGCTCCGACGCCGCGCACAGGTTCGAACTTGAGGTCGGTCGAGACACATTGGGTGCAGGTAGCATAGGGCGGGTGCTGAAAATGCCCGCAACTCTGGCAGCGTTGCAATTCCAGAACGCCGCGTTTGGCCGCATCCCAGAATGGCTTCGTCCAGTCGTTAGGAACCGGGATCGGCCGGGTCACCTTGCTCCAGTCGCTCATTCTGTTCGCCTCCCACGATCTCGCAGGTGCGCCGGCAGGGGCATTCGAGGCAGCAGCGCTTCGATGGCCGGCTTGACCGGGTTCGACGCCGGAGATTCCGGTTTCGGCGAGGACTTATCAAGCTCCTCCGCCACGATCTTGCGTATTTCTGGAAATCCCAACGGTGCGCTAAGGCCGAACCGGAAAATCTGGCGGAACGTGTCGGGGTGGTTCCAGATCGCTGCGAACACGCCCGATCGCATATTCGGGCTGGATGCCGGAGCGCGCATTCGACCACGCGGGCGACGTCGTTGCCGTCGAGCGTTACTTCTGTCGGCGTTTTCGGTTGCGTCAGACGGCCGGTTGAATTGCCGGTCAGACGGATTTGCGACCGCAGCGTGTAATAATCCCTTGTCAGCACATCATCAGCCGGTTCCGCTTTGACCCGCGCCTCCAGATAGACGCGGTCACCCTCTCTCACGAGCATCGTTCATCGCCTCCGTCCTACCGGGTCAGGGCGTAGCTGAAACAGTCGCGGGGTTCGCCGCTGATGTTGGGGTGAACGAGCCAGCGCCGCAGGATGCCTTCGCGAGCGAGGCCCGCCTTTTCCATGACGCGGGCGGAGGCGCGGTTCTCGACGTCGCAGACAGCGCCGATCCGCCAGATATCACTTTGACGCATGGCCCAGCGGGCGGCCAAGGACAAGACCTCGGTCATCAGCCCGCGCCCCCAATACTGGCGCGCCAGCACATAGCCGAAATCGAGCCGATGCAGATCGGGCCGGCGCAGTGCGAAATTGCCGAGCAACTGGCCGCCCTCACGCGCGATTAAGGCGTAGCTGCGCGACTTGTCGGCAGGCGCCGCCAGGCAATCTGCGATATAGGCCTCGGTGTCTGCGAGATCTCGGTGGGGACGCCATATCAGGAAGCGCACGACTTCGGGGTCTTGGGCGTAACCAGTAAAAATCGCACGCGCATCGCCCCGCGCGACGGGGCGCAGGATCAAGCTCGCAGTCTCGAAACTGTCGGGGAGCATGGCGCCGGTTGTCACGCGGTGATCGCGGCCGCCCGGTCAGATCTCGTAATCGGGCAAGCTCTGGTCCATCTCCAGCGCCGGCACGGTCCCGCTCGACCAGGCGACAACTCGGGCCGGCACCCCGGCGACCGTCGCTCCCGGAGGCACGTCCTGCAGGACCACGCTGCCGGCGCCGACCTTGGCGTCGCGGCCGATCTTGACGTTGCCGAGCACCTTGGCGCCGGCGCACAGCAACACCCCATCGCGCACTTTGGGGTGCCGATCGCCGCGCTCCTTGCCGGTGCCGCCCAAGGTCACCTCGTGCAAGATCGAGACGTCGTCGCCGATGACCGCGGTCTCGCCGACGACGAGACCGGTGCCGTGGTCGATAAATAGGCGGCGGCCAACCGGCACGGCGGGATGGATATCGACGGCAAATACCTCGGAAACCCGGCTTTGCAGGAAGCGGGCGAGATCGCGCCGGTCATCGCGCCACAGCCGATGGCCGACGCGGTGCCATTGCAGCGCGTGAAAACCCTTGTAGTAGAGGAACGGAGTCAGATGGGTCTCCGCCGCCGGGTCGCGCATGCGGATCGCGATGAGGTCGGCCACGGCCGCCGCTACGATCGCCGGATCCTCGGCCATCGCGGCGCGGACGATGTCGCCAAGCCGTTCTGCCGGCAGCGAGGGCTCGGCGAGTTTTCGCGCCAGCAGCGCGCTAAGCGCCGAGTCCAAGCCGGGTTGGCCCAACACGGTCTGATCCAGGAAGCCGCGCAGCACCTCCTCGCGCGCCGCCGAGCGCCGGGCTTCGGCGCACAACGCCGCCCACAGTTCCCTTTCGTCCGTTGGCGTGCCTTGGGCCCGCGACGCGGCGGGTCGCGGTTCTGCCAAGCTGATCTCGTTCATGGCCTGCTTGCTCCTCCCGCGCCAACGTAGCACGGCAGAATAGGCAAAACGACAGCCTCGCTTTTCGAGCGTCGCTGACTGCCTGTCGAACTCATAGTAGTATCGGGTCGAGCAGAGAAGGCCGGAGGAGGGGGAGCACATGAGCATGACCGACCGGTTCGATCTGCCGGTAACGTCGGCATCCGCAGCGGCGGTCGGCGATTATGTCGCCGCGGTCGATCTGCTGCTGTCGGCCAATATCGGCGCCGACATACTGTTGGACCGGGCGATTGCCACCGACCCGGATTTTGCGCTCGCTCATATCGCGCGGGCTCGGCTGTTGCAGGTTCAGGCTCGAATGGGGGAGGCGAGAGAAGCGGCGGCACGGGCGCGGGGGCTGGCGGACCATGTTTCGGCGCGCGAGCAGCGGCATATCGAGGCGATCGCATTGACGATCGGCGGGAGCGCGCCCGAAGCGCTGGCGATGGTCCGCGTCAATGCCGCGGAATACCCGCGCGATGCGCTGCCGCTGTCGTTGGCGCTCGGAGTCTTTGGGCTCTTGGGCTTCAGCGGACGCCGCGACCATCACGAGGCGCAATTGGCATTGCTCGAGGAGTTGGCGCCGCATTGGCCCGAAGACTGGTGGTTTACGGGATATCTCGGCTGGGCGCAGATCGAGACCGGCGCGGTGGTCGCCGGGACGCGGCTGGTCGAGCGCTCGCTGGCGCTCAATCCGCGCAACGCTCATGGCGCGCATCAGCGGGTGCACGGGTATTTCGAGGGGGGAGATGCGGTCGGCGGCGCCGATTTCATCGAGCATTGGCTCGCCGGTTACGAGCGCGCCGGGCATCTGCACTGCCATCTGTCGTGGCATTTGGCATTGTTCGAACTGGCCCGCGGCAACAGCGAGCGCGCCAAGGCAATCTACGTCGACAGCATCCGGCCGGCGGTCGCGGAATCGGCGCCGATGCTGAGCCTCGCCGACTCGGCGTCGTTTCTGTGGCGCTGGCGGATTTATGACGCCACCCCGCCGCTCGACGAAGCCTGGGCCGAGGTGGCAGCCCATGCGCGTCGTCATTTCCCGCGGGCGAGCCTTGCTTTTGCCGATCTGCACGCCGCCCTTGCCGAAGCCGCGACCGGCGACGACGCAGGTCTGCGGGACCGCATCGCCGGGCTGGAGAACCTGGTGCGCGACGGTCGGCTGCCGCCGGGCGGTGTGGCGCCGGCCCTGTGCGCCGGAGCGGCCGCGCTCAGCCGCGGAGACGATCGGACGGCGGCGCAGGTGCTCGAAGAAGCGCTCGCTGACCTGCCACGGATCGGCGGCAGCCACGCGCAGCGCGAAGTGTTCGAGGATTTGCTGATCGTTGCCTATCTGCGCTCGGAGCAATCCGCCGAGGCCGACGCCCTGCTGCGCTCGCGGCTCGCGCGCCGACCCTCCGCCCGCGACGAAGCGTGGCTTCGCATGTGCCGGGTGGATGGCGAACCGCGTTGATCGCGCGGCGGAGGCACCGCGCTTCCCCGAGATGCCGGCGTGACAGGTTCGGCGGCCTTCTGTACCGTCGCCAACAACCGAGAAACACTGGCTGGAGGCAGATATGACGCTCGTCAATGAACCCGACAGCACGGCGCGCAGTGCGATCGTTCAGCGGGATCTCAGCAACGTCCTGCACCCGATCGTCCAGCACAAGCAGCTGGAGCGACAGCAGCTCGTTGTCGCCGGCGCTCACGACTCTACGATCGTGGATGCGGACGGTACGGAGTACCTCGACGCCATGGCCGGGCTGTGGTGCGTGAATATCGGGTATGGTCGCACCGAGCTGGCCACGGTGGCGGCGGAGCAGATGCGGGCGCTGGCGTACTATCCGCACACCGGGATCAACCAGCCTGCCGCTTCGCTGGCGGAACAAATCAATGGGCTGCTGGGCGGCGACAATCACGTCTACTTTGTCAACTCCGGCTCGGAAGCAAACGAAGCTGGCTTCAAGATCGCCCGCCAGTACATGAAGCAAGAATATCCCGGAGAGTTCCGATACAAAACCATCGGCCGCTATTGGGCATATCACGGCACCACTTTGGGCACTCTCGCCGCGGGCGGCATGGGCGAGCGCAAGTCCAAGTTCGAGCCGGTGAGCGGCAATGAGTTTGTCCATATAGCACCGCCGTACTGCTATCGATGCCCGTTCGGCCTTACCTACCCGTCATGCGGCTTGGCATGTGTCAAGAATCTGGAGACGACAATTCTCGGCGAGGGTCCCGAGACGGTAGCCGAGGTGATCGTCGAACCCGTCATGAGCGGCATCGGTGTCGCCGTCCCACCCGACGAATACCTGCCGGAGGTAGCCGATATCTGCCGAAAGTACGGGCTGCTTTTGCACATCGACGAGGTCATCAACGGGTTCGGCAGGACCGGCAAGATGTTCGGACACCAGCACTGGGACGTGGCCCCCGATATCGTCAGCATTGCCAAGGGCATTTCGAGCGCTTACCTGCCGATCGCCGCGACCGTAGTGAAGAACCACGTGTTTCAGTCCTTTTACGGCGAGCCCTCGGAAAACCGGCAAGTGGCGCAGGTGAACACCTATGGCGGACATCCCGTCGCGGCGGCGGTGGCGTTGCGCAACATCGAGATCCTGCTCGAGGAGAAGCTCGCCGAACGTTCCGCCGAGATGGGTCGGTATCTGATGGATGGGCTTCGCACCTTGCAGCGCCATCCTTGGGTGGGCGACGTACGGGGCAAGGGCTTACTCGCCGGCGTCGAACTCGTGCAGAGCCGTGACACGAAGGAGCCGGTCGGGTCGCCTCAAATCCAGGCGGTCGTCGAGTTCTGCCGCGACAACGGGTTGATCGTCGGACGGTCCGGCGGAGGACAGCGGTACAGCAATACAATCACCTTGTCGCCGCCGCTCGTGATTACACGAGGCGAGGTCGATCGCATCGTGGAGACGCTGGACCGGGCGATCGCCGCCACGGCGAGTTGGCCGAGCTGAGGAGTATCGAGGGCAGACTGGGGACACCCGCCATGAATACCGTAGATGTGAACCGTGTAATCTTTATCGGAGAAAATTCGGTCATCCGGCTCAGCAGTGAAGACAGCGATGCCTTCACCACGAATGCAAGCTTTTGGCGGGTTCTGTCTTCCCCCGGCGGTCCGGGCCATGTTCTCTATCTGAAAAGTGAGTTGACGGAAGCCCGCTGGCGCATCTACGCCGACAACATCGCGATGGCGCGCTGGCTGCAGTCCACGGTTATCGGCGCGATTAACGCCGAGCTTCTCGACCTGACGATCCCGGTGACCGATGGCCGCTTCGGGAAATCTGGTGACGCGCGTGATTTCTGGACGGAATGTCTGGACACGCGCGACGATTACATTGCGCTTACGTGGTATGCGTTGGGTGACCCATTGCTGGTCCACACTCAGCCCAATACGCTGCCAGGGCGTCCGTACGGGATGTGCACGGTGCTCATCCCGGCGCTCGGCGCGCGGCTGACGGTCAACGGAAATGAGGCGCAGGGCCGCCCCTGGCCGAGGGAGCGTGAAGGTCGTGCCTCGAGCACCTGCGTACTGGGGTTTTGCGAAAGCTGGACGGAGGTCAGATAGCTGATCGCGGGGGCTGCCCTGCTTCCCGCTCGGGGGAAATGCCTATTCCGCAGATGCAGACATGAGAGTTACTTAGACCGTCCTGGCCGGGCTTGTCCCGGCCATCCACGACGCAACCCCCAACGGCCATTGCCGTGGATACCCGGCACAAGGCCGGGCATGACGAATGCAGCGAGACTGCACCATTTGAATGCGTATGAGTACTAGTCCGGGGCGGGCTCTAAGCGAAGGCGCGTTTGAAGGCGGCCCAGACTTGGCGCTGGGCGTTCATGGCGTCGTCGACGACCGGGACCATGCCGAGAAAGCCGTGGATCATCCCGGGATATTCACGATATTCAACCGGCACGCTCGCACGGCGCAGCGCCTCGGCATAGCTTTCGCCGTCATCGTGCAACACGTCGCATTCGGCGGCGACGACGATTGCCGGGGCGACGCCGGCATGGCTCGGGGCCTTAAGCGGGGAGGCGCGCCAGTCCTCGGCATCCGCTGGCGAGCGTAAATAATGGCGGGCGAACCAGGCCATTGCGTCCGGTGTCAGCATGCCGCAGCCCTGCGCATATTTGCGATAGCTAGCGCCGGAGAGGGTGTAGTCGCCAACCGGATAGACCAGCGACTGCAATTTCAATCGCGGGGCGCCGGCATCGCGCGCCATCAAGGCTACCACCGCGGCGAGATTGGCGCCCGCGCTGTCGCCGTGCACGCCCATGCGGCCGGGATCGGCGCCGAGGCTGCCGGCATTGGCGTGGACCCATTGCAATGCGGCAAAGCAATCGTCGACCGCCGCCGGAAATTTGTGCTCCGGGCCCATGCGGTAATCGACCGAGGCGAGCAATGCCTCAGCGCCGGCGCAGAGATTGCGGGCAATGAAGTCGTGGGTGTCGAGACTGCCGATGACATGGCCGCCGCCATGATAATAGACGATCACCGGCACCGGTCCCGCGGCGTTCGGCCAGTAAAGACGCAGCCGGATTTCGCCGGCGGGGCCGGGGATCATCCGATCCTCGACCTTGGCGACCGGCAGCGGCTCGGCTTGGCGCGCACGCGCCGTCGCCTCCATCTGCGCACGGGCTTCGGCGGGCGTCATCGCCTCGATCGGCTGCAATTCGGCCTTGGCCATGGCCTCGAGAACCTGGACGATCTGGGGATGCAGGCTCGGCATCGTCGGCTCCTATTGCGCCGCGGCGACCGAGACGGCTTTCGCCGGCTCGGGGTTCAGCTCGCGCAGCCGCGGCAATACCTCTTTTGCGAACAAAGTGATGTTGGCCACCGTATCGGCGTGGTCGAGAAACCCGCCCTGTCCGAAGAACAACAGATGGCCAAACCCGCCGACGCGGTCGTTCAATGCCTTGATCTGGTCGTAGACATCGTCCGGGGTGCCGGCAAAGGCCGTGGCGCTTTCCATCATCTGCTCGATCGTCGCGGTGGCGTGGTCGACCGGGTTGCCGTCGCGGTCGCGGATAAAGCCGGTTCGCTTGCCGCCCGATTTCAGTGCCGCGACATTGGCGCCGACCGAGTTGTAGCCGGGCGGATTGGTGAACGGTTCGAGCACGACCGGCGAGGTGCGCACGTAATCGGCGGCGAGATTGGCGCGGCGCAACCCCTCCTCGCGGGTGGCGCCGACGCCAATGACCGCGGCGTAAGCAAGGCGGTCGGGACCAGCGGTCCATCCCAGTTCCTGGGCGCGCTGACGATAGGCCGCGAACAACGGCCCGGCGACATGGCCCGACAATAACGTGCCGACGACATGGCCCCGCTCGGCGGCCATGCGCCCGGTATCGACGCTGACCCCGGTCATCCACACCGGTGGCGTGGGCTGCTGCAAGGGTCGCGGCCAGACGTTGACGTTGCGGTAGTGGAAGAACTCACCTTCCCAATTGAAGGGACCGTCGGTTGTCGACATCGCCTTCAGGATCAGATCATGCGCCTCCCAATAGCGGCGCATCAGATTGGCGGGGTTGCTGTTGGCCGGCGCAATCTCATAAGGAGCGCCCTTGACCAGGCCCATTTCCAGCCTGCCGCCCGACAATACGTCGAGCCACGCCATCTCCTCGGCGACGCGCACCGGGTCGGGGCGGTTGGCGATCGGGGTGCCGAGCGACAGGAGGCGCGAGCGCTTGGTTTCGCGGGCGATGATCGCCAACGCCATCGGCACCGAAACGGTCAGGCAGGTCGCGGTGCTGTGGTGCTCATTTACCATGATGTCGAGCCCGACCTCGTCGCACAGCGCGAACTCGTCGAGATAGCGGTTCAGCAACCGGTGGCCGATCTGCGGATCGTAATTGCGGTTCGGCAACACCACCCTCAGGGAACCGCGCTTCAGCCCCTCTTCCCAGGCCGGGTGGTAGGCCATTTCCGAGAAATACCAGACGCGCATTGCGCCCTCCTATTGCATTGCCGTCGACGAAGGCGGCGAGCTTTTCGACAAAGGCTTCGGGCTGTTCCCAATGCGGGAAATGGCCGGCGTCGGGGATCAGTTCGAGCCGCGCATCCGGGATTTCCTGGCGCCAGCCTTCGCCATAGGCGGGCGTCACGATCCGGTCTTCGGCGCCCCACAGCAGCAAGGTCGGCCGATCGATCCGGTGCAGCCAGCGCCGTAGCCGCGGGTTGTGCATGTAGGGCTTCCAGCCATAAAGCGCGAAGGCCTCGCGGCCGCGCACGATGGCGGCAAGCTCGCTCTCCGGCAAGGCAGTGAAATCGGTGTCGCCTTTGGCCGGATCGGCCCAGGCGAGCTTCAGATATTCGTCCCGCGGCATTGCGTGCATATCGGTGATGTCGCGATCTTCGCGGCCGCCGAATTTGACGCCGAGCGGATCGACCAGAACCAGGCGAGAGAAGCGCGCGGTCGAGCGCACCATGATCTCGGCCGCGACCCAGCCGCCAAAGCAGGCGCCGACCAGGACCGCATCCTGAAGCCCCAGCTCGGCGGCGAGGTCGAGATAGAGATAGGCGAGATCGTCGACCGAGCCCGTGCCGTCGATCAGAGGAGAATTGCCCCAGCCCGGATGGCTCGGCGCGATCACCCGATAGCGCTGGGCTAGCAAATCGAGCCACGGCCGCTCCGGCATCAGCCCTTCGCCGGCGTGCAGAAACAGCAGTGGCCGGCCGGCGCCGCGCTCGACCAGTTCGAGGCTGGCGCCGGCGACGGTAATCGTGCGCGGCATTACGGCGCCGGGTAATGGGTGCGCAACGCCTCGCCGTTGACCGCAGCCGGCTCGGCGTCGATCAGGATGAAGGCGAAGACCGCAGGCGTCGAGCCATTGTTGACCCAGGCATGCATCGTGCCGCGCTGGACGACGATGTCGCCCTGCTTCATATGCACGATTTCGCCGCTGTCGAATTCGAGGTCGCATTCGCCCGACAGCAGGATCGCGTAGTCGACCGTCTCGGTGCGGTGCATGAATTTCGGCGCGCCGGGGGCGAATTCGGTGACCCGGATCACGGTGCCTTGGCCGGTGCCGACATAATTGTAGCGCTTGACGAAACCGGCGCGCTGCGGGGCGTCGCTCTCTGCCGAATTGTCGACCGGCATCTTGTCGGTCGACCAGATCTCACAGCCCGCGATATGCGGGCGATTGAGCCGCGGAACCGCAGTGAGCCGCTCGTCGGTGGCGACGACAGCCTTGCCGTTTGCGTCATGCCCGGTGACGATCCGCCGTACTTCCAGCGCCATGGCCGCCCCTCCTTCGACTGGTTTTCCGCCTCCGGCGCAGTCTACAAGCCGGACAGCCCGGCTGACTACTAGGCTAGCCGGACCGGGCTCGCTGGCGCGAGAAAACGCTACCAGCTATTGTGCTGATGCTGAGCCAGCTCATCCTCGGCCGGCGCCGGGCCGAAAATCTCGCGCCTGTCGCGGTTGGGTTCGGTCCGAAAGCTGGGGCCAGCGTCATTCCGTGATAGGGCGCGGTTGGATCCAGCGACATCCTGCAAACAGCGCTGACAGGGCAGAATAAATCAAAATCTCCCGCGCCCTACCAACAAATAGACGATGAGCACGATCAGCAGAATACCGCCGATCCCGATGCCGCCGCCATATCCCCACCGGTTATAGCCAAAACCTCCCCCGAAGATAAGAAGAAGTACGATAATGATCAGGATCAGGTCCATGCGTTTTCTCCGTTGATATTTTCTGAAAGGGAAGCTAAAAAGGTCTTGATAACCTTCATTTCCGCGGGCGAGGGTGCTTTGTCGCAGGCCTTATCGCTTGCGGTTCTTCCTGGCCTACCCTTCGTCCGTGAATCCACCAACCGGCAATGTAGCCGAGCGCGCAGCCGACCAGAACGGAGATCACTGGGTTCTCGCCGATCTGCCGCGAAACGGAACTGGTCGCGCGACGACCCGCATCAACGATGTCCTCCGCCACCTCGTCCGCTTGCGACCAAGCTTGCTGTGCCGTTTCAGCCGCATCGTCCAGGACATTTTGCGCCTGACCGGCCATTGCGGCAGTAGCCGCCGTGGCGCTCTTGACCCGCTCGCCGATTGCCTCTCCGGCCTTTGTCACGCGCGCCTCCATGCTTGTTGCATCGTCCGAAGAGGTATCCTTCATCATCTTCCTCCCTCCGACAGTTCTGGCCCACGAACCGCTACCTCTGTAGCCCCGCGGGGATCACTCAGTAGCGTACTTGAACTCCGGCAGCGTCTTGAGCCCTTCCTTGGTGCCGCCCGGCAACGTCACCTTGTTGCCGGTGAATTTCAACGTCGTCGTAAGGGACGACAACCAAGCGGGTGCCCATACCCAGAAAGCCGCCGATCGACAGTACGGCATATGGCTGTTTGCCGTCGAGGCTCACCAGGAGATCGTCGATCTTACCGATAGTTTCGTTGGCATCGTTGACGACGCTGCTGCCGATGACCTTGGACGCGCGATAGCCGGCCGCCAGCTTCTGCACATCGACCTTGACGAGCTCGACTGTCTGCGGCGTGCCCTGCGCTCCTGCGCCGCCGGAGAGGAGGGCGGCGCTGATCATTGCCGCACCGGCGAAAATCATCGCTCTTTTCATGATACGTTTCCTCCGTTGGTCGCCCTTAACCTGGTTGACGCGAGTCGAGGGGCACGCAGTGTCCCTATTTCTTCAGCGCGTCCTTGAGGCCGCCGATCGCGTTCTGGACCTTGCCCTCGACCTTGTCGGCCTTGCCCTCCGCCTCCAGCTTGGCATCGCCGGTCACCTTGCCGACGGTCTCCTTGATCGAGCCCTTGATCTTTTTCACCGCTCCCGCGATCCGATCCTTATCCATGATACACGCTCCTACCTACCATAAACACTATTTCCTTTTCATCTTGGGTCGGGCGGGGCATTGATCTGGATCAATAAGCAGCGTCGGCGTCAATATCTTGATCGCTCTGATTGAGGAAAGACACCTATGAGGAGCGAAATTGACTTAGATCAATATGGCTATTGCAAATGGATATATCTTTCCACGCTTTGATATACAAACCTTCTGAGCCTGTGGGGAACCGACCATGGCTTTGTGCACACGTTTCCTGACTGCGGCGGTGCTCGTCGCAGGCTTGGGGATAGCCCCCGCCGCGCATGCCCAACACTGGCATGGTGGTGGGAATAACTATCATCATGGTGGTGGGAACTATCATCATGGAGGTGGTGGCAACGCCGCCGGCGCGGCGATCATCGGCGGGATCATCGGCCTTGGCGTCGGTGCCGCGATCGCCTCGAATGGGTATTATGCGGCACCCCCGCCGCCGGTCTATTACGGGGCGCCGCCAGCCTATTACTACGCACCGCCACCGCCGGTTTATTACGGCTACTAAGCCGCGTGCCCACCGGGGCCATCCCGGCCGGCGCGTGCCCGGCAACGCCCTTCCAAATGGTGGACAACGTCAGAACGAGGAACGATTCGATGAAGACAATTCAGTCGAGCCAACTCGCTTCTGCAGCCGTTGTTGCGCTGCTGGCGCTGCCCGCCGCGGCGCTTGGCTCAACCGACCCAGTCTCCCGCACCAGCTGCCCCGCCGGCCGCCGCATCCTCGCCGATGACATCCCAGCCCGGTTCCGGGCAAGAACATGGAGGAACGGGTCGAGAACCACATCAAACAGCTACATGCTCAATTGCGCATCACCGCGGCCGAGGAGCCGCAGTGGGATCAGTTTGCCCAGGTGATGCGCGACAACGCCCGCGACATGGATCAGGCGTTCACACAGCGCGCTCAGCAGTACCCGACGATGAACGCGGTTCAGAACATGCAGTCCTATGAGCAGATTGCCGAGGCGCATGCCCAGCATCTGCAGAAGCTGGTCCCGGCGTTCGACAACCTCTACAACGTGATGCCCGAGCAGCAGAAAAAGCTGACGGATCAGGTGTTCCGCGCGAATGCGGAACAGCACGTGGCACAGTCGCGTCATGGCGCAAGCGCGACAGCAAAAGACGCCGGCTCGCGCAGGCGCACCGGCTCCCTTTCCTTGTCTTTTAGTCGGGTAGTCCCGCAATAAGGTAAAGCGTCTGAACGATCTGGCTTGGCTTTGCTTTTCCGCCAAAGGTTTTGCTGAAAATCGGAGCAATTTCACCAGAGCGGTAGATGTGGCTCAACGCACGATCGACGGCGAGACGAAAAGCCTCGTCGCCGTGGGGCAGCGCCAGGGCGTAGGGCTCGATCGTCAGGTAGTTGTCGGCCAGCAACAACTTTCGTGGCGCGGCGCTCTGCTGCGCGAGAAACACCAGGATCGCGCGGTCGGCGAAGTAGGCCGAGACCTTGCCGGCGTCCAGCATCGCCAGCCCCTCTTCATGCGTGTTCGCTGGCATCACATCGGCGGTAACTCCGGCTTCTTTCAGCGAATTGCGCAATTCCTGCTCGGTGGTGGTTCCGGCGAGCACCCCGATCTTCTTACCCGCCAATGCGGCCAAGCTGTGCGGCCCATCGCTGCGGATCATCAGCCCGGCGCCGTCGACAAAGGTCGGGATCGAGAAATCGACTTGCTCGCGTCGCGACAACGTCTGGGTCGTCGGTTCGCACAATAAATCCGCCTTGCCCTGGGCGATCGCATCGAAGCGGTCGACTGCGGTTACCGGAACAAAGACCACGTCGAGCGTCGGGATCTTCAGCTGCTCGCCCAGTTTCTGGGCCACCGCGCGACACAGATCGACCATATAGCCCGCAGGCTGCCCGCCCTTTCCCTTGTACGAGAACGGCGGGGCATCATTGCGATAGGCGATGCGAATGGATTTGTCCTGGGCAATACGGTCGAGCGTCGCCGCCGATGCAGCGCCGGCCATGACCGCAAGCGCCACTATGGCCGCCGCGCAAAGCCATACCACCTGTCTCAAACGCATGATTCCGGACCCCCTTGTGCTATCGGCCTCGATCGCCGCCCGTCGCATCGCAAACATAGACTAAACTTTGTCGCCCGGCAGCGGCGGCGTGACCGGGCGGCGGGGCGCCCAAGGGACCTCGCGGATATGTTCGAGGTCGATCTTGGGCATCGCAATGCCGAGCGAGCTGGCCACGCGATTGGCGAGGTCGTTGTAGCTCTCGAAATGGTGGCGCAGCCGGCCGCGCCAGGCCGGAACGCCGCCACTGGCATGCAGTTCGAAGGCGGATTCGCGGCCGTCGAGCGCCGAGGAGACGTGGTCCCAGGCCATCTGCAACAGGGCCGCGCGCTGCAATGCGGTATAGCCGCCGCCGCCAAAGGATTCAGCGAGCCCCTCCGCGACCTCGGGGTCAGCGAGATCGCTGTCCGAAGGCGTTACGACAAGGGACGAGCCAGGCACGATGCGCAGAATCTCCGCCATGCGTGGGCGAGCACGCAGTATCGCGAGACCGCCGGCCGCCAGGTGAGCATGGTTGGGGACGCACCAGCCGTCGGGCGTGAACCGCGGGTCGCGCTCGCAGGCGGTGAGGCAGCTGCGCACGGTCTGCACCTCGACGATGAGGTCGATCAGGTAGTTGATCGTCTGATCGTGCTGGGCCAGCCCCATTGCGTGGCTCAAGGCCAGCGCTAGGCCGAGGGTGAACTCGGCCTTGGACAGCCACCCATAAACATGGTGCCAGATCAGCCAGCGGACGACGGGCTCGGGGGACTGGCCCAATAAAAAGATTTGCTCCCACGGGATGAACACGTCGTCGAGCCACATCTGGCCATCGAGTTCGTCAAAGCGGCTGCTCAACGGCGCCACGAACGGATTCGAAGTCGCGCACAGCGATCTTGCGGCAGAGCGTGGTGACGCCGGATGCGGCGACCGGCACGATAAACGTCGCGAAATGCTCGCCGATTTTCAAACCCGAGACGCTGCCTATATAGACGTCCTCGGCATAGGCCGGGCTGGTATGCATGCCGATCTTGCCCGTGATGACAATTCCGGCGTCGGTCTCGCGCACGATCTTCAATGCCACTCGGTCGGCGGGATTTTCGCGCATCCGGTAGCCGATCGTCGGCGCGCCGCCGCAGAACGTCAAAAAACGCCCGGTTTCCGCGATCATCGCGCGATAACGGGCGGCATTGGCGATCTGCTCCGACGAGACGGCGCGCTCCTGCGCCGAGGCGAGAACGCCGAGCGCGATCATATGACCATAGCAGGGAGTATGGGTGATGTTGCCGGCGGAGAGGAATGTCGTCGCTGCGAAGAACCGCCCCATGCCGCAGAGGTCGTCGCCGCTTTTCGGCGCGACATAGGCCCAGGGCGTGCGGTCGGATGGCCGCAGCGCGATCTCCTGCCAGGCCGGGTCGCGCAGCAGATCATACCAGGCGACATATTCGTCGACCATCGCGCGGGTCGCGGGGTGGGTGGTCACGTCGTCGATCATGCCTTCGCCCATGACCCAGACCCGGCGCCCGTCGCGCAACGCCTGCCGGTAATCCGCCCCTGTCCTCATCCGCTGCTCCTGCATCGCCCAATCCGGCTGACCGCAGCCAGAGGTTGTCCGGGGAAACCCATGTCTTTGTTGCGCCTGTCCGAGACCAGTGTCGGACACGCGGCGAGCCTGATCAAGCCCGCGCACCCGGGTGGAGTAAGGCTGCGATATGCCAGCGCGGAGCTCAGGCCGCGAGGCGCCAGCGCAAGGTTTCACCGCTGCGGAACGGGACGATCGCACTCTCGCCCGCGCCAATGCGTTCCGGAACCGGAAATGGCTCGCGCCTGAGCGTCACCCGGATTTCGTTGGGCGGCAGCCGGTAAAATTGCGGGCCGTTCATTGAGGCGAAGGTTTCGAGCCGGTCGAGGGCGCCTTCTTCTTCGAACACCTCGGCATAGATTTCGAGCGCGCAGGGGGCGGTGAAGATTCCGGCGCAGCCGCAGGCCGTCTCCTTGGTCGGGGCCGCATGCGGGGCGCTGTCGGTGCCGAGGAAAAAGTGCGGATCGCCGGAGACCGCGGCCCGGCGCAAGGCCAGGCGATGCTTCTCGCGCTTGGCGATCGGCAGACAATAGAGATGCGGGCGGATGCCGCCGGCGAAGAGCGCGTTGCGGTTGATCACCAGATGATGCGCAGTAATCGTCGCCGCCAAATTCGGGCCTGATGCGGCGACATATCGTGCCGCTTCCTCGGTGGTGATGTGCTCGAGCACGATGCGCAATTCGGGGAGCCGGCGGCGCAATGGGTCGAGCACCCGGTCGATGAACACCGCCTCGCGGTCAAACACATCGATTTGCGGGTCGGTGACCTCGCCATGGACCAGCAGCGGCATCCCGAACCCAGCCATGCGTTCGAGCACCGGCAGGACAAGGTCCATGCTGGTGACGCCAAAAGCGGAATTGGTGGTTGCATGCGCCGGGTAGAGCTTAACCGCGGCGAAGACGCCTTCCTCATAGCCGCGCGTTACCTCGTCCGGATTGGTCGTGTCGGTCAGATAGCAGGTCATCAGCGGGGTGAACGCGATGCCTGCGGGGAGGACTGCCAAAATTCGCGCGCGGTAGGCCTGCGCCGCAGCTATGTCCGTCACCGGAGGAACCAAATTCGGCATCACGATTGCGCGAGCGAATTGGCGCGCGGTGTAGGGCAGCACCTTTTCCAGCATCGTGCCGTCCCGCAGATGGACATGCCAATCGTCGGGCCGGCGCAGTGCGATCGTATCCATTCTCTCCGCCATTTCTTTTCCCATATCAGCATAGAACCGTGGGGGGCGGGCGTGCCATGGCGGCCCGCCGCGGTACGCGGTCGGCACTTTAGGAGGGCGCGGTCATGAGCGGGTGCATCGTCGGCTGGGCGCACAGCAAATTCGGCAAGCACGAAGGCAAAGACATCGAGCAGCTGATCGTCGAGGTCACGCAGGCCGCTTTGGCCGATGCCGGGGTCGCGGCGGCCGATATCGACACGGTCTATCTCGGCACGATGAACGGCGGCTTTGTCCGCCAGGAGTTTCCGGCCTCGCTCGTGTTCCAGGCCGATCCCGGCTTTCGCTTCAAGCCGGCGACGCGGGTCGAGGACGCCTGCGCCACCGGCTCGGCGGCGATCCATCAAGGGCTGAACGCGATCGCCGCCGGCAAGGCGCGGCTGGCGCTCGTCGTCGGCGTCGAGAAGATGACCGAGGTCTCGGGCGCGCAAGTCGGCGACATCCTGCTCGGCGCCAGCTACCGCAAGGAGGAGGATGCGATCGAGGGCGGCTTTGCCGGGATCTTCGGGCAGATCGCGCAGAGCTATTTCCAGCGCTATGGCGACCAGTCCGACGCGTTGGCGCGGATCGCCGCGAAAAATCACAAGAACGGCGTCGCCAACCCGCTGGCGCAGATGCAGAAGGACCTCGGATACGAGTTCTGCCGCACGGTTTCCGACAAGAACCCGATCGTCGCCGGCCCGCTTAAGCGCACCGATTGCTCGCTGGTCTCCGATGGCGCGGCGGCGGTGGTGCTGGCCGACACGGCGACAGCGCTGAGCCTGAAGAAGGCGGTGATTTTCCGCGCCGCCGAGCAGGTCAACGATTTTCTGCCGATGAGCCGGCGCGACGTGATCGCGTTCGAGGGGCCGGCGCTCGCCTGGCAGCGGGCGCTCGCTGACGCTCGCTTGACGCTCGATGATCTTAGTCTTGTCGAGACGCATGACTGCTTCACGATCGCCGAGCTGATCGAATACGAGGCGATGGGTCTGACGGCGAGAGGCGAGGGGGCGCGGGCCATCCTCGAAGGCTGGACCGAAAAGGATGGACGGTTGCCGGTCAACCCCTCGGGCGGGCTCAAATCGAAGGGCCATCCGATCGGCGCCACCGGCGTGTCGATGCATGTGCTGGCGGCGATGCAAGTGACCGGGACTGCCGGCGGCATTCAGGTGCCGGGCGCCTCGCTCGCCGGGGTCATGAACATGGGCGGTGCTGCGGTCGCCAATTTCGTCAGCATCCTCGAACCGCTGCGCGCTTGAGGCATTGCCTGTGGCGCCGGACCGAGCCCGGCAACGATTATAGTTCAGGGGGCATCATGGCGACGTTCCGGGCGCTGGTGCTGCACGAAGACGGCGGAAAAATCGTCCCGCGCCTCGAGGCGGTCGACGAGACACGGCTGCCGCCGGGCGAAGTCACCGTCGCGGTCGAATATTCGACACTGAACTACAAGGACGCGATGGTGCTGCAGGGCCTCGGCCGGCTGGTGCGGAATTATCCGCACATCCCCGGCGTCGATTTTGCCGGCATTGTCGAGCGTTCGGATTCGCCTGAATTCAAACCCGGCGACCCGGTCATCCTGACCGGCTGGCGGGTCGGCGAAACGCAATGGGGCGGCTATGCCGAAAAGGCCCGGGTCAAGGCCTCTTGGCTGGTTCACCGGCCCGAAGGTCTGAGCGCGGCCCAGGCGATGGCGATCGGCACCGCCGGGTTCACCGCGATGCTGGCGGTCATGGCACTGGAGCGGCACGGGTTGCGTCCCGGCGCCGGCGATGTTCTGGTCACCGGTGCAGCGGGCGGCGTTGGCAGCGTGGCGATTGCGCTGCTGTCGGCGCTGGGCCATCGGGTCGTTGCCGCGACCGGCCGGCCCGACCAGCGTGATTATCTGACGGACCTCGGCGCCGCCGATCTGATCGAGCGCGCCGCACTAGCCGCCAAGCCGACGCGACCGCTCGACCGCGAGCGTTGGGCGGCGCGCCGCCGCAGAACGTCAAAAAACGCCCGGTTTCCGCGATCATCGCGCGATAACGGGCGGCATTGGCAATCTGCTCCGACGAGACGGCGCGCTCCTGCGCCGAGGCGAGAACGCCGAGCGCGATCATATGACCATAGCAGGGAGTATGGGTGATGTTGCCGGCGGAGAGGAATGTCGTCGCTGCGAAGAACCGCCCCATGCCGCAGAGGTCGTCGCCGCTTTTCGGCGCGACATAGGCCCAGGGCGTGCGGTTGGATGGCCGCAGCGCGATCTCCTGCCAGGCCGGGTCGCGCAGCAGATCATACCAGCCGACATATTCGTCGACCACCGCGCGGGTCGCGGGGTGGGTGGTCACATCGTCGATCATGCCTTCGCCCATGACCCAGACCCGGCGCCCGTCGCGCAACGCCTGCCGGTAATCCGCCCCTGTCCTCATCCGCTGCTCCTGCATCGCCCAATCCGGCTGACCGCAGCCAGAGGTTGTCCGGGGAAACCCATGTCTTTGTTGCGCCTGTCCGAGACCAGTGTCGGACACGCGGCGAGCCTGATCAAGCCCGCGCACCCGGGTGGGGTAAGGCTGCGATATGCCAGCGCGGAGCTCAGGCCGCGAGGCGCCAGCGCAAGGTTTCACCGCTGCGGAATGGGACGATCGCACTCTCGCCCGCGCCAATGCGTTCCGGAACCGGAAGTAGCTCGCGCTTGAGCGTCACCCGGATTTCGTTGGGCGGCAGCCGGTAAAATTTCGGGCCGTTCATTGAGGCGAAGGTTTCGAGCCGGTCGAGAGCGCCTTCTTCTTCGAACACCTCGGCGTAGATTTCGAGCGCGCAGGGGGCGGTGAAAATTCCGGCGCAGCCGCACGCCGTCTCCTTGGTCGGGGCCGCATGCGGGGCGCTGTCGGTGCCGAGGAAAAAGTGCGGATCGCCGGACACCGCGGCCCGGCGCAAAGCGAGGCGATGCTTCTCGCGCTTGGCGATCGGCAGACAAAAGAGATGCGGGCGGATGCCGCCGGCAAAGAGCGCGTTGCGGTTGATCACCAGATGATGCGCAGTAATCGTCGCCGCCAAATTCGGGCCTGATGCGTCGACATATCGTACCGCTTCCTCGGTGGTGATGTGCTCGAGCACGATGCGCAATTCGGGGAGTTGGCGGCGCAATGGGTCGAGCACCCGGTCGATGAACACCGCCTCGCGGTCAAACACATCGATTTGCGGGTCGGTGACCTCGCCATGGACCAGCAGCGGCATCCCGAACCCAGCCATGCGTTCGAGCACCGGCAGGACAAGGTCCATGCTGGTGACGCCAAAAGCGGAATTGGTGGTTGCATGCGCCGGGTAGAGCTTAACCGCAGCAAAGACGCCTTCCTCATAGCCACGCGCTACCTCGTCCGGATTGGTCGAGTCGGTCAGATAGCAGGTCATCAGCGGGGTGAACGCGATGCCTGCGGGGAGGACTGCCAAAATTCGCGCGCGGTAGGCCTGCGCCGCACCTATGTCCTTCACCGGAGGAACCAAATTCGGCATTACGATTGCGCGAGCGAATTGGCGCGCGGTGTAGGGCAGCACCTTTTCCAGAATCGTGCCGTCCCGCAGGTGGACATGCCAATCGTCAGGCCGGCGCAGTGCGATCGTATCCATTCTCTCCGCCATTTCTTTTCCCATATCAGCATAGAACCGTGGGGGGCGGGCGTGCCATTGCGGCCCGCCGCGGTACGCGGTTGGCACTTTAGGAGGGTGCGGTCATGAGCGGGTGCATCGTCGGCTGGGCGCACAGCAAATTCGGCAAGCACGAAGGCAAAGACATCGAGCAGCTGATCGTCGAGGTCACGCAGGCCGCTTTGGCCGATGCCGGGGTCGCGGCGGCCGATATCGACACGGTCTATCTCGGCACGATGAACGGCGGTTTTGTGCGCCAGGAGTTTCCGGCCTCCTTAGTGTTTCAGGCCGATCCCGGCTTTCGCTTCAAGCCGGCGACGCGGGTCGAGGACGCCTGCGCCACCGGCTCGGCGGCGATCCATCAAGGGCTGAACGCAATCGCCGCCGGCAAGGCGCGGCTGGCGCTCGTCGTCGGCGTCGAGAAGATGACCGAGGTCTCGGGCGCGCAAGTCGGCGACATCCTGCTCGGCGCCAGCTACCGCAAGGAGGAGGATGCGATCGAGGGCGGCTTTGCCGGGATATTCGGGCAAATCGCGCAGAGCTATTTCCAGCGCTACGGCGACCAGTCCGACGCGTTGGCGCGGATCGCTGCGAAAAATCACAAGAACGGCGTCGCCAACCCGCTGGCACAGATGCAGAAGGACCTCGGATACGAGTTCTGCCGCACGGTTTCCGACAAGAACCCGATCGTCGCCGGCCCGCTTAAGCGCACCGATTGCTCGCTGGTGTCGGATGGCGCGGCGGCGGTGGTATTAGCAGATACGGCGACAGCGCTGAGCCTGAAGAAGGCGGTAATTTTCCGCGCTGCCGAGCAGGTCAACGATTTTCTACCGATGAGCCGGCGCGACGTGATCGCGTTCGAGGGGCCGGCGCTCGCCTGGCAGCGGGCGCTCGCTGACGCTCGCTTGACGCTCGATGATCTTAGTCTTGTCGAGACGCATGACTGCTTCACGATTGCGGAGCTGATCGAATACGAGGCGATGGGTCTGACGGCGAGGGGTGAGGGGGCGCGGGCCATTCTCGAAGGCTGGACCGAAAAGGATGGACGGTTGCCGGTCAACCCCTCGGGCGGGCTCAAATCGAAGGGCCATCCGATCGGCGCCACCGGCGTGTCGATGCATGTGCTGGCGGCGATGCAAGTGACCGGGACTGCCGGCGGCATTCAGGTGCCGGGCGCCTCGCTCGCCGGGGTCATGAACATGGGCGGTGCCGCGGTCGCCAACTTCGTCAGCATCCTCGAACCGCTGCGTGCCTGAGGCTGTGCCTGTGGCGCCGGACCGAGCCCGGCAACGATTATAGTTCAGGGGGCATCATGGCGACGTTCCGGGCGCTGATGCTGTACGAAGACGGCGGAAAAATCGTCCAGCGTTTGGAGGCGGTCGATGAGATACGACTGCCGCCGGGCGAAGTCACCGTCGCGGTCGAATATTCGACACTGAACTACAAAGACGCGATGGTGCTGCAGGGCCTCGGCCGGCTGGTGCGGAATTATCCGCACATCCCCGGCGTCGATTTTGCCGGCATTGTCGAGCGCTCGGATTCGCCTGAATTCAAACCCGGCGACCCGGTTATCCTGACCGGCTGGCGGGTCGGTGAGGTGCAATGGGGCGGCTATGCCGAAAAGGCCCGGGTCAAGGCCTCTTGGCTGGTTCGCCGGCCCGAAGGTCTGAGCGCGGCCCAGGCGATGGCGATCGGCACCGCCGGGTTCACCGCGATGCTGGCCGTCATGGCACTGGAGCGGCACGGGTTGCGTCCCGGCGCCGGCGATGTTCTGGTCACCGGCGCAGCGGGCGGCGTTGGCAGCGTGGCGATTGCGCTGCTGTCGGCGCTGGGCCATCGGGTCGTCGCCGCGACCGGCCGGCCTGACCAGCGTGATTATCTGGCCGACCTCGGCGCCGCCGATCTGGTCGAGCGCGCCGCACTAGCCGCCAAGCCCACGCGACCGCTCGACCGCGAGCGCTGGGCTGGCGCGATCGACGCGGTCGGCGGCAATACTTTGGCGACGATCCTGACCCAGCTCGAATACCGCGCCAGCGTTGCTGCCTGCGGTCTGGCCGGTGGCCGCGATTTGCCGGCGACGGTAATCCCGTTCCTGTTGCGGGGGGTCAATCTGCTCGGGATCGACTCGGTCATGTGTCCGCGCGAGGAACGGGCCGAGGCGTGGCGGCGCCTGGCGCGCGATTTGCCGCTCGACCGCCTGGAACGGATGACCCGTATCGAGCCGCTCGCCGCGCTGCCGGGGCTTGCGCAGAAGATCCTGAAGGGCGAGGTCCGCGGCCGGACCGTCATCGACATTAAGGCGTAAACAGACGGAATTATGAGCGTGTTCGCGCGTTGGCGAGGGATGAAGAAACGGTCGACCGAACCTGTCGCCCTGACCCCCGCCCAGCGCGGGCAGATTGTCCAGCGGATCATCGTCGACGGTTGGACGAGCGCCGAGGCCGCCGCGGCAGTTGGTGTGCCTGAGCGCCTGGTCGATGCCTGGGTCGCCGATTACCGGCGCCATGGCATGGCGAGCTTGCGCCATGTTCCGCGCAAGACCGTCGCCGCGGAGATCCTTCGGCTCTGGTTGGGGAGGCCGGTGCGTGCAATGTCGCGCACAGTCTCTATTGGCCTGCACCGACTATTTGCGCGCGAACAACCAACGAGCCCCTCGTCGCTGGATCGCTTGAACGACGACCGCCGCGGTGGCGGATCGTAGGTTTCTTTAAGGGCCGCTGTTTTCTCGCAAGGCAGGTCTGGGCATGCAGCGAACTCCCAACGCTGCCCGGCTAATGCCCCCCTTTAGTTTAATTGTCCTTGCTGCCAATATCGGCTCCGTCGGCAACCCGCCAAAACCTCCACCTACGACAATAGCTTAGGTTGAACCGAGCCCGCGGCCCTTCAAAATTGCGTTCCCGCCTAACACACACTACCGTCCCGGATTATCTCTACCGGTCCCGTTTCAATAAAGGGGGCAGGCGTTGCCGAGGTCCAGCAAGTATAATCCGTTAGTCGGGAATCTGTTTCCGCTGCGCGACGAGTGGTTTCTCGGCTTCAGCGGAGGCACTTGCCTGGTATTCCTGCTGTATGGCGAAGCTCTATTTGCTCGACTATCCGAACCGGTTTGGCTGGCGCTCATCTTCCTGTGGCTGTTTACCGCCGTGCTCGGGTCGGCGCTATCCACAGTGCGCCATGCCGAGCACCTTGCCATGCGCCTCGGGGAGCCCTACGGGACCTTACTCCTAACCCTGTCGGTGACCTTCGTCGAGGTGACGAGCATTGCCGCCATCATGTTGCATGGAGCCAACAATCCAACCCTGGCCCGAGACACATTGTTCGCCGTGGCTATGATCATCCTCAATGGCATGGTTGGCCTGTCGCTGCTGGTGGGTGGCTGGCGCCATCACGAGCAGCAATACAATCTCCAGGGCGCCAACGCCTATCTCGGGGTGATCATTCCCTTGGCGGTACTCAGTCTGATTATGCCAGATTTTACCGTGACCACCCCGGGCCCGCTCTTGTCCCATGAGCAGGACATCTTTCTCGTGCTGGTGGGGTTGGGCTTGTATTCTACGTTTCTCGCCCTGCAGACCCGACGGCATCGTGGCTACTTCAGGTTTGGCGCAGGCGCGGCCCATGATGCCGGCAGCGCCGATGTCAGCCACCCGGCGATGACATCACGGCCGCTCCCGTTGCTGGCGCATGCCGCTCTGCTGATCACCTATATCCTGCCCGTCGTTTTCCTTGCGGAGCAATTTGCCCATCCCGTCGATTATCTGATCGAGACTTTGCGGGCTCCGGCGGCCTTGGGTGGCGTCATTATTGCCGTGCTGGTCGCCACCCCCGAGGCGATCGGCGCGGTGCGGGCGGCGCTAGCCAATGATCTGCAGAGATCGATCAACATTTTCCTGGGCTCGGTCTTGTCAACCATCGGGCTGACGGTCCCCGCGATTGTGTTGGTCAGCCGGGTGATCGGGAGAGAAATCGTGCTCGGGGTTGAACACACGGATCTTGTTATGCTGCTGCTAACCCTGGCCGTATGCGTCGTCACGTTCTCGAGTGGGCGAACCAATGTGATGCAAGGCGCGGTGCATCTTATGCTGTTCGCGGTGTACCTGGCTCTGATCTTCCAGGGTTAAGGCGAAGAGACGCACGGTGCGATAAAACGACGGCTGGAGCGATCACGGCTCGCGGGTCCCTCTTTACCTCGCTTCGCGGCAGGCTCAGGGTAAAGAACACTAAAATTAAAATCCCCGTTTAGATTTATCTTGTGCCGAAGCAATGTTCCGGGCCGGGGAAGCGGCGGGCGCGGACATCGGCGGCGTAGGTTTCGGCGGCGGCTGAGATCAGTGGTCCGAGCTCGGCGTAGCGTTTGACGAAACGCGGCGTGAACTCGGTAAAGACGCCAAGCACGTCATCGGTAACGAGGATCTGGCCGTCGCAAGCGGGGGAGGCGCCGATGCCGATCGTCGGCACCGGCACCGCCTCGGTAATCGCGCGCGCAACTTTCTCGATGGTTCCCTCGATGACGATCGAAAAGGCACCGGCCTCGGCAATCCCGGCGGCGTCGGCGGCGACCTGCTCGGCCCCGTGCTCGCCGCGGCCCTGGATTTTGAAGCCGCCCGCCGCGTTGACCGATTGCGGCATCAGTCCGACATGTCCCATGACCGGAATGCCGCGCCGGGTCAGGAAGCGCACGGTCTCGGCCATCTCCTCGCCTCCTTCGAGCTTGACCGCGGCGCATCCGGTCTCGGCCATAACGCGGGCGGCATTGCCGAAGGCCTGCTCCGGCGATTCCTGGTAGCTGCCAAACGGCAGATCGACGACGATCAAGGCCCGCGCCGATCCGCGCATGACGGCGCCACCATGCGCGATCATCATCTCGACCGTAACCGGCAGGGTGCTGTCGAAGCCATAGACCACCATGCCAAGCGAATCCCCGACCAGCAGAAAATCGACATGCGGATCGAGCAGGCGAGCAATCGGCGCGGTATAGGCGGTCAGCCCGACGATCGGCGTGCCGCCCTTGACGAAGTCGCCGATCCCGCGCCGCTTGGCCCGGCCGGGAGTACTGGCTAGTGCGCTCATGGCTGTCTCCTCCGCCGCGAATGTAAGACCGGACGCCGCGGAGTTACACTGCGCCTGACCCGTACCAGCTATGACCTGAGGGGCTGAGGATGAACGACGCCATCGACTTTGCGGTTCTGCAAAACCTCGGCGCCATCGGCCAGCCGCTACGCCGCAAGGAGGATCAACGCCTGCTGACCGGAAAAGGACGGTTCAGCGATGATTTCATCCTGCCGGGACAGGCCTATGCCGCGATCGTGCGCTCGCCGCACCCGCATGCCCGGATCGGGCTGATCGACACGTGGCGGGCGCAAGCGATGCCGGGAGTGCGGGGCGTGTTTACCGGAGAGGATTGTGTCGCGGATGGTTTGGCGCCGATCCCCCATAGCCCGGTGCCGTCGACCCGGTACGACATGAAATTGACCGGCCCCGGCGGCGGTTCGATCTTTATCGGTCCGCAAATGCTGCTGCCATCCGATAAGGTGCGCCATGTCGGCGAGGCGGTCGCACTGGTCGTGGCGGAGACCGTGGCTCAAGCGCAGGACGCGGCTGAGGCGATAACGGTCGAATATGAAGAACTGCCCTGGATCGCCCGACTGCAAGATGCGCTGATGCCAGGCGCGCCGGTCGTGTGGGACGAGGCGCCGGACAACGTTCTCGTCGACACCTGGTTCGGCGACGCCGAGGCGACCGAGCGCGCCTTTGCCGCCGCCGACCAAATCGTCGAAATGGAGTTCCATATCGGCCGTGTGACTGGCGTCCCGATCGAGCCGCGCGCCGCCCTCGGCCACTGGGACAGCGAGACCGGCCGCTACACCCTGTGGGCCGGCAGCGGCGGCGCGGTGCGGCAGAAGGCCGAACTCGCCGCCGTCCTCGGGGTCCCGCCCGAGCAGGTGCGGGTATTGTCCTTCGATGTCGGCGGCAATTTCGGGACGCGCAACCGCCTTTATGTCGAGTTGGCGCTGGTCGTATGGGCGTCGCGCCGGCTCGGCCGTCCGGTCAAATACACCTCGACGCGGTCGGAGGTGTTCCTCAGCGACTTTCAAGGTCGCGACCTGCTGACGCGTGTCGCGCTGGCCTTGCGTGCCGATGGCCGGTTTCTTGGACTTCGCGCCGACAATGTCAGCAATGTCGGCGCCCGCTGCGCCTCGCTGTCGCCGCTCAGCAAGGGTTCGGCCCTGGTCACCGGCTCCTACGACATCCCGGCGGCACGGCTCAGGTCGCGTGCGGTCTTTACCAACACGATGCCAACCAACGCCTACCGCAGCTCGGGCCGGCCCGAGGTCACCTATGCGATCGAACGGCTGATCGACGAAGCGGCGCGAAGGCTCGGCATCGAGCGGGTGGCGTTGCGCCGCATGAACCTGATCGCGCCGGAGGCGATGCCGTACGCCAATGCCGTCGGCGCTCGCTACGACAGCGGCACGTACGAATCCAACATGGATCTGGCGATGCGGGTCGCCGATTGGGACTGTTTCGCGGCGCGCCGGACTGAGGCCGAGGCGCGGGGCAAATTGCTCGGCCTCGGGCTTGCGAACTACGTCGAATCCTCGATCGGTGCGCCCCGCGAGCGCAGCGAGATCACGGTGACGCCGCAAGGCCGGGTCGAGGTCGTGATCGGGACGGGCCCGAGCGGGCAGGGGCACGAGACCAGTTTCGCCCAGGTCGTCGGTGCATTGCTGGCGGTGCAGGTCGGGAGTATCGAAATCATCATGGGCGACACCGATGTGGTCAGCCTCGGCGGCGGCTCGCATTCCGGCCGCTCGATGCGCCACTCCGCGACATTGTTCGCCAAGGCCGCGCCGGAATTGATCGCCAAGGGCAAGGCGGTGGCCGCCCACCTGCTCGGCACTAGCGCCGATCAGGTCACGTTCGCGGACGGCCGATTTTCGGCCGCCCTGCACAATCGCAGCTTCGACTTTCTTGAATTGGGGAGGGAGGGCGCCCGGCTCGGCGCCGACGGCGAAATCGCGCTGGTTACCGACAACGAGATGCACGATCCGGTCTTCCCCAACGGCTGCGCCGTGTGCGAGGTCGAGATCGATCCCGAGACGGGTATGGTCGAGATCACCCGCTACTCGGTCGTTGACGATGTCGGGCGGTGCATCAACCCGCTGATCGTGCACGGACAGAGCCATGGCGGCATCGCCCAGGGCGTCGGCGAGGCCATGTGGGAGGAATGCGCGATCGATGCGGGCTCGGGCCAGCCATTGTCAGGCTCGTTCATGGATTACGGTATGCCGCGCTCGGACAATCTGCCGTCTTTTGCGACCCGGATCGTCGAGGTGTTGTCGCCGACCAACCCGTTCGGCATCAAGGCCGGCGGTGAAGGCGGCTGCACCCCGGCGCTTGCGGTCGTGATCAGCGCCATCCTCGACGCGCTCGCTCCGCTCGGCGTGCGCGAGCTGACGATGCCCGCTACACCGCTCAAGGTGTGGAATGCGATCCAGCAGGCGCGGAAACAACCGTTCTGACAAAGCGTCGGCCGGTTTTGACGCTAGCGCGTGGCTGGCCCAGCCGACACCCGGGTCTCGGCCAAGGCCGCCTCGATTTGCCGGCGCAGATCCGGCGGGCGGAACGGCTTTCTGATTAGCCGGTACGCGCGCCCGTCGCTCCCGATGCCGGCAGGGTCGGCGTAACCGGTGATGAAGACGATCGGCAAATTCGGGCGCACCTCCTCCGCTTGCCGGGCGAGATCGGGTCCGCTCATGCCGGTCATAACGACATCGGTCAGCAATACATCGATCGTGCCGTTCTGACCCAGTATTTCGAGGGCTGCGTGCCCGCTGGCCGCCTGCACGACAGCATAGCCCAGACCCGTCAAGATCTCGGCGGTCGTGATGCGTACGGCATCGTCGTCGTCGACGACGAGCACGATAGCCTCACTAGTCTTCGGCTCTGCAGTCTCGTCGAATCGGAGTATCGAAGCCTCGGCCTGAGACGTCGCGCGGGGCAGGCAGACATACACCGCCGTACCTTTGCCAGGGGCGCTGTCGATGCGCACGTCGCCACCGGACTGATGGGCCGTGCCGAAAACCTGCGACAAGCCTAGACCCGAGCCGGAGCTCGGACCCTTGGTCGTGAAAAACGGCTCGAACGCCTTGGCCTGCACCTCTGGCGTCATGCCGCTGCCGATATCACGCACCGTGATCGAGACATAGTCACCCTCAGCGGCTTCTCCAGGACGAAGCGGTGGCCCGCGATTCACGTTGGCCGTTTCCACGGTCACGACGCCGCCTTCCGGCATGGCGTCGCGTGCGTTGATCACCAAGTTGAGCACGACGAGCTCAAACTGCGTCGGATCGACCATGGCGGGCCACAGATTTGGCGCGAGGCGTGTTTCGATCTGTACCCGAGGGCCCAGTGCGCTTTGCAGCAAGCCCTGCATGCCGGAGATCAGCGTATTCAGATTGACCGCGCGCGGGGATAGCGGCTGGCGTCGGGCAAAGGCCAGCAGATGACCGGTCAGCATGGCGCCCCGCTCGGCTGCGGCGCGCATCGCCGCCAGCCGGTCGACCAGCTGTGGATCGAGCGCAGGCGCCTTTCGGATCAAATCGATGTTGCCGATCAGCACGGTCAACAGATTGTTAAAATCGTGCGCGACGCCCCCGGTGAGCTGCCCCACCGCCTCGATGCGCTGGGCCTGGCGCAGCGCCGCCTCGGCCCGCTCGCGCTCCGCCATTTGTTCGACGAGCCGCCGGTGCGCGTCCTCCGCTGCGTCTTTTGCCGTGCGGTACTCGCCGAGCAGCGCCTCGACCTGGCGTGAGCGCTGCGCCAGCATCAGCAGCAGACCGAAAATAGCCACCGAGGCACCGACCGCCACCAGCGAAAAGGTCCAAGTCTGCCGTCGCCAAGTCTCGAGTACCCGATTTTGAGCAACTGAGACGTTGACGGCCAGCGGAAACGCCTTCAGCGCGCGGATCGCCAACACCCGACGGCTGCCGTCGATCGGGCTGTCCATGATGACAGTACCGGCTAGGCCGTGCGCCAGGATGTCTTTGAACGGCGGCAAATCGGCATAGCTTTCGCCAATGACGGCGTCGGTGTGGGGGTATCGGGCAAGAACCGTCCCGTCGCGTAGATGCAGCAATATCGCGCCACTCTCGTTAAGTTCGACGGCCCGGTAGAAATCTTCGAAATAACTGAGATTGAGAAAGGCGATTGCAGCCCCTTCGAACGCCCCGTCATGGGACAGGATCGGGCGCAGCATCAGAGCCGTCCATTGCCCATCCGGCCCGCGCAAAGGGTCGCTGAATTGCAATCCGGTCCCGGCGTGAGCTGCTTGCGCCGTGACAAAGGCGCGCACTTCCGGCGGCGTCTCGCGCATCGGGCCGGGCCGGGATGAAAAAAGAATGTGCCCGTCCCCATCGGTAACCGCTACCTCCTTGACCTGATGCACCCCGGCGATACGTCGCCGCAGCCAGTCATCGTAAGCTCCGGCGTCGATTGGGGGCTTGGCACGCAGTGACAGAAAGGACTCGATCGAGCTTCGCAGGATGAAATCGACGGTCTCGACGGCGCGGCCAGTCTGTTCGGCGAAGACCATATCGAGACGCGCCATCTGGTGCTCGGTATCGGCGAGAATCGCGGCGCGGCCGGTCAAGAGCTGATGAACGGTTGCGGCGACGATCAGCACGACGACAACAACTGCCAGCGCCTGCAGGGATCGGCTTACTGACAGCGCGCCGCTAGGCCGAAGGGCTGGATCGGTCTCGGGCATCTCGCCGCTCGGCGTCGCTTTGGGGCTGGTCAGCCCCGGACCACACGCGCCGCTTGGATGGCTCGCCAAAGCTTTTCCGAGGTTGCCGGCGGCGCGATCGCGGTTGCGCCGGCATGAGCCAACGCATCGTTAACGGCGTTCATCACCGCCGGGATCGCGCCCAAAGTCCCGGCTTCGCCCACCCCTTTGACGCCAAGCGGGTTGCGTCCGGTCAAGGTCGGATTGTTGGACAGCTCGAACCGGCAGAAATCGTCGGCGCGCGGCATGCAGTAATCCTGGAACGAGCCACTGATCAGCTGCCCGTTTTCCGGATCGTAGACGATATTCTCCATCAGCGCCTGGCCGATACCCTGGACGATGCCACCATGGATCTGCCCCTCGCACAGTAGCGGGTTCAAGACGCGACCCACGTCGTCGACCGCGGTGTAGCGGGTCAACGCGACTTCGCCGGTCTCCGGGTCGATCTCGATCTCGCTCAGATGCGCCCCGCTCGGAAAGGTCGCCGAGCCAGCTGGGCCGAAATTGGCCCGCTCGGTAAAACCCGCCTCGATGTCGTTTGGCAGATAGGCCGTGTCGAAGGACTGTCTGGCGACTTCGCCGAGAGTAACAGACCGGTCGGTGCCGGCGATCGCGAACCCGCCATTCTCGAAGACCACGTCGCTGACGGCGGCCTCCATCATATGGCCGGCGATTCTGCGTCCTTTCTCGATCAGCCGGTCGGCGGCGACCACGATCGCGGACCCGGCGAGCTGGGCCGAGCGCGAGCCGAAGGTGCCGATCCCCATCGTCACCAGATCGCTGTCGCCGTAGCGATAGCGGATGAGGTCGGCATCGATGCCGAGTTTTTCGGACAGGATCTGCTTGAACGTCGTGCCGTGGCCCTGGCCGTGATCCATGCTCCCCGTCATCAGCACGACCCCGCCCGACGGATCGAAGCGGATTTCGGCATGCTCGTAATCACGCCCGCCGGCAGCGGCAACGGCGGTCGCCACGCCCATTCCCAGAAGCTTGCCGCGCTTCCTCGCCGCCGCGCGGCGGTCGGCGACGCCGTCGTAGCCGGCCAGCGCCAGGCAATCGTCTAGGTTCTTGACGAAATCGCCGGAATCATAAGTTTGCTGCAGCACTGTCGTGAACGGGATCGCGCTCGCCGGGATCGTATTGCGGCGGCGCAGCTCCACAGGATCGATCCCCAACTCACGCGCCGCCTTGTCGATGATGGTTTCGGTGACGTAAATCGGCTCGGGGCGACTACCGCCGCGATAGGGAGCAGTCGTCATCGTATTGGTCAGCGCCGCGACGACCCGGGCGTGGATCGCCGGAATGCCATAGGTGTTGACCAGACACGCCAGCCCGATCGTCAGGGGTATGGTCGGGCGGTCGGTCGAATAATAGGCGCCGATCGCCGCCTGCCACTGCGCCCGCAACGCGAGAAACCGGCCTTTGTCGTCGAGCGCGAGTTCTGTGTCGACGATGCTGCCCCGGCCCTGCTCGTCGGTGGCCAGCCCCTCGCCCCGCTCGGAAATCCACCGCACCGGCCGGCCAACGATTTCGGACGCCCACAGCGACAACGCGTATTCTGGATAGCAGCCGCCCTTCATGCCGAATCCGCCGCCCATGTTGTCGCACACCACCCGGAACTGATGCTGCGGCAGTTTGAAGATCCGGTCGGCGAGCGCGGCGCGGGTAGCGTGCACCGACTGGATCGTGCAGCGTATCGTATAACGGTCCTGGGCGCGGTCGTATTCGCCGATGCACCCGCGCGGCTCCATCGAGTTCGCAGTGACCCGATTGATGCGGATCTCGTCGCGGACGACCCAGTTCGCGCGGGCAAACGCCGCATCGACCGCATCTTTGCTGCCGATCTCGTGGAAGAAGGCCTCGTTGCTGGGGTTGTCATCCCAGACTGTGGGCGCGCCAGGGGCCAGGGCTGCGGCGGCAGTGACCACCGCCGCCAGCGGCGCGTAATCGATCTCGATCAGTTCGGCCGCGTCCTTCGCCTGATTCAGGGTATCGGCGACGACGAGCGCCACCGGGTCGCCGACATAGCGCACGCGCCCCTGAGCGAGCAGCGGCTGTGGGCAAACGAAAGCCGGGGTCCCATCGCGGCGTCGTCTGCGCACGCCGGGCATCAGGGTGCCGAGACCGCGGTGCTGCAGATCCTCTCCGGTCAGGACGACGAGCACGCCGGGCGCCGTCCTCGCCCGCCCGACATCGATCGCGAGAATGCGGGCATGGGCATAAGGCGAGCGCATCACGTAGCCGCGCGCGTCGCCGGCTCGACCGGCATCGTCGACATAGCGACCGCGGCCCTGCAGCAAGCGCAGGTCCTCCTCGCGTCGGACCGGTTCGCCAATGGCCTGCACGCTCATGTCATGTACCTCTCGCCCGCGATCACGACTAGTCCACAACTTGTCGTGCTAAAAGATATTATCCATCTCTATCCCTTAATATTAGCTTCTTCTATAATCAAGTCATCGATCTCGTGACAAAGACTAGAGCTCAGACGCATCGAGATCGTTCAGTCCGGACCGGTGCCGCTACTCCATCCTCAGTCCATCAGCAGGCCGCCGGAGAGGTTGATCGACTCGCCGGTAATATAGGCCGCTTCGTCCGAGGCGAGAAAGGCCGCGACCCTGGCGACATCGTCGGGCACCGACGCACGTCCCACTGGGATCAGCTTTTCCCGCTCCGCCGTTTCCGGCAACCCCCATTGGCGCTGCTGGCCTTCAAGAGCAGTCCGCATGGCGGTATCGACGACGATCCCAGGACAGATCGCATTGATCCGGATGCCGTGCGGCGCCATCTCGCGCGCCAATGCCTGAGTGAGGCCAATCACCGCGAATTTGGTCGCGCTGTAACCGGCGAAATAGGCGGCGCCGGTCTTACCCGCCCAAGAGGCGAGGTTGACGATTGAGCCGGAGCGCCGGGCGATCATATGCGGCAGCACCGCCCGGCTCGCAATGAAGACCCCCTCGACATTGACCTGCAGCATCGCCTGCAAGGTATCGAGCGGCATCTCCAGCGCAGGCCCGGTCCAGGCGATGCCAGCGTTGTTGACGAGGAGGTCGATCTGATCGAAGCGGGCGAGGGTGGCGTCGACAGCGCGTTCGATAGCCTCGGGCGAGGTCACATCAGCCGTGACCGCGAGTCCGTCGGTCTCCGCCGCAACCGCCCGCGCGGCGGCATCGTCGCGGTCGAGCACGGCGACCGCCATCCCCTCGCGCGCCAGCCGTCGTGCGATCTCGCGCCCAATCCCGCTGCCGCCACCCGTGACAAGCCCGACCCGACCGTTCAGCGCGTACATCACAGCCTCCGGTTCAGGATGGGGGCCGGCCTAGCCAGGCGACGAAGTCGTCTTCATAGGCAGGAGCATTTCGTGGCCGGGTCATTGCCAATCCCTAATCTTACCTGCGCTAATCATACGCACCGAGGTCCAGCGCGTAGACTTCCCTCTCCTCTCTCAGCCCGCGCAGCTGGTGGCGACCGAGAGGTAGCAGACGGCGGTTGTCGGTGACGGCATCGGCGAACTCGGCCGAGACCAGCACTTTATAGCCCAATGGCTCGCACAAGGTCTCGATGCGGGCGGCTTCGTTGACCGCCGGCCCGATCACCGTGAAGTCTAGGCGGTCGGCTGCACCGATATTGCCGTAAAGCACCTCCCCCAAATGAAGCGCCAAATCAACCGCCGCAACCGGCTTGTCGGCGGCGCGCCGCGCCTCAATCAATTCGTCGATTGCCCGCATTGCCTCGACCGCAGCGTCGAGCGCTCGCCCACAAGTCTCGTCTCGCGCTGCATCCGTAAACGAAAAAATCGCAAGCATCCCGTCGCCCATGAACTTAAGCACCTGGCCGCCGCGCGCCCGCAGCGAAGCAGTCAGGGTTTCGAAGATCTCGTCCAACATTTCGATGACGGCCAGACCCGGCGTGGCGTCGGCGATGGCGGTAAAACCGCGGATGTCGGCGTACCACAGCACGGCGCGGATGCTCTCCACCGAACCACGCGCCACCGCTCCGGCATGGACGCGCTTTCCGGCGTCCGCGCCTAGATAGGCGGCAAGGAGACCGGAGGCGATGGTGTGGCTGGCGTCGACCATCAACGCCAACGATGCCGCCGGGAGCACGGCTTGCAGCAGCAAGATGTCGTCGTCGCGAAAGCCATCGGGCCGGTCAGTGGTGAAGGAGAAACCGACCCCCGTTCCACGCGACGGATCGCCGTGCGTACCGAAGGCGATGACCTGGGCGAAATAATCAGTACCGCCCGCTGCCGAGAGGCCGCTAAGAACCGCGAAATCGAGTTGTGCTTGAGGTCCGGACAATCGGCGTCGCAGGCACAGCAACGGCTCTGCTCCATCTGCCGGCCCCATCCCCTGGCTCATCAGGTAGGCGAACGGGCTGTCCAACCAGTTCTGCTCGTATTCGCTGCCGCGCTCGTATTGCTCGGGCCGCGTAGCGTTGAGGTCGCGTCGCCACGTAAATCCATAGCCGCCCCATTGTGGATGCAGGGTGCGCATCCCGGCAAAGACGCGCCACAGCGGAACGTCGGCGCCAATGAGCCGCTGGCACAGGCCATCCAACAGCAGGTCGGCCGGCGTTCCGTCCAGTCCCTGGCGCACCGCCCACACATGCAATTCGATGATTTTCTGTCCGAGTGCGCTGTCAAAGCTCGGTGGTCGTACTCGCGGGCGAAACAAAGGTCCATCACTCATCGGAGACCCGCCCCCGGCTGTTGGCTCCAACTAATAGCTACGGATCGCATCCGCCTTCGGCAAATCGTTTTCGCCGGCCGTCTCGATTTCGTCATCGCATGATGCTAAGCCGAGCCCACCGCTAACCGGAGGCCAAGCGTGCTCGATCGCATCCTGCTGACCAACGACGACGGCATCGACGCGCCCGGCCTCGCGGTTCTCGAGCGGATTGCGGCTGAACTCGCTCGCGAGGTCTGGGTCGTGGCGCCCGAGCACGACCAAAGCGGGGTCTCGCACGCGGTCAGCCTGCACCATCCGATCCGCATCGCCGAGCGCGGCCCGCGGCGCTGGGCCGTTACCGGCACGCCCGGCGATTGCGTGGTAATGGCCGTCAGCCATCTGATGCAGGGGTCGCCGCCGCAGCTGTTGCTGTCCGGGGTCAATCGCGGCGCCAATCTCGGCATCGAGACGGTGTTCTCGGGCACAGTCGGCGGGGCGATGACGGGGATGATGCTGGGCATTCCGGCGATTGCACTGAGCCAGGCCTGGACCGATCGCGCCCATGTCCGTTGGGACACTGCGGCGACGCTCGGCCCGCCGATTGTGCGCCGGCTGTGGGATATCGGCTGGAGTGCCGCCACCTGCCTCAGCGTCAACTTTCCCGACCTCCCGCCCAATGAGGCGGGACCGCTGACCCTTGCCCGGCAAGGCGCCGGAACCGTTCAGGGCATGGATGTCGAGGCGCGGACCGATCCGCGCGGCTTGACCTATTACTGGGTGAGCTTTCGCCGTGGCGAGCGCGACCAAGGTCCCGAAAGCGACATCGAGGCGCTGAACGCCGGCCGCATCACCGTCACCCCGCTGCGCTATGACCGCACTGACGACGAGGCCTACGCGATCTTGGGGCGGTTCTTGCCGCGCTGAAGCAGCGAAGGCGCTCAGTGCGACATCAGCACCGGTATCGTCATGCGATCGAGCAGGTCGCGACTGACCCCGCCGAGCAGGGTCTCGCGCAATCGCGAATGGTGATAGGCCCCGGCGACGATCATGTCGGCGCCGAGATCGGCGGCGCGCGACAACAGGGCATCGCGAACCGAGATGGCGGGGTGCAGGCTTTCCTCGGCCTGTGCCGCGATCCCGTGCCGCCCCAGGTGGCGGACGATGCGCTCGAGCGCGGGCCGGTCGCGATCGAGGTCGGCCTGTTGCGCCCCGACATGCATGACCGTGACCGCTTCGGCGCCGTCGATCAGCGGCAGCGCATCGTGGAGCGCGCGGTTGGCCTCACGCGTCCCGTTCCAGGCGATCAGCACCGATCTGCCGACGCGCTCGACGGCGCCGGCATAGGGGATGACGAGAACCGGCCGTCCAGAGTCGACCATGACATCATCGGGATGGAGCCAGGTCGCGCCGCCTGAGTCGTTGCCCGGATATTGCCCGAGAACCGTCAGATCGGCCGCCTTGGCGAGCTGGATCAGTTCAGCCAGGTCAGCGCGGTTAAGCATATGCCATTCGCCGTCGAGCCCGCTCAGCGGCAGTTCCGCGCGAAAGCGCCGTTCGAGGGCATCGGCCCGTTCGGCATCGGGCAGGGTTTGCCCCGAGGTGGCGATGCTCGGCTGGCCGCCGATGGCCCTGGCGCCGTCCGGCGAGACCGGCCCGAGCACCGTCGGCGGCAGGCCCGGGCCGGCCGGCGGGATGCTCGATCCGCGCGGCTCGGGCAAGGCGTAGACCGCCGTCAGATATGCCTTGTTGGCCTGCGCCAGATTGAGCGCCAGCTCCAGCCGGCCATCGCCGGCCTCGGTGGCATCGAGGCAAACCAAGATATCGCGAAGCCCCATTCCCGTTCTCCCTGTTGTCGCGTCGCCCCCCGGTGCCGAGAAGCGCCCGGTTCCCGGTGGTCTGACAGCCGCGCTCAGTCTCTGCCTGCACCTGGCAGGCGGCGCTGCGACGAATACCTCAATTCGATAAGGTCGGACACGGAGCAACAGCAAGAATTTGCGTCGGTCACGGAGCCCGTTTCCAGCACGTCGGCCGCCGGCTCGGCAGGCTGTTGATAAGCGCCGTCATTCAGGGATGTCTCTCGTGGAGATGACAAATAAGCCCTAACATTCCACTGCGCCCGCCGCCCGCCGCCGCCAGACCGCTCCTCCACGTGATCATCGGGTTCATCATGGCCAAGGCAAAACTCGCGGATGGGGACGGCTATCGCAGTTCCCTCAGCCAGGCGAGCACGTCGTCACGGGCGGCGGTAGGGGTTCCGAGATGGTCCGCATCGACCGTGACGTAGCGGTTCAGCGGGTTGGCCGGCGCCCGGCTGAAGGCATAGCCCGGCCCAGTCTGAGAGCGATCCCACATGCCGGCGACCCATAAGAGCGGCGCGCGCAGCCGGCTCGTGTTGTCGGGTATGTTGGCGGGGCCGGTCGGATCAAAAAAGCCCAGGTAGATCGCCGCCGTCGTATTGACCGGGAACGGCCCGTGGATATTCAAGTCGGTAAAGCTAGCGTGTTGATCGCCGTTGCCGGCGGCGACCATCGCCCGTGCCTGAGCGACGCTCTCCGCGATCTGGGGAAAAAGGTGTACCAACCGCTCCTGCGATCCGTTCGGGGCGAGCGCGATGATACCGGCGAGATTTGGGCGCCGCGCGCCGAAGGCGAGCGCCCCGGCCCCGCCCTGGCTCATACCGGCGACGACGATCGCGCGGGCGCCGCGGCTGGTCAGGCGCGCGATCGGCGCCTCGAGCTCGGCCAAGCAATCGAGGAGCGGCCGGTCGCGCCTGCGCCGATACGACCAGCACATCTCTGGCCGCTCGACCAGATACCCCGCACCCTCCAGTGCCGCCGCGAGCAGGGCGATGGTCCCATCTGGCGAGTCGGTGTTGCCATGCATCAGGACCACGCCAATGGCTGCGGCGCCGAGACCGGCGCGGCCATGATGACCGCTGCGAGTGTCGCTAGCCCCGCCAACAATCGTCTCATGCCGGGTCTCGCTTGCTTAGGTCATCACGGTCTCGGCGCCCGATGGTTCGTAGGGCGGATGGAGTGCAGCGCACCCGCCACCGGTTCGGTGCCCTCAAGGCGGGTTATACCCGCCCTACGCTTGCTGCCTTTGTCCCACACCTGCCGCTCGCAAGAGGAGTTGGGGACCGGCGCAATTGGGTGGAAACCGGTAGTTTATCCGCTGGCCAGCTACTCGATGACCTCGTCGGCGCTGGCAAGCAGCGAGTGCGGCAGCGTGAGGCCGGGCGCACGAGCGGTCTTTAGTTTGATCAGCAATTCGAAGCGCCGGGACTGTCGGTCGCAGTTTTTTTGGCGATCCGATCGATCGACCGGATCAGTCGCGCCATGTGCACATCGAAATCTCGCTCGGCGTCGATCGTCACCGCGTTCCGGTAGGCGAAATCGCGCAGGGAGCTCGGCAGCTGCTCGACCGTCGGCATGTGCGCGTTCAAGACCAGGACCGGGATCAGCGGCTTGCGTTTTTGCAAGGCGGTCTCGACTTCCACCCTGACCGGATCGCTCGGCTCGCTGAGGCGGTCGCGCCCTGAATGGGAGCCGATCCAGCGCGGACCGACGATCGCGAGCACGACGTCGCTTTGGTCCAGGGTTTCGTCGATGTGCTCCCGGAAATCGACACCGGCCGGGATATTGTCGATGTCGCGGAACACCGCGTTCTTTCCGTAGTGGTTCGTCAGCCGGTCGAAAATGCGACCGGTGATAATTCCCAAATCTCCCCGTCGATAGGAAATCGTAATCCTCGGGCTGTTCTGCGGAGTTGTTTTCGCAACCAGTTCGCCGGAGCCTTCGAGGTAGCCGTCGCCGACATAGGAGATCCCGGCGCCTACCTGGTCAAACTCACCACGCGCAAGAGATTGGGCAAACTGACGGCGCGACACCGTATCGCGCCAATACGCAATCAAGCAGACGACGGTGGAGGCGCAGCTCAGCTGGAACGAGAAATAGGTCGTCAAATAAAAATTCGGCGGCGGGTGGTGGTAGAGGAGCAGCGCATGTGCCAGCTGAAATATGGCTTGCCCCACCACCATGTAGAGAAACCCGATCGGAAACAGCGCGCCGAAAATCGCCGCCAGCTGGAAATTCAAGGTGCCGTTGCCGCGCGCGATGTTAAATTCGGTTTCCATGTCAAAGAGCACGATCGACCGATACATGCAAACCGTGACAACGACGCAGAAGAGCACCGAGTATTCCTGCCACCACCTCTTCATCCCTCGGTGAAAGCTGCCGGCAAAAAAAATCGCGAATGCGGGGAAGGCGACCATGTACCGGAACCGTGTCGACATGAGCCCGCCGCTGGCGCTGGTCAGGTCCCAGATGCCGAAGACGGCATTGGTGACGACGGCGAGGCCCATCGCAATCCGCATCCGATAGATAGCGTATTCTGCGAAATAGGCCCTGTATTGGTCTTCAACGGCCGGGTCGTTGAACCTGAGGCCGAGGCGGACCAAAAGCGAGGCGATCGGCTTCGGCCAAACTCCTCGGCGGCCGGATTTAGGGCTGACGCCGCTTCTCAAATCGGTCGCAGCTTCGGTCTGGGCGGACGACTCGAGCGGCATCGCTCTCCGGTAGCGTTTTCGGTTCGTTTACTCGGGCTCCGAAAGTGCGGACGGCCGTTATACCAGTTCTGGCGATTTGGATCATCAGACCGTTGCAACCTCGTCCTTTGGGCGCCGGTGCAGCACTACGAGCGTTCACGGACGGCCTGCGCCCAGGATCACCATCACTCGCCGCCTCAACGTTACGCGCGCGCCGACGGTGACGGCGCCGCTCCAGAACAAAAAGTAGGGGCGCCGGGAAAACTTTCTCGATCGCGCCAGAACCGGACCCGTCGCGAACCTTGCTGCGCGCCCAGGATGGTCGTGCTTTTTTGGTGCGGCCGGGCGATTGCGTGGGTACTGCCTCAGCGTGAATTTCGGCTCTGGGAGCGGGGCCGAGATGACTTTCGGCGCGAAGCCCCGCTTAGGGTGCGAAGGCACGCGCTCGTCGGAGGCCCGTGGACCGGCTATTAACTGATTTTTGAGCGACCTTGGTTGCGCTCAATCATACCGGCTCAAACGGGTGGAAAGACCAACCTTTCGGGCGATCAAACGAGGACGACGAGGAATGCGCCTCAAGACAGACTTTCGCTACTCTGCGATGACGCGGGCACAGGGGCTACCAGCTCGATTAGACGTAGCGCCCCTCCCGGCGTTGCTGCCGGGAGAGCCGCATACAGCCAACCAAATTAACTGCGCCCTCTTGGCTAACGTGCCCCTGAAAGCTGGCTTGGAGGTGTGGTAGGCGTTGCATCACTCCGCGTCGCTACAACCAGGTTCGGTCCCCCTTCGCTTCGGCCGGCACCGTCCGCTGTCTTATCATCAGCCTCTTTTTCCTGGTCTTTGCGAAGATTGGCCAAAGTGTCCTGCATGCGCTGGGTCCAACCGCTGAGTTCGATCGCCAACACCTGCTCGGTGTGTTGGACCAAGTTGTCGACATTCGATGGATCGCCTTGCTCGTCCGGCCGCAGAGCCGTCCACCAGCCTTTGATGTTTTCGAGATCGATCGCGGTCTGGTTGTAGTTCGTCAGGGTCAAGTCCACGCCGCGATAGCTCAAATAAGTTCCCAACGCCGCGGCGATGGCGGTGGTCAACGTCACCCACAGGTCAAAACCGATCGCGGCCAGCAGAGTGCCCAGCCCGCCGACGCCGAGGGTCCCCCACTGCAGCCGCTCGAGCAGGGTGTCCAGTGTCACGGCCTTTTTGCGGAAGAACTTCAGCTGATCATCGAGCCGCACCGCGATGTAACGATCGGGTACCAGCGGGCTCATGCCGTCATCGCCGTCGCCGGCCGCATATTGCGGCGGGATCGGACCGCTGTAGATAGGTAGAGCCGTCGTGTTCGCCTCGCTGCGGGCGAGACGTCTGGTCACGTCCTCGATAGCCTTCGCCAGGTCTTTTTCGCGCGAGGCTTCGTCGCGATACGGCGCGGCGCCGGTGCGGAATTGAAAGATCTCGCGCTTGATCGCCTCCGCCGCCTGGCGTGTCAGAACCCAGCGTTTGCCGTGATGGAACCGGTTGGTCCAGCCGATAAGGACCGACAGGGCGATCGGCGCAATGATGACGAGATAGTGCAAATCGCGTCCGCAGCCGAAGTCCTGATCTGAGATCGGGATTGGGCAGCGATCGAGAATTGCTTGGTGCAGCACGACCGTCGCGGTTACGCCGACGGACAAGGCGAGGATTAGGCCCTGCATGCGCCGGAAGAATTTTTGCTGGCCGTCGGCCGCCAGATCGAGCGCTCCGAAGCGGAGCCACGCCTGTCGCAACGTGCTGTCTCCGCCCAGCTCCCGGCCGATCCGCTGCGCCAGGACTTCGGGCGGGTCGCCGATCGCAAAGGCGTGCAGGTCGCCGTCGGCGAGGATTTCGGCGATCACCGGATCGTCATCCTTAGCGACCTTGGTCGTCCATTGCGCCAGCAATTCGTCGGCGGTGCCCTTACTCCCCGCGATGATCAGAACGCGCCAATGCTGGCGGACGGCGTTTAGGATCTCGGACAACGCCCCCTGCCCGCCACCGATCATGACCACGACTACCGGCAGTTTTCCGGCGATCGCCAGCGCTAGATCGAACATCACCGGCGTCTCCGCACCCCACGCCTCGCCCCGCGTCAGGACGAAATGCGTGTGGTTAGGGGCGAGCGCGACGCGATCGCCGGGCGCTTCGGCTGGCGAAATATCGGGGGCCTGGATCAGTGCCTCGGGCGCCACGCCGATCAGGGTCATGGGCTCGGCCGCGGAACCGGCGGCCCGTCCGATCAAGGCCATCACCCCGACATCGGTGCCGCCATCGATAAGGACCGCGCCGGCCACTCGACCCGCTCGGAGCAGGCCTCGGCCGATCAGCTGGATCAGCTTTGGCGCCATGGCCGGGTCGAATGTGTCCGCCCCGCCGCTGATCAAAACGACCGGAGCCGGCGTTGCGATACCCAGCGCGTCGCGCAAAGAGGTGATGTCTTGGTCAGCCTGCCGAATGATCGTTGGGAAGTTTTTCGAGCCCGCGAGGCTATCCATCCCTGGCACTCCCTTCTGCGACAGTCCCGATATTACCTCTCGCTTCCCCACCTTGGACCTCAAATGGACTGATCAGCCCCGCTCATTCACCGAGACCCGGCGACTGACTCGAGGCAATCACAATGGGGCAGCAAGGGCGGTTCCCGCTGCGACGGCTGAGGGTCCGCTCAGGGTCGAACCCGGCAGCTCCATTGTCGTCACGCCAACGGCCGAAATCGGCGCAGAAGAGACAGCCTTAGATCACGATCCGCTCGACCTCATCGAGGCTGACTTCATTGCTCTCGTCGGCGTCAGAGCGAATTCCGATCGGATTTATCAGCCGCGCGGCGGGGTGGCGGCGCGACGCAGGCGGTCGTTGATGGCGCGGCCGAGGCCGCGGTCGGGGATCGGGGTGACCGCGATGCCGGTGAACGGGGGGCGGTCGTGCTGGCGGAGCAGCGCGAACAAATTGGCGGCGGCCTCGGCGAGGTCGCCGGAGCGGCTGAGCCATGCCACCTCGGCAAAGCCCGGTGGGGCGTCGGGGCCGAAGGCTAGGAGGGCCTCGCCGGGACGGGCGTCGGTCGCCTTGAGACGCAGGGGCAATGACGGGGCGTAGTGGCTCGGCAGCATGCCGGGGGAGCGCAGCGGGCCGGCGGCGGGCATCGCAATCGGGCCGAGGAACTCGGTCAGCTGCTCTAGGGTGACGCCGCCGGGGCGGAGCAGGGCAGGGGCCTCGCCCGACAGATCGAGCACAGTCGATTCGAGCCCGATCGTGGTGCGGCCGCCATCGAGGATCAGCGCCACCCGGTTGCCGAGTTCGGCAGCGACATGCGCGGCCTCGGTCGGGCTGACCCGCCCCGAGCGGTTGGCCGAGGGAGCGGCGATCGGCCGCCCGGCCGCGCGGAGCAAGGCTTGCGCTGCCGGATGAGCCGGAGCGCGGATCGCCACCGTGTCTAGCCCGGCGCTCGCCAATAGTGACAGTCCGCTGTCACCGCGGCGCGGCAGGACGAGGCTCAGCGCCCCCGGCCAGAATTGTCCGGCGATGCGGCGCGCCCGCACATCGAATATGGCAAGGGATTCGGCCTCCGCGAGACCGGAAACGTGGACGATCAGAGGGTTGAAGCGCGGCCGGCCCTTGATGGCAAAAATCGCAGCGACCGCGCGCTCATTGGTCGCGTCGGCGCCGAGCCCATATACGGTTTCGGTCGGAAACGCGACGAGCTGTCCGGCGTTTAACAGCCGGGCGGCATGCGCGATTGCCGACGGGCTGGCCGGGAGGATCGCCGCGGACATGGGCTCACTCTCGCCCGCGGCGGGCAGTCCTGCAACCCCACGACCTGCGCAAGGGGTTCGGGAGCTTGGCCATTGACATCCCGCCGCCCAGAGTTACATTAGAACGATCCTAAGTATCTTTCTAGTCTGTGCCCAGGAGGGAGCGATGGACTCGAAAACCAACCTGACGACCGAGGCCGACATCCCAGTCGGCGAAAACCCGAACAGCATGACCGCCGGCCCGCGTGGCCCGCTGTGGGTGCAGGACGGACCGTTTTTTTTCAAGGATCGTTGATCCTTGCAGACGGATCGGGAACTGAGCATCACGCGATCGGAGGGAAACAATGGACGCAAGGTTTGATGAGAAAAGCGCGGCCACGTGCCCGGTCGCGCACAGGGCTGCGGCCAGGTCCAACCGTGACTGGTGGCCGAACCAGCTGAACCTTCAGATTCTCCACCAGCACTCGGCCCTGTCCAATCCGATGGGCGAGGGGTTCGACTACGCGAAGGAGTTCAAGAGCCTCGACCTGAATGCCGTGATCAAGGATTTGCGTGCCTTGATGACGGTTTCGCAGGATTGGTGGCCGGCCGACTTTGGCCATTACGGCGGGCTGTTCATTCGGATGGCGTGGCACCTCGCCGGCACCTACCGCATCGGCGACGGCCGCGGCGGCGCCGGAGCCGGGCAGCAGCGCTTCGCGCCGGTCAACAGCTGGCCCGACAACGCGAACCTCGACAAGGCGCGCCGGCTCCTATGGCCGATCAAGCAGAAATATGGCCGGAAGCTCTCCTGGGCCGACCTGATGATTCTGGCGGGCAACGTCGCCTTCGAGTCGATGGGCTTCGAGACGTTCGGTTTCGGCGGCGGGCGCGCCGACGTCTGGGAGCCCGACGAAAGCATCTATTGGGGCCCCGAAGGCAAGTGGCTCGCCGATGAGCGCTACAGCGGCGACCGCGATCTGCAAAACCCTCTCGCCGCCGTGCAGATGGGTCTGATCTACGTCAATCCGGAAGGGCCGAACGGCAACCCCGATCCGCTCGCGGCGGCCAGGGACATTCGTGAAACCTTCCGCCGCATGGCGATGAACGACGAAGAAACGGTCGCGCTGATCGCGGGTGGCCACACCTTTGGCAAGACCCACGGCGCCGGCGATCCGTCGCTGGTCTGCCCGGAGCCTGAAGCCGCCCCAATCGAGCAGCAGGGCCTCGGCTGGAAGAGCAGATTTGGCACGGGTAAAGGGGCTGACGCGATCACCGGCGGCCCGGAAGTCATCTGGTCCCAGACGCCGACGAAGTGGAGCAACCATTTCTTCGAGAACCTGTTCGGCAACGAATGGGAGCTGACCAAGAGCCCGGCCGGCGCCTGGCAGTTTAAGGCGAAAGGCGCCACTGCAACGATTCCGGACGCTTTCGACCCGTCCAAGCGGCACGTGCCGACGATGCTGGTCACGGACCTCTCGCTGCGGGTCGACCCTGTTTACGAAAAGATCTCGAGGCGCTTCTACGAGCATCCGGATCAGTTTGCCGACGCGTTTGCCCGGGCGTGGTTCAAGCTGACGCATCGCGACATGGGCCCGATCGTGCGTTATCTCGGCCCGCTGGTCCCGAAGGAGCCCCTGCCGTGGCAAGACCCGATCCCCGCGGTGGATCATCCGCTCATAGGGGAAGCGGATATTGCGGCTTTGAAGGCGAAGATCCTCGCCTCTCGCTTGTCCGTTTCCCAGTTGGTGTCGACAGCCTGGGCGTCGGCGTCGACATTCCGCGGCTCCGACAAGCGCGGCGGAGCAAACGGCGCGCGCATTCGCCTCGCGCCGCAAAAGGACTGGGGGGTCAACCAGCCGGCTCAGCTGGCGGAGGTGCTGCCGACGTTCGAAGCAATCCAGAAGGAATTCAACGCTTCACAGTCCGGCGGGAAAAAGGTCTCCCTTGCCGACCTGATCGTTCTCGGCGGCTGTGCGGCGATCGAGAAAGCCGCGAAGGCTGCCGGGCACAACGTTAAGGTCCCGTTCACGCCGGGACGCATGGACGCATCGCAGGAGCAAACCGACGTCGCCTCCTTCGCGCCGCTCGAACCGCCCGCCGACGGGTTCCGCAACTATCTCCGGGGCGGGCAGCCATTGTCCGCCGAAGAGCTGCTGGTGGATCGGGCGCAATTGCTGACCTTGACGGCGCCCGAGATGACGGTTCTCGTCGGCGGCCTGCGCGTCCTCGGTGCAAATGTCAGGAGGTCTACGCACGGCGTGTTCACCAAGCGGCCGGAGACCTTGACGAACGACTTCTTCGTCAACCTGCTCGACATGAGTACGCAATGGCAGCCGTCCGCGAACTCCGAAGGCGTGTATGAGGGGCGCGACCGGAAGACGGACGAGCTCAAGTGGACGGGCACCCGTGTCGACCTGATCTTCGGTTCGCACTCACAGCTGCGCGCCCTCGCGGAGGTCTATGGGTGCGCGGACTCGAAGGAGAAATTTGTGAAAGACTTCGTGGCGGCGTGGACCAGGGTGATGAACCTGGATCGCTTCGACCTCGTCTGACCTCGCCCCCACCCTTCCCTCCCCCGCGAGCGGGGGAGGGTTAGGGAGGAGGCCTAGCGGAAGGGTCTCCGAGAGCTTCTCGAGCGCAGCTGCAGGCGCGGCATAGTCGAGCGGCTCGGGCTTGTGACCAAACTGCAGGCCGCCGAGTAGTCGTCCCAATGGACTTACCGTCCCGCATCGACCTCTGCTAAAGCTGGGGTTGATGGCGGGACGGGTGATCACGATAGCGCAACGCAAGGGCGGCGCCGGCAAGACGACCTTGGCCGCGCAGCTGGCGGTTGCCTGGGCGCAGCAAGGTGCGAAGGTCGCCGTGCTCGACATCGACCCGCAGGCAAGCCTCGCCGCCTGGGTGGGGTTGCGGCGGGAGCGGCTCAGGGACGCGGCGATCGGCTTTGAGTTCGCGGCGGTGCCCGGCTGGCGCGCCGAGCAATGGATCGCGGATCGCGCCCGAGAGGCCGATCTCGTCGTCGTCGACGGGCCGGCGCACATCGAGACCGAGGCGCGCATCGCGGTGCGCGCCGCGGGGCTGGTGCTGATCCCGGTCCAGCCCTCGCCGCTCGATCTGTGGGCGACGGAAGCAACCTTGGCGATGGCGCGCGACGAGCGGCGGCCCGCGGTCGCCGTGTTGAACCGCGTGCCGCCGCGGTCAACTGCCACCGAGCGCATCGCCGTCGATCTCGCGAAGCTCGGAGTGGCAATCGCGGCTAGCCGCATCGGCAATCGCATCGCGCTGGTCCACGCGATGGCCCAGGGTCTGGGCGTGCTCGAAACCGCGCCCGCCAGCCCCGCCGCCGGCGAAATCGCCGCGCTCGCCAGCGAACTACGCGGTGGTTAGCGCCAGAGCTGCCGGGTGGCGAGGGCGGCGCCTTGGGTCAGCGTTTCGAGCTTGGCCCAGGCGATTTGCGGGTGGACGCGGCCGCCGAGCCCGCAATCGGTCGAGGCGATAACCCGCTCTCGGCCGACCGAATTGGCGAAGCGCTGGATGCGGTCGGCGACCAGCTCCGGGTGCTCGATGACGTTGGTGGCGTGGCTGACCACGCCGGGCAGGATGATCTTGCCGTCCGGCAATTTGACCTCCTGCCACACCTTCCATTCGTGCTCGTGGCGGACATTGCCGGCCTCGAATGAATAGGCCTGAGCGTTGACCGCCAGCATCACATCGACGATGTCGCGCAGCGGGATGTCGGTCGTGTGCGGGCCGTGCCAGCTGCCCCAGCACAGGTGGTAGCGGATGCGTTCCTGCGGCAGACCGCGCAATGCGTGATTGAGCGCCTCGATCCGGATCATTGTGAACTTCTTGTAGTCTTCGACTTTGGGCTCGGGATCGATCATGTCCCAGCCGGTCGCGGTCGCCGGGTCGTCGAGCTGCAGGATGAGCCCGGCATCGAGGACGGCCTTGTATTCTTCGCGCATCGCCTCGGCCCAGGCGTAAAGGAACTCCTCGTCGCTGTTGTAATAGGTGTTGGGTATCCGGTAGGCGCTGCCGGGCGCGACGGAGGTCATGAAACCTTCGGCAGCCCCTGCCGCCTTCAGCGCCGCTTTAAAATTGTCGATGTCGGTCTTGATCGCGTCCTGGCCGGTGTAAGTCAGAGGACCGACGCAGACCGGCCCGGTGGTGGGCCGGGGACCCATGAAGACGCCAGACTCGCGGTCGGCGTAGGCGGCGGCGAACCGCACCCGATCGCGCCGACGAGCGGCGTTGTTCAGTACGATCTCGCCGGGGCGGGCGGGTCGCGGGGTCATATGGTCGAGGCTCGGCCCGCCGAGTTCAAGTCCGCCGAGGCGCAGAAACGCGTAGTTCCACCAAGCGCCATAATTGATGCGATGCCCCATCGACTTGCCGAACTCGCCGTCGCCGGGGACGTCGATGCCGAGCTCCTTTTGATGACGCACGACGTCGTGGACCGCGGTTCGCAATGTCTCTTGAATTGCCTGATCATCGGTCGTCTCGCCGGCCTCGCGCGCGTGGTTCGCCTCGATCAGCTCGTCCGGGCGCGGCAGACTCCCGACATGACTGGTCAGGATGTGGTCGGTGCTGGTCCTCATGCTCGGCTCCAGAGCTGCCGGCTCGCCAATGCCGCCCCTTGGGCGAGTGCTTCGAGCTTGGCCCAGGCGATCTGCGGATGCACGCGGCCGCCGAGTCCGCAATCGGTCGAGGCGATGACCCGCTCCCGCCCGACTAGGTTGGCGAAACGCAGGATGCGCTCGGCGACCAGCTCGGGATGTTCGACCACGTTGGTGGCGTGGCTGACGATGCCCGGTAGAATGAGCTTGCCGTCGGGCAATTTGACGTTCTGCCACACCTTCCATTCATGCTCGTGGCGGACATTGCCGGCCTCGAACGAATAGGCTTGGCAGTTGACCTTCAGCATGACCTCAACGATGTCGCGCATCGGGATGTCCGTCACGTGCGGGCCGTGCCAGCTGCCCCAGCACAAATGAAAGCGGATGCGATCCTCGGGCAGGCCGCGCAAGGCGTGGTTCAGTGCCTCGACCCAAATCGTCGCGAGTTTCCGATAGTCCGCGACTGTCGGCTCGGGATTGACCTGGTCCCAGCCCTCAGCGATGCACGGGTCGTCGAACTGCAGGACGAGGCCGGCATCGACGATCGCCTTGTATTCCTCCCGCATCGCCTCGGCGCAGGCGTAGAGAAATTCCTCGTCGGTCTTGTAATATTTGTTGCCGATCCGCGCGCAGCTCGCCGGCGCGACCGCGGTCATAAAGCCTTCCTCGACCCCCGCCGCCGCCAAGCCGGCTTTAAAGCGGGCGATGTCGGCCTTGATCGCATCGTGGCCGGTATAGGCCAGTGGGCCGACACAAATCGGCGCCGGCGGCCGCGGCCCGGTGGTGATGCCGGAATCGGGATCGTTATAGGCCGCGGCGAACAGGGTGCGGTCACGGCGGTCGCCAAAGCTGGTCAACACGATCTGGCCAGGGCTGGAACGGCGCGGCTGCATGTCGTAGAGCGAATTATCGCCGGCCTCGATGCCGCCGAGGCGCTGCCATGAATAGCGCCACCACGAGCCATAATTGACGCGCTGGCCCATCGGCTTGCCGAACTCGCCATCGCCGGGGATGTCGATGCCGAGCTCCTTCTGGTGGCGCACGACCTCGGCGACGGCGTCCCGCAGCGTATCTGCAAGCGCACTCTCGTCATTTGCCGCCCAGGCCGCGATCAGCGCGTCCGGGCGCGGCAGGCTGCCGGCATGGCTGGTCAGGATATGGTCGGAGCTGGTTCTCATGATTCCCCCCTGATTTTAGCCGGGGCCTCGGATCAATAAGGCGGGCCGAGCCCTTGCTTCGGGGCAATTGTAGCACCAGGCGGCCGATTTCAGCACGCGTGATTGTCACAATTGTCGCCCACCCCATTGCCCACTTGATTTATGGGCACGATTAAAGTTGACCGGCCCCTTCGCATCCGCTTCACTCAAATTGTGAGAAATTGCGAGGTTGTGAGATGAGCGAGGCTCTCTTGCGCCATATCGCCGAATACTGCCGTCGCGCCGGCATGGCCGAATCCACCTTCGGCCGCCTCGCCGTGAACGACGGCAAGCTCGTTACCCGGCTCCGCCTGGGCGGTCGCGTCACCACCGACACAGCGGAGCGCGTGCACGCGTTCATCGCCCTCAAGCCCGAACCTCAGGTCAACGGCGCGCCGGTCATGGCGCCGATTGCCACGCCGCCGCCCGCGGTTGGGGCCGCTCGGAGCTTCCGGTTTTACGACAATCGCCAGAAATATCTGCTGTTTGTCACCACCTGCGGCGAGAAGTGGGCAATCGCCCAACGCGTGGGCATGGAATTGGCCAATATTCACCCGCGCCCGCCCGCGTTGCGCCTGTTCGATGCCGGCACCGGCGACGGCACGGTGCTGACGCGCACGATGCGCGCCCTGCACCACCGCTTCCCGACGATGCCGTCTTATATCGTCGCCAAGGAAATCAGTCTCGAAGACGTTCGGCTCGCGCTCGAAAAGATGCCGGACCGGCTGTTCGAGCATCCGGCGACGGTGTTGGTCATGACCAACATGTACTACGCCGAGGCGCCGTGGCTGACGCCGAACTCGGTCACCGCGGCGACGAGCCTCGTCTGGCACGAGCTCGAGCTGACCGGCAATACCGCGCATGATTTCGAAGTGCAGATCGGCGATCTGCAGGGTTTTCTCGGCGAACATTGGCGCGCACGGATCAGCGCCGGCACCGGCAATCCAGTCTACGAGAAGCCGGTCGTGCTGGTGATCTACCGCGAAGACCACAAATTCCTGCTCGATCAGGTGCGCCCGCGCCGCGGGTTCACCCGCGCCGAATACGATCTCGTGATTGCATCTCAGCCTTATCGCGCCCGGGCCCCGGTCGAATTCAAGGCGCGCCGGATCGTCGCCCCGCTGGCCCGCAGCCTCGCGCCCGGCGGGCGCCTGATCGCCATCCACTCGCATGGCCACGATCCGGGTCTGGAGATCATCCAGCGGATCTGGCCGGGCGAAGACCCTTTCACTACCGACCGCCACGCATTGTTGCGGGCGACCAAGGCCGAGCTCGGCAGCGCCGGCCGCACCCTCAATTTCGGCGCCTATGCCGATGCGCGCTCGCTGTTTCGTTACGACATGCACACCTTGCCGAGCGAGATCAGCGAGACGATCGGCACCTCGACCTTGTTCGCCGCCTGGAACGCGGCGGTCTATGTCGCGCAAATCGAGGACGAGCGCCTGTCGGGCGCGATCAGCAGTGGCGCCTACCTCGAAGCGACCAAGGAGGTGCTGCGCCAATATGGCGGGCTGTGGTTCTGGGACGAATCCTACGTGATTTCGCGCAAGCGAAATTCGGGATGATCGGAGCGGATATGGGACAGCCGGACCGGATCCCGGACAATCTCCGCCACCGCGTCGCCGAGCTGATCGGCAGCTCTACGATCGAAATCTCGCCGCACGACGACCCGGCGCGCGAGAGGCTGGGCGAGCTGCTCGAGCCGGGCACGACGGTGCTCGTCAATCACCCCGCGAGCGTCACCCATCACGACATCGTGGCCGCCTGCGTCAAGTTGCAGCGCGCCGGTTTTACCCCGATGCCCCACATCGCGGCCCGGCGTCTGGCCAGCTTTACCCAGGCGCGCGATTTTCTGCGGCGCGCGGCGGCCGAAGCAGAAGTCAGGGACGTCTTGATTATCGGCGGCGATCCCGCTCGTTCGGTAGGACCCTTCCGCGACGGCTTGGAGCTGCTGGCAACCGGTCTGGTGGAGGATCACGGCGTCCGGCACGTCGCCTTTGCCGGCTATCCGGAGGGCCATCCGAGCATCGATCGCCACAGTCTCGACAAGGCATTGCGGGCGAAACTGGCGCTTGCCCGGCAACGCGGCCTCGAGGCGTCGCTGATCACCCAATTCGGTTTCGAGGCGGCGCCGATCGAGCGCTGGATCCGTTCGCTGCGCGACGACGACATCCTGTGCCCGATCCGGATCGGCATCGCCGGCCCCGCCAGTGTGGCGACCCTCGCCAAATTCGCCGTACGCTGCGGCATCGGCGCGTCGTTGCGCGCGCTCGGCCGTGGCCAGACTGCGTTTGCCCGCATCCTCGTCGAAGCCACTCCCGACACGCTGATCGAAACGCTGGCCGCGGCCGAGCATCGCGACGCGCCGATCGAGGGACTGCACATCTTTACTTTCGGCGGCGTCCGGCGAACCGCAGCGTGGATCCATGCCAGGGCGCTAAAACAGGACTGACGATTTAGAATCGGCGCGGCGCGCGGTCGATTTCGACGTTTCTGGGTGAGCGGCGCCTACGGTTTCCGGCTCGGATTGCGCTGATGGCCTATTTCCCTACTCGGGCCATCGGCGGAATGCCGGCTTAATCCGGTATCTGGCGGCCGTTAAGGGTGACGTTGCACGGCGTCCCGGGAACTGGCGACGGAAATGGCGCCGAACCGGAAAAGGAGAAGTAGCCGGCTTTAAGGAACGTCGTGACGGCGATCTCGGAGCCCGGGTCGACGTAAATCTTTACCGTCTGGCCCAATTGCGCAAAACCATGCCCCGCATTCTGGGGCAGGGTCAAGGCATTATACCCGGCAACGCCGGTTCCGGTGCTGGAGATGATAAACTGCCCGAATACCGGTACTGTATAGGTGGTAATCGGACAGGAGAACGACACGTACTCGATGACCAGACGCTGCTTGGTCGGCGCAGTGAAAGCTGCCTGACAGGCATTTGCAAAAAAATAGACCTTGCAGTTTATGTTCGCCTCGAATGGCGCGCCAACATCGAGCGCTTTCGCAATCGCAGCGGCGAGCGCGGTCGAATTGTCGACCGTGACGGGCGTTGCGGCTCGGGCCGACGCGGTCGGCATAAAAACGCCAGCGATGATGGCGAGGATCGCAACGAGGCGAAGTAGACGCGGGTGGGTTATGGTCATGGTTTCCTCTCATGGTTACTGCACGACCGTCGACAGCGCGATATATCAACGCCAAATTCAATCGTCCGGAAGTGTCCAGATAGCCGGTAGTTGTAACCTTATTCTCTCCCCGCTTGCGCTTTGGGGCAAGCTGAAACCAAGGCTAGCCGGCGCGATGGATCTGCAGACGCAGTGAAATGTTGATTTCGCTGTCGTCCCCGCGCTTGTCTCATCGGACCCTATAGTGTGGGTCGCGGCGTTTTCCGCTTGCCGGGCCGCGTCGAGCTTAGGCAAGGTGCCCGGCGGCGATGACCGTGCTCACCACCTTGCTCGACCGGCGCTCCGAGGCGTTTCGCGGTAATGCCGCGGCGATGCGGGGGCTGGTCGCGGATTTGCGGGAGAAGCAGTCGGCGATTGAGGAGGGGGGCGGGGAGGAGGCACGGCGGCGGCATTTGGGGCGCGGTAAGTTATTGCCGCGCGAGCGAGTGCGGCTGCTGCTCGATCCGGGGTCGGCGTTCCTCGAACTCTCGCCGCTGGCCGCGTTCGGCATGTATGACGGCGAAGTGCCGGCGGCCGGGATCGTCACCGGGATCGGCCGGATCATGGGGCGCGAATGCGTCGTCGTCGCCAATGACGCGACCGTCAAAGGCGGCACCTATTTCCCGATCACCGTAAAGAAGCACCTGCGCGCGCAGGAGATTGCCGGCGAAAATCGGCTGCCTTGCCTCTATCTGGTCGATTCGGGCGGGGCGTTTCTGCCGGCGCAGGACGAGGTGTTTCCCGACCGCGACCATTTCGGCCGGATCTTTTACAACCAGGCCCGGCTGTCGGCGGCTGGGGTGCCGCAGATTGCGCTGGTCATGGGCTCGTGCACCGCAGGCGGCGCCTATGTGCCGGCGATGTCGGACGAATTGATCATCGTCAAGGGCGAGGGGACGATTTTCTTGGGCGGACCGCCCTTGGTGCGCGCCGCGACCGGTGAGATCGTCACCGCCGAGGAACTGGGCGGTGCCGAGGTGCACAGCCGGATCTCCGGGGTCACCGACCATTACGCGCTCGACGACCATCATGCGCTCGGCATCGCGCGGCGGATCGTCGGCAATCTCAACCGGGCGAAGCGGGTCGGGGTCGAGGTGATGCCGCCGGTCGAGCCGAACTACCCGGCCGACGAGCTTTACGGCGTGGTCCCGCAGGACACGCGCCAACCCTATGACGTGCGCGAGATCATCGCCCGAATTGTCGACGGCAGCGAGTTCGACGAGTTCAAGCACCTTTACGGCCCGACCCTGGTGTGCGGCTTTGCCCGGATCTGGGGGTATCCGGTCGGTATCCTTGCGAATAACGGCATTCTGTTCTCCGAAAGCGCCTTGAAGGCCACGCATTTCATCGAATTGTGCGCGCAGCGGCTGATCCCGCTGGTGTTTCTGCAGAACATCACCGGGTTCATGGTCGGGAAGAAATACGAAGCGGGGGGCATTGCTAAGGATGGCGCCAAGATGGTGACCGCAGTCGCCACCGCGGCGGTGCCGAAATTCACGGTGATCATCGGCGGCAGCTTTGGCGCTGGAAATTACGGCATGGCCGGGCGCGCCTATGGGCCACGGTTTTTGTGGATGTGGCCTAATGCGCGGATCTCGGTAATGGGCGGCGAGCAGGCGGCCTCAGTCTTGGCGCAGATCCGCCGCGATGCGCGCGAAGCACGCGGCGAGGCGTGGAGCGCCGCCGAAGATGAGAAATTCAAGGCGCCGATCCGCGCCCAATACGAGACCCAAGGCCATCCCTATTATGCAAGCGCGCGGCTGTGGGATGACGGGGTGATCGACCCGGCCGATACGCGGATGGTGCTGGCCTTGGCGATCTCAGCGAGCCTCAACGCGCCGATCGAGCCGACCCGGTTCGGCGTGTTCCGCATGTGACGGGAACGGGAATAAGATGGGATGCCGTGCGGGCGTGCCGAGTTTGGTCAAGGCTCTTTGTCGGGGTTTTTTGTCGACCCGGCCGTGGTGCCGTCTAATCGCCCAGGCCTTTGCTGTCCTGTTCCAATTCCTCGGCCCGCGCCCTAGTCATCCTGAGAAAGCAATCGGACCCGACCACTTGACCGATCGTTCCGGGACCTGCGCTGAGATAGGAGCACCGCTGTTTCCGATACTCCAGCCACGCGCGTTCCGCGGCCCGCAGCGCAGGCACTTCGGATGGTTCAACGCTTTTCAATGCCTTCTGATAGAGGGCATTCAAGCGCTTGTCCCATTGCGCCGTAAGCTTGTCCAGGCAATCGACGATAGCCAATGTCGATTGTTGATTGTGACACGCGGCGATGGCCTTATCGTCCTGCGCCCACGACGCCGTCGACAAAAGAATGCTCACCGCGGACACCCGCGCCGCCAGACCCTGCCACCTGGCGTTCTTCATTGTTCTGTATCTCCCACCTTTACCGGCCTGCGTTCGGCTCCGATCTCCTTCCGACTGACAATCACCTGCTTAATATAATTCCATATGCGGGCCTGACGTGTTCGCCAAGATCCTGATTGCTAATCGCGGCGAGATCGTCTGCCGGGTGATCCGCACCGCGCGCCGGCTCGGGATCGCCACGGTCGCGGTCTATTCCGAGGCCGACCACGGCGCGTTGCACGTAGAAGAGGCCGACGAAGCCCGACCGATCGGTCCGGCGCCGGCGCGCGAGAGCTATCTGAACATCGGCGCAATCATCGCGGCGGCGCGGGCAAGCGGCGCTGAGGCGGTGCATCCGGGCTATGGCTTTTTGTCGGAGAACGCTGATTTCGCCGAGGCGTGCGAGGAGGCGGGGCTGGTCTTCATCGGGCCACCTGCCGGGGCGATGCGGGCTATGGGCTCGAAGGCGGCGGCCAAGGCATTGATGGCGCGGGCCGGGGTGCCCGTCGTGCCGGGCTATCACGGCGACGACCAGGACCTCGGTCATCTCGCCGAGGAGGCCCGGCGCATCGGCTTTCCGGTATTGATCAAAGCCTCGGCCGGCGGCGGCGGACGGGGGATGCGCGTCGTCGCCGAATTTGGCGAATTCGCCGCGGCGCTGGAAGGGGCAAAGCGCGAAGCCGCGGGCGCCTTTGGCGACGACCAGGTGCTGATCGAGAAATACCTCGCGCGGCCGCGGCATATCGAGGTGCAGATCTTCGCCGACCGGCACGGCAACGCGGTCCACATTTTCGACCGTGACTGCTCGATCCAGCGGCGCCATCAGAAGGTCATCGAGGAAGCGCCGGGGCCTGGGCTCGATGACGCGCGTCGCGGCGCGATGGCCGAGGCCGCGGTTGCCGCGGTGCGCGCGGTCGCCTATGTCGGCGCCGGCACTGTCGAGTTCATCGCTGAGGCTGAGGCATTTTATTTCATCGAGATGAACACGCGGCTTCAGGTCGAGCACACCGTGACCGAGGCGGTGACCGGGCTCGATCTCGTCGAATGGCAATTGCGGGTGGCCGCCGGGGAGAAATTGCCGCTGCGCCAAAGGGATCTCGTTCTGAGGGGCCATGCGATCGAAGCGCGGCTCTATGCCGAAGACCCCGAACGCGATTTTGTCCCGCAGACCGGGACGCTGCACGGCTTGCGCTTTCCGCCGCCGGAGATCGCGCGGGTCGATACCGGGGTGCGGCAGGGCGATTTGGTCACGCCCTATTACGACCCGATGGTCGCCAAGATTATTGCTTGGGGCGAGAATCGGCCGGCCGCGATCGCGCGACTGCGCCTGGCCTTGGCCGAGACCGCGATCCTCGGCCTGCGTAGCAATCTGGGGTTTCTGGCGCGGCTCGCCGCCGAGCCTGACTTCGCCGCGGGGGCGGTCGACACGGCATTTATCGAGCGCCACCACGCCGCGCTGATCCCTTTGCACCGACCGGCGCCCGATGTGGCGCTGGCCGCCGCGGCGATCTCACGGTTGTGCGTGCGTGAGGAGGCGATTCGCGCCGCGACACAGCACTCCGGCGATCCGTACTCGCCCTGGGCGGGCAATCAAGGCTGGCGGCTCGGCGGGGTCGGTCGCCAAGACCTGGTCTTCCGCGACGCTGCAGAAGACCGCACGGTTCAGGCCACGGCTCGGAAGCAGGGTTGGATGCTGCAGATCGGTGAGAGGGCAGTTTCGGCCGATGGCGAGCAGCGGCCGAACGGCGCATTCGCGGTGACGATTGACGGCATCCGCAAGCAGGTCATCGTTCTCGACCATGGAGCGGAGACTGCCGTGTTCATCGACGGCAAGAGTTGGCTTCTCGTCGAAATCGACCCGCTTGCCGCGCGCCAGGGCGAGGACCCGGCGGGTGGGCGGCTGACCGCGCCGATGCCGGGCCGGGTAACCCGGCTCTTGGTCGAGGCCGGAAGCACAGTACGGCGCGGCCAATCGCTGATGGTGATCGAGGCGATGAAGATGGAGCATACGATCGTCGCGCCCGCGGACGGGACGGTGGAAAAGGTGCGGTTCGCGGTTGGCGACATGGTCGAAGAGGGAGCCGAGCTGATCACCCTCGAGGCCGAGGGCACGAAATCCTGATTGGGTCGAGCCGATGCCGCTGCATCTGATCAAACTCGCCGTCGGCATCGATGACATCGAGCATCTGCGGCGCGTGAGGGCGGCGCGTGCGGCCGAGCGCGGAGGCGGCTGGATCTACACTAGAAACCAGCCGCGCCGGGTGCAGGAAGTGCTGGATGGCGGCTCGATCTACTGGGTCATCCGCGGCCGGATCCGGGTCCGGCAGTTGGTCACCGGGTTTCGCAACGAGCGGGACGAGAATGGCCGCCGCTATTGCCTGATCGATGTCGACCGGACCTTGGTGCCGACCCTGTGGCGGTCGTGCCGGCCGTTTCAGGGCTGGCGCTATCTGGCGCCGGAGGCGGCGCCGCCCGATCGCGCAGCGCCTGACGCGCTGCCGCTGCCCGATCACATGCTCACCGAGTTGTGCGCGCTCGGACTGATCTAATATGGTAAATTTGTTGGTGTATGCCTCTGGACATGGGGCATCGGGCTGCCTATCTCGGCAAGCTGCCGCGCCCCCTTCGGGAATCGGCTCTCGATCGGGCAAAGGGGAGTTGACGGGGGTATGGGGCGGAGGTATAAGCGCGGCCCCGCTGTGGTCGGCTGGCCGGTTGTGGTCGGAAGGCCTGGGGGATTGTTGATTGAGATTGTAGGGAAGGGAAGGGATGCGCGGGCGGCGGCGCGGGTTGCCGGACGCTGGCGCATTTGCGAGCGTTTTGGAGGCCCTGATATGGGTCCGTCCGCTCGGGTCGGTGCCTCTTTGGGGTGTGAAGCTTCAGGGGGGTGCGGGTCAAGACGGAGGGGCCTGGGATAAACTTGAGAGTTTGATCCTGGCTCAGAACGAACGCTGGCGGCATGCCTAACACATGCAAGTCGAACGCTCTTGGGGCTTCGGTTTCAAGGGAGTGGCGCACGGGTGAGTAGCGCGTGGGAACCTGCCCTGTTGTGGGGGATAACCGAGGGAAACTTCGGCTAATACCGCATACGCCCGGCGGACCTCGAAAGGGGGAAACCGGGGAAAGATTTATCGCCGCAGGAGGGGCCCGCGTCGGATTAGCTAGTTGGTGGGGTAACGGCCTACCAAGGCTTTGATCCGTAGCTGGTCTGAGAGGATGATCAGCCACACTGGGACTGAGACACGGCCCAGACTCCTACGGGAGGCAGCAGTGGGGAATATTGGACAATGGGCGCAAGCCTGATCCAGCAATGCCGCGTGAGTGATGAAGGCCTTCGGGTTGTAAAGCTCTTTCGCCTGCGAGGATGATGACGGTAGCAGGAGAAGAAGCCCCGGCTAACTTCGTGCCAGCAGCCGCGGTAATACGAAGGGGGCGAGCGTTGTTCGGATTTACTGGGCGTAAAGGGCGCGTAGGCGGCGATGTAAGTCAGGCGTGAAAGCCCCGGGCTCAACCTGGGAATTGCGCTTGGGACTACATTGCTGGAGTTCGGGAGAGGAGCGTGGAATTCCCAGTGTAGAGGTGAAATTCGTAGATATTGGGAAGAACACCGGTGGCGAAGGCGGCGCTCTGGACCGATACTGACGCTGAGGCGCGAAAGCGTGGGGAGCAAACAGGATTAGATACCCTGGTAGTCCACGCTGTAAACGATGTGTGCTAGACGTTGGGGAGCCTAGCTCTTCGGTGTCGCCGCTAACGCTGTAAGCACACCGCCTGGGGAGTACGGCCGCAAGGTTAAAACTCAAAGGAATTGACGGGGGCCCGCACAAGCGGTGGAGCATGTGGTTTAATTCGACGCAACGCGAAGAACCTTACCAGCCCTTGACATGCCTCGTATGGGCCCGAGAGATCGGGTTCTTCGGTTCGGCCGGCGGGGACACAGGTGCTGCATGGCTGTCGTCAGCTCGTGTCGTGAGATGTTGGGTTAAGTCCCGCAACGAGCGCAACCCTCATCTTCAGTTGCCATCGGGTTAAGCCGGGCACTCTGGAGAAACTGCCGGTGACAAGCCGGAGGAAGGCGGGGATGACGTCAAGTCCTCATGGCCCTTATGGGCTGGGCTACACACGTGCTACAATGGCGGTGACAGAGGGCGGCAAGGGGGCGACCTCGCGCCAATCTCAAAAAGCCGTCTCAGTTCGGATTGTTCTCTGCAACTCGAGAGCATGAAGTCGGAATCGCTAGTAATCGCGGATCAGCACGCCGCGGTGAATACGTTCCCGGGCCTTGTACACACCGCCCGTCACACCATGGGAGTTGGCTTTACCTTAAGGCGGCGGACCAACCTCGCAAGAGGAGGTAGCCGACCACGGTAAGGTCAGCGACTGGGGTGAAGTCGTAACAAGGTAGCCGTAGGGGAACCTGCGGCTGGATCACCTCCTTTCTGGATGCCAGAAGACAGGGATCAGGTATCAGGGATCAGAAATGGTGTCTGAGATGATCTTTCTTCTGCATACCACAACGCCGGAGATCGGCGGAGCTCGGGTTCTGATGCCTGATCCCCGATGCCTGATCTCTGGCACGACGCCGCCGTCTGCGCATCCCTTCTCCCGAGCGTCGCTGGGGCGTGGCCCTAGGGGCTGCCGTTGCGGGCCGCCTTGGGGCTAGTAGCTCAGCTGGTTAGAGCGCGCGCTTGATAAGCGTGAGGTCGGAGGTTCAAATCCTCCCTGGCCCACCATCCAGGGATCAGGCGTCAGGGGTCAGGGAAGTTTTTTCCTGGCTCCTGACCCCTGGTGCCTGAAGCGGGGGTGTAGCTCAGTTGGGAGAGCGCCTGCTTTGCAAGCAGGAGGTCATCGGTTCGATTCCGTTCACCTCCA